>NZ_NWSX01000010.1 GCF_002531825.1 Rhizobium sp. J15 | reverse complement strand
TGTTGCGTCCTTCAATTGCATGACTGTCTCCTCTTTGAATTTCTTTTTCGAGTCGCGGCGATGCTCCAACTCTTTTCGCATTTGCGCAATTCCGGAGCGGGAAATCTCTGTGCGGTTTTTCGGGAATTGCTCCGGCCGATGCCGAAGCCCGAGCACCAGCCATTCATGAGCTGGTTCGATAACTGCATGCAAGATTTCTCATCTACTCATCCGCGCCAACCGGCCTACCTCTAGAGCTGCCACCAATCCCGCCCACCCGCCTGAACGGGCGCCTCCCAAGATGAAGTGGAGCTGACATGCATAGCGATCAACTTGAAATCTCCCGCCGGGACTTACTTATCTCGTCGGCTGCGGCAGTCGCAGTCACCGGGGCCGCGACGGTCGCGGCGGCTCAACCCGCTGGGAGCGATATGGCTCTGACCTCCAAACTATCCCTCACCGTCAACGGCAAACGCCACGACATCGAAATCGACAATCGAACCACGCTGCTCGACGCCTTGCGCGAACATCTTCACCTCACGGGCACGAAGAAGGGCTGCGACCACGGCCAATGCGGCGCATGCACCGTCATGGTGGACGGGCGCAGGATCAATTCCTGTCTGACGCTCGCCGTCATGCATGACGGCGATCAGGTGACGACCATCGAAGGGCTGGGGCAGCCCGGCGACCTTCACCCGATGCAGGCGGCTTTCGTCAAACATGACGGTTTCCAGTGCGGCTATTGCACGCCGGGACAGATCTGTTCCTCCGTGGCGGTGCTCGAGGAGATCAAGGCGAACATTCCGAGCCACGTCACCGGCGATCTCACCGCGCCGGCGCAGGTCACGCCCGCCGAGATCCGCGAGCGCATGAGCGGCAACATCTGTCGCTGCGGCGCCTATTCGAACATCCTCGACGCCATCGTCGAAGTCGCGGGGACAAGAGCATGAGAGCCTTCACCTATGAGCGCGCGGCGACGATCGAGGCCGCCGCCAAATCCGCTGCCGCCGATCCGAACGCCAAGTTCATAGCCGGCGGCACCAATCTTCTCGACCTGATGAAGCTTGAGATCGAGACGCCGACGCATCTGATCGATGTCAACGGCCTCGGCCTCGACAGGATCGAAGCGACGCCGGAGGGCGGGCTGCGCATCGGCGCGCTGGTGCGCAATACCGATCTTGCCGCCCACGAAACCGTGCGGCGCGACTATGGGCTTCTGTCCCGCGCGCTCGTCGCCGGCGCCTCCGGCCAGCTGCGCAACAGGGCGACCACGGCAGGCAACCTGCTGCAGCGGACGCGCTGTCCCTATTTCTATGACACCAACCAGCCGTGCAACAAGCGCCAGCCGGGCAGCGGCTGTTCGGCGATCGGCGGCTTCAGCCGCCAGCATGCCGTCGTTGGGACGAGCGAGGCCTGCATCGCCACCCATCCGAGCGACATGGCGATCGCCATGCGGGCGCTCGACGCCGTCGTCGAGACCGTCAAGCCCGACGGCAGCCGCCGATCCATACCGATCGCCGAGTTTCATCGCCTGCCGGGCGAGACGCCCGATATCGAGACGGTGCTCGAACGCGGCGAGTTCATCACCGCGGTGCTGCTGCCTGCGCCTATCGGCGGCCGGCAGATCTACCGGAAGGTCCGCGACCGTGCCTCCTATGCTTTCGCGCTCGTCTCCGTCGGAGCGGTCATCCAGCCTGACGGCACCGGCCGCGTCGCCGTCGGCGGCATCGCCCACAAGCCCTGGCGGGTCGAGGCGGCGGATGCAGCGCTTCCGAAAGGAGCAAGGGCGGCGGCCGCGGCACTTCTCGCCGACGCCCGCCCGACCGAACAGAACCGTTTCAAGGTCGATCTTGTCGAGCGCACGCTCGGCGCGGTCATCGCCGAAGCCAAGGGATGAGATGACATGCAGTTCGATACGCCAGCAACGACCAATCCGATCGACCGCCTGAAGGTCGTCGGCCAGCCGGTCCACCGCATCGACGGCCAGCTAAAGACCACCGGCCAGGCCAAATATGCCTATGAATGGCATGATCCGAACCTGCCCTACGCCTACGGATATCCGATCGGTTCCGCCATCGCCAAGGGCCGCATCAAATCGATCGACATCTCCGCCGCGAAGAAGGCGCCCGGTGTGCTCGCGGTGGTGACGGCACCAGACATCGGCGAGCGCAAGAAGGGCAGGTTCAACACCGCCAAGCTCTTCGGCGGCGAGGAAATCCAGCACTATCACCAGGCGATCGCCGTCGTCGTCGCCGAGACGTTCGAGCAGGCGCGTGCCGCGGCGGCGCTGGTCAAGGTCGATTACGCCGAGGAGAAGGGTGTCTTTGATCTCAAGGCGGCGATGGCCTCGGCGGTGAAGCCGGAAAGCGGCGATCCCGATACATCAGCCGGCGATTTCGAGGCCGCTTTCAAGGCAGCACCCGTCACCGTCGATCAGTCCTATACGACGCCGGACCAGTCGCATGCGATGATGGAGCCGCATGCTTCGATCGCCGCCTGGAACGGGGACGAGCTGACGGTGTGGACGTCAAGCCAGATGATCGACTGGTGGCGCTCGGATCTCGCGGCAATGCTCGACATCGACAAGGAAAAGATCCATCTGATGTCGCCCTTCATCGGCGGCGGCTTCGGCTCCAAGCTGTTCCTGCGGGCCGACGCGGTGCTCGCCGCCTTCGGCGCCAAGGCGGCCGGGCGGCCGGTCAAGGTGGCGCTGCCGCGGCCCTTCGTCATGAACAACACCACGCATCGCCCGGCGACGATCCAGCGCATCCGCATCGGCGCCGAGCGCGACGGCAAGATCACGGCGATCGCCCATGAGAGCTGGTCCGGAGACCAGGCCGGAGGCCAGCCGGAGACGGCCGTCAACCAGACCAGGCTGCTCTATGCCGGTGCCAACCGGATGACGGCGATGCGGCTAGCGACGCTCGATCTTCCCGAAGGCAACGCCATGCGGGCCCCGGGCGAAGCGCCCGGCATGATGGTGCTGGAGATCGCCATGGACGAGATGGCCGAGAAGCTCGGGCTCGATCCCGTCGAATTCCGGATCGTCAACGATACGCAGGTCGATCCGGAAAAGCCGGAGCGTCCCTTCTCGCATCGCAATTTCGTCGGCTGCCTGAAGCTCGGCGCCGAGCGCTTCGGCTGGAGCGACCGGGGCAAACCGGCGTCGCGCCGCGAAGGCAACTGGCTGATCGGCATGGGCGTTGCGGCCGCCTTCCGCAACAATCTGCTGCTTCCCTCAGGCGCGCGTGTCCGCCTCGACCGGGAAGGCGTCGTCACCGTCGAAACCGATATGACCGATATCGGCACCGGCAGCTACACCATCATCGCCCAGACGGCGGCCGAGATGATGGGCGTCGGTATCGACAAGGTCGGCGTTCAGCTCGGCGATTCCCGCTTTCCGGTGTCCGCGGGCTCCGGCGGCCAGTTCGGCGCCAACTGTTCGACGGCGGGCGTCTATGCCGCCTGCGTCAAGCTGCGCGAGGCGGTCGCCCAGAAGCTCGACTTCAATTCCGAGGACATCGTCTTCGAGAACGGCGAGGTACGGTCGGGCAACCGGTCGGTGCCGCTCGCCGAGGCTGCTGGTTCCGAGGGGTTGGTCGGCGAGGACACGATCCAATGGGGCAATCTGGCGGAGACGCACCAGCAATCGACCTTCGGCGCGCATTTCGTCGAGGTCGGCGTCGATGTCGCCACCGGCGAAACCCGCATCCGCAGGATGCTCGCCGTCTGCGCGGCCGGCCGGATACTCAACCCGATCACGGCGCGGAGCCAGGTGATCGGCGCGATGACCATGGGCGCCGGCGGCGCGCTGTCGGAGGAACTTGCGGTCGATACCCGCAACGGCTTCTTCGTCAATCACGATCTTGCCGGCTACGAGGTTCCCGTCCATGCCGACATCCCGCATCAGGAAGTGATCTTCCTCGATGAGACGGATCCGATGTCCTCGCCGATGAAGGCGAAGGGTGTCGGTGAGCTTGGGCTCTGCGGCGTCGCCGCCGCAATCGCCAACGCCATCTACAACGCGACCGGGGTGCGGGTCCGCCATTATCCGATCATGCTCGACAAGCTGATCGGCGGTCTGCCCGATGTCGCATAGCGCAATCGGCGTCTCGATGCGGACCGCCATCCCGGCGCCTGTCAGGGCGCTCTCGACGGATGACCCGGCCGAGATCCTCGGCTTCGCCGCCGCCTGCCTGAGGGAGGGCGGCGGCGCAGCACTCGCTACCCTGGTCGAGATCAGGGGCGGGGCGGCGCGCGCGCTTGGTTCGCATGTGGCGGTGGCGGCCGACGGCCGCTACTGCGGCTATGTCTCCGGCGGCTGCGTCGAGGCGGCGGTCGCCGCCGAAGCGCTTCTCGCCATGGCGGAAGGCCGCGACAGAACGGCGCTATTCGGCGACGGCTCGCCCTTCTTCGATATCGTCCTTCCCTGCGGCGGCGGCATCACCGTCGCCATTCATCTGCTGCGGGAAGCCGGCGTAATCGAGCAGGCTCTCGATCGCCTCGAAAAACGCCGGCCGGCGGGGCTGCGCTATAATCGGGAGCGGCAGTCGCTCGAGGTCGCCGAGCCGCCGCAGCGGGCGCATTGGCAGGCCGGGGATTTCCTGACGATCTACCGCCCGCGCACCCGTGTCGTCATCTCGGGTCAGACGGTGGAGGCAAGCGCGGTTGCCCGTCTCGCCGCCGCTTCGGATTTCGATGTGCTCGTGCGCGAGCCGGGCGAGGCCGGCCGGCAGGTCGGGGAGATCGATGCCCATACGGCGATCGTCCTGCTGCATCACGATCTCGACCAGGAAGCGCCGGCGCTCGAAGCGGCGCTCGGATCGGAAGCCTTTTACGTCGGGGCGCTCGGGAGCACCAGAACGCACCGCAGACGCATCGAGCGCCTGCGGAAGCGCGGCTTCGGCAGCGGTGATCTCGACCGCCTCAGGGCGCCGATCGGGATATTCGGCCCGACGCGGGATTCGACGTCGCTGGCGCTGTCGATCCTCGCCGATGTCGCGGCCTGCCGGCTGGCAGCCTATGGCTGATCCGCCAGAGCAGGTTCCGCCCGTCGCCATCGTCATTCTGGCGGCGGGACAATCGAGCCGGATGGGCGGCGCCCATAAGCTGCTTGCCGAATTCGGCGGCATGCCGCTGATCCGCCGCTCGGCGATCGCCGCGACCAATTGCGAGAGCCATTCCGTCATCGCCGTCACCGGCTACCGGCATGCCGAGATCGAGGCGGCAATCGCGGACCTACCCGTCAAGCCAGTGCACAACGCTGAATTTTCCTCCGGCATGGCGAGCTCGCTTGCACTCGGCGTCGCGGCGGCCGAGGCCGGCCGGCCTGAAGGCATCATGATCATGCTTGCCGACATGCCTGCCTTGACCGTGTCCGATCTCGACGCCCTCATCGCCGCTTTCCGCAGTTGCGGCGGCCGATCCATCGTCCGCTCCGCCGCGGGGGGCAGGCCGGGCAATCCGGTCATTTTCCCCCGCGCGCTTTACGCGGCTTTGAAAAGCCTGACGGGGGACAAAGGCGCGCGCGAACTCATAAAGGGTTCCGGCTTTCCCGTCGTCGATATCGAGATCGGCGACGGCGCCCTCATCGATGTCGATACGCCGGATGCCATCGAAGCTGCGGGCGGAATTCTGCGCCGCTGAAAAGAAGCGCCTTCACGATTTCGCCGAGATCGCGCTCAGCTCTTCGAGATCGAGATCCCGTTCCAGCTCATGCAGCGTCTCGTCGTCAATGTCTCCGGCGCGGTGCAGCCGGATGAGTTCGCGCCGGCCGGTGGCGACGGCTTCGAGGACCAGGTCGAAATGGGCCTGGAGCAGGGGCGTGTAGTGCTCCGTGCGGGCGGCATAATCGACGATCGACACCGCCCGGCGCTGATATCTCTCCAGCAATTGCGGATGGATGAGTTTGCCGTCGCCGTCATAGGCCCGGCTTTGCACGGTCGCAAACTGTGCCTGGGCCATGGCGGCCTCGGCCTGGCTCATGGTGAGCCGGGCTTTTTCCGATTCCGGTTCGGTCAGCCTCGCCCAGCCGATCACATATCCCAATGTGGTGCCTTGCAGGAGAACGGTTCCGAGGATGACGGCGAAGGAGGTGACCAGGATGAAATCGCGGCCGGGGAAGCCGGCGGGCACGCTGAGCGCCAGTGCCAGCGTGACCACGCCGCGTACACCAGCCCAGCCGAGCACCGTGGAGCCGCGAAGGCCGAGCGGTGTGTAGCGGCGGAGCCCGAGCGCATTGCAGAGCCTGATCAAAAGATCGGATCCGAACACCCAGGCGAAGCGCGCGAGCGTCAGCGTGATCAGGATCGCCAGCATCGGCCAGCCCATGGTGGCGATCACCACGTCGAAACCGCCGCCGCGTTCGACGACGCCTCTCAGCGAAAGGCCGATGAGGATGAAGACGGCGGCCTCCATCAGGAAAACCACGACCGTCCAGAAGGACGTGCCGCGCATGCGGGTGGCGGCGGAGAGAACGGTATGCTGGTGCCAGCTCGCGATCAGGCCCGTCGTCACCGTGGCGATGACGCCGGAGACGTGCACGAATTCGCCGAGCAGATAGGAAGTCCAGGAGAGCAGGACGGTGGCGGCGATGATGAGATACTCGTCGCCGAGCCGGCGCACGAGCAGAACCCAGGTCGTGCCGACGACGATGCCGATCAGCGCGCCGCCGGCCGCCAGCACGAAAAAGCTGCCCGCCGCTTCGCCGATGCTGAAGGCGCCGGTCACGCCGGCGGCAATGGCGAAACGGAAGAGAACCAGGCCGCTCGCATCATTGAGCAGGCTTTCGCCTTCGAGCAGGATCTGCAGGCGCCGCGGCAGCCGCACCCGCTCCAGCACCGCGCGGGCGGAAATGGCGTCGGGCGGCGAGACGATCGCCCCGAGCGCGGCGCAGGCGGCCCAGGGCAGCGAGGGAAAGAGCAGATGGGTCACCAGCGCAACGACGACGCAGGTGAAGAGGACCGCGCCGATGGCAAGCGAGCCGATGCCGATCATGTGGCGGCGCAGCCGCCGAAGCGCTATCGACCAGGCGCCGTCCAGCAGCAGCGGCGGCAGGAAGATCACCAGCACCAGCGCCGGATCGACCTCGATGGTGGGCAGCCCCGGCACGAAGGCAAGCAGCGCCCCGCCGGCAAGCAGTGCGACGGATGGCGGCAGACCGAGCCTGTGCGCGGCGTAATGCAGCGCGATGATCGCGACGAACATGCCGATAACAAGCTCGAACAAATGTGTCGGGTCCATGCGCCTCAGCCTCGAAATGGTTTTGACTATGGTCTTATTACAAAGCGCCTCTTGCCGAAACGCAAACGGGTGAAAGCTCTATCGGCGGTAACGCAGCGCGTCGAGCACGGCAAGGAATGCGGGCGAGGACTGGCGGCGGCTCGGATAATAGAGGTGGAAGCCGTCCCAGTGCGGCGAATATTTCCGCAGCGCGCGCCGGAGGCGGCCGTCCTCCACATAGGGCAGGATGATATCCTCGGGAATATAGGCAAGACCGAAGCCGTCGAGCGCCGCGTCCAGCACGTCGAAGATGTTGTTGAAGCCCACCTGGCCGTCGACCCGGATCCTGAGTTCCCTTCCGTCTTCCTCGAACTCCCAGACGTAGAAGGCGCCTGATGTCGGCAGGCGGAAATTGATGCAGCGGTGGTCGACGAGATCCTGGGGATGCAGCGGTTCCGGATGGTTGGCGAAATAGGACGGCGCGCCGACCACGGCGAGACAGAAGTCTGGGCCGATGCGCGCCGAGATCATGTCCTTCGCCAGGTGCTCGCCCATCCGCACGCCGGCGTCGTAGCGTTCCGTGACGATGTCGGTCAGGCCGTTGTCGAGCGCGAGCTCGATCTTCACATCGGGATAGTCGGGAAGAAATTCTCTAAGCTTCGGCCATAGGACATGCCTGATCGCATAATCCGAGGCGGCGATGCGGATGGTGCCGGCCGGCTTGTCGCGCAGGGCGCTCAGCGCGTCGACCTGCATTTCGATCTCGTCGAAATGCGGCCCGATGCCTTCGAGCAGTCGTTCGCCGGCTTCGGTCGGCGAGACGGCGCGCGTGGTGCGGGTCAGAAGCCGCACACCGAGCCTCGTCTCCAGCTGGCGGATGGTATGGCTGAGCGCGGATTGCGAGACGCCGGATTTGGCGGCGGCCCGGGTGAAGCTGCGTTCCCGCGCCACGGCCACGAAAGCCATAAGATCGTTGATGTTCTCACGCGCCATTCATGAATCCTCTTCATGTTATTGCGCTTGTTATAGCGTCCGGATGATTGATGGGACAGCATTTGATGGCAGCCCGCGGTAACGGCGCGATCAAAGATTTGCGAAAGCTCCGCGGCCGCATTCATGAGCGCAGCTCATTGCGGCATGCGATCTGCACCCCCTAATCAGGAAGAACGGCTTCGTTTATTTCTCGCGGCATCGATCCAACATCAATTTGCGCACGCGCCCGCCCGCCTGTGACGGCGAGGATGGAGAGCCTCCATCGCGGGCAAGCCACCGCTCAGCGACCGCATGCAATCCGCCGAAGCGCCAGAGGCAGCCCGGCGGACGAACGGCGTTGGGCGGCCATCAGCATCGAGGATAAAATGCAGCTGCAACTCTCTTCCGAAACTGCCGAGATCGAAACCCCGGCCGCCGCCTGGGGCGCGGTCTTTGCGCTGTCGCTCGGCGCCTTCGCGCTTGTTGCTTCCGAGTTCATGCCGGTCAGCCTTCTGACTCCGATCGCGGCCGATCTCGGAATATCCGAAGGCCAGGCCGGACAGGCCATTTCCGTCTCGGGCGCCTTTGCGGTGCTGACGAGCCTGTTCATCGCATCCGTGGCAGGGCGCATCGATCGCAAGGCGCTGCTTCTGGCGCTGACCGGCGTCGTGATCGTTTCGGGAACGATCGTGGCGATTGCCCCGAACTATGAAATCTTCATGGTCGGCCGCGCCTTCATCGGGGTCGCGATCGGCGGGTTCTGGTCGATGTCGGCGGCAACCGCGATGCGGCTGGTGCCGGAGCATCTGGTCTCCCGCGCATTGGCGATCTTCAATGGCGGCAATGCGCTGGCGACGGTGATTGCCGCACCGCTCGGCAGTTTTCTCGGCGGGCTGATCGGCTGGCGGGGCGCCTTCCTCTTCGTCGTGCCGATCGCCGCCATCGTCTTCGTCTGGCAGCTGATCAGCCTTCCGTCGATGAGAAGCGAGACGCGGTCCGGTTCGGCCAATGTCTTCACGCTGCTGAAGCGTCCCGTCGTCGCTTTCGGGATGGCGGCCGTGGGGATCTTCTTCATGGGGCAGTTCGCGCTCTTCACCTATATCAGGCCGTTTCTCGAAACCGCAGCCCATGCCGGCGTGTCCACGCTGTCGCTGATGCTGCTGGCGATGGGGGTCGCCGGCTTTATCGGCACCACTCTCATCGGCGGCTTCCTGAAGGAAGGCCTTTACCGGACGCTGATCGCCATACCGCTGCTGATGGCGGCGATTGCATCGGCACTGATCGCCGTTTCCGGCGGCCTCGCCATGACGGCGTTTCTGCTCGGTGTCTGGGGCCTGTTCGCGACCGCCGCACCCGTCGGCTGGTGGACCTGGGTGGCTGAGACGTTGCCCGATGATGCCGAGGCCGGCGGCGGGCTGATGGTGGCGATCGTCCAGGTCGCCATCACCGCGGGCGCGGTGGTCGGCGGCCTGCTTTTCGACATGAGCGGCTACAAGCTGACCTTCGCCGTCAGTGCCGTGCTGCTGCTCGCCGCCGCCGCGCTCGCGCTTCTGACGCTCAGAAGCAAGCGGGCCGATCTTGGCTGACGATCCCGGCGCCGCTCACTTCTCGCCAGGGGCCGCGCCCTTGCGCACTTCGTCCTCCATGACGATGCCGTTCAGCGCCGCGACATGGTCGCTCAGCATCGGCACGTAATCATTGCCGTGGCCGGTCGCTTCGACATGCGTGTAATAATGCCGGGCGGCCGACGCCATGACCGACATCACCTGCGCGTCGGCGGCCATGTTGTTGATGTAGCGCAGATCCTTCGCGGCATTGGAGATTGCGAACTTATGGGCGTCGCGATCGCGGTCGACGACGTAGCGCATGAAGGTTTCGAAGAAGCCGTTGCCCAGGCGGCTCGGACCGATCACCTCCCGGATCATCTGCGGGGAAATGCCGATCTTGGCGCCGAGCGTCACGGCTTCGGAATAGAGAGCGCCGTAGCTCATGCCGATGAAGTTCATCAGCAGCTTCATCTTGTGGCCGCTGCCGACGGCCCCGGTCCGGGTGATCCTGCCGGCCCAGCATTCGATGACCGGCCGGACGCGCTCGAACAGCGCGTCGTCGCATCCGACCATGGCGTCCAGCGTCCCTTCCTCCGCCTCCTTCGGCGTGCGCCCGAGCGGCGCATCGACCATGTGCATTCCTCGCGACGCGAGCTCGGCGGCAAGCTTTGCGGTCGAGCCGGGATCGGCGGTCGAGGTATCGATGACGATGAGGCCGGGTCTGGCGCCGGCGAGAATGCCATCCTCCGCGCCGATCACCGCTTCAACCTGCGCCGAGGTGGAGAGGCAGATGAGGATGATATCGCATCGTTCCGCCATATCCCTCGGGCTTGCGGCCTCGCTCGCGCCCATCGACAGCAGGCTCTCGACGGGTTTGCGGTTGCTGCGGCCGCGCACCCACAATTCGTAGCCTGCCTTGCGGATATTCTTCGCCATGCCGTGGCCCATGAGACCCAGGCCGATGAAGCCGATAACCGGTTTGTCACCCATGATCTTTCCTTTCGCTCATGCGAGGTTGATGGATCCGATGCCTTATCGATGGCGGGCGAGCCAGGACATGTCGGGGTTGGCGACATCGCGCGGCAGATATTCGGCGCCGATCGGATGTTTCCAGCCGAGGTCCGCGACCCGCTGCAGCACGTAGCCGTAGTCGAGTTCGCCATGATCCGGCGTTCCGCGGTCGGGCACCGAGGCGATCTGGACATGGCCGATCAGCGGCAGCAGCGTCTCGAAGCGGCGCGTCACATCGCCTTCGATGATCTGCACATGGTAGAAGTCGAACATCAGTCGCAGGTTGGGCTTGCCGACCTCGCGAATGATGTCGGCCGCCTGCTGGGTGCCGTTCAGGAAGTAGCCGGGCGCATTGTAAGGATTGAGCGGTTCGATGAGGATGGTGACCGCGTCGCCCGCGGCATCGCAGGCATAGGCGAGGTTCTCGCAGAATGTGCGCCGGGCGCGTGGCCCGCTGGAATTGCCGGCCATGACATGGACGGCCGATGCGGAAAGCCCGGCGGCATAGGCAAGCGCTTCGTCGATGGCCGCCCGCGCGTCGGCCTCCCGCCCCGGCAGGGCGCAAAGGCCGTTTTCGCCGATCGCGGTGTTGCCGCGGCTGGTGTTGAGCCCGAGCATCGGAAGACCGGTTTCCTCCAGTGCCGCCTTCGTCGCCGCAACCGGCACGCTGTAAGGCCAGTGGCATTCCACCGCGTCGAAGCCGGCGGCCTTGGCGGCACGGATCGCGTCGGGCAGGGGACGATCGGTCCAGAGGAAACCGAGATTTGCGGAGAACCTCATGCGTCCCACTCCACATTGAAATGCGTGACGATATCGCCGACCTGAGCCTTGTTCAGGAGGCGCGGACGGCAGCCGCAGGTGAGCACCGCAAGCCGGGCATTGGCTTCCAGCTCCTCGATCGCGTTGCAGGCCGCTTCCACATCCTTGCCGGCGACGACCGGCCCGTGATTGGCGAGCATGACGGCGGAGCGCTTTCCGGCGAGCCCGCGCACGGCCTCGCCCATGGCAGGATCTCCGGGCCGGAAGAAGGGTAGGAGCTTCACCCGGCCGAGCTGCATGACGGCATAGGGCGTCAGCGGCGGCAGAAAATCGTCCTCGTCGACATCGGGCATCAGCGACCACGCCACGGCATGGCACGAATGCAGATGGACGACGGCGCCCGCCTGGCTGCGCGTATCGTAAAAGGCGGTGTGCAGCGGCATTTCCTTGGTCGGCTGGTCGCCGCTCAGATGCCGGCCTGCCATGTCGAAGCGGCTGAGGCGGGCGGGATCGAGCCGCCCGAAGCTGGAGCCCGTCGGCGAGACGAGCAGTCCGCCATCCGCTGTGCGTGCCGATATATTGCCGGTCGAACCATGGGTCAGACCGCGGTCGAACAGCGATTTCGCCAGGGTGCAGATGAGTTCGCGCAGGCGGGATTCGTCGGTCATCTCTGGAGCACCTTAAGCGCCTTGGCGAAAAAGTCTTCGCTGCCGAAATTTCCCGATTTCAGGGTGATGGCGATATCGCGGCCTGCCGTGCGGGCAAAACACCAGGGCACACCGGGCGCGATCTCGGCGCCGATATCGAGCCGCGATATGCCGAGGCTCTTGGTGACCGCCCCCGACGTCTCGCCCCCGGCGACGACGAAGCGCCGGACGCCGAGATCCCTGGCCCTGGCGGCGCAGGCGGCGAGCGTCGCTTCGACGAGCACACCGGCGCGTTCGGTGCCGAGCTTCTCCTGCGCGGCGCGCACCGCATCCGGCGCGGCGGTGGCATAGATGATTGGCGTGCCGGCCAGATCCTGGCGGGAGAGCCAGTCGAGCGCGGCCGCATCGCCGTTTTCGGCAAGATCGAGCGGGTCGAGTTTCAGACTCGGCCGCTCCTTGGACAGAAAGGCCGCGACCTGGCGATTGGTCATGGCCGAACAGCTGCCGGAGAGAATAATGGCGGGGCCTGCCTCGAAGCGATGGGTGCGATCGACCTCGTGACGCTTCAGAACACCCTGCTTCAGCCAGATCTCCGGCAGCGGCATGGCGATCGCGCTGCCGCCGGTCAGCAGCGGCATGTCGTGGCAGGCCTCTGCGATGAGAGAGAGATCGTCATTGGCAACGGCGTCGACGACGACATGGACTACGCCGTCGTCCATGAGCTGCGCGAGCCTGTCGCGCAATGCCGCCGCTCCCTTCGCCACCGCATGGCGGTTGGCAAGGCCGACCGGCGATGTCACCTGCGGCGCCAGCAGGCGCAAGAGGTTCGAATCGCGCATCGGCGTCAGCGGATGATCCTTCATCGGGCTTTCGGCAAGCGGCTGTTCGCCGACGAAAAGATTGCCCATGAAGATGGAGCGGCCGTTTTCGGGAAAGGCCGGGCAATAAATCGTCTGCTTCGTTCCGAGCGCCGTCATCAGCGCTTCCGCGACCGGGCCGATATTGCCCTGCGGCGTCGAATCGAAGGTCGAGCAATATTTCCAGAAGAACCGCTGGGCGCCGGCCCGACGAAGCCAATCGAGCGCGGCCTGCGTCTCGGCCACGGCCTCTTCAACCGGCGCTGTCCGACATTTCAGCGCGATGATTTCCAGCGGTGCGGTATCGGCGGGCGGCTCCCGCGGCACGCCGATCCTCAACGATACCCGCACGCCCGACCGCGCCAGCAGCCCGGCGAGATCGGTCGCGCCGGTGAAGTCATCTGCAATCGCGCCAAAATATGTCGTCATGGACTCCGCCCGCTCCGATGGTTGCGACCAATCGCCAGATCAATCACCCATATCCGCCAGTTTTCAAGTCCACATGTCGTACAAATCGAAGTCCTCCGGGCCGAAATTCGATGGTTCGAACCTGCCCATTGTCGCTTTCAGCAAGTGGGGAAGCAACATCAGGCTCGGAAATTCCCGTGCGGGCCGGCGGCAATTTTATCGGCGCCGGATATGGAGGATTCCGTGCAACCTCTTCGAGAGTGCCGGACTAAGGATTTTTCTCGTCTAAAAGATGACAAAAATAATCACCTTATGTTGACAAGGCTTTCTTCGCTCCATAGGTTCCGCGCGCATCAGTGACGTAGGGACCAAGCAATGGCGCGTGTTTTTTTGAATGTTTCTAATAATGTATCGCGATTTTATAGAGATACCCTATTTGCCACCACGGCAATCGTTCTGACCGGCATTGCAGCATCGCCGGCTTCCGCCCAGAGCGCCACCACTGGCGACACGGCGACGGCACTGGAACCGATCGTCATCCAAGGTGCATCCTCTGATAGCAAGACCGACCGGACGTCGGTGACCGCCAAGAACAGCGCCGGCGCGACCAAGATCAGCACGCCGCTTGTGGAGACTCCGCGTTCGGTCTCGGTCACCACCGAGAAGGAAATCGAGCAGCGCGGTGCGCAGACGGTCATCGAGGCGGTGCGTTATACGGCCGGCGTGACGACGGGAACGAGCGGCTTCGACCCGCGTTTCGACCAGATCTACATTCGCGGCTACAACGCCACGACGGTCGGCGACTATCGCGACGGATTGCGCCAGCCCTACATCAATTACGGCATGTTCCGCACCGAGCCCTATCAGCTGCAGCGCGTCGAAGTGATCAAGGGACCGGTTTCCGTTCTTTACGGTTCCGGTTCGCCGGGCGGCCTCGTCAACAAAATATCGAAGCTTCCGACCGACGAGCCGATCCGCGAAGTCGGCATTATCTACGGCACCAAGGACCGGGTGCAGGGAATGTTCGATTTCGGCGGGCCGATCAGTGAGGGCAATGACGATTTCCTCTATCGCATCGTTGGTGTCGCCCGCAACGGCGACACCAATTTCGACATTGCCGACGACCGCTATCTGCTCGCGCCGTCCTTCACCTGGAAGCCTGACGAAGGCACGACTTTCACGGTGTATGGTCTGGCGCAGTCCGACGAGATCGACGCCAATGTCGGCGCGATCACGACCTCGGACGGCCGGATTCTCGATCTCAGGGCGAGTGATCCGGATTACGATCACCAGAAGGTCAAGCAGCAGCAGGTCGGCTATCAGTTCGAGCATGAATTCGACAACGGCCTGACCTTCCGGCAGAACCTGCGTTATTCGCATCTCGATCTGGAGTCTCGCTATCTGGGTGTTACCAGCTGGACCGGGACCGTCGCGCATCGCGGCACAAATGCGATCCGGGACGAAATGAACGTTTTCCAGGTCGATAACCAGCTCGAGGCAAAGTTCGATACAGGCCCGCTTGCGCATACGATGCTGTTCGGGCTCGACTACACCAATCTCCAGTCGAGCTTTGGCTACGGTGCCGGAGCCGCAGATCCGGCATTCGACTTCGATATCGCCAATCCGACCTATGGAGTCTCGGGCGCCACGCCGGATTATAATTTCTTGGCGTCCGATGCCGACATGCGGCAGGTCGGCATATACGTCATGGACCAGATCGAGGCCGGAAACTGGCGCTTCAACCTCGGCGGCCGGCAGACCTGGGTGAACCAGACGCGAGATTCGACCTTGCCCACGGTCAGCTCGGAGGACGTCGACAAGAATGCCTTCTCCGTACAGGCCGGCGCGCTTTACCCCTTCGACAACGGCATCGCGCCGTTTGCTTCCTACGCTACCTCCTTCGATCCGGTCACCAACCGGTCGGCATCCAACACTATTCTTCCGCCGTCGAAGGGCGAGCAATTCGAACTCGGCGTGAAATACCAGCCGCCCGGTTCCGACATCCTGCTCTCGGCTGTCGCCTATCATATCGTCGAGAAAAACAAGCCGAGGCTCGCCGACCCGCTGACCTTCGCCTACGACTCCCAGGGCGAGGTGACGGGAAAGGGTATCGAGCTTGAAGCCCGCGCGGCAATCGCCGACGGTCTCGATATTATTGCTGCCTATACCTACAACGACTCTGAGGTAACCGGGGGCAACAACGTCGGAAATACTCCCGCCCTCACCCCGACCCATATCGCGAGCCTTTGGGCGAATTATACCTTCCAGGAAAGCAATCCCTTCAACGGCCTGTCGATGGGCGCCGGCGTGCGCTACATCGGCGAGACCTGGACGGATGTCGCCAACACCTCGAAGAATTCCGCAACTTTCTATGTCGATGCCGCCCTCGCCTATGATTTCGGGGCCGTCGACAAGAAATATGAAGGACTGACGGCAGCCTTCAACATCCGCAACATCGGTGATGAGCGTGAAACGGTCTGCGAAGAGGGCTTCTGCTACCTCGGCCAGGGCCGCAATATGGCCGGCACCCTGAAGTATCGGTGGTAGCACCATGGCGGCAGAGATGAACGGGGCGGTCTCGCGCCCTTCGATCGCCGATCATCCTGTCGCCCACCAGGCCGTCGACCTCGACGGCCTGGTGGGCGATGGCCCGTTCGCCTATTGCCGCGGTAAGCTGCTCGGCTCTGCGCCGCCGGCGGGCCTGGTGGTTTCCTGCCGGGAGCTTGGCGACCCGGACGTCTTTGGCGGGATCATCGCCCGCTATGCCGAAAAATTCCCGGGCAGCGACCGCCGCGCGATCGTTTCCATGTGGACGCTCTATTATTTCAGCATGCTGACGATCGCCCCGAGCGTCCACATGTTCGTGAACCGCATTGCCCTGCCGATGGACATCGACCGGCTTTCGCTCGTCTGCAACGCCGAGACGGGCGAGCCGGAAGCATTCGTGATGTCCGACAGCCCCGAGATCACCGCCGATCCGGCCGGCGAGCTTCACCGGCTGATGCTCGGCCATGCCGAGCCCGTCATCGCGGCGATTGCCGCCAATGCCGGCGTGGCGCCGAAGCTTCTGTGGAACAATGTCGCGGCCTATCTCTCCTGGATCCTGAAAGAGATCGCCCATCGCCACGAGCCCGCCCTCGTCGAAGGCGGCCTTGCGCTGCTGAATGATGCCGAGTGGCCGGGCGGCGGGCGCAATCCGATGTTCGGCATGATCCGCATGGCGCGCCAGCAATGCGGGCTGGAATTCGCCCGTCGCAAGGTCTGCTGCCTGCGCTACAACCTGCCGGGCGTCGGCGGCTGCGGCGAAGCCTGTCCACTGCCGGACGGGCGGCATTAATCTTTCAGCCCTCGATCCAAATGATTGCCGGTTGCCCCCATCCGGCTGCGGTAACCGACCAGGGTCGAGCCACGGATCTCGACATAAACCCGCTTGAGACGCCGATTGCCGACCACTTTTTCACGCCCGCCGGCGCAACACGATCAGCAGCATCGGCGCCCCGACCAGGGCGGAGATCAAGCCGGCGGGGACCTGGTAGGGAAAGGCGATCATGCGGCCGGCCCAGTCGGCGGTGACGAGCAGGGTCGCGCCGATGAGGGCGGCGGCGAGGAGCTGGATGGAGGGGCGGCGAAGGCCGAGACCGTGAGCGAGGTGCGGCGCCATCAGGCCGATGAAGCTCAAGGGGCCGACGACGAGCGTGGCGGCGGCCGTCATGATCGCCGAGAGCCCGAACAGGATCGCGCGCGTGGGAGCGATCCTCAGGCCGAGTTCGCTTGCGGCCTCCGGCCCGAGTTGCAAGAGCGCAAGCCATCTGCTGGCGAGAAAGGCCGCGATGAGGCCGGTAAGTCCGATCATGAGGGCGCTGGCCGCAACGCTGTTGTCGACGAAATAGGTCGAGCCCGCCATCCAGCGGATCAGCGCCAGGCCGCGCGGATCGCCGCTGGCCGCCAGCACGCCGATCCCGGCGTCGAGGATCGCGCCGAAGGCGATGCCGGCGAGCAGCACACGGTTCGGGCCGAAGCCCGAACGGGCGCTCAGGAGGAAGATCAGCAGCAGCACCGCAAGCGCGCCGCCGCCGGCAAAGGCAAGCTGGATGGTCAGCCCCGGTGCGGCGAAGGCGAATATGGCGGCGGCGACGCCGAGCGTCGCTCCCGCCGAAACGCCGAGCACTTCGGGGCTTGCCATTTCGTTTCCGGTCAGCCGCTGCAGGATCAGCCCGGTCACGCCGAGCACGGTTCCGGCCCCGAAGGCGGCGGCGACGCGCGGCAGGCGAAGGGGAAGGATCTCATCCCATGCGGCGGCCGGCAGCCAGGCCCAGCTTCCGTCCGGCGCGCGGCCGAAGAAGACCGCGGCCGTTGCCAAAGCGGCAACCGCCAGGAGCAGCAGGACAAGCGATGTGGTTCTGCTGCCGACTGCAACCTTTGGCGAGGCCATGCCGGGCAGGGCGCGGGTGGCGGTGGCGAGGCGTGGCAGGAGCGCGATCAGGATCGGGCCGCCGAGCAATGCGGTCACTGCCCCGGTCGGCACGAAATCGCCGGGAGCAAGGAGTTTGATCGCCTCATCGGTCAGAAGGAGCAGACCGGCGCCGGCAACGGGCGACCAGATCAATTGGCTGACGACGCGCCTTGCACCTGCAAGCCGGACGATCTGCGGGGCGACCAGACCGATGAAGCCGATGACGCCGACGGCGCTGGTGACGAGGGCGCTCAGCGCAATCGCGATCGCCAGGATGAAGCCGCGCGCCCATTTGATCGGCAGGCCGAGGCTCGTCGCGCCGGCATCGCCGAGCTGGCTCAGCGCCAGCGGCCGCGTGGCGAGAAGGGCAAGAGCGGCGAGCAGCGCCACCTTCGGCAGCAGCGAGATCGGGATCGCCCAGCTTTGCTGCGAGAGCGACCCGGCGCCCCAGATGAAGATCCCGGAGAGATATTGCTCGTTCATCAAGATCAGGATGGCGGCCGCGGCCCCGCACCAGAGGCCGATGATCATGCCCGAGAGGATGAGGGAAAAGGGCGAGAAGCCGTGCCGGGCGCTGATCGAGAAGATCGCGAAGGCGGCAGCGGCACTTCCGGCAAGCGCCACCGCGTCGCGGCCCCATCCCGTCAGCGACGGGAAGGCAAGCATGACGGAGACCAGCGCCAGATTGGCCCCGGCCGAAACGCCGAGCGTCGTCGGCGAAGCGAGCGGGTTGCGCAGCACCTGCTGCAGGATCGTGCCCGACAGCGCGAGGGCCGCTCCGGTGATCAGGGCGGTCGCCATGCGCGGAAGCGTCGAATAGACGAGAAGGAGGTGCTGGGCGTCGTAACCGTCTGATGTCTCCAGATGCGGCAGCGCCGGCAGGACGTCGAGGAGAGCCAGGCCGAGGCCCGAAAACAGCAGCAGCGCCGCGAGTGCGGGCGCGCCGAAGCGGGAAATTTGCGCTGTCATCGGGCGGCAGTCTCCAGAACATCGACCATCAGGGTCGAAAAGCGCAGCGCTTCCTGGACCATTCCAAACATCAGCACACCTGGAACGACCGAGATCTTCTGCCGCCGGACGAAGGGAAGGCTGGTCCAGAGCGGGCTTTCGGAAAGCCGGGTCAGAACATCGGGCGGAAGCAGCGGCGACACGACGACGAGATGCGCCTCTTCGCCGAGTTCGGCGAGCTGCTCCAGCCCGATCGTCTGAAATCCCCAGTAGCTCGCCTCGCCCTTCCAGGCATTATCGAGGCCGATGCGGCGCATGGCACCGCCGTAAAGTCCGGGGCCGCCATAGATGCGCGCATGCCTCTGGTCGATGAAATTGATGACGGCGACCGGCGGCGCCGACAGGCTTTTTATCCGGTCGCGCAGCCGATCGAACGTCGCGTCGGCGCGAGCGAGAAATGCTTCCGCTTCCTGACGTCGCCCGATCATGGCGCCGAGACGTAGCGTTTCGGCGTAGGAGCGGCCGAGCGCCTCGCCGTTCTCGGCATAGACAGTGAAGGTTTCCACGGGCGCGATCCGCGACAGTTTCTCATCCATGGCCGCAAGAAAGGGTGTGCTGAGGATGAGCGATGGCCGGAGGCTGGTGAGGACTTCGAGATTGATCTCGGCGGTGGTGCCGATATCGACGACGCCTGATGGCATCGCCGGCTCGACCACCCATTCCGGCCAGTTCCTCAAGGAAGCGATTGCCCGCGGCACGCTGCCGAGCGCCAGCATCGTCGATGCCAGCCCATAATCGAGCGAAACGACGCCGCCGTCGCCGGCCTGCGCGATGGCGGGAGCGCCGGTCATTGCCAAAGCGCCAAGAAGAAAGTCTCGTCGTCTCAAAGCGCGGTCCTGTTCGGCTGCGTCTCCGTGAGCGGCTTGACCATGAACAGACACGGATGATCCTCGTGCCAGAGTTTTGGAAAGACCTCGGCCTTGACGAAGCCGGTCCGGTCATAGAAGCGCCGCGTCGCTTCGAATTGCGGCTCGTCGCGGCCGCGCGGCGCAAGCGTCTTGACCGTCAGCAGCCGGGCGCCCGATTCATGGGCGAAGCGTTCGGCCGCATCGACGAGATGACGCCCGGCGCCGCGGCCGTGATAGTCGGGCCGGGTCGCGATCAGCGCGATCTCGACGGCATCAGGCAGGTGCGGCTTCAAGGCGATCATGGCGGTGACGACATCCGCTTCGATATAGCCGAACACCGGCAGTTCCTCGACCGCCTCAGCGCTCGCCTCGATGACTTCGGGTTCCGAAAACCAGTCGGGCAAAGCCCCCATGATCGATCGGCAGAGCTCCGCCTTGCCGGTCAGGATCTCGACTGTTCGTCCCATTTTTTTCTCGCCTCCGCTCGGTCGATTTAAACTTGACTCCTGTTATCACCTTAAATTAGACACTGCAATCACATCGTGTACCTTTGTTCAAAAAGGAGCACCGAGGCCGAACCGACCCAGCAACGACAGAGCCTGATTTTCCATTTGTAAAAAGGGTACAGGACAATGCGAGCATCGCATCGTGATGTGAACGGAAATGCGGTTGTCAACGCGATGATCGAAAACAAGGACAAGCTCCTGAAGACGATTGAAAGCGTTGTCAAATCAAGGTCATATTCTGAGGATATATTCCAGGATGGCGTGATCAAAGCTTACGGGGTCAATATCGAGGGCATCCGTTGCCCGATCGGCTATGCCTTCCGGATGGTCTATAACCTCGCCCTCGACGAGAGCCGCCGCCGGCGCCAGCAGATGAACAACTATAGGTCGATAGACCAGGTTCAGGAGATCACGGCGCCCATCCCCACCGTGCTCGATCAGCTGGTCGCCGCCGAAACCCTGCGCGATGTGCTTGCCTCGCTCGAGGCGCTGCCGAAGCGCACCAACGACGCCTTCATCCGCCATCGCCTGAACGGCGTGCCGCAGAAGGATATCGCGGCCGAACTCGGCGTCTCCAGGACGCTCGTCAATTTCATGATCAAGGCGGCGGAGCAGCATTGCCATCTGGCAATCACCGAACCTGCCCGCCCCGATCACGAGCGCCCGCGGGATATTACCGCTTCGCGGCGTGCAGCGCCTGCTGCAAATCGTTCCACAGCAATTCCGGCTCTTCCAGCCCAACAGCGAAACGTATCGTCTGCTCGCTCACGCCGAACCGGATGAAGGTGGTCATCCGGTCGGGGATCTGCAGCGCGACCTTGGCCGGAACCACCAGCGTTTCCGGCCCTCCCCAGCTGACGCCGAGGCGGATCTCGCGAAGCGCGTTGACGAAGCGCACGACATCGATATCGGGCGTGAGATCGAAGGCGAAAAGCCCGGCATAACCCGAGAGCGTCGCCCGGCCGGGATGATCCTGAAAGGCCGGGTGGCGGACACGCGCGATGTCGGGATGCTGTTTCAGCCGGCCGGCGAGCAGAAGCCCGCTGCGCTCGTGTTCCTTGAGGCGCACCCGCAGCGTGCGCATGCCGCGCAGCAGGAGCCAGGCCTCGAAGGGCGAAAGCTTGGCGCCGACATAGGGGTAGGAGGTCGAGTTGATCTTGGCGATCGCCTCCTTCGTGCCGACCACAACGCCGGCGACCGTATCGCTGTGGCCGCCGAGATATTTCGAGGCGGCATGAATGACGATATCGACGCCGTGCTGGATCGGCTTCTGGAAGAGCGGCGTCGCCCAGGAATTGTCGATGATCGTAGTGACGCCTGCCTCCTTCGCCATGGCTGACAGCGCCACGATGTCCTGAAGCTCGAAGACGAAGGAGGAGGGGTTTTCGAGATAGAGCAGCTTGGCGCCCGGCAGCGCCCTGCGCACCTCGTCATGATCGGACGGATCGACGAAATCGACGGTGACGCCGAGCCTGCCGAGCAGCTTCACGAGAAGGCGGTAGACGTCATTATAGAGGTGGCGGACGGCGACGACCCGGTCGCCCACTTCCACGAGACTGAGAATGGTCGAGGTGATGGCGGCCGTTCCGCTGGAAAAGGCGCGCCCATCCTCCGCGCCTTCGAGGCGGGCGACCAGGAGCTCGAATTCGCGCACGGTCGGATTGTCGCCGCGCGAATAGATGAAGTTGCGCGTCCGGCCGGCGAAGACATCCTCCATCGCCTCGTAGCTGTCATAGGTGAAGAGCGAGGTCTGGAAGATCGGCGGCGAGACGGCGTTGAAGGCGGCCGGATCGACGGGCGTGAAGAGATCGTCGGCGGCCGCGTGGGCGCCAAGGTCGCGGGGGCTGAACGACTGGTTCATGATAATCCTCTCATGGACAAAAGCTGGGATAGGGACGAAGAGCGGTCAGATCGTCGGCCGAGCGCTGCCGGAGTGCGCTGAGCGACCTTGCCAGGCAGACGCATGACAGCAGGCCGGTGAGCGCCGAGGCCAGGAACATGGCGGCGAGCAGACCGGAAAAGCCGAAGAAGGGCGGTAGCAGCGCAAGCAGCGGAAAGAGAAGATACCCGTTCTGCGCCAGGCCGACGGCAAGTGCGGCTTTCGGCCTGCCCTGCGCCTGGAAGAGGATCAGCACGGTTTGCCGGAGGCCGAACAGCAGGAAGGGAAGATGGGTTGCGACGATCGCCTGGCCGGCGATCGTAAGCACGGCGGCTTCGTCGGTGAAGAACGAGACGAGGCGCTCGGAAAAGACGATCGCTGCCAGCCCGTAGACGCCGCCGACCGCGCTCGTGACCACGGAAAGCATGCGGGCTGCCGCCAGCACCCGCGATATATCCCCGCGGCCCCAGGCAAAGCTCAGGATGGACTGCGCCCCGAGCGAAATGCCGATGACCGGCAGTGCGCCGACCGCAAGCAGCCGCAAGGCGATGCCGACGCCGGCGATGCCGTCCTCACCGTGATAGGTGCCGGCGACCGACAGCATCGCGGCAATCGCGCCCGCCGTCGCAAGGCTCGTCAGCGTCGTCGGTGCGCCCACAGCAAGCACCGGCTTGAGATGCCTGATATCGGCGAACCGCCAGGAGAACGTCAGGCGGATCGTCCCGAGACGTCTCGCATGGTAGGCGCCGTAAATCGAGAGCGCCACGAGCTGGGAGAGGATGGTTGCCATCGCCACGCCCTGCAGACCGAGACCGAAGCCGAAGATCATGATCGGGTCGAGGATGATGTTCAGCGCGAAGCAGGCGACGAGCGTCCACATGCTGAAGCGGGCATTGCCCTCGGCGATCGCCAGGAAATCGAGAATGATCTGCGCCATCGTCAGCGGTATCGAGATCGCGATGATAAGGAGATAATGCTGCGCCAGCGGCTCGATCGCTGATGTGGCGCCGAACAGCAGGGCAGAGGGAAAGGCGACGATCGCAACCGCGCTTGCCGCCCCGAAGGCGACGCCGGCGGCAAGGCTGACCGAGGCAAGGGTACTCGCCCGCGACCGGTCGCCGGCGCCGAGCGCGCGTCCGACCTCGGTCGCCACACCGACGCCGATGCCTTCGCCGAAAGCGGCGACGAGCATGAGGACCGGCAGCACGATCATGATGGCGGCGATCTGGTCTTCGCCGATCATGCCGACAAAGATCATGTTGATGGTGTGATGCGCGGCGTTGATCGACAAGCCGAACATGGCGGGCAGCCCGAGCCGCAGCAGCAGCCTGAACAGGTGCGGACTGGCAAGATCTTCCGGCGCAAGCCGCCGTTTCCGCAGGCTGCCGCTCATTTCGCTCATGTCGTTCATGATGCGGGCACCCAGAGATGATCGCCGAAGAAGCGCTCGCGGCTCAGCATGACGAGCAGCGCCCGCTTATGCGGAAAATCGAAATGCTTGATCTTGGCGAAGCCCGAGCGGTCGAGATTGCGGATCTGCTGCTCGTGGCTGGCGCGCGGCTCGCCGACGATGCGCTGCGTGCGGGGATCGTCGAGGAAGATGAAATGCATCAGCGAGGGAAGCCAGGCGCTGATCCATTTCTTGCCGCGATAATCCGGCTCGCCGATCGCGACATGCCAGCCGCGATCGTAATCGTCGGCGTCGTAGAACGGCCCGAGCCGGTTTTCCTTCGCCCAGTAGACCTCGAAATAGCCGAAGGGAATGTCCGCGAAACTGCCGATCAGCGGCAGCACATGCGGATCGGCGACCCGCTCCTCCAGGATCTCGCGGTGTTTTTCGAGCGAGCCCGCATCCTCCCAGATCGTGTTGACCTGCTCGTCGTTCATCCAGCGGTGAAAGGCGGCAAGATCGGTCTCGGGATCGGCCACCCGGAAGCTGATGTCCCGTTCCAGCCAGGGGATGAAGCGGCGATAGACCGTGCCCTTCGGCTTTGCCGGACGGCGCGGATGATAGCGGCCCGCGGTCATTTCCTGCACCGGCGGCAGCGGATAGGAAAGCTGCGGCAGCCACAGCGACGGCCATTGCCACAGGATCGCGGAATCGAGCTTCCCCGCGCTCGAAATATGCCGGGGAAGGCTTGCCTGATGGCCTTCGAAGGCGACCGACCTGATCGAGCGATCCTCCGCCGTCACCGCTTCGGCCGCCGCCATCAGAAGCTCCGCCGATTGCGTGGGATCACCGTGGTAGAAGGTGATCGTTGCGACGCCGGCCTCGGCCTCGTAGGCGGCTTCGTGGTGCCCGTGCGCGGTCTTCAGGTGGACGATATTGGGGGCGAGCCTGATGTAGCTCCGCGACTGCAGAGCCCGCCTCTGTTTGGCGGCGTCGAAATCCATGATGTTCTCCTTGATCGGCAGGACTTTTGACGCTGCGAGCATGAAGCCCGCTCCTGTGCCGATTTGGTAGAATGACGATCCATCTCCGGCCCGATTTAGGGTTATACGAAGAAAAAAATTCTCATCAATTTTCTAAACTGCAACCTGCCCGATCCGTCATTTGCGCATGACATCCATCTCTGCAGGAGCTTCGAATGGACAATCTTGAGCCCCGCGACGATCTCTGGATCGTCGTCATCGACACCGAGCGCCACTATTCGGTCTGGCCGCAGGACAAGCGGATTCCGATGAGCTGGGAGGCCGCGGGCTTTGCCGGTTCGCGCCAGGAATGCCTGGCCCATATCCGCGACGCCTGGACCGATCCCCGCCCGCTCTCCCTGCGCTCGGCGATGGCCGGCGATGCGCGTCTCTGAAAACCTCTGGATGGCAAGATGAACAAGCAGATCACCAATTTCGCCGATGCCCGCCCGACCGACGCAGTGGACGCCGTCTTCGAGAGTTTTCCGCTGACCATCGCGCAGAAGCGCATCTGGTCGCTGGAGCAGATCGGCAATTACACCGTCTTTCCCGACCAGGTCATCGGGCTGAGGCTGAGCGCCGCGATCGACGTCGAGACGATTGAAGGCGCCTGCCGGGCGCTCGTGGCGCAAAACCCGTCGCTCGCCTCCCGTTTCCGCCGGCTGGCGGGCGGCCGGATCGAGCAGTATCGCGGCGCATCGAGCGCAGTGCCGGTCGAAATCCTCGGCACGGACGGCGCGGCTCTTTCCGAGCCGGATGCCTTGGCCGCACGGAAAGCCTTCCGCGACAAGCGCTTCGATCTCCTGGAGGGGCCCGGTGCGCGCATCCAGATCATCCGGCTTGCCGAGGGGCAATCGCTGCTGACGATCGTGCTGCATCCGATCATCTGCGACGACCGCGAAAAATCCGTCCTGGCGAGGTCGCTGGCGCGCATTCTCGATGGCGAACCCGCCGGCGACGTGCAGCCGGTGGAAATCTCGGCCGGAACGCGGGAGGCCGATTGGCTGGAGACGGACGAGGCGCGGCAAGCGCTTGCCTATTGGCGCGATGCGATCGGTCTCGACTATGCGGCCTCGACCTTCCCCACCCGCTTCAACAGCGGCGGCCTGGCAGGCGTGGCGCGCGCCGAGCATCGGTTTTCGATCGAGCCCGACCTCTGGAGCAAACTCGAACGGCATGCGAGAGGCAAGGGCGTTCAGATCGAGCGCGTGCTTCACGCCGCCTTCTGCGCTCTGCTGGCGCGCTACAGCGGCAACTATGCCCTGCTGACCGGCCTGCTCGTCGCGCGGCCCCGCACCGAGCATTTCGCCAGCCGCGGCCGCGCCGAACAGGTTCTTCCCCTCGTGCTTTCGCTGACCTCCAGGCACTCGCTCGACGACGTCGTCGCGGCGATCTCGTCGGTGACGGAGGAGGGGCTTGCCCGCCTCGTGCCGCTGGAGCGCATCACGCAGGAACTGGTCGTCGACGAGGCAGCCGCCCAGGAGGCCGTGGTCAAGGCCTTGTTCGAATTCCGCGAGCCTTATCCCGTCGCCAGGCTGGCGACGAACCTGGAACCCTCGGGCGCACGCGCCGACAGCGAGCTTTCCCTGGTGATCGAGGCGCGTGCCGATGGCGCCGCATACGGGCTGATCGATTATGCCCAGGATCTCTATGACGGTGCCCTGATCGCCCGTGTCGCCCGGCATTTCAGCCTGGTGCTGGAGCAGATCATCGCGAAGCCGGATCTCAGGATCAAGGATATCGAGCTCATGGGCAGCGATGAGCTCGACTGGCTGTCGGCGCCCTATGAGGATGACGTCGTCAATGACGACCGGCCGGTGCACGAGCTGATTTCGGCCCATTCGCGCCGCACGCCCGACAAAACAGCGATCGTCTATGGCGACGAGGAGTGGAGCCATGGCTGGCTGGAGGCGAGCACCAACCGCCTCGGCCATCGGCTGCGGCAGCTCGGCGTTCGCGCCGAAGTGACGGTCGCCATCTTCATCAAGCGCTCGCCGGAAGCGATCGTCGGTATCCTCGCGACCCTGAAGGCCGGCGGCGCCTATATTCCGGTCGAGCCCGACCATCCGCCGGTGCGCAACCACCACATCCTGCGCGATGGCGGCGTCAAGATCGTGCTCACCCATAGCTGGCTGCGCCACCGCCTGCCGGAAGAGCTCGACGCGACCGTCCTCGAGCTCGACAAGCTCGATCTCGACGGCGAGCTGGATACGCCGCTCTATGTTCCCACGCACAAGGACCAGCTCGCCTATGTCATGTACACCTCGGGCTCGACGGGATTGCCGAAGGGCGTCGCCGTCGAGCACGGGCCGCTGACCCACCATCTGCAGAATACCTCGCGCGTCTATGGCATGAGCTCGGAATCCCGCGAGCTTCCCTTCCTGCCTTTCAGTTCGGACGGCGGCCATGAGCGCTGGATGAACCCGCTGATGGAAGGCGGCAGCATCATTCTTCCCGACCAGCCGCTCTGGACACCGGAAGAGACGCTGACGGCGATGCGCAAGCATGGCGCCAACAATGCGAGCATTCCGACAACCTATCTGCAGCAGCTGGCGGAATGGGCCGACATTACCGACGGCGCGCCGCCGATGCGCCTCTATTCCTTCGGCGGCGAGGGGCTGGCGCAATCGACCTTCGACCTCCTGTCGCGGGCGCTGAAATCGGAATGGCTTATCAACGGCTACGGTCCCACGGAAACCATCATGACGCCGATGGTCTGGAAGGTGAGGGCCGGCACCAAGTTCCAGGGCGTCTATGCGCCTCTCGGCCGCGCGGTTGGGCTGCGGCGCGTCTATGTGCTCGATCCCGACCTGAACCTGTGCCCGATCGGCGTGACCGGCGAACTCTATATCGGCGGCGAGGGCATCGCGCGCGGCTATCTCGGCAAAGCAGATACGACCGCCGACCGCTTCATCCCCGACCCGTTCTCGAAGGAAGGCGGCCGGCTCTATTGCTCCGGTGATCTGACGCGCTGGCGCGAGGACGGAACCGTCGAATTCGTCGGCCGCGTCGACCATCAGGTGAAGCTGCGTGGATACCGCATCGAGCTCGGTGAGATCGAAGCCGCGCTGCTCCAGCAGCCCGGCGTCGGCGAGGCCCTGGTCGTGCTGCGCGATGACGATGCCGGCGGCGAAAAGGCGCTGGTCGCCTATGTCGTTCCGAAGAAGGACGAGAGGCTCGATGTCGAGACTGTTCGATCCGGCCTCGAACGCAGCCTGCCCTCCTATATGGTGCCGGCCGCTGTCGTCGAACTGGAGAAGATGCCGACCAATCCGAACAGCAAGCTCGACCGCTTCGCGCTGCCCGCACCCCAGCAGGTCAAACGCGCCATCGTCGAGCCGGCGACCGCGCTGGAAGAGGAGGTGCTGGATGTCTGGCGCCAGGTTCTCAAGCTGGAAGCGATCAGCGTCGAGGATAATTTCTTCGCCATCGGCGGCAATTCGCTGGGCGCGATCCGCATCCTCACGCAGCTCAGGCAGCGCCGGCCGAAGGTTCCGCTGACCGTCGCCGATATCTTCAACAACCCGACCATCCGCGCCTTTGCCGGCGTGATGGAGCAGGGGGAGGAGCGCGATCTCTCCGAGGTGATCGTGCTGCGCGCCTCCGGCGCCAAGCCGCGGCTCTATTGCTTCCCGGGGCTTCTCGTCAGCACCCGCGAATATGTGAAGCTCGTCGATTATCTCGGCGCCGACCAGCCGGCGACCGGCTTCATTTGCCATTCGCTCTCCGAAAAGAAGGAAGTCGGCGCGCCGATCGAAGAGATCATCGAGAGCTATGTCGATTACATCAGGACGCATAGCGGAGGCGCGCCCTGCTATTTCCTCGGCTGGTCCTGGGGTGGGCTTCTCGCCTACGAGGCTGCCCGCACCCTCGGCAACGAAGTCGATGTCAGGATGATGGCGATGGTCGACGTGTGCGATCTCGGCTCGGAATTCGCGATCGGCGCCAAGCCGCGCTTCCGCCCCGGCGAGCGCGACGTGCTGCATCGCGACGTGCAGGCATGGCTGCAAAAGACGGCGATGCGCCCGGAATGGGACCGGCTGCTTTCGACGATGGACGCAGATACCTACGAGCAGTTCCTGCGCTTCGTCGGCGACGAGAAGGATCCGCTTCCGACCGACGGGCCTGACATCAGCAGCCGCGAGCATACGTTCTGGGTGCTGATCGACAACGCCCTGATCTTCCGCAAGCATCGGCTCGTTCCCCACGATGTGCCGATCTATCCCTGGGCGGCCGACGACAGCCTCAATCGCGGCCTCAACCTGATCGATTGGCGCCGCCTGTCGCCGCGGGCGCGCGCGGCCGAAATCATCACCGGCACCAACCATCTGCACATGATCGGGTCGCCCGCCTTCCACTCAAGGCTTGCCCTGCGTCTCAAGGAAACAGAGAAGGATAACGCATGACCGTCGCTTTTACCCGCAGGGATGCCCTGAACGAGCCGCTCGATCTTGCCGGCATCGGCATCGGTCCCTCCAATCTGAGCCTTGCCTGCCTGCTGGAATCCGTGCCCGAGGTCCGCAGCCGCTTCTTCGAGCGGCGCGGCGCCTTCGACTGGCATCCCGGCATGATGATGCCCGGCGTCGAGCTGCAGTCGTCCTTCCTGAAGGATCTCGTCACCCCGGTCCTGCCGACCAGCCGCTGGTCCTTCATCTCCTATCTGGTCGCCCATAAAAGGCTCTACGCCTTCCTGAACGCCAATTACGAGGCCGTCCCCCGGCAGGAATTCGCGCGTTACCTCGCCTGGGTCGCCAAGGGCGTGGAGGGCTTGCGTTTTTCGAGCGAGATTCGTGACGTCGAGCACCGCGACGACCGCTTCGTCCTGCGCTTCGACAACGGCCAGGAGGAAGCGCGCAACCTGGTGATCGGCACCGGGTCTTCGCCCTTCGTGCCCGATTGGGCGAAACCCTTCCTCGGCGCGGATTGCTTCCATAACAGCGAGGCCAAAACGCGCCTCGGCGATCTCGGCGCTTCCCGCATCGTCGTGGTCGGCGGCGGCCAGAGCGGCGGCGAGGTGGTGGAAGCGCTGCTTGGCGATCCCGGTTCGATGAGGGAACTGACCTGGATCAGCCGGCGCCACAATTTCGAGCCGATCAACGACACGCCGTTTTCGAACCAGGTCTTTTCTCCGGAATATGTGCAGGCCTACCTGAAGCTCAGCGGCGAGCAGAAGCAGGCGGCGCTGAAGAACTCGATCCTGACGAGTGACGGCCTGTCGATTTCGACGATCCATTCGATCTATCGCCGCCTCTATGCGCTGCGTTATCTCGAGCCGGGCACGCTGAACGCATCCCTGTCGCCGAACCGCGACGTGATCCAGATGGAGCGGAACGGCAATGCCTATCGGCTGATCGTCCGCAACCACTTCGACGGCGGGATCGAGGTGCTGCATGCCGATGCAGTGGTGCTGGCAACCGGCTACAGGTTCCGTTTGCCGGATGCGCTCGGATCGCTCAGCGAAAGGATCAGCCTCGACAGAAACGGCTATCCCACCTTGAACGACGATTACACGATGCAGTGGACAGGTCCGCGGACCAACCGGCTGTTTGCGCAGAATGCCGGCCGATACTCGCATGGCATCGCCGATTCTCAGCTCAGCCTGATGGCCTGGCGCAGCGCCGCCATCGTCAACACGCTTCTCGGCCGGCAGCATTTCGATGCCGAGCCCGACAATGCGCAGCTGGTCTGGGCGACGGAGGCAGCTTCCGCCATGCCGCATCAGCTGCGGGCCGGCTATTCGGATGGCCTGCTCTCGTCCTGAAACATCCGGAGATGAATACCAGGATCGCCGGATTGGCAGCGGACGGCCAGCGCGACGACGTGCTGGCTGCCGCTTTCGAGCAGACGGTGATGCCATTGCCGGTCGGGTTCGCCGCTGTGAACCAGGACAGGAATGCCGTCCTGCCAGGAAAAGGCGACGCTGCGGGCATCCCCGCGCAAGCCCACCCCGAGCGCCTTGAGATGGCTCTCCTTGAGTGTCCAAACGGCAACGGCCGCACGCGGCCGTTCGCCCGCAGGCATTTGATCGAGCCAGCGCCGTTCGTCCAGGCTGCAATAGCTCTCCAGCGCCGCCGCCTCGATTTCGGCGTCGGCGCGTTCGCAGTCGATCCCGACGCGCTCACAGTCCGAAGTGACGGCGACCGCCACCAGCCCGTCGGCATTGGAAAGACTGAACTGCAGCCTGTCGCGGCCCTCGACCGTCAGCTTGCCGTACGCATCCGCCAGCAACACGACCTTGTCAGGCTGCGTTTCGGTATGCGCGCTCAGCAGTTGCCGCAGCAGATAGCGGCCGGCGATGAACAAGGTCCGGTCGCGTTCGAAGCGATAGGTCGCGGCGCGCTCCCGCTCATTTGAGGAAAGCGACCGCATCCAGCGCTCTCCATCGCTCCCGTTCTTCGGATATTGCCAAAGCACGACATCGATGGCGGCCGGTTGATTGTCTGATTGCTGCATCAGGCCAGTATGCGTACCGCTGCCCGATTGGCAATCGGGCAGCGGGTTATGTCCGCAATCGCCGCGGTCTATTCCGCGGCTTCGATGAAGCGGTGGCGTTCGTAGAGGAACTTCAACACGGCTTCACGGCATTTGAGATATGTCCGGTCGGAGGCGAGTTCGATGCGGTTGCGGGGGCGCGGCATGGTGACGTCGAGCACTTCGCCGATGCGGGCCGCCGGGCCGTTGGTCATCATCACGATGCGGTCGGAGAGCAGCACCGCTTCGTCGACATCATGGGTGATCATCACCATCGTGTTGCCAAGCCGGGCGTGGATTTCCATCACCGCATCCTGAAGATGGGCGCGGGTCAGCGCGTCGAGCGCGCCGAAGGGCTCATCGAGCAGCAGGATCTTCGGCTCCATGGCAAGCGCGCGGGCAATGCCGACGCGCTGCTTCATGCCGCCTGAGATTTCCGCGGGCCGCTTGTCCCTGGCATGCGCCATCTGCACGAGGTCGAGATTGGCCATGACCCAGTCATGCCGCTCGGCCTTGGTCTTCGTTCGGCTGAAGACCTTGGAGACGGCGAGATTCACATTCTCATAGACCGTCAGCCACGGCAGCAGCGAATGGTTCTGAAAGACGACGGCGCGTTCCGGGCCTGGCTCGTTGACCTCGCGATTTTCCAGGAGCACGGCTCCTGAAGAAACCGGCGTCAGGCCGGCGATGAGATTGAGCAGGGTGGACTTGCCGCAGCCGGAATGGCCGATGATCGAGACGAATTCGCCCTCGGATATCGTCAGGTTGATATCCTTCAGGACTTCGGCGCGCACGCCGCCGCGATCGAAATGCTTGTCGATATGATCGAGCTTGAGATAGGCGTTCATCGTACGGTCCTCAGTTGGCCATGGCGCCGCGGGTGACGAGTTTGCCGAGCGCGGCCACCAGCTTGTCGAGAGCGAAACCGACGATGCCGATATAGGCGAGCGCGACGATGATGTCGGGAAGGCGCGAGGAGTTCCATGCGTCCCAGATGAAGAAGCCGATACCGACGCCGCCGGTCAGCATTTCGGCCGCGACGATGGCGAGCCAGGAAAGCCCGACGCCGATCCTGAGGCCGGTGAAGATGTAAGGGGCTGCCGATGGCAGCATGATCTTCCAGAAAAACTCGAACTGGTTGAGCCGCAGCACCTCGGCGACGTTGCGATAATCCTGCGGAATATTGCGGACGCCGACGGCGGTGTTGATGATGACAGGCCAGATCGAGGTGATGAAGATGACGAAGATCGCCGAAGGGTTGGAATCCTGGAAGGCGGCGAGCGACAGCGGCAGCCAGGCGAGCGGCGGCACCGTGCGCAGCACCTGGAAGATCGGATCGAGGCCGCGCATCGCCCAGACCGACTGGCCGATGATCGCCCCGACGATGACGCCGGCGACGGCGGCAAGACCGAAGCCATAGGCGACGCGCTGCAGCGAAACCAGCACGCGCCAGCCGAGGCCGATATCCTGGGAGCCGTAGTTGAAGAACGGATAGGCGATGAGGTCGTAGCTATCCTGCCAGACCTGGTGCGGCGAAGGCAGGGAGGCGTCCGCCGATGAACAGAGCGCCTGCCAGAGGAGGAGGACGAGCGCCAGCACGACGGCCGGCGGAACGATATTTTGAAGTGCGGTCAGCGCCGCACGGCGAAGATCGATCCGCGAGCCTTGCTTGCCGGAGAATGACAGCACCTTCGCCGCCGGCTTGGCAGGGGCGACTATCGAGGGAGTTTCTTTATTTGCCAGGGCGGACATCAGCGCGCTCCTCACGGGAATGGAAGGCCGGCGCGCCGCGCGCGCCGGAGGCGGGATCAGGAGAGGGCCTTGATCGACAGGCTGTCGAGATAGGCGGAAGGATTTTCAGGATCGAAGACCTTGCCATCGAAGAAGGTCTCCTTGCCGCGCGACGAGGATGCGGGAATGTCGGCCGCGGCGACGCCCAGATCCTTGGCGGCCTCGCGCCAGATATCCTCGCGGTTCACCTGGTCGACCAGCGCCTTGATGTCGGTTGTACCGGGCAGATTTCCCCAGCGGACATTCTCCGTCATGAACCAGGTGTCGTGGCTCTTGAACGGATAGGAGGCGCCGTCCTTCCAGAATTTCATATAGAGGTCGGTGGCCTTGGCCTCGCGGCCGTTGCCGTAGTTGATGTCGCCCCTGAGGCGGCCGAGCACGTCCTTGGTCGGAACGTTGAACCATTGGCGCTTGCCGAGGATCTCGGCCATCTCGGCCTTGTTATCCATGCTTTCGCACCATTGCTGCGCTTCCATGACGGCCATCAGCAGGGCCTTGGCGGCGTTCGGATTCTTCTCGATCCAGTCGGCGCGCAGGCCGAGCGCCTTTTCGGGATGCCCCTTCCAGAGCTCGCCGGTGGTCGCCGCGGTAAAGCCGATGCCCTGGTTGACGAGCTGCTCGTTCCACGGCTCGCCGACACAGAAGACATCCATGTTTCCGACCTTCATGTTGGCGACCATCTGCGGCGGCGGTACGACGATGGTGGAAACGTCCTTGTTCGGATCGATGCCGCCGGCGGCGAGCCAGTAACGGATCCAGAGGTCGTGGGTGCCGCCGGGGAAGGTCATGGCGGCCTTGATCTCCTTGCCCTCCGCCTTCTTCTTCTCGAAGGCGGCCTTCAGCTTGGAAGCATCGAGCTGCACGCCGGTTTCGGCATATTCCTTGGCGACGGAAATGCCCTGGCTGTCGAGATTGAGCCGGGCGAGGATCGCCATCGGCACCGGCTTGTTGTTCTGCGTCACCTTGCCCGTCTGCATGAGGTAGGGCAGCGGCGAAAGAATGTGCGCGCCATCGATGCCGTTGGCCGCGCCGCCGAGCACCAGATTGTCGCGCGTCGCGCCCCAGGAGGCCTGCTTGGCCACATCCGTTTCCGGCAGGCCGTGCTTGTCGAAAAAGCCTTTCTCCTTGGCGATGATGAGCGGCGCGGAATCGGTGAGAGCGATGAAGCCGAGCTTGACGCCCTTCACTTCAGGGCCGGCTCCGGCTGCGAAGGCGCCGGAGGGAAAGGCGGTCTTGACCGCGCCGATGAGGGCGGCCGCGGCCGTCGTCTTGAGCATGCTGCGGCGGGTGATGCCGGTTGTCGAAATCCCAGTCGTCGAAATCTTTTTCATCTGCAGGTTCCCCTCTGCTTGGTGAATTCGCACGCAAAAAAACGCCGCCGGACATTGCTCGCGGGATGGGAGTTTCCCGACAGCAAAGACCTTGCGACGCCATTGTCTCATGCGGACGCTTATGCCGCGCCCATCCGCGCCGGTCGCCGTTGACCGGTGCGCCTAGGAAGAGGCAATCGGCATGCCAACTCCAAAGAAGGCGAGTAACTGTAGGAAGCAAAACAAGAAAATCGGAAATTTCAGCAATGATTATTTGTTGTGCACATAAAGAATGTGGTCACGATTTGTGCGATTGCGAATGCGAAACGCAGCTGCTGAGCGCCATATTTGTGCAGTGCACATAACTCGACCAAGCGAATTGGCGCTTCGAGCGACTGCGAGGCTACAGGCTCGCGTTCATCCACTGAGGGCATCAAAACGGAGCACCTGCATTTAACGCTTCCGGTCTGACGAATCGCGACGCAACGCGAGACCAAAGGCGTCCGCCGCTCTGGTCGCCCCGCCCGGAAAAGTCGCAATTCCCTATATTTTCCAGTAACTTTGAGTGGAGCGGGCTTCGGATTGATCGCGGAAGTAATCGCGCCGGCTAAAGATTCCGAAAACCGAACAAACATCGTTGTTTAGTTAATACTAAATTATCGAATCCGATGGGAGATTTCGCATTAACCGGCAGCGACCGTCCCAAGTTTCTTTGAGGAGACCCGCATGAAGCGCCCGAGTATCAAGCAAGCTCTCATCCTAAAGCTGTCCATCATCAGCATGTTCATACTTGGTCTGTCTTACGTCTCGCTGGACACCATTTCCTCGCTTCGCGCAAATGCTGAACAGGTCGGCACCTTCTGGGTGCATCGGCTGGTGACGGCGCGTGAGATCAAAGCCAACTTTCTGGATCTGAAACTTGCGCACGCCCGATATTTGCTCGAAGACGCCGCGGAGATCGACAACACCGAAAAGCAGGCTATCGCTGCTGCTGCCACTGGGCTCGAGACGGTTGTCGGCGAATACGAGAAAGGCGTGCGCACGGAGCGCGGGCGCCAGCTGATCAATCAGATAAAGCCCGAACTCGACAAATATCGCGCGTTGGCGGAGCAAATGATCGCGCTCGAAGATGGCGGCAAGACAGCCGAGGCAGTCCAGCTTTTCAAGGAGAAGATGGAGCCGCAGGCCGACTTGGTGAACAATGGGGTAGCGGATCTGGTGGCATTCATTCTCAGTCAGACCGAAGGCTTCGTGGCGGCAAGTGATGCTTCCGCAGAATCCGCTTTCATGCTGACCGCTGCGATCGCCTCGCTGGCCTTGCTCGTGGCCATCGCAGGTATCGTATTTGCGATTTCCGGCATTGCCAATCCGATCCGCAATACGGCGTCCGCCATGAAGCGGTTGTCGGCTGGCGATCTCGGCAGCGATATTCCTTATGCCGGCCGCGCCGACGAAATCGGCGAAATGGCCGGCGCGGTTGAAGTGTTTCGTCAGAATGCTCTCAACGTTGTCAGGCTTGAGAAGGAAGCTGCCGAATCCCGCAGTGAGAGCGAGGCGGCGCGCGCTGTAGCCCAGCAGCGTGCCGAACGCGAAGCCGAGCAGTTGCGCTTTGCGACCACGACCTTGGGCGGAGGTCTCCGGCGCCTTGCCGCGGGCGATATATCCTTCCAGCTTTCGGAGCGATTTGCCCCTGACTACGAAGCATTGCGCGACGATTTCAATATTTCGCTGCGGCAATTGGGCGCGACGATCGGCGCGGTGCTCCAGACGGTACACAGCATAGACAATGGAACCGGTGAAATAGCATCCGGCGCCCAGGACCTGTCGAAGCGCACGGAACAACAGGCCGCTTCGCTCGAGGAGACCGCAGCCGCATTGGATGAGATTACCTCGAATGTCGCGATGGCGACGAAACGCACCGAGGAAGCGCGTAATATCTCTGTCGAAGCCAATGTCAGCGCCCAGCGGTCGGCCGCCGTCGTGTCGGAGGCGGAGCAGGCCATGCGACGCATCGAGGACAGTTCACAGCAGATTTCCAACATCATCGGCGTCATCGACGAAATTGCCTTCCAGACGAACCTCCTGGCGCTCAACGCCGGTGTCGAGGCGGCGCGTGCGGGCGAGGCAGGAAAGGGTTTCGCGGTGGTCGCGCAGGAAGTTCGTGAACTCGCTCAGCGAGCCGCGCAGGCGGCCAAGGAAATCAAGGGCCTCATTCAGAAATCATCGACCGAAGTCGAACACGGGGTCAGACTGGTTCTCGAAACCGGGACGTCACTCAAGTCGATCGGCGAGCACGTCGCACACATCAACCGAGCCATGGATGCGATTGCCACTTCGGCGCGCGAGCAGGCTACCGGACTTTCCGAGATCAACACAGCCATCAATCATATGGATCAGGCAACCCAGCAAAATGCGGCGATGGTCGAGCAGTCGACGGCCGCCGCCTCTTCGTTAGCCTCCGAGGCAAGCCGTCTGCGGGAGCTGGTCAATCAGTTCCAATTGGATGATGACAGGGGCCAAGCGAGCACGCGGAACAATACACGGTCGTTGGAGAGCCGCATGCCGTCGCAGGTGGTCGCTCTGCGGCCGGCGATGCAAAGGTGAACTGCGGCCGTCGCCGATCTCGTCAGAAGACTTAGATCTCACGGCCGGCGCACAGCCATCCTTGACCTAGCCCTGAGAAACATAAGATAGAGATGACTGGCAGGTTTATTGATCGAGGCCGGCAATCTTGTTTTCCCAGCGGGATATCGACGTGCAGAACACGCAGCCGACGAGGTCGTTGGAATCCAGAATTTATTCCGTCTATGCCGGCCTTTCTCCATCGGAGCGCCGGCTGGCGGATGTGATGCTCGAGCATCAGATGGATCTTGCCCTCTATACGGCGGGCGAGCTTGCTCGCAAGGCGGGCGTTTCGACGGCGACGGCGGCCAGGCTCATTCGCACCCTCGGCTATTCCTCCTATCCCGCCGCCAAGCGCCAGATCCGCGAGGCGATCCATTGGGGATCGCCGCAGGGCGGCGCGATCGATACCGCTGAGCATGCGGCTGAGGTGCCGACTTTGGCCGCGGTGGTGCAGACCAATATCGACAACATCCGCGCGACCGCCGACGGGACGCCGCCGGAGACGCTGGATGCGATCTGCACCGCCTGCATCGAAGCCGAGCGCATCTTCGTCGTCGGCATGCGCAACGGCTTCGGCCTAGCGCATTATGCCGCGCATTATCTCGGCCTGATCAAGAACGACGTGCGGGTGCTGCCGGCGACCGGCACTTCGATGGCGCATGAATTGTCGGGCATTCGCGAGGGCGATCTGGTGATCTGCTTCGCCTTCCGCCGCCGGCCGCGCAAGCTTCCGCTGCTTCTGAACGAGATCCGCACCACCGGCGCGATCGCGGTTCTGATCACCGATATCAGCGCCGCCGAAAGCGCCAAGGCCGCCGACCATGTCATCCGATGCCGCTGCCATTCGCTGGCGGCGTTCAACTCCTTCACCGCGGCTGCGACGATGATCGACTATATCTCCTGGACCGTCGCGGCGCGGCTCGGTGAGCTCAGCGTCGAACGCTTCCGCAGGATCGACCGGATGGTCGAGCTGATCGACGACGTTGCTACACCGAAGCGGGAAACGGCGCGGCCGAAAGGCTAATCTACTCGCAGGAAATCGCCGGCGCGCGATGGAAAGGCCCAGCCGCGGCGCTTCGAGGGAGCAAGCCCCGATGCCGCCAACATTTCCGCCAGGCGGACGGCGGCATCGATACCGTTGATGACGGGAATGCCGAGTTCCTGCTGCAATGACGCGGCCAGATCCGCCATGCCGGCGCAGCCGAGAACCGCAGCCTCGGCGCCGTTTTCCATTGCCCGCACGATGAGGCCGGAGATCTTCTCACGCGCTCCGCTTTCCGGCCGGTGCAGATCGAGCACGGGAATGTCGCTGGCCAGAACCTGCGGGCAGCGCCGTTCGAATCCGTAGCGCAGAATGTTCATCTTCAGCGTCGGCACCGATCGGGAAAGCGTGGTGACGACGCAGAATTCCTGGGCGACGAGGCTTGCGACATGGAGCGCCGCCTCGCCGACGCCGATGACCGGGCAATGCGACAGGGCGCGCGCCGCGTCTAGCCCGGTGTCGTCGAAACAGGCGATCACATGGGCTCGTGCGCCCTCGGCCTCGGCCTGCTGAATGGCCTGGAGCAGTCCGGGCAGGCAGACCGCGCCGTCGAACGGGCCTTCGATCGCCGAAGGGCCATGGTTCGACTGGCGGATCAGGAGTTCGGTCGTGGGTGCGGCCGATCGCGCCGCGGCGACGCCGATCGCCCGGGTCATCTCGACCGTCGTGTTCGGATTGATGACGGCTATTTTCATGCGATTTCTTCAGCCCCTTGCCATTGCCGGGTCGGAACGGAATCGATCAGTTGCTCATAGGGAATTGGAGCCGTGGTGAGATGACCGGCCGTAATACCCTGCTGCCAGCGGCGATAGCCATCCGCATCGATCCTCGGCGTCGTCCACATGCCGTGCGCGATATAGGTCCGCGCCGCGGACAGGACGATGTTCAAGGGCAGGCTGGGGAAGGTCTCGGCGAGAAAATCGGCGTAGGTCTCCGGATTCCGCGCCAAGATCCATTCCATGCCCCGATTGAGGGCGAGGGCAAAACGCGTCTGGATTTCCTGCCGCTCAGGGTCGTTCTCGCCGAGCGCATAATAGACGCTCCACGGCACATTGCCTCCGGTGACGGGAAGCGGCTGCACGACATGACCGCGGGCTTCCGCCTCCATCCGCAGCGCATTCGGGTAATCGACGATCAGATAATCGCCCATGCCGCCGTGGAAAAGTTCCGAGAGCATGGCGCCGTCGAGATCCTGGATATAGCCGAGCTTGCCGGGGTCGATGCCATGCTCGCGCAGGCACAGTTTGAAAAAGAGCCCGACGCTGGCGCCGTTGCTGCCCTTCATCAGGACGACCTTGCCGGGCAGCGTCTCCCAGCGGAATTCCTCCTGTTTTTCCCGGCCGACGATGGCGAGCGGCGCGCGGGCCGCGATCTGGGCGAAGGGAGTGAAACGCGTGCCGCGGCCAAGATACATGGACGGCACCCAGATGCCGCCGAGCGCAGCCTGGGCGGTTCCCCGGCGAAGCTCTTCCAGCACCAGATCCCAGGGACGCGGCACGCTGACGGTGACGCGCAGGCCCTCCGCCTCGAAGAAGCCCTGCCGCACGGCGACATAATGCGGAAGATAGTTCAGGCTGTGGCCGGTCGCGGCGACATGAAAATCGAACATATCGGCTCCTCAGGCGCTGCAGGAGAGGAGTGGAGCAGGAGCCGAATGCAGCGCCTTGCCGGTCTGTGGCGAATACCAGTTGACGTCAGCCGCGTCGTATCCGAGCGAAGCCCGCGTGCCGATCGCGATATGCGGATTGCCCGAGATACGCACGAAGACCAGATCCTGCCGCAGGAGCGCGCCGGATTGCCTGTCGCCGGGATGGACGATACGGCATCCGAGGATGACTTCGGCGCCGAGTTTTTCCACAAGGCTCACCTCGACGGGAATGCCGGGCTGTTCCGCCGATTGAAGCCTCAGCCGCTCGGGGCGCAGGCCGAGGATCAGTTCCTTTTCGGCCGGCAGTTCGCCGGGATGCGTGAAGGCCGCGCCGGCCTCGAGCGTCAATTGCTGCCCCTGCCGCCGGACGGGGAGAAGGTTCATCGGAGGCGCGCCGACGAAGCGGGCGACGAAGGTGTTCGCCGGATGCTCGTAGATCTCGTCGGGCGTGCCGATCTGCTGGATCTCGCCGCGATTCATCACGATGATCTTCGTCGCCATCGTCATGGCCTCGACCTGATCGTGGGTGACGTAGACGAAGGTTTTGCGCACGCGCTGATGCAGGGTCGATATCTCAGAGCGCATTTGCGTGCGCAGCTTGGCATCGAGATTGGAGAGCGGCTCGTCCAGAAGATAGAGCGAGGGATCGCGCACCAGCGAACGGGCGAGCGCGACACGCTGGCGCTGGCCGCCGGAGAGGCTCGCCGGACGCCGGTTCATCAAGGGTGCGAGTTCCAGCTGTTCGGCGATCTGGTTGGTGCGCTCGACGATATCGGGGCGGCGCATCAGCTTCCAGCGCATGACGCTGCTGACGAGCGGTATGTGATGCCATTTGCGGAATGCATCCATCAGCAGCGGGAAGGCGATGTTTTCGCGCACCGTCATATGCGGATAAAGCGCATAGGACTGGAAGACAAAGGCGACGCCGCGCCGGCTGGGCGTCCAGTCGTTGACATCCTCGCCGTCGAAACTGAGGCTTCCCGAGGTGATGCCGGTCAGCCCGGCGATCATGCGCAAGAGGGTGGACTTGCCGCAGCCGGAGGGACCGAGGAGGACGAGGAATTCGCCGTCATCGATCGAGGCATCGAACTGGGGAATGACGGTGGCGTCGCCGAAATTCTTGCTGACGCCTTTCATGGTGATCTGAGGCATGGGGATTATCCCTTCACTGCACCGGCGGTGATGCCGGCGACGATCTTGCGTTGAATGAGAAGGAAGAAGACGACGGCCGGGAGGCTGAAGATCAAAGCCGCGGCCATGACCGCGAAAGCGGCGTCTCGTACTGGCCGACGAAGGATGCAAGCCCGACGCTGGCCGGCCAGAGGTCTCTGTCCATCAGGAAGGTTGCGGCGAAGAGATATTCGTTCCAGCCGGCAAAGAAGGAAATCACTGCGGCTGCCGCCATCGAGGGCGCGATGATCGGCAGGATGATCATCGTCAGCACGCTGATGCGCGGGCAATTGTCGATGACGGCCGATTCCTCGATCTCGTAGGGAACGGCATCGATGGCGCCCTTGATGATGAAGGCGGCCACCGGCAGCGAGAAGCCGACATTGGCGAGCACCAGGCCGAACAGGCTGTTCAGAAGCCCGAAGGTGATGAACATGGCGTAGAGCGGCACGAGGATCAGCGCCTCGGGAACCACCTGCGTCATGAACATCAGGAAGCCCAGGATGCTCTTGCCGTGGAACTTGAAGCGGCTGAGGGAGTAGCCGGCAAGGGCGCCGAGCACCAGGCTGAGGACGGTGGTTCCGACAGCAACGATGCTGGTATTCATCAGCCAGCGCATCAGCGGCAACTGGGAGAGTTCGCCGATCATGGCTGGCAGGTTGGCTAGCTGCGGCCACGGCACCTGGCCGCTGTTGTAGAGTTCGGAATTCAGCGACAGCGCCGTTGTCGCCATCCAATAGATCGGGAAGCCGCCGAAAACCGTGAGCGCGAGAACGAGCAGGATATGCAGCAGGCGGGTCGGGATTTGATGGAGATTGCTCATCGCGAACTCATTTTCTGACGGCGGTGGTTGAAGAGCGCATGGATCGCCGCGACTGAGAGCGCCAAGACCAGGCCGACCACGCCGTAGGTGCTGGAGAGGCCGAGGTCATGGTTCTCGAAGGCGACCTGCCGCAGCTTGACGATGAGGGTGCTGGTGCTGTCGACCGGGCCGCCGCCCGTCAGCAAGTAGATGATGTCGAAGCGGCGGATCGACCAGACCATGACGAGCAGGGAAACGAGCTGCAATGTCGGCAGGATGTGCGGCAGCGTCACCGACTTGAAGACGTTGAGCTTGTCGGCGCCGTCGACGACCGCCGCCTCCTTCACCTCTTCCGGAACGGATTGAAGGGCAGCCAGCATCACCAGCATGACGAAGGGCGCGACCTGCCACACCGTGACGAGAAGAATCGAAGGCAGCGCCATCTCGGTGCTGGTCAGCCAGGAGATCCGTTCGAGGCCGAGACCGGTGACGATCGTGTTGAGGATGCCCGAGCGCTCGTTGAAGATCCACAGCCACACGAGCGCGGCGGCGACATTGGGAACCGCCCAGCCGAACAGCAGGATGCCGCGCACCAGGGTGCGGCCCGGAAACGGCCGGTTCAGCGCAAGCGCTGCGATGAGGCCGACGGTGACGCCGATCACCACGGCCATGACGGAATAGATCAGGGTGATCTGCAGCGTCGTGTAGAAATCCGGATTGTCGAGCAGTCTTTCGTAATTCCGCAATCCGATGAAGCTGCTGCGGTTCGGGTTGGCGAGCCGCGTGCGGGTGAAGCTCAGATAGATCTGCTTGCCGAGCGGCCAGAACATGAACACCAGCAGATAGAGGGCCGGCGGGATGACGAAGGCATAGGGCAGAAGTCCGTTCAGCCGTCTGCGGGCTGTGGATTTTCGGGCGGAGTATGCTGGGACGGCCAGGGGCCGCTCCAGCAGGGTTTGGTCAGTCATGGCCCATTTTCCTTGTTGATCAGCGGCTCGTTCGTCAGAACATGCCGTCGACTTTTTCCTGAGCCTTTGTCAGCGCTGCGGCAGGATCGGTGCCCTTGATCAGCACTTCCTCGACGGCTTCCATGACGGGGCGCATGATCTGCGTCGTCTCGACCTCGTAGCCGGGAATGAGCACCGAGCGCGACTTCTGGGCGATGTCGGCAAAGACCGGAGCCCAGGGATTGGCGGCCACGAACTCTTCCGTCAGCGGCACGTCGGTTGCCAGCATGTCCGGTCCGGAAGCCTTGCGCAAATCGGTCTGGCCCTCCGGGCTCATCAGCCATTTCAGGAAGTCCTTGGCTTCATCGGGATGCTTGCTGTTGGCGTTGACGACGACATAGATCTGCTGATGGGCGCCGGGATTGGGGAAGGGCAGGGGCGCCGCATGCATGTCGGCGCTTTTGATCGTGCCGCCGGAGCCGATGTTGAGCGTTCCGCCGGAGTTGTCGATACTGAAGCCGACGCGGCCTTCCTTGAAGCGTGTGCGCTGGGTCGGCATATCATCGCCGACAGGAATGATCTTCGCATCGTACATCTTCTTGAATTCGGTGACGGCCTTGACCGCTTCGGGCGTGTTGATCGTCAGCTTGCCCTTGTCGTTCACCCAGTTGACGCCATAGCCATAGGCCCAGCTCTGGAAATCCATGTAGAAGCCGGAGAAGTCGTTGATCTGGTGACGCGAGGTGAAGCCGATGGCGCCCGTCTTGTCCTGTACGGTCTTGGCGCTTGCGATGAGCTCGTCGATGGTTTTCGGCACGGCGGCGCCGGCCGTTTCGGTCAGCTTGCCGTTATAGATCAGCGCGTAGGCCGCGCGCTGCCAGGGAACGCCGAGCGTCACGCCGTCGACGATGCCGTTCTTCGCTGTGGCGTTGAGCGTGACACCTTCGGTCGCAGAGCCGACGTCGACGAGAAGGCCGGCATCGGCGAGCGCGAAGAAGACGCCTTCCTGGATGATCGCCACATCGGGCCCTTGGCCGGCGCCGAACTCGGTCATCAGCCGGTCGCCATAATCCTTCGACGGAATGCCGAGGGATTCGAGCTGGACGTTGGGTGCCTTTTTTTCATAATTCTTGACCGCCTTCCACAGCGCTTCGCCGCGCAGGGCGTCGAGCCATTGGGAATTCGAGACGACGAGGTTCACCTTGTCTTGCGCCGTGGCAGGTGCTGCCGCAGCCAATGCCATGATGACGGCGCAGGCGCCGGAGAGCAGGGAAATTCTATTCATTTTCGTTCACCTCTTTTGTTTGTTTTGTCGATTTATCGTTGTTGTTGGGTCAGGCCTTGACGCGGTAGGGCGCCAAGGACGTGTTGCAGCTCAAATTCTCGCAGCCGTCGTCGGTGACAAGATAGCAGTCCCCGACATTGCAGCCCGCCACCAGCGGATCGAGCCACTGCGAATGCAGGACGAAGGTCATGCCCTCCTCCAGCCGGTCATGATTGTTGGAGGCGATGTTGTAGGGCTTGAATTTGGCCATCGAGACGGAGTGGCCGACATTGGGATTGTGCGGTCCTCTGGTCGCGGGATAGACATGCATCAGCCTGCGCCCCTGCCGCTCCCAATCGGCGTCAGCCACGTAGCTGCGCGGGACTTGGCGGGGCGATCCGTCTTCATTCGATTGCCAGTTATAAGGCATCGTTCGACTGTCGGCCGATTTCAGGTATCCACGGCGGATATAGGGCTCGAAGGATGCGTTGGCGACTTCGGAGACCAAGACGCCCGGGCGCACACGCGCCGCCGCCGCCTCGACGCCTTCGACGCACATCTGCAGGACTTCTTCCTGTTGGTCGGTGATGTCGCCAACGGCGATCATGCGGGCGATCTGCGCGGAGTAGCCGTGATAGCTGACGCTCGAAATATAGAGATTGACGAGGTCGCCGGGGCTGACGACATGGCCATAGGGCTTGCCGCAATGGGTGCCGTAGCGGTTGACGCCGATCTGATAGCCATCGCCCCATTCGCCGCCGCGCGCCATCTGGGCAAAGGTGAAGGCCGCATAGATCTGGTGATCGGTCACGCCGGGACGGGTGACGTGATAGGCGGCCTGGATGCCGATATCGGCCAGTTGCGCCGCCGCCCGCACGATCGCCTGCTCGCGCTTGCTGCGCCGCCGCTGCATCCGTTCGATGATGCCGGCATCGGACACGAAGCGGCTACGCGGCAGACGGGTCTTCAGGCCGTCCCAATAGGGTGAGGAGGTGGCATCGCCGAAAAGGCCGATCTGGCTGCAGGCAAATCCCCGTCCCTCCAGATGAGCGGCGACCGCCTCGACGACACGGTCGACGGTCCGGCCGGGCCGGTTGTAGGTTTCGCGCCCCCAGGTGCCGATCTGCCAGATATCCTCGACGAGCACCGGTTCGCCGGCCGGCGGCAGCAGGACGGAACTGCTGAAGAAGGAGAACAGCGCCATCGGCAGATCCTCGTCCGTCGGAATGACGAGCACGCCTTCGCGCATCCAGTCGCAGATGTAGCGCAGATAGGAATTCGACACGCGGTAGGAGCCGATGGAATCGGCATGGACGAGGATGAGATCGTGGCCGGCCATGGTGGCCTCGCGCCGGATATGGCGCAGGCGTTCCGCGAATTCTTCCTCCGGCAGCGGATTGACCGGCTCGAATTCGAAGCTGGGCTGGAACCCGTCGAGAAGGGCTTCAGGCGACAATGGTGCGGGAGCGCGTTCGGACCGTGTGAGCATTCATGTGGTTCCTTTTTTTCAATTAAGAGCGCAACGGCCGCGCTTTGCAATAAATATTTCATATGTGGAAAATGCTGCGCGAAAGGCGTTGTAAGAAAAATACTCGTTAGCGGGATAATTATTTCAGCCCCGGTAATATGAAGATTGAACAAGTGTCGAAAATGATTTGAATATCCCTGTTTCGGTGATCTCCGCCGTGTAACGGGAAAGCAGAATATCTTCGTAATTTTTTTTACAAGATTTTTCTGGATGGCGCCGGGGCGGAGCCTGCCGCGAAAGATCGGGACGCGAATTTCGCCGGATTGGGGTCTGCGCGGCAGCGCTTCGGCTGCGCAGCATGGCGGCGCGATTGCCGCGAGATGCCGATTAGCACTCTATAAAATATTCAATGAGACATTTGGGCGAACGAAACAGCGAGATCGCCTTTGAGCACAAAACGGTCCAGAACGAATGTCGAGCTAGAGAACCTGCTTCGCCAGCTTGGCCTGGCTCTCGAGGCGTCCGGGATCGGCATCTGGCAGCACAACATCGCGAAGAACCAGACGCGGTGGGATGAGCAGCTCAAGGCGATCTATGGCGTGCCCAAGGCACCGCTCGATGTCATCTGGCTCGACAGCGTCCATCCCGACGACCTGGGGCCGACCAATGCGGTGTTTCTGCGCGCGATAGAAACCAAATCGGATTATGCTTCCGAGTTCCGCATCATCCGGCCGGACGGCGCGGTGCGCTATCTGCGCTCGCGTGCCCGCTATTTCGTCGATGCGAGCGGCGATCCCTGCTTTGTCGGTGCCGAATGGGACGTGACCGACGACGTGCTTCTCAACAAGGAGCTCGAAAGAAGCCGGGAGGAGGCGCGGCTCGCCGCCGACCACGATCATTTGACCGGGCTTCTGAACAGGCGCAGCTTCGACTTCGCCCTGGCCGAATTTGCCAGGAAAGAGAGCGTCAAGGTCACGCTTTTCCACATCGACGTCGATCACTTCAAGGAAATCAACGATCGTTTCGGCCATGCGGTCGGCGATTTCGTTCTCTGCCATGTCAGCAAGATTCTGCTGAACGCCATTTCCGCGGGCGGTGTCGCCGCGCGTCTTGGCGGCGATGAGTTCGCCATCCTCATCCCGGAAGACGAAGGCGCCCGGATCGATGCGGTGCTCGATCATATTCAGGAAAGCCTGGGCAATCCGATTCCTGTCGGCGATCAGACGCTGATCGTCCGATGCTCGATCGGCGTTGCCAGTGCTGCAAGCGCCGATTTTGCCAAGCTGCTCTCGCATTCCGATCTGGCGCTCTATCACGCCAAACGGAATGGGCGGAACCGCGCCGAAGTCTTTTCCGATGAGATGGCTTCGGCGCTCGCCAACGAAAGGCAGCTTGCCCAGGATCTCCGTTCGGGACTGGCGCTCGGCCAGATCCGCCCCTTCTATCAGGTTCAGGTCGACGCCAGGTCGTTGCGGATCAACGGCGTCGAGGCGCTGGCGCGATGGCACCATCCGACCAGGGGAATTCTCGCGCCGTCGCATTTCCTGTCGCTCGCCGCATCGAACGGACTGGTCGCAGAGCTCGATGACGTCATTCTGAAAGCCGTTCTGTCGGATATGGAATCCTGCGCTGCGCTTGCCGGGATCCGGGTGTCGGTGAACCTTTCCGCCGACCGTCTCGACGATCCCGAGTGGATCACCAGGCTCGGCGCGTTCGACATACCGCCCGGCCGGCTGAGCTTCGAGCTGATAGAAACGATATTCCTCGACAGCCTGAGCGATCAGGTGCGGGAGAATATCCAGACAATCAAATCCTTCGGCATCGACATCGAAATCGACGACCTCGGCTCTGGCCATGCCTCCTTGCTGGGCCTCCTCGAGCTGCGGCCGGATCGCGTCAAGATCGACCGCCAGCTGGTGATGCCGATCCTGCAATCGGTGCCCAGCCGCCGGCTGGTCAGCTCGCTGGTCGACATAGCGCGCGCCCTCGATATGGAAGTCATCGCGGAAGGGGTGGAAACCCTCGACCATGCCCAGGTGCTTGCCGGTCTCGGCGTCCACACTCTTCAGGGCTATGCGTTCGGGCGGCCGCAATCCTTTGCCGATCTGACGGCGCGGCTGGAGCAGGAAGCGCTGGAGGTCCGGCAAGCCGGCGCCGTCCGCGCGAGCTGATGAGGCGGGCATGTCGCATCCTTGCGACTGGCCGCCCTTTCTCTCCCCGCCTTCTTTTTCGACAGGGCGGGGAGATTTGCTGAAAATGGAACAGCTCCTACTGGCACGCAGGCAGGCCGCCCGGATTATGAATGGCGGCAAAGCCGACGCCGTCGATCGTGTTGTCGCTGCGGGCCATGAAGCAGTAATTGTCATTGGGTTCGGGCGCTGCGACGATGCAGGAATTGACGCCGGCCGGAATGACGTAGTTGTCCAATCCGTTGATCGCGAAAACGGTCGCCGTTCCGTTCGGATGCGGCACCGGCTGCTTGGTGAACAGGATCGCATCGTTCGGCGCGGCGACGGCAATAGGCTGAAAATTCCGGCAGTCGGGCGAAAAGGCCAATTGCGCGGCGGCCGGCAGAGCGGTCGCGAGGAGAGAGGCGGCGGCAATGACAAAGCCGGCAGCGGCCTTGCGGCGGCGTGATGTCTGGCCAGCGAATTTCGGTGCGATGTTTAGCATTGATATGCTCCCTATAAGCTCGGGGTTTGGATGGCTGAACGTCGGTGATGAAGCGGATTTCTGGGTCTATGGTCCTCCTGTCACCAAAAAGGTTCCGTTGGCGTTGTAGGTGACGGTGAAGCTTGCGTAGCCGGTGGTGAAATCGCAGCGGGCGGCGTTGGTCTCGTCGTAGGGCACGACGGTTCCGGCCGGCTGGTAGCCGGTTTTTACGAAAAAGACCTGTTCCGGGATGCAGCTCAGGACGGCGTTCGGCGCAGGGGCGACGAAGCTCGACAGGATGATCGACTCATCGTCGTTCAGGGCGGCGACGCCGCAATAAAGTTCCGGAGTCGGCAAGGGCGTATAGGTGGGTACGTTCATGGCGAAGGCGCCTGTGGGGATCCCGGATTGATAGGCGGGCACGGAAAGACCCAGCGGATCGAGCGACAGACTCGTGCAATTGTCAGGTGAGCCGCTTGCTGTGGTGAGCGTGATCGCCCGGGCGGCCGTGGTTCTGGTGACGATGGATCGTGTGTTGGCATCGAGTGCGATGAGCGCGATCAGCTGCGAGGGCGGCGCCGATTGCATGGTGCTGAGGGCACCGGCGTAGACCTGTCTGTCCAGGCCGAAATTGATCTGGGCTCCCGAACTTCCGTAGTTGCCGACGCTCTGGCAGCAGAGGCTGCTCGCGAGCACCGAAGGGTTCGTCATAGACGGGAAAGCGGCCTGCTTCTGGAAGAGATAAAAATATTGCGTGGTCTGCGATTGGTTCCGAACGTTGATCTGGTAGGACGAACTGGTCATGGCGTACGGCGCTCCCGTCTGAGACCCAGCCTACCCGTCGTCTCGGCGGATGGCGGCAATCGCGCGGATGGTGCGCATGCGGGTGAGGAGGGGACGCCCCACCCGCATGCTGCCGAGGCTTACTGGCGCTGCACGCTCCAGGTGCCATTGGCGTTCAGGGTGACGTTGCAGACGGTGTAGCCGCCGGTGAAGTCAGCGACGGCCGCATTCACGCTCGACTGCGTGAAATCCATGACGCTGCCCGGCGTGTAGGCGCCGGTCTGGACATAATATTTGAGGATCGGCTGGCAATCGGTATTGCTGAGCGGATTTGCCTGGACGAAGTTGGAAAGCACGATGCCGCCATTGACCTCGACGGCGGAGCCGACGTTGTAATAGGGCGGCGAGGTGAAGCTCGGGGTGGTGATGCGGAACGCGCCAGGCTGCACCCCTTCACCGTAGGTCGGTGCGGAAAGGCCGAGCGGACTGACCGTTGCGGTCGTCCAGTCGTTGGGCTTGCCGCTGCCGCCCGCCGCTGGAGCCAGATCGACGGCGCGGCTGGCCGATGCATAGCCGGAAGCGGAGCCGATAGCCGGCGGCGTATTCGCCTGCTGGATACCGGCATAATATTGCAGGTTGACCTGGAAGGTCAGAATCGAGCCTCCGGAATCGTAGTTGACGAGGGTCTGCGAGAAAAGGCTGTTCGAATAGACTTGGCCGCCGCCGGTATAAATGGCCGGCTGCTGGAAGAAGAAGAAGCCCTGCGCCTGGGGTTCGAAGTTTTTCACGTTGATGGTCAGCAAAGTAGACATGGTCGACGACCCTTCTCGGTTGAGAGTGAAAACAAGGGTTTCCGCGGCGGCGAGGCAGGCGGATGAGCCGTTTTTGCTGATACCGTTGTTGAAACCCTGACGAGAAAGATCATTGATGATCTGGAAAATAGCAACTTAAACGTGTTGAGCGCAGATTGAAAAATCTGCGCAGATTTGCGCCTGGGGTTACGGGTGCTCCGGGGGAATGGATTCGACCAGGCCCATGAGATTGGAGCGGGCTGCCGCGGGCCGGTCGCGCAGTGCCAGAACCAATTGCAATTCGGTGGCCGAGACCGGGCTGTTCCTGTGCCAGTCGATGGTGCCGCGCCCGAGCAGCAGCCAGTCGAGGGAAACATCAAGGAGGTGCGCCAGCGCGCAGGCGCTTTCGAGCGAGGTGTGGCCGCCGTTCTGCCAGCGCGAAACGGCGGCGACGGAGACGTTCAGTTCGGCCGCAAGTGCATGAACTTTGCGGAACTTGCCGCGGGATATCGCCTCGCGAATGCGTTTGCCGCGTGCCAGGTCGTGCGTCATCGGAATCCTCCCCATGTTTATATTGTTTGGCGGTCATGGAGAGCGTTTGCCGGTCAATATCAGAAGTCGCTTATGAAAATGAAAGGCAAAGCGAAGCGCCGGTCAATCTGGTGAAATATCCATATTGCCGGGGCCGTCCTCCCCTTGTGAAACTTCGGTGATCAGGAGGACGGAGATGCTGCGGATACTCACCAGAGACATGTTCGAGATCGATCGGCTAGCCTTCGATGAAATGTTTCGCGCACGCGCGGCCGTCTTCCGCGACCGGCTGGGATGGCAGGTCGATGTCAGGGACGAGTGGGAAAGGGATCGATACGACGAGACGGAAGATCCCGTCTACATCGTGACGCAACGGCCTTCCGGCACGCTGACGGGCTCGCTGCGCCTGCTGCCGACCACGGGGGCGACGATGCTCAAGAGCGAGTTTCGTCAATTCTTCGATGAGCCCATCGATGTCGACAGTCCGACGACCTGGGAATGCACCCGTTTCTGCGTGCATCCGCTTGCCGGAGAGATCGATCAACATTCCTCGCGCACGGTCGCCACGGAACTGCTCTCCGGGCTTTGCGATCTGGCACTCGATACCGGCATCGAAAGCATCGTCGGCGTCTACGATGCCGCGATGATCGGCGTCTATCGCCGGATCGGCTGGAGACCGACGCCGCTTGCTAGATCCCGGCCGGAAATCGGCAACCTCTTTGTCGGCCTGTGGGACGTTACGGCCGACAATTGCCGCATACTTCGCGCCAACCTGTCCCGCCTTCTCGAACAAGCCTCCCGCAATCCCGCCGAGGCCGTCGCCGGCGAAAGGCATGGCGGCATCAGGTGATCTCGGGATCGCTGGAGAGCGGCGCCGCCCAGAGTGAGATATGCCGCTGCCGGACCTTAACCTATTTTTCACGTCGTGCCGGGGATTGGGCTTTTATCAGCAGTCGCTAAATGATACCAATACGAGCAGTAAAGCAAACACACAACTGCGAGTTCATCTCATGCTGAGCAGTTCTCGTTTTTTCTACAGTCTGGACCGGATCTCCGCATCGCCGACATTGCGGGATCTGGAAGCAACCCTGGACGAGGTCCGCCATATCTACGCCATCTCGCATATGGTTCTGCATGTAACCCGCACCTCGGGCGGCAATGCCAGCAATCCGTTGCTGATGCTCACCTATCCGCCCGAGTGGGTGAAGCAATATCTCGAGCGGGACTATTTCAGCATCGATCCCATCGTCCGCCTTGGCCGGCGCGGCTTCCTGCCGGTGGAATGGTCCGCTTCGAAATGGGATTCGGGCCGGGCGCAAGGCTTCTTCAAGGAGGCGATGGCCTTCGGCGTCGGCCGACAAGGTATCACCTTGCCGGTGCGCGGCCCGCAAGGGGAGCGATCGCTGTTTACCGTCACATCCAATCATCCGGATGCCTATTGGCGTCAGTTCCGGATGGACAGCATGCGTGACCTCCAGTTTCTCGCCCACCATCTCCATGACAGGGCGATGGTCTTGTCAGGCATGAGAAAGACCGCGGATTTTCCGCAATTGTCGCGCCGCGAACTGCAATGCCTGGAGATGACCGCCAATGGCCTTTTGGCAAAGCAGATCTGCGCCCGCCTGTCCATTTCGGTCAGCGCCGTGCAGCTCTATCTCGCCTCGGCCCGCCGGAAGCTGACCGTCGCCACGACGAGCGAAGCGGTGGCCAAGGCCACTGCGCTCGAGCTGATATAGCTTGAAATGCTCAGTTTGACGTCAGGCCCGCGGGCGAGGGCGGTCAACATCTTCGTGGACAAGCGGGCTGGGAAACCTTACATTAGCGCTCGGTATTACCTTTGACTAAGGAGGCTCCATGGCATCGCCGACCTCACTCAAGCTCGATGACGAGTTGAAGGGCCGTGTCCAGCAATTGGCCGAAGCCCGCCGCCGCTCGTCTCATTGGATCATGCGGGAAGCCATTGCACAATATGTGGAGCGCGAGGAGAAGCGCGAGAGGCTGCGGCAGGAGACGCTCAATGCCTGGGATGAATTTCAGGCGACCGGTCTGCACGTGACCGGAGATGAGGTTGAGAACTGGCTTTCAACATGGGGAACTGACGAAGAGCTGCCCGCACCCGAATGCCACAAGTAATCTTCTCCCCGGCTGCAATCCGTGACCTTGAACGGTTGCGGAAGTTCCTCCGGCCGAAAAATCCATCGGCCGCCAAGCGAGCAGGCGAAACGATCCTCAGATCTGTGCGGGCTCTCGGTCTTAATCCGCATATGGGACGTCTTGTCGACGATCTGCCCGAGCAATACCTGGAATGGCTCGTCGATTTCGGCGACAGCGGGTACGTGGTTCGCTACCGTATCGATGGAGACGCCTTGATGATCCTGGCGGTGCGGCATCAGAAGGAAGCGGGGTTCTGATAGGAATGCAAGGAACCGTGCTCAGCGTTTTCCCTTCGTCCGTGTCGCCAGAACGTTGCGGATCGAAAAGCTCGAATGAATTCTGAGCACGCCCGGCAAGGCTGACAATATCTCCTTGTGGATCCGCTCGAATTCGCCCGCATTGGCGACTTCCACGCGCAGGAGATAATCCGAGCCGCCCGTCATCAGAAAACATTCCCGGATTTCCGGGTGCCGGCGGACCGCCGCTTCGAAGCGGTCGAGATAATCTTCCGTCTGCCGTTCGAGGGTGATGTTGATGATCACGGCGATCATCGCATCCGCATTGCTCGTATCGAGCAGCGCCGTATAGCCGCGGATCACGCCCGTCTTTTCCATGATCTTGATGCGCCGGAGGCAGGCCGATGGCGACAGGCCGACCTCGGCCGCGAGCTTGGCATTGCTCATGCGGGCATCGAGGCGCAGCAGTCTCAGGATGTTGCGATCGGTGGTGTCGAGAGCGGGCATGATCGATTGTTCCAAATTTTCATCGACTATGCGCATAATATGCAAGTCACGCAATAATCGATGACAGAATCGCAGGCAATGTCGCTCATTATTTCATACACTCTTGGAAAAGAGGGGTGGACATGGATAGCGATATTTTGGTTTCCCACGCACGTACTGCCACGATCATGCAGGGAGCCACCGGCTATCTGACGATCGACCTCGCCGCACTCGGCCGCAACTACCGCAAGCTCCTATCCATGCTGACGCCGGTCCGCGCCGGCGCCGTCGTCAAGGCCGACGCCTATGGCCTCGGCGCCGAACGGGTCGCCAGGACGCTCTACGCTCAGGGCTGCCGGCATTTCTTCGTCGCCCAGTTCATCGAGGCCGTGCGGCTCCGGCCCGCACTTGCGCAGGACGCCCAGATTTTCGTCCTGAACGGCTTGCAGCCGGGCAATGAAATCGCCTGCGCCGAGATGGGCGTCGTCCCGGTCCTGAACTCGCTCGCCCAGTGGCGGCAATGGTCGGCGGCGGCGCGCGCCCTGAAGCGCTGCCTGCCCGCTGTCCTGCAATTCGACACCGGCATGTCGCGGCTCGGCTTTCCCAGCGAAGAGAGGGCAGAACTTGCGGCCGCCCTTCGCGATGGCGGCAATGTCGAGATCCTGTTCATCATGAGTCACCTGGCCTCGGCCGATGAGACGGACGGCGAGCAGAACGGCGAACAGCTGGCGGAGATGGCCTGCATCGCCGAGGAATTTCCGGGCTTCGATATTTCCTTCGCCAATTCGGGCGGCGTCTTCCTCGGCGATGCCTATCATGGCGTGCTCGCCCGGCCGGGCATCGCGCTCTATGGCGGCGCTCCGAATGCCGGCACGGAGAATCCGATGGAGCCGGTCGTCAGCCTCGATGTCGCCGTCGTGCAGACGCGCGCCGTGCCTGAAGGCACGAAGGTCGGTTATGGCGGCGCGCATGTCACGCATCGGGAAACGCGCCTTGCCACCATTGCAGCCGGCTATGCCGACGGCCTGCCGCGAAGCCTGAGCGGCCGCGGCGCCGTCTATTTCAAGGGCATCCGCCTGCCGATCGTCGGGCGCGTGTCGATGGACAGCATCACCGTCGACGTATCGGCGCTACCGGAAGGCGCTCTGACGCTCGGCAGCCTTGTCGAGGTGCTCGGGGCGCATCAGACGCTCGAGCATATCGCGCGCGATGCCGACACCATATCTTACGAAATCCTAACCGGTCTCGGCGATCGTTATCACAGGCAATATCGCTATCTTACGAAATCCTAACCGGTCTCGGCGATCGTTATCACAGGCAATATCGCTGAGATCAGGCGCTTCATCATTGGGAACATCATGAAAGTCATCGTTCTGGGCGCCGGCATCCTCGGCGTCACCTCCGCTTATCAGCTCGCCAAATCAGGCCACGAGGTGACGGTCGTCGACCGTCAGTCCGGCCCGGCGCTGGAGACGAGCTTTGCCAATGCCGGCGAAGTCTCCTTCGGCTATTGCTCCCCGTGGGCGGCCCCCGGCATTCCTGCGAAGGCCATGAAGTGGCTGTTCATGAAACATGCGCCGCTCATCCTGCGCCCGAAATTCGACGTGGCCATGCTCGCCTGGATGGCGAGAATGCTGTCGAACTGCACCTCCGAGCGCTACGCGATCAACAAGAGCCGCATGCTGCGCCTTGCCGATTACAGCCGCATCGCGCTCGCCGAGCTTCGCGCCGAAACCGGCATTGCCTATGACGAGCGCATGCAGGGGACGCTGCAATTGTTCCGCATGCAGCAGCAGCTCGATGCCTCGGCAAAGGACGTCAAGGCGCTCGCCGCCGACGGCATTCCCTACGAGGTGCTCGACCGGGACGGCTGCATCCGCGTCGAGCCGGCGCTGAAGCATGTGCGCGACAAGATCGTCGGCGGCCTGCTGACTCCGAAGGACGAAACCGGCGACTGCTTCAAGTTCACCAACGCGCTGGCCGCCAAGGCCGAGGCGCTCGGCGTCCGCTTCGCCTACGGCACGACGATCAAGGCGCTTGATGTCGAGGCCGGGCGCGTGCGCGGGGTGATCACCACTCGCGATGGCGACGGCAACCCCGATCGCGAGCGCATGAGCGCGGATGTGGTGGTGGTCGCGCTCGGCAGCTATTCGCCGCTGCTGGTCAAACCTCTCGGCATCAGCCTGCCGGTCTATCCGGTCAAGGGCTATTCGCTCACCATTCCGATCACCGATGCGTTGCGTGCGCCGGAATCGACCGTCATGGACGAAACCTACAAGATCGCCATCACCCGGCTCGGCGATCGCATCCGTGTCGGCGGCATGGCCGAGATTTCGGGCTATACCAACGATCTCGGCCTGGCCCGCCGCAGCACCCTGGAGCACTCCGTCACCGATCTCTTCCCCGGCGGCGATGTTTCCAAGGCGTCCTTCTGGTCCGGCCTGCGCCCGATGACGCCTGATGGTACGCCGGTCATCGGCCCGACCAAGGTCGCCGGCCTCTTCCTCAATACCGGCCACGGCACGCTCGGCTGGACGATGAGCACCGGTTCGGCGCGGCTGATCGGCGATCTCGTCAGCGGCCGCGCGCCCGAAATCGACGCCAGGGATCTTGCGGTCAGCCGCTACGGCTGAGCGCGCAAGCGGGAGGAAAGGGAATGTACATGACTGTACAAATCGGTTATCCCTCGGGGAAGCCGTCATCCGAGGTCACGAATGTCCGTTAATCCTCACAGGCACAGCACCGCCGATCTTTCCCGCGAGACGGCGATGGCAGGCATGTCCTTTCGGGAAATGGTGCAGAGTGGAACGGACCCCGACCAGCTCTCGGAAGCATTGTCGACGCCGAAAGCAGCGATCAGGATGATGGCGGAGGGCAATGCGCCGATTTCCTATCACTGCAATTTCATCTCGGCGGGAGATGTCAGCGTTGCCGATTGCTCCTATGAAGGCACGCTTGTCGGCAAGCGGGACGGTGTCATCGACAGATTGGCCATATTTCTGCCGACGGAGGGCAACATGCTCTTCGGGGGCAGCAAGGAGCCGATCTATTCCGTGCCCGGCCGGGGCGTAATCCTGGAGCCGGGCCGTGCCAGGGGCACCAGCATCTTCGGCCCCCGCCATCACCTGTGCATGTTCATCGATCGGGAGATGATCGTCAGGCGCCTCACGCATATGTTCGAGCGAACGATCACGGGCGACATCGGCATTCATCCCGATATCGATCTTGCGGCCGGTCCCGGACTCATCGTGCAGCAGATCGTGGCGAACCTTCATGCCGGCCTTGCCGAAAACGGACCGCTGCGGCGCTCGCCGCTGGCTGTCAGCTCGCTCTCCGATGCGGTGATCTACCTGCTTCTGGAGGCCTGTCCCAATCGCTATTCGGACGAGCTGGCGCTGACCGCTCCGGCGCCGGCGCCGCGCCACGTCAAATGGGCCATCGATTACATGCAGGAACACATCGCCGAGCCGATCTCGCTCGACGACATAGCGGCGGCCGCCAAGGTCAGCGTGCGGACCCTGCAGCAGGGTTTCCGGCAGTTCAGGAACACGACCCCGATGTCCTATCTGCAGGAAATCCGCATGCTGGCGGCCCACAGCGAATTGCTGGAAACCGGCGGCAGGCAGGCCGTCGCCGAGATCGCGTTCAGATGGGGCTTCACCCATCTCGGGCGGTTTGCAGCCGAATACAGGAAGCGTTTCGGCCAACTGCCCTCACAGGTCTTCAAGCAGTGAGCGTCAGCCTGCCCGGAGCCGCCGACGGACGATTCCGGCGTGGAAGTCGGCCCCATGGAGCAGGCCCGCATCGTTGAAATCATAGGTCGGGTTGTGGAGCGGCGGCGAGCTTTCGCCGTTGCCGAGGAACACGAAGCAGCCCGGCACTTTCGCAAGGAACTGCGCGAAATCTTCCGACCCTGTCATCGGCTTGCTCGCGATGGCGACATTCGAAGCGCCGTAGAGACCGCGCCCCACCGCCAGGGCTTCCTCCGTCAGGAGGGGATCGTTCATGAGCGGCACGAATTCCCTGGTATAGAGAACGTCGGCCTTGACGTTGTAGGCCATGGCCGTACCCTCGGCGATGACGCGCATCTGCTTTTCGATGGTCTCGCTGATCTCCGGACGGAAGCTGCGGGCGTCGCCGAGAATGCGGGCAAGGCCGGGAAGCGCGTTGCGCGTGCCGTCGGCGATCAGCTCGGTGACGGAGACGACGCCGATATCGGCCGGGTCCAGTCGCCGCGAGACGATCGTCTGCAGGTTTGTCACCAGCGCGCAGGCGGCGACGAGCACTTCATTGCCCCAATGCGGCCGCGCGGCATGGCCGCCGATACCGGTCAGCGTGATCTCGAAATTGTCCTCGGCCGACATGAACGCTTCGGGACGCGTTTGGAAATTGCCGACGCCGAGCCCCGGCATATTGTGGATGCCGTAGATCTCGTCGAAGGGGAAACGCTCGAAAAGCCCGTCGGCGATCATCGCGAGCGCGCCCTTGCCCCATTCCTCGGCCGGCTGGAAGAGGAAGCGCACGGTGCCGTCGAAGCCGCCTTCTTGAGCCAGGGTCTTTGCCGCGCCGAGCAGCATGGTGGTGTGGCCGTCGTGCCCGCAGGCGTGCATGGTGCCGGGGTTCTGCGACCGGTATGAGGCGTTCGTCTGTTCGCTGATGCGCAGGGCATCCATATCCGCGCGTAGCGCAATGGCGCGATTGCCGCTGCCGCGCTTCAACGTTCCGACGACGCCGGTGCCGCCGATGCCTTCAGCGACCTCATCGAAGCCGAACTCCCTGAGCTTGGCCGCGACGAAGGCAGCGGTCCGCTGCTCCTCGAAGCCGAACTCGGGATGGGCGTGGAGATGGCGTCTCCATTCCGTCATGTCCGCGTGAAGCGCATTCCTGTCGATGCTCATGCCGGCAGTCCTTCCGTGGCGAGGCGGCGAACGACGTCGAGCAGGATGTTGGCGCCTGCAACGAGATCTTCGTCAGCGGTGTATTCCTTTGGATTGTGGCTGATGCCACCGGCGCTCGGAACGAAGATCATCGCCGACGGGGCGATCCTGGCGATCATCTGCGCATCGTGGCCGGCGCCCGAGGTCATCCGCCGGCAGGCGAGACCCCGCTTTCCTGCGGAGTCTTCGATGAGCTCGACAATTCCCAAATCGAATTTCACCGGCTCGAACCGGGCAAGCCTTTCCACCGATATGCTGACTTGCTCCTCGGCCGAGAGGCCCTCCAGGAAGGATGCGAGCGCGGCTTCTTCTTCCCGGAGGCGATCTTCGTCCGGGTCGCGCAGATCGACCGTGAAGGTCGCCCGCGACGGGATCACATTGATCGCGTTCGGTTCGAAATTCATGCAGCCGACCGTCGCCACCGTCGGCGTGTTCGAGGTCTTTGCCCGGTCGCGCAGGAAGGTGACGACCCGTGCCGCGGCATGACCCGCATCGCGGCGCATCGAGATCGGCGTCGTTCCCGCATGGTTGGCGTCACCGGTGATAGTCACCTTCTGCCAGGAAATGCCCTGAAGGTCTTCCACGGCGCCGACGGGAATACCCCCGCGTTCGAGGACCGGCCCCTGCTCGATATGCAGCTCGATATAGGCATGCGGTTTCAGGAAGCCCGGCTCATATTCGCCGGCATAGCCGATGCGCTTCAGCTCCTCGCCGAGAACAGTCCCGTCGGTGCCGATTGTGGCAAGCACGGCATCGACGTCGAGACCGCCCGCATAGACCAGCGATCCCATCATATCGGGCGCGTAGCGCACGCCTTCCTCGTTGGTGAAGGCCGCAACGGCGACCGGCCGGGATGGCGCCAGACCTTCCGCCTTCAGCGTCTCGATCACTTCAAGCCCCGACAGCGTGCCGTAGCAGCCGTCATAGATGCCGGCACCGATGACCGTGTCGATATGCGAGCCGAGCAGAATGGGCGCTTCGTCTGCCACACCATCCGGCTTCCAGATGCCGAAGATATTGCCGATGCGATCGATGGCGACCTCGAGTCCGGCGCCTGCGATCCAGGCCACGAACTGGTCGCGGCCGAGTTTTTCCGTATCGGACGCCGCCAGCCGGACGAGCCGGCCTTTGCTGTCCCGGCCGATCTCGCCGAGCGTCCTGATGCGTCCGAGAAGACGGGCCGCATCGATGGATGGCTTAGTCATGCCATGGCTCCTTGCCGGTTCTTCGCGGCGACCGCGGCGGGCGGCAGGCCGGTGATTTCTTCGTATTTGCCCGGATCGGTCGCACCCTCCGTGTTGACGACGAAGATGCGGGAGCCTTGGCCGATCGCAAGCGCCGCCCTGCTCGCCGGGTCGGCGGCGGCTTTGATGGCGGCTGCGAGGCCGACGCCGCCACTTTCGCCGGCGACGATCGCGGGATCGCCGGCAACGGGGCGGGCAAGGCGGTTCATGATCGCGGTCGCCTCAGTCTCCTCCACCGTCATGAAGGCATCGGCCGCACGCGAAAGAACACGCCAGGCGACCAGCGAGGGCTCATAACATTCCAGCATCGCCATGACTGTCGGTTCGCCATGGGCGACCGTAACGGGATGGCCGGCGCGCGCCGTTTCGAAGAGGCACGCCGCGCGGGCGGGATCGACGACGGTGAAGACGGGACGCCGCTCGCCGAGCGCAATCGCCAGATGGCCGGCGACCGCGGCGGCAATGCCGCCGACGCCCGATTGAATGAACACATGCGTCGGCGGCTCCGGCATCTGGCTCAGTGCTTCCCGGATCAGCGCGGTATAGCCCTGCATCACCAGGCCGGGGATGCGCTCGTAGCCCGGCCATGAGGTGTCCGAGACGATGATCCAGCCCTTCGCCTCGGCGATGCGGGCCGCCTCGCGGACGGAGTCGTCATAGGTGCCCTCGACGCGGATCATCTCTGCGCCGAAACGGGCGATGGCGGCGACGCGTTCATCGCTGACGCCTGCGTGCACGAAGATCGCGGCGCGCGCACCGACGAACTGAGCCCCCTGGGCAACCGAGCGGCCATGATTGCCGTCGGTGGCGCAGGCAACCGTCATCTCGCGCGCAACGGCGCGGACCTCTTCGGAATGCAGCTCGGCCATATCGACGTCGCGGCCGAGTTTCCGCCGGGCCTGTTCGAGGACGAGACGGATCACCGCATAGGCGCCGCCGAGCGCCTTGAAGCTGCCGAGGCCGAAGCGATGGCCCTCATCCTTGACGTGGATCGCGCCGACGCCGATGTCGCGCGCCAGTCCCGGCAGCGCGACGAGCGGCGTAACCGCATGGTCCTCGCGAAAGGCGAGGTAGCGCTCCACCTCTTCGGCGGCGGCGATGCCGAGCGTCTGCTGTTCTCGCGGATCGAGCGGCAGCCGATAGCTGGCAGTGGTGTTTGGAAGAAACATGGCGAACCTCGATTTCGTGATGTCGCTGAACTCTATTGCACCGCTCACGAAAAAGGCGCTGATATTGGCGGGTTCATTTGCAATTTTGTTTCGCCGGAGCATTCATTTGAGCAAGCGTGTTCAGACCTCTCCTCTCGACGCCTTCGACCGCAAGATCCTCGCCATCCTGCAGCAGGACAACATGACCCCGCAGCGCACGATCGGCGAAGCGGTCAATCTTTCGGCGCCCGCCGTTCAGCGGCGGATCAAGCGAATGCGGGAGGAGGGCGTGATCCGGGCGGATGTCGCAGTCGTCGAGCCGGAGGCGGTCGGGCAGTCGATCACGATCTTCGTCGAGGTGGAGGTGATCAGCGAAACCGCCGATCAGATCGAGCGGGCGAAGAAGGAATTCGCGGCCGCCGCTGAGATCCAGCAATGCTATTACGTCACCGGCGAAGCGGATTTCATTCTGGTTATCGTCGTGCCGTCGATGGCCGATTACGAGGCGCTGACGCGCCGGCTCTTCTTCGGCAACAACAACGTCAAACGCTTCCGGACCTTCGTTGCGATGGACCGGGTCAAGGTCGGGCTCGGCGTGCCCGTCGGGTGAGCCGATGCGGTGGCGTTTCGCCACCGCATCGGTTGGCTGGCAAAGTTATGCCGCGCGCTTCAGCGCATCGGCGATCGTCGAGACGATCGTGTCGATCTGCTCCTTCTCGACGATGAGCGGCGGAGACAGCGCGATGATGTCGCCGGTCACGCGGATCAGCAGGCCCTTCTTGAAGCAATCGACGAAGACGTCGTAGGCGCGGGTTCCGGGCGTAGCAGCGCGGGGCGCGAGTTCGACGGCGCCGACCAGGCCGAGATTGCGGATGTCGACGACATGAGGCAGGCCCTTCAGCGAGTGGAGGGCTTCCTGCCAGTGGTCGGCGAGCTCGGATGCGCGGGTGAGCAGGCCCTCTTCCTCGTAGATTTCGAGGGTGGCGAGACCGGCGGCGCAGGCGACCGGATGGCCGGAATAGGTATAGCCGTGGAAGAGCTCGATCGCATTTTCCGGCCCGACCATCAGGCCGTCGTAGATCTTGCGGCTGGCAAAGACCGCGCCCATGGGAATCGCGCCGTTGGTCAGACCCTTCGCCGTGGTGACGAGATCAGGCATGACGCCGAAATAATCCGCCGCGAACGGCGTGCCGAGACGGCCGAAGCCGGTGATGACCTCGTCGAAGATCAGCAGGATACCGTGCTTGTCGGCAGTGGCGCGCAGCTTTTCGAGATAACCCTTCGGCGGCAGGACGACGCCGGCCGAGCCCGACATCGGCTCGACGATGACGGCGGCGATGGTTTCGGCGCCGTGCAGCTGCACCAGCCGTTCGAGATCGTCGGCGAGCTCGATGCCGTGGGCGGGAAGCCCCTTGGAGAAGGCGTTCCGCTCGACATCGAGCGTATGGCGCATATGGTCGGCCGGGATTTGCGGGAAGACCCGGCGGTTGTTGACGAGGCCGCCGACGGAAATGCCGCCGAAGCCGACGCCGTGATATCCCTTTTCGCGCCCGATGATGCGCGTCCGGGTGCCCTGGCCGATGGCGCGCTGATAGGCGATGGCGATCTTTAGGGCTGTATCGACCGATTCCGAACCAGAGCCGGTAAAGAAGATGCGGTCGAGCTTGGCATCAGCGCCGCCCGGCGCGTTTGCGGCGAGCTTTGCGGCAAAGTCGAAGGCGATGGGATGGCCCATCTGGAAGGTCGGGGCATAGTCCATGGTCGAAAGCTGCCGCTCGACGGCCTGGGCGATCTTCTTGCGGCCGTGGCCGGCATTGCAGCACCAGAGGCCGGCCGTGCCGTCGAGAACGCGGTTCCCATCGACATCGGTGTAATACATGCCTTCGGCGGCTGCGAGAAGGCGCGGCGTGGCCTTGAACTGCCGGTTCGCGGTGAACGGCATCCAGAAATTTTCGAGTACGGGCGCGTTCGTCTTGTTGATCTGGTCCATTCTGGCCTCCTTGGGAATGAACCGAGAATGGCGTGATTTCCGCTTTGCAAACAAGTCCTTTTCTTCAATTGCATAACCAATTGAAATATATAAAGCGCAAGGATATGTTTTCGATATTCTGGACAACAGAAACGAGCCCATCATGTCTATCGATATCGGCGGCCGCCTTCGCCATCTCCGCATCGCCCACAAGCTTTCCCAGCGCGAACTCGCCAAGCGCACCGGCGTGCCGAATTCGACGATCTCGCTCATAGAATCGAACGCCTCCAACCCTTCGGTCGGGGCCTTGAAACGCATTCTCGACGGCATTCCGATCGGGCTCGCCGAATTCTTCGCCTTCGAGCCCGACCGCCCACGGAAGGCCTTCTATGCGGCCGAGGAACTGGTGGAGATCGGCAAGGGCGCCATTTCCTTCAGGCAGGTGGGCGAAAACCTGTTCGGCCGCAGCCTGCAGATCCTCAAGGAGTGCTACCAGCCCGGAGCGGACACCGGCAAGGTGCCTCTCGTCCATGAAGGGGAAGAGGGCGGGATCGTGCTTTCGGGAAGGCTCGAAGTGACTGTCGATGACGAGCGGCGCATCCTCGGGCCGGGAGATGCCTATTATTTCGAAAGCCGGCGCCCGCACCGGTTCCGCTGTGTCGGTCCGGTGCCCTGCGAAGTCATCAGCGCCTGCACGCCGCCGACGTTCTGAGTGATGTCAGCGGCCCTCGATGCGGGCAAGCACGCCGTCGAGCGCAGCACTCAGCGCGGCAAGGCCGCCCTTGCTCTCGAAGTCGGAAAACACCTGTTCGTTGAGGCCGCCCTTGGTGGCGAATTCGCGGCTCAGCGCGCTGAAGGGTTCGTTGCCGGGATTGTTGGCCTTCTGCGCCAGGCTTGCGAAGAGCGGGGCGATGTAGGCTTGGCTCTTTGCCCTTTCGAGACCGCTTTTCTCCAGCCAGCCGGTGATCGATTCCATGACGCCGAAATAGGTCGACATGACGGCGCTTGCGGCTGCGAGGAGATCGTACTCCTTCCGCGACTGACATTGCACGGCCGTGCCGAGCGTGTCGAACAGCGCCGCGATGGCGGCATTGGCGGGATAGATGGCGGTGACGCCGTGGCGCTGCGCGACGAAGGGCAGGGGGATGGCCTGGCCGAGTTTGACATCGGCGCCGATCCAATCGAGCAGGGCCTGGCGCTCCGTCGCCGCGACGAGGCTGACGACCGTCTGGCCGGTCCGGAACGACAGCGCCCGCACGACCTCCTCGGCGATCTGCGGCCTTATCGCCAGGAACACCATGTCGCTGCGATCGACGACAGTCTGATTGTTCCCGGCAATTCTGACCGAGGCGAATTCGGCTGCCAGCGTCGCGGCGATGTGAGCGCTTCGCGGCGAGACATGGATCTCCGAGGCATAGGCCGGTTCGGCCAGAAGGCCGCGAACCATGGCTTCGGTGATGGCGCCGGTGCCGACGAATCCTATGCTGTCGATCTTCATCCGATTACTCCGCCGCCCGCAGCGGGCCCAGCGCGACATCCGTGGTGTAGTTCTCGCGCATGAAGTTGATGAAATTGTCCTGGAACTGGCGCGTATGGGCGTGAGCGAGTTCGTCGGCCAGATCGACGTTCTTCTCCCGGATGGCATCGAGCATCAGCGTGTGCTCGTCGGTCAAGAGATAGCCCTCATGGGTCCGCTCCAGATATTCGAAATGCAGGTGGAGCATGCGCTGGCCCTGCGACAGGAGCTTCTCGTAGAAGGAGGCGAGATACTGGTTCTTGCCGGCATGGGCGATCGCCATGTGGAATTCCTTGTTGGCTTCCGACATGGCGAGATGATTGCCCGTCTTGACCGCCGTTTCGAACGACTTCAGACGCTTGGCGATGATCTTCAGGTCGGCTTCGGTCCGGAGCGCCGCGGCTAGCCGCGTGTTCATGCGCTGCGCGATGTCGAGCGCCTCGACATATTTGGGAAAGGTCGCGACTTCGATGGGCGCGACGATCGTGCTGCGGTTCGAAAGCGTCACCACCAGCTCGTCGGCGCCGAGCCGGATCAGGGCTTCGCGCACCGGCGAGCGCGACATGTCGAAGCGTTCGGCAAGCGTCATCTCGTCGAGAAGCTGACCCGGCGGCAGGGCGAGCGACAGGATCTCGTTGCGCAGCGTTTCATAGACGCTCTTCCAGCCGGTCCCGCGGATGCGTTTCACTTCCGATTCTTCAGACACTTAAGTCCCTTTCTCCAGACGCGGGTCCATTGGGCCAGAAAAACAGCGTGTCGGCAATGTAATTTTTCCGCTTGACTTTGTCGACACGCTGTTGACATATTTTGGTCAGTCGACACGCAGCCGACAAGAAAACAATAGAAACGGCGTGAGCCGACGAGTGGAACCGCGCGTTTCGCGCACAACAAAGAGGAATGCCCGATGCTTTCTTTGATAACGTCCGCCCTGCGGGCGCTGCCCGCGCTCGCCCTGATGGGAGGTCTTTCCGCAACCGCCGTTGAGGCCCAGACCGCCGAGGGATATTGGCAAGGCGTGCAGAAGGCGGGCGTTCTGCGCTGCGGCGCGGCCGTTGCGCCGCCCTATGTCATGCGCGATCCGGCGACGGGCGAATATTCCGGCTTCTTCGCCGATCTCTGCAAGGAATTCGCCGAAGTCCTGAAGGTGAAGCCCGAATTCGTCGATACGACCTGGGACAATATCGTCGCCGGTCTGCAAGCCGGCAAATGGGACGTGTCGCTGGCGCTCAACCGTACGCCGGCACGCGCCATGGCCGTGCAGTTCTCGATCCCGGCGATGGAGTACCAGATTTCGCTCGCCTATAACAAAAACAACCCGAAGATCGCGGCCGGCGCCGCTTCCGTCGCCGATATCGACAAGGCTGGCGTGACGCTCGCCGTCATGTCGGGCACGGCGCAGGACAAGGCGATCTCGGCGGCGGTGAAGAACGCCACGATCATGCGCCTTCCCGGCAATGACGAGACCCGCCTGGCGGTCACCTCGAAGCGCGCCGACATCCTGGTCGACGCCTCCGACACCAACCAGCTCTTCACGCAGTCGAATCCGGACTGGGCGGTGGCGCTCAATCCGACGCCGGCACTTGCCAAGCAGGGCGTCTCCTTCGGCCTGCCGCATCAGCTTTCTGCCGCCGATGTCGAGGTGGTCGACATCTTCCTCGAAGAGAGGGTCGCCACCGGCCATGTCGACGAGCTGATCAAGAAGGCCGTCGACGACGTGCTCAAGGGCGCGAAGTAACCTCGCCGGGCCGGTGCGGGCATCGCGCCGGCCCCCTCCAGTTTCGATCACCGGAGATTGGCCATGACCACGTCCTTCAGCCTTCCCCTCGTGAAAATGCAGGCGCTGCACAAAAGCTATGGCAGCGGCGCCGTCCAGGTGCTGAAAGGCATCGACATCGAAATGAAACCCGGCGAGCGCGTCGTCGTCATCGGTCCGAGCGGCGGCGGCAAGAGCACGCTGCTGCGCGTGATGATGGGGCTGGAACAGATCGACAGCGGCTCGATCAGCTTCGATGGCAAGCCCTATATTTCCTCCGATGGCGCGGCGGCGGAGACGCAGATCGACACCAATGTCCGTCGCTCGATCGGCATGGTCTTTCAGCACTACACGCTGTTTCCGCATCTGAACGTCACCCAGAACCTGATTCTCGCGCCCTGCAAGGTGCGCGGAGAAGCCAAGGCGAAGGCGACGGCCCGCGCCCAGGCGCTGCTCGAACGCTTCGGGCTCGGCGCCAAGGCCAATGCCTATCCGGCCCAGCTTTCCGGCGGCCAGAAGCAGCGCGTCGCCATCGCCCGCGCGCTGATGCTCGACCCGAAGCTGATGCTGTTCGACGAAGTCACCTCGGCGCTCGATCCGGAACTCGTCAGCGAGGTCGAGCAGGTCATCCTGCAGCTCGCCGCCCAGGACATGCCGATGATGATTGTCACCCACGATATGTGGTTCGCCAAGAACATCGCCTCGCGCGTCATCTTCTGCGCCGGCGGCGTGGTCGTCGAGGACGGCCCTCCCGAACAGGTGCTCGCCGCTCCGCGCGAAGAGCGGACCAAGGAATTCATCGACCGCGTCTTCCACATCAAGCAGTAGGAGGGGCAGGCCATGAACTACACGTTCGACTTTCACGCGGTGACGCTTGCGCCGCTCTTGCAGGGCCTGTGGGTTTCGCTGCAGCTGACGGCGGCGGCCAATGTCATCGGCATCGTCTTCGGCTTCGCGCTCGCGCTTCTGATCATGAGCCCCTACCGGCTCGTGCGGCTGCCCTTCATGCTGTTCGTCGAATTCTTCCGCTGCACGCCTGCCATCGTTCAGATCGTCTGGATCTTCTACTGCGTGCCGATGCTGTTCGACGTCTTCCTCGATCCGATGACGATGGGCATCATGGCGCTCGGGCTCAATCTGATGGCATTCAACGCCGAAGCCTATCGCGCCGCGATCCAGGCGGTGCCGCGCGAGCAGCTCGATGCCGGCATCGCGCTCGGCCTCAATCCGCTGCAGCGGGTGCTCTACATCGTCTTCCCGACGGCGTTCCGCGCCTCGATCCCGGTGCTGCTGACCAACGGCATCGTCATCTTCCAGCAGAGCGCGCTGGTCGCGATCGTGGCGATCCAGGACCTGATGTACCAGGGCAAGACGCTGGCAACGGAGACTTACCGGCCGATCGAGACCTTCACCGTCGTGGCGCTGATCTATTTCGCTGTGTCCTTCCCAATCACCCAGATCGTCGGCCTGCTCGAACGCCGCCGCCAGATCCTCGTCAGCTAGGAGGCCAGCATGATGACGCTCGATTTCTCAATCCTGCTGCGCTTCGAAAACGCGCTGCTGCTCGGCCTCTGGATGACGATCAAGCTGACGCTGATCTGCATCGTGCTCGGATGTTCTCTCGGTTTCCTCGTCGGCCTCGCGAGGTCGTCGCGAAATCTGGCGCTACGCGCCATTGCCGGCGCCTATGTCGAATTCTTCCGTGGCACGCCGGTGCTGATCCAGCTCTTCTGGATCTTCTTCTGCCTGCCGCTCCTCCTCGGCGTCGAACTTTCGAACCTGGCTTCCGGCGTCATCGCGCTGACGCTCTATATGGGCGCGATCACCAGCGAGACCTTCCGGGCGAGCCTCAAATCCATCGGCCGCGAACAGCTGGACGCCTGCGTCGCGCTCGGCCTGCCGAACAGGGTCCAGGTCGTCAATGTCGTGCTGCCGCAGGCTGTGCTGCGGGCAATCCCGACGCTGCTGTCGAACTGCGTCAGCCTGTTCAAGGAGAGCGCGCTGGTCTCCGCCGTCGGCATGGCGGACCTGATGTTCGTCGGCCAGAACATCTCCAACAATACGGCCCGTCCCGTCGAAGTGCTGACGGTGGTCGCCCTCATCTACTTCGTCATCGCCTTCCCCCTCACGCGGGCGGTCTCCCTGATCGAGGGACGCATTCTCAAGAAGCTCGCAATCTAACAGCCGTTCCCAGGACAGGAGACATCTCATGAAACTTTCCGGCGTCATGCCCGCGCTCATCACTCCCTTCGACGCGAACAACAGGATCGACTTCAAGGCGTTCGAAAAGCTTCTGGCGCATCTGCGCGAGGCAGGCGTCAGCGGCTGGGTGCCGAACGGCTCGACCGGCGAGTATTTCAGCCAGTCCAGGGAAGAGCGCCGTGACGTGCTGCAGTTCGTCAAGGAATTTGCCAGGCCGGGCGAAATCCTGATCGCCGGCACCAACGCGCCCGCCACCCGCGAGGTGATCGAGCAGACGGCGATGGCGAGCGACATCGGCTACGACACGGTGCTGCTGGCGCCGCCGTTTTATACCCGCCCGACGCAGGCCGAACTCATCAGGCATTATGAAGCCGTGCTCGGCGCCGTCGACGTGAACCTCGTCCTCTATTCCTATCCGGCCAAGGATGGCTCGGACATCAGCTTCGAGCTGATGGATCATTTTGCCGACAATCCGCGCGTGATCGGCATCAAGGAAAGCTCGGGCGTGCTGCAGCGGGCGATCGACATCGCCAGCCGCTATGAGGGCAAGATCCAGCTCGTCAGCGGCTCCGACGATATCGCGCTCGATTTCATGTTCTGGGGCGCGGAAAGCTGGATCTGCGGCCCGTCCAACTGCATGGCCAAGGCCTGCTGCGATCTCGACCGAACCTACAAGTCGGGAGACCTCGGCAAGGCGCGCGAGATGATGAAGACCCTCTATAGGGCGATGAACATCCTCGAAAGCGGCAAGTTCGTGCAGAAGATCAAATATGGCTGCGAACTTCAGGGACTGCCCGTTGGGCAGTGCCGCGCCCCGCTCGGCGAGTTGACGCCGGAGGAAAAGGCCGAGTTCAGGGCGGCGATGGAGCCGATCCTCAACTGGTAACCGATAACAGATCCGGGGCGGCCAAGCCGCCTCGAAATCTCTGACATTGCGAGGTTTCCGTGTCATCCATCGTGGTCGTCGGCGCCGGTATCATCGGCACCACCATCGCCTATGAACTCCAGCGCCGGGGCAACAGCGTCGCCTTGTTCGACAAGGCCGCGCCCGGCACGGGCGCCTCCTATGGCAACATGGCGAGCATTGCCGTCACCGAATTCATGCCGGCCTCGCGCCCCGGCATCTGGGCGCAGATGCCGAAATGGCTGCTCGATCCGGAAGGGCCAGTGCGCATCCGGCCCGGTTACCTGCCGAAACTGGTGCCCTGGTTCCTGAGGTTCCTCGCCGCCAGTCGCCCCTCAAAATTGAGGGAGTTGGAGGCGGCCGGCGCTGCGCTCTGCGGCCGTGTCTACGAAGATCTGGACGCCCTGCTCAAGCAGACCGGCCTGACGCATATGCTGACGGCCGAGGGGTGCCTCAGTCTCTATACCGACGACGCCGAGTTCCGGGCGGATCGGGAACATATAGAAATCCTGGAGCGCTTCGGCTTCCGGCATGAAATCCTCGGCAGAAACGCCATCCGCGATCTCGAACCGGCCTTGACGACGAAGATCGGCAAGGCGGTGCTCTTTCCCGACAACCGCTCGATCACCGATCCGTACAGGCTTGTGACCGCGCTTGCCGAAAAGTTCCAGGCGCTCGGCGGACGGATCGTCCAAGGTGACGTCGTCGGTTTCGAACGGAGCGAGGCCGGCGTCTCGGCTCTGCGGCTGGCGGACGGGCGCAGCCTTGCGGCCGACAAGGTGGTGCTTGCGGCCGGCGCCTTCACCGCCCGGCTTTCCAAGCTGCTCGGCGAACACATCCCGCTCGAAACCGAGCGCGGATACCACACGCAGATCATGCAAGCAGGCATTTCGATGCGCCATTCGGTGATCTGGCCGGCGCGCGCCTTCATGGTGACGCCGACGGCGGGCGGTATCCGCGTCGGCGGCACGGTGGAGATGGCCGGTCTCGACGCTCCGCCGGATTATCGGCGCGCAAAGATCCTGGTGAAGCGGGCTCGGGAGGCATTGCCGGAACTGAAAGCCGAGGGAGCGACGGAGTGGATGGGGCATCGCCCGGCGCTGCCCGACACCGTGCCGGTCATGGGACCATCCGCCAGGCGCCGCAACGTCTGGTACGCGACGGGTCACGGACATCTCGGCCTCACCTATGCGGCCACCACCGGCCGCTTGATGGCCGATCTCATCACGGGCGTAGAACCGCCCGTGGACATGAAACCCTATCGCGTCGACCGCTTCTGAAAGCGGCGCCGGCGCAAGGCGAAAGGGAGTGAACATGCGAAGCGAACTCTATATCGACGGACAATGGGTGAAACCGGTCAAGGGCGGCACCTGCACGGTGACGAACCCGGCAACGGAAGAGGTGATCCAGACAATTGGAGCGGCAACGGCCGAGGATGTCGATCTCGCCGTCAAGGCAGCGCGCCGCGCCTTCGACAAGGATGGCTGGCCGAAGCTGACGGGCGCCCAGCGCGCCAGATATCTTCGCGCCATCGCCGAAGGCATCCGCGCCCGCCAGGCCGAGATCGCCCGCCTCGAAGTTCTCGACAACGGCAAGCCGTTTCCCGAAGCCGACTGGGACGTCGCGGATGCGGCGGGCTGCTTCGACTTTTATGCGGGGCTTGCCGAACAGCTCGACAACAATCCCGAGGAGGCGATCGTGCTTCCCGATCAGCGTTTCAGCTCCAAGGCGGTGCGCGAGCCGCTCGGCGTGGCCGGCGCGATCATCCCCTGGAACTATCCGCTGCTGATGGCGGCCTGGAAGGTCGCCCCGGCCTTGGCCGCCGGCTGCACCGTGGTGCTGAAGCCCGCCGAGCTGACATCACTGACGGCGCTCGAACTGGCTGCTGTCGCGGACGAAGCCGGGCTGCCGCCCGGCGTGCTCAATATTCTGACCGGCGCCGGCTCGGTCGCCGGCCAGGCGATCATCGATCACAAGCAAGTGGACAAGCTCGCCTTTACCGGCTCCGGACCGGTCGGCTCGAAGATCATGGCCGCCGCCGCCCGCGACATCAAGCGCGTCAGCCTCGAGCTCGGCGGCAAGTCGCCCTTTGTCGTCTTCGAGGACGCCGATATCGACAAGGCCGTCGAATGGATCATGTTCGGCATCTTCTGGAACCAGGGCCAAGTCTGCTCGGCGACCTCAAGGGTCCTCGTGCAGGAGACGATCTACGAACGGCTGCTTGCGCGGCTCGTCGAGGAAACGAAGAAGATCAAGATCGGCAATGGTCTGGACGAGGGCGTGCTCCTCGGGCCGCTGGTTTCCAAGCGCCAGCACGAGCAGGTCGTCGCGGCGATCGATGCCGCGCGGCAGGCCGGCGCCACGGTCGCCTGCGGCGGCGCGCGGCCCGAAGGGTTCGACAAGGGTTACTACCTCCAGCCGACCGTTCTGACGGATGTTCCGCTCGACAGCGCCGCCTGGGTCGAGGAGATCTTCGGGCCCGTCGTCTGCATCCGGCCGTTTGCCACCGAAGAGGAGGCGATCGCGCTCGCTAATGATTCCCGCTTCGGCCTTGCGGCCGCCGTGATGTCGAAGGACGATGCCAGGGCCGAACGCGTCGCGGCGGCCTTCCGCGCCGGCATCGTCTGGATCAACTGCTCGCAGCCGACCTTCACCGAAGCGCCCTGGGGCGGCTACAAGGAATCCGGCATCGGCCGCGAACTCGGCCGCTGGGGCCTCGACAACTATCTCGAGACCAAGCAGATCACCCGCTTCGTCAGCGAGGAGCCCTGGGGCTGGTACATCAAGCCGGAGGCGGCCGAATGAACTGGGAGCGCAGCCTCGACCTGCTGCAGGTCCACTGCCAGGGCGAGATCGGCAAGGTCATCGTCGCAGGCGCGCCCGAAATACCGGGCGCGACCATGCTCGACAAGATGAACCACATCAACACGGTCGACGACAGCCTGCGCCGTTTCGTCACCTTCGAGCCGCGCGCCAACGTCGCCATGTCGGTGAACCTGCTGGTCGCGCCGACGCGTGCGGATGCCGATGCCGGCTTCATCGTGCTGCAGGCCGACCGCGCCCATCCGATGTCCGGCAGCAATTGCATCTGCGTGGTGACGGCGCTGGTCGAAAGCGGGCGGGTGCCGATGTCCGAGCCGGAGACGGTCGTCCGCCTGGATACGCCTGCGGGCCTGATCGTCGCGCGCGCCGCCTGCCGCGACGGTCGCTGCCTCTCCGTCAGCCTTGACAATGTGCCGAGCTTCGCCGAAGCGCTGGATAAAGAGGTCGAGACGCCGAAATGGGGGTGCATCAGGATCGACGTCGCCTTCGGCGGCGTTTACTATGCGCTCGTCGACGTCGATCAGCTCGGCCTCGATATCGCGCCTGCCAATGCCCGGCTGCTGGCGGAGGCCGGGATCGAGCTCAAGTCGCTGCTCGCAGGTCAGGTCTCGGTCGCCCATCCCGTCTTGAGCGGCGTGAATGAGATCGCCTATGTGATGTTCCGCAGCCGCGATGCCGATGGCGCTGTCAGGACCTGCACGACGCTGCAGCCCGGCCGTGTCGATCGCTCGCCCTGCGGCACCGGCAGTTCGGCGAACCTTGCGACGCTTTTTGCCCGCGGCGAGGTTTCCATCGGCGACCTGAGGACGTCGCGGTCGATCATCGGCGGCGAGTTTTTGGCCGAAGCGATCGGCGAAACTGAGGTCGGCGGTCGCCGCGCCGTGCTGCCGAGAATATCAGGCCGGGCCTTCATCTACGGCCGCGAACAGCTTCGCATCTCCGAAGACGATCCTTTCGCCACCGGTTTTGCGCTGTCCGATACCTGGGGACCCCAGGTCGGTTTACTCAGGTAGGAGCCGCCATGTCTCACCTTCAACCTCTGACCGGCCAGACCGTCCTCGTCACCGGAGCATCGGGCGGGATCGGCGCGGCGATCGTCGAGCGCCTGTCCGCCGAAGGTGCGCGTCCGATCATCCACTACGGCCGCGACAGGCAGCGCGCGGAAGCCTTGCTTCACAAGCTCGGCGGCAACGGGCTGATCGTCCAGGCCGACCTCTCCAGTCCGGACGGCGCCTTCGCGCTCTGGCGCGACGCGCTCGCGGCGGCGGGGCGCATCCATGCCGTGGTCAACAATGCCGGCATCCGCACCGAGATTTCGATCGATGCCGATCCTTCCGACTGGCGGGCCGCCTGGCAGAAGGAATTCCACGTGAATTTCTTCGCCGCGGCGGATCTCTGCAAGGAAGCGCTCGTGCATTTCAAGCAGCATGGCGGCGGGCGGATCGTCAATATCGCCAGCCGCGCCGGGCAGCGCGGCTATGCTGCCGACGCCATGCCTTACGGCGCGACGAAGGCGGCGCTCGTCAATCTCACGAAGTCGATTGCGAGGAGCTTCGGCCGCGACGGGGTCGTCGCCGTCTCCATCGCGCCGGGCTGGGTGCGCACCGAGATGACCGAGGAGTTCGTGACGAGGCACGGAAAGGATGCCGCTGTCGGCGACATCCCGATCGGCGAGATGGCCGAGCCGGCCGAGATCGCAGAGCTTGTCGCCTTCCTGCTCCGCCCTTCGCAGGCATCGGTGAATGGGGCGACGTTCGACGTCAATGGCGGCAGCTATATCAGGTAGAGCAATTCCAGCAAAAATGTGCAGCGGTTCTGCGTTCAAAATTGCGCCAAAAGGAGATTCGACATGAAGAGATTCCACGGCAAGGTCGCAGTGGTCACGGGTGGGGGCGGCGGCATCGGCTCGGCCATATCGAAGCGGTTGGCCGATGAGGGTGCGCTGGTGGTGGTGACCGACGCCAATGCGCAGGCGGCAGACGAAGTCGCTTCGCTCATAGAGGCGGCGGGCGGCTTGGCAGTCGCGATTGCGGCCGACATCTCCCGCAAGGAAGATTGTGTCGAGCTCATCGGGAAGGCCTTTGCCATCAAGGGGCGGCTCGACGTGCTCGTCAACAATGCCGGCATCAACCGGCGCGGCAACCTGCTGTCGCTTTCGGATGAAGACTGGCAGCTGAGCTTCGCGGTCAATCTGGATTCGATGTTCCATCTCTGCCGCGCGGCTCTTCCGCATATGATCGAAGCCGGCGGCGGCGCGATCGTCAACACGGCTTCGCAATGGGGGCTTTACCCCGCGCCGAACCACATCGCCTACAACACCACCAAGGCGGCCGTCGCCGCCTTCACCCAGAACCTCGCCCGCGACTATGCGCCCGACAAGGTGCGCGTCAACGCCGTCTGCCCCGGTGAAATCCACACGCCGATGCTCGAAGCTGGCGTCAAGCGTTCCGGCCGGACGATCGCCGATCTCGACAAGCTCGTTCCCTATGGCCGCATCGGCAAGCCGGAGGAAGTGGCGGCTCTCGTCGCCTTCCTCGCATCGGATGAGGCGGCCTTCATGTGCGGCTCGCTGGTGGAAATCACCGGGGCGCAAGCCGTCGCCTGATGCGCGACCGGCCTTGAGCTAAGAGATCGTCTACGATATCCCAGGCAGGATCTTCATCCCGAAAAGAAGGAGCCTGGGGAATGCCTTTCAACACCGCGCAGGTGACAAATCTCGGGAAGGCGCCCACGGCCTCGGATGTGATCCTGAAATTCATCCGCGATTCCATCGCGGATGGATCGCTCGACGAAGGCGAGCCGATCCGCCAGGACGATGTCGCCCGGCTGTTCAACGTCAGCAAGATTCCGGTCCGGGAGGCGCTGAAGCGGCTCGAGGCCGAAGGCCTGGTGGAATTCCATCGCAACAAGGGCGCGATCGTCACCAGCCTCTCCGAGCCGGAGATCGCCCAGATCTTCGAGGTGCGGGCGATCCTGGAAACCAATGCGATAAAGCTCTCGATCCCCCACATGACGGAAGAGACCTTCAAGGAGGCGCTGGGCTATTGCGACGCATTCGCGGATGAAACGGATGTCGCCCGGTGGTCGGAATTGAACTGGCGCTTTCATAGCCGTCTTTATGAGGACGCCCGCCGGCCGTTCCTCGTCAATACGATCCGTTCGGTAAACGACCGGCTGGAACGATATCTCCGGGTGCAGCTGACGCTGTCGCACGGCCAGCAGACCGCCGATCGCGAGCATCGGCAAATTCTCGAAGCGTGCCGCAAGCGGGACGAGGAAGCGGCCGCAGAGTTGCTTTATGCCCACATCATGAGCGCCTGCCAGTCGCTTCTCCAGCATCTCCCCGCGCAGAAGCCCGGCTGAGCCGTCAGGGGCCCGCGATCCTGGTGACGGCCTCGAAGACAGAGCGCGGCACTTTCAGCCTTTCCGAGGCCGGCCGCGGATAGTCGATGCCGCTGACCCCCGGCACGAAGACACCCTTCTCCTGAAGGCGGCCGGCCTGGCAGCGGGCGCGTTCGATCAGGCCATCATCAGTGCGCCCCGGCATCATCGCGACGACGGTCAATCCCACGGCGGGGCTGACGCTCCCCTCCCTGAAAGACGGCGTGTCCAGGGACCAGGGGCCGCCCGAAAGGCCCGCCGACAGCATTTCCACCATCAGCGCCACATTGGCGCCCTTGCGCCCGCCGAAGGGGAGAAGCGCTCCGCCAAGTGCTTTCGCCGCATCCTGGGTGTCCTTGCCGGCTTCGTCGACGGCCCATCCCTCCGGGATGCTGCGCCCTTCAGCCGCGGCTGCAACGATGTTGACGTAAGCCGTCGCGCTCGACGCCTGGTCGATGACAACAGGCAGCGAGCCTTCCCCCAGCGGAAAGCCAAAGGCCATCGGGTTGGTGCTGTAGACGGCGGGCCCGCCCGCCTTGGCGACCACCATGGCATTGGCATTGGTGGCGGCGAGGCCGACGATGCCTTCGCCGGCAAGCCTGCGGACGTAGTAACCGAGTTCGCCGGCCGTATAGCTGTTGGTCTGCGTGAAGATCGCAACGCCGAAGGTGCGCGCCGCTTCGACCAACTGGTCGAAGGCAAGGTCGAAGCCGAGCTGGGCAATGCCCCGGTCGGCATCGGCGACGAAGAAGGCGGGGTAGGGGCGTTCGCAGCTCGGCGCAGGATCGCAATTGATGCGGCCTTCGCGGAAGCTGTCGAGGTAATCGACCATATGCGGAAAGCCGAGCGCCGCAGGACCATAGAGCATGGCGGACAAGGTTGCGTCGACGAGCGAGCGGGCGGTGGCTTCCCCGGCACCCGCTGCCAGGCAGGCCCGCATCGCCAAAGACTCGGCTTGCGCCTGCTCGAGTAGGACCTCATCGGTCATCGCAAATCTCCAATCCTGTGTTTCCTTGGCCGCCGCGCCTTTGAGCCTTCGGCCGGCTATTCCCAAGACGCTTCCGGCGAGAAATGTACATCTATGTTCATAAACATGACTCTCATGATTGACAAGTCTGTGACTTCGTATAAATGATATCGTATACGAAATTTGCACACAATGGCGCAGCCGAACCTCAGAGGAGAATGGTCATGGGATTCAAAAGAACGATCCACGCGGTCGATACTCACGCAGGCACGCCGATGCGCGTGATCACGGGCGGCGTGCCGCATATTCCCGGCAACTCCGTCTATGAGAAGATGAAATGGCTGGAGACCAATGACGACCAGCTGCGCAAGCTGATGCTGCGCGAGCCGCGCGGTTATCCCGCCCATTGCTGCAACATCATCGTGCCGCCCTGTCATTCGGAGGCCGATGCCGGCTATGTCATCATGGAGCAGGTCGAATATCCGATGATGTCCGGCGGCAATACCATCTCGGTGGTGACGGTCCTTTTGGAAATGGGCATGCTGCCGATGAAGGAGCCGGTCACCGAGCTGGTTCTCGAGGCGCCGGCCGGTCTCATCCGCGTGAAGGCGGAGTGCAGCAACGGCAAGGTCAAGAGCGTGACCTTCAAGAACGTGCCGGCATTCGCCGCCCATCTCGACGCCGTCATCGATGTGCCGCATCTCGGCAAGGTCACCGTCGATGTCGGCTGGGGCGGCATGTTCTATGTCATCGCCGACGTCCGTCAGTTCAAGGGCCTTGAACTGATCCCGGCGCATGGGCGGGAGATCGCGCGCGTGTCCGCGATGATCCGGCAGGCGGCCATCGAGCAATTGCCGGTTGCCCATCCGCATTATCCCGGCGTCGGCATTACGATCTCGCAGCTCTCCGGTCCGACCGACGATCCGAAGGCCGACTGGAAGAACACGGTGACGATGGCGACCGGCGATCTCTCCTGGGACGATCCGGCGACCTGGACGGGCGCGCTCGACCGCTGCCCCTGCGGCACCGGCACCTGCGCGAAGATGGCCGTTCTGCATGCCAAGGGCGAACTGCCGCTCAATCAGGATTTCCGGCATCAGGGGATTCTCGGCAATGTCTACACCGGCAGACTGGTCGAGGAGGCAAGGATCGGCGACAAGGCCGCCGTCGTTCCCACACTGACCGGCACCAGCTGGATCTCCGGCCTGAACACGCTCGTTCTGGACAATGACGATCCTTTCACCGAAGGCTTCATGCCGGGCGATATCTGGGCCTGACGAAGGGCAGGCGGCATCGCCTGTGGCGACGATCCTGCTTCCGTTTCGGAATTCGAATGTTTATAAGGCTGAGCCATGAACATTCGACCGAACGGAAGGCTTCATGAAGCTCATGCGTCGCACACTCCTCGGCTCCCTGTGGGCGATGATCGGCTGGAAGCCGTCCCTCGCCACGGAATCCAGCCCTGATACCAAGGAGGAAACGACGACGCAGGAGGAGGCGTCGTCGGTGAAGCCAAGGCATGTCTTCTGTTTCCTCGGCAGGGATAGCGATCTCAGCCGCTTGTCCGAGGCGGCGTCGCAGGCGATCGGCGATTTCGCCGCCGGCTTCAGCGTCGATGAGGAATATTCTCAGGGCGAGCCGGACGACAGAATGAGCCGGTCCTTCGACGTATGCTGGGATCGGGTCGAACCCGATGCGTGGAGCGCGGCCGACGAGCAGGCCGTCGCCGATCATCAATCCGTTCTCTACGTCCTCGGGCCGAGCATGGAGCAGGCGGAGACGGTGAAGGTTTCGATGGCGGCGCTCCGCCTCATCGAACGGATGATCGATGCGGGCGCGGTTGCCGTAAAAGGCGAAAGCGCCGGCATCGCGCATGGGCTCGATCGCTGGAGAGCGCTGATCAGGCAAGGCGCCGATGCGCAAAAGGCGGGCGACACTCTCGCCGAGCAGCGCATCGGCCGTCTGGCTTTCGCCAAGCGGCCGCTCTCGGCGCGCGGATATCTGGAAAGCGTCGGCTTCCATCTCGTCGGGCTGCCGGAGGTCTATGTGCCTGACACGGCAGGCAGCGAAAGACAGATCGTCGCCATCATGGACGCGGTTGCCGACGAGATCGCGAGGGAAGGCCTCGAAGCCACTCTAAAAGCGCGCGGGGCAAGCCTCTCCTTCGAGTCCACCTATGAGGTGGACGAGTTCAAGTTCAATCCCTACGGCATCGTCAAGCTCGCCGGGTGAGCCGACCGCCCAGTAAAGGCTGGTGATATTCGTCGCCGCAATGTCTCGCTCATCTGCCGCCGCTCAATCGTTCTGCTGCTCCAAGGTCTTGGCGAGCTCTTCGTAATGGCGGGCAGATCCCGCATTCTTCTCGGCGGCATATTTGGCGCCGACCATCCGCGCCGCCTCGGCTGCGATGCGAAAGGCGTCTATCCTGTCCTGCGGGTCGGGATCGGTTTGCCCGCCGATATCGCCGTCGCTGAAACTGCCGGCCCTGTATCCATCGGTCAGATCGACGACGCCGATCTGGGGAACCCCATCCTCCATCCGGCCGAAGAAGGCCGCCCCCGCCTTGTCGCCGTCGCGGCGGCGCAGCATGCCTTCCCCCGACGCCTTTCCGTCGACGCATGCGCCGATCCAGAAGGTCGGTCCCGTCGTCAGGGAGGCCGGCGCCACGAAGCTGCAATGGCTGGCCGGGTCCTGCGACCAGTGAAGATCGGCTTGAGCGGCGGCCGTCGAGGGCGCATGAGAACTCATGATCGCGGCCAACGCGATCGGCGCCATGGCAGGCAGTTTCCGCATGGCGCGGCAAGCTTTTCCTGCCGTCATTTCATGTCCTTCATTTTCACCGTGATGCATTGCGATTCCCTGGAAAGGCCGGTCCGCCGAACGGCCGAAGCAATGCACCATTGTCGCGCCGGCGACAACGGTCAGAATGTCACTGAGCCTGCGGCTCAATTGTAGGTGATCGTGTCGCTGACCCTGGGGCGATTGAAGAAATGATGGTCGAAGCTGTAGCCGTTCTGTCCGGTGAAATTCGAGAAAAACGCCGAGACCGGTGTCGTCAGCGTGTATTCCACACGGGTCAGCACTACCTGCACGCCGGTCTCCTGTATCTTTTTCGGTATGTCGATGGCGCTTGCCGTGCCGGAAGCGAGCGACGCGGTGTTGAACGCGGCCGACCAGTTGACGGTCGCCTTGCCGCTGTTGTCGACATCGTTGACCGTGACCGTGATCGTCAGCCCGGTGGTGTCATAGGGCTGCAGGATGAAGCTCGCGCCGGAGAGAAGCTTGGTGACGTCGGTCTTCGTCCAGGTGCTCTGCTGGGCGATCATATCGCCTGTGCTGGATGCGATCTCGTCTATCTTGCGGCTGACGGTGAGGGCATGGCCGAGATCGACGGTGCCGAACAGCAGCATGATCAGGATCGGCAGCACCAGTGCGAATTCGACGCCCGAGGCGGCCGTACGGTCGCATGCGAGCCGGCGGATTCGTGACCTGACGAAGGTAAGAAGAGCGAGGCTCGGTTTCATGATCATGTCAGAAGGGCTCGTTGCGGAACAGAGCGGACGATCCGAGGAGATAGCGGCCGTCGGAAAGCTTGGCGCTCGACAGGCTGAAGAAATTGACGGTGGCTTCCCAGGGCAGGAATGCCTGCACCAGGATGTAGTCGCTGCCCTTGCCGATATCGTAGGTCTCGGTGACGGCGAGCTTGCCGCTGTTGTCGATGGGATCGGTGCTGGCGGCGGACGACAGGTCGGAAAGCACGCTGACCTTGACGACGAGACCGCTGGAACAGCTGAAAGCCAGAATCATGTCGTCGCAGATCTTGGCTTTGAAGCTGTTCAATGTGATCTTTGACGACGCGACCTCGCCGGTGCGGATCATCCGGGAGATCTTGTGGACCGAAGCATCCAGCGAGGAGTTGACGAAGAACATCAGCGACACTTCGATGATGCCGAATATCATGATGAAGAGCGGCAGGGCCAGGATCGCGAACTCGATCGCGGCCACCCCGTTGCGATCGCCGAGCAGGCCGCGAAACAGGGCAAAGCGTTTTCTTGAGGTCATTGGGTCAGCCGGACGGAAGAGAGATACTGGGTAAAGAGCGTCGACAGGCCGGCCGTGATCTCCGACGACGACGATGCCGAGATGAACAGGCTCTTCGACGAGGCGCAGCCGGCAAGCGCATAGGGGATGTAATCCCGTCTCGTAATGCTGCTCGAAACGCCGCTGTCCATGGTGCCGCCCCAGGTGTTCTTCCAGTTGGCGCTGGCCATGGTCGAGCCGACGGTCGCGTTATAGCCCCAGTCGGAGGTGAGCGGCAGATATTCGGTGTAGAGCACCGCCATCGTATTGGACTGGTTCTTGAGATAGCCGCACCATTCGGGATTGAGCGGCGCCACCTTGTTCCAGTATGCCCCGGATACCGCCTTTCCCTTGCTCCATACCACTGCGTCGGTCACCCATTCGCGCTGCGACTGCACGCCGTCCGTCAACAGCAGAACCAGCTTGAGCGGCGAGCCTGAGGTGGTTCCGTCCCCTCCGGCGCCGACCTTCTGCTTGAGCGTCGCAAGCGATACGTCGAAATAGGTGGCGGCCTTCGAGGTCGCGCTGGTGAGGCCGTAGCTCGCATCCGCCAGGCGGGTGCGTGCCGTATCGGTGCTCAGCGTCGGGGTCAGAACTTCGGTGAGCGTGTCTCCCAGGCTATAGAGTCCGACCTTGATCCGTTCATGATTGGCGTCGGATTCGTCGATCATGTCGAGCACTTCGCGCACGGCGTCGCCGGCGACGTCGGCGCGCAGCTTTATCTTCTTTTCCGAGCTGTATTCATAGTTGTTGGCATATGTCTTCTTGCCGATCGTGTGGGCGTCGCCGGTGTGGCAGGCGAACTGGCATCCGATGCCGGAATACATGGTCGCCTGGCCCGAGGTCGTCGCCGCCAGCAGCATCGAGGGCGAGGTGTCGATGACGATATAGACGTTGAGATAGGAGGTGGCCGGCCCCTTGACGGCGCTCGCCACGCTGACATCGACGGTATCGATGTTGGCGATCTTCATGAAGGTTGTGGGAACGGTGCCGCTTGCCGTCGCCGTGATGTTGTGGTTGGCGGTATCGATGTCGATTTCACCAAGCGTGTAGCTGTTGTCCACCTGTGAGTGGAACCAGTCGGAAACCTTCGTCTTGAGAGCGTCGGTGTCCTCGGCGTTGTTGATCTGCTTGACCGCGGCGATCAGGGCCGCGTCAAGGTCGCTCTGCATTCGCTGCCGGACATTGTAGCTGCGAATGTAGTCGAAGCTCGCGCCGACCGCGACGAGCATCGGCACGAGGCTGAGGGCGACGACGATCGCGACGTTGCCGCCCTTTTCCCTTCCGAGACCGCGAAGGGCGCTTGCAATTCGATCACGTGAGGATGAAAGAGCCGACTTCAAAAAACACCGTTGTGCAAAACAAAAAATAGCAAAAGCAAGATGTATCCGGAAAACTTGAGGGTTTGTTAATTTCCCCGGCTCCCTGGGAAACCAGGCTGCCGGGCCATTGTTTGCTGCGCGTTTTGGACATGTCTGCGACTTCTGGATATTCGCGCATCGCGGCGCGTGCGCGCCGAGCTTCCCCTCAGCGCTGCATCAGCAGGTCGTGCAGGCGTCTTTGAGCATCTTGCGAAGACATGGTCCGGTCGTTGAAAAAGTCGCCCACCACGGCAATCCAGCCCTCCGACATCTGGGTCGGCATGGCCTGCGACTGGGCGCTGACTTCACCCTTCCTGGCCTTGATCATCTCCAGGCCGAGCTGGCCGCAGCGATCGAGCCCGGCTGGATCGACGTCGGTGCGCACCGGCAGCGATCCCTTGATCCGGCTGAACGCGACCTGATTGTCGCGATCGAGCACCATGCGGGCGAAAGCCTGCTGCGCCTGAGTCGCGCCGTCGCGATTGGTAAGCGGGAAGGCAAAGGCATCGACCACCATGAAATAGGCGATCGAGGTGCCGGGAACGAGGTTGCAGTCGAAGTCCTTGTCGGGGCTGTAGCCGCGCGCCGCAAGCTCGCCCTTGGCCCAGTCGCCCATGAACTGCATGCCGGCCGCGCCCTGGCCGACTGCCGCCGTGGCATCGGCCCAGGTCTTGTCCTTGCGCTTCTCGAAAGGTTCGACATAGTCGGACAGACGCAACAGCAGATCCAGGGCTTCGATCATGCGCGGATCCTGCACCAGCGCGGCATCGCCGCTTATGATACGGGCGTAACCTTCCGGACCGAACTTGTGATAGATGATGTCGTTGAACATGAGCGACACCTCCCATCGTTTGCCGCCGAGCGCGATCGGCACGCGTCCCGTCGCCTTGATCTTTTCGGCCGCCTCAAAGATCTCGTCCCAGGATTGCGGCGTCTTCACGCCCGCTTCGGCAAATGCCGCCTTGTTCGTCCAGAGCCAGTTTTCGGCGTGGATGTTGGTCGGGGCGAAGTAGACCTTTCCCTTGTAGGAGATGCGGTCGAGAACCGTCGCGGGAATGACGTCCCGCCAGTGATCCGCTTCGGCGACATCGTCGATATCCTGCACGATGCCCATTTCCGGCAGTTCGCGCGATCCCTCGTTCGCATTCCATTGCATGACCGCCGGCGCATATCCGTTGGCGATGCGATCGCTCACCGCGCGCTGGACGGCGACCTTGTTTTCCGCCGGCATGTCGGCCCACTGGTTGCCGGCCGCCGCCCAGGCCTTGCGGTAGACGTCGAGCGCGGCGGATTCGCTTTTCGATATCCAGAAATGCGCGACGTCGACCGCCATGCCTTGTTCCGCAAAAGCTGGTGCCGCAGGAGCCGTGGCCGCCAAAGCCGCGGCAAACCATGCAAGTTTGATTTCCCGTTTCATGTCTTGTCCCCTTTTTGATTGATTGATCCCGCGCGCTTCCGCTCAGGAGACAGCTCCGGCCCGCAACTTGCGCGGCCGCCCCGATACGTCCCGCGCCGCCGGACGGCGCAGCAATCGTTCGGTCGCCACCGAAGCCGGTTCCGGCTTGGCGAACAGATAACCCTGGCCGGTTTCGCAGCCGGCATTCAGAAGGAAGCCACGCTGCACCTCGTCTTCGATGCCTTCCGCGACGCAGCGTTTTCCGAGGTTGCGGGCGAGGTCGATGATCGCCCTGATGATCTGCTCCGAGCGAACGTCCTTGCCGATTTCGGCAACGAAGCTGCGGTCGATCTTGAGCTCGTCGAAGGGGAAGTCGCGCAGATGCACAAGCGAGGCAAAGCCGGTGCCGAAATCGTCGAGCGAGACGGAGACCCCATGCTCGCGGAACCGCGAGATGGTTTCGGCGATCTGGTTGGCGCCGCGGTTGAGAAACACGTCTTCCGTGACCTCGATCGCAAAATTGCGCCAGTCGAGCCGGTTCGCCTTGACCGCCGCAGCGATGAGATCATAGCCGTCATGGCTGACAAGCAGGGCCTCCGGCAGGTTGATGGCGACCGAACCGGCGGCGAGCCCCGCCGCCTTCCATGCCCTGAGATCGCGCGCGACCGTATTGACGATGCAGCGCGTCATGCTTTGGATCAGGTGCCCTTCCATCAGCGGCAGGAAACGGCCGGGCGGCAGGATGCCGAGCTGCGGGTGGCGCCAGCGCACCAGCGCCTCGAAGCCGAGATGCCTGCCCGTCTGCAGGTCGACCTTCTGCTGATAGTAGACGACGAACTCGTCACGGTCGGCGGCGAAGGCGAGGGCTGCGGCAAGCTGGTTCTGTTCCAGGCGCTGGGCGAGGGACGCTTCGTCGAAGATGACGGCCGTGTTGCGCTTGGCCTTGGCGGCATAGAGCGCCACGTCGGCGATGCGCATGAGGGTCGCCTCGTCGGCGGCGTGGCCGGGAACGACGGCGCCGCCGATGCTTGCCGAAACCGGCAGCAGCCGGCCCTCGAAATGACACTCCGCCGCAATGGCGGCAACGGCGCGCGCGGCAATGCCTTCCAGCGTCGCGGCGTCCGAAATGCCGGGAAGGAGCGCGGCAAACTCGTCGCCGCCGAGCCGGGAGACCACGTCGCCGGCGCGGAAGGTCTTCTGCAGCGCCTTTGCGACGTGGCTCAAAACGGCATCGCCTGCCGGATGGCCGAAACTGTCGTTGGTGGCCTTGAAGTAATCGAGATCGACCAGCAGCATCGAAAAGCCTGCGCCCGTCCGTTCGAGGGAAGCAAACAGCCCGTTCAAGGCGTCGTTGAACGAGGAGCGGTTGCCGAGGCCCGTCAGCGTGTCCGTGTGCGCGAGATGGGTGAGCTTGATCTCGAAATCGAGCGTCCGGCGGTGCTCTGTGCGCAGCTTTACCAGCAGCGGTATGAAGAGGATGAGGGTTGCCAGAATGAGCGTGGCCGCGGTCAGGCTGAGAAGCACGGCGCTGATGAGGCGGGTATGATCGATGCTCACGTCGCTCCTGTCATGCGCGCTGTCGATCAGGGCGCTGAACTGGCGCATCAGCATGCTGTCGGACGAAACCGCGAAATCGATCGGCCCCCAGAAGCTGTAACGCTCCCGCCGCTCCTGCAATTTCGCCGAGACGACGCGTTCGGCGCGATGAAGAAAATCCTCCAGCCGCCCGTCGAGTTCGAGCCGCAATTTCTCGGCCGCCGGGTCCGGCCCGTTGAGCCGCTGGAGGAAGTTCGCCTCGACCCTGTCGTTGAGGTCGTTCAGCTCGACGCTCATGGCGCGGATCTCGCCGATCGCCTTTTGAACGTCCTCGACCATCGGCCGGATGATATATTCCGGCATATTCGGATCGGTCGAGGCCCGCATGACCGCCCGCGTCTGGTTGGCGAGCTGCTGGAAGCGGATGAACTGGCGCCCGGTGAGATAGCTGATGTCCTGTTGCAGCGAATGGCGATCGAGGGCCACCTTGACCGTGAGGAAGGTCGCGCCGATCAGAACCGTCATGACGACGACGGCGGCGACGTAGTGCCGCCCGATGGAGCGAATATATTTCGCCACGGAAGAATGGGACTCGCCTGACGGCGCCGTATCTTCGATATCCGATCCAATCACCGTTCGCGCTCCATCAGGAAAGATAGCCGGCCGAGCTGCTTTCGGCCTCAGCGCCGGTGAACTCGTTCTTGAGATTATTCTGTTTCCAACAGGCAGGCTTCGAGCCACACGTTTTGGCGCCGGACGGTTGCGTCACGATGATTTACCTAGAGATCGGCCGTCATGGCCCTGGTCCGCGCGCCGGGCACTGGCACGCCGGGAATATGAAACCGCGCCGCCGATGGGCGCCGTTACTGGCGATCGCCGCCGGCTGCAGCGCTGCCGCGGGAGCTCTTGAAACCGCGGCAGCGCGCGCCTTCGCTTGCGGCGCTTGCCGCGAGCAAATGCCGGCGCAGGTCTGCGCCTTACGAATGTCAAACGACGGGAATGTTCCGTTTTTCAGGGCCGGCGCCGTCGCGTCGCGCCGTTAAGAGCTGCCGTCATGCGGATCCTGAATTATCGACCATGTTCCTCCCCCTTCGGCCTATGCCGTCTTCCCTGACGCACGGCGCGGATTCTGGCTCGTCCCGCGATCCGTCGTCATGGCGGAGAAGTTCAAGCGGCACCTCATTGGGGTCAAACTGCGGAAGGTCTGGTTTCAGAAGCGTAAATGCTTGTGTCAAAAAGGCAATGAAACCAGCTTCTTGCAGGAAATCGGATATGAAAGCGTCGTGATTTGGCTATAGGGTTCGGATTTCGGATAAAAATCCGTCCCGCTTCGAAACGTCCGCGTCGGGCGCGCGTTCGAGCCGTCCGGCCGATGCCCCACAGGCGATTGCCGCGACGAAACCGGGCGGTGGCCGGCGGTTTTTGCCGGCGGGACTATCCACTTTGCGCGCGGGCGATCCGTATCGCGCGCCGGAAATAGCAGCGCCGCCGCAGACAGAGCGATCTCTTAATTTTCTGACCGCAGTATTTTGGGCCGAGCGACGTGCTCGATTGCAGCGGACCCGCGCCTCTCAAATGACTTGGGCGGCTTCTTGGAAGAATAATCGGCCGGTGGATGACATATCCGGTTGTTGCTCATGGTGAGTAAACGCATGACGAAGCCGTCGTCCCAATCGTCTCGGCCGCCTGCCCGCTTTACGGAAAAGCATGGCGGCGAGGGAAAAGGCGCTGAGCATCAGGACGCCGCGATCGACCGGGAAGCGCTTCTCGATGCGCTGCTCGGGCCGTTTCCCCTTCCTGTCTTCTATAAGAGCCCGCATGGCCGCTACGTTGGCTGCAACAAGGCTTTCGAAGATTTCTGCGGCCATGAACGCGAAGAGATCATTGGGAAAACGGATTTCGATCTCAACTCGAAGCATCTGGCTGAACTCTATCTGATCGAGAACGAGGCCCTCCTCGAAAGAGGCGGAGCCCAGTATTCTGAAAGGAAGATGATCGCTGCGGACGGTACGGTGCGCGATGTCGTCTGGAACAAGGCGGTGCTCTCGGGCGAAAACGGCACTCCGGCCGGCCTGATCGGCGCCGTCGTCGACATTACCGAACGCAAGCAGGCCGAGCGCGAGCTGAAGAAGGCGCTCGAATTCGCAGAAGGTATTCTCACCGCCATACCGGATGTTCTGTTCGAAGCGGATGAGGAGGGCCGTTATCTCCAGGTCTGGACGAGAAATCCCGAACTGCTCGCCCAGCAGAAGGAGATGCTGCTCGGCAAGACGGTCAACGACGTTCTTGCAGCCGATCAGGCAGCCATCGCGATGGAGGCTCTTCGCACGGCTGGCCGGGACGGAGTAGCCTACGGCCGATGCATCCGCATCGCTTTGCCGAATGGCGAAACGCGATGGTTCGAGCTGTCCGTGGCCAGGCGGCCGAGCGCCGATCCTGCCGCCACCACGCTGCTGGCATTCTCGCGAGATATCACCGAGCGAAAACAAGCCGAAGACGCCATCAATTCGGTGCGGACGCAGTTGCTGAGCGTGCTCCAGACCATGCCCGACATGATCTGGGTCAAGGACATGAATGGCGTCTACCTGCTGTGCAACCACACTTTCGAACGGTTGACCGGGCTGACGGAAGCCGAGGTCGTCGGAAAGACGGATTTCGAGCTGTTCGATATAGAAAGGGCCCGGTTCTTTCAGGAGTCGGACAAGGCGGCGATCAAGGCGGGCGAATGCATCCTCAGCGACGAGGAATGGGTCGTTTCGCAGGAGAGCGGCCAATCCATTCTGCTGGAAACACGCAAGGTGCCGGTCACGGATGCGGCGGGAGAAATCGTCGGCGTTCTCGGCGTCGCGCGCGATGTGACCGAGCTGAACGCCTCGCGCCAGAAAATCCACCAGATGGCCTTCTACGATCCGCTGACCGCGCTGCCGAACCGCTCGCTGTTCAACGATCGGCTGCGGCAGATGATCACCTCGGCAGGGTCGCGCGGCCAGCGGGCCGGCGTGATGCTGATCGACATCGACCACTTCAAGGTGGTCAACGATACGATGGGCCATCCCGTCGGCGACGAATTGCTCTGTCAGGCGGCCGCCCGTCTCAATGCCAGCGTCCGCGATTACGATACCGTCGCCCGTCTCGGCGGCGACGAGTTCGCCATCCTGCTGCCGGATCTCAGGCAAGGCGATGATCTCGGCCGCATCGCCAGCAGCATTCTCGAAAAGTTCAAGGGCGGCTTCCTGCTCGACGGCAAGGAGGTCTTCATTTCCTGCAGCGTCGGCATCGCCCTCTATCCCGGCGACAGCGCCGACGCCAACGATCTGGTGAAATATGCGGACTCGGCGATGTATCTCGCCAAGCGCTCGGGACGAAACAATTTTCGCTTCTATTCCAAGGACCTGACGGCGAGTGCCGAGGAGCGCATGCGGCTGGAATCGGAGTTGCGCCGCGCCATCGAACGCGAAGAGCTGCAACTGCACTACCAGCCGAAGGTGCTCCTGGACAGCGGCGCAATGGTCGGCTCCGAAGCGCTGCTGAGATGGCGTCACGCCGAGATGGGCATGATCCCTCCCGACCGGTTCATTCCCGTCGCCGAAGACACCGGGCTGATCGTCGAACTCGGGCGATGGGTGCTGCGCGAGGCCTGCCAGACCGCGGTCGAATTGAACGCCGGCAGCCAGGCGCCGCACAAGGTGGCGGTCAACCTGTCGGTCAAACAATTCCAGTCCATCGGGCTGGTGAAGTCGATCGCCGAGATTCTCGACGCGACCGGCTGCCGCGCCGAATGGATCGAAATCGAAATCACCGAAAGCCTTCTTCTGGATCAGAAGGACGAGACGCTGCAGACGCTCTCCGAACTTCGCGGCATGGGATTTTCGATCGCCATCGACGATTTCGGCACCGGCTATTCGGCGCTGAACTACCTGGCGCGCTTTCCGATCGACACGCTGAAGATCGACCGATCATTCATCAACAGCGCCGACCGGCGCAACGAGGAGCTCGTCAAGGCGATCCTCTCCATCGCGCGCTGTCTCGGGCAGAATGTCGTGGCGGAAGGCGTCGAAACCGCCGAGCAGGCGGCCTTTCTTGCCGCCAACGGATGCGGCTCCGCGCAAGGCTTCCTCTACAGCAGAGCCGTGCCGAAAGCGGAGATCATCGCCCTGCGGCTGCGCTCTCCGGCTGGCGGCTCCAGTTCGGGCGAGGTGTGGCCTCGCGGGTGAGCGCGCCCGAGCGTCACTTCGCGCCGGCAAGCCTCGCCTGCAGCTCCCCGGTGAGCCACCGCGCCGCAGGTCCCAGCGGGTTGGCGACGTTGCATATCGCATGGATCGGGTATGCGCCCTGGTCGAAGGCGGGAAACTGGAGTTGGACGAGGCGGCCGTCGGCAAGGTCGTCCTCGACCAGGTAGGCCGGTAGCCCGCCCCAGCCGAGGCCGCCGCGAATGAAAAGGTGCTTCGTCGCGTTGTCGCTGACCCGCCAGGTCTTGAGTGAGAAGACATTGAAATCGCGGCCCTTCGTCAATCCCGAGGCGTCGTAGACGACGAGCTGGGTCTCGTCCCGCACGTCGGCAAGACTTATGGGTCGGCGCAGCATGCCGAGGGGATGATCGGGGGTTGCGACGGGGATCATGGCCGATTGGCCGATCCGTTCGAAAACGATCTGATCGCTTCTCGTCGCCATGGCGCCGCCAAAGCCGACGACCGCTTTACCATTGATGACCGCGTCCATGACGATCCCAAGTGTGCCCACCGTCACATTCAGGGAGACGGTGGGATAGTGACTGCGGAAGGCGCGCAGCACGTCGACGACGATGTGCGACGGCACGATGCCGCTCATCGCCACGTTGAGCTCTGCCTCCAGCCCGTCGCTCAAGGCCTGGACCCGAGCCCGCATCAGGTCGAGATCGCCGAGCAGCCGGCGGGCATCCTCGAGAACCGATCGGCCGGCTTCCGTCAACTGCGGCCGTTTGGTGCCGGAGCGGCTGAACAGCGAGACCCTGAGCTGCGCCTCGAGATTGGCGATTGTATAGCTAACGACCGATTGCGTGCGGTTGAGCGCGCGGGAGGCAGCTGAGAAACTGCCTTTCTCCACCACGGTGAGAAACACATGAAGCTGATCGAGCGTCGGGTGAGGCTGCATTCTCATCGATCCAATCGATAAATTATTTCGAAAATATACCGGTTTTCGCGATGGGTCTCCAGCTTTATCTGTTCGGCTCGGCCGTGATCGCATGCCGGTCCGGCGTAGCGCTGCTGTTTTAGGAGATTCGAATGTCTGATGTTGCCACTGCTTCCGCCCCGCCTGCCGGAAAATTGCTCCGGGCCGGTCTATGGGCCGCGCAAGTGCTTATCTTTGCCGGCTTCACCCTGTTCGGCTGCATGAAATTCTTCATGCCGGTCGATCAGTTGGCGGCGATGTGGGTATGGCCGGGCCAAGTTCCCGTATGGTTCCTGCGTCTCATGGGTATCATCGATTTTGCCGGCGGAGTGGGCGTTCTGCTGCCGGCATTGACCCGTATCCAGCCGCGCCTGACCGTGCTCGCCGCACTCGGTTGCGTGCTTCTGCAAATCGCTGCCATGATCTTTCATCTGTCCCGCGGCGAAGCGGCGGCCCTGCCGCTCAACGTCATTCTGCTTGCTCTTTCGGCATTCATCCTGTGGGGGCGAGGCAAGCGGGCGCCGATCGCGCCGCGCGGATGAGGGATGACGAGCGGGCCAGCGCTTGGTGAAGGATCGGCGCCGACAGTCCTGCAGCCTTCGATTGCGCTATCCGATTGTCGCAGCTCTGTCCACTTGGCGCAGCAAAGCCGCAAAGTGAGCTGCGCGGCGCCCTAAAGTAGGATTTTGTTAAGGCTGATCCGGCGTTTACTGTCATACGAACACAGAGCAACTCATTGAAATGAATAGCGAACTGTTCCGGTTGTCCGGCGATGAAGCACGCCGCAGCCCATGCGCAATCGGACCTGGAGACATGAGCGTTTCCTGTCCTCCAGAATACGAAATAATGAAATGCACATTGCCGAAATCATTCCCTTTCCCCATCAGCTTTCCAACATCCCGGTAGACGCTTGCGAGCCGCAGGCCGTGGGCGGGCCGTCCGCCGTCACGGATACCGATATTGATCAGATGCTTCAGGCGCGCGCCCGGATCCGCAAGGTTCTGGACGAACTCGACAGGCTGAACGGTGAGTTGAGCCAATTGATCGTCGAAGGTTGATAGAGCAGACGATCGTCGGCGGGATCTTCACCGGTCCCGCCGACTGACTTCACTGAGGCGATTTTTCCGCAAGGCGGAGCGGGATGCAAAGCGGCCGGCCGTGAACGGGATCGGTGATGATTTTCGCCTGTACGCCGAAGACGTCTGCCACCCTCTCTTCGGTGACGAGATCGGCCGGCGCGCCGGTGGCGACGATCTCGCCGCCCCTGAGGAAGACCAGCATGTCGCCGTAGCGCGCCGCGAGATTGAGGTCGTGCAGGACGAGCACGACAGTTCTGCCGAATTGCTGCTTGAGACGGTAGACCAGTTCGAGGCATTCGAGCTGGTGGGCGAGATCGAGATGGTTGACCGGCTCGTCCAGGCAGATGATGTCGGTTTCCTGCGCCAGCACCATCGCAATCCATGCACGCTGCAACTGCCCGCCCGAGAGGGAGCCCAGCCTGCGCTCGCGCAGATGCCCGACGCCGGTGCCGGCCATCGCCTGTTCGATGGCCTCCGCATCGCCGGCACTCCAGGGCTGCAGCAGCGTCTGATGCGGATAGCGGCCGAGGCGGACGAGTTCCTGCACCGTCATGTCTTCAGGCGCCGACGGGCTCTGCGTCAGCAGCCCGATCTTCCTGGCAAGCGCCTTTTCACCGAGACTGTGCAGATTGAGCTCCTCGAGGAGGATATGCCCCTTGCTCGGCTTGTGAAGCCGGCGGATTGCGCGCAGCAAGGTGGACTTGCCGCAGCCGTTCGCGCCTGCGAGCACAGTGATCTTGCCTCGGGGAATGGCGAGCGACAGGGAGTGGAGGACGTTGAGCTTGCCGTAGTCGAGGCTGAGCTCCTCGATCGAAATCACGCTGTCGATGGCGGTCGCACTAGTCATGGCGCTGGTTTCTCATCAGGAGATAGAGGAAGTAGGGAGCGCCGATGACGGCCGGGACCGTGCCGGCGGGCACTTCGGTCGGCGAAAAGAGCACCCGGACGAGAAGGTCCGCGCCAACCAGCATCGATGCGCCGATGAAGAAGCTGCCGATCAGGCCGAAATGGACGGTCCGCCCGATCAGCCGGCGCGCAAGATGCGGCGCCATCAGGCCGATGAAGCCGATGCCGCCGACGAAGGCGGCGGAAAGGGCGGTAATGGCGGCGGCAAGGATGAAGATCTGGATGCGGAAGCTCGGCAGGTTGAGGCCGACGCTTCTGGCCGAGGTCTCGTCGAGATCGGCCGGCGGCAGCCTGCGCGCGACGATCAGCACGAGAAGCACGAGCGGCAGCATGCCGATCGCGGTGATGCGGATTTCATTCCAGTTGATCTCGTTGACCGCGCCGGCGATCCAGCGCGCCGCCTGTCCCGCCTGATAGACCGGGCCGACGAGCATGGCGATCACCGTCAGCGATTTCAAAACCGCGGCGACGGCGGTGCCGAAAAGAAGCAGGCGGATCGCCGACGCCGCCTGCCGGCCCGCGAAGGAGAAGACGACGAAGATCGCTGCAATCGACCCGGCGACGGCGGCGACCGGCTGATAGGCGACCGAGGTGGCGAGGGCGTTGGACTCGTTGGAGAGCGCGGCGAGGAAGCAGACGACCGCGAGTGCGGCGCCATCGACGACGCCCAATATGCCGGGCGAGGCGAGTTCGTTGCGGGTGACGCGCTGAAGAAGATAGCCGGCGATCGCAAAGCCGCCTCCGGCGAGAGCCGCGATCACCACGCGGGGCAGGCGGAATTGCAGGATGATGACGGTCTTGCCGCGGATGTCGGCGCCGAGAAGCACGTCCCATACCTGCGCGAGCGGGATCCAGGTCGAGCCGAACGCGATCCCCGTCAAGGCGAGGACCGCGAAGAGAAGGATGATCGCGGCGAGCGTCAGCGGCGCTCTGGAGGCTGCGAGCGGGCGGGCAGGGGAAATCATGCCGCTCTCCGCTTCAGCAGGACCAGCAGGACGATGCCGCCGACGGTCGAGGTGATCGCGCCGACCGGCGCTTCGGCCGGGTAGATGATGAAGCGCGCGAGGATATCGGCCGCCGTCGCGTAGATCGCGCCGATCAGCGCCGAGGCGACGATGAGGCGGCGATGGCTGAGGCCGACGAAGCGTCGGGCAAGATGCGGCACGACGAAACCGACGAAGCCGACCGGGCCTGCCATGCAGACGCCGGCGCCGGTCAGGAGCGAGATGGTCAGGAAGCCGGCCCAGCGCACGACGGCAAGCGGTACGCCGAGGTTTGCCGCCGTCGTATCGTCGGCCTGCAGCGCATCGAGCGGCTGCGCCAGCATCCAGGCGACCGCGAGCCCGGCCAGCACCACGGGCGCGCCGCCGAGGGCAAAAGCGATGGGGCGGTCTGCAAACGAGCCCGTCAGCCAGAACAGCAGCTCCTTCAGCTGGGCTTCGTTGGTGGTCAGGATAATCTGGACGATCGAATAGCCGAGGCCTCCGACGGTGACGCCAACCAGCACGATGCGGATCGGCGAGAAGCCTCCGGAACTGGCGGCGACGCCGAAGACGAGCAGGCTGGTGGCGAGCGCGCCTGATATGGCCGCCAGCGACATTCCGGCGATCGAGCCGACGCCGAACCAGACGCTCGACGCGACGACCGCGAGCGCCGCGCCGCCATTGATGCCGAGCGTATCGGGAGAAGCGATGCGATTGCGCGCCAGCGTCTGGGTCAGGACGCCCGCGACACCGAGCGCGGCGCCGACGAGCGGCGCGAGAAGGGCGCGGGGAATGCGCAGCGTGGTGATGACGACGGCGCTTTCCGATCCATCGAAGGAGAAAATCGCGTTCCACATCGCGGCCGGCGAATATTGCCGGTATCCGAGCGCCACGCTGGCGACGACGGCCGCTATCAGCACCGCCCACAGCAGGATCGTCAGCGATATCCCGGGTCGGGAAGAGGTGGAGACGGCAATCGGGCGCACGGTTTCAGCTTGACTTTAAGTGGACAATGTATCTCATCTTATGGCCCGACCGATTGGTCGGAAAATCATCCGATTGTCAAGTTCGAGGCGTCTGTGCGTACGAAATCCATTCTGCTTGCGGTCTTCACGGCCTTCCTCTCCCTCATCGTGGTCAATGCGGCCAGCGCGCGCGAAGTGACCCATGCCATGGGCGTGACCGAAGTGCCGGATGCGCCGAAGAGGATCGTCGTCCTGACCAACGAGGGAACGGAAGCGCTGCTTGCGGTCGGCATCAAGCCGGTCGGCGCCGTGCGTTCCTGGCTGGGCAAGCCCTGGTACGATCACATCGCAAAGCAGATGGACGGTGTGACGGTGGTCGGCGACGAATCGGCCGTCAATCTCGAACTGATCGCCTCGCTCGAGCCCGATCTCATCCTCGGCACCAAGTTCCGGCAGGAGAAGATCTATTCCCAGCTGTCGGCCATCGCGCCCACCGTGCTTTCCGAGCGGATCAGGAGCGATTGGAAGGGCAATATGAAGCTCTATGCCACCGCCGTCGGCAAGCTGGCGGAGGCGGATGCGGCCTTCAAGGCCTATGACGATCGCGTTGCGGCGATCAGCAAGGCGCTCGGGGACAAGAAGGCCGAGAAGATTTCGCTGGTGCGCTTCATGCCCGGGCGCACCCGGATCCTGCTGAAGGATACTTTTGCCGGCAACATACTGAGCCAGATCGGCTTTGCGCGGCCGGCAAACCAGGACCGGATGGAATTCGCCGACGAGGTGACGAAGGAGCGCACGCCGGAATTCGACGGCGACCGGCTCTTCTACCTCGTCTACGACACGGGCGACGGCAAGACGGCCGCTGCCGCCGCCGACTGGACTTCCGATCCGCTGTGGAAGAACCTCGCCGTCGTCAAGGCGGGCAAGGTCGACGCCGTCAGCGATGCCGTCTGGAATACGGCCGGCGGCATCCTCGCGGCAAATCTGATGCTCGACGATATCGAGAAGCTCTACGGGCTGCCTGCCTCGCGTTAAGCCGCCAAGCCACGGATCGCATCATCCCGCTCAAGCACCGCAGGCCAGCGAGGCCTGTGGTGCTGCAGACATTGCCGAAAATATCGCCGAATGATGGCGGCGAGCGCCACCTGGCGCTCGCCTGAGAAAACGTCGGATCTTGGTCCGTCCGGGCTTCGGCCTTCGATCCAGCACTTCATGAAACGAATGATGGCGTAGCGCAGTTTGGGTGGCGGCAAGCGCCCGCGCACCGCTGTTTCCCAGCGGATTCCCTGTCGCATGGCAGGTCTTCGTCCTGCCGTCGAATTTCCAGTATTTACTTTTATAATTATATAATGCAAATTCCTTCCGTCCGGCTCAGAGGTGAGCCCCGCGATGCGAGGAGGAAAATCGCGATGCGCAATTTCATGAAATACGGTTTGATGGCTGCGATGATCGGCACCGCGCTGAGCGTCGGAAGCATCTCCGCGGCCGCCCAGGATCTCGAACTGACCATCACGGCGCCTGCCGGCGCAGGCGGCGGCTGGGATTCCGCCTCCCGCTCGCTGCAGGAAGCCATGATGGCGAGCGGCAATGCGAAGAGCGTGCAGGTGGTCAATGTTCCCGGCGCCGGAGGCACGGTCGGCCTTGCCCAGTTCATCGGAACGGCCAAGGGTTCGCCCAACCAGCTTCTCGTCGCCGGCATCACCCTCGTCGGCGCCAGCATTTCCAACAAGTCGCCGGTCGATCTGACGCAGGTGACGCCGCTTGCGCGGCTGACCGGCGATCCGCTCGTGATCGTCGTCCCGAAGGATTCGCCGATCAAGTCGATCGACGATCTGCTGGCCGCCATCAAGGCCGATGTCGCCAAGACCATCTGGGTCGGCGGATCGGCGGGCGGCGCCGACCACATCCTGGCGGCGCTCGTCACCAAGGCGGCCGGCGCGGATCCGGCCAAGATCAACTATGTCGCCTATTCCGGCGGCGGCGAATCCCTTGCGGCCATGCTGGGCGGCCAGGCGACGGCCGGTGTGTCGGGCTATGGCGAATGGGAAGGCCAAATCAAGTCTGGCGATCTCAGAGCGCTGGCCATCTCCTATCCTGAGCCGATCGAAGGCATTGAAGCCAAGCCGCTCAAGGCGCAGGGCCTCGATATCGAGCTGGTGAACTGGCGCGGCATCTTCGCCGGCCCGGGTGTCGAAGGCGCTGATCTCGACGCGCTGAAGGCTGCCGTCGACAAGACGGTCAAGTCGGAGCAGTGGAAGGCGATCCTGAAGGCGCGCGGCTGGTCCGACTATTACGCTCCCTCCGACGAGTTCAAGAGCTTCATCGCCTCCGAGACCGACCGTGTCAGGACGATCCTGACCTCGATCGGGCTTGCCGACTGACGTGACGGCGACGGGGAGGGGCCTGGCTCCTCCCTTTCGCGGCGAGGAAACCATGACCCCCAAGACAATCCACTCTCCGAACCGTCCTCCGGTGGTGATCGCCGTCGTCCTGTTTGCGATCGCGGCCATCACCTATTGGGACGCCAGCCATATGACCGCCCGTGCGGCCTACGGGATGAGCGCCAGCGCTGCGTCTTATTTCGTCGCTCTCCTCTTCGCCGTTCTCGGCATCGGGCATCTGTTGTCAGCCTTCAAGCCCTCTGACGTCGAGGTCGAGACCGCCGACTGGAAGGCTGTCGCCTGGGTCGGCCTGGCGCTCTGCGGCCTGATCGGTTCCATTTGGCTCGGGGCAGGTTTCATCATCGGTTCGACCTTGCTTTTTGCCCTGACCGCCCGTGCCTTCGGCCGCAGGGCCTTTCTGGCGGATCTCTGTCTCGGGGCTGGAATCGGGCTCGTCGTCTTCCTGCTGTTCAACAAGCTTCTGACACTCGCCTTGCCGCAAGGCCCGCTCGAGCGGCTTTTCTGAGGGACGCCCGATGGAATCCATTTCCTTTCTCATCGACGGCTTCGCGCTCGCGATCCAGCCTGCAAACCTGATCTATGCCGCGATCGGCGTGATGATCGGCACCGCCGTCGGCGTGTTGCCCGGCATCGGCCCGGCGTTGACGGTCGCACTGCTCTTGCCTGTGACCTTCAAGCTCGATCCCGGCGGCTCGATCATCATGTTCGCCGGCATTTATTATGGCGGCATGTATGGCGGCTCGACCACGGCGATCCTGCTGAATACGCCGGGCGAAAGCGCGTCCGTCGTGACCGCGCTCGAAGGCAACAAGATGGCCCGCTCGGGCCGGGGCGGCCCGGCGCTGGCGACCGCCGCCATAGGCTCCTTCGTCGCGGCGCTGATCGCCACGCTCGGGCTCGCCTTTCTGGCGCCGCTGCTGGTCAAGATCGCCGTGAAGTTCGGTCCCTGGGACTATTTCGGTCTGATGCTGATTGCTTTCGTCACGGTCTCGGCCACATTCGGCTCCTCGCCGATGCGGGGCCTGACCAGCCTCGCCTTCGGTCTCTGGCTCGGCCTGATGGGAATAGATCAGCTCACCGGCCAGGCCCGGCTGACCTTCGGCGTTCCCGAACTGCTCGACGGTGTGGAAGTGACGACGCTCGCCGTCGGCCTGTTTGCGATCGGCGAGGCGTTTTTCGTCGCTTCGCGCCATCTCCACAAGCCGGAGAAACCTATCCCCGTGAAGGGATCGATCTGGATGACGAGGGAGGACTGGAAACGCTCCTGGAAACCCTGGCTGCGCGGAACCTTCATCGGCTTTCCTATCGGCGCGCTGCCGGCCGGCGGGGCGGAAATTCCGACCTTCCTCAGCTACAATATCGAGCGGCAGCTGAGCCGCAAGCCCGAAGAATTCGGCCAGGGCGCGATCGAAGGCGTCGCCGGGCCGGAGGCCGCCAACAATGCCTCGGCCGCAGGCACGCTCGTGCCGCTGCTGACGCTCGGGCTGCCGACCTCGGCCACAGCAGCGGTGATGCTCGCGGGCTTCCAGCAGTACAATATCCAGCCCGGCCCATTGCTGTTCACCCAGCATGCCGATCTCGTCTGGGGGCTGGTGGCAAGCCTGTTCATCGCCAATGTCATGCTGCTCGTGCTCAACCTTCCCCTGGTCGGCATGTGGGTGCGGCTTCTGGCGATCCCGCTGCCGTGGCTCTATGCCGGCATTCTGGTCTTCGCCTCGATGGGAACGATCGCCGCCAATCCCTCGGTCGTCGAATTGCTGCTGTTGACGGGCTTCGGCATCGTCGGGTTTCTGATGCGACGGTATGATTATCCCATTGCGCCTGCGGTCGTCGGGCTGATCCTCGGGCCGCTTGCCGACAATGCGCTGCGCCGCTCCCTGCAGATGAGCCTCGGCGATCCGATGATATTGCTCCAGCATGCGAGCTCGGCGGTCATGATCGCCATTGCGGCGATTGCCCTGATCGCGCCCTTCATCTTCCGTGGCTTGTCGCGCTTCCGGCAGGATGAGGATTGACGTCGTGGCGCCGGTTGCGCGACATGCTGTGGATGATGTCGGGCAGCCGGGACGCCTCGTTCCTGTTGTCGAAGAGAAGAAGTGGCTCCGGACTTACATGGCAAGGAATAGCCTCTCACCGCAGATCAGCACGAGCATTATCGAATTCGTGAAGAGCAACGGGATGCGCAAGGGTGAACATCTGCCGCTGCAGATGCTCGCCGATACGTTCCGCGTCTCTCGTGCGCCGATCATGAGCGCGCTGCGCAAGCTGGAGGAGCGCGGCATCGTCCGGGCCGAGCCCAATCGCGGATATTTCCTCGGCATGGATGGCAACGAGATCGAGGTGGCGAAGGCGGATGGCGACGAGCGGCCGGATGGCGACGAAGCGGTCTATTTCAAAATCGCCGAGGACCGGCTCTCCGGTGCCCTGCCCGAGCGGGTCAGTGAAAACGAACTCATGCGGATCTACGATCTGCCGCGCACCAAGCTCTTGAAAGTCCTGCATCGCATCGCCGACGAAGGATGGATAGAACGCCTTCCCGGCAACGGATGGTCGTTCCGTCAGACGCTGACATCGAGGCAAAGTTACGAGGAAGGCTATGTCTTCCGTGCGGTGATCGAACAGCAGGCGATGCTGCTGCCGACATTCGAGCCCGACGAGGAGGGCTTCCGCAAGGCGCGGGAGACGCAGACGGCGTTGCGCGACGGCGGATACGAAACCTGGTCGCGCGCCGAGATATTCAAAGCCAACAACGATTTCCATGAAATGCTCGTCGCCTGCTCGAAAAACGAGTTCTTCCTGGATTCCCTGAAGCGCATCAACAGGCTGCGGCGGCTGGTCGAATACCACATCACCATCGACAGAAGCCGCCTGCCGAGGCAGACGGCGGAACATCTGCATATCCTCGACCTGCTCGAAAGCGATAGGCGCAGCGAAGCGGCGGCATTTCTCTACACCCACATCATGGGCGCCGGGCGGATCAAGGCGCCCAAGGTCTAGTTCACGAGGTTCTCGGTAATTCGATTACGGAACGAGGTGAGGCGATGGTGATATCAAATTGCATTTTATAATCATATAATGTAAACATGTGCAGATGGATGCGGGAAGTGACTATGATCTCCAAAATGACGATCGACGAGAGGGAATATGATTTCATCGACCTGCCCAAGGCGGCCGGCGGCGATCTCGAACGGCTTCCCTACATCCATCGCATCCTGCTGGAAAACGTGCTGCGTGCGGCGGGGCAGGATGCCGAAAGGGCGCGGGCCGCGATCCTCGGGTGGCTCGACACCGGCACCAGCGATCTGGAAATCCCGTTCCTGCCCAACCGCGTTCTGATGCATGACACCACCTGCGGCCCGGCTCTCGTCGATATTGCCGGCATGCGTTCGGCCCTGGCCGAAGCCGGCGCCGATCCGGCGCGGCTCAATCCGGTCGTGCGCGTCGACGTCTCCACCGACCATTCGGTGGCGGTCGATTTCTTCGGCGGCGCCGGTTCGCTCTCCCGCAACATGGCGCGCGAATTCGAACGCAACGCCGAGCGTTACCGATTCATGAAATGGGCGACGAATACGCTCGCGGATTTCCACGTCCATCCGCCCGGCACCGGCATCATGCACACGCTGAACCTCGAAAGGCTGGCGACGGTGGTGAGCGTCATGTCCCGGGACGGCAGGAATTGGATTGCGCCGGATACGCTGATCGGCACCGACAGCCACACGCCGATGATCAACGGCATCGGGGTGCTGGCCTGGGGCGTGGGCGGATTGGAGGCCGAAAGCGTTTTCTTCGGCATGCCGGTCGCGCTTCGCGTGCCCGATGTGGTCGGCGTGCGGCTGTCGGGCGCATTGAAGGATGGCGTGCTGGCGACCGACCTTGCGCTCGTCGTCACCAACATCCTTCGCAAGATCGATCTTCAGGACAAATATGTCGAATTCTTCGGGCCGGGCGTGTCGGCGCTGACGGCGGGCGACCGGGCTGTTGTCGCGAATATGACGCCGGAATTCGGCGGCAATAGCGGCTATTTCCCCATCGACCGCAACACGCTCGCCTATCTCCGCGCCACCGGCCGGACAGAGGCGCAGATCCGCCTGGTCGAGACCTACTGTCGCCGTGCCGGCCTCTGGTTCGATCCGGACACTGCGCCGCGCTACACGAGCATCGTCGAGATCGACCTGTCGCTCGTCGAGCCCAGCCTCGCGGGCCCGACCCGGCCGCAGGACCGGCTGGCCGCGAACGCGACCAAAGCGGCGATCGCCCCGATGAAAAAGGCCTCGGCGCCCGCTGCCGGCGGGCCGAACGACGGCGCGGTCGCCATCGCCGCGATCACCAGCTGCACCAACACATCCGATCCGAGGCTGGTCGTCGCCGCCGGCCTGCTTGCCCGCAAGGCGAGGGCCTACGGGCTGCGCCCGCCGCATTGGGTGAAGACCTCCCTCGCTCCGGGCTCGCCGACGGCCGAACGCTATCTCCGGCGCTCGGGGCTGCTCGACGATCTGGAGGCGGTCGGTTTCGGGATCGTCGGCTATGGCTGCACGACATGCATCGGCAATTCGGGGCCGCTGACCGAGCCGATCTCCACGGCAATGGCCGAGCGCGGCATCCTGCCGGTCGCGGTTCTCTCGGGAAACCGGAATTTCCCCGGCCGGGTCCATCCGCAGCTCGAGGCGGGCTTTCTGGCCTCGCCGCCGATGGTGATCGCTTTCGCGCTCGCCGGCACGGTCGAACTCGACATCATGAAGGATATCATCGGCCATTCCGGGGCCGGCGAGCCGGTCACATTGTCGATGCTCTGGCCTGAGAGTTCCGAGATCGACGATGCCCTCCTTTCGGCGTCGGACCCTGATGACTTCACGCCGGCCTATGACGAGGCGGAAGCCAGCCGGATCTGGCGGGAGCTCGAAGCCCCTGAAACCACGATCTTTCCTTGGGACGAGGCTTCGACCTATATTCGCAGGCCCCCCTTCGCCGGTGTCGGCAAGGGAAGCCTGCTCGGAACCTATGCGGCGCGGCCCCTGCTCGTGCTCGGCGACGACATCACCACCGACCATATTTCGCCGGCCGGCGCCATTCCCGCCGCGAGCGAAACGGGCCGGTACCTGATCGGCATGGGCGACAGCCCGATGGATCTGAATGTCTATGCCTCCCGGCGCGGCAATTGGGAGGCCATGGTTCGCGGCCTCTTCACCAACCGGACGGTTCGCAACATGCTGGGGAGCGAGATCCCCGCCGGTTCCACCATCCATTGGCCGTCGCAAGAAATCCTGCCCCTGTGGAAGGCGGCGGAGCGATATGCGGCCGAGCAGCAGCCCGTGGTGATCGTCGCCGGTGAAAGATACGGCATGGGCTCGTCGCGCGACTGGGCGGCGAAAGGCGCGTCGCTGCTCGGCGTGCGTGCCGTGCTGGCGCAAAGCTTCGAGCGGATTCATCGCTCCAATCTCATCGGCATGGGAATATTGCCGCTGCGGCTGCCGTCTGGATATGAGCCCGCTTCCCTGAAGCTCGCGGCCGGCGACGTCATCGAGATCGCGGCGGAAGATCACCTCGTCGCGCCGCGCTCTCCTGTCCGCGTGACCATCCGGCGGGTCGGCGGCGATCGGATCTCGTTTGCGGCGGCGGCCGCCATCGAGACGATGGCCGAGGTCGAAACGCTCAAAGCCGGAGGAATTCTGCCGCTGATATTACGGGATATCATCACGACTGCCGAAGAGCGGCGATGACGCGGTCGGCCATGAAAGCGCAGCGGGCGCCATCGAAGGGAAACAGCGCCGAGAATGCGCCCGAGAGACGTTTTTCGATCGACTGGCGCATCAGCCTGCGCGCCCGGTGCAGCCGGGTCTTGGCGGTTTCGGGCCTTATGCCGAGATAGGATGCGGCCTCTTCGGTGCTCATGCCCTCGACATCCCGCAGCACGAAGACAGCGCGGAAATCATCCGGCAGTTCGTCGACCGCGTTTTCCAGGAGATGCCGCGCCTGGCTTCGCGACAGCTCGGTTTCCGGATCGGCCGCCGGCAGGGAGGATGGAAACTGCAATAGCTGGCCGCCCGGCGACGTCGTCTGCATGTCGATTTCCTCAAGCCCGGTGGTGTTTTTCCGCGCTCGCACCCGGCCGAGCGCCTCGTTGAGCGCAATCCGGGTCAGCCATGTCGAAAGCTCGGCCTCGCCCCGGAACGCAGCCAGATTGGTAAAAGCTTTGACGTAGGCGGCCTGCACGACATCCTCCGCCTCCGCATCGTTGCGAATGACGGCGCGCGCGGTGCGGAACAGGCGACGATTGTGGCGCTGGACCAAGGCGCGGATGGCGGACTCATCGCCCGTCTTTGCAAGCGAGACGAGATCGACATCGGAAAGCGTCGATATGTCAGGCCGGTGTTGCGGGGCCGGAACCGGAATGGCTGTCATGGAAACTGCGCCTGCTTGCTGTGTCGTTCCTTCGGAGTCCGGCCTATGGCCGGACCTCCAGCTTGCCCGTCATGGCGGGATGAAAGCGGCAATAGAAATCCACCGCTCCCGCTCGGCTGACCGTCATGCGGCCCTCCGATTTCGGCGGCAGGTCGATATCGAAGCTTTTGTCGCGGGCCGTTGCCGTGTGCCGGAATATATCATCGTTTCGCCAGACGATCACATCGCCGACCTTAAGCCCGGCAGGCGGCGGGCCGAATTTCATGCCTGATATGGTGATGTGATAGTCCGCCGCCGGGGCAGCGCCCGCCCAAAGCAGGGCGGAGAGCAGCGGCAGCGATTTCATCAGCGAGCCCATCGCCGGCCTACTTTATCGTCGAAGCGAGATGTTCGGCATGCATCTGGTGCTGTTTGAACAGGGTCAGGCCCGTTTCCAGAAGCGACTTCAGCTCCTTGTTTTGAGCCGAAGGGATCAGCACCTTGGCAAGCGCATCATTGACCGACTTGTGATAGGCGACTTCGTTTTCGACATAGGCCTTGTCGAATGCCGCGCCGTCGAGCGTGTCGAGCCTCGTCAATTCCTTGCTGGCCTGGGTCGACAGCGACTGGCTGATGGCATTGTCCTCAGGCGTTACCTTCAGCGTCTTGACGAGGGCGAGCGCCTGATCGTTGACCGCCTTGTGGTCGCGCTCCATGGTCTTGGCGAATTCGATGACGTCGGCATTCTTGCTCTTCTTCAACGCCTGTTCCGCGGCGGTGACGTCGATCTGGCCGGCCGTGTAGGCGATATGGGCGATTTGCGGGTCGGTCGGCTTGGCATCGGCGGCAAGCGAAGCCGTGCCGAGCGAGGCCGTAAGCAGGGCTGCGCCGAGAATTCGTTTCAACATGATCTGTCTCCCTTATGTCATAGGACGGAACGTCTCCCAGCAGCGGTGGTGCGCTTGGGAAGCGAGCATTGGATGCAGATCGGATCAAAAGGTTCCCGGATTTTTTGGTCCCGGCAAAATGGCTTGTCAGCGCTTGCCGATGAAATGCCGAAGCACGATCGCGTGGTTGTGGTCAGCGTCTTTCGCCGCATAGAGAAGCGTTGCCGTCGATTTCCCGATATGGCGTTTAAGGTCTTCCACGGCCGATGACTTCTTTTCGAGTTCGTCGCGGTAGCGGCGCTGGAACTCGGTCCATTTGGCCGGGTCGTGGCCGAACCATCGCCGCAGCGCCGGGCTCGGGGCGATATCCTTCAGCCAGATATCGACCGCCGCATCTTGCTTGCTCAGCCCGCGCGGCCAAAGCCTGTCGATCAGGATGCGCGTGCCGTCCTTGTCGTCCTTCGGCTCGTAGATCCGTTTGATGTGCAAGGCCATTCGATCGTCCGCCATGTTCGGAAAGCTCGTTCCCGACGAAAAGCTCGGCTGAGGATTTGGTTCCGCCGCCGGACAATGGTTGCCAATTAGCCACAGCAGTGCGCCTCTGAACTGTCACAATTGATTTTTCGCGTGCAACTGGTATTGCTCGGTCATTCACCGCTGATATTTTCCGATTCTCTCAACATTGCCAAAAGGATACGTGATGCGAAAGTTGGCGCCGTTCGTCCTTGTCGCGGTTCTCAGTGCCTGCGCCCGGCCATCGGATGGCCCAACTGCTGGTGGTTTTTACAACGCCACGTCGCCGCAAACCAACGAACGAATTCCGGTTGTACGGCTTTCGGAAGCCCCGATGGGCCCGGTTTCCGCCACGCCGCTCGCCTATGCCTCCACCGATGCCGGGCTCAGCGCCATGCGCTCGAGCGGATTTGCCGATACGCGCCTCAGGCGCGGCGACGTCATCGAGGTGACGCTCCTCGATCCCGGCGAGGACGGGCTTTTCTCTTCGACTGAGAGCAAGACCCTCAATCTCGGCCGCTTCACCGTCGATTCGACAGGCAATGTGACGCTTCCCTTCGTCGGCAAGCAGCGGGTGGTGGATTCCTCGACCGAGGCGCTGCAGACGCGCATCGTCACCGGCCTCAAGGGTTCGGCCGTCAATCCGCAGGCCGTCGTCACCGTGGTCGACAGGCCCTCCAGCGGCGTCACCGTCAATGGCGACGTGCGCTCCGCCGGGCGTTTCCCGCTCACCGCCCGCAAGGAGCGTGTGCTCGATGCGGTCGCGCTTGCCGGCGGCGCATCTTCCGCGCCGGGCTCGGCCACCGTTACGCTGATGCGCGGCAAGCAGCGCGCCACCGTGCCGCTGCAGCGCGTCATCGACGACAGCAAGCAGAATGTCTACCTGCTGCCGGATGATCAGATCTACGTCGACAAGGATTCGCCGACCTTCACCGCCTTCGGCGCCTTCAAGAGCGTCGGCGAGTTCGAATTCGAACCGGGCAGGCTGACGCTGGCCCAGGCGCTCGGCCGCGCCGGCGGCCTGCTCGACGACCGGGCCGATGCGAGCAATTTCTATGTGCTGCGCAACCAGCCGGTCTATACCCAGGTCGCGGCGGCGAATGCCAAGACGGCAGCGCCGGTCGTGGTCAGCAGCAAGCCGGCGATCTACCGCGTCAATATGAAGGACGTTTCCAATCTAGCGCTGATGCAGCGGTTCCAGATGATGGACGGCGATATCATCTACGCCAGCAATGCCGGCCTGGTGGACTTCGCGAAGTTCTTCAACGTCTACCAGAAGAGCGTGCCGACGGCCGCAGCGCCGATCCCCGGCTCGAGCGGCAACTAAAAAACAACACCAGATTTCCAGGGGCTGCCGAGCAGATGCAAGGCGGCCTCTGCATTTTCTGGCCTGTCTTGCGGGTTCGGCTGGGACAGACGGATCGCCAAAGCCTCCAACTTTTCGTCGCGCTCCGCGCTGCAATGGCTGAGCAGCAGGGCCAGCAGACGCCCGGCCGCGTAGAGATCGGATCGTCCGTCGAGCGGGCCGCCGGCCGTCTGTTCCGGGGATGCGAAATCCGGCTGGCCGGCAAAGGCGAGATCGAACTCTTCGTGCCGGCATCCGGCTTTCAGCGCGATGCCGAAATCGGCGATCTTCAGATGCGGGAGGTCGCCATCGAACAGAAGGTTGAGCGGCGACAGGTCGCAATGTACGAGGCCGGCGGCGTGGATGGCCTTGAGGCCGGAAAGCACCGAAGTCATCACATCAGTGATTTCGCGCGGGGTTAGCGGCCTTTCCTGCAAAAGATCCGCAAGCCGGTTTCCGAGCCATTCCATGATGAGCGCAGGGCGTCCGTCGGCAAGCCGCAGGACGGTCTGCGTTCCCGCGATATGGGGATGGCGGAGCGCCGTGCCGATCTCGGCCTCGCGCAGGATGAGTTTCCTGAGCACGGGGTCGTCGGCATGGTCGGGGCGCGGCATCTTGATGGCGTGAAGCGTTCCGAGATCGCGATGGCGGGCGCGATAGACCTGGGTCGCCGCGCCGTCATGAACCATCGCCTCCAAGACGAAGCTGTTGGCGATGATCGCGGGATCGGCCTCGCCGAAGCGAGCCTCGCCCCGGTCGAGCGCGTCCCGGACCCTGTCTATCAGCATCTTCCTGATATCAGGCGAATGGGCATGGCTGTTCAGCGCCTGCCAGAGATGCGAAAAGCGCCGGGCGATTTCCTCGAAATCCGCGGGATGATCATCCGCCATCGGTCTTCACGTCGATCACGATGGCGCTGAGGTTCTCGCGGCAATTGGCGATCAGCCCTTCCTGCACGAGAATATCGGCGGCCTTTTCGATGTCTGCCGAAAGCAGGATTTCGGCGATGCCGCGCTCGGGAACGGCGTTCGGAAGGGCCGCGCTGCAGAGCAGGAGCCGGTCGCCGGCCTGTAATCCGCCGGAGCGAACTTCGGGAACGAGATGTCCGCGCATGCCGATGGCGCGCGAAAGCGTGCGCCGCAGGCCGACTTCCACATGGTCACGGGTCAGGCAGCGCATCATGCCGTCGCGCAGGAGATAGCAGCGGGCATCGCCGACCCAGAGCAGCGCACAACTCTCCTGAAGGGCTGCGAATACGACGATGCTGGCGGCCGATGGTTCGCGCCCCTCGGAAAGATAGGCCGACTGAAGCAGGCCGTGGGCGCGGCCGAGCTTGCCTTTGATTTCCTGCATCAGAGCTTCGATCGTCTGCTGCGGGGCCGTTTCAGCCAGCACATGAACGGCGATCTTGCCGGTTTCGGCAGCGGCATTGCCGTCTCCGACGCCATCGGCGACGGCAAACAGCGAGGGCGTCTGTGAAATGAGCAGCGCATCGGCATTGACGCTGAGCCGCGTGCCGGGATGCGTGGCGTGGCTGTGCCGGAGAACCGGGGAATGATGATGCGGTTCGACGATGACAGGGCGCGGTGTCGCGACTGTCTCAGGCTGCGGCGGTGCTGAGACCGCGCCGGAACTCTCGCGAAGCAGCTTCGCGAAATGCGCAGGCTCCGGCGCGCCGCTGACGCCGAAACCCTTGGCCCGCCGTTCCTCCGGGTCGATGTGCCACCAGATCGTGCCTCGGCTGGAGGCTCGGTCCTGCAGCGTCTCGTTTTCCGCGAGATCGGCCGGCCGCAGGGTGCGCAGCCGCTTGAGGCTTGCCGTGAACTGGTTGATGTCGAAATCGCGCCTGGCTGAGCTTTCGGCGATCGCCTCCACTGCCGTGAACCACGCGTCGTCGAGATAGAGCTGGCGCGGATGTTCGGAAAAGCCGTGAAGCTGGGCGGCGATGACGAGGGGAAAGCTGCGGCCGACGCGGTCGAGGCTGGGCAGCAGGACGCCGGCAACGGTTGCCGGCCCCCAGAGGCCGCGTTCGATGATGAAACGCCATGCCGGCATCGTGCGGAAACGGCGTTCCCACTCCTCGCCGAGATCGTGCTGCGCCGCCTGCATCCCGGCCTGCAGCCAGGCGTCGAGCGCGGATTGCAGGCCGCGGCCGAGCCCCATCGAAACGAAATCGCCATGGCTCGGCAGCTTGCCGTAGAAGCCGATCCGGTCAGCTTCGGTCGGGTTTCGCTCGAGGGTGGCGCGCTCGTTCATGATCTGCCGATCAGAATTGCGCCGGGCACGAGAAGGCGCCGAGCGCCTCCAGCCGGAAGGGATTGAGCACCGAGCCGAATTGCACGTCGAACTCCGCCGCCTGGTTGTCCTGCTGGAATTTCGCCCGGAAAAGGTCGTCGCCCTGCATGGTGACGTTGGCATCGTCGAACAGGCGGAAGGGCGACCAGTCGCCGTTCTCCGTCAGGGCCTGCTGCCAGCCGCCCGGCTGGAAAGCGAGGCGCGAGGCGTTGCTGGCTTCCGTCGACGGCCAGGTGATCGATTTCGATTGGATCGGGCCATGGAAATAGACGACGCGTTCGCCCTCGATCTCCAGCATCACGGCGCTGGCCGCATCGCTCAGCGACACCGGCTTGACGTTGATCGTGATCGACGGGTTTTCGCTGCCGGCCGGGAAGAAGGCGCGGTTGATCTTGTCGGCATTCTCGAATTGGGCGATTGCCGCGCTCGGAATGCTCGCCGCGCCGAAAGTGCCCTTCCAGCCCCAGGGCGAAGCGCTGGTATCGACGAAGGCTTCGAGCTTCTCCTTGAAGAAGGTCTTGAACAGGCCTTCCGGCCCGAACAGCCTGACGAAGTCGCTCATCGCGACGTCGCGGGAGGATTTCCGGTCGAAGGGATAACGGCCGGTCACGACGTTCGAGCAGAAGCCGGAGCCTTCGGCCGCCCAGGCGTCGCTGATACGGGAACGGGCGGATTTGACCGCCAGCGAACCGACATCCGCGGCAAGCCCCGCCATCCAGCTGTCAACTGGGGTGGGCAGTTTGCGCGCCTGCTGCAACAGATCCTGATTGGCGTCGGTGAGCTGGCTGTCGACGTCGAAGACCTTGGCGACTTCGGCGGTCGATGTCGTGGCGCGCGAAAGCTGTTCCTGCACTCTTTGCAGGATCGGCTCCAACTGCCCGATCTCCGATCGCGGCGCATCCTTGGACTGATCGGTTGACGAAGACTGGCCGGAGGGCGCCTTCAGCGCGTCGCGCAGACGGCCGAACGGATCGGGCGCATTCGCGGCGCTGGCGAGCGCCGTGGTCGATGTGGCCAAGTTGTCGCCGGCGGCCGAGGCGATCTCGGCGCCGGGCGCGCGCAGGTCGGTTGCGGCGGCGATCGACTTCGCGATCGTCTCCACCGGACCGGGCTTGCCGGCCAGGATGCGGGTGGTTTCTGCCGCATCGCTGATCGTCTGCGAGGGCTTGACCCTGAGATCGGCGAGAAGTGTGGCCCAGCGCTGATCGAAATTGTCGAAATAGAGCTGAAGCGTGGCCTGGGCGACGGTGTCGACCGTGACGCCGGCGGGATTGGGATCGCCGCGGACCCATTGTTCGTCGAGCGCTTCACGCGCGGCGTCGGTGATTTCAGGCAGAACGACGGTGCGATAGCCGGTCGCGGAGAAGAGGCCGGGAATGGCTTCATTGAGCGGCGCTTTGGAGGTGCGCTCGAACGCCTGTTCGCCGAGCGGCCCGAGTGCGCCGGCCGGACTCCAGCCGGGGAGGGCGCGGGATGCGCGGTATTCCGCCAGGATATCATAGGCGCGGCTGGCGATATTCTGCGAGCGGATGATCTCGCGCGCCTTGGCGATCAGCGTCTTGTCGAGTTCGATCGGCGGCAGCGCGCCGCGCGCCATGGCTTCGGCATGGGCGATCAGCGCCTGCCGGGCTGCGGCCCGGCCTTCGTCGGGATAGAGCCTGGTGAACATGTCTTCCGCCTCGAGCGAGGCGAAGTCCGCATTCACAGGGCCGAGCCCGCCGAGCATGCCGTAGAGCTTCAGCGCGTCGAAGGTTCGGGTGACGTCGGTGGTTTCGGTCATGTCCTTCTGAAGCTGCACCAGCATGCGCGGCAGAAGCAGCGTGTTCAGCGCCCGCTGATAGGCCTCGCGCTGGCGGCTCGCGACCTTGCTCTCTTGGTCGAGGCCGAGGCTCACCGGCCAGACGCGGGTCTTGGAGAAATCGGTGGTGACGGCCGCGAGATTGTCGAGCGCCGGCAGGATGCGCAGGAAATCCGCATCCGAGACGTCTCGAACAGGCACGCCGCGCACCAACTGCTCATAGGCGTCGATGCGCCTTTCCGCGCCGGCGAGCGCTGACGTATTCTGGAAATAGGTGGCCGTCCAGCTCGTCAGCACTACGGCAAGCAAGAGCACCGCGCTCGCATAGGCGGCTCGGCGGAAGAGAAGCTGCCGGCTCGAAAGCCGTTTGTCGCGAGCAACCAGCGATGCTTCGCCGAAGATCACCTCCTTGAAGAGGCGCGAAAGGAAATAGCTGCGCCGCAGGCGGGGAAGGGCGACCGTTTCCTCCCGCTGGGTGCCGGAGGCGAAATAGATGCCGCGCAGGAGCGGCGCCTCCACCAGTTTCGAACCTGAGCACAGCTCCGTCATGACGTCATGCAGGCGCTCCTTCAGGGAGGCGAGCTCGGCCGGGAAGCGGAAGATGCGGCCGCGCAGTTCCGGATTGGGCTCCTGCTGCAGGCGCTCGATCAGCATGGCGTCGACGCGCTGCTGCAGCAGGGTGAATTCTTCGACGAAACGCTCCGGCAGGTTTGCCGCCTTGTAGCTCTCGTCGAGCCCGAAGGTCGTGCCCCACACCTGTTCGCGGTCGCTCTTGTTGAAGCCGTCGAAGAATTCGACGAAGCCGGTCAGGAGATCGGCCTTGGTCAGCAGCAGATAGACCGGCACGCGCGCATGCAGGAGTTCGTCGAGTTCGGAAAGCCGCTGGCGGATCGCCCGGATTTCCTCGCGCTGGGCTTCGGGGTCGCGCGTCAAGAGATCGCCGATCGACAGCGTCACCAGCGCGCCGTTGATCGGCTGCGACCGGCGGTATTTGCGCAAGAGGCCGAGAAAGCCTTCCCAGCCGGCCTTGGCGGTCCCGTTCAGATCGTCCTGCGTGGTGTAGCGGCCGGCGGTATCGATGAGGATCGCCTCGTCGGTGAACCACCAATTGCAGTTGCGCGTGCCGCCGATGCCCTGCACCGAATTGCTGCCGAGCGCATCGCCGAGCGGGAATTTGAGGCCGGAATTGCTGAGCGCCGTCGTCTTGCCGGAGCCGGGCGCGCCGAAGATCACGTACCAGGGCAGCTCGTAAATATAGCCGAAGCGTCGCTTGGTGATGCGGCGCAGGAGCTGCAGGGCCTCCTTGAGCCGGCTATGGATCTCGCCGACTTCGGCCTGCTGGCTGGCCGCCGCTTCGGCCTCGGCGTCGCGCTCGATCCCTTCGACCAGCTGCTTGTCGCGGCGGCGGTCGCGGATCACGGTGAAGAGGAGATAGGCGAGCCAGGCGGCGATGACGACGCCGATCAGCGTCAGCCGCGCCGAAGCGCTGGCGAGCGGCTTGAAGTCGCCATAGGCGGCGAGATAGCCGTAGAACCAGATGACGATGCAGATCGCCGCCACCCAGATGACCGAGATGAAGCGGCGGCCGAGAAGGCCGGCATAGGCCTCCACATAGGAACGCAGCGTATAGAAATAGCTAAGCGGATTCATCGCGACGCGCCTCCTGCGGCGGCAGCCGGTTCAGTCGGTCGTTCGGCCTCGATCGGCGGCGTCTTGAAGCCGGCGTCGCTCAGCCGCTCGCTCGGATCGGTCAGCACCAGGATCTCGGTGCGGCGGTTCATCTCCCGGCCCTCCTGCGTGTCGTTGCCGGCGATCGGATCGCTGTCGGCGCGCCCCTCGGTCAGGATCGCCCCCGGCCCGGTGAACGACGCCAGGATTTCGCCGACCGCCTTGGCGCGGGCTTCCGACAGGTGCCAGTTGGAGGGGAACTGGATGGTGCGGATCGGCACATTGTCCGTATAGCCCATGACGACGGCGCGGAATTTCTCCGCGGCGAGCGCTCCGCCGATCCGCTGCAGGAGATCGTGGAACTTCTCGCTGACCTCGGCGCTGCCGGTGGCAAACAGGCCGGAGTTGCTGATGCGCACCAGGAGCCTGCCGTTCGAATCCGAGAGCGTGACGAGCTTCTTCTCGACCTCCGGCTGGAGGAAGGCGAGCAGATTGTCGAGCCGGCTCGGCGGCTTGATTTGCGGCGGCGGAGGCGGTGGCGGCGGCGTTTCCGCGACGACGACGGGCGGCACTTCGCGCGGTGGCTCCGGCATCTCGACCAGCACGCTGGGTGTCTCGCGCGGCGGCAGCTTGGCAAGGCGCTCGAACGTGCCGTCGGAGGCGCGGTTCAGCGAGAGCGTGAAGAAGAGATAGCCGAGCGCTAGGATCAGCGTCAGGACGGAAAGAAGCGTCCAAAGGGCGGCGGCGGTGCGCAGCGGCTGGTGCCGGGCGGAAACGCCCTTCCAATGCGGGGAAAGCTCCCGCTCGAAGACCCCGTATTGGCCGAGCAGCGTCTTATAGAGACTGTCGCGGATGCGTGCGAGCTCCAGCCCGCCGCGCGCGGAAACGCGGGTGCGGCCCTCGAAGGCGAGCGACAGGCAGAGATAGATGAGCAGCAGCAGGTCCTTGTTGGCGCCGGGGCTCTGGTGGAAATGGTCGAGCAGGTCGAACACGCGTTCGCCGCCGGTCACGTCCATGTGGAAGGTGGAGACGAGGCCCGAACGGGCCCAGCCGGCACGCACGCCCCAGGCTTTGCTGAGCACCACGTCGTCGACCGTCGCGCAGACGATATAATGGGCGGCGCGCGCCCGTTCGGGGCTGATGCGCGCGCTGGCGAGATCCCGCTCGTAGCGGCCGACCGCTGCGATCGCCACCGCTCTGAGTTCATCGATATCAGGCTGCTCTTCCGTGTAGCGCAGGCCATGGGCGAGGTTGAGCAGTGGTGCGGCCGAGCGCACCAGGGTCGGCACGTCTTCGGCACCGAAGCGGAAATCCCGCACGAGCGTTTCGACCGAGACACCGCCGGTCGCGGACGGCCCCGCCGGTGCCGGTCCCTTCTCGCCTTCGGGAAAATCGAGAACGTCGTCCAGCATCTCCGCCATCTTGCGGGCGGATTGCTTTTTCTTCACGCCATCCTCGGTGAGTTCGACGATGGTCGGCAGGCTTTGCCAGGTGGAAGCGGGTTCGTTCTTCATTCTCTAAGGGCCCACAATTCTATTTCGAGCCCGGGGAAATCGCCGGCGAGATGCACGGCGATGGCGCCGGAGGTATCGAGTTGTTTCCAGAGCGGATTCTTGGTGTCGAGTTCGAAGTAGATGGTGCCGGAGCGATAGGGCAGCTGGCGCGGCAGCACCGGCAGCGGCCGCACGGGAATGCCCGGCAGCGCCACGTTGACGAGGTCGGCGATGCGCTCGACCGGCCCGACCTTGATCTGCGCCGGCAGCTTGCGGCGCACCTCCTCGGCCGGCATTTCGGCGCGGACCGCCAGCACGAAACCGGCATCGCGAAGCAGCGTGCGGTCGTTGATCGTGCCGATCCGGACACCATGCCGGCGCTCGGCAAGCTCGATCGCCACCGCCGCCTGTTCGAGCACGGAGGAAAGCGAAGCTCTGAGATCATCGAAGACGGCGGCGAAGGTCGCCTTCAGGTCGTCATGCCGATAGGGCGCGAAATCGCTGGCGCGCTTGCGGTCGGTCGTGAAGGTGGCGAGCTCCCCGGCAAGCTGGATGCAGTGCTCGTAAAAGACGATCGGGTGGATGCGCGTGGCATTGGCCGAAATATGTTTCAGCATCGGATCGGCGCGGTTGAGGATCTGCAGGAGCAGATAGTCGCCGACCTCCGCCGTGCCGCGGATGGTGGGATCGCCGATCCGTTCGGCGATCGCTTCGGCACGGTGGCGCACGATGCCGAGAAGCTCGGTGATCAATTCGTTCAGCCGGCCGGCGGCCGTGCAGTTGAGGCTTGGCAGGATGTAGTCGGGATCGAGAATGACGGCCCTGTCGGAGCGCACCTCGATGATGCGGGCGAGGCCGATCAGCTCGTAGCCGGCAAGCTCGTCGCCGGTCTTGAGATAACGCAGGCTGAGGCGGCCGACGTCGATCGGCGCCATGAAGTCGGTCTCGACATTGGCGTCGGGCGCCTCATAGGGCGAGGCCACGAGACGGACGCTGTTGCGCTGCGCGCCGCCGTTCAGCGCCACGTCAGCCTTGCCGGGCTGGCGGGCGGGAAGTGCGAGATAGACGACCGAATTCTTGGTGTTCTCGTCGAGATCGAGCGGCGGCGGCAGATCGGCATCGACGGGGGCTTCGAAGGGCGTGCCGTCGGGCAATACGCCGCGCAGGTTCGACAGCGCGAACTGGCCGATCGCCAGCGCGCCGCGGTCGATGCCGATCTCCGTTATGCCCCAGGGATAGGGCGCTAGGCCGTGCGTGGCGGTGCGCACGAGTCGCTCGGTCCAGCGGTCCGCCTGCTGGAAATGCTGCACGCGAAGGAACATGCCTTCGCTCCAGGCCACCCGGTTTTCATTCCTCATGATGCGCGTCTTTTCCTTCCTGCCCGTCTTGCGGACGAGGCCCTGCCTCTCTGCTGCTCACCGCATCGGACATCGCGTCGCGGAAAACATCCTGGATCGACCGGCTCTTGCCGTCCTTTTCGAATTCTGCCCGGTAGGCTTGCCAATAGTTTCCGTCGCGGCGCCAGGGCAGGCCCCAGACGCCGGTCTCGACCTGCGCCTCGACAATGCGCGGTTCCAGCCGGCCGGCTGCCTGGACAAGGGCCTCGAGCGCGGAATTGAGCGTGAGCTGCTGGCCGAGCACGGCCTCGATACGTGTGAGGAGCGCCTCCTCCCGGCCGGCCAGGAAATCCGGTTCCGGCCCGGAGGGCGGCGCGTTCATGTCGAAGACGGCATAGGCACCATCGACTGCCTGTTCGAGCCGGGCAAGCAGCGGCTCCAGACGATCCGCAAAGGTTTCCGGCCGGCCGATCGTCAGGCTCGGAAAGTCCTCGGCCTCGGGCTGCGGATCGTTGTCATTGACGATCTCCACCGCCGCAGGCCTGCGCTGCGCGATCGGCACGGAGACATGGGTGGCGGCGCCATGTTCGAGGTGGCTACCGTACTCCGTCTCGTCGGAATTCCAGTCCTCCGGCAGAAGCTGAGTGACCGAGCGGGTTTCCGGAGGGCCGCTCCAGCCGATCTCGACATTGCGGGAGGAGGCCGCGCCTTTCCTGCCGCTTTGGTCGGGCAGGGTCCAGTCATCGGCGATGCGCTCGCCGAGAATGCCGCTCGCGGTCCGCCCGCCCGGGGCGATGTCGGCGAGGATCGCGGAAATGGTCAGCGGTTCATCGCTGAGCACGAGACCCGCGTCGGGATCTTCGATTTCCTGGTCGCCGCTGCCTGAGATGTGGACCGAGAAGGCAAGTCCGCCCATCTCCAGCCGCGACCGGTCGGAGAGCCTGGCGATCTCGCCTTCATGCACGGTGACGCCATCGACCCGGGAGCCGTTGGCGCTCTGGTCGCGCAGCAGGAAGCCGTCGCGGTCGCGCTCGATGATGCAATGCAGCTTCGAAATCGAACGCCGGTCCTCCGGCAGCCGCCAGTCGCAGTCGGGCGCCCGGCCGAGCGTGCGTCGGCCACGTTCGAAGAACCATTTCGATCGGCCGGCCGGCATGGCCACGTCGCTGGTGATCTCTCTCAGTTCGAGCCGCATCCTTGCCTCCCTCACCGCATCTCGGCCGGCAGACGCTCGACGATCACTGCATCGCCGCTGTCCTGTGCCGCTGGGGCGATCCGCGCCCAGCTGTTCCAGCCGAGGCGCGGCGGATCGCCCGCCTGTCCGAGCCGGCAGAAGGGAACGTCCTCCTTCTTCAGGATGACCTGAATGTCGAATTCGAGCGCCGCGCCGACATAAAGCCGCGTCAGGGCGAAGAGTTCGGTGATGGCGCGGCCGCCCGGCGCCAGCGAGAGATAATCGGCGTAGCCGAGCGGGCCGATGACGATGCGGAAGCCGCCGCTGAAATCGTGGATGGCAGCCCCCGCCGTCGCATTGACGCCGAGCTGGACGCCCCGCGGCTGGCCCATGCGGCTGCGCTCCTCCACCGGAATGGTGAGCCAGCGGCCGCGGAACAATTCGATTTCAATAGGCAGGCCGCTGAATTCGGTGAGCATGGCGCGCAGATTGACGGCATTGCGGTTGCGCGCGGCGAAGAAGCCGGAAAAACGCAGGATCAGCTCTTCCTCGACACCGCTCTTTTCGACGAGCCGCTTGGTGCCGAAGCCGGTGAGCGAAAGCAGCGTGGTGACGAAGGCATTGCTCGCTGAAACCCCGCCCCAGCGCAGCCGCCGGGCGATGCGGTATTTCTCGCTGGCATCGGCGAAGAGTTCGGCCATGCGCGCGCCGAAGAGATCGAAGAAGCCCGCCAGCGCCCGCGACCGGTTGCGCTCCTCGCGCATGATGAGTTCGTTATAGGCCGAAGGCATCGAGCCGAGCGCGCCGACAAGGCCGGCAAGTGCGCTGCGCACGGTGGCTCGGCCGGCCTTGCGCTTGTATCCGCTGACCGCAAGCGGCGCCGGCGAGACGCCGACATGAGAGGCGACGTCAAGCCGTCCTTCGCCGACCGACGCCTGCGCGACGCGGAAAGCCGTCACCGGCTCGAAGCGGCCGGGGTCGCGTTCGAGCAGGTCGGTCAGCGCATCTGGCTTGCTGGCGGCTTGCATGTCCATGATTGGCTGGCGATCCTTCCTTAGAGAAGCGGGCGTTCGGCGGCGCGCGCCGGCCATTGGGCGATCGGCCTCGACTGCCCCTTCATGCCGACGGTGAGTCGGGTGAAGCTGTTGACCGAGGTGTAGAGGCTGAAGAAGCGGTCGAGCAGGCTGCCGAACAGGAAGGCCGAGGGCCGGTCGATGGCGGCCGGATCGAATTCCAGCGTGATTTCGGTGCCGGGCACCATGCCGCCGCTACCGAGGCGGGCGGTCGAATTGGCGGCCTTGATCCGCACCAGCGCATCGACGAACTGCTTGGTTTCGGGGCTGTCGCGGAAAGCGTAGAGCGACAGGATATCCTTCAGCGCCGCGCCGCCATTGTCGAAGAGCGATAGATGGTTGAGGACGAGATGCGAGATCAGCCGCCAGTTCCGCCCTTCCTGATCGTTCATCCGCACCGAGGGCGTCGGCGGGATCAGCGCCTCGACGCCCGCCACCGCCTCATGACCGGAGGCAAGCTGCAGGAAAGGATGGCCGCCGCCGAAGGGAAGCTGCTCCGGTAGGTCGCGGTTGAGGCAGAGCGTATCGACGCTCGCCACCGCATCGACGGGACCGGCGGAGCGGCGTTGCCTATCGACGAAGGCGATGTCCATGTCGCTGGTCCGGTCGTCCTCGTCGAAGCGGCGATAGGCCTGCCAATAGGTTGCGCTCGTGCCCGCCCGCTGTGACCGGCCGAAGAAGGGCTGGCAGAATTCCTCCTGGCCGCGCGATCCGGTCAGCAGCACGCGGTCGATCGAATAGATTTCACGGGTCTTCTGGCGCCGCGCATCGGGCATGAGGCGATATTCGGTGCGGGTGCCGTCGATGGCGATCGGCTCGCAGACCTGGCGGAAGAGATTGACGACGGGCGTGGCGTTGAGCGCGAAGTCGCGGACCGACACCGCCCGCTCCAACTTGGCGTCGCTCTCCTTGAGATAGATGAACAGCTCCAGCGTTTCGCCTTGCCAGGCATCGAGCCCTTCGATGTCGAGAAACAGAAACTTTCTGGGCAGGGCGAAAAATTCCGTCAGCAGCCGGTAGCCGGTGAAGCTCGGCGCCGGATAGGGCAGCATCGCCTCTTCGGGCTCGAAACCGACAGGCTTGAGATTCCGGGCCGGCAGGAAGACCGGCGAGCGGTCGTCGGCATGGCGGGCGAGCGCGATGCCGAGCGTGTGGTTGGCCAGCAGCTCGTAGATCGCCACCGCCTGCTGCCAGGGGGAGGGAATGTGCAGGCGCAGCCGGTTCACGCCGAGGCTCCCGAAGGGCTTGCGGGCATCGAGGGAACGGATGGAGAGCCTGAGGCAGCCGGCAACGCCCGCATAGGCCGAAAGCGGCGCATTGATCGGCTGGCCGGCAAGGGTGGCGCCTGTAATTTCGATCGGCGCCATCTCCACGTCCTGCGTGGTGCGGAAGCGGCAGGCTTCGCCGCGCACCGGCTCGGCCAGGATCTCGGTGTGGCGCGGCACGGTCTGCACCGAGGCCAGCGTATCGCCCGGGCAGAACTTCACGATGCTCATCGATGGCAGGGGCGCGAGATAATGCGGATAGAGGGTTTCGAGCAGGCTGTCGGTCAGCTCAGGAAATTCGTCGTCGAGCTTCTGGCGAACGCGCGCCGCCGAATAGGCGAAGCTCTGGATCAGGCGCTCCACATGCGGATCGTCGGCGACGTCGCCGGTCATGCGCAGGCGGCCGGCGATCTTCGGGAAAGCGTCGGCAAAGCGCGCGGCGCGGCGGCGCAGCGCCAGCAGCTCCTCGTTGTAGCGGTGGAGGAAGCCCTCAGCCATGCGCGGCCTCCACCAGGAAACGCTGGGTGGAAGGATCGATGGTCGACTCGAAGCTGATCGGCGGCATGCCTTCATGCAGGCGGAAGGTCGCCTGGATGCGCAGGCGCAGCGCCCGCTCGGTCATCGTCCGGCTTTTCAGGATCGTCACCCTGACATCGGAAAGCCGCGTTTCGAAGAGCGCGATCCGCCGCTCGATCGCGGCCGCCAGCCTGAGCTTCGCCTCGTCGGTCATCAGGTTGGCCGAGACGACGCCATCGACGCCGTAGCTCACCAGCGCATCCTTCAGTTCGGCAAGAACGGCCGGCGGCGTGGTCGGGCAGCGGCGCGTGTTGAGCAGCGCTTCGAGATCGCGGCGGATCGCCTCGCGCATCTCGCGCACCTGGTCGACGAAGTTCACCGGCGGATCGGCGGCGCGATCCGGGGCCTCGTCGATCAGCCTGTCGAGGATCGAGCGGGCGAGGACGCGGTCGCGCTGCCGGTAGCGTTCGAGCGGATCAGCCATGCGCGGCCTGCCTGCCGGCAGAGCTTGCCGGGACGATTTCCAGACTTTGGGTGTCATGGAAGGAGACAAGGTCGTCGCCGGCGAGGAAGCAGCGCTGGCCGCGGCCGGCGGTGATGCCCGTGGCTTCCTCGATCCACTCTGTTTCGCGGCCGAGCCTGAGCGTCGCATCCTTGCCGGTGCCGTGATAGACCGCCGGCAGAAGCACCGATGCGGCCGCGCCATCGATCAGCGACAGTTCGGCGCGGCGGAAGGCGAGATCGCGCGGCCGGGCGATCGGCTCGATCGAGACCGCAGCGATCTTGGCGAAATCGATCCAGAGATAGCCGCCGCCGGTCATGATGACCTCTAGGGCGTGCGGGATGCGGTCATCGAGATCGCGGAAATCCGAGATCGCCTTGCCGTTCCAGATCAGCGGGCGTTCGCCTCTCAAGGTTTCGAGTGCTTCGAGCGTTGTCCTCGCCTCACGCGCATTGCCTTCACGGTGGGCGATGCCGAGGCGCAGCGCCAGCTTGTCGAGTTCGCTCGGTCCCTGCGGAAATTCCGGCACGGCGCCACTTGCAAACCAGGCATCGCGTGCCGCCATCGCCCGAAGCTCGTTGCGCAGCAGGGCAAAGCCCATTGTCGCGTCGGGGGAGAGAGTGGCGGCGAGGCTGCACTGATTGTCGGCGCGCTCGTATTCGCCGGATAGGACGAGAAGATCGATATAGAGGTGCCGCGCCTCCTGATCCGAAGGGCTGGTCTTCAGATGCGCCTTGACCTCTTCGAGCGCCTCGTCGAGGGCGTTGTCGCTGAGCGACTGGGCGATGTTGGCGGAAAGCGTCATGCGGACATCCTCTCGGGCATGGCAACGGGGCGGCTCAGGATCTGGCCGGTGGTCGCGGTCTCGGCGATCAGGTGGAAGCTCGTGGCAACGTCATCGAGCTGGAAATGCGGCTGCAGGCGGACGGTGCAGGAGAAGCTGCCGGGCTTGCCCGGAATTTCGGCGACGCTGATGCCGGCCGAGCGCAGCGGAAAGCGGGTGCGCAGCGCAATGTCGGCATCGTCGTTGCCGAGCGTATAGGCGGTCAGCCAGTCCGCGAGTTTCCGTTCGATCGAGATCGCATCGGAAAGCTGGCCGATCTCGTCGCGCATAATGACCTTGAGATAATGCGAGAAACGCGAGGCGCAGAGCACATATTGCAGCATGGCGGCGAGCCGCGCGTTCTGGCGCGCATGCTCGTTGGAATAATGCGGCGGCGCATGCAGCGACTGGTTGGAATTGAAGATCGCCGAGGAGGAGAGATAGGTGGTCGCGGCGGGAATGATGCCGAGCTCGCAGAGCTGCTGTTCCTGGCTGCTGGTCAGGTGGATTTCGACCGGCGCCTGGGCGGAAAGCCCGTTGCTTTCGGTGCCGAAGTCGTAGGGCGGCAATTCGGCCCCGCTCAGCAGGCCGCCGTCGACGGCATCCTGGGTGACGCCGCGAATATCGGCGAACCAGCCGGAATTGATGAAATTCCGGATGACGACGGTCGCGAAGGCGAAGGCGGCATTGCCCCAGAGCAGCGAACTGCCGTCGGCGGCAATACTTTCGCGGAAGGGAAAGCCGTCATTGCGATGGCGTGAATGCGGCGTCAACGGCGAACGCATCAGAATGCGCGGCGCGGCGAGACCGAGGAAACGCGAATCCTCGCTGGCGCGCAGGCTGTTCCAGCGGATGCGGGCCGTCTCGGTGGCAAGCCAGGAAAAGTCGTTGACCCGGTTCAGCTCGTGAAAATCCTCAAGGCCGACCGCGAGCGGCGCGGCACCCGCGACGAAGGGGCAGAAGGCGGCGGCCGCCACCATGCCGATCTGCGACAGCGTGCCGACGGGATCGCCGTCGGCGGGATCGGCGGGAGAAAGATGATAATCGCCGATCAGCAGACCGAAGGGCTCGCCGCCCGGCATGCCGAATTCGCGGCTGTAGATCAGCTCGAACAGATGGCTCTGGTCGAAATCGCTGGCGCGCTCCATGCTGCGCGCGAGTTCGCGCCAGCTGACGCCGAGCAGCTTGACCTTCACTTCGCCGCTGCGGCTTGCCTCGCGCACGAGCATGGCAAGGCCGCGCCATCTCGCCTCCATCGCCTGGAAATCGGGATGGTGGAGAATGGCATTGACTTGCCTGTTCAACGCCTCGTCGATCAGCGCGATCAGCTGATCCGCCCGGCGCCGCCATTCAGTGCTGGAACCCATCGTCAACCTGAGAGAAATGTTTCGAAAGGACCGGCGCAGCTGAATTGCCGCGCCGGTCCCGGTTTCATCAGTTCTTCGAGGGAATGCGGGCGACCATGCGCAGCGAGGTGGTCAATTCCTCCATCTGCAGCCAGGGACGCATCCAGGCGACGGCGTTGTAGGCGCCCGGCCTGCCGGGTATTTCCTGCACGGTGACCTTGGCCTCGCGCAGCGGATATTTGGCGCGCGATTCTTCGCCGGCCTCGTCATTGGCGTTGACGTAGTTGGAGATCCAGCGGTTGAGCCAGGCCTCGCAATCCTCCGCCTCCATGAAGGAGCCGATCTTATCGCGGCCCATGACCTTGAGGTAATGGGCAAAGCGCGAAGTCGCCATCATGTAGGGCAGGCGGGCCGAAACGGCCGCATTGGCATTGGCCTCGGGGCGGTCGTAGAGCTTCGGCTTGTGCGCCGTCTGGGCGCCGAAGAACACGGCATAGTCCGTATTCTTGTAGTGGCAGAGCGGCAGGAAGCCGAGCTTGCCGAGTTCGGCGTCGCGGCGGTCGGTGATGCCGACTTCCGTCGGGCATTTCAGGTCGAGATCGCCGTCGTCGCTGGAGAAGATGTGCATCGGCAGGCCTTCGACCTTGCCGCCGTTCTCGGCGCCGCGAATGGCCGTGCACCAGCCGTTCTTGGCAAAGGCTTCGGTCAGGCGCGTGCCCATCACATAGGCCGCATTCATCCAGCAATAGGAGCCGTGCGGCAGTTCGCCGGTCTTGGAGCCGCCGGTCTCGTCGAAGTTGAATTCCTCGATCGGGCTGGTCTTCGGGCCGTAGGGCATGCGGGCGAGCACGCGCGGCATGGCGAGTGTCACGAAGCGCGAATCGTCGCTCTCGCGCAGGCTGCGCCACTTGGCATACTCCACCGTCTCGAAGATCTTTTCGAGATCGCGCGGTTTTGCCAGCTCGCGGAAATCCTCGAAGCCGAACATGCGGGGGCTTGCGGCCGAGATGAACGGCGCGAAGGCGGCGGCGGCGATCATCGAGACGCCCTGGAGCAGCTGCACGTCGTCGAAGGAATTGTCGAATTCGTAATCGCCGATCAGCGCGCCCATCGGCTCGCCGCCCGGCGTGCCGAACTCGTCTTCATAGACCGATTTGAACAGACGGGACTGGTCGAACTCGACGGCCTTGGCGAGATCCTTGGCGATATCCCGCTTGGATGCGTTGAGCACGCGGATCTTCAGATTGGCGCTCGTCTCGGTGTTCTTGATGAGATAGTGCAGGCCGCGCCAGGCGCCTTCGAGCTTGGTGAACTCGGGCGACTGCATGATCGCGGCGAGCTGGCCTGATATCGCCTTGTCGATCTCGGCGATGGCGTTGTTCAAGGTGATCGTCAGGTTGCGATCATAGGTAACGGTGCCCTTGAGGGCCTGGTCGGTCAGCGTGCGCAGGAGGTCCTGGGCACGGTCGGGCTCGGTCTGGCGGGTTGCGGCCACGACCTTCGAAAGCAGGTCCTGATCAGGCGCGAACCCTGCTTCTTCCCTTGTCTGCAATTGCGTTTCAGCGGTCATCTATACGATCCTTTTTGCGAAAGCGGCGGTCCTTGAGGGATGAGGCTTCCCTTCCAAGGGGCCGCTGCCGGACAACGACTCTTCAGGCATTCCACGGGCGGCCACGATCGCTCGCGGCCTCCGCCGCTCAGTTCACCACGTCCTTCGGCTCGTCGGCCTTGCCGCCGCCAAGCTGGGCGATCAGCTGCGAGAGGTCGGCCTTGTTCTGCAGAATGTCTTCGAGCAGCCGCTCGAGTTCCTCGGAGCGGTCCGCCTTGCTCATCAGGTCGCGCAGCTGGTTGCGCGCATTGAGCAGGGCCTTCAGCGCCGGCACCTGATCGACGATCGCGCCGGGTTCGAAATCGGCCATGCTTTCGAATTTCAGCGAAACCGGAAGCTCCGTCCCGTTTTTCTCGAGCGTGTTCTCGACGGAGATCGTCAGGCCCGGCGTCATCCGGCGCATGACGTCGTCGAAATTGTCGCGATCGACCTGCACGAACTTGCGTTCGCCGAAAGGCTTCAGCGGCTGCGTGGGATTGCCGGAAAAGTCGCCGAGCACGCCGACGACGAAGGGCAGTTCCTTCACCACCATCGCGCCTTCGGTTTCCACTTCGTATTTGATGTGGACCCTGGGCTTGCGAACCCGTTCCAGTTTCTCATGCACACTTGCCATCGAGATTCTCCTTCGTCTCATCGGCGGATTGCGAATAGGGATGCTGCAGATTGCTGCCGGTCGGCCGGCCGCGCGCCGTCAGCCTCCCCTGTCGGATACGGGCTGTATGCCGGCTGCCGTCAGCACGGCATTGCGTGCGTGCTGTTCGGGCAGAAGCTCGGCAAGAAGCTCGGAAAAATCCATGCGGCCGCGGCGCACCAGCGTCTCGATCGACATGGAAATGGGTGAATGGGGCTCGGTGCGGCGGAAATAGCGGGCAACGGCGGCCAGAAGCTCGAAGGCTTCTTCCCGCGAGCGAATCGCCTCGGCGCTGACGGGCCGCGGCCGAATGGCCTCCGCCTCGCCGCCGGCGGCGGCCTGCGGGGGCTCGAAACCATGCGCGGCAGGGGCTTCGGACGCCGCGACGGGGTCTTCTATACCGGCGAGTACGCGGATTGCAGCGGCGGCCTCTTGCAAAACATTGCGTGTATTCGAACTCGGCGGCGCCTGGTCACCGCAGTGCTCGTCAAGTATTTCGACCATGCGGTCGAAAGCGGCGATGCACTCGGTGAGTACGCCGAGATAGGCTGACATTTGAGCGACACCGGCTTCCGCCGCCGCCTGCTGCAATTCCTTGCGCCGCTCGATTTCGTTCGGCCGCTGCGAAAGCTGGAAATCCCACAGCGAAAACTGAGCGAACTTTCCGTCCGGGATCAACGATGTCAAACGAATAGCCTGGATCAGCGTTCCCTCGCCGCCCACGCCGTTGAGGCCCGCGAAAGGCGCAAACCGCTCCTCGAAGTCGCCATCCCCGATCGAATGCAGGGCATCGAAATACTTGTCCAAAAGCGACACGGTTGCAACATAGACGTCACGCAATCCTGAGAAGCCGCGCAGCCGCAACTGGGCTTCGGCAAGCCAGGCCAATACTTCGATGTCCTTGCTCCGGGAAGAAAGGATTTGCAATCCAAGATTGCTAACATCGTGCCAGGCAGGTGCAAGCGTAATAACTTCACCCGGAGAAATACTACGTTCGGCTGTACGAGCGGCGTTTCTCGCGTCCTTAATTCTGTAGTATATTTCGCGATGCATAGTATTGTTTCGCACGTTTTCTCCACACGGGCGATCTTGTTCAAGTGAATTTATAATTTCGTGGACGTTCACGCTGTTAAATACCTCAAAAATCAGAGCATACTGCGGAGAGCTGGCATTTTGGGCGGCCTGTATTGGCTTGTCAACCATTTCAGAACGATGACGGATTTATGACGACTTTCTTTATGCTCATTTTTTTAAATAGAGTCGTTTTTGTTCTGGACAAGGGTTTATGAGCGCCCTAGTTGTTGCTTCGCATCACGAGAGCGCGCCGAATTTCGACGTATAAACAGGACTTGCGGATGTCTCATATCGATCTCAATCGTCTCATAAGAACGCTTGAGCCCAATCTACGTGTCGGTCTTGAGACAGCGGCTTCGCTTGCCGTGCGTCATCAGCACGCCATGGTGGACATCGCCCACTGGCTTCGCTCCCTTCTTGATATTGCGGGCTTTTCCGCCGTATTCGAAGAGCTCGCGGTTTCTTCCGAAGCGCTGAGAGGCGAGCTCGACGCCGCTATCGCCGACGTCCCCCGGGAAGCCGGCGCAGCACTCGCGCTCTCGCCCAACCTGCTTTCCCTCGGCCGGGAGTCCTGGCTGGTTGCATCGCTGCAATGCGGGCGCGATGTCGTGCTTCTTGCCGATCTGCTTGCCGCGCTGACGAGCGATTCGGCGCTGCGCGCCGTTATCCGCGGCATTGCCCCGTCCCTGCGCAATCTCGACAGGGCGGCGCTCGAGAGGTTGCTGGAGAAGGCGGCGCCCAGCGCGTCGGAACAGCTTTCCGTGCCGGCGACCTCATCCGGGGACAACGAGTTCCTGCGCCTCTACACCCACGACATGACGGCGGATGCCCGCGGGGGCCGTATCGATCCGGTTATCGGGCGCGATCGCGAGCTGCGGCAGCTGATCGACATTCTGACGCGCCGGCGGCAGAACAACCCGATCCTCGTCGGCGAGGCGGGCGTCGGCAAGACTGCGGTGGCGGAAGCGCTGGCGCTGGAGATCGCCGCCGGCAACGTGCCGGATCGGCTAAAAGATGTGAAACTGCTGCTCCTGGATCTGAGCCTGCTGCAGGCCGGCGCCGGCGTCAAAGGCGAATTCGAGCGGCGGCTGCATGGCGTGGTCGACGCGGTGAAGACCTCGCCGCAGCCGATCATCCTGTTCATCGACGAGGCCCACGGGCTGATCGGCGCCGGTGGGCAGGCGGGCCAGGGCGATGCCGCCAACATCCTGAAGCCCGCTTTGGCGCGCGGCGAGCTGCGCACGATCGCGGCGACGACCTGGGGCGAATACAAGCGCTTCATCGAGAAGGACGCGGCCCTGACCCGCCGCTTCCAGACCGTGCATGTGCGCGAGCCCGACGAGGAATCGGCGATCCGCATGCTGCGCGGTGTGGCCGAAAGCCTGAAGGCCCATCACAAGGTCCGCATCCGTGACGAGGCGATCGTTGCCGCCGTCCGGCTTTCGGCGCGCTATCTGCCGGACCGGCAGCTGCCCGACAAGGCGATCAGCCTTATCGACACGTCCGCAGCGGCCGTCGCGCTTGCGCGCCAGACGATGCCGGAGGCGCTGAAATCGCTTTCCGAGGAGCGCGATCTTCTGGAAGCCGAATCAAGCTGGCTGGCGCGCGAACCGGAGACGCCGGAAAAGCTCGCCCGGCTTGAAGACATCGCCGTCAAACAGCAGGAAATTCTCGCGGAAATCGAGGCGCTCCGGTCGAAATTCGACGAGGAGAACCGGCTCGTCCGCGAGGCCGACCGGCTGGAAGAATTCTTCTCTCCCGACGATGCCGTCACTCCGCTGGCGCCGGCCGACAATGCCGGCGATGGCACGAATGTCGCGCCATTCCCGCCCCAGGCCATGACGGCGGAGAGCGCGCGGGCAGCCCTTGCCGCGACCGAACGCAGCCTGGCGGCGGTGACGGACCGCACACCGCTGCTGCCGCGCGTCGTCGACAAGGAAGTCGTCGCCGCCGTGGTCGCCCGCTGGACCGGAATTCCGCTCGGCAAGCTGCTCGCCGACCAGATCGAGACCGTCAAGACGCTCGATGCCCGCCTGAAGGAAAGGGTACTGGGACAGGATGCGGCGATCGAGCGGATCGCCTCGGCCATGCGCGCGGCACGCGCCGGGCTCTCCGATCCCCGCCGCCCGCCGGCCGTCTTCCTGCTCGTCGGCATGTCCGGCACCGGCAAGACCGAAACCGCGCTGTCGCTCGCCGACATGCTCTATGGCGGCAGCCGTTATCTCACCACCATCAACATGTCAGAGTTCAAGGAGGAGCATAAGATTTCCATGCTCCTCGGCTCGCCGCCCGGTTATGTCGGCTATGGCGAAGGCGGCGTGCTGACGGAAGCGGTCAGGCGCCGGCCCTATGGCGTGCTGCTGCTCGACGAGATCGACAAGGCGCATCCCGGCGTTCAGGAAATCTTCTACCAGGTGTTCGACAAGGGAACGCTGCGCGACGGCGAAGGCCGCGACATCGATTTCAAGAACACCACTATCGTCATGACCGCCAATACCGGCTCGGAGATGATCGCCGCACTTTCGGCCGATCCCGAAACGATGCCGGAGGCGGAAGCGCTGGAAGCGATGCTGCTGCCGGAACTGCAGAAGCATTTCAAGCCAGCCTTCCTCGGCCGTACCACCGTGCTGCCCTTCATGCCGCTTGGGTCCGAGACGCTGTCCGGCATCGTCGACATCCAGATCGGCCGCATCCGCGAGCGGGTCGGGACGACCTACGGGACGACGCTTTCGCTCTCGCCGCAGGCGCGCGAGGCGCTGATTTCCCGCGCCCGCACCAGCGAGATGGGCGCCCGCGCCATCGAGGTGATGATCGCGCGCGACCTGCTGCCCGTTCTTTCGACGTTTTTCCTCGATGCGGTCGCGCAGCAGAAGAAGATTACGGGGATCACCATCGGTTACGACGGCCATCAATTCGGCCTCGATGCCGAAGAGGCCGCCCCACAGGAATTCGGCACGCCGGGGGAAAGCCGGTTGTCGGATGAAGTAACCCCGGGCCGCAAACGCACCCGGGGAGCAGCGAAAAGAAAGGCAACTACGCCTTAGACGCAACTAGGCACTCAACCGCCAACAGGAGAGCTGACAGAATGCCGATTTATCTTCAAATCGACGGTATCCAGGGTGATGCGACTCACGAGCAGCATCGCAAGTGGATGGACATCGAAGCCATTCACTGGAACGTTTCCCGCAACATGAACACCTCCGCTGGTTCGGCCGCGAACCGCGAAGCTTCCGAGCCGACCGTTTCGGAAGTGATCCTCACCAAGGTCAGCGACTCCTCGTCGACCAAGCTCTTCCAGGAGGCCTGCTCGGGCCGCACCGGCAAGCGCTCCGTCATCCATCTCGTCACCACGGGCAATCCCGGCGACACCTATATCGAATATTCGCTCGAGAACACGCTGATTGCCAGCTACTCGATCGATTCCAACGGTGACCGCCCGGTCGAGACGATCAAGCTGAACTTCACCAAGATGGAAGTGAAGTACACGCCTTACGACGACAAGCACTCGCCGCAGTCGCCGATGATCGCCTCCTACGATCTCGCCACCACCAAGGCCGCTTAAAGCCTCTCGCCATCGGCAGTGCCGGCCTTGCCGCCGGCACTGCAACTCCATGTTTCCGGCTGCCTTCCCCGCCCTCGGGGAAGGCGCTGAAACATGCTGTTTCCGCAGATGAGTTGAGAGACATCCTCGCGCTTTGACAATGGAGATGATCGTGTCGGCTGCAACTGAGCGTTTGAACGATATTCTGGTAGAACTGCCCAAGTACAAGTCCCAATGGGAGACGAACGTTTCCAGCCCCTATGTCAGGGCCTACGATCTCGCCATCGACAATTTTCAGAAAACCACAAAGGCCCAGGAAGCCCGCGACCGGATGCTGGCCGAGCTCTTCGTGTTTTCCGCTTCGATCCTGACGGGCAGCATCATGATGGCGGCCTTCGCGACGACCTCGGTGCGCGTGCTGGCCGGCCGCGCCGCGCTGAGCGTGATCTGCAACAACAACCTCAACCGCACCTTCAACGTCATGCACGCCGCCGCCAACAGCAAGGTGGTGATGTTTGCGCTCGGCGGCGTCCTCGACGAAGCCAAGAAGCTCGCCAACAAGCAGGTGACCAGCGCAGCGGAAAAACTGACGAGCAGCGCGCCGGTCGCCTCCGCGCCGACTGCCCTGAATTTCAAGACGCGGATCGACGATTTCATCGCCATCAACCACGTCTGCGTGCATGAATTCATCAGGGGCGTGCAGCATGACAACACGATCAGCGAAGCTGGCAAATCCAGGCTTGCCGATCTGGTCGGCCAGACGCCGTTCTGCAATCCGCCCGAAAGCAGGCGCGTGGACGAAAACCGCCTCTCCCAGAAGATGGAGCTGCTGTTCTACATGAGCGCGGTTCTGGATTCCGACAAGCTCGTGACCTATGCGCCTTCCACCGGCGGCACCGTTGGCGGCATCGGCCGCGACGTCGAATACAGCAAGAAGGCCATCCCGCAGCTGCCTTCGGCGGCCGATTATCCGAAATCCATTTCGCCGCGCCTGACGGGCCGGCCCTTCCAGCCCTACGATCCCGGTCAGCGTGTGGAATACGACAATATCGGATCGGTCGTGCGCGAACGCATCAACACGCTCAGCCGTCTCACCGGCAATTCTTCCTTCTATCCGGAGCAGAATTTTGCCGAAAAGCTGTTCATGGACCCCACAAGCAGCGCCCAGATGGTGAAGGCGGAGCAGATCATCAACCGGCTTTCCGCCGATGCGCGGCCGAAGCAGCTCACCGATGTCAGGATGATCTAAGGCGGTGCCGATGCTGTTGACCGGTGTTCTCAAGCAGGGATTGATGGGGCGCATGCGCTGGCCGCTGGTTGTGGCCGCTTTCGCGGGTGTCATGGTCGCGAGCGCTGCCGCCATGGTCGGCGCATCCGGTTCCACCGATCACTCCCTGCTTGAGATCGAAGCGGTGTCCTCGCGCCTTTCCGCCACGCCGGGCGCCGTCGAAAGCGTCGCCAAGGCGGCCGCCGACCGGAGCGTTCCCACATCCGATGCGCAGCCGCTGCTCGAGACCGCTGCGCGGTCTTCCTTCGACACCGACGGCATGTTTGCCGAAATTTCGAAAGCCGTCGCTGCGGCTGGCGACGATGCCGCAGATCCCAAGGCTTTCGCCAAAGCGGCCGCGGCATGGCAAGAGGGGCAGGCAAAGGTCGCGCGCATGTATCAGGCGCAGGATCAGGCAGCCGCGAAGGAGATCGAAACACGCCTTGCCGACCCCGACAAAGGCCCCGCTATCAAAGCGCTTGCCGATCTGATGGCTGGCCCGGATCTTGCCGTGGAAAGCGCGGTCACCTCGCAGGCCATGTATCTGTCGCTGGAGGCCCTTTCCAGCGCCGATGCCGCAAAACTGACGTCGGTTCCGCAGGACAAGCTGCAATCCGAGATGAAGGGCGTGATCGCGTCGCTGCGTGCGAGAAGCGAAAACGAAAAGCCGCTTCCCAAGGACATGGCGCGGGCGGACGAAAAGGCGCGGCTGACCTTCGTGCTGGCCACCCTGCCGCCGGAAGACCTGTCGGTGCTGACGGATTTCTATGAGAGCCCGGGCGGAAAGGCCAAGCGCGACGCGCTCGTCGAAAGTTACAGGCGGGTGTCCGACCAGGCCAATGGCGAGATGCTGGGGCAATATTTCCAGGCGCTGGCGGATTATCTGAAGACCCATCCCCGGCCGCAACAGCAGTAATTCGGCTTTCCAAGACGGAACGTGACGTTATGGACGATTTGCAATCCCTCGCCGCCGATTTCATCCAGGCGAACCGTATTCTGAAGATCGTCTCGCCGCTCGGCGAGGACCAGATTCTGCCGGAGCGGGTGACGATCGAAGAAGGCATTTCTTCGCTCTTCGAAATCAAGGTTTCGGCGCGCGCCAAGAAGCCGTCCGTCAAACCGGAGGAACTGATCGGCCGGCTGATGGACGTCTCCGTGGAGGTGCAGCAGGGCGATGGCGAAGGCGGCGTGCGCCGGCCGTTCAACGGCCTGGTGACCGAGCTCAACGAGGGGCCGCCGATCACCCGCGGCCTGCGCTCCTATTCCATGGTGCTGAGGCCGCAAATGTGGCTCTTGTCGCGCCGTTCCGACTGCCGCATCTGGATGGACAAGACCTCCGTCGACATCGTCGAGACGCTGTTTTCCGAGCACGGCATTCCGGCGCCCGATACGTCGGGCGTAATCACGCCACCGCCGCCGCAGCATTATTCGGTGCAGTGGAACGAGACGGACCTTGCCTATCTCACCCGCCGCTTCGAGGAAGACGGCCTGTTTTACTGGTTCTCGCACGAGGACGGCAAACACAAGCTGCATGTGGCCGACAGCGCCCAATCCTGGCTCGGCCCGTCGCCCTCGGCGCAGGGCGAGGCGCGGGTCCGCCTGGCGCAGGGTTCCGCCGATCGCAACCACATCACCGAGTGGAGCCGGCGCTATTCCTATGTGCCGGGGCAGCGCGCCGGCGCCGACTGGAATTTCGAAACCCCGCGCATGGTGCCCGGCACCATGACGCCGTCGCTCGTGCAGATGCCGGAAGCGACCAAGCGCGAACTCTACGAATATCCGGCGCGCATTTCCTCCGTCGCCGAGGCGGAGCGGGCCGAAAAACTCAGGATGCAGGCCTCCGAAGCCGATCACGACCGGGTCTTCGGCGATTCCACATCCCGCATACTGGAGGCAGGGCGCCGCTTCACGCCTTATGAAGTCGCCCATCCCGATCACGTGTATGACGAGCATGTGGTGGTGAAGGCGACCCATACCGTCGTCGACCGCTCCTACGAGACCAACAGCAACGAGCCGGAATATACCAACACCTTCGAGGCGGTGCCGTCGCGGGTGCCGATGACGCCGCATCGTGAGACGAAGCGGCCGCGCATCGAAGGCACGCAGGTGGCGATCGTCGCCGGTCCCGCCGGCGAGGAGATCCACCCCGACCAGTACGGCCGCATCAAGCTGTGGTTCCCCTGGGACCGCAAGGCCAAGAAGGACGGTTCCGACACCTGCTGGGTGCGCGTCAGCCAGGTCTGGGGCGGCGGCACCTGGGGCGCACAGGTCATTCCGCGCATCGGCATGGAGGTGATGGTCGCCTTCGTCGACGGCGATCCCGACCGGCCGCTGGTGACAGGCGTGGTGCCCAATCCCTCCAACACGGTTCCATACGATCTGCCGGCCAACAAGACCCGCATGGTCATGCGCTCCAACACGCACAAGGGCACCGGCTTCAACGAAATGACCTTCGAGGACGAGGCCGGCCAGGAGAACATGTTCTTCCACGCTCAGAAGGACCAGACGACGCGCGTGCTGAACGACCGCACCAAACGCGTCGACCGCCACGAGGTCTCGGCCATCGGCGGCAACCGCGCGGTGGAAGTGAGCGGCAATCAGAAGCACGAGATCGGCGGTTCGGTGAACACGGTCGTCGGCGGGACGGGGCCGATGGCGATGGCGTTGATGGGGGCGGTCAGCGGGCTCTCCGGACATACTGCGGGGCTCCTGGCGCAGGCCGGGCAAATTGCAGGCGGCGGCGGGGCCGGACTTGCGGCCTTCGCCGGCACCGTTGCGTCTTCGGCGCTCGGCTTTCTCGGCGCCGGCGGACTGGGCAGCCGCGAGGGCGTGGTGTCAGGACCGTCGCCAAGAGCAGATGCGGGCACGGCGCTCGCCGGCTCCGGCACGGGCGTCGGCGATGCGGCTTCGGGCCTTTTCCCGATGCCAGGCATCATGAACACGATCGTCGGCGCCTTCAAATCCGACACGATCGGCATAGCGCGGGCCGAGCAGATCGGCATGAGCAAGGTCACCAATGTCGGCCAGACCTCGCTGGAGAGCGTCGGCAAGTTCAAGAAGATCGCGGTCGGCGAGGAATTCGTCATCGAATGCGGCGATTCCAAATTCATCATGAAAGCCAATGGCGAAGTGATCATCCTCGGCAAGACCTTCAACTTCGTTGCGACCGAACACTACCAGATGCGCGGCAAGCCGATCGACCTGAACTGAGGAGGACATCCGCTTGGAACTGGTCAATCGGCTTCCTTTCCCAGCCATGGCTTTCCGGCAGTTCGATGCGAACGGAGATCTGGATTGCGTCGTGTCGGTTCGTGGAACGTTTGTTCATCGTCAGGGCGAGGCTCTCGCTATCGCTGCGAAACAGGAAGATTTCCAATGGGAGGACGCCTATGACGGCGATCCCCATGCCGGCCCTCTGTTGCGCCAAACCGATCTCACGCCAGAGAAGACCGGGACCGACATCACCTTCCTCGGCAATGCTTATGCGCCGGACGACGCACCGGCGCTTTCATGGCAGGTCGGCCTGCGCGTCGGAAAGTTGTCCAAAAAGCTTGAGGTCCATGGCACGCGTTTTTGGCGCCCTGTTATCAAGGGAAAATGGGCCGGCTTTTCGGCAACGGAAGCAAAGCGCGTGCTGGCGGACTGGCAACTGAGTGAAGCCGAGCCGGTATCCCAGGTGCCGATGTGCTGGAGCAAGGCCTATGGCGGTCGAATTCCCGGCACCGGCGAACCGGAGACCGAAACGCCGGCCGATGTCGAAGCCCGCAATCCCCTCGGTTGCGGCATCGTCAATCTCGATATGCCTCCAGATCACGCGCCTGTCGCCGCGCCGCAAATAACCTTGCCTGGCGAAAAGCTGAACTGGCGGGAGTCGGTCGAGCCGCAGGGGTTGGGTCTCGTGTCCCCATGGTGGCGGTCCCGCCAGCAACATGCCGGCACCTATGACGATGTCTGGCTCAACGAGCGTCATCCCCTTCTGCCGAAGGATTTCGATCCGCGTTTTTGGCAAAGCGCTCACCCGGATCTCGTTGCCGTTCCGCATCTGGCCGGTGACGAGGATTATCAGTTGGATGATCTGCACCCGCGCTTTGCGCGCGCCGCAGGACGGCTGCCGGGAATAACGCTGGGGGTACGATGTGTCCGCCGTGATCGCGACGAATGGCACGTGCTGTCGCTCGACGGCGTGCATTTCGACTGGCGAGACGACGAGCGAGTGATGCTGACCTGGCGAGCCCGCTTTTCGCTTGCGGAGGCTCTCGGAACCGAGCTGACGCTGACGCGGGTACGGCTCAACGTCGAGGCCGATGCTCCTGGCGGGGTAGCGGCATGAGCATCCCGCGCGACAACTATGTCGGCGAGCCCGATTATCCAAGCCCCTGGACGACGAAACAACCGCGAGAGGGATTGCGCGACTTGGACGAGGCGCGGGTCGTTTCGCTGTCGCCGGATGTCTGCCTGACTCCGGTAGGCTCGTCCGCCGTCCCCATCCCGTACCCGATCGTCGACTATTGCGGGCACGACAAAGATTATACGCCATCCGTCCGCTTCACCGGCAAGAAGGCGATGGTCATGCGCTCCTGCACGACCCACGTCCACGGTGACGCCCCGGGAACAAAAAAGGGTTTCAAATCCGGCACCGTTGAGAATATTTGCGAGCCGATTGGTCATGCCGAGCAGGTACGCGCCGAAGGCTCACACGTTATCCGTCATCTCGACCGCTTTTGGATGAACAATCGGAATACACAGGGTGAAGCGATCTTCGTGCGCGGGACACAGACATACGCTCCGCCGGAAGACGATGATCCGGTTCGGGGATCGCTGCGCTCGAATGGTGCCAGTTCAGACGAAGGCCGTGTGATAAGCGATGCCTCGCCCGAGCCGCTGATCATGGGTGCGCAATATGCTCAGGCGGCACCGGCAACGGTGCCTCAAACGGTCCCTGTGCCGGTACGACCTGCCCCGGTGCCGCGACCCCCGGGGCAGGTCATCCGGCCGAATGTTCCCCAGTGGAATAGGCCTCCGCCCCGGCCATCGATCAAAGTTGGCAAATGGGTCGGGAGGCTCGGCCGATTTGGTAGGGCAATGACTGGTATCGGAGCGTTTATCGAGGGCATGTGGCCAACCTCGACGGCAATGCCGTGGTACGATGAGATGCCGCAAGATGATTTCGAACGTGTGCTCTTCCGGAAATCACGGGAACTCCAGGAGCAGGGCGTCGACGTTGATGATATTCAGAAGTGGTTCCAATCAGAGCGGGCAGAGAATGCCCGCCGCCGGAGGCAGCAGCAAGTAGAGGAAAGGCAGCAACCCCAACCATTACCACAGACAGAGGGTGCGCGCATTGACGAGGAAGGCTCCCAACGCCGATGCATCGTTGGTTCCTATGAGGAGATCGAGCCGATATGCCGGGGCAATGCTCACCATATTGTTCCTGACATGGCTTATCGGCTGGGGCGGCGACCTGCTAAATCCGAATATAATTCAACAGAGAATCGTATCCCGAACGCGCCGACACTTAACCAAGGGATGTCGATTTGTCTGCTAAGCCGGCAGCATGGGAGCGATAGCGAAGGATTGCACGGCGTGCTCCGGCAACGGTTGTTGGACCTCGCAAGCCCCGTATCGGGCACCGCGCCTATGGGAGCAATATTGGCTGAAAGTATCAAGGTTATTGAAGACATCCCGGATTTGCCCGAAGAATGCAAAGCATTAGCTGCCGCCATGGCAACAGGCCAGGTGGCATCAAAAACAGGATTTGCAGCTCCTGGGCGAACGAAAGAACGACCACTTCCGTCCGGCGATGCCGAAACTGTTCTTAGAAGGGGACATTATTGATGATAGGCAGTGACTGGAAGGCGACAATTCAAGCCGCCGCGGCATTTGACGCGGACCGCTTCACAATATGTGTTGGTGAGCTGGAATATGACGATCCATTTACTGCGATCATTTCCTATGATGGAAGGTTTTCTCAGCCGTGGAGCAGAACGGATGTCGAGCGTGAGATCGTCGATATCGGCTATATGGAAGTCGAAGCTCTGGATGGCTCGATACCTGTAGCGCTCAGCAACGAGGGCGACGTCTATGTCCTGAAAGACGAACAGGTGGAGCGATCGAAGATTCCCGGAGCGGGAGTTCTCAGTGACGACGCCGAGGGTTTTGGGGCAGTCCACGCGTTGGTTATCGATGGACATAATCAATATGTCGTCGGGGATAGCCGCCAACTCTATCGCAGAGAGAGTCTAGGAGCGTGGCAACGGCTTTCCGCGGATCGATTCCGGGAGGACGGTTATGAGGCCGAACATTTCGGAAAGGCGCTTGCCTTGAACGGTTCGCTCGTCATCGAAAGTTTTCAAAGACCTTATTCTGCGCCGAACGCTACGCAACTTGATCCCAAGAGCTGGGAAAATGTCAGCCCGGAGCAGTTCTTAAAGATGATGAAGGAGCAACGGTCGGAGCGCAGTACGAAGCCACGCGTGCAACGGGCTTACCGTTATCTGGATGGTGAGCTCTCACGATTGTCAGTCCCTGAAGATTGCGTGATCAAGGGGCTATATCGCGATCCGGAGCAACGCATCTGGCTTTTGGGCGTGGCAGGTTTGATACTGAAGGGAACCATAGAAGGGGGATTTGAGAAAGTGGGGTTTCGCGGGGATACGGAAACGTTATTCGACGCCGCATGGTATCGTTCCGAGCTGTTGATAGCGACAGACGATGGTCTTCGGCGGTTTGATGGTCACAAGCTCAGCATCGTGAAACCAAAACTAAATTCGGCAGCCATAAACCGTAACGTTCCCGCCCCCCTAAAAATCCAAGCTTTCGACAACACGCTGATCTATTTTGACCGAAAGCATGGAGTGAGCAGATGGGACGGGCAATTCTGGAACTGGTATCGGATCCCACCGTCACTTTTGCAACGTGAGTTCAAAGGCTTGCCTGCCAAGCAATAGGGCGAAGGCACTCATTTCCACACAAGGTGCTTTCCGAAAACGTAGGACGTGGCTGAAAAATCAAACTACAATATCTTCGAGATCAAGTGGTTCGACGAGTTCCTCTCGGCTTACAAGATCGACAACATCACCCGCCCGAGCGGAGCTGAGATAGAGGCCTACCGCGGCAAGTTGCCGGATTTTCTTCTCCGTTTCTGGGCAGATCATGGCTGGTGCAGCTGGTCCAACGGTCAGTATTGGCTTTGCGATCCATCCTTGCCCAAGCCGGTGCTGGACTATGTCTTTCGCGGCGATCCGGAGCTCGATCCCGAAAAGATGTATGCCTTCGGCTACACCGCCTTTGGGGAAATCGATATCTGGTATGGCGACGCCATGATCAGGCTGCACCTCCTGATGAACAAGGTTAGTGTTGATCCTCGCGAGTATGATGAGGAAAACCAGCGTGAATGGACCGACGAAGTTATGCTGGGGCTGTGTTTTTCAGGGCGTTTCTCATCGGCCACGCCACCATGGGAGGATGAAAACCGGAAAAACATGATGCCTCGAGCTTTGGAAACTCTGGGGCCTCTCACATGGGGAGAAATTTACGGCTTTGCGCCTGCGCTTAATCTGGGCGGCCGCAATATTCTGAAGAATCTTCAGAAGATGCCATTGGTCGAGCATCTGGTCTTTTTGGCTTCAATGGAACCGCCAACCTATTACGACTATGCACCGCCCGCTGAAGGAGAAGGCGGTTTTGGTACAGTGACGCCGCGCCGAACGATCGGGCCACAGAGCCGATGAGGTCGCGGCTGGTAGATTCCGACGAGGCAGAGAGTATTGGTTCATTTTCCGATCACGGTTTGAGATGCGAATTACCGCAGTGGAGTTTCTTGAGGCACGAGGCAAGCCGCGCGAGGCACGAAGAATTTCCGAGGTCGAAGCGGACAGTGCCGTCGGGCGCGTTCCAGAGGACCTGATAGAGTTCTGGGTGCAACATGGCGTGGGGTACTATGCAAACAGGAATTATTGGCTGTGCACGCCTGCACTTTTTGATGGCTTCTTCCCCCAGATGCTCGCCAATGTGCCGGAATTGAATGCTGATGAACTTTCCGCCTTCGGATATTCGAGCCTCGGAACCGTCAATCTTTGGCATAGAGCAGGACGACATTTCACTTTCTCGCTCGATGTCGCGCTGCTGATGGATTTGACGAGCAGAAGCCGCACCGATCCCCCGCCCTATGATCTGGAGGAGATCTATCGCGCGGCCGGTGTGGACATGCCCCACAACGCGGTCGAGCTGTTTCTGGAGGCAAGGTCTACGCCGGAGGACGTCTGGAACATATTGCTGGGGGCAACGAGCGCAGATTCGCACAAGGCGATTTATGACGGCAGCGGTAAAGCCCTCACACCGCAGCTCCGTCGGAGCCTGGGTGAGCTTTCGCAGAACGAGATCTATTTCCGAGACAGGAATGCGGCACGAAATACGGCTGATCATTACCAGAAGCTGAAAATTTCCGAGGCCGTCTCGCGCGTGCCCGATGAGATTTATTATTCATTCGCAGTTGAAGTCGGAGGACAGCAACAAATTGTATCTCAAACGATCCCCGCGGGTGCCGTCCGGTAGTTTGTGCCGACTTGCGGTTGCTGCAGCATCGCAGACGTGCGTTCCCCTTCCGGAGCACGTGAAACATCGCTGACGTCGACGCAGGTTCAAGTCGAAGCGGCACTTCATGCTCGCCCGAGTGAGGGACGGGCATGAGCATCCCACGCGATAATTACGTCGGTGAACCAGATTATCCAAGCCCCTGGACGACAGGGCAACCGCATGAGGACGAGGATGCAACAGGACTTTGCCGAGATCCTATCGAAAGCAGGCCAGCCCTCTGACGTCACGCCAATGCCCCACGATGTCATCGAAGCCTATCGCGGACGTGTGCCCGGCGGACTTCTGGAGTTCTGGGCCGAGGTCGGGTGGTGCTCTTTCCAGGATGGATATTTCTGGGTCTCGGACCCGCGGGCTTTCGATGGGCTACTCAAGGACGTCTTCCAGAATGACCCGGAATACGCACCAGCCGATTTCGTTATCTTCAAATACGATGCTTTTGGAAAACTGTATGGCTGGCGTAATGACACAAAGATCATCACGCTTGATATCGCCGCCTACAATCCGGTGTTCAGCTCTCAACAGGGTGAACAGCGACCCGATACCGGTGAACGTTGGACGGATGATTGCTATGTCGCCAACTCGATCAGTCTTGCAAAAGAGGAACGGACGTACTTTGCCGAACAGGACCTGAACGATTTCGAATGGGCATTGACTGCTCTCGGACCCCTGAAGCCCGGAGAAATCTACGGCTATTCGCCCGCATTTGCCCTCGGCGGACAAGGAACTCCTGAAACAATCGTGAAAACGCCGATCATCGAGCATCTTCTGATGCTGAACCAATTTGTCCGTATAGGGATGGAACGTTACATCCTCGATACAAACGATCCAAATAATCCTTACGGGCGGCTCGAACGCGTGCGCGAGATTGGATCGCCGAGATAACTGAGGGGGTAGAAGCGATGGCCGACCTTTTCATCACCTATCAAAATGCTTTGAGGAAATTTGGTGAGCCGCAGGACGGATTTCGGTTGCCGTTCGCCACCCTGGATTCTTTCCGTAGCCACATTCCGGATAGTTTTCTTGACTTCATGAGCCTTCATTCCGCTGGAAAGTGGCTCGAGGGCTATTTCCAGTTCTGCAATCCGGATGAATATAAATCCGTGCTGGCACTGGTTCTCGATGGTGATCGCGATCTGAAGCCGGAACGAACGCACGCGCTCGGTTTCTCGGCTTTCGGGGAATTGGTTGCCTGGAACGAGGACTATAAAGTTGTTGAAATCAACATGCTTTATGGAAGGGTGCATTGCCCTGAACTGTTTTCACCTGAGCCCGATATGGATCCCAAAATCACGTTGGGCATCGTGATCGGCAGTGTAGATGCAGAGTCATACGACACGCCGGACGAGCGGGGAAAGCCGATGTTCAAGCGGCTGCTGCTCGCGCATGGCGAACTGAACGTGGGGCAAATCTACGCGCCCAAACTTCATCCGGCCCTTGGCGGGCCGATCACCGTCGACAATCTCCGCCCGGCAGCTGCGCTCGCGGCCATGACGATTGCGGCTCAAGCGACTTGCTTCACCCTTTATAATTCCGCCACAGCTAGTGTCGCGGCGGTCCGCGAAGTTGGCGCAGAATGACGAACGAACAAATTTCAGGTACTTGATCATGACAACCGCCGACGCAAACCTCCTGCGCACATTCATCGCTGACGAGAACCAGGCCTTTGCCGAGCGGCGTCAGGGGAAGTTCTGGCCGGCAAATCATCATCGGATCGGGCCGCTGGCGGCCAAAGCGTCCGGGTTGCTCGATGCGGGTGAGCAGGTCGATTTCTATTTCCATTTCATGCGCGTCGCCGGCGGTCTGCCTTTGGTCGGCGAGAAGGAGATGCCGCTCTTGATCGAGGCCTACAGGCGCATGCTGCCGTTTCTCGATCTTGGCGGTGTTATCCAGATGTCGCGGCGGCATAAGCTGCTGTTCGTCTTCGGTTTCGACGATACGGGTGCGCTGCCGAGCGGCGAGACGGTGTCGGCCAAGGCGCTGAAGGCGCGGCTCAAACTCATCACGCAGGTCGGCGTTTACACGACGCTGCCCGCCCAGCGCGACAAGAAGGCGAAGTTTGCTCCATTTGCCGACGAGGCGGCACGTATCCTCGAGGTTTTCAGGCATCTCGGCTACCGCCACGACAGGCGCTACGGCGAAGATAGCTACAACGTCACCAATCTCCGCTTCTGGGGCATGGTGTTCATCTGCCTGCTCAACAAGGCGACCCGCGCCCATCTGCTCGCGGATATGCTGGAGGGCGAATATGTCCTCATGCGGCGCGTCGAGCAGCTGGCGATACTGCACCGCTATGTCGAAGCGGTCCTGCCGGATATCGAGGCCGACGAAGAGCGGTTCCGCTCGCTGGCGCAGCAGCTCAGGGAGATCGAGCTTGCGCGCCGCAACGCCACGGAGACCGTCGCGCTGGCGCAGCGGCTGGGCCTGCCGTTTGAGGACGACGAGGACTGGGAAATTCATGTCGCCATCCCGCTGCGCGGCACAGCGGATCATCCGTTGATTGCCAGGAATGTCGCACGGTTGCAGATCCGGCCGAACCCGGACTGGGAATGGGAGCTGACCGCGCGGCTGGCCGAACGCGGGGAGTTTTCGGAAAGCGAAAAGAAGAGCTACCGGAACGAGCTCGGTTTTCCCGTTCTCGGGCGCGGAAACCTTCATGCCTTTCCGGCATGGCTGAGAAAGCTGCGTGAGGAAAACGGCCTGGATTTCGACACCGGCGCCGCCGATATTCGCGTCGGCCGCAAGCGGGCGGCGGCCAAGCTTCTCGCCCAATGGCTTGAGAGCTGAACGCCGCCGCGCATCTTGAACAGTCTTCGGCTGACGGCGTAGCCGGCGCGCTTAGCTCTCGAAGCGGGCGAGCATCGTCCTTAGCTGAAGATTTTCGGCGTGGAGCTGTTCGGCCCGCAGCCTTTTGAGGCGCTTGTTTTCCGCTTCGAGGAAGGCGATATCCTGTTTGGAACCCGGAGCGTCTTCCGCTTCAAAATGCGGACGCGGGTTCGCCTCGGCGATCACAGCGAGTGCGACCGGGGCGGCCGGCTTGGTCTTCGAATATTTACGCGGCGCGCGCTTCGCCGCCGCCGCAGGCTGCAATGCCGGCTGGCCCTCCTGCGCCGGCACGATGGCTTCGGCAATCGGGATGGCGGCCTGCTGTTGCGCCGTTTCTGGTGGCGCCGCTCCCGCGGCCTTCGCATCGATCTGGCCGATAGGATGTTGGTTCAGCGGCTCGGGCAAGGTGTCGCGACTTTCGGCGGCCGATTCGGCCGCGTTGAACGGATGCGGTGACTGGTCCTGCACTTCGCGGGCCAGGGCCTTGAAATCCGTGTCGCCCCAGATCGAGGTCGTCCGCGCCTTTGGTTGTCGCCGTCCCGACTTGAATTCGACGACGAATTTCCGCTGCGGCGTTTTCATCTATTCTCGACCTCAAGAAAGCTGTCAAAGCCCGCCATCGGCGGCGCTGGGTTTCTACCGGCCGGGGAATATATTGCCGCGCCGCGTGCTTCAACCGACCAGCGCGGGAGAAATGCGGATCTCCGCACGTATCCACCGCTCGATTACGATCAAAATACGCAGGGACTATCCGATCTGCGCGAAAAACCGGCGGCTGCGGAAGCGGCGAAGGATTTCCTTAAACGTTACCGCCTTGGATGAGGCCGGTTTCCGCCACCCGTGCGATCCGGCTCGCTCGAATGTGGCACAGGCGCGATAGGTCGGCAGGCATATGGAAATACGATATGGTTCATAGCGGTTTTGCTCTCATGCTTTGCTGCGACTCTCGCGGCAACGGTGCTTTGCTCTAGGGCCTATTGCGCATGGTCGAGACAACGAATGGCCGAGGGCGGGATATGACCTCGGATCTGGTCGCAGATCCGGATCAGAAAGCCAGATTCTGCGCTGAAATCGCGGCCTTGGTGCCTGCCGTCATGAGCGGTGATCTGACGGCGCGCATGAGCGCCGACTATGCGGATGCGGATCTTCGCCGCTCGGCAGCTGTTCTCAATGAGCTGATTGCGTCGATCGACGACAACCTCTGCGATTTCAACGCGGCGATGGCCGCTCTCGCTCACGGGGATCTCCATGCAGGCATGCGGGACAAACATCGCGGCGCATTTGGGCAACTGCAGAAGAACTTCAATCTGGCTTTGGTGACGATCCGCAAGGTGTTGGGGGAACGAGGTTCGGATCGGTTCACGGACAGGGCCACGAAATTCCGCCGGATGCTGGCCGGCTCCGGCTCGACCGAGCTCGCTTACGAAGTCAGGGCCTCCGACGAGGATTCGCGGCCGATTCCTTCGCCGCCCCATGATCTCTGGCTGAAGCTTGCCGAGGCGCTGGCCCGCTTCTCGGTCTGAGAGGGCCCGCGCCGCAACGGAATAACCGTTGCGGCGCGGTGGCGCTTCCCTCAGAAGGGATAGTGCTGGGCGGAATCCTCCACCGTGATCCAGCGCAGGTCGGTGAATTCTGTGATCGCCGCCTTGCCGCCGAAGCGGCCGTAGCCGCTGCCTTTGACGCCGCCGAAGGGCATCTGCGCCTCGTCATGCAGTGTCGGACCGTTGATGTGGCAGATGCCGGATTCGATCCGCGCCGCGACCGCCATCGCCCGTTGCACGTCGCGGCTGAAGACGGCCGCCGACAGGCCGTATTCGGTGTCGTTGGCGATACGGATCGCTTCCTCCTCGCCGGAGACGCGAATGATCGGCTTGACCGGGCCGAAGGATTCTTCCGCATAAACGCGCATGTCAGGTGTGACGTGATCGAGCAGCGTCGCCTCGACCACGGTGCCCGAGCGCTTGCCGCCGGCCACGAGTTTTGCGCCCTTGGCCGTCGCATCGGCGATCAGCTCTTCCATTTTCTTCGCGGCGTCGAGGCTGATCAGCGAACCGAGCACGACATGGCCGCGCGGGTCGCCGGCCGGCAGTTGGCTAGCGCGGGCGGCGAGTTTGGCGACGAACTGATCGGCGATTGTCTCGTCGACGATGATCCGCTCCGTCGACATGCAGATCTGGCCCTGATGCATGAAGGCGCCGAAAATGGCGGCATTGACGGCGCCGTCGATATCGGCGTCGTCGAGAATGACGAGCGGCGCCTTGCCGCCGAGTTCGAGGAGGGCAGGCTTGAGATATTTGCCGCAGGTCTCCGCAATGATCTTGCCGACCTTGGTCGAGCCGGTGAAATTGACGCGCTTGACGGCGGGATGGGCGATCAGCGCGGCGACGATTTCAGGCGCATCCTCCGGTGCGTTGGTGAGAACATTGATGACGCCGGCGGGAAGGCCTGCTTCGGTCAGCGCCGTGGCGATCAGCCGGTGGGTGCCGGGGCATTGCTCGGATGCCTTGAGGATGACTGTGTTGCCGCAGGCGATCGGCATGGCGATGGCGCGGGTGGCGAGAATGACGGGCGCATTCCAGGGCGCGATCGCCAGGCACACGCCGGCGGCCTGGCGAACGCCCATGGCGAGCGTGCCCGGCTTGTCGGAGGGAATGATCTCGCCTGAAATCTGCGTCGCCATGGCGCCGGCCTCGCGCAGGATATTGGCGGCGAGCATGACGTTGAAGCCGGCCCAGGGCGCGGTGGCGCCGGTCTCCTCGATCATCAGCCGGGTGAACTCGCTCACCTTGGAATCCATGATATCGGCAGCCTTCATCAGGATGGCGCGGCGCTGGCCGGGGCCTGTCTTCGACCAACTGACGAAGGCGGCGGAAGCGGCGTCGACGGCGGCGGCGACATCTTCCAGGCTTGCGGCAGCGGCGCGGCTTGCGAGCTTCTCGGTGAAGGGGTCGAGGCGGTTATAGGTCCGGCCGCCGGAGGCCGCGCGGTCCGCGCCGTTTATGAGCAGGGAAATATTCATCGGGGATCTCCTCAGAAACAGAATTAGAAGCCGAGAACCTCGGCATTGATGGATGCTTCGAGGCCGCCGTCGGCGGCAAGGTTGGTGCCGTTGATCCAGCGCGCGCCATCCGAGCAGAGAAAGAGCACGGCGGGCGCGATATCGGCGGCGGTGCCGGCGCGGCCGACGCGGGTGATGTCGCTGTCGACTCTCGCATCGCCGAGCACGGCGCGAAACTGTTTGAGGATCGGCGTTTCCACCGGCCCGGGGCTCACCGCATTGACGCGGATGCCGCGCGCCTTGAACAGCGGCTGGTGCGCCGCGCGCATGGTCCAGAGCAGGAGCAGTTCTTTGGAAAGCGGATAGCCCTCCTCATTCTTGAGGCGATATTCGCCAGCGACCGCCGCCACGTCGGGGAAGCCTTCGATTGAGGTAAGCGACTTCGCCCGCTCGAGATTGGCGCGCCAGCCATAGCCGGCGATCGACGCGACATTGACGATGGCGCCGCCTTCGCGCAGGCGCGGTGCCACCGCTTCCGACAGGGCGCGAAGGCCGTAGAAATTGACGGCGAGCGTCGAGACGACGCCGGTATTGCCGGAAAGGCCGGCGACATTGGCGAGCGCATCGAGGCGCGAGGGCAGCTGTGCGACGATCTCGGCAACGCCCGATGGCGTGGACAGATCGCCCCGGATGAAGGCGGCGTTTCCATGGGCGGGTTCGCGCACGTCGATGCCGATGACCTCGGCGCCCATCTGGCCCGCCAGTTCCGCCGTGCGCGCACCGATGCCGGAGGCCACGCCGGTTACCAGGATCGTTTTACCAAAAAGCATGAATGTCACCTTTCACAAGAGAAACTGAAGGCAAGCCGGCTCATTCTTCCCATTTGATCTTGTTCGGACCGGGAAGTTTCAGCCGATAGCCGACGGGCAGAAGCTGGAAATCGAAACGGCGTTCGATTTCGCCCCAGAGCCCGCGCGGCAGGTAGAGGGAGAAGATCAGGGCGGTGGCGCCGAGACCGATCAGATACCAGACGCCGGCGCTGCCGAAGAAGGTTTCGATGACGAAGAACAGGATCGCGCCGAGGAGCGCGCCTTCGAACTTGCCGATGCCGCCGACGAGCACCATGAAGATCATGTAGGCGGTCCACTGGACGCTGAAATAGGTCTTCGGCTGGAAGGTCGTGGCGGTTGCAAGCCACAAGCCGCCGGCGACGGCGATGCCGAAGGCGGCGAGCACGAAGAGCAGCCGCTTGGTCGCGATCACCCGCACGCCAACCGAGGTCGCCGCCTCTTCATTGTCGCGGATCGCCTGCATGGCCGCTCCCGCGCGGCTTCTCATCAGCATGAAGAGCGCGCCGAGCAGGGCCGCCATGGAGGCGAGCGCAAGCCAATAGATCGCCGCCCGCCGCATGCCGCTGTCATAGAGGTTGAGCGAGATCAGCGAGGTTCCCGTTTCGCCCTGGATGAGGCTGTCGAGATTGACGAGCAGGTGGGCGAGCGTGGCGACGACCCACATGCCGATCGCGAACTCACCGCCCTTCAGCCGCAGCATGAAGAGCGAAAGCGGCACCGACAGCGCACCGGTCACGATCGCGGCGGCAAAGATCGAGACGAAGGGATCGAGCCCGGCATCCGCAAGCCGGATGGTGAAATAGGCGCCGAGGCCGAAGAACACCTGCTGGCCGACGGAGACGAGCCCGCCGAAACCGGCGAGCGCATTCCACATGGCGGCCAGGATCACATAGATGAACAGGGCCGTCATCCGGTCGATCGCGCCGGCGCCGAGCATTGTGGGAGCGAGCGCCAGCAGCACCAGCAAGGCGGCCATGGCGCCGAGCGCCATCCGTGACGACGTCGTCCAGCGTTCGATCGATATTCCGTTGGAGACGAGTGTCATGTCGGGCTCCTGAGACGTGCTCGAAAGTTGAGGAAGGCGCCGAGCCTGTCGAGCCGAGGTATGCCGAACCGGGACAGCCTCACGAAAAGGACGAGCAGGAACATGGCGTGGCCGCCGATCAGGAAGCCTTGCGGATGCAGCTGCGCGCCGAGCGACTGGGCAAGGCCGAGAATGATGCCGCCGGCAAGCGTGCCCCAGAGTGATCCCGCGCCGCCGATGACGGCCGCCTCGAAGGCGAAGAGCAACTGCGGCCCGCCCGCATAGGGGCTGAAGGTTGCCCGCATTCCGAGAAAGGCGCCGGCGATCCCGATCGTGACCATGGTGATTGCGGTGGCGACGGCATTCACTCTACGTGCATCGATGCCGACAAGCCCTGCCGTATCGGGATCTTCGGCCGTGGCACGGATGGCGCGGCCGAGTGCAAAGCGGCTGAGGAAGAACTGCAGCGCGCCGAGAAGGAGGATCGCCGTCACCATCATCATGACAGCGAGCTTGCCGACGAAGATGTGACCCGGCAGTTGCCAGGATGCATAGGAGAGGTTGCCGATAAAGGGCGCGAGCGAGCGCGTGTCGGCACCGAACTGTTCGAACAGCAGATTGTCGATGACGATCGACAGGCCGAAGGTGGTGAGAATGGGCAGCAGCGTGCCGCCGCGGGCGCTGCGTTCGAGGATGAAACGCTGCAGCATCCAGCCGAGGACCGCCATGACCGGCAGGACGATCAGCAGGCCGGCAAAAGGTGGAATGCCCGCCTTGGCGGCAAGCAGCCACAGCCCGTAGGCGGCGGCGATCGCCAGGCTGCCATGCGCGAGATTGATGATCCGCATGACGGAGAACATGAAGGACAGTCCGCAGGCGATGACGGCGTAATAGCCGCCGAGCAGGATGCCCTGGAGCAGGGAATTGATCACGATGCGCTCCTTTCGCCGGCGGCCCGGTGCAATCCGAAATAGGCCTGGGTGACATGTTCGCGGGTGACGGCCGCCGCCGGCCTGTCGAGCACGATGCGTCCTTCCAGCATGCAGATGACGCGGCTTGCGACACTCATGGCGCGGGCGAGATCCTGCTCGACAAGCACAATTGTCGTCCCTGATGTGAGCAGCGACTGCAGCTGGGCATAGACGCGGTCGACGACGAGCGGCGAAAGCCCGAGCGAGACCTCGTCCAGCAGAAGAATATCGGGGTTGCTCATCAGGGCACGGCCGATGGCGGTCGCCTGCTGCTCCCCGCCCGAGAGATGCCCTGTCTTGGCGTGGCGGCGGGGCTTCAGGTTCGGAAAGGCGTCGAGGACGCGATCGACGCTCCATTCGCCCTTGCGTCCGCAGCTCTTTCCGAGAAGCAGGTTTTCCTCGACGGTCATCTGCGAAAACAGGCGCCGGCCTTCCGGCACCAGGGCGATGCCCCTGGCGATCCGCTTGTGGGAGGGGATGGCGGCGAGATCCTCGCCGTCGAGAAGGATCTCGCCGGAGGCGGGAAGGTGAGCGCCGGCGATCGAGCGAAGCAGCGTCGTCTTGCCCGCGCCGTTGGCGCCGACCAGCGCCAGCACCTCGCCCTTGGCGATATCGAAGCTGACGCCGCGCACCGCCTGCAGCAGGCCATGGCGGACGTCGAGGTTGCGGATGGAGAGAAGGCTCATGCGGGCGTTCCTCCGAGATAGGCCTTGACGACTTCGGCGTTGCTCATGACTGCTTTCGGCTCGCCATCGGCGATGATCCGGCCGGCATCCATGCAGATCAGCCGCTCGGCCACCTGCAGCAGGATATGGACCATATGCTCGATCCAGACGATGCCGATGCCGCGGCGGCGCAGTTCGAGGATGGTTTCCACGAGCTCGCTCGCCTCGCCGTCGGTCAGTCCGCCGCCGATCTCGTCGAGTAGCAGCAGCCGCGGCTGCGTGGCGAGCGCGCGGGCAAGCTCCAGCCGTTTGCGATCGAGCAGGCCGAGCGTGTCGGCCGGGCGGTTGGCGACGCCGAGCATGCCGCAGAGCGAAAGCGAATCCACCACGCGGTCATAGGCCTCGTCGCGGCTTGCGGCATTGCCATGGGACGCGGCGACGAAGACGTTTTCGAAGGTCGTCATGCCGCTGAAGGGTTTCGGGATCTGATGGGTCCGCACCAGGCCCGAGCGGCAGCGTTCCGCCGCCGTCCGGCGCGTGACGTCGGCGCCGTCGAAGGTGATTGTGCCCGCGCTCGGCGGGAAGGCGCCGGCGAGCACGGAGAGCAGCGTCGTCTTGCCGGCGCCGTTCGGCCCGACGATGCCGACCGCGTCGCCGTCGCCCATGGAAAAATCGAGATTTTCCAAGACCACGAGCGCGCCGAACCGCTTGTGGATTCCTTGGGCCGAGAGGAAGGCTCCTCCCGGTCGATTTTGAGTTTGCTGCTGCACCGTGCGTTATCCGTTGTAGGCGGTGAGCTTGGCGCCGACCGGGACGTTGGGGTCGGTGGCGTTTTCCGTGACGACATAGTCGAGCTCGAATTTCGAGCCTTCCGCCGCCTTTACCCATTGCGTGCCGATGATCGGCCCGGGCGAGACGTTGGCGACGGGGCCGCTGGTGAAGTCGACTTTGCCGGCGATCGTCGTCGTCTTCAGCGAGGCGAGCGCCTTGGCAACGGCCTCCTTGCTCTTGACGTCGCTGCTCGCCTTCAGCGCGTCGAAGCCGGCATCGAGAAGCGCGAGGCTGGCGCCGAGCTGCTGCGTCCACTGCTTGCCGCTTGCCGCTTCATAGCCGTCGGCAAGCTCGGTTCCCGAGACGCCGGTCAGCGTCGATTTGTAGGGGAAGGCCTTGTGCCAATAGGCGGCGCTGCCGATGTTCATGCCGAGATCGCCGAGCGCCTCGATGTCGGAAGGAAAGAGGCCCGTCTTGGCGATCTGGCAGATCTTGATCTGCTGGGTGAGTCCCTGCTGGGCGGCCTGGCGCCAGAAGGCGGCGAAGTCGGGCGGTATCGGGAAGGAGTTGAAGATCTCGACGCCTTCCTGCCGGAAGAGGGCGATCTGCGCCGAGAAATCGGTGGTGCCGGTTTCATAGGCGCCGGGATCGATGATGGTGAAGCCGGCCTTGGCGAGGGCGGGCGCCAGATGGGCGCGGATCGCATTGCCGTCGGCGTCGTTGGGATACATGACGCCGACCTTCTTGTTGGTCTCGATCAGGCTCCATTGCGAGACATAGGCCTTGTGGAATTCTTCGACGCCGAAGCCGAAATGATAGGTCCATTTGAAGGGCGAGGGCGCGCCCGGCTTGGCGCCGCGGCCGAAGTACCAGGCCTCCCAGGGCATGACCGTCGAGAGGCAGGGGACGCCCGCCGCCTCGCAGGCGTCGGACACCGGATTGATCGTTTCGGGCGTCGAGACGGCGAGCATCAGGTCGATCGCCTGGTTGTTGATGAGCTCCTTCGCCAGTTGCCCGGCGCGCGAGGGATCGGACTGGGTGTCCTGGTCGAGGATCTCGACCTTCCAGGTCTTGCCGCCGGCCTGCAGGCCGTTCGCCAGGGCCTTGCGTGCGAGATCGAGCACATAGCCGTCCGTTTCGCCGAAGCCGCCGAGCGGGCCGGTGCGCGGGCTGATGAAGCCGACCTTCAGCGTATCGCCGCTCTCGGCGAAGGCCGTACGGCCGAAAAGCGCCAGCGCCGCGCCGCCTGCCGCGGCCGAAGCGATGAAAGAGCGGCGCGTGAGAGACGCCGCATTGAATGTCCTGCTCATGAAATCATTCCTCCCTCTTGGTGCGGGCCTCCCGCCCGTTTCCTGTCCATTCCGGCCGAGCTGCAGTCAGATCGGATATTGCCGTTTTCCCGATGCGATGGTGACCCATCGAAGCTCGGTGAATTCATCGATCGCGGCCTTGCCGCCGAAGCGGCCGTAGCCGCTCGATTTGACGCCGCCGAACGGCATTTGCGGCTCGTCGGAAACCGTCGCCTCGTTGATGTGGCAGATGCCGGATTCGAGCCGCATGGCGACGGCGAGCGCGGCATTGACATCGCCGCTGAAAACCGCCGCCGAAAGCCCGTATTCATTGTCGTTGGCAACCGTCACGGCCTCGTCGATGCTGCCGACGCGGATGATCGCCGCGACCGGGCCGAAGCTCTCCTCGCGATAGATACGCATGGCCGGCGTGACGTGATCGATGACGGTCGCATCCATCAGCGTGCCATGCGCCTCGCCGCCGCAGACGAGGACGGCGCCCTTCTGCACGGCGTCGTCGATCAATGACCGCACACGGCGCACGGCTTCGGCGTTGATCAGCGTACCGAGCGGCGTATTGCCGTCCTTGGGGCTGCCGGCGATAAGGGTTGAGGCTTTCGACCGGAACTTGTCGATGAAGCCGTCGGCGATCTCGTCCATGAGGATGATCCGCTCGGTCGACATGCAGATCTGGCCCTGGTTCATGAAGGCGCCGAAGGCGGCGGCGCCGACCGCCTCGTCGATATCGGCATCGGCAAGCACGATGAAGGGCGCCTTGCCGCCGAGTTCCAGCAGGCAGCGCTTGAGATGCCGTGCCGAGGCTTCGGCGATGATCCTGCCGACGCGGGTGGAGCCGGTGAAGTTGATGCGGCGTACGGCCGGATGGGCGATCAGCGCGTCGACGACGGCGGCGGCGTCACTTGGTGCATTGGAGACGACATTGACGACGCCGCGCGGGAAGCCGGCGTCGCGCAGGATATCGCCGATCAGCCCATGGGTCTTCGGGCAGAGTTCGGAGGCCTTGAGGACGACGGTGTTGCCGCAGGCAAGCGGCATGGCGACGGCGCGCGTGCCGAGGATAATGGGCGCATTCCACGGAGCAATGCCGACGCAGACGCCGGCCGGCTGGCGCACCGCCATTGCCATGCTGCCCGGAATGCCTGACGGAATGAGCTCACCTGAGATTTGCGTCGTCATCGCCGCCGCCTCGCGAAAAATATCGGCGCCGAGGCCGCAATTGATCGCCGCCCATTGCGCGGTGGCGCCGGTTTCGCCGATCATGGCGGCGATGAGTTCGGGCGTGCGGGCTTCGAGAAGGTCGGCGGCGGCATTGAGCAGCCGGCGGCGCTCGCCCGGGCCGGTCTGCGACCAATCGGGAAAGGCGGCCGCGGCTGAATTGGCGGCCCTCGCCATGTCGGCGACGGAGCCCGCCGCGGCGACCGTCGCGACGTCGCCAGTCAGCGGATCGATGCGTTCGAAGGTTGCCCCGTCGGACGCCTCCACCGCCTCGTTGTTGATCATCAGCTTTGCCGAAAACACCGTTTTCCCCATCCGCCGCCAGCCGGCGCTTGTTTCATTGCCGTGGGAGAAGACGAGCGGAAGCCGCGGCCCAAGGGCCGTCCAACCATTCCCGCATCTGTCGAGGTGCCTCCTCCCAAAGGCTGATGGAGAGGAGGTTACGCCGATCGTTTCAGGATGGAATGCGATTTATTGGGTTAATATTGTAATTATCCGGCGATTGCCGCACTGTTCGCTGCGAAAGAGGAGGGCGGACGTTGGCGACGAACGGAGGCATTCATCATTATGCGAGGGGCGAATGGCACGGGCCGTCGCTCTCGCACCGGCGCATTCGTTTCCAGAAAGGGATCTACGCCGATTTTCATCATTTCTTCCTGCTCGGGGACGGCTCGGCCGAACTGCATTTCGACAATGGCGAAGACCGGCCGCTGCACGGGCCGCTCATCGCCTTCCTGCCGCCGCAGGCGCGATGCGATCTTTCCATTGCCGCCGGCACCGCGGCCCATCTTGTCGGGGTGTCGGCGCAGATCATGGTCGATGCGATCGGCGACAAGGTGGAATCCTATTCGCTGCGCCTCTTCACCGAGCAGCGCAAGCTGGTCGAAGCCGCCGATCCTCAGCTGGTGGCCGAAATCGCGCCGCTGATTTCGGGTTTCGTGCGCGAACTCGGCGATCCCGCCCGCTCCTCCTGGATGGTCGCAGCCGCTTATATCAGGCTGGCGCTGATGGCGCTTTGGCGCGGCTGCGGCGGGGAAAGAGGCGAGGAGCGAGGGCAGGGCGAAACCGGATCGATCCTGCAGCGATATCGCCAGCTCGTCGAGGCCGGTTTCCGCAAGCACCGTCCGATCAGCGATTATGCCGCGGAACTCGGCGTCACTGCCGACCGGCTTCATTCCATCTGCCAGAGGGCGCTCGGCCGCTCGCCGATCCAGCTCCTGCACGAACGCGTGGTGCAGGAGGCAAAGCTGAGATTGGAGCGCTCGGCCCGCAACATTCAGGAAATCTCCGACAGTCTCGGTTTCCGCGACCCGACCTATTTCAGCCATTTCTTCAAGCGCAAGACCGGCCTTTCCCCCGCCGGCTACCGCGAGATCGCTCGCGCCTCCGCCGGTTCGGAAAACAGTATGCTGTCTTCGGGCTATGCGGACTGGCCCTAGGCCCAGAGTCATTGGGTCGCAAATCGTGCTGACCTAATTCCAAGCCGGCATAGGACTGCAATGCGCAAATAGCGTCATTGCGCGCCAAAATCGGTAATGCCGACATGCTGCCGAAGGCCGACTGTCCGCTGGTAGACACCCAAAACGAAAGCGGAGATCAGAGGTCTTGCCGCCAAGGTCCGGGGTCGGCCCTTTGCTGCCGTTCGAGGTCGATGCGAGGAACGTGCGGTATGTGCTAGGGTCTAAGGCGGAACGCGACAGACGCACTGCGAAGGGCGGTGTGATCGAACCGGAATTCGCGCGACCTCTTGGAAGGGGAGACGAGGACGATGCCGACACCAGAGCGACCCAGCCTAATAGTTCGACAGAAATCCCCACAGAACATCGAGTTTCCGTTTGCGTCGCTCTCCGATTGGCTGATCCCAACCGAGCTGTTCTTCGTGCGAAACCATTTCCCGTCGCCGGACCTCGATGCACGAGACTGGAGATTGCGCGTTGGCGGGGCGGTGGAGCGGCCGATCGAACTTGACCTCGACAGCATCAAGGCGATGCGGAGCACGACTTTCACCGCCGTCGTCGAGTGCGCCGGGAACGGGCGCGTCTACTATGTGCCGCCGAGGGAGGGATTGCAGTGGCAGAACGGAGCCGTCGGGAACGCCGCGTGGACAGGCGTTCCTCTGCGCGAGATTTTGGAAATGGCGGGCGTCAAGCGAACCGCACGTGAGGTTCTGCTCGTAGGTGCCGACAGCGGCGTCGTCGACACGAACAAGAAAACGGCTTCTCCCGGTCCCATCGCTTTTGCGCGCAGTTTACCGCTTGAGAAGGCCATCGCTGACAGCACGATCCTAGCCTATTCGATGAACGAGGAGCCGTTGACGCGCGATCACGGCTACCCGCTACGCGCGGTCGTGGGTGGCTGGTTCGGCATGGCTTGGGTCAAGTGGATCACTGATATCACGGTTGTGGAGCAACCGTTCCTTGGCTACTGGCAGGCGCGCGACTATTTCCGTTGGGAGCGCAGCCTCGGGGAACCCAGGCTGGTCCCCCTTGCGGAGATGCAGGTAAAAGCGCAGATCGCGCGTCCCGTGCAGGGCGCGCGTCTCATCGTCGGCCAACCGTATCGGATTTTCGGAGCCGCCTGGAGCGGAGAGGCCGCTATCCGGCAGGTGCAGGTCTGCACCGGAGATGGCAGGGGCTGGCGCGAGGGAAGGCTCCTTGAAACAGAACGTCCCTTTGCATGGCGCTTGTGGGAGTACATATGGACCCCTGAAGAAGTGGGGCGATATATACTGCGATGTCGCGCGATCGATGGGGCGGGGTGCGTGCAGCCCGACCTCCCGCATTCCGACTGTGAGAGCTACGCGGCCAATTGGATCGTTCCGGTGGAGGTTACGGTCGTTCCCGAGCCACAGACGTACGAAGAGGAATTCGTGATCTAATTACCCGATGGGGCGGAATGGCGGCTTTTTGGCGAAACTGCGACCCGCGTTGTGTCATGTCCGCTTTGCAGCAACTGCGACCTGCGGCTCGATGACGGCGCGAAGCTGCCGAACACTGATTGCCCAACATCAGGGCAAACGGATGCTAGGTGTGTGGTCCCCGAAAGCTGCCGCTTTTCACATCAAACCGATGCCGGCTTCGCGCTAACGGCGCTCCCCCGGGCCCGACAGCCCCTGCGGCGAGACAGGTTTTCCGCTTATGGGGCTTACGGCCTTGGCGGCTTGCCACGCGCGTTGGAAGAAACGGATTTCTGTGGCGATGCTTTCGCGGAACGGATCGGTTTGGTTGAAGTAGTTGCGGTCGAGACCGAGCTTTGCACCTTCTGCTTCACCCTCGTAATAGGTGCCGAACAAATGATCCCAGATCGGAAAATAATTGGCGAAATTCTTGTCGTGATGTTCCCGCACTCGGGAGTGATGGATGAAGTGGTCGCGTGGTGACTGGATCACGTATTTGCCAAACCAGCCATGCCAGGGAATGGCACTGTGCTTGACCAGACCAATGGCGCCAAAGGTGATGGTCACGAAGGCGAATTCCGCCGTTGGCAGCCCGATAAGCAGCGCCGGAACGACCATGATGGCCACGTTTATGGCCTTCTCCAGCGGATGCTCGCGCGACGAAGTCAGCGCGTTGAACTCTTCGGCTGCGTGGTGAAATTCGTGCAGCCGCCATAGTACGGGCAGCCGGTGCATCAACCGATGCTGCCAGTAGCTCAAGAAGTCTGACAGCACTAGGAACAAGAGAACATGTGCCCAGCCTGGCAGCCTCCGGGCAAGATCCAGGTGGGGGGCATCCTGGGCCGCGTGGGTGATGGCATAGGACAAACCGAATGATGCGAGCGCCGCGAATAACGTAATCATACCCGTCGCCTGGAGGACGAAATAGACGATGTCGGTGATCGTGGATTTGGTGCGTTCGAAGAAAACCCGACGGAACCCGGAATTGCCGAACCCCACACAGGCGAGTTCCACCGCGAAAACGGTCAGAACCAAGCCAATAGAAATGGCGAAACTGAGCGCCATTGCCCGACCATTCAGATAATAAGTGTTGTAAAAAAAGCTCCCAAGCTTGTGCACGCAGTAATAGACCAGCTCCATGGCACCTTACCCCAAACACGAACCCTTACAGCTTAGTCCTGGCGACGCGCTTTCGACCGATTGCTCAAAAGGACGATCGGGGCGTCCTTTTGATGGTGGAAGTGCAGAGTCATCGACCGCCGATCTACTGAAGGTTGGCGCGGGTCTGAAGATAATCAATTGCCTGAATTTATTAATCTGCCGGGGTATAGTTGAAAGTAGCGACGGGCTCTTTACGACGTAAAGTGCCAGAGTGAGCATACAGCTTGCCGCAGTATTTTTGCCGCGGAGACGACGCCGTTAGCCCTGCTACGCAACACGAGCATGAGGCGTGGCGGGACGATGACCCAATGGAACGACTTAGGAACCGAGCTCTTCGAAATGATTGCTGAACTCATCCTGTGCGCCTCCCTGACGGCCGTCGACGGCGACACGGTGAAATGCGACGGCAAAAATATGCGACTGCTGGGGAAGGTGTTGCCTTCGTTTCCGGCATCGACACACCGGTGATCGGATCGCATGCGAAGTGCGTCAAGGAACGGAAGCTGGCGCTGATCTCCAAGGGATGGCTGAAAGAGCTTCTGACTGAAAGGGCTTCCGGGATCGAATCGAGCAGCGCGGTGGCAAGACGCAGTCGCACCGGCCGCTCGTCAACATCGAACGAATGACGAAGATAGAAGATGTTGGGAGGACCCTGCTACAAGAAGGGTTCGCCCGGCCGTGGACGCCGGGGCGTCGCAAGGATTGGTGTGACTGATGCTAGGCCGGTTGGCCGCCCAGCGCACAGGAGACACCATTGCTTGGGGTAAGCAAATAATCGCCAGGCGGCACTACATCTATAATAGGAGATATTATTTCGCTTTGTAGATGGTGTCCGATCTTTGGTCCGGCAACGTACAACACGTTACTTTACAGCCGGAAATATAATTCTAAAGGATAAAGTACGACTTATTGCGGACCAAGAGAAAATTATGCAAAGTTTTGTAGGCGCCTCGGCGCAATGCTTACAAAACAACCCCACACACTACCCCCGCAAATTGCGGGGGTTTCTCGTCCGGCACCTTACGGGAACTACACAGTGACAATCAGGTTAGATCACTGGATCGCGGGAGAAAACCAGTACTTTTAGATCGCATTATGCCCTTCTCCCAGCGATCCACCCGATTCCAGAGTTGGGTCGTGCGGAGGTAGGTTTCCGGTCTGCTCCCAAAGCGACGCTCCGCGCGGCCCGACGCCTTCGATGCAGGCCGAACACTAAGTCGTGAGGTGCTCTTACGTTGAACCATCGCGCTCACGGCCTAAGGTTAGCATGGGAAGTGAGGGCGTCATGATCCTGTCTCAGGTATTCCAGACCCAAAGCGTGCTGAATGATGACGAAGTGGCCCTATGCCAAAGGGTGTTCGATCACGTCGTTCTGGCCAAACAGGTCAAATCGGATGCAGAGCGGCAGGATCTGGCGGCTCGGATCATCCAGTCGTATCAACACGGAGTTACAGACGAAGAGGCTCTATTGCGTTTGTTGATTTGAATATTGAAAAATACATGGAACTTCCCTTGCTTTGCAGCGTTTTACTATCGGACGTACAGTCTCTACGGAGACTCGCACATTCGTCCTTTCCAAAAGCGTTAACTAGCCCCGCCAATCCAGCGGGGCTTTTTTTGACCAGTTTCGTGGGGAAACGTCCGTGATCCGCTTGCCCCAGCGCCACTTCGGACCCCCTACCACACCTGTCAGCGTACGCTGACGAACATCGTGGAACTGCGGAATCCATCGTCCGTTTATCCGGCGGGTCGTGCGGTCAAGCAGTTCGCTGCACTGCCAAACCCCATGGCAGTAGCCGTGCGGCCCACTTTTTTGCTCTGCGTTCAGGACGCTTTCGACGGCTATCTAATCTATCCTCAGCCAGTGCCTTACCCAGGTTATCGCGCGATCGCTCATGTAGGCCACAATGCTGCCGATCGGTAGGCCGGCGATGGCGATCAAGCGTCGAGGCGCTTGCGAATGACGGCCCTCCCCTCGTGGCGTTCGCCTTCTCGTCGCTCAGATCTTTTCGGAGCTGGACCACGCTGTCGTATGCCGTCAGAGTGCCTTCCAGGCGCCCGAGGGTTCGGATGATGTCGTCATTGGAGGCCATTTCTCGTCTTTCGGATGTTAGTTTCCCCTATAGATCCGCTTCAGCGCGGTGAGCAGCGCCGCCATTTCATCGCCCGAAAACAGGTCGATGAAATGCTGTTCATGCCTGTCGATCAGCTTACGGGCGCGTGCGAGCATCGCCTGTCCCGCTGTTGTCAGATGCAGTTCCTGGCGGCGGCGGTCTGCTGCGGAGGGGCGGCGCTTGACCAGGTCGCGGGTGGCCAGCCGGTTGACGAGGGCCATCATGGTTGCGCGGTCGGTGCCGAGCGTGTTGGCGAGGTCGATCTGCGATGCGCCCGGATTGGCCGAGATGAGTTCCATCACCGCGAGCTGCTTCTGTGTCAGCGCCAGCTCTTCCATGGTTTCGGCGAAGTCGCGATAGATCGCGACATGCGCCATGCGCAGGTGAAAGCCCAGGAGATCGCCAAGCCGGCCGACATCGAGATGGGGCGTTGCGGAAGCCTCCTCGGTGTCGAAATCATCCTGCGGTGGTTTTGCGGCCATCGTTCGTCTCGCCTCGTTGAGGCGCCATAACCATCAAAATCAGCGGGTTAGTCAATATGCCTTATGCGGCGGCCGCGAGTATTTCTCTCGTCCGCTCGGGCTTTCGGATTTTCTTCAAACGGCATCTTGCATCTCGCCGGGAAAAAATATTAGTATGTGTTGCATACAAATTTGATGCCTGTCGCGGAGGAGCGGCGGGCATGGGGGGAGAAAATGGCGCATTCCTTTTCCGGGATGGCTTTGCGGGCGGATTGCGGGCTGGTGCAGGACGATCCGATCCTTTACCGCGCCCGCGTCGCGCCGGATCGTCAGGCCCTGTTCGAGATCGCCACCGGCAGGCAGCTTACCTATGCCGAACTCGATCGGCGGATCGCCCGCTGCGCCGGTTTCCTGAGCGTGATGCTCGGGGCGCGGAGGGACGGAGCGCGTGTCGCCATGCTGGCGCGCAATTCGATGGATTCGATCGTGCTCGCCTTTGCCTGCCAGCGCGCCGGCGCCATCTATGTGCCGCTCAACTGGCGGCTCAACGCCGCCGAGCTTCGGTCGATCCTTGCCGATTGCGCGCCGGCCCTCCTGGTCCATGACGAGGAGTTTTCATCCGCCGTGGCGAGCCTTGCGGACGCCAATCCCGAAATGATGGTGATCTCGACGGCGGATGGCCCGGCCGGTCTTGCCGCGCGGATCGAGGCGAGCCGGCCTGCCGGTCCGGTGCCCGCAAATGCCGACGGAGCTTGCGTCCTTCTCTATACGTCAGGCACGACGGGGCAGCCGAAGGGCGTCGTCATCAGCCGCCGCAACGCCTTTTTCGCCGCGGTCAATTTCTCCTTCGTCGGCGAGATCGGACCGGGCTCCGTCGCGCTCTGCGACCTGCCATTCTTCCACACGATCGGGCTGATCGCGGTAGCGCGCACCACCTTGATGCTCGGCGGCACGCTCGTCGTCTCCGACCGCTTCACGCCGGCACGCACGCTGGCTGCCCTGGCCGATCGTGAACGCGCCATCACCCATTATTTTGCCGTGCCGCAGATCGCGCTCGCCTTGCGTAACGATCCTGCCTATAGCGCCGCGGCTCTTTCCGGCCTGCACGCGCTCTTCGTCGGCGGCGCGCCGCTGACGCAGGCGCTGATCGAAAGCTATCTCGACGATGGCGTCGCACTGGTCAACGGCTACGGAATGAGCGAGGCGGGAACGGTGCTGCATGTGCCGATCGACCGGCGCGCGGTGCAGGACAATCCCGGCAGCGTCGGCCTTCCGGCGCCGCTGCTCGACATTCGCGTCGTCGGCGAGGATGGCCGCGATGTCGGGGAGGGCGAGATCGGTGAATTCTGGCTGCGCGGACCGGCGGTAACGTCGGGCTATTGGAACAAGCCGCGGGAAACCGCGGCCGCCTTTACCGATGGCTGGTACCGCACCGGCGATCTCGGCCGGCGCGAAGCCAACGGCTTCTATCGAATCGTCGACCGGCTGAAGGACATGTACATCAGCGGCGGCGAAAATGTTTACCCCGCAGAAGTCGAGGCCGCGCTCGCAAGCCATCCCGCCATTCTCGACGCCGCCGTTATCGGGGTTCCCGACGAAAGGTGGGGCGAATGCGGCGTCGCTTATGTCGTGCTGCGGCCGGGGGCTGCGGCAACGAGTGGGGAGATCGCCGGCCATTGCGGGGAAAGGCTCGCCGCTTTCAAGCGCCCGGCCCGCATCCTCTTCGTCGAAACCATCCCCCGCACCGCCTCCGGCAAAGTGCAGAAACATGTTCTGCGCCAGCACCATTCCGAAGAAATCCTTCAACGACAGGCCCCCTGAAGCGGCCCCGGTCTCGCGCCGAAACCAATGGAGTGAACTCATGACTGAAAATATATCGCCGGTCCTGGTCGAATTCGATGGCGGCATCGCCTTCGTGACGCTCAACCGTCCGGAAAAGCGCAATGCGATGAACCCGGCTCTGAATGCCCGGATGCTCGAAGTGCTCGACGAACTCGAAGGTGACGAGCGCTGCGGCGTCCTCGTGCTGCGCGGCGCTGGCGAATCCTGGTCGGCCGGCATGGATCTGAAGGAATATTTCCGCGACAACGACGACAAGCCGCGCGATGCCACGCTGAAGGCGCGGCGCCAATCCGGCGGCTGGTGGAACCGGCTGATGTATTTCGAAAAGCCGACCATCGCCATGGTCAACGGCTGGTGCTTCGGCGGCGCCTTCACGCCGCTTGTTTCCTGCGACCTCGCCATTGCCGCCGAGGAGGCGAATTTCGGCCTCTCCGAGATCAACTGGGGCATTCTGCCGGGCGGCAATGTCACCCGCGCGGTGGCCGAGGTGATGCGCCACCGCGACGCGCTCTACTATATCATGACCGGCGAGCTGTTCGGCGGGCGCAAGGCTGCGGAAATGGGTCTCGTCAACGAGGCGGTGCCGCTTGCAGAGCTTGAAGCCCGCGTCCGCAAGATCTGCGCCAGCCTGCTCGAAAAGAACCCGGTGACGCTGAAGGCCGCCAAGGACACCTACAAGCGCGTGCGCAACCTGCCGTGGGATCTCGCCGACGACTACATCTACGCCAAGCTGGAGCAGATGCTGTTCCTCGACAAGACCAAGGGGCGCGACGAGGGACTGAAGCAGTTCCTCGACGACAAGACCTATCAGCCGGGGCTCGGCGCTTACAAGCGCGGTCGTTGAGGTCAGGCCCGGCATGGCCGGGCCGTTCCGGATTGCTATCGGGAGGAGGAAGCAATGAAGATCCATGCCGCGGTGGCGCGTGCGCCGCATATGCCGTTTTCGCTGGAAAGCCTCGATCTGGAGGAGCCGCGCGAGGGCGAGATCCTGGTCCGTGTCGTCGCAACGGGAGTTTGCCATACCGACATCGTCATGCGCGATCAGCACCTGCCGGTGCCCCAACCGGTCGTGCTCGGCCATGAGGGCGCCGGCATCGTCGAGCGCGTCGGCCCGGGTGTCGCCAAGGTGAAGCCCGGCGATCATGTGGTCATGACCTTCAATTCCTGCGGTCATTGCCCGAGCTGCAACGATCACGAGGAGACCTATTGCCACGAATTCTTCCCGCGCAATTTCTTCGGTTCGCGGGCGGATGGTTCGAGCGGGCTTTCCTATCGGGGAGAGCGGGTACACGGCAATATTTTCGGGCAGTCCTCTTTCGCCAGCCACGCGCTCTGCCATGAGCGCAACATCGTCAAGGTGCCTGATGACGCCGATCTGGCGCTGCTCGGGCCGCTTGCCTGCGGCATCCAGACCGGCGCCGGCGCGGTCATGAACGCGCTCAAGGTCGAGCCGGGAAAGGTGCTCGCGGTTTTCGGCATGGGTTCGGTCGGTCTTGCCGCCGTCATGGCGGCGCGGGTCGTCGGCGCTGCCCGGATCATTGCGGTCGATGTGAACGAAACGCGGCTGACGCTTGCTAGCGAACTCGGTGCGACGGATATCGTCAACGGCAAGGCCGGCGATGCGGTCGCAGCGATCATGGCGCTGACCGGCGCCGGCGTCGATTATGCGATCGATGCCTCCGGCGTTCCTGCCGTGATCGATCAATGCGTGCGGGTGCTCGCGCCGCGCGGCACCTGCGGCATCGTCGGGGCCTCGCCGCACGGCGCGACGCTGACGCTCGATCTCACCCATATCCTCTCCGGCGGACGCCGGGTGCGCGGCATCGTCGAGGGTGATTCCAATCCCGACGTGCTGATCCCGCTCTTGATCGATCTCCATCGGCAGGGCCGCTTTCCCTTCGACAGGCTCGTCACCTTCTATGATTTCGCCGACATCAACCGGGCGGTGGAGGATTCGGAGAAGGGCATCGTGCTGAAACCGGTCGTGCGCCAGCCGGCCGCCTGACACCGTTCAAAGGGAGGAAAGAATGAACAGCGTCACCTCAATCGCCGCCGATACCAGCCCCGACGCCATGAAGGCGCTGCTTGCCCGGCAAAGGGCGTCGTTCCTGAAGGACGGGCCGCCCGATATTGCGACCCGCATCGATCGCATCGACCGCGTCATCGCCCTTCTCGTCGATCATAAGGATATGATCGCCGCAGCGCTGTCGGAGGATTTCGGCAGCCGCAGCGTCGAGGCGAGCCTGCTTCTCGATGTCTTCACCTGCGTCGGCTCGCTTAAATATGCCAAGACCCATCTTGCCGAATGGCTGAAGCCGGAAGAGCATGAGGCGCTATTCCCGGATGCGGTGGCCCGGGTGATCTATCAGCCGAAAGGTGTCGTCGGCATCCTGAGCCCGTGGAATTTTCCCTATCAGCTCGCGCTTGCGCCGCTCGCCGGCATCCTTGCCGCCGGCAACCGCGCCATGATCAAACCGTCGGAGGTAACGCCGGCCTCCTCGGCGCTGATGGCCGAGCTTATCGCCCGCGCCTTCGACGAAACGGAGATCGCCGTCGTTCAGGGTGGGCCGGCGACGGGCACCGCCTTCACATCGCTTGCCTTCGACCATCTGATCTTTACCGGCGGCACCGCGATCGCCCATCATGTCATGCGCGCGGCGGCGGAAAACTTGACGCCGCTTACCCTCGAACTCGGCGGCAAATCGCCCGTCGTCGTCGGCCGTTCGGCAGATCTCGCGGATGCTGCGCGCCGGGTCATGACGGTCAAGACACTGAATGCCGGCCAGATCTGCCTTGCGCCTGATCATGTCTATGTGCCCGAGGAAGGCGTCGAAGCCTTTGCCGAACATGCGGTGGCGGCGGTCGGCGCGATGTATCCGACGCTGAAGGAAAATCCCGACTACACCTCGATCGTCAATGCCCGTCATCACGCCCGCATCCGGGGCTTGATCGATGATGCCAAGGCCAAGGGCGGGCGTGTCGTGGAGATCAATCCGGCGGCGGAGAACTTCTCCCAGCAATCGGCCCATCGCATACCGCCGACCCTGATCCTCGATCCCACCGATGATATGCGCGTGATGCAGGAGGAGATCTTCGGACCCGTGCTGCCGGTCGTCGCCTATCGCGATATTGCCGAGGTTGTCGATCGTATCAATGCCGGCCCACGCCCGCTCGCCCTCTATTATTTCAGCCAAGATCAGGAAGAGGAGCGCCGCGTCCTCGACAATACGACCTCCGGCGGGGTGACGGTCAACGATTGCATGAGCCATGTCACGGCGGAGGGGCTGCCGTTCGGCGGTGTCGGCCATTCCGGCATGGGCGCCTATCATGGCAAGTTCGGCTTCCTCGCCTTTTCGCATCCACGCGCCGTCTATCATCAGAGCAAGATGGTGGAAGCGGAATACATGATGCGGCCGCCCTATGGCAATGCGATGCGCGGCTTCCTGGCCGCGGCGATCTGCAAGTAGCGGAGGATGCGCAGCAACCGTCGGTTTCCGCTTAGGTCGCATATCGCGCAGGGATAGTCTTATTGCGCAGGCCTATCCGAATAACGCATGCTTATGTCGTCGGGATACGTTTCCCGGCGATGATGCGAGGCGTTGTTAAGAGTGCCTTATATTCTGCGTGACAGCGTCGTTCTGGCGCCGGCACCGAGAATCAATTTTCGAGCCATCGGCCTTGGCGCAGGAAATGCAGGCGATCGGCTCCGATTTAACCAAGCCCAAACCAGTTTTGCCTATGATGAGTTCGTTACATGTCTTGGAAGGTGGATCCAACGCGGTGAATGGCATCTGGACGCAATTTGGTGGCAACCTTTCATTCGTGTGCCTGGCAATTTCGCTCTGGGCGCATTTTTCGATCCAATTTCAGCATCGCTCGTTCAAACAGGAAAAGATCGCCTTCGGCATCCTGGCCGGCAGCGCCTCCATCGGATCCATTTTGCTGGCGATCGAATTCATCCCCGGCATCTATATCGACCTGCGCTTTGCGCCTCTTGCCCTGGCCGGGCTGTTCGGCGGGCCGATCGCGGCGGCTTTTGCCGCATCGCTGGCGATCGCCTTCCGTTTTGTCGTCGGCGGTACAGCGATGATCGACGGGATCATCGCGATCGCTGCCGCGACCGGCGTCGGTCTGGCAGGTTGCTTCTGGACACGCAAACGGTCTGCCGGCTTCCGCGACGTTGCGCTGGTGAGCCTTGCCCTCGGCGGCGCGCTGGTCGCCTCGATGGCCTTGCTTCCCACCCTCGTGAAGGCCCATGTTCTGGCCGGCGTCGGTTTTCCCCTGACCTCCTTGAATTGCCTGGCGACGGTGCTCGGCGGCTTCGTTCTTCTGAAGACGCAGCAATGGGAGCTGGAGCGAAGCATATTGGTGACGGCATTTTCGCAGTCGCCGGACTATCTCTATGTGAAGGACCGAAACAGCCGCTTCATCACGGTCAATGAAAACATGACCCGCCTCTTCCGGTTCCGAACGACGGCGGAGATGACCGGATTGTCGGATTTCAATCTGATGTCGCAGCCGCTCGCTGAAGAACTGTATCATCTCGAGCAGCAGGTGATGGAAACGGGCAAGCCGCTGATCGATTCCAGCGAACGGATCGAGGGCCGTTTCCTGCTCGCTTCCAAAGTGCCGCTGCGGGACAAGCAGGGGCGGGTGATCGGCCTTGCGGGTGTCACGCGCGACGTCACCGAGCGCGCCGCGCTGGAGCGGCAATTGCGTGAAAGCAAGAACCTGCTGTCGCATGCGATGGCCAGCATGTCCGATGGCATCGCCATGTACGACAGCAAGGGTTTTCTTCTCTTCTGCAACGATCAGTATCGCGAAGCCTTCCCGCTCTCCGGGGATGCGCGCGTGGTCGGCGCCAACATCCGCGATATCCTGCGCCGCGTCGTCGAAACCGGCGAGCGGCCCGGTGCTGTGGATGGCGATCCCGAGGAGTGGATCAAGCGCGCCACCGCTTCGCTGCACAGCAACAAGGACGAAGAAGTTCAGCTTCACAACGGCGATTGGCGCAGCATCCGCACAAGGCTGGCGGAAGACGGCACGGCGATGGCCGTCGTCTCGGATATCACCGCGACGAAGCAGGCGGAAATCGCGCTCAGGCTGTCGGCCGAGCAACTGAAGAATCTGGCCGAAACCGACGGGCTCACCGGCATGGTCAACCGCCGCGCCTTCGATGAGGCTTTCGCGCGCGAGACCGCGGGCAGCGCCAGGAAGAACACCCCTTTCAGCCTGCTGATGGTCGATATCGACCGCTTCAAGGCCTATAACGACACCTATGGCCATCCCGCCGGGGACGAATGCCTGCGTGTCGTCAGCAAGTGCCTGCGCCAGTCCGTCAGCCGCCCGGCCGATATCGTCGCGCGCTACGGCGGCGAAGAATTCGTGGTCTTCCTCCCGGACACTAGCGCCAAGGGGGCGATGATCGTCGCCGAGCAATTCGCGCGCCGCCTGGCCCAGGAGAATATCGTGCATACCGGCAGCGAATTCCAAAGGGTGACGGCGAGCATCGGCGTCTCCTGCGCGACGGGCGCCGTCCTGCGGACCAATCCGAACCGCCTGCTGACCGAGGCCGACGCTGCGCTCTACGACGCCAAGACGCAAGGCCGCAATCGCATTCTGGCGCACTCGCCGAACCATGACCGGCACGCCATCAAGGAAGCCGGCTAAAGCGTGTCGCGCAAAAGTGTGCGCGGTTTTGCGATAACGACACGCGAAAAAAAAGCTTGAAGCACGGCGAGCGGATCTGAAGGATCGCGACGTGCTTTAAGCTGACGTCGCACATAGACAGCCGCCTTCTTGCGTTTTGATAGATTTTTTCTATCGAACCATCGTCCCTATGGCCTTGATGTTCTCCCCGCTTCGACAATAGAGGAGCGCATGGACACAAAATTCATTGGCAAGAAATCGGCGGCAGCCGGCGGCTGGGGCGCTCTGAAGAGCTGCGGCAAGCAATTGCTGCAAAGCGGCATGCCCCTTTCCGGGGCGCGGACCATGCTGAAGGCGAACCAGCCAGATGGCTTCGATTGCCCGGGCTGCGCCTGGGGCGATCCGGAACACGGATCGTCGTTCGAATTCTGCGAAAACGGCGTGAAGGCCGTTGCCTGGGAGGCGACGGAAAAGCGGGCGACGCCCGCCTTTTTCGCGGCGAATACGGTGTCGCGGCTTCGCCAGCTGTCGGATTATGAGCTGGAGCTCAACGGCCGCCTCACGCATCCGATGCGTTATGACCGGGCGAGCGACCGTTACCTGCCTGTTTCCTGGGAAGATGCCTTTGCCGAGATCGGCGGCATATTGAAAGGCCTCGACAATCCGAACCGGGCGGAATTCTACACGTCGGGCCGGGCGAGCAACGAGGCCGCCTTCCTCTACCAGCTCTTCGTGCGCGTCTACGGCACCAATAATTTTCCCGATTGCTCCAACATGTGCCACGAGGCGAGCGGCATCGCCATGCGCCAGGCAGTCGGCGTCGGCAAGGGCACCGTGCTTCTGGAGGATTTCGAAGAGGCCGACGCGATCTTCGTGATCGGGCAGAACCCTGGCACCAACCATCCCCGGATGCTCGGCGACCTGCGCCGCGCGGCGCTGCGCGGCGCGCGCATCGTCGTCTTCAATCCGATCCGCGAGCGCGGCCTGGAGCGCTTCTCCGATCCGCAGGACAAGATCGAGATGATGCGCCGCGGCTCGACCGACATCGCCAGCCATTATCTGCAGCCGCAGCTCGGCGGCGACATGGCCGCGGTCCGGGGCATGGCGAAAGCGGTGCTTGCTGCGGAGGACGCCGCACTCGCCGCCGGTCTGCCTTCCGTGCTCGACCACGCATTTCTTGCCGAACACTGCGCCGGTTTTGCCGAATACCGGGCCGCCGTCGAGGCGACGAGCTGGGCGGAGATCGAAGACCAGTCGGGACTGAGCCGCGACGAGATCGAGCGGGCGGCCGATGTCTATATCAAGGCCGAGCGGGTCATCTGCACCTGGGCAATGGGCGTCACCCAGCATCTCCATTCGGTCGCGACGATCCGCGAGATCGCCAACTTCATGTTCCTGCGCGGCAATATCGGCAAGCCCGGCGCCGGCCTCTGCCCGGTGCGCGGCCATTCCAATGTGCAGGGCGACCGCACCGTCGGCATCAACGAGAAGCCGCCGGAGGATTTCCTCGACGCGCTGGAGAAGCATTTCGGCTTCACCGTTCCCCGCGAACACGGCCACAACGTGCTTGCCGCAATCGGGGCGATGCTTGACGGCTCGGCCGATGCCTTTATCGGCCTTGGCGGCAATTTCGCGCGTGCCACGCCTGACAGCGCGCTCGTCGAACAGGCGCTGCGGCGGCTGAAGCTGACGGTGCACATCGCGACCAAACCTAACCATTCGCATCTCATGCCCGGTGAGACGGCCTTCATCCTGCCATGCCTCGGCCGCACCGAAATCGATCGCGATGCGGCCGGCGGCTCCCAGCTCGTCAGCGTCGAGGATTCGATGAGCATGGTGCACGGCTCTGCCGGCATCAACCGGCCGGCTTCGCCGCATCTGCTCTCGGAAGTCGCCATCATTGCCGGCATTGCCGAGGCGACGGTCGGTTCCGCCGTCGTTGGCTGGGCCGAGCTTGCCGGCGACTACGACCTGATCCGCGATCATATCGAGGCGACCATTCCGGGCTTCGAGGACTATAATGCCCGCCTGCGCAAGCCGCGCGGCTTCCATCTGCGCAATGCGGCCGCTCATCGGGAGTGGGACACGCCGGCCGGCAAAGCGTCTTTCTCTTCGGAGGCGCTTCCCGAGGAGACGGTGCACCAGCGCGCGCGAAAGGGTGGCGAGCATTTTGCGCTGCAGACATTCCGGTCGCACGACCAATATAATACGACGGTCTACGGTCTCGACGACCGCTATCGCGGCGTCTACGGAGAGCGGCAGGTCATCTTCATTCACCCTGCCGACCTGGAGGCGATGAATGCCAAAGCCGGCGACCGCGTCGATGTCGTCGGTGAGCATGATGACGGCATCGAGCGCATCGCGCAGGACTTCCGCTTCGTGCCCTATGACATTCCGAGGGGCAGCATTGCCGGCTATTATCCCGAATTGAACGTGCTTGTGCCGCTTGCCAGCGCCGGCAGGGAGAGCGATACGCCGACCTCGAAATCGATCATGGTGTCCTTCCGCCGGCGAAACGCCGCGTGAGCGAAGAGCCGTCGGAGGTCGACCGCTTTCTTGCCCTGGTCGCCAAGGCGCAGGAGCGGGATGACAGGCTGACCGCGATCCAGGCCGGCCTGCTCGTCGCGGCCGAGCTCGGAATTGCAGAGGACAGCCGCTCCTTTGCGCGCCTGCTCGGGATCGCGCATTCCCTCGTGCTCCGGGAACTCAATGCGCTCACTGAGCGCGAAGGCGTGCTTGATATCGTCAAGCGGGAGCCGAGGACGATGAGAGTGCATTATAGATTGCCAGAACTCTAACCTCCGGCATAGCGGCGGCCGACGCGCTTCCTGGTGTCGGAGGGATATTCCCCATAGGTCGACCGATAGACTGCGGAAAACCGGCCGAAATGGAAGAAGCCCCATTTGAGGCAGATGGCTTTCATGGTCTCGGTGCTTTCGGGATCGAGCAGATCCTGCCGCGCCGCGCGCAGGCGCAGCGTCAGCAGATAGGCGGCGGGAGAAGTTCCCCTGAATGCGCGAAAGCCGGTTTCGAGTGCCCGGCTGGAAACGCCGGCCGCTTCGGCAACCTTCGGCATGGTGATCGGCTGACCGATATTGGCCTGCATGAATTCGATCGCCTTGCGGACATGGCGGGGCGCGATCAGGGCGGGGCCTTTGTCGAGGAAATGCGAGAGCCGGTTCGGCACCATGCGGACCACGAGATCGGCCAGCGCCTGCGTCATATGCGCCATGGCGATCGGCGATTGCAGCAGCGGTCCGTCGTCGCGCATGCCGATGGCGATCGTTTCGGTGAGGTTGCCGATCGTCCGCCCGGCCGGTGTCGAGAGATCGAGTTCGGGCAGCAGGTCGAGAGAGCCGCTGAACGGAATCTCGAACGTCTGTCCGATCGTCTGAAGAATGACGGACCAGTTGATCAGCAATTCATCGATGACATTGGACTGCCCGTGCATGATGACGCTGTCGGGCTCGAAGTTGTTATAGAGAAGCAGTTTTCCTTGCCCGGCCTCGGCGACGCGAGATCCATATGCCACCCCCATGCCGCCGCTGCGTGGCACGACGATCGACAGATACTCCGTCGTATCGACGGTCGGCTCGATATTGAACTGAAACTCCGCCTCATGATAGCCGGTGAGCAGGACCGCGCTGTCGGCGACCGAAAAGTCCAATCCCCAATGGAACTCCTGGGCGCGGCCTATCGGCGCGGCATCGAATGCGCCGAAAGCGCCGCCGAGCGTTTCAACCATGTTGTCGAAGGATGAGCCGCGAAAGCGAAACGAGAATGGCTGGGTGCTGGTTTCCGTCATGCTCTCCCCCGATTGTTTTTATCTCGCTGCATCGAGCCGGCGAAGCGCACGTTCCGCTTGGATGCTATGTTGATGTACGTCCCTCTTTCTGCCCCGCAACTGTTCATGCGTGGTCATTCTCCCTCAGATTTCGTCAGAGTCCAGCAGGAAGAGTGGTGGATGAGGCCTGGCCGCCGCCATTGAAATCGGCGGCTTGCGCGAGCCGGTGCGGCACGAGCCGAAGTGCGGCGGCGGCACGAGAACCAGCCTGTGAATTGCCTTGTCGATAGTTCCCATCCAGTCAGGTTTTTCGAGCCAGAGGCCAGGAACTGACAGAAGCGGAACCGGCTGGCAATCCGTCGATCTGCCGGTTTTTAGGTTATTCCGATGGTAAAACGATTAGCCAAATTGCGCATGGCGGCGCGCCTGATGCGCGCCATTGCCAAGTCGCCTGCCGAAGGTTCTAGTGGACCGCTCGAGCCTTCGGCAGGCCGACAGGCATTTGGTCATACGCACGGGATGGAGCGCGTATCGACTTATCCCCCTCCCATCACTTGGGGTGATCGATGGACGGGTTTGGCTTTGAGACCTTGGACCATCATGGTCCTGGTCGAAGTCCATTCTATTGTTCCGCAGCCATGGAGCAATTGTCGGATGCCGATATTGTCGGCAGATCGGCCTTTCGCGACGCAGTCTGGCCTGATCGTGCGCAAAATGTATAGGCTGTCATCGCGCCCATTCTGCGCGATATCTACGCAAAGTGGACACGGATCGTAATTTTCTCATGAAGCGCGAAGGAAATCGCAACGCTATCGTCTGCGTAACAATTTGCCCCGGACGCGGCCTCCCGGTAAACCGATTCTGCCGGTGCCGACCGATGGGGAAATCGCGCGCTATTCGTGCGCCTTGAGGGGCGAGCCGGCAATGCTTTTGCGCACATGGCGGACCGCGGCCCAGACGGCGAAAAGCACGAGGGGGATGGCGCCGAGAACGGCAAGCTTCGCCACATGCGGATCGACGCCGAGCGCGGTAATGCTGTCGAGGCAGATCTTTGCGAGGCCGATGGTGTAATAGGTGATGGCGATGACGGAGAAGCCTTCGACCGCCTGCTGGATATGCACCTGGACGCGCGCCCGCTCTTCCATCGAGGTCAGCAGCGAGGCGTTCTGGTCCTCGAGCTGCACCTGCACCGTGGTTCTCAACAGGTCTCCGGCCAGGCTGACGCGTTCGGCCAGTTCGTCGAGGCGGCGCTCGGCGGCGCTGACCGAGCGGACGGCCGGCTGAAAACGCCGGTCGATGAAGGTGCCGATCCTCTGGCGCTGCTCGGCGCGCTCCTCGCGAAGCTCCGATATCCGGCTGGCGACGATCTCGGCATAGGCTTTCGTCGCGCCGAAGCGGTGGCGGGCAAGTGCGGAGAAGTTGAGAACGTCGGAAGAGAGCCTCGTCACTTCGGAGAGCAGCGCCTTGTCGACTTTGACGGCGCTCTGCATATGGGTGATCAAAAGATCGAGGCGCCGGTCGAAAGCCGAAAGCTGCGACACCGTCTCGCGCGCCATCGGCAGGGCCAGAAGCGCCATCATCCGGTATGTCTCGATCTCCAGGAAACGCCGGACCATGCGGCCGGTCCTGTAGGCGTTGAGGTTGCGGTTGAAGAGCAGGAATTCGACGAAACCGCTGTCGCTGAGGCGGAAGTTCGAATGCACTTCCGCATCGCCGCCGCCGACCTTGGACGCGACATAGTCGAGCTTCGGTTTTTCCAGAACCTGCCCGTCCTTCTCATCGCGCACCAGCACGCGGACGGCGGCGATGGCCTTTCCGTCTATCTCGCGGCAGCAGGCCTGGAACGCCTGAGGCGGGCTGCTGCCGGGCTCGGCCGATGCCGGAACGACGAAGGTGAGGGTCAGGAATTCGGTATGGGCTTCCCATTTCAGCCAGCCGCCGGCGAAGCGGCCGATGCCGTGATTGCCCTGGTGGGTCGTGGAAACGTCCTCCAATCCCGGCAGCGAAGCCGGGATCGGGGGAGGGGCGTTGTCGCCGACGATGGCGACATGCCAGACATCGGTGTCGCCGTCGAAATAGAGAGACGGCCGCGCATGGAGTTCATCGTGTAACTCCTTGCGCAGCGGATGCTCGGAGCCGAATGGCATGCTGCGTCGTCTCTCCCTCGTGGTGGCTCAGAGCGCGACCGAAAGGGTGCTGTCGCGCCGATGACCGGCCTCTTGAGAGTTCACCATAGCACCGGCAAGTTGACGGAAGGTGACGAGACCCAAGGTTTCTCCGGATGGCGAAATCACCCGGGCATCGCCCTCCGGCGCAGAGGCCAGCATGCGGACGGCCTCTTCGACCGTCGTTCCCGCCGCAATCGCCAGTCCGACGGGGGCGGCACCGGAATGCAGCGGCGTCATGACGGCTTCGACATGGATGACACGGCCCCGGTTCACTTCCTTGACGAAGTTGGCGATGTATTCATCGGCCGGACGCAGGACGATGTCCTGGCTGGTGCCCTGCTGGATGACTTCGCCGTCGCGCAGGATGGCGATCTGGTCGCCGAGACGCAGTGCCTCGTCGAGATCGTGGGTGATGAAGACGATGGTCTTCTTGATCTCTTTCTGGATGTCGAGAAGAACGGTCTGCATATCGGTGCGGATCAGCGGATCGAGCGCCGAATAGGCCTCGTCCATCAGCAGCACCGGGGCATCGTTGGCGAGCGCCCGCGCCAGGCCGACGCGCTGCTGCATGCCGCCGGAGAGCTGGTTCGGATAGCGCTGCTCGAAGCCCTTGAGCCCGACCCGCTCCAGCCAGCGCATGGCGATGTCGACGGCCTTGGCCCGTTCCATGCCCTGCACTTCGAGACCGAAGATGGTGTTGTCGAGAACATTGCGGTGCGGCAAAAGCGCGAACTTCTGGAACACCATCGCCGTCTGCTGCCGGCGAAATGTCCGCAACTCGTTCTCGTTCATCTTCACGACATCGACGCCGTCGACCAGCACTTCGCCGGCGGTCGGATCGATCAGTCGGTTGATGTGGCGGATGAGCGTCGACTTGCCCGAACCCGAAAGTCCCATGACGACCTGGATGCAGCCGGAGGGAATCTCGAGATTGATGTCCCTGAGGCCGAGCACGTGGCCGTATTTCTGGTTGAGCTCGGTCTTGGTCAGGCCTTTCTGAACCGCCTCGACATGCGCGGCGGGGGTGGGGCCGAAGATCTTGTAGAGGTTGCGGATCTTGATGCCGCCGAAATGATGCTCAGCCATGGACGGTCTCCCGATGCTTCTGGAGCCTTTTGCCATAAGCCTGGCTGACCCGGTCGAAGATGATGGCGATGCCGACGATGGCAAGGCCGTTGAAGATGCCTAGCGTGAAGTACTGGTTGGCGATCGCCTTCAGCACCGGCTGGCCGAGGCCCTGGACGCCGATCATGGAGGCAATGACGACCATGGCGAGCGCCATCATGATGGTCTGGTTGATGCCGGCCATGATGGTGGGAAGCGCCAGCGGCAGCTGCACCTTGAAGAGCTTCTGCGATCGCGAGGTGCCGAAGGCGTCGGCCGCTTCCAGCACGTCCTTGTCGACGAGGCGGATGCCGAGATCGGTCAGGCGGATCATCGGCGGGATGGCGTAGATGACGACGGCGATCAGGCCGGGCACCTTGCCGATGCCGAGCAGCATGACGACGGGGATGAGATAGACGAAGCTCGGCATCGTCTGCATGACGTCGAGGATCGGGTTGACGACGCGTTGCAGCCTGTCGGAGCGGGCCATCAATATGCCCATCGGAATGCCGATGGCGATGGAGAGCACAGTGCAGACGAAGATCATCGAGACCGTCCGCATCGTATCGTCCCACATATCGAAGTAACCGATCAGCAGCAGGGTCACGAGACAGCCGAAGACGATCTTCAGGCTGCGGCTCGCAAACCATGCGATGGCGAGGATGATCGCGGTGATGATCGGCCACGGCGTCTGGGTCATGAAGCGTTCGGCGGCAATCAGGAAGTGCTGGAGCGGAACGAAGAGGCTTTCGATCCCGTCGCCGTAGCTGCGGGTGAATGCGCGAAAACCGTCGTCGATCGCCTTCTTCAGATTGCGAAGCGCGTCGTCGTTCATGTGCGGGAATTTATAAAACCATTCCATTCGGATCCCCTTTTTCTTCAAAGAGCCGTGGCAGTCTTTTTGATTTTATCGGCAGCGAGAGGCGGTGCGCTTTCGCGCACCGCGATGTCAGGTGTTAAAGGGCAGCTTCGATCTTCGCGGCTGCCTCAGGCGAAACCCACTTGGTCCAGATGTCCTTGTTTTCTTCCAGGAAGTGCTTGGCGCCATCTTCGCCGGTCGCCTGGTTGTCGGTCATCCAGGCCATCAGCTTGTTGACGGTGTCGTTGCTCCAGGAGCGCTTCGCCAGATAGTCCATGACCTCAGGGCCGACCTTTTCGGAGAAAGGCTTGGCAACGAGCGTCACGACGTGGTCGACCGGCCATGCGGCGGCCTTCGGATCGGGGCAATCGGCAACGGTGATGCAGCGCTTCCACTCCGCCGAATCCTCCGGCACGCCGGCTTCGAGCTTGACCATCTCATACTTGCCGAGCAGCGCGGTCGGCGCCCAGTAGTAACCGACCCAGCCTTCCTTGCGTTCGTAGGCCTTGGCGATCGAACCGTCGAGGCCGGCAGCAGAACCGGTGTCGACGAGGGTGAAGCCCGCCTTCTCGGCGCCGAAGGCCTTGTAGAGCTGCGAGGTGACGACCGTGCCGCCCCAGCCCTGCGGGCCGTTGACGATGGCGCCCTTCTTCGGGTCCTCCGGATCGGGGAAGAGTTCCGGATGCTTCAGCACGTCGCCGATGGTCTTGATATCGGGATGGGCGTCGGCGAGATATTTCGGAATCCACCAGCCCTGCACGCCGCCGTCCGGCAGCGGCGAGCCGACCTGCACGATGCGGCCTTCTTCCGTGCCCTTCTTGACGACATCCGGCAGCAGGTCGATCCAGGCTTCGGGCGCGATATCCGGCTGGCCCTTTTCGGCCATGGAGGTGATCGTCGGAACGGTGTCGCCGACGGTGATGTCAGCCTGGCAGCCATAACCTTCGTTGAGGATGAACTTGTCCAGGTTTGAGAGAACTTCGGCGCTTTGCCAGTTCATGCTGGCGATGGTCACGCTGCCGCATTCGGCGGCGCTGGCAAAAGATGCCCCGCCGATCAGGCCGAATGTCAGGCATGTCGATGCAAGTAGTTTTTTCATTCTCGTTCCCTCTGTTTAGCGGCTGTACTTGATGAGCGGGGCGCCGCAGTAACCCGCTCCGACGGTTTTCAGGAAGCGTCTCCCATACTTACCGATTTCGTAAACGCCGCCGAAAGACCATTGGCGACCGAGGCGTCGAACCCGCCAGCACGCATGGTTTCGATGGCTGCCGCGGTCGTGCCGCGGTAGTCGAGAAAGGTCTGAACGACATCGTCGGGCGACTCGTCGCGGCGTTCCAGCAGGCGCCCGGCACCTGTCATCACCGTGTTGACGGCGCGGCGCGCCACATCCACCGGCAGGCCATGGGCGACGGCGTCGCGCATCATCGCGGCGGCGAGCAGCGCCGGGAAGGCCGGTCCGGATCCGGAAAGGCCGGTCAGATAGTCGATGTCGCTTTCCCCTGCGACTTCGTCCTGCGATCCGCACGTCTCGAAAATGGCGCGCACGACGGCGCGGTCGTCTTCCGTGATGCCGCTCGCGCCGATCCAGGGCGTATAGGATTTCGCCACTTCGGCAGCGGCATTCGGCAGGGCGCGCACGACGCGGCCGGTCCTGTGGCGTTCCGAAAGGGCGGCCAGGCGAATGCCGGCCATGACCGAGATGACGAGCTTTCCGGAGGCGTCGACCTCGAGGGGATGCCAGTCATCGGGACGAACGGAAAACAGGATCACATCCGAGCGGTCGGCGAGCTCCTGGCTGTCCGCGGTCCAGAAGGAATTCGGAAAACGGCGCGGCTGCTCCCTGCGATAGGAGAGAGAGAGGTTTTGAGGAACGACCAGGCCGGAATCGAGGATCGAGCCGGCAATGGCTCCGCCAAGCCAGCCGCCGCCGCCAATGATACCGATCCTCAAGGAAGCGCTCATCTCGGGTCTTCCTCTAGCCGGGCTTATAGCCATGCCGGGAGAAGAAGCGGTCGAGCTCCCTCTGCTGCGGCACTTCGCCGGTGTAGATCGCGATATATTCCGGAATCCGTTTCATGCGGACGGCGAGTTCCTCCTTCGATTGCATCGATATGTAGCCGATCTGAACGAGATAAGTTGTCCGCGCTCTGACATCCGATGTCGTTTCTGGTAACCCGAAGCGCATGAACATGCGTTTCAGCGCCTCCAGCCGGATCTGATCGGCCTGCTGGACTTCTGCGAGAAGCTCGCTTGATTGGAGCGCCCAGCTGCGCACGGCAAATTCGAATTTGGCGTCGAAGAGATCGGTGTTGAGCCAGCAGTCGAAGACATTGAGCATCGCCTCGGCCAGCGATTCCGCATAGGCCTCGGACTGCTTGACGATATTGCCGGTGTTCTTATCGCGCCAACGCGCCACCAGTGCGCTCAACAGTTCCTCCCGATCCTTGAAGAACCAGTAGAAGCTCGTTCGCGAGAGATTGAGCTTCTTTGCCAGCGGCAGAATCTTCACCGAATCCACGCCTGAATCCAGCAGGGAATGGTAAGCTGCTTCCAGCCATCCTTCCTGTGATCCGCGCCAACCGGTGTCGTTCAAAGACTGATCCATACGTAATCTCCTATCAAATTCCGAGGCTGAGCACAAGAAAAATGTACATTAGTGTCGAAATTAAAGACTGACTTGTTTTCAACATTGACACATATGTACATTGCGCTTAGCGTCTGCTTCGACATTTTTAATACGGAACCACGGCCCATGTCGAACGATCCCCTCCTTCAGCCCTATCAGCTCAAGCATTTGACGCTGCGCAACCGTATCATCGTGACCTCGCACGAGCCGGCCTATCCCGAGGACGGCATGCCGAAGGAGAAATATCGCGCCTATACGGTGGAGCGGGCGAAGGGCGGCGTGGCGCTGACGATGACGGCCGGCTCTGCCGCCGTCTCCAGGGACAGCCCGCCTGTTTTCAACAATCTGCTGGCCTACAAGGACGAGATCGTTCCCTGGATCAGGGAAATGACCGACGCCGTGCACGAAGAGGGGGCGGCGATCATGATCCAGCTCACCCATCTCGGTCGGCGCACGCGCTGGGACAAGGGCGACTGGCTGCCGGTCGTCGCCCCGTCGCATCATCGCGAGGCTTCGCACCGCGCCTTCCCGAAGAAGATGGAAGACTGGGATATCGAGCGGATCATCAAGGATTTCGCCGATGCCGCCGAGCGCATGAAGGCGGGCGGCATGGACGGCGTCGAGCTCGAGGCCTACGGCCACCTGATCGACCAGTTCGTGTCTCCGCTCACCAACGAGCTCGAAGGCCCCTATGGCGGCTCCTTCGAAAATCGTCTGCGCTTCTGTTTCGACGTGTTCAAGGCGATCCGGCAAAGGGTGGGCGAGGAGTTCATTCTCGGCCTGCGCTACACAGCCGACGAATGTCTTCCCGGCGGCACCGGCAAGGCCGAAGGCCTCGAATTCTCCAAGCGCCTGAAGGAAAGCGGCCTCATCGATTACCTGAACGTGATCCGCGGCCATATCGACACCGACGCGGGCCTGACCGACGTGATCCCGATCCAGGGCATGGCGAATTCGCCGCATCTCGATTTCGCCGGCGAAATCCGCGCCGCCACCCAGTTCCCGACCTTCCATGCGGCGAAGATCCCCGATGTCGCCACCGCGCGCCACGCGATCGCGGCCGGCAAGGTCGATATGGTCGGCATGACACGCGCGCACATGACCGACCCGCATATCGTCCGAAAGATCACCGAGAAGCGGGAAGAGGATATCCGCCCCTGCGTCGGCGCCAATTACTGTCTCGATCGCATCTATCAGGGCGGCGCCGCCTATTGCATCCACAATGCCGCCACCGGCCGCGAACTGACCATGCCCCACATCCTGGCGAAGGCCGATGTGAAGAAGAAGGTCGTCATCGTCGGCGCCGGACCGGCCGGTCTCGAGGCGGCGCGTGTCGCCGGCGAGCGCGGCCACAAGGTTGTCGTCTTCGAAGCGGCGAACAATCCGGGCGGCCAGATCCGTCTCACCGCGCAGAGCGAACGCCGCCGGGAAATGATCAGCATCATCGACTGGCGCATGAGCCAGTGCGAAAAATACGACGTCACCTTCCACTTCAACACATGGGCGGAAGCCGACACGATCGAGGCTGAAAGCCCCGATGTCGTCATCATCGCGACGGGCGGCCTGCCGCATACGGAGGTTCTCACGAGCGGCAACGAGCTGGTGGTTTCCGCATGGGACATCATCTCCGGCGATGTGAAGGCGGGCTCCAACGTGCTGATCTTCGATGACGCCGGCGATCATGCCGGCCTTCAGGCGGCGGAGTTCCTGGCCAAATCAGGCGCCAAGGTCGAGATCATGACGCCGGACCGGTCCTTCGCGCCTGAAGTCATGGCCATGAACCTGGTGCCCTATATGCGCTCGCTGCAGAAGCATGACGTGACCTTTACCGTCACCTATCGCCTGGAAGCCGTCGAAAAGAGCGGCAACCAGCTCGTGGCCCATGTCGGCAGCGATTACGGCGGGATTGCCCGGCAGCACAGCTACGACCAGATCGTCGTGAACCACGGGACCATCCCGCTCGACGAGCTCTATTTCGAGCTCAAGCCCAATTCGACCAATCTCGGCGAGATCTCGCACGACCAGCTTCTTCAGGGTGAACCGCAGTCCGTCACTCGCAATCCGGAGGGCAAGTTCCAGCTGTTCCGGATCGGCGACGCCGTCGCTGCGCGCAACACGCATGCCGCCATTTATGACGGTCTGCGCATCGCGAAGGATATATGATCGCAGGATCGGCCGGTTCGCCGGCCGGTCATCCGGAGCATGATGCCGGAAAGCGTAAGCCGGTTTCGGATGGTTTCATGCTCCCAAGGGAGGGGATGGGATGAGTTCACGCAATGAAAACCTCCAGCATTTCCTGGAGGCGGCTTCCGTGGCTTTCGGCCAGTTCGCCAAGGCGCCGGAAGCCCGCCGCTCGCTCGACGGGTTCTTTGCGGCGCTGGAGCGCCCGGGGACTGCACGGGCGGGCGAAGGCAGCCGGCTGCCCGTCTGCGCTCATCACCTCGATGTGGCGCTTTCGGCCGATAGCTCCTATGCTTCGCTGACGCAGTTGATCGAGCGGTTCAAAGGCATCGAGCCAATGCTTGAATGGCGCCGGCGCACCAAGTATGACCACACGGCCAGCGACAATTTCGTCGATGGGCATGCCAATGCCATGATCATCGGCCCGGGCGGATTGGAGGAGCGGAACGACCTGTGGCTCGGCGTGACATTGATGGCGCCGCACGTGCGCTATCCCGATCATGACCATGCGCCGGAGGAGGTCTATCTCGTGCTTTCCGAGGGGGAGTTCCAGCAGGGGGAGGGGGACTGGTTTTCGCCTGGTATCGGCGGATCGTTCTACAATATCCCAGGGATCAAACATGCCATGAGGTCGGTGGAGACGCCGCTCTTCGCCTTCTGGGCGCTGCTTGCCGACCGGCCGCACTGACGGCCGTCTAGAATTATAAGGGGTTCGCAAAATGAAGATTCTCGTCCCAGTCAAACGGGTTGTCGACTACAACGTGAAGATCCGGGTGAAGCCGGATGGCACGGGTGTCGAGCTTGCCAATGTGAAGATGTCGATGAACCCGTTCGACGAGATCTCGGTGGAAGAAGCGCTGCGGCTGAAGGAAGCCGGTAAAGCGGAAGAGGTTGTGGTCGTGTCGATCGGCCCCGCCAAGGCCGAGGAGACGCTGCGCACCGCACTCGCCATGGGCGCCGACCGGGCGATCCTGGTCGGGACCGACGATCAGGTCGAGCCGCTCGCCGTCGCCAAGATCCTCAAGGCGGTCGCCGATGCCGAACAGCCGGGGCTTGTTATCACCGGAAAACAGGCGATCGACGACGATTCCAACCAGACCGGCCAGATGCTGG
>NZ_NWSX01000102.1 GCF_002531825.1 Rhizobium sp. J15 | reverse complement strand
GATGCCGCCGAGGCAGACATATTTGATTTCGGTGAATTCCTCGATGCCGTATTTCGAGCCCTCGCGGCCGAGGCCGGAAAGCTTGACGCCGCCGAAGGGGGCTTCGGCCGTCGAGATCAGCCCGGTATTGACGCCGACCATGCCGTATTCCAGCGCCTCGGCCACCCGGAAGACGCGGGCGAGATCCTTGGCGTAGAAATAGGAGGCAAGGCCGAATTCGGTGTCGTTGGCCTGGGCGATGACATCGGCCTCGTCCTTGAAACGGAAGAGCGGTGCGACCGGCCCGAAGGTCTCTTCCTTGGCGACCGCCATGGCCGGGGTGACGTCGGCGAGCACGGTCGCCTCGTAGAAGCGTCCGCCGAGCCGGTGGCGACGGCCGCCGGCAACGACCCGGCCGCCCTTCGACAGCGCATCGGCGACATGCTCCTCGACCTTGGCAAGGGCAGACTCGTCGATCAGCGGGCCGAGATTGATGCCCTCGTCGAAACCGTTGCCGGTCTTCAATGCACCGACCGCCTTCGCCAGCTTCTCGGCAAAGGCGTCATAGACGCCCTCCTGCACATAGAGCCGGTTGGCGCAGACGCAGGTCTGGCCATTGTTGCGGAACTTGGCGATCAGCGCGCCTTCGACCGCCGCATCGAGATCGGCATCGTCGAAGACGATGAAGGGAGCATTGCCGCCGAGCTCCAGTCCGAGCTTCTTGATGGTCGGGGCGCTCTGCCGGTAGAGCTCGGCGCCGACTTCGGTCGAGCCGGTGAAGGTCAGCTTGCGCACGACCGGGCTTGCGGTCATCTCGCCGCCGATGGCGCGGGCCGAACCGGTGAGCACGCTGAACAAGCCCTTGGGGAAGCCGGCGCGCTCGGCGAGGATGGCGATGGCGATGGCCGAAAACGGCGTCTGCGAGGCCGGCTTCAGCACCATGGCGCAGCCGGCGGCAAAGGCAGGGCCGGCCTTGCGCGTGATCATCGCATTGGGGAAATTCCACGGGGTGATGGCGGCGACGACGCCGATCGGCTGCTTCATGACAAGGATGCGCTTGTCCTTCTGATGGCCGGGCACGATGTCGCCATAGAGGCGCCGGGCCTCCTCGGCAAACCATTCGATGAAGCTTGCGCCATAGGCGATCTCGCCCTTGGCCTCGGGAAGCGGCTTGCCCTGTTCCGCCGTCAGGATGCGGCCGAGATCGTCCTGATTGTCCATCATCAGCTCGAACCAGCGCCGCAGGATCACCGCGCGCTCCTTGGCGGTGCGTGCCGCCCATTCCTTCTGCGCAACCTCGGCGGCGGCAATCGCCGCTTTCGTCTCGGCAGCCCCGAGATTGGGAACGCGGCCGAGGATCTCGCCGGTCGCGGGATTGTCGACGGCGATGCCGTCTTCCCCGGCCTCGATCCACGCGCCGCCGACCAAGGCCGCCTGGCGGAACAATGTTGCGTCCTTCAATTGCATGACTGTCTCCTCTTTG
>NZ_NWSX01000101.1 GCF_002531825.1 Rhizobium sp. J15 | reverse complement strand
TGGACACCCAACTTCGGGGGTTTTGCATGTCCAAATACAGCACGTCGTTCAAGCAGAGTGTTGTGGAGTTTTACAGCGGCGGCAAGCGTAGCGTGCGGGAGGTGAGTGCGCATTTTGGGGTCGACCATTCGACGGTGCGCAACTGGGTGGCGATGCACGCGGCGCATGGAGTTTACGGTCTAGTGAAGAAGTTCAGCCACTACAATGCTGAGTTCAAGCTATCGGTTCTGCGCCGGATGTGGGAGGATGGGCTCTCTTACCGCCGGACGGCGGCGTTGTTCAACCTGCGCAATAAGAGTTGCCTGCCGGATTGGGAGCGACGCTATAAGGCTGGCGGTATTGACGCCCTGATCCCACGTCGTCGAGGAAGGCCCCGATCAATGCCCGAGCCACCTGTGCTGTCCGACAAGACGGATGCCCCACGGAGCGATGAGGCCAAGAGCCGCGAGGAGCTCCTGGCGGAGTTGGCCTATCTGCGTATGGAGAATGCCTACCTAAAAAAACTGGAGGCCTTAACGCAGGCACGACAAGCGCCGACAAGACGCAAGCCGTCAAGGCGTTAAGGCCGCTCTATCCGTTCGACGGGCTGCTGAAGCTTGCGGGCCTGGCCCGCAGCACGTTCTATTATCAGCAGAAAGTCTCGTCCCTGGCCGAGCGGCATGTAGCGCTGAAGACCAGGATCAAAGCGATCTTCGAAGCCCATAAGGGGCGCTATGGCTATCGTCGGGTGACGGCTGCGATCCGCAGCCTCGGGGAGTCGGTCAATCACAAGACCGTCCAGCGTCTGATGATCGAGATGGGATTGAAGTCCCTGGTCCGGCCGAAGAAGTACCGCTCCTACAAGGGGCAAACGGGACGCGTGGCCCCGGACCTCCTTCAGCGGCAGTTCACCGCCGAGCGTATGCATCAGAAATGGGTGACGGACGTCACCGAGTTCAACGTCGCCGGCGAAAAGCTCTTCCTCTCGCCGGTCATGGACCTCCACAACGGCGAGATCGTTGCCTTCGAGACGGCGAGGCGGCCGGTCTTCAAGCTGGTCAAGAACAT
>NZ_NWSX01000100.1 GCF_002531825.1 Rhizobium sp. J15 | reverse complement strand
CTCCACAACGGCGAGATCGTTGCCTTCGAGACGGCGAGACGGCCGGTCTTCAAGCTGGTCAAGGCCCTGGACCAACTCTGCAATGCCGAGAGGCCAATCCTGCATTCCGATCAGGGATGGCAATATCAAATGCCGGCTTGGGGCCGCATGCTTGAAAGCCGCAACATTGCCCAGCGCATGTCACGCAAGGCAACTGCCTCGACAATGCCGCCATGGCGCGCTTCTTCGCCACCCTCAAATCCGAGTTCTTCCATCCTAACCACTTCGACAGCATCGAAAGCCTGCGTGATGGCGTCGAGGACTATATTCGGTATTACAACAACGATCGCATCAGGCTAAAACTCAAAGGGCTGAGCCCTGTTCAATACAGGACTCAGCCCTTAAATAATCCCAGCCAATAAACCGTCCAACTTTACGGGGTCAGTTCA
>NZ_NWSX01000099.1 GCF_002531825.1 Rhizobium sp. J15 | reverse complement strand
AGCACATTCGTCACTTTCGTGGTCTCGATCTCCAGGATCTCCTGACCGCGCGCGACACTGCCCCCCTCGCCGATCATCCATTGGGTGATCTTGCCCTCGGTCATCGTCATTCCCCATTTGGGAATCGTGACTGCTTCGATAAGCGACATGGCATTTACCTCTTTACGATTGACTTGACGGCCTTGATGACCGCGTCCGGCGTCGGCACATAGGCGTCTTCAAGGTTGGGAGCATAAGGAACCGGCGTGTGCGGCGCGGTCACCAGCTTGATCGGCGCCTTGAGGGCGTCGAAGCACTGATCGGCAAGCAGGGCAGAGATATCGGCCGCCACACCACAACGTGGATTGCCTTCGTCAACGATGACGACGCGACCGGTCTTTTCCGTCACTTCCACAAGCGTGTCCTCGTCGAGCGGCGAGGTCGTGCGCGGATCGACGATACTGACGGAGATGCCTTCCGCGGCAAGGCTGCGCGCCGCCTCTTCGGCCACGCCGACCATCCGGCCGATCGCGATGATGGCGACATCCTTGCCGTCGCGCACGACGCGCGCTTCGCCGAACGGGATCGTATAGGAGGCGTCCGGCACTTCGCCGACCGCGTCGTAGAGCATCTTGTGCTCCAGGAAGATCACCGGGTCATCATCGCGGATGGCCTGCAAGAGCAGCCCCTTGGCGTCATAGGGATTGGATGGAATGACCACCTTGAGGCCCGGGATATGGGTGAAGATCGCATGCAGGGCCTGGGTATGCTGGGATCCGGAACGGCTGCCGGCCCCATAGGTCGCGCGGATGACGAGCGGCGTCTTGGCGCGGCCGCCGAACATGTAGCGGAACTTCGCCGCCTGGTTCATGATCTGATCGAGGCAGACGCCGGCAAAGTCGACGAACATGATCTCGGCAATCGGCCGCAGCCCCGTCAAGGCGGCGCCGGCTGCAGCTCCGACAAAGGCGGCTTCGCTGATCGGCGTGTCGCGCACCCGGTCCGGACCGAAAGCCCCGAGCAGGCCACGGGTCACCCCGAAGGGGCCGCCCCAGGCATCCTTCACGCCGTTCGCCCCGGCGCCCCCCGTCAGATCTTCGCCCATCATGATCACCCGCGGATCGCGCGCCATCTCGGAATGAAGTGCATCGTTGAGTGCCTGGCGGAATGATTTCTTGGCCATCTTTGCGGTCCTTACAGATATTTGACGTAGACGTCGGTGGTCAGGGCCGACAGCGGCGGGAACGGCGCGGCGCGGGCAGCGGCCACGGCACGGTCGATTTCGGCTTCAACCGCCTGGTCGACCGCATCGAGTTCCGCACCATCCAGCAGCGAGACTTCCTTCACATGCTTGCGGAAGATGCTGAGGCAGTCGCGATCCTGACGCATCGCAGCTTTTTCCTCTGGCGTCCGGTAATTGTCGGGATCGCCGCTATAATGGCCGTAGTAGCGCGGAACATGAATGTGCAGCATCGTCGGGCCGCCGCCGTTCCTGGCGCGCTCGACCGCTTGTCCCGCTGCTTCGTAGACCTTGAAGACATCCGTGCCATCCACTTCGATCGACGGAATGTCGTAGCTTTCGGCGCGCCGCGTGAAGCTGCCTGCCGACACGTGCTCGTTGGCCGTCGCCTCGCCAAAGCCGTTGTCCTCGATGGCAAAGACGATCGGCAGGTTCCAGATCTTGGCAAGGTTGAAGCT
>NZ_NWSX01000098.1 GCF_002531825.1 Rhizobium sp. J15 | reverse complement strand
GACCGCCGGCCCCGGCGCGGCCGACGACACTGCCGCTCTCGAGGAAGAGCAGCACCGACTGGCCGGTTGCGGTATCGGTCAGGCCGCTGACATTGGTGACGGCGCTGATGCCGAGCGCATAGGTGATGTCGTCGCCATCCGCACCCGGATCGGAGGTGAAGAAGGTCGATAAGTCGGCGCTGTCGTCACCGGTCAGGTCGGTCTCATCGACCGTCAGTTCCGGAGGCGTACCGGTCGCCGTCATCGTCGGTCCATCGTCATCGAAGTTGATGAAGGAGCCGACCTCTTCATTATAGGCGTTGGTGACCTCGCCGCCGTAGTGGACTTCCTTGACGTCGAAGAAGTCTTTCTCGGTGTCGATGTTCTTGATGGTGAAGCGGTCGAAGGTTCCGCCGGCGCCGCCCGCGGTGGTGAAGTCGACCGTCACGCCCTCGCCGACATTGCGAAGGATCAGCCCCGTGCCGGTGAGATCGACCGAGATGCCGAGGGCTGCGGCCGTCGTTGCCACACCGTTCAGCTTGAAGGTCACGCCGGTGATATTGATCTCGGTATCGTTGTCGTCACCGGGGAAGGCTGCGCCCTCGACATTGTCGTCGTTGTTATAGGCGTGGATCTCGATGTCGGCGACGCTGCCGGTCGGTGTCGACTGCGAGACCGAGAAACCCGCGCTGGAGACGTTCTCGATGTGAGAGCCGTAGTCGGGCGCGATCGGCGTATTGGTAAAGTCCTTGCCGGCGCTCTGGGTGCCGCCGGTGATCAGGTCGATCTGAAGCTCACGGCCGAAGCGCACGTCTTGCGATGCGACGCCCAGCCCTTGCGTGCTGACGTTGACTTCCGCCTGCACGCCACTGTCGTGGGCGGTGACCAGGATCTTCTGCGGGCTGGCCGCGTCGGCGTCGAGAATATACCAGTTGTTGTGTCCCGACGGCGCATCGCCAAGCTGGCTGAAATTGACGACGGAGGTTCCGGTGACCGAGGCGAACACCTTGTCGGTCAGATCGATGCGATCGTCCGGGTTGGCCGCATTGGGATGGAGCAGCGGAACGTACTGGACGGTGTAGAGGTCGGCATTGGTGGCGCTGGTGCTGATCAGCGCGAGCGAGAAGGCGAGCGGCCCGGTCTCGGCGGGTTCGGCGAGCGGGTTGGAGGTGCCGATGACGCCGATCACGACGTTTGGACGGGTTGCGTCCTGGAACAGCCAGATATAGTTGCCGTCGACGGTGCGAATGCCGCTGTTGACGCCGGCGGCCGTGGAAAACGGGGTTCCGGAGGAGTTCTGCGTGAGAACCACCGAGGTGATGGTTTCCCCGGCGCTGGCCGAGGCGACCACGAAGTTGGTCTGGTAGGCGACCTCGGGCGAGGTCAATCCGCCGGCCGCGTCGAGGCCCAGCAGATATTGCAGCGTGGTGTTGGTGCTGTGTGGCGCGGTGGAGGGGTTGATGTCGTCGTCGGTAAGGCCGGCGGTCTCGTCGATGATGAGGTCCTGAGTGGTGATGTCGAGTGCCATGGAGATTCTCCCTCGGTTTGAATCGCATTGAGGGGAGATCCAGGCGCCGGATGCCGAATGCATCCGGCGGGATCTGACCCCTTGCGCATTGAACTCACGGCTTTCAATTGCCTGCCATCGCCTCGCCGATCGAGAGCGCTAGGACGAATCGACATTCATCTGAGCCAGATCATC
>NZ_NWSX01000097.1 GCF_002531825.1 Rhizobium sp. J15 | reverse complement strand
ATCATCTCTCCGACCAGACCGCCAAGGCGCTGACGGCGGCAAGCCAGATCGGCGGCGACGTCCATGTTCTGGTCGCCGGCATGGCCGCCAAGGCTGCGGCCGATCAGGCCGCCAAACTCTCCGGTGTGGCCAAGGTGCTGCTCGCCGAAAGCGATGCGCTCGCCAACAATCTGGCCGAGCCGCTTTCCGACCTGATCGTCTCGCTGGCCGGCTCCTATGACACGATCGTCTCTGCCGCCACCTCGGTCGGCAAGACGGTGCTGCCGCGCGTTGCCGCCCTGCTCGACGTCGCCCAGATCTCGGAGATCATCGAGGTCGTTTCCGTCGACACCTTCAAGCGGCCGATCTATGCCGGCAACGCCATCCAGACGGTGCAGGCAAGCGATGCCAAGAAGGTGATCACCGTGCGCACCGCCTCGTTTGCTTCGGCGCCGGCCGGCGGTTCCGCCTCTGTCGAGGCGATCCCGGCCATCTCCGATGCAGGTCTGTCGCGCTTCGTCTCCGATGCGCTGTCGGCCTCGGAGCGTCCGGAGCTGACGTCGGCGAAGATCATCATCGCAGGCGGCCGGGCCTTGGGCTCGGCGGAGAAATTCAAGGAAGTCATCCTGCCGGTTGCCGACAAGCTCGGCGCCGCCGTCGGCGCAAGTCGTGCGGCCGTCGATGCCGGTTACGCGCCGAACGACTGGCAGGTCGGCCAGACCGGCAAGGTGGTCGCACCCGATCTCTATATCGCCGCCGGCATTTCCGGGGCCATCCAGCATCTGGCCGGCATGAAGGACAGTAAGGTGATCGTCGCCATCAACAAGGACGAGGAGGCGCCGATCTTCCAGGTCGCCGACTACGGCCTCGTCGCCGATCTCTTCGACGCACTGCCGGAATTGCAAAAGGCGCTCTGAGCGAAGGGGATCGAACGTGGCTCGCGCGGTAGGACGCCCAATCAAACCTGGTGCCGATCTTCTTCTGAACGATGACGCAAAGCCGGCCTATGTCCGGCTTCACGACATCGGCAGGGAGAGGCGTCCTCGGCCGCTGCAGGAATTCCTCAACGACGTCGGCGGACTGATGCTGTCGGCGGAAGCACCGGCCGTCGCCAGTTTCGTCGCCGGCAAGGTTCTTCAGCGGCTGCTCAAGACAGGCAAGATGCGCGCCGAGGGCCAGCCTCTTCCCGGTGCGCCCCAAGGGCTCGATGACGCGATTGGCCATCTTGCGAAATCGGGACGGAAATACGAGGCGATCGCCGGCCAGTTCCAGGCCCTCGCCGATAAGCTGCTCTGGAGACGCGGCCGGTCCGGCCCGTTTGCAAGCCTGAATTTCGGTAACACCCATTCCCATGCGGTGCTCGTCGGCCCCGGCGGCATGGAGGAGCGCGCCGATCTCAGGGTCGGCGCGATCTATATGGATCGCTACACCCGTTTTCCCGATCATGTTCAGACGCAGCCGCGTGCCTTCCTTCTGCTGTCGCCGGCAGAAATCTCGCTTGGCGATTCCCAGTGGTTTTCTGCCGCTACCGGCACAGTCTTCGCGAATGATGCGGGGCAATCCTTCGCGATAAGATGCACGGCCCGGCCGCTTCTCGCGGTCTGGTGCCAGGTCGAGCCGGAGACGAATGGATGAGCGAGATGACAGATCTGCCCGAACGCGAGGGCATGGAATTCGACGTCGTGATCGTTGGCGCTGGTCCGGCCGGTCTGTCGGCGGCGATCCGGCTGAAGCAGGTCAATCCGGAGCTGTCGGTCGTCGTGCTGGAGAAGGGGGGCGAGGTCGGCGCCCATATCCTCTCCGGTGCCGTCGTCGATCCGATCGGCATCGACCGGCTGCTGCCCGGCTGGCGCGAGGATGCCGATCATCCGTTCAAGACCGAAGTGACCGACGACCAGTTTCTGTTTCTCGGTCCCGCCGGCTCGATCCGCCTGCCGAATGTGATGATGCCGCCACTGATGAACAATCACGGCAATTACATCGTCTCGCTCGGCAATGTCTGTC
>NZ_NWSX01000096.1 GCF_002531825.1 Rhizobium sp. J15 | reverse complement strand
TATTCGAGGCAGACGCGGGCGACCCAGTCCGGCTCGATGCCACGCTTGTGGAAGCCGCACTCCATCGACAGGTATCCGTCGAAGCCGGTTTCGGCCAAAGCCTCGATCAGCGCCGGCCAATCGCCCCTGCCCATACCCGGCGGCAGGCGTTCGTTGTCGGAGGCGTGGATATGGACGAGGTCCTTGCCCATGGCATAGGCATAGTCGCTCATCACCTCTTTTTGGGTAATGACATGATGGGCGTCGAACATCAGCTTGACGTTGGCCAGGCCGACATCCTTCATCATGTCGATCGTGTTGTCGCAGGTATTGACGATATTGCTGTCTTCCGGCGTCGGCTCGATGACGATCTCGACGCCGTAATCCTGCGCGAAGGTGGCGATTTCGGTGATTGCAGCCCGTGCCCAATCCCATGCCTGCCGGTAGGTGGTGCCGAAGATGTACCAGCCAGGCAGGCAGATCAGTCGCTTGCCGCCCCAGTCGGCGGTCAGCTTGACCATGTCCTTGTAATGGTCGATCGCCCAAAGCCGCTCTTCGGGAATGGGAGAGGCAACGTTGTTGCCCGGACCGCCACCATGGGCCGGCAGCATTGCTGCCAGCTCCAGGCCATAGTCCTTCAGCATCTGGGCAATATCCTTGCGGCGCTGTGCGCTCAGCGTCGGCGGGAACACATGCGGACTGGCCGCACCGATTTCGATGGCATCATAGCCGATCTTCTTGACCCGCCGCAGCGTTTCCTCAAGCGTATAGGCCGGCAGCCACGTCGGGTTGCTCGCATAGGGCCAGGTGTGCATTGCAAGCTTGATCGTCATCGAACCGCTCCTCAGACAGCCGTCTGCTTGATCTTTTCCCAGGCGCCGGTCTGGCCCGAGACGAGAATGGCATCGGCAATGCGTTCGATCTGAACACCGTCCTTGAAGTCGGGCGACGCCGGCTTGTTTTCGGCAATGGCCTTGAGGAAGTTGTACCATTCGATCGACTTGATATCGATGTAACCCTGCCCCATGCCGGCAACCGGCCAGAGCTTATCGCCGAAGGGCTGGTTCGGACCGGAATAGATCGTGCGGAAGCCAAAGGCGTCGGCCGGATCGTCGGCGAAGGCAACCCGCAGCTCGTTCAGGCGCTGGTAATCAAACGCGATCGATCCGCGCGTTCCATGGATCTCAAAGCCCAGCTGATTGTGATGGCCCCAGGAGTTGCGGGTCACTTCGATCGTGCCGTGCGCGCCGCTTGCGAACTTGATCATCGTCAGCGCCGTATCATCGACGTCGACCTTGCCTTTTTCCGTCGATGCAGCCCCGCTCGGCCCAAAGAAGCGGCCTGCCGGCAAGGGGCGCTCCGGAATGAAGGTCTTGACGATGGCGCTGACCTCTGCGAACTCGCCGACGAGCAGGCGCGCCGCATCGATCACATGCGTGCCGATATCGCCAAGCGTACCCGAACCCGCCAGAGCCTTGTTGAAGCGCCAGGAGAGCGGCTTTTCCGGATCGGCACCCCAGTCCTGCAGGTAATAGCCACGGAATGTCAGAATGTCGCCGATGCGGCCTTCCTCGATCAGCTTCCTGGCCATCTGCAGCGCCGGCGTATGGCGATAGTTATAGGACACCATCGTCACGACGCCGGTCTCGTTGGCTGCAGCAAGCATCGCCTCGGCTTCCTCGACCGTCATCGACATCGGCTTTTCGCACATGATGTGCTTGCCGGCCTTGGCAGCCGCAATGGCAATTTCGGCATGGGTGCTGTTGGGCGTGCAGATGTCGACGATATCGATGTCAGGACGCGAAACGACATCGCGCCAGTCGGTCGCATATTCCGTAAAGCCGTACTGCTTGGCAGCGTTCTGCGCCAATTCCTCGTCGATGTCGACGACCACCTTGCGCTCGATTTCAACAGGAGAACCGAACAGGATCGGCACGACGGCGGTCGCAATCGAGTGCGCCTTCCCCATGAAGCCCGTACCGATCAGCGCAACGTTCAACTTCTTCACCGCAAAAGCCTCCTTATGGCGCGGAACGCGTCCCGCACCTGATCAAACCAGGGACCGGACATCACGCCGGCCCGTCAAGAAACTGTAATGTTAACGTATACAACACGAGAAAAACTCAATGTCAACGATTACATTGGAAATG
>NZ_NWSX01000095.1 GCF_002531825.1 Rhizobium sp. J15 | reverse complement strand
CAATCAGCACCGAACATTGACCCCTTTTGCTTATCCAATTTTGACCCCCCTTTGCTGTAGATCAGCGCTTGGCCTGCCCGGCGCTGGCCGGGGTTGCAGAGGGTAGGCCAAGTGCGGGTGATGATCTTCTTCGACTTTTAGCTTTGAGAGCGGTTCTTGAAGCGCCAGGACTCGTTGCCAGTCTCGACAATCTCGCAGTGATGGGTCAGGCGGTCGAGAAGTGCCGTCGTCATCTTGGCATCGCCGAACACCGTCGGCCATTCACCGAACGCCAGGTTCGTGGTGACAATGATCGACGTGCGCTCGTAGAGCCTGCTGATCAGATGGAATAGGAGTTGGCCGCCGGCCAGGGCGAAAGGCAGGTATCCGAGTTCGTCGAGGATGATGAAGTCGAGACGATTGAGATAGTCGGCCGTCCGCCCTTGCTTGCCGCTGCGCGTTTCTGTTTCCAGCCGATTGACCAGATCGATGACGTTGAAGAAGCGCCCGCGTGTTCCGTTGCGGATCAGTGCACGGGCAATCGCAATGGCGAGATGGCTCTTTCCGGTTCCCGTGCCGCCGACGAGGACGACGTTACGCTGATCGGCGACGAAGGTGCCCGTAGCCAGCTCCCGCACCAGGGATTCATTGACCGGCGTATCGGTGAAGTCGAAATCGTCGATGTCCTTTGCGAGGGGCAGCTTGGCGATACTGAGTTGGTAGCGAATGGAGCGGGCCTGCTTCTCGGCGATCTCCGACTGCAAGAGATCACCGACAATGCGCGGCGGTTCGTGCTGCCGTTTGATGCCGTTGCCCATGACCTCGTCGTAGGCGCTGCGCATTCCATAGAGCTTCAGCGTGCTCATCAGTTCGAGAACCTGTGTGCGTTCCATCAGCTTGCCCTCCTGAGGCTGTCATAGCGTGCGCAGTCGGCGACCGGTTCATGGGTCAATCGAAGCGCATCCGGGGTTTGCAGGGTTGCGGCCGGAGCCGGGTCACGACTACGAGCCAGAATGTTGATGATTACCGAGGCCGAGCAGACGCCCTGGTCCAGCGCCTCCTGACAGGCCGCATCGACGGCCGTCAGACCATCGGTGGGAACGCATGCAAGGATTGTGACCATTTGCCGATCACCGTCGTGGACGCTCTTCAGGCGCTTGCGGACCTTCTCCATCGCCGCTGGCAACACCCAGTCCCTGAACGGTGCGCCGTTGCGCAAAGCGCCGGGTTTGCGAGCCAGAACGGGGACATAATGCCAGGGATCGTAGATCGTCTCGCCACGGCCAAAGCAACGCGGATGCTCACCGACGTTCACGCCGTCCTGCCTGATGACGATCTTCTCGGCATAGGCGTGAACCTCAACAGGGCGGCCGACCGCAGTCGAGAGGACGGAGTATTTGTTGTTGTCGAAACGGACCGTGCAGGTCTTCGACACCGAGGCCGGGACGCTGTGGAAACCATCGAACGGCCCGCCGTAATGCACGAGGCTGCCGCGTTCCTCCTCGAACACCTGCCAGATCATTCGCTCGGTCTGTTCAGGATGACGGTGTGCCTTGGCGTAAGCGATGCACTTATCGAGCAACCAGACATTCAGCTCATCCAGGCTTTTAACCCGAAGACGTGGTGTGAAGAAGCGTTCTCGAACCAGTCCGACCTGGTTCTCGACCTGTCCCTTCTCCCATCCGGATGCGGGCGTGCAGGCAACGGGATGGACCAGATAGTGGCTGCACATCTGCAGGAAGCGGCGATTGTATTGTCGCTCCTTGCCGACGAACACCGCCTCGACCGCAGTCTTCATGTTATCGTAGATGCCGCGCGTGCAGGTGCCACGGAAGAAGGCGAAGGCCTTGTCATGGGCATCGAACACCATCTCCTGGCTCTCACGCATATAGGCTCGGGCGAACATCATCCGGCTGTGGCAGAGCCGGACATGCGCGACCTTCACGGTCGTAGTCACCCCGTTGACCAGAATGATCTCGTGGCTCCAGTCGAACTGGTAGGCTTCGCCTGGCGCGTAATAGAGGGGCACATAGGCTTCCGCCGTCACGGCTCCCCGGTTCTTCGCCCAGGTCTTGGCATATCGCCGGATCGCGTCATAACTGCCGTCGTAGCCGAGTGCCCGGACCTCCTCGTAAATCCGGATCAGCGTCAGCCGTTCGCGCGATGCCTTGCCTTCGTTGGCAATGAGGAACCGTTCAATATCACCCTTCCAGGCTCCGATCCTGGGCAACGGTTGATGTTCTCGTTTGTAGACAAAAT
>NZ_NWSX01000094.1 GCF_002531825.1 Rhizobium sp. J15 | reverse complement strand
GTTGGGTGCTCGATGCCGACCCCGTATCCTGCAACTATCAAACTATGCCTGCTGTCAAGCGAAGTGAAGATTTGACCCCGTAGGCGAAACGAAGAACTGACCCCTTCATTGATTTGCTGTTTCGTTTGTCTCAAGCGCTGTTCCGGCCTTCTGCAGAAGGCCGGAACGGCGCTTTTCGCGAAGCCTGTAGCTATCACCTCGGATGGTGATCACCGTCGAATGGTGCAGCAGGCGGTCCAATATCGCGGTGGCGACGACAGGGTCTCCAAAGACGCTCCCCCACTCTCCGACCGATCGATTGGAGGTAATCAGGATCGATCCCCTTTCATAGCGGCGAGAGACCAGTTGGAAGAACAGGTGGGCGGCGTTAGCTTCGAAGGGCAGATATCCCAGCTCGTCGATGATCAGCAGTTTCGGCCGCGATAGGATTGTCAACTGCTTGTCCAATGAGCCATCGTTATGGGCCTTGGCGAGCATCGCAACCAGAGTGGCCGCCGTGACGAATTGAACGTTGTAGTTCTGGCGGATTGCTTCTCGGCCAAGACTGACAGCAAGGTGCGTCTTACCGGTGCCCGGAGGTCCGAGGAATAGGACGGTGTCGCCGTGAGCAATCCAGCGGCAGGTTGACAGCTCCCTGATCTGTCCTCGATCCAGCGAGGGCTGTGCCTCGAAGTCGAAGCCATCGAGTTCGCGTACGAAGGGGAACTGCGCCAACTTGCTCGACATCGAGATGCGCCGTTCATCGCGCCGGGCAATCTCTCGTGAGACCAGGAACGCCAGAGCTTCGCGCAACGTCATCTTCGAGCGCCTCGTCCAGCAACGTGTCGAGTTGATCGCGGATCGCCGTCAGCTTTAGCCGATCGAGTGTCGCGATGAGTAAATCGTGATCGACGGTCGTCATCACCAGCCACCTCCAACAACGGCCTCGTATTCCGCAAGAGGTCGCAGCAAGGCGGCTGGTGCCAGCTCGACTGGAGCGGTGCGAACCAGTCCTTCGCTACCCGCGAAGCCAACAAAGTGATCCCGGTCGACGATCCGTTGTCGCCGTCCCTGGCAGAGAGGATGATCGGCCACAACCTGGCCAGCGTGACGGATAATTACACGGCCAGCCAATACAACGACTTGGACGCTCTCGCCGATGAGACGCCAGGGTACGGAATAGCTGTTTGTGTCGAGATCGATGGCGCAGTCCGCCTGCACTTTGCGCACGAGGTCGCGTAGTTGTCCAAACGGTACGCGGCCGGATAGCGGCCGAAGGGCTTCGGCCTCCGCAGCAAAGCGTTCAATTGGTGCTTCACCAGTCGTGCCGTGTTCTCGTCGGTCTGCGATCTCTCGTATCCATCGGTCAAGGTGCGCCTCGAACGAAGCCCAGTTCTCAAACCGGCGACCAGCGATAGCATTCTTCTTGACGTACCCGACCCCGCGCTCGTCCTTCCCCTTTGTTCGCGCCCGGTAGGGAGCGCAAGCGCGTGGCGCGAAGCCCCAGTAACGGGCAAACGCCCAGAGTCGCGCATTGAAGCGAACCTCCCGGCTAACCGCGTCGTGATGTTCGACAAGTGCCTTCGCATTATCCAGCAAAACCTCAACGGGAACGCCGCCAAACCGAAGAAACGCGCCTTCCATCCCCTCGAACCAATCTGTCTGCCCTTCTCTCAATGAGGCACGGATATGAATGCGTCTGGAATAGCTTAGCGTGGCGACAAAGACGTTTACCCGAAGCCGCTCGTCACCGATCCAGACACGCGTCTGCCCGAAGTCGATCTGCAACTGACGACCAGGCGGCGTTTCAAACCGCACTGTCGCACGCTTTTGCGCCTTGAGTTCCCGCCGCCATTCCCGGACTCGAAGCTCTACCGAACGCAAACCGATGATAATTCCATGCTCGCTCGCCAGCTCCTGCCGGATCACATCGGCATTGCCATCATGGCGAAAGAAGCGTTCACGAAGCCAATCATCAAGGCCATCAAAAGCACTCCTCCGAACCGGCTTCTTGAAGGGTACCGCTCCACCCTCACGAAGATATCGACGGACAGTGTTGCGAGCACATCCAAATTCCTTCGATAGACGCTTGGCACCCCAACCAAGCTCGTGCAGCCGCAACATTGCCACCACCTCATCTGCCTCAAGCATATCTTCGCCCTGCATCGTTCCCCACGATGCAGGATGCGCTGAAATCGCACTTGTCATCCATCTCTCCTCGTTGTCACACGAGGGGGCAGTTCTTCATTTCGTTAGGGGGTCAGTTTCTCATTTCGCCTGACACCTGCGGGCGGGTGCCGCGGTGGACCGACTTGTTCATCACGCAACGATCATTCGAAATGAACGTCGAAAGCTGTCGACGACGTTCCGCCATGGAGGCCAAACGCCAGCGCGGCAGGCCAGCCTCATTCGCGACAATCAAAGGC
>NZ_NWSX01000093.1 GCF_002531825.1 Rhizobium sp. J15 | reverse complement strand
ACCAGCGCCCGGCCCATGGCGACGCGCTGGCGCTGGCCGCCCGACAGCTGGCTCGGCTTGCGGTCGAGCAGATGGCCGATCTGCAGCACCTTGGCGACCTTGTCGATCGCCTGCTTGCGCTCCTGTGGCGGCACACCGCGCATCTCCATGCCGAAGGCGATGTTGCCCGCCACCGTCATGTTCGGATAGAGCGCATAGGACTGGAACACCATGGCGATGTCGCGCTTGGAAGGATGCAGGCCGTTGACCGGGCGGCCGTCGATCCGGATCTCGCCCGAAGTGATCGTCTCCAGCCCGGCAATGGTGTTGAGCAGGGTCGACTTGCCGCAGCCGGACGGGCCGACCAGCACCAGGAAGCCGCCCTTTTCGAGTTCGAGGTCGATGCCCTTGAGGATGTCGACGGCGCCGAAGCGCTTTCTGAGGCCGGAGATTTCGAGGAAAGCCATGGGTTACCCTTTGACTGCGCCCGCCATCAGGCCACGCACGAAGTAGCGGCCGGCGAGGATATAGACGATGAGCGTCGGAACGGCCGCGATCATCGCCGCCGCCATGTTGACATTGTATTCGACCACCCCGGTCGAGGTGTTGACGACATTGTTGAGCGCCACCGTCATCGGCATGGAATCGCCGGTGCCGGCATAGGCCGAGGCGAACAGGAAGTCGTTCCAGATGTTGGTGAACTGGTAGATGACGGTGACGACGATGATCGGCAGCGAGTTCGGCAGCATGATGCGGCGGAAGATCTGGAAGAAGCTGGCGCCATCGACCTGGGCGGCCCGCACCAACTCGGTCGGAAACGCCTCGTAGAAGTTGCGGAAGAACAGCGTCGTGAAGCCGAGGCCATAGACGACATGGACGAAGACCAGATTGGCGGTCGGATTGCCGAAGCCGAAGGAAAAGCCGGTGGCGTTCTGCAGCGTCATGCCGAAGCGGCCGAGCGAGCCGAGGATGGTCGCCATCGGAAGCAGCACCGACTGGAACGGGATGAAGCAGGCAAACAGCATCAGCCCGAACACCAGCGTATGGCCGGGGAAGCGCCATTTGGTCAGGACATAGCCGTTCAGCGCCCCCATGATGGTGGAGATGGCCACGGCCGGCACCACCATCTTGATCGAGTTCCAGAAGTAGCCCTTGATGCCGGCGCAGGTCAGCCCGACGCAGGTCTCGCCCCAGGCCTTGATCCAGGGATCGAAGGTCGGCGATTGCGGCAGCGCCAGCATGTTGCCGCTCTGGATCTCGTCCATCGTCTTGAACGAGGTCGTGAGCATGACGAAGAGCGGCATCAGATAGAGGACGGCGAAGATCGCCAGCAGGCTATAGATGACGATGCGGCCGATAACGCGTCCTGCATTGCCGGAGGCGGCGGGAGAGGCAGCGGAGATGCTCATCGGGCCTTCTCCTTCAGTTCGGAATAGAGATAGGGCACGATGATCGCCGAGATGGTCATCAGCATGATGATGGCGCTGGCCGAGCCGACGGCCATCTCGTTGCGCTTGAAGGTGTATTCATACATGAAGTTGGACGGCAGCCAGGCCGAGCCGCCTGGCCCGCCCGAGGTCAGCGCCACCACCAGGTCGTAGGACTTGATCGCCATATGGGCGAGCACGATGAAGGCGGACAGGAAGACCGGGCGCAAGAGCGGGATGATGATGCGGCGATAGAGCTGCAGGGTCGAGGCGCCGTCGATCTCGGCCGCCTTCATGATCTCGCCGTCGATGCCGCGCAGACCGGCGAGGAACATCGCCATGACGAAGCCCGACGCCTGCCAGACACCGGCGATGACGACGGTATAGATGACGAAGTCCTTGTTCTTGATCCAGTCGAAGTGGAAGCTCGTCCAGCCGAAGTGATGCAGCGTCTGTTCCAGCCCGAGGCCGGGATCGAGGAACCACTTCCAGGCAACCCCGGTGACGATGAAGGAGAGCGCCATCGGATAGAGGAAGATCGGCCTGAGCAGCCCCTCGCCGCGGATCTTCTGGTCGAGCAGGATGGCAAGCAGCAGGCCCAGCGCCAGACAGATGCCGACATAGAGGAAGCCGAAGATCGCCATGTTGGTGATCGAGGTGTACCAGGAGGACGGCGGGTCGCTCTCGAAGGTCCAGCGCCACAGCCGCTGATAGGCCCGCGCCCCGGTCAGCTGATAGGAGGGGAAGGTCTTGGAATTGGTGAAGGAGAGATAGGCCGTCCAGACGATGAAGCCGTAGACGAAGACGAGGGTGATGACGAAGCTCGGCGCCAGCACGATCTTCGGCAGCGCATCCTGCAGCCGGCCTCTCAGCGAAATCGGCGTCGCTTGCCGGGGTGTCAGAACCGGATCGGTGGTGGCAACTGTGCTCATGGATATCTTCTCCCTTCCCGCAGGATCGGCCCGGCAACAATCGCTGCGGAGCTGACGCTTCCCCGCAAAAGACGGGGAAGCATATTCATCGGCTGGTCTCAGTGGTCTCAGCGGGCGTCGTCGATCGCCTGGACGAGTTGGGTGACGGCTTCGTCGGAGCTCTTGATCTGGCCGTGGACGAACTTCGAGACGACGTCCTTATAGGCATTGGCGATCGCCGGAGGGGCGCCGTAGCCCTGGGCGAGCGAGCCGAACAGCGTGCCGCCCTCGTTGGCGGCCTTCAGGTCGGCGATGCCCTTCTTGCCGCAGGCGTCGAAGTCGGTGTCGGGAACGTCGGTGCGCGCCGGCACCGAACCCTTGACGACGTTGAAGGCCGACTGGAAGCTCTTCGACAGCGTCGCCGTGGCCAGC
>NZ_NWSX01000092.1 GCF_002531825.1 Rhizobium sp. J15 | reverse complement strand
GTAAGCCCCCGGTGAAGGCCGCCTTGCGAGGTTGAGGCGAACATCGGAAGTCCTAGTGCAAACACTAGGAGTAGTCCTATGACGAAGCATCCGATTGAAGTGATCACGTCTGTCGAGCGCCGACGGCGCTGGTCTCGGGAGGACAAAGAGCGGCTTGTTGCCGCGTGCCTCGAGCCGGGCGCGGTGCTCTCCGAGATTGCCCGCGCGGCCGGCATCCATGTCAGCCAGCTCTTCCGTTGGCGCAAGGAGCTTTGCCAGATCGAGGAGCCGAAGACGGAAACAGCGAGCACGTTGGTGCCGGTGGTCGTGTCCGAGGCCGCGCTTCCAGCCTCGCCGATTCCCTCGGGGCCACCCACCCCATCACTTTCTCGCCGGAAGCGCAGCGATGTGACGATTGAACTCGGTCGGGACCGTCGTATCCGCGTAGACAGCGACATCGACACGGACGCGCTGGGCCGCATTCTCGATGTCGTGCTGGGGCGGAGATGATCCCGATTCCGAGCGGTGTGAAGGTTTGGCTGGCGACGGGTCACACGGACATGCGCAAAGGCTTCCCCGGTCTGTCGCTGATGGTGCAGGAGACGCTGAAGCGCGATCCGATGTGCGGACATCTGTTCGTGTTCCGGGGGCGCGGTGGAGGTCTGATCAAGGTGATCTGGCATGACGGACAAGGAGCCTGTCTGTTCACGAAGAAGCTGGAGCGCGGCCGCTTCATCTGGCCGTCAGCCGCTGACGGCACGGTGGTGATCACACCGGCGCAGCTCGGTTATCTGCTCGAAGGTATAGATTGGCGGATGCCGCAAAAGACCTGGCGGCCAACATCGGCAGGATGAGCAAAAGCACTGGAATGGCGGACTCGAATATGATTCCATCCTGCCATGAGCGACGCGACTGATGAGCTTCCGGACGACCTTGCCAGTGCGCTTGCACTGCTGGCAGACGAGCGTGCCCGGCGTATCGCTGCCGAGGCAGAAGCAGCGACCGCTAAGGCGCAAGCCGCCAGCGCAAAGGCGCTCGTGTCGCATTCCGAAGCGCTGATCGCGCGGTTGAAGCTGGAGATCGAGAAGGTTCGCCGCGAGCTTTACGGCAGCCGGTCAGAACGCAAGGCGCGACTCCTCGAACAGATGGAACTGCAGCTCGAGGAGCTGGAGGCTGACGCTGGCGAAGACGAACTGGCGGCAGAGGTTGCGGCCGAAGCCTCGACGGTCAGGGCTTTCGAGCGCAAGCGTCCATCACGGAAACCATTCCCTGAACATCTGCCGCGCGAGCGTGTCGTTATAGCGGCTCCGGCGAGCTGCCCTTGTTGCGGTTCGGGCAAGCTGTCGAAGCTGGGCGAAGACATCACCGAGACCCTGGAGGTCATCCCGCGTCAGTGGAAGGAGATCCAAACGGTGCGGGAGAAGTTCACCTGCCGCGAATGCGAGAAGATCACCCAGCCACCAGCTCCTTTCCATGTGACACCGCGAGGCTTTGCCGGACCCAGCCTTTTGGCGATGATCCTGTTTGAGAAGTTCGCGCAGCATCAACCGCTGAACCGCCAGAGCGAGCGCTATGCCCGAGAGGGTGTCGACCTCAGCCTGTCGACGCTCGCAGATCAGGTCGGCGCTTGCGCCGCGGCGCTGAAGCCTATCCATTCGTTGATCGAAGCGCATGTCCTGGCTGCCGAGCGGCTGCATGGTGACGACACCACAGTGCCGATCCTGGCGAAGGGAAAGACCGATACGGGTCGCATCTGGACCTATGTCCGGGATGACCGGCCGTTCGGCGGGCAATCGCCGCCGGCGGCTCTCTACTATGCTTCGCGAGATCGACGACAAGAGCATCCCGAGCGCCACTTGAAAACCTTCACCGGCATTCTGCAGGCTGATGCCTATGGCGGCTACAATCCGCTGTTCAAGGTAGACCGCGATCCGGGACCGCTGACGCAGGCGCTCTGCTGGTCGCACGCGAGGCGCAAGTTCTTCGTGCTGGCCGACATCGCCACGAATACCAAACGCGGCAGCCGCGCCGCGCCGATCTCGCCTATGGCGCTGGAAGCCGTCAAGCGGATCGATGCGCTGTTCGACATCGAGCGTGAGATCAACGGGCTTGCCGCAGCGGAACGCCTGGAGCGCCGTCGCAAGCACAGCCTACCGCTTGTCGGCGAACTACACCGCTGGCTTCAAACCGAGCGGGTAAAACTGTCGCGCAGTTCTCCGGTCGCCGAGCCGATCGACTACATGCTGAAGCGCTGGAACGGCTTCGTGTCTTTCCTCGACGACGGCCGGATTTGTCTCACGAACAACGCCGCCGAACGAGCGCTGAGAGGCTTTGCTCTCGGGAGGAAGTCATGGCTCTTCGCCGGATCGGATCGCGGCGCTGATCGTGCTGCCTTCATGGCGACGCTGATCATGAGTGCCAAGCTCAACGACATCGATCCGCAGGCTTGGCTTGCTGACGTCCTGGCACGCATCGCCGACACGCCAAGCAGCAAGCTGGAGCAATTGCTTCCGTGGAATTGGCGTTGTCACCGAATTGAGGCTGCTGCTTGATGGAAGCGCATCTCAATCTGAGCGACGAGCAACGAAATGCGCTGTTGCAGAGTCTTACGGGAGTAGGCTTGTCTAAGCCAATTGGCTATCTGCCACTCTACACAATCGAAAAATTCTTACGACTTACACCGAAAGCGCTTGCCGACGATGCGGCAAAGCGTGGCCTCGCAACGGTTCAATTCGATGCGGCGGCCTGTTGCATCAAGAGCGGTGCGCTTTATGCGTACCATCGTCAGGCGCTCGCGAGCGTTTTGCAAGTGAACGCTGCGACCGTTCGTGCCGCTGGACTTCCGTTAGACCCGGATGAATTTGTATCCCAAATTGCTACGGTGTGGTTTGACGAGCAGCACCTGGCATATCCGGTCATTGCCGCTGCATTTGGCGACAAAGCCTGACGAAAGCACTCCGATGTTTACGCGGCTTTCACCGGAGGGATAC
>NZ_NWSX01000009.1 GCF_002531825.1 Rhizobium sp. J15 | reverse complement strand
TCGCAGACTTCATGGGATCGCCCGCGATGAACTTGCTCGCTGGCACAATCGAAAACGGCGCGGGCGGGCTCACGGTATCGCTGGAGCGGCCGAATGCCGCGCCGCTCAAGCTGCCCGTCATGGCGGGAAATAACGGCCTCAGCTCCTATGCCGGCCGGCAGGTGGTCTTCGGCATCCGGCCTGAGGCGCTGACCGATCCAGACGGCGCCGACCGCAAGGCGCGGTCGCTGACCGAGGGCGATTGCCTGATCGAGGTGATCGAACCTGCCGGTTCCGACACTTTCGCGGTCACCAAGCTCGGCGGCAAGGAGGTCGTGGCCCGTCTGCGCGCCGATGCCGGCATAGCGCCCGGCCAGAGCGCCCGCCTTGCCTTCAATCTCGACAAGGCGGTGTTCTTCGATCCGGAAAGCCAGCTCAGGATTTCGTGATCGCCGTCAGGCGACAGCCGTCACGTTAAGCGTCGCCGGCGCAAAACGCGAGGAAACGGCTTCGACGGTGATTTCGCCGGTCAGTCCCGTCGCCTCCAGCCAGAAGCCGGTGGTGCCGCCCTGCAGCGGCACGTTGACCGGGCCGACGATCTTTGCCGGTCCATGAACCTTCAGCGAAATACTGTCGTTCATAAAGGGAAGGCGCTGGCCGCACTGATCGAGCGCGCGGATGATGACGCGGGTGCTGTCGCGTTCGCGGGCTTTCAGCGTGCGGCTGTCGGCAACGATTTCCAGCGTCGTCGGCAGCGGATCGGCCGCGAGCGTCAAGCTCGCCACCGGTTGGCCGCCGATATAGCCGGTCAAGGTGCCGTCGATCCATTCGAGGCCCCAGGTGCCGAGTTCGTCGGGCGTGAAGTGCCGGTGGTCGAGCACGATGGGCGGATGCGGCAGGTGCGGATAGTTCTCGCGGTCCGGACCGATGCGCTTGGACAGCGCGCCGTATTGCAGCTCCACCTCGTCGCAATTGGTCAGGATGATCAGCGGCAGCACGCCGCCGATATTGCGCTCGCCGCGCGCCCAGAAGGTCGCCGGCTTCATGACGATCTCTTCGGAAGGGTCGCACTGGCTGATATAGGCATAGGCCGCGAATTTCGGCTCGCGGAACATGTCCATGACGCCGTGATAGCAGATGCGGTCGCCGGAGCCGAAATCCTTGTGGGTGTTGTAATCGAACATGCACCAGCCGATGGCGCCTGAGATATCGGGGTCGCCATAGGCGGCATTCAGCACCTCCAGGTGACGGCGCACATGCTCGGCCTGGCGCTGTTCCTGGTCGTAGATCTTCGTCGGGTGCATGTGGCCGTTGAACTCGGTGATGAGGTACGGCACCTTCTGCGACAGGCCGGTGTTTTCCTGCTGGCCGCGCAGCGCCGTGCGCGGCCGGTTGGCGCCCGGCAGTTCCTCGTTGCCGAGGATGAAATCGTTCATCGTGTAGACGTCCTCGAGCAGTTCGCTCTCGGTAATATACCGCACGCCGCCGGTCTGGCGGGTGCTGTCGAGGTCGCGGGCCAGCCGGTTGGTCTCGACGTAGAAGTCGTGACTATCCTGCGACTCGTTGATGCGCACGCCCCAGATGATGATCGAGGGATGGTTCCAGTCGCGCTCGATCATGCGGCGGACATTCTCGATCGATTCCTTCTGCCAGTCGGCATCGCCGATATGCTGCCAGCCGGGAATTTCCTCGAAGACGAGCAGGCCGATCGCGTCGCAGCGGTCGAGGAACCATTTCGACTGCGGATAGTGCGAGGTGCGGACGATATTGCACTTCAGCACCGACTTCATGATGTCGGCATCGCGCTCCTGGGCGGACCGGCCGGCGGCGTAACCGACATAGGGGAAGGCCTGGTGGCGGTTGAGGCCGCGCAGCTTCAGGGGCTTGCCGTTCAAGCGGAAGCCTTCGGGCGTGAATTCGGCGGTGCGGAAGCCGAAGCGGGTGGAGACACGGTCGGAGCCGTGCTCGGTCCTCAGTTCGACGATGACTTCGTATAGCGTGGGATCGGTGATGTCCCAGAGGCTGATGCCGGTGAGGCCGCCGAAGGATAGCCTGGTGCGCTCGCCAATCGTTTCGGTTGCGGCGGTGGCGATCACCGTGCCGTCGGCCTGCCTCAGCGTGGCGGTGACGGTCGCCGAGAAGCTGCGGCCCTCGGGATTGGCGATATCGACGCGCACGCTTGCCGATTTCTCCGAAGCGAGAACATCGGTGGTTTCGATCTTGAGATTGCGGATCGAGACGGGGTCGGTGACCTTCAGCCAGACGTCGCGATAGATGCCGGCATAGGTGAGATAATCGATGCGGCCGCCGAAGGGCGGAATGGCGGGGTTTTCGCTGCCGTCGATTTTGACGGTGACGAGGTTCTCGCCCCTGATGAGCTTACCGGTAAGGCGGGCTTCGAACGGGGTGTAGCCGTCCTTGTGGGCGATGATTTCCTCGCCGTTCAGATAGACGACGCTGTCGGCCATGGCGGCGTCGAAGACGAGCGAGACCTCGCGGCCCTCAAATTCCGGCAGCCAGCGCAGCATCTTCTGATAGGTGAAGGCGCGCTGGTAGCTGGTTTCATCGAAATAGTTGAAGGGCAGTTCGACGGCGGTGTGCGGCAGGCTGACGGACTTCGCGGCATCGAAGCTTTCGAGCAGACGCTGGCCGAAGCCCTCGTGGAAACTCCAGCCTTCGTTGAAGGAAACGACGGAACGCATTCAGGCTCTCCCGCTCGTGGCATCCGGAGCCGTACGGCGCTCTTCGGCGCGTGAAAATCGGATCATCGTCTATTCCTCCTTGATGCAATAAGGCGCGGCCGCTTCAGCGCTTCGCGTCAAATCTGATTCATGCGACGCGCTTTAGCTTTTTTCAGCGATGCCGTCATCCTGCAACCGCTGCCGGGCGGCATGCATCGGGCCAACTAAGGCTACGCCGCAATGCTCCGATCCTTACGGATATTGCGCGCCGTTCGTCTTCGTATAGATCGAATAGACCGAGCGTGTCGCGGTGATGAAGAGCCGGTTCTTCTTGGGGCCGCCGAAGGTGAGGTTGGATACCGTCTGCGGCACTCTGATCTTGCCGAGCAGGGTGCCGTCCGGCGAAAAACAGTGCACGCCGTCGGACGCGCTTGTCCAGAGATTGCCGCTGACATCGAAACGGAAACCATCGGGATTGCCGATGTCGAGGCTGCAGAAATAGCGGCCGTTCGCGAGCCTTCTGCCGTCGACGACATCGAAAACTCTTATATGGCGCGGCACTTCATGTTTTGCCGAGCCGGAATCGGCAATGTAGAGCTTTGTTTCATCGGGCGAGAAAGCGAGGCCGTTCGGCTGGATGAAATCCTCGACGACGGCTTCGATCGCGCCGCTCGCGGGATCGATGCGGTAAACATTGCGGGTCGGCTGTTCGGGCTCGGCCTTGTGGCCCTCATAGTCCGACAGAATGCCGTAGGTCGGATCGGTGAACCAGATCCCGCCATCGGAATGCACGACCACGTCGTTCGGCGAGTTCAGCCGCTTGCCCCTGTAGCTGTCGGCGAGAACGGTGATGGCGCCATCCGGCTCGGTACGAGTGACGCGGCGGCCGCCATGCTCGCAGGAGATCAGCCGGCCCTGCCGGTCGCGGGTGTTGCCGTTGACGTAATTGGAGGGCGAGCGGAAGACCGAGACCGTTCCATCCGGCGTCCAGCGCATGATGCGCTCGTTCGGGATATCGCTCCAGAGCAGGCAGTTCAGGTCGGAAAACCAGACCGGACCTTCCGTCCAGCGGCAGCCGGAATAGAGCTCCTCGAGGGCTGCGCTGCCGATGACCAGAGCGCCGAAGCGTTCGTCGCGGATGTCGTAAAGCGGATTGTCGGCCACGCCGGTTTCCTCCCTGAATGCTGGCAGCCCTTCGTAGCGGCAAATGCGGGGAGGTGCCAGAGCCCGGTGGCGGGAAATGCCGGGCTCCGGTTGCGTCAGAGGGCCGCGACCGGGTGCGGCGAACCGTCGTAAGCACCCCAGATCGACTGGTCGAAGCAGATGACCGAGCCGGTCATCAAGCCGGATTCGGCCGATGACAGGTAAGCGCAGGCGCGCGCCACCTCATGCGGATCGACGAGACGGCCGAAGGGCTGGTTCGCCGCCGCCTGTTCCAGCCAGTCGGCGGGTGCACCGTGATATTCGCGCTGGATGCGGTCCTCGCCTTCGGATGCCATCCAGCCGATGTTGAGGCCGTTGACGCGAATGCGATTGCGCAAGAGCGCATAGGCGGTGTTTTTCGTCAGCGTTTCCAATGCACCCTTGGAGGCGCAATAGGCGGCGATGAAGGGCTGGCCCGCCTTGGCCGACATCGAGCCGATATTGACGATCGTGCCCTCGATCTTTTCGCGGCGCATGATCTTCACCGTCTCCTGCATCAGGAAGAACGGCGCACGCACGTTGACGGCGAACATCGCGTCGAAGAGTTCGGGGCTGGTGTCGAGAATGGTGCCGCGATCGGTGATGGCGGCGGCATTGACCAGCGCGTCGACACGGCCGAAGGCCTCGTCGCAGGCATGGACGACGTTCTGGGCGTCTTCGACCTTGCCGAGGTCGGCCTTGACGTAGACGACCCGTGTGCCGGTGGCGGCGGAAATCTCGGCGGCCTTCGCCTTGCCCTTGGCTTCGTTGCGGCCGCAGATGACGATGCCTTGCGCACCGCGTTCGGCGAAGAGACGGGCAATGGTCGCGCCCAGCCCTTGCGTGCCGCCGGTGACGATCGCGATCTTGCCGTCGAGGCGGCCGTGGTCTGTGCTCATGTGGTTCCTCCTTGGTGATATGCGAATGGCCTCCCGCGGGGGCGCGGAAGGCTCTTCTGTCATTGCCGATGAGCGAGCTTCCAGCTCCTTAGCTCAACTTCTTCTTCGCCTGCTCGGCAAGCGCTGCCGTAAAGGCTTCGTCGCTCCAGCCTTCCCGTAATGCCTCGTGCATCAGCTGCGCCTGTGTCTTCGGGGCCAGGCCGCCGAGCGGCGGGTCGCGGTCGAGATTGGTGGGGAAGGAGTAGCCTTCGGCGCAGGCGACGACGGCATTGGCGATTTCACCGGCCGACAGCTTGCCCCGCAGTGTTTTCAACGCGGGAAAGAGCCTGCCGCTCATCCTTTCGCGGTTGACGGTTTCCATTGCCCGGCCGAAAGCGGAGGAAACCTGCAGGAGGTTGGCGACGCGCTTGATGTCGGTCGAGCGGTTGGTGCCGGCGGCGTGGAAGAGTGCCGGATTGAAAAAGACGACGTCGCCTTTTTCGAGCGGCAACTGCACATGGCTGGCTTCGAAATAATCCCGGAACTCCTGGCGCTTCAGCGCGAGATAACCCGGCACATAGGTCTGGCTGTGCGGCAGGAAGAGCGTCGGGCCGCTTTCGAGCGGCATGTCGCAATGGGCGACCGCGCCCTGCAGCGTCAATACCGGCGAGAGCCGGTGCACATGCGCCGGAAACTGCTCGATCACCTCCGACGACTGGAAGCCGAGATGGTAGTCGCGGTGCGCCGACTGCGCGGCGCCGCCCGGATTGACGCGGTTGACCTGCGCCGTCATCTGGTAACTCGGACCGAGCCAGGCTTCGCTTGCCAGCGCCACGATCGCGTTGCCGTAATATTCGGCGAAATTTTCAGGATCGGCGAGGCAATGCTTCTCCAGCGAGTTCCAGATGCGGTCGTTGGCGCCGGGCTTCGCGAAGTGATCGCCGCCGCCGGTCGATGTGCGGTGTTGCTCCTCGATGATCGCATCGAAGATGGCGCTGGCGCGGTCGATGATGCCGGTGTCCTCGTAAGCACGCTTGAACACCACGACGCCGGGACCTTCGCCGAGAGCCTCACAGATCTCGGCCAGGACGGCGCGGCGGCCTTCCGGTCCTGCGGCGGCTTCCATTACCTTGCGGCTGTCATAGATCAGGATATTCCGTTCCACCGCCGACGCCGTCGGATAGTCGGCAAGCGCGGTCGTCTTTTCCGCAAGTCTGCGAAAATCGTCGAGATCGCAGGCGTCCTCGCTCAGCCAGACGCGGTCGGCGCGCAATTTCCGCTGATTGTCCGTTTTCATCAGGTGCTCCTCCCTGGTTCCGATGGAGGCACTATACGCCGCGCTGTCCGGTGATATAGATCAGGAATCCATCAAAAAACCATCAGGACGGCCTGTGGCACATAGCTTTCTCGTCAAGGACATCGCCTTTCAGGCGGGATTGAGCACCGCGACCGTCGACCGGGTGCTGAACGGCCGGCCGGGTGTGCGCCAGCAAACGGAAATGCGGGTGAGGGCGGCGATCGCTGAGCTGGAGAAACAGCAGGCGGGCGCGATAAGCAGCGGCCGCACGCTGGCGATCGATATCGTCATGGAGACGCCGCAGCGTTTCAGCGACGCGGTGCGCGCCGCCTTCGAAGCGGAGATCGCGGCCTTCCTGCCCGGCGTTTTTCGCTGCCGCTTCCATTTCGCCGAGGTGATGAAGCCGGCCGAGCTGGTGCAGCTTCTCGATCGCATCCGGCTACGCGGCACCCACGGCATCGTGCTCAAGGCGCCCGATGTCGCCGAAGTGGCTGCCGCCGTTGCGCGGGCGGATGCGGTGGGGATTCCCGTGGTGACGCTGGTGACCGATCTGCCGAATTCGGCGCGCATCGCCTATGCCGGGGCCGACAACCGTGCGGCCGGGGAGACGGCTGCCTATCTCATCGGCGAAGTGCTCGGGAACCACGGCGGCAAGGTGCTGGTGACGCTGTCGAGCGGGCGGTTCCGCGGCGAAGAAGAGCGCGAAATCGGCTTTCGCCGGATCATCCGCGCCCGTTATTCCGGCATCGGCATTACCGAAATCAGCGAGGGACACGGCACCGATGCCGCGACGGGAACGCTTGCGGCGGCAGCGCTCGCTGCCGATCCCGATATCAATGCCGTCTATTCGATCGGTGGCGGCAACCGAGCGGTGCTCGCCGCTTTCGAGGCCGCCGAGCGTCCGGTCCGCGTCTTCGTCGCCCATGATCTCGATGCTGACAACCGGGCGCTGCTTGCGGCGCGTCGCATCGGTTTCGTGCTGCATCACGATCTCCGAACCGATGCGCGTTCCGCCTTCAGGGCGATCATGGGCCGGGTGACATCACCGGGGCGGGCGATTCCGGCCTCGCTTTCATCGGTCGAAATCGTCACGCCCTACAATATGCCCGCCGGCGATTGAGGCGCTGGCGTTCCTTCCGCAGTGATTTTGGGCTACAGCTTGGGCAGAGCAAAGGTGAGCGGCATGGATTACAGCGACGTCAGCACGATTGCGGCCTGGGTTACGGAGCAAGGGCTAAAGGGCGTTTCGGAAGCCGAGCTGATGACCGGCTTCTGCGGGGCCTGCCGAAACGCCGGCCTGCCGCTCGACCGCGGTCTGGCGCTGATGGATACGCTGCACCCCGTGCATGAGGGCCGCGCCTTCCGCTGGGACAGCGTCGAGGAGATCGAAACCGAATTCGAATATGGTCCGACGAGCTCCGGCGAAGCGGCGCAGAACTGGCAGCGATCGGCCTTCTACCATCTTTGGTCGGGCAACGAGCGGGAGGTGCGCCGGCGCCTGGGCTTCGGCGATCCGACCGATTTCAGCATGCTCGACAAGATCGCGGAAGACGGCCACACGGATTTCGTGGCGATGATGCATCGGTTCAACGAAGCCGGCACGATCGGCGAAATGGATTGCTTCTTCTCGCATTTCGCAACCAGACATCCGCAGGGCTTTTCCGATCACGATCTCGCCATCCTGCGCAAGCTGGTGCCGGTCCTCGGATTGGCGATCAAATGCATCGCGCTCGGGCGCATCGCCCGCACCATCGCGGAAGTCTATCTCGGCGAAGATGCGGCGCGCCAGGTGATGGAAGGAAAGATCAGCCGTGGCAAATCCGAGCGGATTTCAGCCGCACTCTGGTTTTCCGATCTCCTGAACTACACCAAGATTTCCGATCGTGTGCCGCCGGAGGAAATCATCCCGCTGCTCAACGATTACAGCGAGGTGGCGATCTCGGCGATCCACGAGGCGGGCGGCAATGTGCTGAAGTTGATCGGCGACGGCGTGCTCGCCATCTTCAAGGGCGAGGTGCCGGCCGAGACCTGCCGTGCGGCGCTCAGCGCCGAATCGCTGCTGCGGGAAAAGCTCGTCACGCTGAATGCCGCGCGCGCAGCTGATGGCCGGCCGACGACGGATGTCTATATCGGCCTGCATATCGGCGATGTCTTCTACGGCAATATCGGCAGCCAGGACCGGCTGGACTTCACCGTCATCGGCCCTGCTGTCAACGAGGTCAGCCGCATCGCTTCGATGTGCCGCTCGGTCGACCTCAACCTGCTGATCTCCTCCGATTTCGCGGCGGCCATTCCGGAGGAGGAGCGCGCCGCGCTCGCCTGCGTCGGGCGTTATGCGCTGCGCGGGGTGCAGCGCGCGCAGGAACTCTACACCTTGGAGAGTGCACGGCTGGGCGACTGACTGTCTGACGACGCGCTGTTATCGCAGCAGGCCCTGGCCGCCGTCGATCCAGATCGGCGTGCCGGTGATGTGCCGGGCACGCTCGGAGGCAAGGAAGAGGATGGTTTCGGCGACATCCTCGCTCTTGCCGGCTTTGCCGCCTGCGATCGGGATATCGCCTTCCGGCCAGATGACCGGGACCTCGGTTTCTTCGCGGCCGCGGCTGGCGGTATTGGCGCTGATACTGGTTTCGATCTCGCCGGGGCAGACGGCATTGACGCGGATGCCGTGCCGCCCGAGTTCCAAAGCGAGCTGCTGGACCATGGCGACCTGCCCGGCCTTGGTCGCGGTGTAGGCGGTGGCGCCCGGCGTGGTGAAGGTGCGGGTGCCGTTGATCGAGGAGACGACGATAATCGAACCGCCACAACGCTTCAAATGCGGAACCGTCAGATGCAGGGTCAGATAAGTGCCGCGCAGATTGACGGCGATCGTCTTATCCCACTCGTCCGGCTTCAGATCGTCGATCGGAGCCCAGACGCCGTTGATTCCGGCATTGGCGACGACGATGTCGAGACCGCCGAAGCTATCCGCAAGCTTTTGCACGGCCGTGCGCATCTGAGCTTCGTCGCTGGTATCGGCCGTCAGCGCGATCGCTTCGCCACCGGCTGCCTTGATCTCGGCGCAGGTCTTTTCGACCTCGTCCGCCGTGCGGCTGAGCGCCGCCACACTTGCGCCCTCTGCGGCGAGCTTCACCGCGGCCGCCTTGCCGATGCCGGAGCCGGCGCCCGTCACCAATGCGATCTTTCCCTTCAGCTCCATGGCGGCCCTCCTTGACGTCCTGCCCTATGCCAATGTCCGGCGCGGCAGTTGGTTCCGGATGAGAGCGGGCCGTCGCGCTTATCTCAGCAGCGTCTGCTTCAAAGCCCATTTCTCCGGTCCATAAACGGCGGCAAAGAGCAGGCCGGCGAGGAATGTGAAGTGATCGACGAAGAAGCCGAATTCGGCCTGGTTCTGCCGCCAATGGGATGGCCCGTGGAAGGCGAAAGCAAGGAAGATCACGTAGATGCCCGCAAGCAGGCTGGCTTCGCGGAAGAAAGCGCCAGAGATGAAGGCGAGCGCCAGGGCGATTTCGAAGAAGGCCGCGACCCAGGTCAGGAACGTCGCCATCGGAAAACCGGCAGCGGCGATATAGCCGGATGTCGCGCCGATATCGGCGAACTTGAAGCCGGCGGCCATGAAGAAGATGAAGCTGAAAATGATGCGGGCGGCAATGATTGCGATTGCTCTGGCCATGGAAACCTCCTCTTGAGCTTCCATTATGACGGATGAGCCGCCTGATTTCCGACATGGCGAATGAAAAAGGGGCCGCTTGCGCGACCCTTTCCCTTTTACCATTCGGCAAAGCTGCCATCGGCATGGCGCCAGATCGGATTGCGCCAGCGGTGGCCCTCCCTGGCGCGCTCGATGACATAGGCTTCGTCGACTTCGATGCCGAGGCCCGGCCCTTGCGGGATCGAGACGAAACCGTCGGCATAGTGGAACACCTCCTTGTTGGAGACGTAATCGAGGATGTCGTTGCCGGTGTTGTAATGGATGCCGAGGCTCTGTTCCTGGATGAAGGCGTTGTAGCTGACGGCATCGACCTGCAGGCAGGCGGCAAGCGCGATCGGGCCGAGCGGGCAATGCGGCGCCAGCGCCACGTCATAGGCTTCGGCCATGGCTGCGATTTTGCGGCATTCGGTGATGCCGCCGGCGTGCGAGAGATCCGGCTGAATGATGTCGACATAGCCGTCCGCAAGCACCTGCTTGAAGTCCCAGCGGGAATAGAGCCGTTCGCCGAGCGCGATCGGCGTCGAGGTGTGGTTGACGATATCGCGCAGCGCTTCCTTATTCTCCGAAAGCACCGGCTCCTCGATGAACATCAGCTTGTAGGGATCGAGTTCCTTGGCGAGAACCTTGGCCATCGGCTTGTGGACGCGGCCGTGGAAATCGACGCCGATGCCGATATGCGGGCCGATCGCCTCGCGGATGGCGGCGATGGTCTCGACCGCCTTCTCGACTTTTTCATTGGTATCGACGATCTGCATTTCCTCGCAGCCGTTGAGCTTGATCGCCTTGAAGCCGCGCGCGACCACCTCCCTGGCATTGTTGGCGACGTCGGCGGGACGGTCGCCGCCGATCCAGGAATAGACCTTGATGCGGTCGCGCAGTTGGCCGCCGAGCAGCGAATGGATCGGCTGGCCGAGCGCCTTGCCCTTGATGTCCCAAAGCGCCTGGTCGATGCCGGAGATCGCGCTCATATGGACGGCGCCGCCGCGATAGAAGCCGCCGCGATACATCACCGTCCAATGGTCCTCGATCAGGAAGGGGTCCTTGCCGATCAGGTAGTCTTCCAGTTCGTGAACCGCGGCCTGGACCGTCAGGGCGCGACCTTCGACGACCGGCTCGCCCCAACCGACAATACCCTCGTCGGTCTCGACCTTCAGGAACAGCCAGCGCGGCGGAACGATATAGGTGGTGAGTTTGGTGATCTTCATCGCGGTTCTTCAGCTCTTCCTGGGGTTGCGATCGGCGGCATTTCTGCAGAGGTGTGGGATCGATTACTTCGTTCTGCCGATCGCCTTTTCGGCAGCGGCAAGGTCGCGCACCGCAAGATCGAGCATGCGGTTGGCGCATTCGCGGGCGCCGGCTTTGTCGCGCATGCGCAGGGCCTCGACCAGTTGGCCGTGAACGAGCACCGCATCCTCCCGATTTTCGACAGCGATGTTGGAGGCATGCAACGCATATTTCAGCGCCGCATGGATGGCGCTCGACAGGCGGCGGAACACCTGGTTGTGGCTGGCGGTGAGCAGTACCGTATGAAACATCACGTCGGCATCGGTGAAGCTTTCCGGTTCGCCGGCGCTGTCGCGCATCTGCCGCCAGGCCTTGTCGAGATCGGCGATCTCCTGGGCGCTGGCGCGTTCGGCGGCATATTCGGCGGCTGCCGGTTCGATGGTGCGCCGGGCCTCGAGAATGCAGCCGAGTAGATCGAATTCCTTGATGTAAGGCCCCATCCAATCGAGCACCTCGGCATCCAGGATATTCCACTCGTCCCTGTCGCAAACGGTCGTTCCGACCCGCGGCTTGCCACGGACGAGGCCCTTGGATTCCAGCACTTTCAGCGATTCGCGAATGACGGTGCGGCTGACGCCGTAGAGTTCGCAGAGATCGTTCTCGCGGGGCAGCGGCGAGCCAGAGGGGTAGCGGTCCGCACAGATATCCTGGGCGATCGCCGCCGTGATGTTGCGGCGTACGCGCGGCCGGCGTTCGCTGCTGCTGGAGCTTTCCGCTCGGCTTTGTCCCTCAGATTCCAACTTCACCTCTCCGCAGCTCTCTCCCGGGAAGAAACCGAACCTCATTATCCGAATTCGACCGGCTTTGCGACGGGCCCTCCCGGCTCCTATCGCTATCCTATTATTCTAATCATCATACATTGGCAATTGACTGGTATGATGATTTAACATAATTCATTACACACTGCCGGGGAGGCAGTTGCTCGATTTCAGAGTTTAGGGAGAGAGACATGCGCTTGTTCAAAGCAGCTATTGTGGCTGGCACTTTCGCCATTCTGACAGCCGGCTCGGCATTTTCCGCGGACGTCAAAATAGGATTCATCGTCAAGCAGCCCGAAGAGCCGTGGTTCCAGGACGAATGGAAGTTCGCCGATCAGGCCGCCAAGGAAAAAGGCTTCACCGTCGTCAAGATCGGTGCGGAAGACGGCGAGAAGGTGCAGTCGGCGATCGATAATCTCGGCGCCCAGGGTGCGCAGGGCTTCATCATCTGCACGCCCGACGTCAAGCTCGGCCCCGGCATCGTCGCCAAGGCCGAAGCCAACCAGCTGAAGCTGATGACGGTCGACGACCGCCTCGTCAGCGCCGACGGCAAGCCGCTGGAAGACGTGCCGCATATGGGCATCTCGGCGACCAAGATCGGCGAGACGGTCGGCCAGGCCATCGTCGACGAAATCAAGAAGCGCGGCTGGGACATGAAGACTGTCGGCGCGATCCGGGTCTCCTACGACCAACTGCCGACCGCCGTCGACCGCGTCGAGGGCGCTATTTCCGTGCTGAAGGCCGCAGGCTTCCCGGCCGAAAACATCTATGACGCGCCGCAGGCCAAGACCGATACGGAAGCGGCGCTGAATGCCGCGACCACGGTTCTCAACAAGCATGCCGACGTCAAATACTGGGTCGCCTTCGGCCTCAACGACGAAGCCGTTCTCGGCGCCGTCCGCGCGTCCGAATCGGTCGGCATCCCGGCGGCCAACGTCATCGGCGTCGGCATCGGCGGCGCGGAGTCGGCGATCAACGAATTCAAGAAGCCGGCCGCGACGGGCTTCTTCGGCACCGTTATCATCTCGCCGAAACGCCACGGCTACGAGACGGCGCTCAACATGTACGACTGGATCGCCAACGGCAAGGAGCCGGAAAAGCTGACGCTGACGTCCGGTTCGCTGGCGCTGCGCGGCGATTACGAGAAGGTCCGCAAGGATCTCGGCATCGAGTAATCATTCCCGAATGATGCATCTCCGGCGGCCGCTTACGCGTGCCGCCGGAATTTTCGCGGTGGAGTGACGATGGCTTTCCTCGAATTCAAACACATTTCCAAGGGCTATCCCGGCGTGCAGGCGCTGGCCGATGTCTCCTTCAGCGTCGAGAAGGGCGCCGTGCACGGCCTGATGGGTGAGAACGGCGCCGGCAAATCGACGCTGATCCGGGTGCTTTCCGGCGATCAGGCCGCCGATGCCGGCAGCATCCTCATCGAGGGCGAGGAACAGAGATACGGATCCGTTCGCGACGCTTTCCACGCCGGCGTCATCGTCATCCACCAGGAACTGCAGCTCGTTCCGGAGCTGACGGTGGCCGAAAATCTCTGGCTTGGCCGCTTTCCCGCCAAGGGCGGCGTGATCAATGCGAAGACCCTGATCGAGACGGTCCGATCGAAGCTCGAAGACATCGGCATCGATGTCGATCCGTCGGCCAAGGTTTCCTCGCTTTCGATCGGCGCCCGGCAGATGGTCGAGATCGCCAAGGCCGTCATGCTCGACGCCAGGGTCATAGCGCTCGACGAGCCGACGTCCTCGCTTTCCTCGCGCGAAAGCGAAATCCTGTTTTCACTCATCGATAAGCTGAAGGCGAAGGGCACGGTCATTCTCTACGTCTCGCACCGGCTCGACGAGATTTTCCGGCTTTGCGACAGCCTGACGGTGCTGCGCGACGGCAAGCTTGCCGCCCATCATCCCGAGATCGCCGTAACGACGCGCGAGCAGATCATTTCGGAGATGGTCGGCCGCGAGATCAGCGATATCTGGGGATGGCGCGAGCGCCCGCTCGGCGACATGAGACTGGAGGTCAAGGATCTCTCGGGGCCGAGGCTGCGCAATCCGATCAGCTTTTCGGTCCGCCGGGGCGAGATCCTCGGCTTCTTTGGCCTGATCGGCGCCGGCCGCAGCGAGATGGCGCGGCTGCTCTACGGCGCCGATGCGAGAGACCAGGGCCAGGTGAGGATCGATGGCGCCGCCGTTTTGCCGAACGATCCGAAAGCGGCGATCGATGCCGGCATGGTGCTCTGCCCCGAGGACCGCAAGTCCGACGGTATCGTTCAGGGGCGGTCGATCGAAGAGAATATCGCCATCTCGTCGCGCCGGCATTTCTCCCCCTTCGGGATTTTGAACCCGAAAAAGGAGGCGGCGCTGGCAGATGAGTTCATTGCCCGGCTTCGGGTGCGAACGCCGTCACGCAAGCAGGACATCATCAATCTCTCCGGCGGCAACCAGCAGAAGGTCATTCTCGGCCGATGGCTTTCCGAACAGGGTATCAAGGTGCTGGTGATCGATGAGCCGACGCGCGGCATCGACGTCGGGGCGAAATCCGAGATCTACGAAATTCTTTATGAGCTGGCCGCCGGTGGCATGGCGATCGTGGTGATATCGAGCGAATTGCCCGAAGTCATGGGCATCTCCGATCGCATCATGGTGATGTGCCAGGGCAGGGTGGCGGCTGATGTCGCGCGACCGGATTTCGACGAGCGCAGCATTCTGACGGCAGCGCTTCCCGACAAGAATGCCGCCGGCACTATCCAGCATCAGGAACAGGGACGATGAACTCGTTGAAAAAAATCCTTCTCGGCGAACAGGGACTGGTGGTGATCTTCGCCGCCGCCTTCGTCATCGTTTCGCTCTTCGTCCCGAACTTCCTCACCGAGCGGAACATGCTCGGTCTGCTGCAATCGGTGGTCACGATCGGCATCGTCGCCTGCACGATGATGTTCTGCCTTGCGTCGCGCGATTTCGACCTTTCGGTCGGATCGATCGTCGCCTTCTCAGGCATGGCTGCGGTGATGGTCTCGAACGCGACGGGCTCCATTCCGGTCGGGTTGCTGGCAGCCCTGCTCTGCGGCGCGCTCGTCGGCTTCGTCAACGGCATCGTTATTGCCCGCTTCCGCATCAACGCGCTGATCACCACGCTCGCGACCATGCAGATCGTGCGCGGGCTGGCGCTGATCGCTTCGGATGGCCGCGCCGTCGGCATCAACGATCCCGCCTTCTACCAGCTTGCGCTGTCGCGCTTTCTTACCGTGCCGACGCCGATCTGGATCATGCTCATCCTGTTCGTCTTCTTCGGCTTCGTGCTCAACCGCACCGTCTTCGGCAAGAACACGCTGGCGATCGGCGGCAATCCGGAGGCCTCGCGGCTTGCCGGCGTCAACGTCGTCAACATGCGCGTCTGGATCTTTGCGCTGCAGGGCCTCGTCTGCGGCATTGCGGGCATCCTGCTTGCCTCGCGCATCACTTCCGGCCAGCCGAATGCTGCGACCGGGCTCGAGCTTTCGGTGATTTCGGCCTGCGTTCTCGGCGGCGTCTCGCTTGCCGGCGGCCGGGCGGCGATGAGCGGCGTCATTGTCGGCGTGCTGATCATGGGCATTGCTGAAAATGTTATGAATCTGCTGAATATCCAGGCATTCTATCAGTATGTCGTGCGCGGGCTGATCCTGTTGATCGCGGTCCTGCTCGACAATCTGAGGTCTTCGGCGGCAGGGCGGCGTGGATGAGCAACGGACATGGCGGAGATGAAATCGAGCTGAGCCACGGCGATCTCTTGGTCAGGGTCAGCCGCCGGGGCGCTGCCGTCACCGCCGCAACGTTTCGCGGCAAGCCCTTTCTCCTTCCGGCCGGCGGCCCGGAGGGGATCTTCGCAAGTTTTCCCATGGTGCCGTTCGGCAACCGCGTCGAAGGCAATACTATGTCCTTCGGCGGACGCGACTATGTCTTCCAGCGAAATTGCCACGATCCCCTCTATCTGCACGGCGATGGCTGGATCAGCCTTTGGCAACTGGAGGAATTGAGCCCCGAACATATGCGGCTCTGCTTCTCGCGTGATGCCGACAGGATCTCGCCCTATGCCTATCTCGCCCGGCAGGAGATCCGCCTCGCCGGCAATCGGCTGGCGCTGACGCTTTCCGTGGAGAACCGGGGTGAGGCGGCTCTGCCTTTCGGCCTCGGCCAGCATCCCTTCTTCGTCAGGACGCCGGAAACGCGGTTGACGATTGCCGCCGACCGCTTCTGGAACGAGCGTCACGACCATCTCCCCGGCGAGCCCGGCCCGGTTCCCGATGATTTCGATTTCAGCCCCGGCAAGCCGCTGCCGCGGCTCTGGATGAACAATGCCTTCGAGGGATGGGACGGGCAGGCAGCGATCGCCTGGCCGGAACTTGGAATTCAGGCGGCGCTGGAAGCCGATGCCGCGCTCAGCCGGTTCATGCTGTACATGCGGATCGACCGCACGGATTTCTTCTGCCTCGAGCCGATGAGCCATCTGCCGAACGGCCATCACCTGCCGGAGTTCGGCGGCCTCATGCCGCTCGCGCCGGGGGAGGTTCTTTCCGGCATGGTGACGATCGAGCTGTCGGCGCTGCCGGTTCAAACGGAGGAGAGATGATGGGCAACCGCCTGCAGGGCAAGAACATCCTGATAACCGGCGCTGCGCAGGGTATCGGCCTTGCGATCGCGAAGGCGTTCGTCAGCGAGAATGCGGCCGTCTATCTCGTTGACCGCGATGCGGCGCTGCTGGCTCGGGCAGCGGGAGAGCTCGCGAGCACCGGTGGCCGGATCGGCTATCTGCCGGCCGATATAACCGATGCCGGAACGATCAGACTGGCGGTTGCCGAGGCGAATGAGGAGATCGGTCCGCTGAACGCACTCGTCAACAATGCGGGGGTCAATGTCTTTGCCGAGCCGCTCGCCACGACGGATGAAGAGTGGAGCCGCTGCTTCGACGTCAACCTCAAGGGCGCATGGAATTGCTGCAAGGCGGTGCTGCCCGGCCTGATCGAGCGGGGCGGCGGCGTCATCCTCAATATCGCCTCCACGCACGCCTTCACCATCATTCCGCACACCTTCCCTTATCCGCTGGCGAAACATGCGCTGCTCGGCATGACGAAATCCCTGGGCCTGGAATATGCGGCCCGCAATATCCGTGTCAACGCGCTGGCGCCGGGCTATGTCTCGACGCAGAAGGTGATCGACTACTGGAACAGCTTCCCCGATCCCGAAGCGGCCAAGGCGGAGACGATGAAGCTGCATCCCGGCGGGCGGATCGCAACGCCGGAGGAGATCGCCATGGCGGCGGTGTTCATGATTTCCGACGAATGCCCCTTCATGAACGCGACCTGCCTGACGGTCGATGGCGGCCTCAGCGTGCTGCAGCATCCCGTCTGAGCGGCATTGCCGACGGCGATTTTTACAAGCCTGTCGTCTTCTGCCGATAGAGCGTTATATTGCCTGTCGGGAAGGCTAACCTGATCTCCCGCAGGCTTGGAGCGGCGCCGCCGCTGCCTGAAAGCTCAACCGAAAACAGGAGGACGGCATGCAGATCAATCGTACGGCTTCGGCCCATTGGGCCGGTGGACTCAAGGACGGCAAAGGCCTGATCTCGACGCAGAGCGGCGCGCTGAAGGACTATCCCTACGGCTTTGGAAGCCGCTTCGAAGGCATTCCCGGCACCAATCCGGAAGAGTTGATCGGCGCTGCCCATGCCGGCTGCTTCACCATGGCGCTGTCGCTGATCCTCGGCGAAGCCGGCTTCACCGCCGAGCATATGGAAACCTCCGCCAAGGTGACGCTCGAAAGCGTCGAGGGCGGCTTTGCCGTCACCGCCATCCATCTTTCGCTCTCCGGCCGCATCCCCGGCGCCGATGAGGCGACCTTCACCGAACTCGCCAACAAGGCGAAGGCCGGCTGCCCGATTTCCAAGGCGCTCGCCGCCGTGCCGATCACGCTCGACGTCAAGCTCGCCTGATTTTTCTGCTGTCGCCGACGAGTGCCGCGCGCTACCGTGTCGCGGCACTTTCGTTTTTCTCCCGCGCACCGAGATCTTTTCCGAAATGCCGTGGTCAGTGGGCCGGGAAGCAGCGTCGCAGAACCTTTCGCGCTGTTGCAGTTCCATGCTTCGATATTGACAAATGACGTCTGATATTTTACGACTGACGAAATTCAAAAATCGTCAGTCGTAACTCGAGGCATCGAAACTTATGAACGACATTGCGGAAAATACGCTCGACGTCACGCGGCAGGAGAATGTGACCCGCATTCTCGACGCGGCCGAGCGGCTGTTCCGTCACTACGGTTACAGCAAGACGACGGTGGCCGACATTGCCCGCGATCTCGGCATGTCACCGGCCAATATCTATCGCTTCTTCGCCTCCAAGGTGGAGATCCACCAGGCACTCTGCGGGCGCATGCTCGCGACCGCCTATCAGATCGCCTACGACATCCGCCATCAGCCGATCAGCGCCACCGAGCGATTGCGCCGTTATGTCAAGACACAGCATCAGCTGACGCTGGATCTGATGCTCGACGAGATGAAGGTGCATGAGATGATCATCGTCGCGATCGAGCGCGACTGGCACGTCATCGAGAAACATATCGATCGCGTCCATGATCTGATTGCCGAAATCATCGCGGAAGGCATTGCAGCCGGCGAATTCGCCGAGCAGGACCCGGTCGTGGCCTCGCGCTGCTTCGGCGCGGCGACCATCAATCTCTGCCATCCGCAAATGGTCGCGCAGTGTCTTGCCAAAACCAACCGCGCAAGTGTCGACGAACTGATCGATTACGTGATCAGGGCGCTGAAGAAATAAGGGGCGGCAGCGGCCGCCGGAAACCCAGAAACGATCCAGGAGTGCGGAAGATGTTTTCGCTCAAGACCCTCAGCAACCGCATGCCGTCCGCCCTGAGCTTCGCGCTCGTCGGCGCCATCGGCATTGGCCTTTCGGCCTGCTCGGAAGAAAAAGCTGAGGTCAAGGAGGTTATCCGGCCGGTGAAGGTCGTCGAGATCGCCAAGGCCGGCGATACGCGCAAGCTCGATTATTCCGGTTCGGTCAAGGCGCGCACGGAGATGAACCTCGGCTTCCGCGTCGCGGGCAAGATCACCGAGCGCCTCGTCGATATCGGCGACCGGGTGACGCCGGGCAATGTCCTTGCCCGGGTCGACGCCACGGATTACCAGCTGGCGGTCAAGACGGCGGAGGCCAATCTCGCCGCGGCGGAACGCGGCGTCGAAACCGCTGACCTTGCCAATAAGCGCGCCGAGCAGCTCTTTGACAAGAGCGTCGCCCCCAAGTCGCAGCTCGAACAGGCCGCACTCAGCCACGACCAGGCCATCTCGCAGCGCGATGCAGCGCTCTCGGCGCTCGACCAGGCAAAGAACCAAGTGAGCTATACCGAACTCAAGGCCGGCCAGACCGGCATCGTCACATCGATCAATGCCGATATCGGCCAGGTGGTCGGCTCCGGCAGCCCGGTCGTCACCGTCGCCGTCGACGGCGAAAAGGAAGTGCAGATTGCGGTTCCGGAAAACGACATTGCCGAGTTCAAGCCGGGCAAGACGGTCAAGGCCAGTTTCTGGGCGGACGACAGGCTGGTGCTCGACGGCAAGGTGCGGGAGGTCTCCGGCAGCGCCGATCAGCAATCGCGCACCTTTGCGGTGCGGGTGAGCCTGCCGAACGACCCGCGCATATTGCTCGGCATGACGGCGACGATCGAGGCCGACGTCGACAATGGCGAAAGCTATGTCTCGATCCCGCTCAGCGCGCTGGCGGAGAAGGACGGCAAGCAGATGGTCTGGACCGTCGACCGCGACACGGCGACCGTGCACGGCCGCGACATCAAGGTCGCCGATTTCACCGGCGACGGCGTGCATGTGACCGAGGGCCTCGACACCGGCGATCTCGTCGTCGCGGCCGGTACACAGTTCATGAGCGAAAATCTGAAGGTGAAGGTGCCGGACCAGCAGTCGGCCCTGGCCAAGACGGATCAGACGGTCCGTTAACCGCGCCATACAAGGGAACAGGACCATGGACGCCACCACTACCGAGAAGCGGCCCTTCAATCTGTCGCGCTGGGCGATCGCGCATCCGAGCATCGCCCGTTTCCTCTTCGGGCTGATCATCATCACCGGCGTGCTCGGCCTGATGCGCATGGGCCAGCGCGAGGACCCCGAATTCACCTTCCGCGTCATGGTCGTCCAGGCACTCTGGCCGGGCGCTTCCATTCAGGAGATGGAAGATCAGGTCGTCAACAAGATCGAGCGCAAGCTGCAGGAAACCCCGCATCTCGACTGGGTGAAATCCTATACGCGGGCGGGCAGCGCGATCATCACCCTGCAGGTCCAGGGCGACACGAATTCGCAGGAAGTGGCGGATGCCTTCTACCAGGTGCGCAAGAAGGTCGGCGACATCTCCAGCGAGCTGCCGCAGGGCCTGCTCGGCCCCTATTTCAACGACGAGTTCGGCGATACCTTCATCACGCTGCATTCGATCAGCGGCGAGGGCTATTCCTATCCGGAACTGAAGAAATTCGCGATCCAGGCGCGCGACATGCTGCTGACGACGCCGGGCGTCGAGAAGGCCGTCATCATCGGCGACCAGCCGGAGAAGATCTATATCGACGTCTCGTCCAAGGCGCTCGCCGAGCGGGGGCTGACGATTCTCGACCTGCAGAACGCCATCAAGGGCCAGAACAATGTCGATCCGGCAGGCTCCGTCGACACAGGCCTGCGCTCGGTGCGCATCTCCGTCGAAGGCGACGTGAAGAAGGCGGCGGATATCCGTGAGCTGCGCCTTCGCGCCGGCGGCCAGGTGACGCGGCTCGGCGATATCGCCACCGTCAGTTCCGGGCTCGAGGACCCCTATCAGCGCAAGTACCGTTTCAACGGTCTCGAAAGCGTTCAGGTCGGTGTCGTCATGGCCAAGGGCTTCAACGTCACCGATGTCGGCAAGGATGTGGAAGCGACCTATCACCGCTTCGAGGAGGCGCTGCCTTACGGCGTGGCGGTCGATCAGATCGCCAACCAGCCCGACGTGGTGACGGATGCGATCAGCGAATTCATGCATGCGCTCGGCGAAGCCCTCGTCATCGTGCTCGTCGTCTCCTTCCTGTCGATCGGCTGGCGCTCGGGCCTCGTCATCGCCATCGCCATTCCGCTGGTGCTCGCCGCCACCTTCGCGCTGATGTACGAACTGGGCATCGACCTGCAGCGCATTTCGCTCGGCGCGCTCATCATTGCGCTCGGCCTGCTCGTCGACGATGCGATGATCGTCGTCGAGATGATGGAGCGAAAGCTGGAGGAGGGCTTGGTCAAGGTCGAGGCGGCGAGCTTCGCCTATTCCTCGACCGCCTTCCCGATGCTGACGGGCACGCTGATCACCACGGCGGGTTTCATTCCCGTCGGCTTCGCCGCATCGACGGCGGGTGAATATGTGCGCTCGCTGTTCTATGTCGTCGGCATCGCGCTGGTGACCTCGTGGTTCGTCGCGGTCTATTTCACGCCGTGGCTCGGCTACATGATCCTCAAGCAGCGCCATCACGCCGGCGAGCATCACGACGCCTTCGACACGAGTTTCTACCGCCGGCTGCGCGGCACGGTCGCCTGGGCGGTCCGCCATCGGGTCATCGTGCTGCTCCTGACGCTCGGCACCTTCGTCAGCAGCCTCTGGGCCTTCCAGTTCATTCCGCAGAATTTCTTCCCGCAATCCTCGCGGCCGGAAATTCTCGTCGATCTCTGGCTGCCCGAGGGCACCAGCATCAAGGAAGTCGAGGTGCAGGCGAAGGCGCTCGAAGCCAAGATGATGGATGATCCCGACAAGCGGTTCATCGCCACCTATATCGGCGAAGGCGCACCGCGCTTCTTCCTGCCGCTCGATCAGCAGCTGCGCAATCCGAACTTCGCCCAGCTTCTCGTCATGGCGAAGGACGAGCCGGCGCGCGAACGGCTGATCGTCAAGCTGCGTACCATCCTCGCGGAGGATTTCCCATCGATTCGCGGCAAGGTCGACCGCCTGTTCCTTGGGCCGCCGACCGGCTGGCCGGTGCAGATGCGCGTCATGGGTCCGGACCGCCAGGAAGTGCGTGCGATCGCCGATCAGGTGAAGGCGCGCTTCACCGCCAATCCGACGCTCGGCGCCATCCATGACGACTGGCTGGAGCCGGTGCCGGCGATGAAGCTGGTGATCGATCAGGACCGCGCCCGGGCGCTCGGCGTCACCTCGCAGCGTGTGCGCCAGATGCTGCAGACCGCCATGTCCGGTGCGCCGCTCGACGATTTCCGTGACGGCGAGGAGACGGTCTCGATCGTTGCCCGCGAGCCGGATTCCAGCCGCTCGCTGCTGTCGGCGGTCAATTCCGTCTATGTCCCGACGGATTTCGGCGGCTTCGTGCCGGTCTCGCAGGTCGCCAAGGTCATGCCGGTCATGGAGCAGGGCATCGAATGGCGGCGTGACCGCCTGCCGACGATCACCGTGCGCGCCACGCTGCCCGACGGCGTGCAGCCGAACGACGTGGTCATGAAGATGTATGCCGACATGAAGGACCTGCGCGACAGCCTGCCGGCCGGCTACAAGGTCGAGATCCAGGGCGGCGCCGAAGATGCGGCCGAAAGCCAGATGTCGATCGCCGCCAAGGCGCCGATCATGCTCGCCGTCATCATCGTGCTGCTGATGGTGCAGCTGCAGCATTTCGGCAAGGCGATGCTGGTGCTCGCCACCGGCCCGCTCGGCATCATCGGTGCGGCGGCCGCCTTGCTGATCAGCGGCGCGCCCTTCGGCTTCGTGGCGATCCTCGGCGTCATCGCGCTGCTCGGCATCATCATGCGCAACTCGATCATCCTGGTCGATCAGATCGATCAGGACATCAAGGCCGGCATGCACCGGCAGGAGGCGATCGTCGGCGCGGCCGTGCGGCGCTTCCGGCCGATCATGCTGACGGCGCTGACCGCCGTGCTGGCGCTGATCCCGATCTCGCGCGGCGTCTTCTGGGGCCCGCTCGCCTACGCGATGATGGGCGGCATCCTTGTTGCGACAGTGCTCACCATTCTGGTTCTACCCGCCGGTTACGCCCTTTTCTTCGGCCGCGAGCCGAAGGCGAAGGACGAGCCAGGCCGGGATGCCGACGCCATCCAGGAAGAGGCGGATGCCAGACATCCGCCGGCGTTGGCAGCCGAGTGAAGGCGGCGCGGCGAAAGCCGCGCCGTTTTCCTTTCAGGCCGCAGGTCCTCGTCAAAGCCCGCCGGCGCCGATTCCATTGCTCTCTCGAAGAAGCTAAGCTGCTAGAGAATGGCCGGGAACCAGCCGCGATCCCGGCCATTCGATGACGGGGAGGATGCGACCATGGCCGATTATCGTCTGGAAACTAGCTGGCACCCGGTCGAAGGCAGTTTCGGGCGCTTGACCTTCACGCTCTTCAATCTTTCGGCCGAGCCGCTTTCCGGCTTTTCGTTCGCCTATACGTCGGAGACGCGGGTTGCCGACAAGCATGTCTGCGACGGCGGCAGCCTCAAGCGGCAGGTGGCCCATTTCCATGAATTCCTGCCGCCCGAGGGGTTGAGCGTGCGGCCCGGCGGACATTGGCGGTTCACGGTCGAGGGGCTGACCAGAGAGCCGAAACATGGAACCGCCGGCGTCAAATCGGCCTATCTGACGCTTGCCGACGGGCGCCATGTCCCCGTCGGGTTCGGCGATCTCATTCTCGAAGGCCGGGACGGCGGCGTGGCGCCGCCGCTTCTGCCGGTGGGCCAGGTCCAGGAACCCTATTCGCTGCTGCCCTGGCCGCTTTCGCTCGGGCTGAAGGCGGGAGAATTGCCGGTCGTTCTTTATCCAGCGGACAAGACGCGGCCGGATGCGATCAGGACGCTTTCCCTGGTTCTCGGGCTCTACCAGCGGCTCTATCCTGCCGACAACGCACCGTTTTCGCTGAGCGCAGTCAAAGGCGGGCGCGCCATTCGTTTCGTCACCGAATCGTCGATCGCCGCCTTTGCCTACGAGCTGCGTTTCACCGCTCATGAGATCGTGCTGTCGAGCGCGGATGAAGCGGGGCGGCAATATGGACTGATCAGCCTGGCGCAGCTGCTGCGCGGCGCCCGCGCCGATCGCGAACACTTCAAATTTCCGAATTTCGGCACCATCGCCGACCAGTCGCGTTACGACTGGCGCGGTTGCCATCTCGATGTCGCCAGGCAGTTCTATCCGGTGGCCGACATCGTGCGGCTGATCGATATCCTCGCCTGGAACAAGCTCAACATCTTCCATTGGCATCTGACCGACGACGAAGCCTGGCGGCTGGAGATCAAGGCCTATCCAGCGCTGACTGCGATCGGCGCGCGGCGCGGGCCGGACGAGGTGCTCGTGCCGCAGCTCGGCGACGGAGCCGAACCCCGCGCCGGCCATTACACGCAGGATGACGTCAGGCGGATCGTCGCGCATGCCGCCTCGCTGCATATCGACGTCGTGCCGGAAATCGACGTTCCCGGCCACAGCACCGCGACGCTGTTCTCGTTGCCGGAGCTTATCGACGGGCAGGAGGCGCCGGACAGCTACCGGGCGGTGCAGGGCTATCCCAACAACGCCCTCAATCCTGCGGTCGACTTCACCTATGAATTCCTCGGCAAGGTGTTCGACGAGATGGTGGCGCTGTTTCCCGGCGACTACATCCATATCGGCGGCGACGAGGTGGCGCAGGGCGCCTGGCTTTCCTCGCCGCTCTGCAAGGCATTGATGAAGCGGGAGAAACTTTCCGGCACAGCCGAGCTTCAATCCTATTTCCTCAAGCGGATCAAGGCCATGCTGTCCGAGCGCGGCAAGAAGCTCGCCGGCTGGAACGAGGTCTCGCATGGCGGCGGCGTCGATCGCGACGGCACGCTGCTGATGGCCTGGGAGAAGCCCGCCGTCGGCATCGAGCTGGCGCAGCAAGGTTACGACGTGGTGATGACGCCGGGCCAAGCCTATTATCTCGACATGGCGCAGGCCGAAGCCTGGGACGAGCCCGGCGCAGCATGGGCGGGCCATGCGCCGCCGGAGCATAGCTATGCCTACGAGGCCGCGGGGGAGTTGCCGGAGGCGCTGCAGGAGAAGATGCGCGGCATCCAGGCCTGCATCTGGACTGAAAATTTCACCTCACGCGCCTATTTCAACCGGCTGGTTTTCCCGCGCCTTCCTGCCGTCGCCGAAGCCGCCTGGACGCCCTTGGAGCGTAAGGACTGGGACCGTTTCGCCGCAATCGTGCGGATGTGGCCTATGCTTTAGGACGCAGCCGCTTCGGCTTTCAGTCCGAGGAGTGCAGCGCCGATCAGGCCCGGTTCGATACGGCATTGGCTCGACACCACCAGCGGGCGGTCGAACCTGCGCAGGGTGCGGGCGCGCACGGCGCGGTCGAGTTCGGCAAGCAGCGGCTCGACATTGGAAAGACCGCCGCCGACCGGAACGATCGTGGCGCCGGTGATGTTGATGGTCAGCGCCAAGGGCGAGGCGACGAGATCGACATAGACGTCGATGGTGCGTGCCGCCTTCTCCTCGCCGTGCCGCCACTCTGCGATGATCTCCTCGCTGGAAAGATCGAGATCGTGCAGCGTCTTGTGCAGGCGCTCCAGCCCCCGGGCGCCACCGACGGTGTCGACGCAGCCCTTCTGGCCGCAGCCGCAGGCATAGGCGGGAATGGCGGCGGGCGGATTGCCGGCCGCCGAAGCGATGATCGGGCCGTGACCCCATTCGCCGGCGAAGCCGCCGGCCTCGTTGACGAGGCGGCCGTCGGCAACCAGGCCGCCGCCGACACCGGTGCCGAGAATGGCGCCGAAGACGATGCGATGGCCGCGGCCGGCGCCGAGACCGGCTTCGGCCATGGCGAAACAATCGGCATCGTTGGCGATCAAAACCGGCAGATCGAGTTCGGCTTCGAGATCGGCCGCGAGCGTGCGGCCATGGATGCAGGGAATATTGGCGCAGGTCAGGCGCTGCGTATCGGGATCGACGACGCCGGCGATGGAGAGCGCGATGCAGCTCGGCTGTTCGCCTGTTTCGGCGATGATGGCGCGCAAGGTCTCGACGAAAGCGGCAAAATCGTCCTTCGGCGTCGGGCGGCGGCCGAGAGGGACGATGTCTGTCTCGGAGCGGGCGATGCCGCCCTTGATGGCGGAACCGCCGATGTCGAATGAAATGATCATTGCACTGTGCCGTCTCTCTGGTCCTGCAGCGTCTGCTCGCACTGTTGCGGTGGAATTACAAGCCTTCAATCCTCGCGCTGCCATCCGCTTGCGCGGCAAATGAACGATGATCGAAAACGCAAATCGCCGCCGCCAGGTCTTCTCATTCGATATCCTGTCTCATAAGTCATTCAATTGGCATATTGCGCCGCCAGAATCGCAGCCTACATTTCCACCATCCACCGGTATCATGACCATCGAAAACGCCGAATCCCAAAGACGCAGAAGACCACGTCCGCCACGCCCCAAGGGCCGCCGCCTCTCAGCCGTCCTGCGGCAGCTTGCCGGCGACCGGAGCCGGGAATGGATTTCGATCGGCGATCTGTTCCAGACCATGGGCGACAGGGCGATCAGCGCGCTGATGCTGATCTTTGCGCTGCCGAACGCCTTTCCCACTCCGCCCGGCACCTCGGCGGTGCTTGGGGCGCCGCTGGTTTTCCTGGCGGTGCAACTGACCTTCGGGCTGAAACCCTGGCTGCCGAAGGCGATTGCCAACCGCTCGATGCGGCGGGAGGATTTCGAGACCATCGTCGTGCGCATCCATCGCTGGCTCGCCTGGGCCGAGCGCATGCTGAAGCCGAGGCTCGCGATCTTCGCCGAGCCGCCGGCGGAATATTTCGCCGGTCTCGCATGCCTGCTGCTGTCGATCGTGCTGGTGCTGCCGGTGCCGCTCGGCAATATCCTGCCGGCGATCACCATTTCGGTCTTTGCCTTCGGTATCTTGGGGCGCGACGGGCTTTTCGCGCTTGCCGGTTTCATCATGACGGCCGTATCGCTCGTCATCGCCGGCGGCGTGATTTACGGTCTGGCGAAGGCGGCGATCTATATCGTCATGCAATGGTTTGCCTGAGCGGCATCGGTTATTTCACGGGCTCGGTTGCAACGGGCTCGACATTTCCAGGAATTTTGTTTTGATCTGGCGCGATACAGACTCAAAAATCATGTTCGACGGCGGCAAGCCGGCTCACTTCGTGCGGTAGGCATTCAATGGCAAAAAGATCCGAGACCCCTGGACGGCTCGACGATGCGGCACGCGCCGGCTGGCTTTATTACGTCGCCGGGCGCACGCAGGACGAAATCGCCGCGTCGATGGGGATCTCGCGGCAATCGGCGCAGCGGCTGGTGTCGCTCGCGGTGGCCGAGCGTCTCATCAAGGTGCGGCTCGACCATCCGATCGCCGCCTGTCTCGAGCTTGCCAACCAGCTGCGGCGGAAATTCGGACTGAAACATGTGGAAGTGGTGCCGAGCGACCCCGGCTCCTCATCGACCACGGTCGGCATCGCCGAGGCGGCAGCGGCCGAAATCGAGCGCTGGCTGAAACGGCCGGAACCGATCGTGCTTGCGGTCGGGACAGGCCGCACGCTGAAGGCCGCCGTCGACCAGCTGCCGGCCATCGAATGTCCCGGCCACCGCATCGTTTCGCTGACCGGCAACATCGCGCCGGACGGATCGGCGGCCTATTACAACGTCATCTTCAGCATGGCGGATGCGGTGAAAGCGCGGCATTATCCGATGCCGCTGCCGGTGCTCGTCACGTCGGCGGAGGAGCGGGAATTGCTGCATGGCCAGCAACTGGTGCGCTCGACGCTCGACATGAGCGCCCAGGCCGACGTCACCTTCGTCGGCATCGGCGAGCTTGGCATCGACGGGCCGCTCTGCGTCGACGGGTTCCTCGAAAAGGACGAGATGATGGAGCTGATGCGCGGCGGTGCTGCGGGCGAGATCTGCGGCTGGATCTTCGATGCCGACGGCAGGCTGATCGACAACCCGATCAACGAGCGCGTCGCCTCCGCGCCGATCCCGTCGCGCGAGTCGTCGACGGTCATCGGACTGGCCAAGGGCAAGCGAAAATACAAGGCGATCAGGGCCGCCGTCGTCGGCCACCAGATCAACGGCCTGATCACGGACGAGGACACCGCTGAGTTTTTGCTCAGGAACTGAGCAAAAAATTTTCCATTTCAGATCAATGAGATAGGTGTTTTCTTCGGCATCGCAGCAACGAATGCCGATTGACTTTTTTTGCCGTCTGGTGAGTAATTGCTCATGAGCAAAGCGAATGCTCACATCTCGTCTTCTGGGAGGAAGATATGACATTGAGAACTTTTCTGCTGGGCGCCTGCTCAGCACTGGCGTTTGCCGGCATGGCTTCGGCCGAGACGCTGACAATCGCGACCGTCAACAACGGCGACATGATCCGGATGCAGAAGCTGACGGATGACTTCAAGGCGAAGAATCCCGGCATCGACCTCGAATGGGTCACCCTCGAAGAAAACGTGCTGCGCCAGAAGGTCACGACCGACATCGCGACCAAGGGCGGCCAGTACGACGTTCTGACGATCGGCACCTATGAAGTTCCGATCTGGTCGAAGCAGGGCTGGCTGCTGCCGCTCGACAATCTCGGCGCCAATTATGATGCCGACGACCTGCTGCCGGCGATCCGCAGCGGCCTGACCACGGACGGCAAGCTCTATGCGGCTCCGTTCTACGGCGAAAGCTCGATGGTCATGTACCGCAAGGACCTGTTCGATGCCGCCGGGCTGAAGATGCCCGACGCCCCGACCTGGGACTTCGTTGCGGAGGCTGCCCGCAAGATCACCAACAAGGACAAGGAAATCTACGGCATCTGCCTGCGCGGCAAGGCCGGCTGGGGCGAGAACATGGCCTTCCTGACGGCCATGTCGAACTCCTTCGGCGCGCGCTGGTTCGACGAGCAGTGGAAGCCGCAGTTCGATCAGCCCGAGTGGAAGGACACGCTGAACTTCTACGTCAACCTGATGAAGGATGCCGGCCCTCCGGGCGCTTCCTCCAACGGCTTCAACGAAAACCTGGCGCTCTTCCAGACCGGCAAATGCGGCATGTGGATCGACGCAACCGTCGCGGCTTCCTTCGTCAGCAACCCGAAGGAATCCACCGTCGCCGACAAGGTCGGCTTCGCGCTCGCCCCGGACAAGGGCCTCGGCAAGCGCGGCAACTGGCTGTGGGCCTGGAACCTCGCCATCCCGGCAGGCTCGCAGAAGGTCGAAGCCGCCGAGAAGTTCGTCGCCTGGGCAACGAGCAAGGACTACACCAACCTCGTCGCCGAGAAGGAAGGCTGGCTGAACGCACCTCCCGGCACCCGCACCTCGCTCTATGAGAATGCGGAGTACCAGAAGGCCGCTCCCTTCGCCAAGATGACGCTCGACTCGATCAACTCGGCCGATCCGACCAAGCCGACCGTCAAGCCGGTCCCCTATGTCGGCGTCCAGTTCGTGGCGATCCCGGAATTCCAGGGTATCGGCACGGCGGTGGGCCAGCAGTTCTCGGCAGCCCTTGCCGGCCAGATTACGGTCGACCAGGCACTGCAGAGCGCACAGCAGCTGGCAACCCGCGAAATGACCAAGGCCGGCTACATCAAATAACACCTCCTGAGCCAAGAGGCGGATACTTGACAATCCGCCCCTCTGGGCCGCCGATTGCCCGAATTGCATCGGCGGCCGCCTTTTTCAGAGAAAATTATCCTGCGACCGGCCCCCGCGTCAGATCAGATCGGTGATTGCCATGGCAACGTTACACACTCGCTCCGCAGCACGCCTGATGATTGCACCCTCCGTGCTTTTCCTCTTCGCGTGGATGATCGTCCCACTCGCGATGACGATCTATTTCTCGCTGCTGAATTACAATCTGCTCAATCCCGGCATGGAAAGCTTCGTCGGCTTTCTGAACTACGAATATTTCCTGTCCGATCCGGCCTTCTTCGCGGCGCTGGTCAATACGCTGCTGCTTGTCGCCGGCGTGCTCGTCATCACCGTCATCGGCGGCATCGCCTTCGCGCTGCTGCTCGATCAGCCGATGTACGGGCAGGGGATCGTGCGCATCCTCGTCATTGCGCCGTTCTTCGTCATGCCGACTGTGGCGGCACTCGTCTGGAAGAACATGTTCATGAACCCGGTCAACGGCCTCTTCGCCCATCTTGCGAAGGCGCTCGGCCTGCAGCCGATCGACTGGCTGGCGAATGCGCCGCTGTTTTCCGTCATTCTCATCGTCGCCTGGCAATGGCTGCCCTTTGCCACCCTCATCCTGCTGACCGCATTGCAGTCGCTCGACGAAGAGCAGAAGGAGGCGGCCGAAATGGACGGCGCCGGGGCGATCTCGAAATTCATCTACATCATCCTGCCGCACATGGCCCGCGCCATCACCGTGGTGATCCTGATCCAGACGATCTTCCTGCTTTCGGTCTTCGCCGAAATCCTCGTCACCACCAATGGCGGGCCGGGCACAGACAGCACCAATCTCACCTATCTCGTCTATGCGCAGGCGCTCCTGCAGTTCGATATCGGCGGCGCTTCGGCGGGCGGCATCGTCGCAGTCGTGCTTGCCAATATCGTTGCGATCTTCCTCGTCCGCCTCGTCGGCAAGAATCTGGAGGCTTGAGATGGCTCGAAAAGTCACAACCCAGCGCAAGGTCATCGTCACCGCGATTGCCTGGACGCTCGGCATCCTGATCTTCTTCCCGATCCTGTGGACGTTCCTGACCAGCTTCAAGTCGGAGGCCGACGCCATCGCCTCGCCGCCGCAGTTCCTGTTCTTCCACTGGACGACGGAGAATTATGCGGAGGTGCAGAGCCGGTCGAACTATCTCGGTCACTTCATGAATTCGGTGGTGATCTCCTTCGGCTCGACGCTGATCGGCCTGATCATCGCGATCCCGGCCGCCTGGGCGATGGCATTCGCGCCCACCAAGCGGACCAAGGACGTGCTGATGTGGATGCTCTCGACCAAGATGATGCCGCCTGTGGGCGCGCTGATCCCGATCTATCTGATGTTCCGCAATTCCGGCCTGCTCGACACGCGCACCGGTCTGGTGATCGTGCTCACCCTGATCAACCTGCCGATCATCGTCTGGATGCTCTACACCTACTTCAAGGAAATCCCCGGCGAGATCCTCGAGGCGGCCCGCATGGACGGGGCGTCGCTGATGAAGGAGATCGTCTACGTGCTGACGCCGATGGCGGTGCCCGGCATCGCCTCGACCCTGCTCCTGAACATCATCCTCGCCTGGAACGAGGCCTTCTGGACGCTCAACCTCACCGCCTCGAAGGCGGCGCCGCTGACGGCCTTCATCGCCTCCTATTCCAGCCCGGAAGGCCTGTTCTACGCCAAGCTCTCGGCCGCATCGACCATGGCGATCGCGCCGATCCTGATCCTCGGCTGGTTCAGCCAGAAACAACTCGTCCGCGGCCTGACCTTCGGCGCAGTGAAATAAGAAAAGGGAGAGAAACATGGGCAGCATTACCCTTCAGAAGGTTTCCAAGGTCTTCGGCGAAGCCAAGGTCATCCCTTCGATCGATCTCGATATCAATGACGGCGAATTCGTCGTCTTCGTCGGCCCGTCGGGCTGCGGCAAGTCCACGCTGCTGAGATTGATCGCCGGTCTCGAGGATGTCTCCGGCGGCAAGATCGTCATCGACGGCAAGGACGCCACCGAAAAGGCGCCCTCGGAACGCGGCCTTGCCATGGTTTTCCAGTCCTACGCGCTCTATCCGCATATGAGTGTGCGCAACAATATCGCCTTCCCGCTGAAGATGGCGGGCATCGACAAGGCGGAGATCGACCGCAAGGTGGCGGATGCCGCCCGCGTGCTGAACCTCACCGACTATCTGGAGCGCAAGCCGCGCCAGCTTTCCGGCGGCCAGCGCCAGCGCGTTGCGATCGGCCGCGCCATCGTGCGCCAGCCTTCGGCCTTCCTCTTCGACGAACCGCTGTCGAACCTCGACGCGGCGCTGCGCGTCAACATGCGTCTCGAAATCAGCGAGCTGCATCAGCAGCTGAAGACGACGATGATCTACGTCACCCACGACCAGGTCGAGGCCATGACCATGGCCGACAAGATCGTTGTCCTGAACCGCGGCAATATCGAGCAGGTCGGCTCGCCGCTCGAACTCTACAGCCGCCCGCGCAACCTTTTCGTCGCCGGCTTCATCGGCTCGCCGAAGATGAATTTCATCAAGGGCCAGAATGCGGTTCAACTCGGCGCCCATACGATCGGTATCCGCCCCGAGCACATTCTGCTGTCGATGGAAAGCGGCGACTGGAAGGGCAGGGTCGTGGTGGCCGAGCATCTCGGCTCCGACACCTTCCTGCATATCGATGTCGAAGACATCGGCATGGTGACGGCGCGCGGCAGCGGCGATTTCGCCGCCAAGGCGGGTGACGTCGTCTATCTGACGCCGGACCGTTCGCGCATTCATAAATTCAACGAGGGCGGCCTCGCCATCTGAGGTGGGCAGCCGGCTGGGGGCAGGCATGCGAGCCGGGCGATGGCGCCCGGCCGTCTCGGCAAGACCTTCAAGAGGACTGAAACATGACGTGCAAACTATCGCTGGCAACGCTTTCGGACGCGGCGCGCACTGCCGCCGTCCCCTCCTATGACAGGGCCTCGCTGAAAGCCGGCATCGTGCACTTCGGGGTCGGCAATTTCCACCGCGCCCACCAGGCGATCTATCTCGACGATCTCTTCAACCAGGGCGCCGATCATGACTGGGCGATCGTCGGCGCCGGCGTGCTGCCCTCGGATGCCGCCATGCGCGAAAAGCTTGCGGCGCAGGATTTCCTGACGACGGTGGTGGAGCAGGACAACAACAAGACGGCGGCGCGCGTGACCGCGCCGATGATCGACATCCTGCCGGTCGGCGATGCCGCCGCGATCATCGCCAGGCTTGCCGATCCGGAGATCCGCATCGTCTCGCTGACGATCACCGAGGGCGGTTATTTCATCGATGCTTCGGGCACATTCAATCCGGCGCATCCGGCGATTGCCACCGACGGGAAAAATCCCGATGCGCCGAAAACGGTCTTCGGCCTGATCGTCGCTGGCCTGAAGGCGCGCAAGGATAAGGGCCTCGTGCCCTTCACCGTCATGTCCTGCGACAACATTCCGCATAACGGCATCGTCACCGCCAATGCCGTGATCGGCACGGCGGCGCTTTCCGACCCAGCTCTTGCCGATTGGATCCGCGCCAATGTCGCCTTCCCGAATGCGATGGTCGACCGCATCACGCCGGCGACCGGCCAGCGGGAGATCGATTTCCTCCGGGATAATTTCGGCATCGAAGACAACTGGCCGGTCTATTGCGAAGAATTCAAGCAGTGGGTGCTCGAAGACAAGTTCACGGCCGGCCGGCCGGCGCTGGAAAAAGTCGGCGTCACCTTCGTTCCCGACGTCACGCCTTACGAGCATATGAAGATCCGGATTCTCAACGGCGGGCATGCGGCGATCGCCTATCCGGCGGCACTGATGGACATTCATTTCGTGCATGATTCCATGGAGGACCCGCTGATCCGCGCCTTCCTGGCGAAGCTCGAGAAGGACGAGATCATTCCGATCGTGCCGCCGGTGCCGAACACCTCGCTGACGGATTATTTCGCACTGATCGAACATCGCCTGCTCAATCCGAAGATTGCCGATACCATTCCGCGGCTGGCGCAGGACGGCTCGAACCGCCAGCCGAAATTCATCCTGCCTTCGACGCTCGACAATCTCCGCCAGGGCAGGGATATCGTCGGCCTCGCGCTGGTTTCGGCGCTGTGGTGCCGCTACTTCGCCGGCGAGACCGACAGCGGCAAGGATATCGTCTTCAACGACGCCAGCGCCGATCGGCTGCATGCGGCGGCGCTGAAAGCCAAGGACGATCCGTCAGCCTTCCTCGCCTTCGACGACATTTTCGGCGAAGTGGCGAAATCCGAACTTTTCCGCAAACGTTTCGCCCATGCGCTCAAAACCCTGTGGGTAAAGGGCACGCGGGAGACCTTGCAGCTCTATCTCGACGGCAAACTGGCAGTGTAGGAATCGGCATGGCGGCATCCGCTGCCGCCGTTCATCGGCCTTGCGGGGTACAGCGGGTCGCGTCCGAATTGAACTCAGGTTGGGTCTTTCATGGCTGATGCTGAACCACGGCTGGTGATCTTCGATTGCGACGGCGTGCTCGTCGACAGCGAACCGATCTCGATCAGCGTTCTCGTCGGCGCGATGAACGATCTCGGCGTCTCGATCACCGAGGATCAGGCCTATGAGCGCTTTCTCGGCCGCAGCCTCTCGACCCTCATCGATACGCTGGAAACCGAGTTCAACGTCCATGCCAGCGAGGAATTCCTCGAGCGTATCCGCACCGATCTCTATTCGCGTTTCCGCACCGAACTGAAGCCGATCGAGGGCATTGCGGCAACGATCGACGGGCTCGGCATTCCCTGCTGCGTCGCCTCCTCCAGCCAGATGGAGCGGATCCGGCTGTCGCTCTCCGTCACCGGACTTCTCGACAGGCTGCCCGATATCTTCAGTGCGACGATGGTCAAGCGCGGCAAACCGGCGCCCGATCTCTTCCTGCATGCGGCCAGGCAAATGCGTGTGGAACCCGCATCCTGCCTCGTTATCGAGGACAGCCCGGCCGGTATCGCGGCGGCCAAGGCGGCGGGCATGACGGTCTTTGCCTTCACCGGCGGATCGCATGCCAATTTTGCCGGATACCGCGCCGAACTCGACCGGCTTTCGCCGGAAGCGGTGTTTGACGCCATGCCGGATTTGATACACCTTGTCCGCAACCATAAGCTGGACGGGACCAAGTCTTGATGCGTGATCATGTGGTTGCGGTGGATATCGGCACCGGCAGTGCGCGCGCCGGCGTCTTTAATGCACGCGGCCGGCTGCTTGCCAAGGCAGAGCAGGTGATCATCATGAACCGGCCCCGTGAAAACCATGCCGAGCACGATTCCGAGGATATCTGGTCGGCCGTCTGCACGGCGGTGCGCCGCGCGATGGAGCAATCGGGAATTGCGGCTGCTTCGGTCGGAGCGATCGGTTTCGACGCGACCTGCTCGCTCGTCGTGCGGGATGTCGAGGGCCGCCAGATCAGTGTTTCGACAGGTGGCGAGAAGCGTTTCGACACGATCGTCTGGCTCGATCACCGGGCGCTGAAGGAAGCCGATTTCTGCACGGCGACGGAGCACCGCGTGCTCGAACATTCCGGCCACGTGATGTCGCCGGAAATGGAAATGCCGAAGCTGATGTGGCTGAAGAAGAAGCTGCCCGCCACATGGGAGAAGGCCGGCTATTTCTTCGACCTTGCCGATTTCATGACCTGGAAATCGACCGGATCGCTTGCCCGTTCGCGCTGCACGCTGACGGCGAAATGGAACTATCTCGCCCATCTCGAGAAAGGCTGGCAGCGCGATTTCCTGGAGCGGATCGGTCTCGACGATCTTCAGGCGCGCGGCAATCTGCCGGATGAGACCGCGCCCGTCGGAGACAGTGTCGGCCGGCTGACAGCTGATGCGGCCGAGGCCCTTGGGCTCACCATCGATTGCCATGTCTCGGCCGGGATGATCGATGCCTATGCCGGCGCACTCGGCGCGCTCGGCGGCTATGCCGCCGATCCGGTCAAACGCGAGCACCAGCTGGCGCTGATTGCCGGCACGTCGAGCTGCATCGTCGCCTTCTCGCTGGAGCGCAAACCGAGCCACGGCATGTGGGGGCCTTATTACGAGGCGGTCTTCCCGCAATGCTGGCTGGTGGAGGCCGGGCAATCGGCGACCGGGGCGCTGCTCGACCACATCGTGCGCATGCATGCGGCCGGCGGGGAGCCGACCTCGGCGCTGCATCAGAAGATCGTGACGCGGATTGCCGAATTGCGGGCCGAGGAAGGCGATGCCTTCGGAGAGCGCATTTTCGTGCTGCCGGATTTTCATGGCAACCGATCGCCGTTTGCCGATCCGCATGCTGTCGGCGTCGTCAGCGGCCTGACGCTCGATGTCTCCTTCGACGGGCTCTGTGCGCTCTATTGGCGGACCGCCGTGGCGATCGCGCTCGGCATTCGCCACATCCTGGAGAAGATGAAGGAATACGGCTACGTGCCCGATACGCTGCATATCGCCGGCGGGCATGTGAAGAACCCTGTCCTGATGGAGCTCTACTCCGACGCCACCGGCTGCAAGGTCGTGGTGCCGAAGATGAATGAGGCGGTGCTGCTCGGCACGGCGATCGCGGCATCCGTCGCCTGCGGCCTGCACAGGGATTTGGCGGCGGCCGGCGAGGCGATGTATCCGGGCGGCGAGGAGAGGCTTCCCGACAAGTCAAAGCAGGCGCTCTACGACCGCGATTACCGCCGCCTTCTCGCCATGTACCGGCATCGCGCCGAACTGGAAGCGATGCAGTAAGTAGTCAGAGCGTCATGCAAACCGCTTTCACACTTTTGCTTAGTGGTTGACGGTCTCGCCGAGGACTGTCGCGAATTCCAGCATGCGGCGACGGCGAAGCGCTGCCTCCTCTCCGACCTCGAGAATGACGGCCTCCGACAGGCAATCGAGCAGCGCGATCAGCGGCGGAATATTGTCGAGATCGGGAGCGCGGGCGGCCGGCAGGGGCAGCATGACGTTCGACTGGTCCGCCATCCAATCCGCCTGCTGCGGCGAAATCAGCACGACCTTATAGCCGTAGCGCCGCGCGGTCCTGGCAAGCAGCCGCGCCTTGGCGAAGCGGCGACAGTCGATGATGACGAGCAGCGCATCGTCGACCGCCAGCCGGGCAAAGAGTTCGGCAAAACGGTTTTCGGCGCCGTCGAGCGTGCGCACGCCGTCGCGGGCCTGCGTCAGGCGCTGGCAGAAATGATTGGCGAGGCTTGCGAGCCGCGCATGCGTGGCGATCGACACTTCGCGGGCCGTGCTGATCAGGCTGACGGCTTCGGCCCAGTTCGGCTGCGCCGTCAGATGATAGATGTGATGGAGCGCCTGGATCTGCTCGGCGACCAGCACGGCAAGCGGCTTGCCCTCCGCCGCGTCCTGATGCAGCTCGGTCATGGCGCTCTGCAATTGTGCCGGCGACGTCGTGACGGTCTCGCGAATCTCTACTTTGACGCTGTCCAGCCCCTGATAGCCGAGGGCGCGCAGGAAGCGCCCGACGGTCATCGGCGATAGATCAAGCCTGTCGGCGACGGACGCGGCCGTCTCGAATGGCAGGTCATTCAGGTGTTCGGAGAAATATTTCGCGATACGACGCTCAGCGGGCGTCCCGGTTTTTGCGTATTGCCTGAGCTTCTGTACAAAGTCTTCCACATCAGCCTCCCCCCGTCATTCCTCAGAGGCGTTCCGCGGATGCGCTATTGCGACCCCTTGTCTTTGCAACTATTTCGGAAGCTGCTTCTCAGGCCCATGCATATTCTGCTGTTACACAATATTATATTAGCATTTAATTTGCGACAAGTTTTCTAGTAAAGCCTGCAATTTTATTCTCTCTTGCCGGTGGCATTCGCTTTTCCTACATCTTCTGCGCAACTGGAGACGCCTGAAGAAATGATCCTCGACGCCGCACGACTTTCGCTCGCCAATCTATTCGCCCCCGAAACACGCTCGGTATTCTGGAAAGTGCTGGGGCTGACGGTCCTGGTGCTGGTCGGCCTCTGGTTCGCGCTGCGCGGAGCCTTCATGGCCTTTGTCTTTCCCTGGCTGACGAGCTTCTTTCCCGACCTGCCGGAATGGGCGGGGTGGTTCACCCTGGTCTTCGCGATCCTTGCGGGTATCGGCCTTGCGCTCATGCTGGCGCTGCTGCTTTCGCCGGTGACGGCCTTGATCGCCGGCCTGTTTCTCGACGATGTCGCCGATGTCATCGAAAAGCGCGACTATCCGACGGACGTGCCGGGCACCGCCATGCCGCTCGGACCGGCGATGGCAAGCTCGATCAAGTTCCTCGGCGTGGTGATCGCCGGCAATATCGTCGCCTTGCTGCTGCTGTTCATTCCCGGCGTCAATCTCGTCGCCTTCTTTCTAGTGAACGGCTACCTCCTCGGACGGGAATTCTTCGAATTCGCCGCCATGCGCTTCCGCTCGCCGCAGGAGGCGCGGCTCTTCCGCGCCAAGCATGCGCCCACCGTCTTTCTCGGCGGGCTGGTGATTGCGCTCTTCCTGATGATCCCCTTCGTCAATCTGCTGACGCCGCTCTTCGCCGCCGGCATGATGGTGCATCTGCACAAGCTGATTTCGGCGCGCGACGCCGGCTCGCGCGCCTGAGGCTCAGCCGGGCAGGGCGGAGGCCTCGTACATCGCGGCGAATTCCGCGCTCGGCGGGATCGGCTTGATGATGTCGATCAGCACGCCGTTCGGATCGGCGGTGATGAAATGCCGCTGGCCGAAATCCTCATCGCGGATCTCTCTCAAAATCGGCAGGCCGGCGCTCCGGCAGGCCTCGTAGATCCGATCGACATCCTCGACCTCGAAATTGAGCAGCAAGCCGCGGACTTCGCCGCGGGCGGCGGCAGGAATGGTCTCGTGGCTGCCGTCGAGGATGGCGAGCGCGACATTCTCCGTCTCGGCCGATTGCAGGTGAACGTACCAGTCGCTTTCAAAGAGCGCCTTGAAGCCGAAGTGGGCGCAGTAGAAGGCGGCAGTGGCCTCAACGTCGCCGGTCATGATGACAGGGTAATAGCTGGTCGATCGCATTTCTTGCTTCCTTCCTTTTTACATGCAGGCTGTATGTTTTTATGTATTAACATACATGCAGTTTGTATGTAAACAGGCTGCATGAGCCGCAGCAATCGCGAGAGAACGGAACAGACGAGGCAGGCGCTGATCGACGCCGGACGGCGCATCTTCGTCGAGAAGGGGTATGCCGAGACGGCGACGCCGGAGATCGTCGCGGCGGCAGGGGTGACGCGCGGCGCGCTCTACCATCATTTCGAGGACAAGAAGGCGCTTTTCGAGGCGGTGATCAAGTGTGAGGCGCAGGAAGTGGCCAAGGCGATCGAGGCGTCTTCGGCATCGGAACAAGCGCCGCGGGCCGCACTGATCGCCGGCGCTTCGGCCTATTTCACCGCCATGGCGCAGCCGGGGCGAACACGGCTGCTGTTGATGGAAGCGCCTGCCGTTCTCGGATCGCCGGCGATCGCGGCAGTGGATGCGGAGAATGCGGAGGCGAGCTTGCGGGAAGGACTTCAGGCGCTTCTGCCTGAGGCAGGCGCCTTGCTCGGCCCGCTGACGTCACTGCTGTCGGCGGCTTTCGACCGCGCCGCGATCGCGATCGATGCCGGCGGCGAGCGGCGGGATTACGAGCGGGCGATTGCGGCCCTACTCGACGGCCTCGCCGATCACCTGCGGCGGTAGCTCGACGAGCGGCGCCGGAATATCCGAACTCTTCTCCGGCGATTTGCAGATGTCGGCGATGACGCAGCGCTCGCATTCGGGGCGGCGCGCCTTGCAGGTGTAGCGGCCGTGCAGGATCAGCCAGTGATGGGCGTGATAGAGATAATGTTTCGGAACCACCTTCATCAGCCGCGCCTCGACCTCGTCGGGCGTCTTGCCGGGGGCGAGCCTGATGCGGTTGGCGATGCGGAAAATGTGGGTGTCGACGGCCATCGTCGCCTGGCCGAAGGCCATGGAGAGCACGACATTGGCGGTCTTGCGCCCGACGCCGGGCAGGCGGACCAGTTCGTCGCGCGTTTCCGGCACCTTGCCAGCGAATTCGTCGACCAGCATCTGGGAAAGCGCGATGACGTTCTTTGCCTTGTTGCGATAAAGGCCGATCGTCTTGATGTAGTCGCGGACCTTCTCCTCGCCGAGATCGAGCATCTTCCGCGGCGTGTCGGCGATCTTGAAGAGCGCCCGCGTCGCCTTGTTGACGCCGGCGTCGGTCGCCTGGGCGGAAAGCGCCACGGCGACGACAAGGGTGAAGGGATTGGTGTGTTCGAGTTCGCCCCTCGGTTCCGGCCGCTGCACCGAGAAACGGCGGAAGATCTCCTCGCGCTCAGCCACGGAATAGGCGGTTTTTACCGCCGCTGCCGGTTTGCGGCGGGCAATCACATTCGAGCTTTGCGAGGGTTTGCCAACGGATTTGAGTTTCGGATTCGCCATGGAGAATCTATACTCAACGGCCATGATGGAAAGCAACGCCGACAGCTTCAACGAAAAGCCTGTTTTCGCCGCCGAACTCTTTCCCCACCGGTCTCTCGGGCGCAAGGGCTTCAAGGTGCTGCTCATTTTGTCGGGCGCCGTCTGCTTTCTCTACGGCCTATTCTTCACCGTCACCGGCGCCTGGCCGATCGGCTTCTTCTTCGGGCTGGATTTCGTGCTGCTCTACGGCGCGTTCTGGCTGAGCTACCGCTCCGGAAGGGCGCGCGAGGAAGTCACGGTATCGCGCACGGATGTTTCGGTGCGCAAGTTCGCACCGTCGGGGCGGATGGTGGAGCATCATTTCAACCCGTTCTGGGCGCGTTTCCGCGTGCGCCGGCATCAGGAGATCGGCATCCTGTCCATGCAGATTTTCGGTGAGGGCCGGCGTACCGATATCGGCTCTTTCCTCAATCCCGAGGATCGCGAGACGTTCGCCAAGGCTTTCAAAGGGGCGCTCGCCACGGTCAAGCAGCGTATCTGATGCGCTGATAGGAAAGGGTGCGCAAGAAACGGGTGGTTTGGCCGGCCGCCCTTGATTATCTCCTGTCTAAAGGAGAAAAACGATGAATATGATCGCGAAGCTCGACACCGATATCACCCCGGATGGCCCGGATTACGACACCGTCCGCCAGGTCATCGAACTCATCAGCGAAGAATATCGCGACCAGCCCTCGCTGGAGGCGATCGCGGCGCGGCTGAACCAGTCGCCGACGCAGCTTCAGAAGACGTTCACCCGCTGGGCCGGCCTTTCCCCGAAGGCGTTCCTGCAGGCCGTCACGCTCGACCACGCAAAGCGGCTCTTGCGCAGGGAGGAGATGCCGCTGCTCGAAACCTCGATCGAAGTCGGTCTTTCCGGTCCGAGCCGCCTGCATGACCTGTTCGTCACCCATGAGGCGATGTCTCCGGGCGAGTGGAAGGCGAGGGGCGGCGGCCTGACGATCCGCTACGGGTTCCACACCTGCCCCTTCGGCACGGCGCTGGTCATGGCAACAGACCGCGGCCTTGCCGGTCTCGCCTTCAGCGATACCGGTGACGAGAAGGCTTGTTTTGAGGACATGACCTGCCGCTGGCCGAACGCCTGTTATATCGAAGACCGGCAGGCGACGGCTTTCTATGCGGAACGGATCTTCCAGCCGGGCCGCTGGAGCTCGGACCAGCCGCTGCGGGTGGTTCTGATCGGAACGGATTTCCAGGTCAGCGTGTGGCAGAGCCTGTTGAAGATCCCCTTCGGCAAGGCCGTGACCTATAGCGATATCGCCAGGGATATCGGCCGGCCGACCGCGATGCGCGCCGTGGGCGCTGCGGTCGGGGCCAACCCGATCTCCTTCGTCGTGCCCTGCCATCGCGCGCTCGGCAAGAACGGAGCCCTGACCGGATATCATTGGGGCCTGACCCGCAAGCGGGCGATGCTCGGTTGGGAATCGGCCCATGCCTGATAGATGCCGGAGCTAGTCAAAATCGGAATTGATGATCCGAGCGATGATGTCATCATCCAGATTGGATAGCGCCTCCGCGATATGGATATGGCCCTTGGCAACTGCCTGGGCCGCGCTTGCCGACAGGAGGGTTGGCCGATCCCATGCTTCATGGCGATGAAGGCTCACACACTCGGCTAAGGATGCGATCGCGTGCAGGTAGGCTTGCTCCAGATCACCCGGTATATCCGGTCCTCGCCCTGTTTTTCGAGAAACTTCGATACTCGCCGGCAACTGGTAGAATGAGAAATCGATTGGCGTCGCCGTGGTGAGCGCGATCCTGACGATATGAGGAACGGCCGCATATGACGCCGTGTAGACATCACCTTGATGACAGAGGCTCGACCACAGGCTGAACCAGGGTTCTGCCCCAGGGGTGGGCATTGGTCCAGGCGATTTTTCCAGCGTTTTCAGCAGCTCCGGCGTGTCTGTCGCAAGACCATAGCATTGCCTCAATTCACCCCAACGCTGACTATCGAGTGAAAGCATGAACTCATTCCGCCAGTCGCAAAAGTTCTCGCGCGGCGCTTTCATCGGTGATCAGCGTGTTGCAGCCGATGCGCTTGATGGTGGCGCGGATGGCGACGGCGCGGTGAGCGCCGCCGGAGGAGAGCACGATGTGCCTGGCCTCCTTCAGCGTGTCGAGATCGACGGACATGACGCGCCGGTTGATCGAGTGGTCGACCGAATTGCCGTCCTTGTCGAGGAAGTTGAACATGGTGTCGCAGACGCAGCCGGCGTCGATCAGTTCCTGCAACTCTGCCTTCGATATCCAGCCCTCCGACAGCGAGGTCGAGTGCGGGCCGATATCGCCGCAGCTGACGATGGCGAGATCGAGGTTTTCGGCGAGACGATAGATCGTGTCCAGCCCGCATTTCTCGATCAGATTGCGTTTGGTCTCGACGGAATCGACGAGCAGCGGCGCCAGGAACATATAGCATTCGGCACCGAGCTGGTTTGCCAGCCGCCAAGTATAGTCGATCGGGTTCGTCTGGTGCACGGCGACTATGCCCCCGAGCAGCGAAACGATCTTGCAGTTGTCGCGACGCGGCGGCCGGAAGCTTGCGAGCGACGCCGTCATGGTGCGGCCCCAGCCGACGCCGATGGTGTAATCGTCGGGAATCGCTTCGGAGAGGAACTGGCCGAGCGCCAGCCCGACATTTTTCGCCAGCCCGTTGACGTCGCAATTGACGGGCTTCGGTACCACGATCGCCTCGTCGAGGCTATAGGCGCGCTCCAACTTCACCGAAAGCTCGACGCAGTCGCCGATCGAATCGTTGATCCAGATCTGGACTTCGCTGCGTTTCATCGCTTCGTCGAGCAGGCGGATGACCGTGGTGCGGCTGATGCCGAGCTGTTCGGCGACGTCCTTCTGGGTCAGGCCCTCATTGTAATAGAGCCATGCGGCCCTCAGCCGCAGCGATGACGCTTCTGAATAGGCCGTGTGCGTGCCGCGTTTGAGCTTGACCACATCTCCTCCCGCACGATTTCTGTCCTAAATCCCTTGCGAGGACAAAGGCTGCAATGACGCGCTTGCTGCCGGGATAATGACGGGTGTGACACTTATGTCAATTGAAATGCACAAATGTCCTTGACTTTTCCTTAGCCGCGCGGCGATAGTCCTCGCGAGATGAAGTCGTTCTTGTCCGTCCGAGGAGGACATAGTGCGGGCATGCCGAAAGTCACGACCGGCCCTTGAGCCGCAGGCGCTGCCGCTTGCGTTCGAACAGCCGTTCGCATGCGGCCGGAACAGGTCCGCTGTCCCTCACGTTTATCGATCATCCGTTACGGATGCGCGTATTTCCGTCTGCAGCATGCAAACCGTCTGTCCCTAGATCACCTCTTTGCCGGGCGGAACTCGCGCCGGTCCGCAGCCCAAATTCAACAAGGATTACTGACCATGACATCCAAGCTTGACCAACTCCGCGAGATTACCACCGTCGTCGCCGATACCGGCGACATTCAGGCTGTCGCCCGCCTGAAGCCGGTCGACTGCACGACCAACCCGTCCATCGTTCTCAAGGCGCTCGGCACCGAGATGTTTGCCGACGACATGAAGGAAGCGATCGCCTGGGGCAAGAAGCTCGGCGGTGATGCCAATGTTGCCGCTGCAGCGGTTGCCGACCGCCTTGCCATCTCCGTCGGCGCCGCGCTGGTGAAGCTTGTTCCCGGCCGCGTTTCGACTGAGGTCGATGCCGACCTGTCCTTCGATACCGAAGCGTCGCTGAACAAGGCCCGCAGCATCATTGCCGCCTACAAGGAGCGCGGCATCGAGAAGGACCGCATCCTCATCAAGCTCGCTTCCACCTGGGAAGGCATCCGCGCAGCGGAAATCCTGCAGAAGGAAGGCATCGACTGCAATCTGACGCTGCTCTTCTCCAAGGCACAGGCGATCGCCTGCGCCGATGCCAAGGTTTTCCTGATTTCGCCCTTCGTCGGCCGCATCCTCGACTGGTACAAGAAGTCGACCGGCAAGGATTTCACCGCCGAGGAAGATCCGGGCGTGCTGTCCGTTCGCGATATCTACAACTACTACAAGGCGAACGACATCAAGACCGTCGTCATGGGCGCATCCTTCCGCAATACCGGCGAGATCGAAGCGCTGGCCGGTTGCGATCGCCTGACCATCGCTCCGAACCTGCTCGACGAGCTTTCGAACGACCAGGGCAAGCTTGAGCGCAAGCTGTCGCCCGAGACGATCAAGCCGGCCTCGAAAATCGCCGTCGACGAGAAGACTTTCCGCTGGATGATGAACGAAGACGCGATGGCGACCGAAAAGCTCGCCGAAGGCATCCGCGCCTTTGCCAAGGATCTGGCGACGCTGCGCACCATGGTGCAGAAGGAACTGCAGCTCGCTGCCGCCTGATCGGGCACGGCAAACGATCGAAGGCGCGGTGGCCCGCTGGCAACCGCGCCTTTTTCATGCTGTTATCAAGGACCTATGCGGCCGGAGGTGAAGATGGAGGACGAGGAACGGACAACGTCTCTGACGGCGCTTTCCTCCCGGCATGCAAGTTTCATCATCGCTTTCCTTGCCGGCCTGGCGGTCTTTCTGGCCGTGACATCGCGTGAGGTCAGCGCCCGCAACGTGCTGTTCGGATGGAATGCCAGCGCCGGCGTCTTCATTGCGCTCAGCTGGCGCAAGATGCTGCGGGCGACGGTCGAAAGCATCCGCAAACGCGCCGAGGATCTCGATTTTTCCGACACGGTCCTGCTGGCGCTTTCGATCGGTGCGTCGCTCGCGAGTATCGCCGGCATCGGGCTCGAGCTTCATTCGATCAAGGAGGCGACGCCTGACGTCGCGCTGGCAAGGGCGGGCGGCGCGGTGCTGACGATCCTGATCTCCTGGGTCTTTCTGCACACGCTCTTCACTATCCATTATGCCCACCATTTCTATGGCGGGGCGGACGAAGAGAGCGGCCTCAAATTCCCCGACGGTATCGACGAACCCGGTTACTGGGATTTTCTCTATTTCTCCTTCACCATCGGTGTTGCCGCGCAGACGGCGGATGTCGCCGTCAGCTCGACCAGCATGCGCAAGCTGACGCTGCTGCATGCCGTGCTGTCTTTTTTGTTCAACACGACGATCCTGGCGCTTGCGATCAATGTCGGGGCGAGCCTGCTATAGCGTGAGCTGGGCTCGGGACGTGTTGAAGAGGATCCGAACGAAAGCGGGCCGCCCGTCCGCTCTGCAAATGGGAGAATCTGATGGAAAGCGCCTCAAGCCGGCCGCCCCTGGCCGATATCATTCTTCTCCTCGGCAGGCTTCTCTTGTCCCTGATCTTCCTGCATGAGGGATTATCACTGGCGGCAAATCTCACCGCGACCATCGAGATTTTCGAGAAACTGGGCTTGTCGGCGCCGATTGCTTTTGCCACGATCGCGCTTCAGATAAGCGCCGGCCTTTCCGTCGCCGCAGGCTTCCTCAGCCGGCTCGGGGCATTGGCGCTGGCGCTTTTCTGTCTGGCGACGGCTTTTCTCTTCCATACCAATTTTGCAAGCCAGAACGAGCTGCTGCATTTCGAAAAGGACCTGGCGATTGCCGGCGGCATGTTCGCTCTTGTGGCTGTCGGCGCGGGATCGATCTCGGTCGACCATCTGCTGAAACGGCGGGCAGGCAACATGCATCCTTTGCTCAAGGCAATCCTGTAGCCAATTTGCTCACCGCAATGCGGGTGAGAGTGGAGGAGGTCATTGACGGGACAGCCGGCCAGCCGGGCGATCACCGCGATGATCGCGTTCCCGGCAACGGCCTATAGTTGGCACGACTTAGAGGACTGCCTGGCCTGCCATCAGCGCAAGGACGAGGAAGATCAGGAAGATCACCAGCGCGATACCGAAGAGAACGCGCGCGATCGTCGCGGTGGCGGCGGATACACCGGAGAAGCCGAAGAAGCCGGCGATGATCGAAATGACGAAAAATATCAGAGCCCATTTCAGCATGGCAGCATCCTTTTACCTTTGCCTGAGAAGACGCGGCAGCGGGGAAATTGTTCCCGCATCGTTGGAAGGATGCCTCATCAAGCGGAAGGCTGTTGCTGGCCGGGTCTAGATTTTCACGGCGGAGAGAAGCGAGATCAGCTGCGACTGGCGCTGCGTCCCGGTCTTGGCAAGCAGCTTCTTGACGTAGCCGCGCGCCGTTTCATAGCTCAGGCCGCAAATCTCGGCGATCTGGCGCGGCGAGGAGCCCTCCATCAGCAGACGGGCGACGGTCGCCTCCTGCGGCGTCAGGGCGAACAGCCGCCGCAGGAGGTCGCCGTCCGTTCTTGCGCGTTCGGAAAGGTCGGTAATGATGGCGACGGCGCGCGAGTGGGCGAAGATATCAGCGGGCAGGCCCCGGAGGGCCTGGGCACGAATGATGAGCGGGGCCTTGCCGGCGCGCGAGAAAAGCACCGGCGTCGATACGGCCGGGTTGAGGAAAGGGTCTCCCGCAAGAACCGCCTTCAAGTGCCGCCGCAGCAGGCCGGTCTCTTCCTGGCTGGCGGAAACCAGTTCACGGTCGACGATGCGGATATCGCCGTTGAGCAGTCTTTCGGCCCGATTGTTCAGATGGCTGACATGGCCGGTGCGGTCGAAGAAGACGGCAGCGGTGCCGCTGAGCTCGAAAGCCTCGCTCATGCCGTCGATCTTTGCGGCCTGCAGCGAGCGGATGATTTCGGCCGAGGCGGTCAGCTTCGATTGCATGGAGAGCAGGATGCGCTCCTCCTCCCGGTCGAACGGAGGATCGTCGATCCGGCGCTGCAGGTTGAGGGTGAGCAGCGTATCGCCTGAGGTAAAGGCGATCATGGCGGAATAACGCAGGCCGAAGCGGGCAAGAAACTCGGTGTAGAATTCGTGGCGCCGGAACTCCTCTTCCGAGGCGATGTCGTGCTCGATGATGATGCCTTTGGCGAGTGCGACCGGAAGCCCGCGCTCTCGAAAATCCCGCTTGTACCAGCCTTCGGCGAAATAGACGTCGAAGGCTTCGAGCAGGTTGGGCGTCGTCAGGAAGCCCGGAGAAAACTTGCCGATCGCCGGTAAAATATGGGCGCCTTCGGAGCCGGTCGCCCGGGAGATCGCTTCCAGCGTGCCGGTCCATTTTTCCGGGACGAGGGCGGATTCCAGCAGCCCGTCCATGGCCTTTTCAAGCTCGGAGATATCGATATGAGTCGCCATGAGAATGCTGCCTCATCGAATCTGTTGCGGGGTCGGCTTTCGAACCTCACGTCGCGATCTAACCGTATGGTCGTAACAACGATAGGACAAGAAGCAGGCAATATTTGCCGTCTTATTGTTCTGCTATGCTAAAGTTCGCCCGGTTGCTCCAGGCGAACCTTTTATTCATGCGATATATTGCCTTTCGCCTCAGCCGTGATTGATCATCACGTGACGAACCGCGGTATAATCCTCCAACGCATAAACCGACATGTCCTTGCCGTAGCCCGATTGCTTGAGGCCGCCATGCGGCATCTCGTTGACCAGCATGAAATGCGTGTTGATCCAGGTGCAGCCATATTGCAGGCGGGCGGCCGTCTTCATGCCGCGACCGATATCCCTCGTCCAGACGGAGGAGGCGAGGCCATAATCGCTGTCGTTCGCCCAGGCGATAGCGTCATCGGCTTGGGAAAAGCGGGTGACCGAGACAACCGGGCCGAAGACCTCGCGGCGGACGATCTCGTCGTCCTGGAGGGCGCCCGCGATGACGGTCGGGGTGAAGAAGAAGCCTCTGTCGCCGGAGACTGCGCCGCCGGTGGTGATTTCCATGTGCTTGTGCTCGGAGGCGCGGGCGACGAAGCTTTCGACGCGGTCGCGCTGGCGCCTGGAGATCAGCGGGCCGATCTCGTTTTCGGTGTCGTCGGCCTGATTGAAGCGGATGCTGGAGACGGCCGAGGAGAGATCGGCGACGAAATTGTCGTAGACCCTGGCATCGGCATAGATGCGGCAGGCGGCCGTGCAATCCTGGCCGGCATTGTAATAGCCGAAGGTGCGGATGCCTGAAACGACGGCGTCGATATCGGCATCGTCGAAGACGATGACCGGGGCCTTGCCGCCGAGTTCGAGATGGGTGCGCTTGACTGTCTTGGCGGCGGCCTGCAGCACTTTCTTGCCGGTGGCGATATCGCCGGTGATCGAGATCATGCCGATCTTCGGGTGGTTGATGAGCGCATTGCCGACGCTTTCGCCGCGGCCGAGAATGACGTTGACGACGCCTTCGGGGAGAATGTCGGAAAGCAGCTTTGCCATCTTCAGCGCCGTCAGCGGCGTCTGTTCCGAAGGCTTGAAGACGACGGTATTGCCGCCGGCAATCGCCGGCGCCAGCTTCCAGGCCATCATCATCAGCGGATAATTCCACGGCGCGATCGAGCCGACGACGCCGATCGGGTCGCGGCGGATCATCGAGGTATGGCCGGGCAGATATTCGCCGGCGGCCGGTGCGTGCAGGTTGCGGACGGCGCCGGCAAAGAAGCGATAACAATCGACGATCGCCGGAATTTCGTCGTTCAGCACCGCATTGATCGGCTTGCCGCAGTTCAGCGCCTCCAGCGTGGCGAAGCCTGCGGCATCCTTCTCGATGGCGTCGGCGATCTTCAGCAGGTAGCCGGAGCGCTCGGAAGGCGTCGTCTGCGACCAGCTCACAAAGGTCTTTTCCGCGGCGTCGACGGCGGCATCGATCTGTGACAGCGAGGCTTCAGGAAGGTCGATCACCGTCTCGCCGGTCTTCGGGTTCAGGATGTGCTCGTCCGTCTCCGTGCCCTTTTCGAAGCGGGAACCGATCAGCATTTGGGTGTCCATGACGTTCTCCCTGTCATTTGCCGGCGCCGGCGATCTGGTCGCCGTCGCGGGTGAGGTAGTAGGCTGCCAGGATCGGCAGGAAGGTGACGAGCACCACGACCATGGCGACCACATTGGTGACGGGGCGCTGGCGCGGGCGGATGAGTTCTTCGAGCATCCAGATCGGCAGGGTCGATTGCTGCCCGCCGGTGAAGGTGGTGACGATGACCTCATCGAAGGAAAGGGCGAAAGCGAGCATGCCGCCGGCAAGAAGCGCGGTGCCGATATTCGGCAGGATGACATGACGGAAGGTCTGGAAGCCGTCGGCGCCGAGATCCATCGAGGCCTCGATCAGCGAGCCGGAGGTGCGGCGGAAGCGGGCGACGGCATTGTTGTAGACGACGACCACGCAGAAGGTGGCGTGGCCGAGCACGATGGTCCAGACCGAAAACGGAATGTCGAAAAGGCTGAAGGCGGAGCGCAGCGCAATGCCGGTGATGATGCCGGGCAGGGCGATCGGCAGGATGACCAGCAGCGAGATCGCCTCGCGGCCGAAGAATTTCGTCTGGCTGACGGCCGCCGCGCAGAGCGTGCCGAGCACCAGCGCGATCGCCGTGGCGATGACGGCGACCTGCAGCGAAAGGCCGAGCGCCGACCAGACATCCGGCCGGTTCCAGGCAACGGCAAACCATTGCGTCGTCAGCCCGGGCGGCGGCCATTGATAGCTCTTTTCCTCCGTCGTGAAGGCATAGACGAAGATCAGCAGGATCGGCAGATGCAGGAAGAGCAGCCCCGCCGCAGCGGCGATCTTCAGGGGCAGCGGCGATGTCCTGAGGTCAGAGCGCATCGAAAGCTCCCTGTTTCTTGGCGAGCCAAAGATAGAGCGCCATGATGACGATCGGCACGACGGAAAAAGCGGCGGCCAGCGGCACGTTGCCGGCGGTTCCCTGCTGGGCATAGACGGCCTGGCCGATGAACAGCCTGGAGGAGCCGATGATCTGCGGGATGATGTAATCGCCCAATGTCAGCGAGAAGGTGAAGATCGAACCGGCGACGATGCCGGGGAGCGCGAGCGGCAGCAGCACGGTGCGGAAGGTCTGGCGCGGCGTGGCGCCGAGATCCGCCGATGCCTCGATCAGGTTGCCGGGCACGCGCTCGAGTGCCGCCTGCGTCGGCAGGATCATATAGGGCAGCCAGATATAGACGAAGACGATGAAGGTGCCGAGATAGCTCACCGAGAGCGAATTGCCGCCGATAACGGGCAGGTTCAGGATGCCGTCGAGCAGCCATGAGAGCGAGAGTTTCCCGAAGATCCAGGTGAGGATGCCTTCCTTGGCGAGGATCAGTTTCCAGGCGTAGACCTTGACGAGATAACTCGACCAGAGCGGCAGCATGACGCCGAGATAGAAGAGCGCCTTCCATTTGCCCTGCGCGTAACGCGCAGCGTAGTAGGCGATCGGAAAGCCGATCAGCGCCGAAGCGACGGTTACGAGAGCGGCCATCATGACGGTGCGGATGATGATGTCGAAATTCGTCGGGCTCAGCAGCTGGGCATAGGTCGAGAGCGTGAATTGGTAATTCACCAGGCCGGAGAAATCGTCGATCGAAAAGAAGCTCTGCAGAAGCAGGGCAATCAGCGAGCCGATATAGATGATGCCGAGCCAGAGCAGCGGCGGCGTCAGCATCAGGAAGAGCAAGAGTTTCGGGTGCCGCCAGAAGACATCCGACAGCCGACCGAAGAACCCGCCGCGGCGCGGAAGGATCGATGTCTTGCCGGCTGACAGGGTGAGCGTCGTCATGCCGCATCGTCCATATAGTGGATATCGGTGGGCTGCCAGGCAAGCCGGATGCCGGCGCCGACATCGGGCACGGCTGAACCCGCCGGCAGCATGACGTGCAGCCGGCTGCCCTTGAGATCGACGCTGAGGCGCGTCGCCGCGCCGAGGAAACTTGCATTCTCGACTTTCGCCTCGATACCGTCGCTTGCCAGCCGGATCGCTTCGGGACGCAGGCTCGCCCAGCGTTTCTCGCCGCCGAGCGAGACCATCAGATCCGGCGCGATCACATTCGACGAGCCGACGAAATCGGCGACGAAGCGGGTCTTCGGGCAGCGGTAGATATCCTGCGGCGTACCGTGCTGGACGATGTTGCCATTGTTGAAGACGGCGACCCGATCGGCCATGGACAGCGCCTCACCCTGATCGTGCGTGACGAAGACGAAAGTGATGCCGAGCGCGCGCTGCAGGCTCTTTAGCTCCTCCTGCATCTGCTCGCGCAGCTTCAGGTCCAGAGCGCCGAGCGGCTCGTCGAGCAGCAGCACCTTCGGCTTGTTGACGAGCGCGCGGGCGAGCGCCACACGCTGCCGCTGGCCGCCGGACAATTGACCGGGCCTGCGGGCGCCGTAACCGGGCAGTTTAACGAGCTCCAGGGCATCGTTCGCGGCTTTCATCCGCTCCGCCTTGCCGACACCCCTGACCATCAGCCCGTAGGCGACATTGTCAAGGATGTTCAAATGCGGGAAGAGCGCATAGTCCTGGAACACGGTGTTGACGTTGCGCCGATAGGGCGGAACGCCATCGGCCGTCTCGCCGAAAATCTGGATATGGCCCGCGGTCGGCTGCTCGAAGCCGGCGATCAATCTGAGGCACGTCGTCTTGCCGGAGCCGGAGGGGCCGAGCATGGCGAAGAACTCCCCCGGCGCGATCTCGAGATCGACGCCGTCGACGGCGCGAACCTGGCCGAAATGGCGCGATACTTGCTGGAAACGGACGGCTGACGTCATTGGAGCGCTCCGGGTCTTGCAATTTAGAGAGGGCTTCGGTCTTGGCTGATGAAGACCCCGCCCCAAACCCCTCCCCACAAGGGGGAGGGGCTTAACCTGCCGCGCTCCAGGATACACATGACTGCTGGATGCGGCCGGGTTAGGCGCCGCCTCTTGAGCCCCTCCCCCTTGTGGGGAGGGGTTGGGGAGGGGATTCTTGCCCTACGAAGCGAGACGGCTCACCGCCCGCCGATCACGCCGATATAATCCGAGACCCAGCGGTGATACGGCACGCATTCGCCCTGCGTCGTGCATTTGGCGACCGGGGTCTTCCAGAACTTGATCTTGTCAAAGTGATCGAAGCCGTTGTTGGCGCAGCCGGTATCGCCCATCAGCGCGTTGCCCTTGCAGGCAGCGGGAACGGAGGGCACGGCGCCGAACCAGGCGGCGGCGTCGCCCTGGACCTTGGCTTTGAGCGAATGTTCCATCCACATATAGGCGCAGTTCGGATGTTCGCTGTCGGCGTGCAGCATGGTGGTGTCGGCCCAGCCGGTGACGCCTTCCTCTGGGAAGGTGGAGGCGATCTTCTGCTTGTCGGCCTGCAGCAGGTTCACCTGGAAGGGCCAGGAGCCGGAGGCGACGACGCCTTCGTTCTTGAAGTCGTCGATCTGGATCATCGCGTCATGCCAGTAGCGGGAGACCAGCTTGCGCTGGCCGCGTAGCAGATCGAGGGCGGCCTTGTACTGATCCTCGGTCAGCTCGTAAGGATCCTTGATGCCGAGATCCGGCTTGTGGGCCATCAGATAGAGGGCGGCGTCGGCAATATAGATCGCGCCGTCATAGGCCTGGACGCGACCCTTGTTCGATTTGCCGTCAGGCAACGTCTCTTCCTCGAAGACGACTTTCCAACTGGTCGGCGCCTTGTCCTTGAAGGCGTCGGTATTATACATCAGCACATTCGGGCCCCAGAGATAGGGCACGCCGTAATGCACGTCGCCGACCGTATACCACGGGCCTTTCTGCAGGCGTTCGTCGACATTCTTGAAGCCCGGGATCAAATCGGTATTGATCGGCTGCACACGCTTGCCGGCAATGAGGCGCAGCGATGCGTCGCCGGATGCCGTGACGAGGTCGAAGCCGCCTTCGTTCATCAGCGAGACCATTTCGTCCGAGGTGGCGGCGGTCTTGACGGAGACCTTGCAGCCGGTCTCCTTTTCGAAATCGGTAACCCAGTCGTAGTTCTTGTCGGTTTCGCCGCGTTCGATGTAACCGGCCCAGGCGACGATGCTGACCGCGCCTTCGCCCTTGCCGAGCGCCTTTAGCGGTTCGGCGGCGACCACCTGCGTCGCGAAGCTCAGGCTGGCAAGCGCTGCCGTGCAGGATTTCAAGAGATTCGTCATCATCCGTCTCCCGGTTTGGTGCCACTTTTCGTGGCCGTTCGTTCCCGGTTATGAAGGTGAGCCGAAAAAGCCGCTTTCGCAAATTCATTTATCAGAAAGGCGATATCGGAAATTCCGATATCAACGTATGCGGCCGGAGCGCATGCTTTCGGCGATCCCGACGAAATCGCGTGCTGCCTGCGGCAGGCTGGAGCCCTTGCGCCAGACCATGCCGACCTGGACGACCGGTAGCGAGCCGGAAACGTCCCGGCTCTCGATGCGGTCGCCTTCGAGCGACCATGGGCGATAGACGAGATCGGGAAGCAGCGCGACGCCCGCGCCCGTTGCAACCAGGCTGCGCACCGCTTCCACCGAGCGGGTGCGGAAGGCGACATGCGGGCGGGCGCCGAGAGCCGAAAGCAGCTTGCCGGTATTCTCCTCGATTTCGTCGACCGTCAGCATGATCAGCGGCTCGCGGGCGATATCGGCGACCGAGATGATGTCGGCGGAAACGAGCGGATGGCCCATCGGCAGCCATAGGCGATAGGGCGAGGTTTCGAGGATTTCCGCCTGCAGCGCCATGCGGTCGCGCAGGTTGGAGATCACCATGACGGCGACATCGAGCTCGCCGCCGACCAGAAGATGTTCGAGATAGCCGCCATTGTCCTCGATGGCGCTGACTTCGATGCCCGGGCAGGCGCGCCGGTAGCGCGCTAAGAGATCGGAGAGCACGTAGCCGGCGACAAGCGAGGTGACACCGATGTTCAGCGTGCCGGAAAGCGCGCTTTGCTGCCCCGAGAAGCTGGTGCGCGCATCGGAGACGGACGCCAGGATCTTCGTCGCGTGGCGCAGGAACTGGTGGCCGTTATGGGTGATCGTCAGGCCGCGCGGATGACGCTCGAAGAGTGCGACACCGAGGTCCGTTTCGAGCTCCTTCAGCGCTTCCGTCACCGAGGATTGCGAGATCGAAAGGTTCTGCGCAGCCCGTGTCACCGAACCCTGTTCGGCGACGGCGACGAAGTACTGGATCTGGCGAAGGGTGAAGGCCATGGGCGTTTAGAGCATGGCGGAATATGCCGTGGCAAGCAGCTGAAAAATTCGGACCTTTTTTGGTGTTTTCCTGAAATGGGGCAAGCTCGGCATGCCCACTTAAACTTTCCGAAACGTCATTTCTTTAGCCTTGTCGGCACCTGTCCTGCGTTGGAGTTTCAGATGACGGAGCAGTTGGCGTGAAGGCCTTACTGCGCATATTCCGGCCTTCCCGGAAATTGGCAATCATCATCGGTGGAGTCGCTCTTCTGGCGGGCGTTTCCGGCGGCGCGGCCGTCTATGTCGGCAAGGACAGGCTGATCGGTTCCTCCCACGGGGGCTCCGGGCTTGAATGCAGCGACGTCAATCTGGTGACGATCAAGAAGCAGGATCATGTCTGGGTCCGGAAATATATCAAAACCGAACCGACCGACGGGATGACGCGGGTCAGGACGGCCCTTCGCGTCGCCCAGGCCGTCTATGCCGCGCAGAAGCCGGATCTCGTGCAGGTCGTGGTGCTCGACGAGAACGGCCCGACGCTGCGCGCCGATATTCGCGGCCGGGCGATTGGCGCCGATGTCGTCTATATCCCGCATCCCGATGAGACCGTTCCGGGCCTCGACGACAAACCCTATACGGCGCGCTACTACGACGGCAAGGCCAGCGAAAACGGGCTGTTCTTCGGCGAGCGCATCGAGCTGCCGGCCGACGAGATCGCCATGATCAGCGCCTCCTTCGAGGATCCGGAGGATTGTGTCGATCCGGTTGCCGTTGCTTCCACCAAGGGCGGAGAGAAGGTGAAGAAGGCCGAAGGCGGCGGCGGGCATGGCGCAGCGCCAGCGGCCGAAACCGCAGCGGCGCCTGTCGCCGAAGGCGGCCACGGCGCCGAGGCCGTAACCGAAGCGCCGGCCGAAGAGCCGCCGGCGGATGCCCCCAAGACACACTGAACAAGCGGCATGAAAAAAGCGGAGCGCCGGCCGGCACTCCGCTTTGCTTTTTCCGTGCTTCTTCCCGTCAGTCGGCCTTGCTGCGGCGGGCCGGGAAGAGGATGACGTCGCGGATCGACGGCGCGTTGGTCAGCAGCATGATCAGGCGGTCGACGCCGATGCCGAGGCCGCCGGCCGGCGGCATGCCCTGATCGATCGCGTCGAGGAATTCCTCGTCCAGCTGCTTTTCCTTTTCGCCCCGGGCGTGGGCCTGTTCGAGCTGCTCGACCATGCGGCGGCGCTGCTCTTCGGGATCGTTGAGTTCGGAGAAGGCGTTGCCGAGTTCCCAGGCATTGCAATAGGTCTCGAAGCGCTCGACGAGGCGTGGCTCGCCCGGCACTTCCTTGGCGAAGGGCGAGATATCCTTCGGGAAATGCGTGACGTGGGACGGCTGGATCAGCGTGGCTTCGACCTTCTCCTCGAAGATGAAGGCAAGGCATTCGCCCCAGGTCCAATCCTTCTCGACCGCGAAGCCGGCAGCCTTGGCGGCGGCGCGGGCTTCCTCATCGGTCTTGATCGCGAGGAAATCGATGCCGGTCGCTTGCCTGACGGCATCCGGCATCGGCACGCGCTTGAACGGACCCTTGAAGGACAAACGCTTGTCGCCGAAATCGAACTCCGTCGTGCCGTGAATGGAAAGCGCCAGACCCTCGAACAGCCGCTCGACGAGGTCCATCATATCCTCGTAATCGGCATAGGCCCAGTAACACTCCATCATGGTGAATTCGGGATTGTGCCGGGTGGAGACGCCTTCATTGCGGAAGTTGCGGTTGATTTCGAAGACCTTGTCGGTGAGGCCGGAAACCAGCGTGCGCTTCAGGAACAGTTCCGGCGCGATGCGCAGGTACATGTCGAGCTTCAGCGTATTGTGATGCGTCTTGAACGGTTCGGCGGTGGCGCCGCCGTAGATCGATTGCAGCATCGGCGTCTCGACTTCCATGAAGCCGTCATTTTCCATGAAACGGCGGATGCCGGAGACGATCTTCGAGCGCTGCTGGAAGCGCAGCTTCGAATCCTCATTGGTCATGATGTCGAGATGGCGCTTGCGATAACGCAGCTCGATGTCGGAAAGCCCGTGCCACTTCTCCGGCATCGGCAGCAGCGACTTCGTCAGCATTTCGATCTTCTGGGCGTTGATCGTCAGTTCGCCGCGCTTGGTGCGGCGCACGACGCCGGTGACGCCGATGATGTCGCCGATATCGATCATCGGCAGCAGGGCGCGGGCCTCTTCGCTCGTCACATCCTTGTGCGAGAAGATCTGGATCTTGCCGGAGGCGTCATGGATATCCATGAACATGCCGGAGTTGCGCGAGGAGTAGACGCGGCCAGCGACGGTGACGACGTCCTGCGTCTCGACGTCGGGCTCTAGGCCCTCGTATTTCGCCGCAAGCTCGGCATTGGTCAGCGTCCGGTGGAAATGCGCCGGATAGACATCGCCGATCTGCTCGCGCAGCAGCTTCAGCTTCTGGGCGCGCACTTCCGTCGCGTCGGAGGAGAGAGTGTTTTCGGTCTTGTCGTTCATGTCATTCGCCTCATCGATGCGGCACGAATTCTAAATCAATGGTTCCGCGGTTCGAAGCGCGGCGGCTGGCTCGGCTCAACCCTCCCCCTTGTGGGGAGGGTCGGAGCGAAGCGGAGGGGAGGGGTCTCTTGAAAAAAAGCCCCTCCCCAACCCCTCCCCACAAGGGGGAGGGGCTCCACAGTCATTTCGAGCCGACGAGAGCGGCGACGGCCTGGGCGGCGAGCTTCAGGCGCTGACGCACGACCGAGCGGCCGAGGATCGCCATGGAATCGAAGAGCGGCAGGGAGCGCGACGAGCCGGAGACGGCGACGAAGAGCGGCGAAACCACGACCTTCAGCTTCTTGCCCATGCGGTCGGCGATGGCGCGCAGCTCCGCCTCGATGGTCTCGACGTTCCATTCCAGGATCTTTTCGAGATCGGGCTGGACGGTGTTGAGGATCTCCAGGATCTCTTCCGGCGGCGACTTGATCTTGGCGAAGTCGGAAGGCTGCAGGCCGAGGTCGGACTTCAGCAGGAAGCCGGCGAGATCGGGCAGTTCGCCGAGCTTGGAAATGCGCGTCTGCGACAGGCGAAGGCCAGCCTTCAGACGATCGTTTTCCATCGCCCAGGCCAGCACGCGCGCCTGGAATTCCTCTTCCGAGAGCTTCTCGCGGATCCAGCGGCCGTTCAGCCAGTCGAGCTTCTGGATGTCGAAGATCGCGCCCGCCTTGGAGAGGTTTTCGGGATCGAATTTTTCGGAGAGCTCGTCCATGGTGAGCAGCTCTTCGCCTTCGGCGATCTGCATGAAGAACAGGCCGAGGAAGTTCATCAGCGCTTCGGGGATATAGCCGAGCGCGGTATAATAGGAGATCGAGGTCGGGTTCTTGCGCTTCGACAGCTTCGACTTGTCGGCATTGCGCATCAGCGACAGATGCATGAAGACCGGCTGGTCCCAGCCGAAATAGCGATAGAGCAGAATGTGCTTCGGCACCGAAGCCAGCCATTCCTCGCCGCGGGCCACATGGGTGATCTTCATCAGATGGTCGTCGATGACGTTGGCCATATGATAGGTCGGCATGCCGTCGGCCTTGATCAGGACCTGCATGTCGACGGAATCCCAGGGGATGGAGACATCGCCGTAGACGCCGTCGGTGAAGTCGCAGGAGCCCTCGGCCGGAATCTTCATGCGGATGACCGAGGCTTCGCCGGCGGCCGTGCGCGAGATCACTTCCTCCGCCGTCAGGCCGAGGCAGAGACCGTCATATTTCGGCGGCTTGCCGGCGGCGCGCTGCGCCTCGCGCATCTGCTCCAGGCGCTGCGGCGTGCAGAAACAGCGGAAGGCATGGGCCTTGTCCAGCAGTTCCTGTGCGTAGGGCTGGTACAGCGGCTTGCGGTCGGACTGGCGATAGGGGCCGTAGGGACCGCCGATATCGGGACCTTCCTTCCATTCCAGCCCGCACCATTTCAGCGCATCCAGCACCTTCGTCTCGAATTCCGGGGTCGAGCGCGTCGCATCGGTATCCTCGATGCGCAGGATGAACTCGCCGCCGTGTTTCTTGGCGAAAAGGTAGTTGAAGAGAGCGATGTAAGCGGTGCCGACATGCGGCTCGCCGGTCGGCGAGGGAGCGATGCGGACGCGGACGCCGGAAGCTGTCATAGTATGAGCCCGTCAATGAATGCCGGACGGCTTTCACGGGAAAGCGACGTTCGGCCGGAAGGATGCAGATATCTTCGGCAAACCGGCCGGAAAAAGGGCATGCGCCCGCACCATCCGCCGATCGTCCGTTCGGCTGGCCTTAGGCCATATTCAACCGGGCGCGTCAAGGAAAACCGCGTCCCGCGAGGGGATGACGGCGCTTGCGAGAGGGCGGCGGCTGCCGCGCACCCTCCCGCGTCGGCCTCAATGGGCGCTGTCGCGTTTGCGCTTGCGGGCGTTGCGCGCGAACATGTTCAGCACCTCGACCAGCGCCGAGAAGGCCATGGCGGCGTAGACGTAGCCCTTCGGCACGTGGAAGCCCATGCCTTCGGCGATCAGCGTCGTGCCGATCATCAGCAGGAAGGCGAGCGCCAGCATGACGATCGTCGGGTTCCGCTCGATGAAGTTGGCGAGCGGGGTGGCGGCGACCAGCATGACGGTGACGGCGGCGACGACGGCGATCACCATGATCGGCAGATGCGGCGTCATGCCGACGGCGGTGATGATGCTGTCGACGGAGAAAACCAGGTCGAGAAGCAGGATCTGGCCGATCGCCGATGCAAAGCCCGTCGTGGCTGAAGTCGCGATGAAATCCTCCTGGTGGTCGACCGGATCGACGCTGTGGTGAATTTCCTTGGTGGCCTTCCAGACGAGGAACAAGCCGCCGGCGATGAGGATCAGGTCCTTCCAGGAGAAGCCGTGTCCGAAGGCTTCGAACAGCGGTTCGGTCAGCTGCACGATCCAGGCGACGGTGCCGAGCAGCGCCAGGCGCATGACGAGGGCAAGGCCGATGCCGATCTTGCGGGCTTTCTCCCGGTGCTCGGGCGGCAGTTTGTTGGTGAGAATGGAAATAAAGATCAGGTTGTCGATCCCGAGAACGACTTCCATCACCACCAGCGTGATGAGCGCCACCCAGGCGGCCGGATCCTGAATGAGCGTCATAATTTCCTGCATCAGCTTATATCCCCTTTGCGTCACATGAGCGATGACGCCCGCAATGTAGTGTCGGCGGCTTTTCGCGCAAGCGCCGCAAGGGGATATACGAAATCTGTGTGACTTTTATTCCCTAAAGCGCGTCGCATCAAACTTGATTCATGTGACGCGCTTTAGCTCTTTGTTTTGATGCATGTCGTTATCCCGGAACCGCTGCACACTTCCGAGCGACATGCATTAGAACAGGATGTCGTCCGAAAACCGCGCACACTTTTCGGCATCATGCTCTGATCGGCAACCAGATTTCAGTGACGCCCATGCCGGTATAGGGGTCGAAGCGCTCGTCGTAGCGCTCGAACATGTCGGGTGTGGCACCGTGCTCGAGGCCGGAGGTTGGCCACCATGTGCCGAAAATCCGGTTCATCGTCGCGGAAATGCCGGAGACATGGCCGCGATGGATGAAGACGACGTAGCGCTGGCCCGGCAGCTTGAGTGTGGCAAAATCCGGCGGCAGATCGCCGGCATCGGAGATCTCGACCGCGGCCATATAGCGGAATTTCTCCGCTTCGCCGTCGATATGCGTGCAGATGCCGTAAGCGACGTTGCCCTTCTGGCCTGATATATGGCCGAAATGGGCATTGAACTTCTGCCAGAGAGAGGGAATGGCGGCATTGCCGCCATAAGGGTAAGTCTCCTGCAAACCGGCTAAGAGCATCGGCGGCAAGGTTTCGAAGCGGGGCGGTTCGAGGTCGTTGAGGTGGGCGGGGTCCATTCTGATCGGCTCCAGCAAGGCAAGGTTGCGGGCGTGCCCTTGTTTGCGCACCGCATCCGGCGTCATGCCGAACTGGTCGCGGAAGGCACGGGTGAAGGCCTCGTGCGAGCCGTAGCCCGCGCAAAGCGCAACCTCGAGAATTGTGGATGAACCGCCGACGAGCGCGGGCACGGAGCGGCTGAGGCGCCGTCCCCTGACATAGCCGCTGATCGAGTGGCCGGTGACGAGCCCGAAGACGCGCGACAGATGGTAGCGCGACAATCCGGCCGCTTCCGAGATCTCTTCCAGCGATATATCGCTTTCGAAATGGCTCTCTATGAACCAGATCGCCCGTGCGACGGCGCTCATCCCTTATCTCTCCTGGTTGCGGCTTCCTTCTTAGAAAAAAGCCGCCTGCCGGATTTGATCGTTCTTGCGGAGTTTTGGCCGATCACGGGCGGCCGTCAAGAAAGGGTGTCAGGCGGTGGCGGGCCGGCGGGTGCCGTAGGCGGCCATGAAGACCTTGATCGCGCCGCGGATGACGCGGTCGATTTCTTCGCGGGTGGGCGGCTCTTCCATGCTGCCGAACAGGCGCAGCTTGAAGAAACTGCCGCTGGCAAGATCGAGGAACTGGCCGGCGGCCAGATCGATGTCATCAATCTCAAGCGTGCCTTCGGCGACGTGGCGTTCGAGGAAATCGCGCATGATCGTGCGCAGATTGACTGGCCCCTTGAAGAAACGCTGACAGAGCGCCGGCATGCGGTCGCGCACACCGAGAACGGTGCGCATCGCGTTGATGACCTTTTCGTCGGTCATATGGGTGACGAAGCTTATCCCGAATTCATACAGTCCGGATTCAGGATCGTCATGTTCGGCAAGCGCGGTGCGGACGGCGGCCACGAAGGCAGCGCGCTCGGCCTCGATCATCGCCGAAAACAGCTCTTCCTTGTTGGTGAAGTAGACGTAGAGCGTCCCCTTGGAGACGCCGGCCTCGCGCGTCACATCGTTCATGCTGGCGGCGTCGAAGCCCATCTTCATGAAGACGCGCTTTGCGCCGTCGAGAATCTGCTGACGCTTGGCCGGGTCTTCGCCTGCGGCAAACCGGCCTCCGGCAGCAGGAGGACTGAACACGGCGGCATTGTCGGATTTCAGCGTCATGTCTCCTTAACCGTGTTTACGGTTTCGCCTTTCCCTTAAAAGAAATCGAACCGATTGGTTCTATGCATCTTGATATGACGATAAAACAGGTTTATGTCAACTGAACCGAACCGTTCAGTTCGATTAATTACACCAAGATCGGTAATGGCCATGTCGAGCAATTCAAAAAGCAACGTCGCGCGGATCGTCAGCGAAAACGCCGAGGCCGAAGAGGCAAAGGCCGCGGCCGTTGCGGAAGCTCCGGCTGCGGAGGCCCGTGAGGCCCCGCCTGCTCCCGCACAGTCGGCGCCGGCTTCTGTCGCCGCGCCTGCGGCCGCCAAGAAGCGCCGCAGCCCGGTGCTGCCGATCGTCGTGCTTGCCCTTCTCGCAGGCGGCGGCTGGTATGGTTACGAATGGTGGACGAACGGCCGCTTCATGGTGTCGACCGATGACGCCTACATCGAGGGCGATATCGCAACGATCTCGCCAAAGGTCACGGGCTACGTCGCGAAGGTGAATGTGGTCGCCAACCAGGAAGTCAAAGCGGGCGACGTGCTTGCCACGCTTGATAACGGCGACTATCAGAACGCCCTCGATCAGGCCGAGGCCCAGATCGCCACCGAACAGCTTTCGCTGCAGCGCATCGACGCGCAGATCGAAGGCGCGAATGCGAGCCTTGCACAGGCGCAGGCGCAGAAGGTGGCACTCGAAGCGGCCGTTCGCGGTGCCGAGATCACCCAGAAGCGCCAGAGCGAGCTCCAGGCGAAGTCGGTCGGCACGGCCGCCGACCTCGACAATGCCAATATCGCCCTTGATCAGGCCAAGGCCAATCTCGCCGGTGGCGACGCCAACATTACCGCGGCCCGCGCCAATATCACCATCCTCCAGGCCCAGCGCAAGGAGGCGGAGGGTTCGGTCCGTTCGCTGGAAATCTCGCGCGACAAAGCCGCTCGCGACCTCTCCTTCACCGTGCTCAAGGCGCCTTATGACGGCATCGTCGGCAACCGTTCGGTCCAGGAAGGCGATCTCGTCTCGCCCGGCCAGCGCCTGATGGCGCTGGTTCCGGTGCGCCAGCTCTATATCGACGCCAATTTCAAGGAAACGCAGATCCAGCATCTCGTTCCGGGCTCGAAGGTCAATGTCCATGTCGACGCCTATGACGACCATCCTGTCGTCGGCACCGTCGAATCGATCTCGCCGGCCTCCGGCTCGGTCTTCTCGCTGCTGCCGCCGGAAAACGCCACGGGCAATTTCACCAAGGTGATCCAGCGCGTGCCGGTGCGCATCGCGCTGCCGCAGGAGGCGCTCGACAGCGGGCGTCTGCGCGCGGGCCTCAGCGTCGTCGTCGACGTCGACACCCGCACGGCGCCCGGCAAGTGAGCCTTGAAGAACAAGTAAGCCTTTAAGAAAAGGCGGAGGTGGTTTGATGGCCGGGAGCGCGACAGCAACAGCGGCAACGATTCCGGCAGCGCCTGCTCATGCCGAGGATCGGATGGATCCGAGGAAGCTCATCGCCTTCTTCGCGATGGTGCTCGGCATGTTCATGTCGATCCTCGACATTCAGATCGTCTCGGCCTCGCTTGCCGAAATCCAGGCCGGCCTTTCGGCCGGCAGCGACGAGATCGGCTGGGTGCAGACGTCCTATCTGATCGCCGAAGTGATCATGATCCCGCTTTCGGGCACGCTGGCGCGCATCATCTCGACGCGTTACCTCTTCGCGATTTCCGCCGCCGGCTTCACCATGGCGAGCGCGCTTGCGGCGACGGCGACGAACATCGACCAGATGATCGTCTACCGCGCCATCCAGGGCTTCATCGGCGGCGGCATGATCCCGTCGGTCTTCGCGGCGGCCTTCACGATCTTCCCGCCGTCGAAGCGCAGCATCGTTTCGCCGATCATCGGCCTGATCGCGACGCTGGCGCCGACGATCGGCCCGACCGTCGGCGGCTATCTCAGCCACGCCTTCTCCTGGCACTGGCTGTTCCTCGTCAATATCATTCCCGGCATCATCGTCACGATCGTCACCTGGAACTTCATCGATTTCGACAAGCCCGAATTGTCGCTGTTCAAGAAGTTCGACTGGTGGGGGCTGGTCTCGATGGGCGTCTTCCTCGGGGCGCTGGAATATGTGCTGGAAGAGGGTAATTCCAACGACTGGTTCAACGACGACTCTATCGCCATCGCGGCCGTTGCCTCCGGCGTGGCAGCCATCGTCTTCTTCTATCGTGCCTTCACGGTGGAATTCCCCGTCGTCGATCTCAAGGCCTTTGCCAACAGGAATTTCTCCTTCGGCTCGGTCTTCTCCTTCGTCATGGGTATCGGCCTTTATGGCCTCACCTATATCTACCCGGTCTATCTCGGACGCATCCGCGGCTACGACTCGCTGATGATCGGCGAGACGATGTTCGTCTCCGGGCTTGCGATGTTCTTCACCGCGCCGATCGCCGGCCGGCTGTCGACCAAGATGGACCTGCGCCTGATGATGGTGATCGGCTTCGTCAGCTTCGCCGCCGGCACATACATCATGATGCATCTGACGGCGGACTGGGATTTCTACGAACTCTTCATCCCGCAGATCCTGCGCGGCTTCGGCCTGATGATGTGCATGGTGCCGATCAACAACATCGCGCTCGGCACGATGCCGCCCTCGCGCATTCGCGGCGCATCCGGCCTGTTCAATCTGACCAGAAACCTCGGCGGCGCTGTCGGCCTTGCCGTCATCAACACCGTGCTCACCAACCGGCAGGACGTGCATTACGAGCGGCTGCGCGAGAATATGGATTGGGGCAATCCGGCGGCGATCGAGCAGATGAACAACATGACCGCCAATTTCAACACCTATGGCATGGACGGCGCGTCGGTCGCGATCAAGCAGATGGTCGGCCTCGCCACCAAGCAGGCGGTTATTCTGTCTTTCAGCGACGTGTTCCTGATCCTCACCGTGCTTTTCCTGGCGATGATCCTCGGCGTCGCGATGATCAAGAAACCCGCGCCGCAAGGCGGGGGAGGAGGTGGCGGCGGCCACTGACCTCCGGCCCCGCCCCTTGAAAAGGCCCTCTCCCCCGGAGGGCCTTTTTGTTTGCCGTTTTCCAACCGTTATGTCATCAGGCGCCTGATCGCTCGTCCGAATCGGCCGAGCGTGGCCGGGGCACCGAAAAGTGCCGTCCGCGCGCGCGTCTCGATTTTTTGATTTACGTACATCAAATTTGGCGCTAATGGTCTCGTCAGGAGGAATGATGAGGCCAACTGTTCACGATATTGCTGCTGCCGCCGGTGTCAGTCTCGCGACTGTCGACCGGGTTCTCAACCAGCGTCCGGGCGTGCGCAGCGTTACGCGGGAGAAGGTCGAGGCCGCCATCCGCGAGCTCGGCTATATCAGGGACCTCGCTGCCGCCAACCTCGCCAAGGGGCGCACCTATCCGCTGGTGTTCATACTGCCGGCCAGCGACAATTCCTTCATGCACGGGCTCAATGCCGAAATCCGGCAGGCAATCGTCCGTTCGCCGGCCGAGCGCACCGATATCCGCACCATCGAGGTGCCGGCCTTCGATCCGGCCGCGCTCGTCGCAGTGCTCGAAGAGCTTTCCAGGGGCAAGCCTTGCGGCATCGCGATGGTGGCGACCGATGCGCCCGAAGTGTGCGCCGTTGCCGACAGGATGGTGCGCGACGGTTTCCCGATCGTCACGCTGGTTTCCGATCTCACGGGATCGCTGCGCCATCACTATGCCGGCGTCGACAATATTGCCGCAGGCCGCACGGCCGCCCGCCTGCTTGGCCGGTTTCTCGGGCCGCGAAAAGGCGAGATCGCCGTGCTTGCCGGCTCCATGCTGGTGCGTGACCATCGCGAGCGGCTCGAGGGCTTCACCTCCGTCATGGCCGAGGAATTTCCCGGTCTTGCGATCCTGCCGGTTCTCGAAGGCCGCGACGATCCCGAGGTCGCCCATATGCTGGTTGCCGACGCGCTTGGGAATGCCGGCATCGTCGGCGTCTACAGCCTCGGCGCCGGCAATCGCGGCCTCATCCGGGCGCTGAAGGAAAAGGCCGTCGACCGGACGCTGACCGTCATTGCCCATGAACTGACCGTGCATACGCGCGCCGCGCTCATCGATCATACGATCGATGCGATCCTCAACCAGGATGCCGGCCATGAGGTGCGCAGCGCCATCCGGGTGCTGAAAGCAAAGGCGGACGGGCTTGCCGTCATCGAAGCGCAGGAACGCATCCGCCTCGACATATTCCTGAAGGACAATCTGCCGTAACGGCAAAGGAGAATACCAGATGTATCTCGGTCTCGATCTCGGAACCTCCGGCGTCAAGGCGATGCTGATCGACGGCGATCAGAAGATCGTCGGCTCGGCCAACGGTTCGCTCGACGTCTCGCGCCCGCATTCCGGCTGGTCGGAGCAGGAGCCTGCCCACTGGGTGCGCGCCACGGAGGAGGCGGTCGCGGGCCTCAGGGCGAAGCACTCGCACGAACTTGCCGCGGTCAAGGGCATCGGCCTTTCCGGCCAGATGCACGGCGCGACGCTGATCGATGCATCCGACAATGTGCTGCGCCCCTGCATTCTCTGGAACGATACGCGCAGCCATGTCGAGGCCGCGGCGCTGGATGCCGATCCGCGTTTCCGGGCGCTGACCGGCAATATCGTCTTCCCCGGCTTCACGGCGCCGAAGCTCGCCTGGGTCAGGAAGCATGAGCCGGATATTTTCGCCAGGATCGCCAAGGTGTTGCTGCCGAAGGATTACCTGCGCCTCTGGCTGACCGGTGAATATATCTCGGAAATGTCGGATTCGGCCGGCACGTCCTGGCTCGATACCGGCAAGCGCGGCTGGTCGTCCGAGCTGCTGGCCGCCACGGACCTTTCCAAGGAGCAGATGCCGGCGCTCGTCGAAGGCACGGAGCAGGCCGGAAAGCTGCGGCCGGAGCTCGCGGCGCAATGGGGCATATCAGGCAATGTCGTCGTTGCCGGCGGCGCCGGCGACAATGCGGCCTCGGCCTGCGGCATGGGCACCGTCAGCGATGGCGCGGCCTTCGTCTCGCTCGGCACTTCGGGCGTGCTTTTTGCCGCCAACGGCTCCTATCTGCCGAAGCCGGAGAGCGCCGTGCATGCCTTCTGCCACGCGCTGCCGAACACCTGGCATCAGATGGGCGTCATCCTGTCGGCGACCGATGCGCTGAACTGGCATTCCAGTGTAACCGGCAAGTCGGCCGCCGATCTTACAGGCGAACTCGGCGAGACGCTGAAGGCGCCCTCCGGCGTCACCTTCCTGCCTTATCTCTCGGGCGAACGCACGCCGCACAACGATGCCGTCATCCGTGGCGCCTTCATCGGCCTCGAGCATGAAAGCAGCCGGGCCGTGCTGACCCAGGCCGTGCTCGAAGGCGTGACTTTCGCCATCCGCGACAATCTCGAAGCGCTGCGTTCGGCCGGCACCGGCATTTCCCGCGTGACCGCCATCGGCGGCGGTTCGCGCTCGCACTACTGGCTGGCCTCGATCGCGACCGCGCTCGGCGTTCCGGTCGATCTGCCGGCCGACGGCGATTTCGGCGCGGCCTTCGGCGCTGCCCGTCTCGGCCTGATCGCGGCAACCGGCGCGGATCCTATCGCCGTCTGCACGCCGCCGGTAACGGCAGGAACGATCGAGCCGGTTTCGGCGCTGAGCGGCGCTTATGAGGATGCCTACACGCGCTACCGCGCGCTCTACCCGGCGATCAAGTCGCTGGCACATTGAAAATCGGCGGCCCCCTCACCCTACCCTCTCCCCGAGGGGAGAGGGGGAGCCGCAACGGTGTTCGAAAGAGCTGAAACGTTGCAGCAAGTCCCTTCTCCCTCGGGGAGAAGGTGCCGGCAGGCGGATGAGGGGGCTTTTTCCGGCCGCATATCAATCAAAACCCAAGGAGACCTGACATGAGCACCGGATTTTTCGGCGATATCCAGAAAATCAAATATGAAGGGCCGGATAGCACCAATCCGCTGGCCTTCCGCTACTACCAGCCGGACGAGATCGTCCTCGGCAAGCGCATGGAAGACCATCTGCGTTTTGCGGTGGCCTACTGGCACACCTTCACCTGGCCGGGCGGCGATCCCTTCGGCGGTCAGACCTTCCTGCGCCCCTGGTTCGAGGACACGATGAAGGCCGCCAAGCTCAAGGCCGACGTGGCTTTCGAATTCTTCTCGCTGCTCGGCGCGCCCTACTACTGCTTCCATGATGCCGACGTGCGTCCGGAAGGCAAGAACTTCGCCGAAAACACCAAGAACCTGAACGAGATCGTCGACTATTTCGCCGAGAAGCAGGCTGCCACCGGCACCAAGCTGCTGTGGGGTACGGCGAACCTCTTCTCCAACCGCCGCTTTATGTCGGGTGCGGCGACCAACCCCGATCCCGATGTCTTCGCTTTTGCAGCCGCGACGGTGAAGACCTGCATCGACGCGACGCAGAAGCTCGGCGGCGAGAACTACGTGCTCTGGGGCGGCCGCGAAGGGTATGAGACGCTGCTCAACACCGACCTCAAGCGCGAGCTCGACCAGCTCGGCCGCTTCCTCAACCTCGTCGTCGAATACAAGCACAAGATCGGCTTCAAGGGCACGATCCTGATCGAGCCGAAGCCGCAGGAGCCGACCAAGCACCAGTATGATTACGACGTCGCGACCGTCTATGGCTTCCTCAAGAAGCACGGCCTCGAAAACGAGGTAAAGGTCAATATCGAGCAGGGCCATGCGATCCTCGCCGGCCACTCCTTCGAGCATGAGCTGGCGCTTGCCAACGCGCTCGGCATTTTCGGCTCGATCGACATGAACCGCAACGATTACCAGTCCGGCTGGGATACCGACCAGTTCCCGAACAATGTTCCGGAAATGGCGCTCGCCTATTACCACGTCCTGGCAGGCGGCGGCTTCAAGACCGGCGGCACCAACTTCGACGCCAAGCTGCGCCGCCAGTCGCTCGACCCGGCGGATCTGCTGATCGGCCATATCGGCGGCATGGATTGCTGCGCCCGCGGCCTGAAGGCGGCGGCCAAGATGATCGAGGACAAGGCTCTGTCGAAGCCGCTCGCCGATCGTTATGCCGGCTGGGAATCGGCAGAAGCGCAGAAGCTGTTCCGCGGCGAATATTCGCTGGACGAGATCACGAACTGGGTCGAAAGCAAGGACGTCAACCCGCAGCCGAGATCCGGCCAGCAGGAACTGCTCGAGAACATCGTCAACCGCTACGTCTGATAATAGGCGCCGGCGGCCATGGGTCGCCGGCGCAGCCTTCCCGGCCGGTTGTTGCCGGCCGATACCGCTTCAGCGTTTCGACCAGTTGCGCGACGGTGCGGAGACGGAATTGCGGACGACCAGATCCGGTCGCAGCAGGATTTCCGTCTCGGCCGGCCGGCCATCTGACAAGAGCTCCAACAGCAGCGCCATCGCCTGTTTGCCGATCGCCGTTCTCGGCTGGCGGATCGTCGTCAGCGACGGCGAGATGAAGACGGCCTGCGGCACGTCGTCGAAACCGGTCACCGAGAAATCCCGCGGAATATCGTAGCCCCGCGCGCCGAGCCCGATCATCACGCCGATGGCCGTCTGGTCGTTGACGCACATGAAGGCTGTGGGAAGCGTGTCGCGCATGAAAAGCTGTTCGACCGCATGCCGCCCGCTTTCGATCGTACCGTCGCCTTCGAGCACGATCCTGGCGTCACGCGGGATGCCGGCGGCGTCGAGACCGGCATCATAACCCATGCGGCGCCTGGTATAGGCGAGCCTTGTGCGGGAATCGCCGATGAAGGCGATCTTGCGATGGCCTTCGGCCAGCAGCAGGTCGACGGCCTTCCTGGCGCCCTCGATATCGTCGACGCCGACATAGGGAATGCCGCCGTTGAAGACCGGCTCGAAAACGCCGACGCTCGGCGGCAGCCGTGCCGTCATGGTCTGGTGACCGAAGGGCAGGATGCCGGTGAACAGGATCAGTCCGGCCGCCTGGTTCGAGTTTAAAAATTTCAGATATTCCAGGCCGCGCTGGGCGTCGTTCTGGGTGTGGCCGATCAGGACGCCGTAGCCGTGCGCACGGGCCTCGTTCTCCAGGCCGACGAGAATGTTGGAGAAATTGGGGTCGCCGATGTCGGGCGCCACGACGAGGATCATGTTGGAGCGGCCGAGCCTCAGGCTGCGCGCCATGGCATTGGTCGTGTAACCGGTGACGGCGATCGCCTGGTTGACCTTGAGCCGGGTGGAGTTGGCGACCTTCTCCGGCGTGTGGATCGCCCGGGAAACCGTCGCGATGGACACCTCGGCGATCCGGGCGACGTCTTCGATTGTTGCGGGCGTGGAATTCGACACTGCGCTCTGCCTTAAGGCTGTCTTCGCCGCGACACTACACAGACTCGTCGAGAGGTCAAAGGCAAGCTTCGACTGATCTGTGTAAATCCACGATGTAAACCTTTACATGCCTGATGTAAAGGTTTACATAAGGCTCAAAGCGGACGGGAGCCGCAAGCGCACGGCCCTGAGGATCGAAAGCGGTTTTCAGAAAGGAAATGTGCGCTACTTCAATGTGATGGAGCGTTGCCGGCACATGCCGCCGGGCGCGCAGCGCTCTAGGGGAGGGGATAATGACCGTCGAGACCGCCGACACCGCACCCGTGGTGCTGTCCGCCAGGCGCATATGCAAATCCTTCAGCGGCGTCCAGGTCCTCTTCAGCGTCAATTTCGATCTCCGCGCCGGCGAAATCCATGCCCTCATGGGCGAAAACGGCGCCGGCAAGTCCACCCTCGTCAAGGTGCTCTCAGGCTTCGAGCAGCCGAGTTCCGGCGAAATCCTGCTCGACGGCAAGCCTGTGGTGCTGCCGCCCAACGGTGCTGCCGAAGCACTCGGCATCGTCATCATTCATCAGGAATTCAACCTCGCCGACCATTTGACCGTGACGGAAAGCCTTTTCCTCGGGCGCGAGGTGACGCATTTCGGTGTGCTCGACCGCAAATATATGCGCGCCGAGACCCGCAAGGTTCTGGACGTGCTTGGTTCGCATGTCGATGAGAATGCGCTGATCAGCACGCTTTCCATCGCCGACAAGCAGATGGTCGAGATTGCCAAGGCGATCAGCCGCGATGCGCGCGTCGTCTTCATGGATGAGCCGACCGCCGTCCTGTCGCGCGAAGAGACCAGCATGCTCTTCAAGCAGGTCCGCAAGCTGCGTGATCAGGGGACGAGCTTCGTCTTCGTGTCACATAAGCTCGACGAGGTGATGGAGCTGACCGATCGGGTGACGGTGCTGCGCGACGGCCAGTGGATCAAGACGTCGCCGACATCGATTCTGGATGGGGAATCGATCGCGCAGCTGATGGTCGGTCGCGAACTTTCCAGCCTCTATCCCACCAAGGTCGAGCCCAATGTCGACGAGGAGATCGTTCTGCGCGTCTCTTCGGTCTCGACCGGTTATGTCAGGGATGCGAGCTTCGAGGTGCGCAAGGGCGAGATCATCGGTTTTTCCGGACTGATCGGCTCCGGCCGTACCGAGCTGATGGAGGCGATTGCCGGGCTGCGGCCGCGTCTCGACGGCGAAGTGGTCATCAAGGGGGAGGCGGTTCCCTCCGGCGACGTGCACGCCGCCAATCGCTGCGGCCTTGCCTACATGACCAAGGACCGCAAGTCGAAAGGCCTGCTGCTGCGTTCCGGCATGGTGACCAATCTGACTTTGCAGTCGCTCGGAAGGCATTCCCGCCATGGTTATCTCAGCCCCGGCAGCGAGGCGGCTGCGCTGGCGAAGGCCAGGCGCCGCTTCGACATCAGGGTTCGCGACGCCAATATCGTCGCCGGGCGCATGTCCGGCGGGAACCAGCAGAAATTGCTGCTCGCCAAGGTCATGGAGACCGATCCCGACATCATCATCATCGATGAGCCGACGCGCGGCATCGATGTCGGCACGAAACAGCAGATCTATCATTTCATCTCGGCGCTCGCCCGGGACGGCCGGTCGATCATCGTCGTTTCCTCCGAGATGCCGGAGGTCATCGGGCTCTGCACGCGGGTGGCGGTGATGCGCGAAGGGCATATCGTCGGCCTGCTCGAGGGAGACGAGATTTCCGAGCAGGAAATCATGCGCTACGCCGCCGGGCTGAAAAGGAAGGCGGCCGCCTGATGCATGTCGCCCAAAGTGTTCCGCGGTTTTGGGAGCACGACATGCATGGAACAAAGACCTGAGGGCGGGGCGGGACTTCGCCGGCGCGGACAATAGATAAGATGCCCAGGCAGTCTGGGACGGGAGGTTGGTTTTGGACATGAGTGTTAACGAGGAAACGCGAGACATCCGGCGCAGGTCCTGGCGTGATGTTGATTTGCGCGCGGTGGCACCATTTGCCGCTTTGGCCTTGCTTCTCATTGTCGGCGCACTGGTCAATCCGAATTTCATCGGCATCACCAACCTTGCCAACGTCGCGACGCGTTGCGCTTTCATCGCCATTATCGCCGTCGGTGCGACTTTCGTGATCTCCTCCGGAGACCTCGATCTTTCCGTCGGCTCGATGGTCGCCTTCGTCGCCAGCCTGATGATCCTGCTGATCAATTCGGGCGTGATTGCCGATCCGGTGCTGATGCTGACGGCGGCTGTGGTCTTCACGATCCTCGCGGGCGCCCTCTGCGGTCTCGCAAACGGCCTCATCACCACTGTCGGCAAGATCGAACCTTTCATCGCCACGCTCGGCACCATGGGCATTTATCGCGGCCTGACCACCTGGCTGTCGCAGGGCGGCGCGATCACTTTGCGCTCGAGCGAAATCCAGACGCTCTACCGTCCGGTCTATTTCGGCAACATTCTCGGCATACCGGTTCCGATCGTGGTCATCCTCGTCGTTACCGCGATTGCAGCCTTTATCCTCTACCGCACGCGTTACGGCCGCCATGTCGTGGCTGTCGGCTCGAACAGCGACGTCGCGCGCTATTCAGGCATTGCCGTCAACCGCGTGCGCACCATTGCCTTCGTCATCCAGGGCCTCTGCGTGGCGATCGCCGTGCTTCTCTATGTTCCGCGTCTCGGCTCCACGTCGGCAACGACCGGCATTTTGTGGGAGCTGCAGGCCATTACGGCCGTCGTCGTCGGCGGCACCGCACTCAAGGGTGGCGCCGGCCGTGTCTGGGGCACGATCTGCGGCGCCTTCATTCTCGAGCTCGTCGGCAACATCATGCTGCTTTCGAACTTCATCAGCGAATATCTCATCGGTGCGATCCAGGGTGCGATCATCATCATCGCCATGCTGGTGCAGCGGTCGCTGGTGCGCAAATCGTAGAGCAAACGGCTTTTCGGATTGGCCGGGCTTTACAGGGCGCCCGGCTCGGATTGGACAAGTCCCTGATATTTTTGGGAGGAAATAGCATGCGCAAGCTGATGTTGGGTCTGGCGGTTGCGGGGGTGGCTTTTGCCGGCGCAGCCTACGCCCAGGACAAGAACTACACGATCGGCGTGTCCATTCCGGCCGCCGACCATGGCTGGACCTCCGGTGTGGTGTTCCACGCCGAGCGCATTGCCAAGAAGCTGATGGCCGAACATCCTGGGCTGAACGTCATCGTCAAGACCTCGCCGGATGCCGCGACGCAGGCCAACGCCGTGCAGGATCTCGATACGCAGGGTATCGACGCACTCGTCATCCTGCCGTCGGATCCGGATCCGCTCGTCAACGCCATCAAGGAAGTCAAGGGCAAGGGCAAGTTCGTGGCGCTCGTCGACCGTGCGCCGTCGAACAACGACAATTCCGTGCGTGACCTCTATGTCGCCGGCAACAATCCGGCGCTCGGCGAAGTCGCCGGCAAATATATTGCCGAAAAGACGCCGGAAGCCGAGGTCGTCGTTATCCGCGGTCTGCCGATCCCGATCGACCAGCAGCGCCAGGACGGTTTCGACAAGGGCATTGCCGGCTCCAAGGTCAAGGTTCTTGACCGCCAGTACGGCAACTGGAACCGCGACGATGCCTTCAAGGTGATGCAGGACTATCTGACGAAGTATCCGAAGATCGACGTCGTATGGTGCCAGGACGACGACATGGCCGTCGGCGTTCTTCAGGCGATCGAGCAGGCCAAGCGCACCGACATCCAGTATGTCGTCGCCGGCGCCGGCTCCAAGGACATGATCAAGAAGGTCATGGACGGCGACAAGCTGATCCCGGTCGACGTTCTCTATCCGCCGGCAATGGTCGGCACGGCGATGGAACTGACGGCGGCTGCGCTCTACGATCAGGTTCCGGTCCACGGCAACTATATCCTCGACGCTACGCTCGTCACCAAGGACAACGCCAAGGACTTCTACTTCCCGGATTCTCCGTTCTGATCGATCGGCTATGCAAGCGCGCCCATTCGAAAGGATGGGCGCATTTTTTTGCCCTCGTTTTGGCGGGCAGTCGAAAATGCTGCACGTACCTCTTGCCCGCCAAAGCCCATCATGATTAGTTCTGAGCCATATCGCATCAGGCCTTGCGTGAGATCCGCGAGTTGAGAGCAAGGAAGCGTCTTGCTCCCGCCGAAATGCGTGCTACAAGTTTTCAGAAACGTTTACGGTCGATGTTCAGGGAGGAATCTGACATGAAGACGATCAAGGGCCCCGGCCTTTTCCTTGGCCAATTCGCGGGCGATACCGCGCCTTTCAATTCCTGGGACGCGATTACCAAATGGGCGGCCGGCATCGGCTACAAGGGTGTCCAGGTGCCGACCTGGGCCAGCCAGCTGATCGATCTGAAGAAGGCCGCCACCTCCAAGGATTATTGCGACGAATTCGCCGGCAAGGCCCGCGAAAATGGCATCGAGATCACTGAACTTTCCACCCATCTGCAGGGCCAGCTCGTCGCCGTGCATCCGGCCTATGATGAAGCCTTCGACGGGTTCGCGGCGCCCGAAGTACGCGGCAATCCGAAGGCGCGCCAGGAATGGGCGGTCGAGCAGGTCAAGATGGCGCTGACGGCATCGAAAAATCTCGGCCTCAAGGCGCATGCGACCTTCTCCGGCGCGCTCGCCTGGCCTTTCATTTATCCTTGGCCGCAGCGTCCTGCCGGCCTGGTTGAGACCGCCTTCGACGAGCTTGCCCGCCGCTGGACGCCGATCCTTAACCATGCCGACGAAAACGGCATCGACGTCTGCTACGAGATCCACCCGGGCGAGGACCTGCATGACGGCATCACCTTCGAGATGTTCCTGGAGCGGGTGAAGAACCATCCGCGCGCCAATATGCTTTACGATCCCTCGCATTATGTCCTGCAGTGCCTCGATTATCTCGAGAACATCGACATCTACAAGGACCGCATCAAGATGTTCCACGTCAAGGATGCGGAGTTCAATCCGACCGGGCGCCAGGGCGTCTATGGCGGTTATCAGGGCTGGGTCGAACGCGCCGGCCGCTTCCGCTCGCTCGGCGACGGCCAGGTCGATTTCGGCGCGGTCTTCTCGAAGATGACCGCCAATAATTTCGACGGCTGGGCCGTGGTCGAATGGGAATGTGCGCTGAAGCATCCGGAGGATGGCGCCCGCGAGGGAGCTGAATTCGTGGCGGCCCACATCATCCGCGTCACGGAAAAGGCCTTCGACGATTTCGCAGCCGGCGGCACGGACCAGGCGGCCAATCGGCGGATGCTGGGACTTTAATTTTTCATTTCCTTTCTCCCCAGCGGGGAGAAGATGCCCGTCAGGGCAGATGAGGGGGATGAGGAGCGATAGCGACGAATGCCTTGAGCGGCAAGCGAAAGGCGATGTCTGTCGTGAAGCCCTCTCATCCGACCCTTCGGGCCACCTTCTCCCCGCCGGGGAGAAGGGAAGCAAGATTCAGGAGGACAAGAATGGCAATCGAAGCATCATCCGAACAGACCCGCGAGCCGCGCATCCGGCTCGGCATGGTGGGCGGCGGCGCCGGCGCGTTCATCGGCGCGGTGCACCGCATCGCGGCGCGCATCGACGATCAGTACGATCTCATTGCCGGCGCCCTGTCGTCGACGCCTGAGAAGGCGGTTCAGTCCGGCCGCGACCTCGGCCTCGACCCGTCGCGTACCTATTCCAGCTACCGCGAGATGGCGATTCGCGAGGCGAAGCTGAAGAACGGCATCGAGGCGGTGGCGATCGTCACGCCGAACCATGTGCATTACGATGCGGCCAAGGAATTCCTGAAGCGCGGCATCCATGTCATCTGCGACAAGCCGCTGACTTCAAACCTTGCCGATGCGAAGAAGCTGAAGAAGGTGGCAGACGAGAGCGGCGCGCTCTTCGTGCTGACGCATAATTACACCGGCTATCCGATGGTCCGCCAGGCGCGTGAGATGATCGCGAGCGGCGAGCTTGGCGATATAAGAGTCGTCCAGGCCGAATATCCGCAGGACTGGCTGACGGAAGCGGTGGAGCAGACCGGCCAGAAGCAGGCAGCCTGGCGCACCGATCCCGCCCAGTCCGGCGTCGGCGGCTCGACCGGGGATATCGGCACGCATGCCTATAATCTCGCTGCCTTCATCACTGGCCTGGAACTCGACAGCCTGGCCGCCGATCTCGACAGTTTCGTGCCCGGCCGCCGGCTGGATGACAATGCCCACGTCATGCTGCGCTTCAAGGCGAAGGGCTCGGAGAAGCCGGCCAAGGGCATGCTCTGGTGCAGCCAGGTGGCGCCCGGCCATGAGAACGGCCTGATGGTCCGCGTCTACGGCACCAAGGGCGGTCTGGAATGGACGCAGAAGGACCCGAATTACCTCTGGTACACGCCCTTCGGCGAGCCGAAGCGGCTGATCACCCGTGGCGGCGCCGGGGCAGGCGCGGCTGCCGGCCGCGTTTCGCGCGTGCCGTCAGGGCATCCGGAAGGTTATCTCGAGGCCTTCGCGACGATCTATACGGAAGCCGCGCATGCGATCAACGCTCGCAAGAAGGGCAAGACGGCCGACAAGGCGGTGGTCTATCCCACAGTCGATGACGGCGTGAAGGGTGTCGCCTTCGTCGAGGCCTGTGTCGCCTCGTCCAAGAAAAACGGCGCCTGGGTCAAGGTCTAGGACGGATCGACATTCATGACATCCAGGATCGGATGGATTTCTCCATAAACAGGATCTACAGACTCAATATGTAAAAAAGCGCCGTGTGCCTCTTGGGGCGCACGGCGCTTTCATTAGCGCTCACTTGTTTTCTGAAGTGCTGCACGGTTGACGACAAACCTGGGGGAGCGCCCCTCGAAGAAGTCCTTCACTCCTTCCACGACCGCCAGCGCCAGCCGCTTTCGGCTGCTGTCCGTATAGGCGGCGGCGTGGGGAGAAAGGATCACGCTGTCGAGTTTCAGCAGCGGATTGTCCGGCGCGACTGGTTCTACCTCGAATACATCAAGAGCCGCGCCGAAGATTCGCCCTTCCTTCAAAATTTCGAAAAGGGCTGCTTCGTCGACGATGCCGCCGCGAGAGAAATTCGCAAGAATTGCCCCCGGTTTCATAAGCCCGAGACGTCGGGCATCGATGATATGATGGGTTTCCGCCGTCAAGGGAACGTGGAGCGAGAGGACGTCGGCCTGGGAGCAGATCGCGTCCACGTCCCTCAACAACTCGATACCGTTTTCTTCGGCGCGCTCTTTCGGCACGTAGGGGTCATAGGCGATGACCGGCATGTCGAAGGCGGCCCTGGCCTTCTTCGCGAGGATAAGACCTATATTCCCCAAGCCGATCAGGCCGAGCGTAGAGCCCGAAATGTCGATGGATCTGTTGTCCAGCTTGTCGTTCCACCGGCCTTCGCGTGTCGCACGGTCCATGACGACGGTGCGCTTGGCGACGGCGGCTATACCGGAAAGGGCATGTTCCGCCACCGACAGGGCGTTGGCATCTCCCGTATTGAGAACCGGAATGCCGCGCGCCGTGGCCCGATCGATATCGATATCGTTCGTTCCGGCGGCATGTTTGACGATCAGCTTGAGCTTTGGGCCATGATCCATCAGATCGGGCTCTATACGCGTCAATTTCACGACGAGGCAATCGGCATCCGCGATTAGCTTTTTCAATGTCGAAGGATTCTTGTCAGGCGCGACGACGACATCGAATTCCTTTTCGAGCGCTTCCATTCCCGCCTGGTGCATCGCCTCGGTCAGGAGTATTTTCGGCATGGTCGAACTCCTCCCCGCCAAAATCAGCTTACGACCTGAAGCACGTTTCCTTCGGGATCGATCAGATTGGTCAAGCGGCGGCCGGTCGAGGGAATGGCGCGAGGTTCCTTGTCGAAGGTTTTGCCCTCTTCGGTCAATTCGCGATATGTCTGGTCCACGTTGTCGCAACGCAGCGCCATATGCCGCAGACCAAGATTGAATGAGGGACGTCCCTCGCCGTGCTGTGCCGTCAGTTCCAGGATCGGCTGGTCGCCTTCACCCGGAAAACGAAGCTCTACGGCACCGCCATTGTGGTCCGTACGGCGTATTTCGGTGAAGCCGAGTGATATGAAGTAATCCGCCATCGTGTTCGGATCCTGAACGACGATATCGATATGGTCCAGCGCGGTAAACTTGCTCATTCTTTCCTCCGGAATGCGATGACGCGGTCGGTTGCTACGATCTTGCGTCGGGCAGATATTCATCCGGTCTTACGTGGCAGGCAGGCGGCCTGTCCAATTTGTTCCAATGCGGTCTGATATACGAAAAATAAATAACTACAGCGGGCGCGGCCTGTGCTAATGAATAAATGCAAGAGGATCGCATGTGGAAGGAATGACATGAACGATCGACAGCTTCGTTATTTCATAGCAGTGGCCGAGCATCTCAATTTCAGCAGGGCAGCCGAATATCTGAATATCAGCCAGCCGCCGCTGAGTTTGCAGATCAAGGCGCTGGAAGACGAACTGGGCATCGTTCTCCTCAAGCGAACTCGCCGCAGCGTCGAGCTTACCGATGCGGGCGTGTTGTTTCTGGACCATGCGCGCAAAGCCATGAGTCACATGGACGACGCGGCAGAAGTCATCCGGCAGGCGGTCAACGGACAGGCCGGTGTTTTGCGCATCGCGTTTACCGGCTCGGTTCCGATGCTCGATATTTTCAGCACGCTGATAAAGCGGTTTCGCCGTGATTATCCGAATGTCAGGCTGGAGTTTCGTAATCTGTCTTCCGCAAACCAGTTCGAGGCCCTTGAGGATGGAAAGATCGATCTCGGTATCCTGCGCCCTCACTACCGGTTCACAGGACGTATGGGTGCCGATGTTCAGGAATTGTGGAGGGACCGGCTGATGGTGTTCATGCCGGAGGATCATCCCCTGGCGGCTCCCGGTCAACCGATCGATATGCAGGATCTGGCGTCTCACCAGTTCGTCGCCGTTTCGCGCAAAGTCGGTTGCAGCGTTCAGGACCTGATCCGCAATCTGTCCGCAGCGGCGGGTTTCGAGCCCAAGGTAGTGCAGGAAGGACACGAGCTTTCCACCGTTCTCGGTCTCGTCTCCGCCGGTATCGGCGTGGCGATCATGCCGGAATGCTACTCCCGCATCGGCACGCCCTATGTTGTTTCACGGCCTATCAACTCACCCGATGCCAATAGCTGCTTCATGCTTGCGATGCGCTCCGGTGAGCAATCCAGGGTAGTGAACCGGTTCTGGGATACGGCCAAAGCCGTCCTTGACGACAGAATACATGTCGTGAAGGCCGCCTGAGCCCGATGACAGCTGCATCGTAAGAGGTCTGGCTCGAGAAGAGCTCAGCTCCGTTCGGCCAAAACTAATAATTCTGCTCTATATTCAGATATTTACGACGGGATTTCTGAGCGAAAAGCCGCAGGCGGCCTTCGCTATTCGCTGTAGTGCTTATATGCATTCCAAATAACTGTAAGCAAATAAGATATTGGACTTAGCCGACTGACTGCCTCAGATTCCGGTCGAGGCTATGGGAGGCTAAGTTCGGCAGTACAACTTATCGGAATATGATGCCGTATGTCTCCCTAGTATTTCAGGAGGAGACTAATGGCTGACAATATAAATTCGACGCCAAAACAGCAGGGCACACTTGTCGACTTCGCGTCCGTCGAGAAAAAGTTCGGCGAACTGACGGCAGTGACCGACATCAATCTGAAAGTGCGCGAGGGAGAGTTTCTCTGCCTCTTGGGGCCATCGGGCTGTGGCAAGTCCACGCTTCTGAACATGACCGCCGGTCTGTTCGCGCCAAGCACTGGCAAGGTCCAGTATCGTGGCAAATTTGTAACCGGCATCAATAATTCCGTCGGTTACATGACTCAGGCGGACCATCTGCTTCCCTGGCGCACGGTCAGCAAAAATATCGCCGTCCCGCTGGAGATCGCAGGCAAGTCCTCAAACGAAACGGCATCGACCATCGCCAGCCTTATCGAGACGGTGGGCTTGAAGGGATTTGAGAATTCCTATCCCTCTCAGCTTTCCGGCGGCATGCGCAAGCGTTGCGCTCTGGCTCGTCTGCTGGCCTACAATCCCGAAACATTGCTCATGGATGAACCATTCGGGGCGCTGGATGCCCAGCTGCGTCTTCGCCTGCAGATCGAATTACGCAACCTTTCACTGCGCTTGAACAAGACTGTGATCTTCGTGACCCACGATGTGGACGAAGCCGTCTCGCTGTCGGACCGCTGCGTCGTGTCCAGCGCGCGTCCGGGCACCATCCGTGAGATCGTGGACATCAAGCTTCCCCGTGACCGCGACATCAGCGCTCTTCGCTTCGATCCCGAATATCAGAAGGAATGTGCGCGCCTTTGGCACCTCCTGACACCTGAATTGGCTGCTCAAGAGGCGTTGGGAGTGAAGTGATGATTATAAACCTGATCAGATTCGCCTTTCTTGCCGCCATTCTTCTGTTTTGGCAGATCTTGTCGCCAGCTTATAAGATGGAGTTCTTCATTTCGACGCCTGCCGACATCTTCCACTCGTTCTGGGGATCGGTGCAGGATGGATCGCTGTTTTATCATGCAGGCATCACCAGCATTGAAGCGCTCGGCGGCTTTGCGCTGGGTAGCGCCATCGGCATGACGCTTGGCTTGATGCTGGGCCGCTTCGAAACGCTTGCTAAGATTCTCGACCCCTTCCTGATGGGATTTTACAGCCTGCCGAAGGCGGCGCTCGCCCCGCTTTTCATTCTCTGGTTCGGTATCGGCCTTGATATGAAAATCTATCTCGCGGCTTCCATCGTGTTCTTCCTGGTGTTCCTGAATACGTTCACCGGTGTCAGAAACGTCAGCCGCGAACAGATATCGATCCTTCGTCTGATGGGCGCGACGGAGCGCCATCTCATTACCAAGGTCGTCATTCCCTCCGCGGTAACATGGGTATTCGCCGGTCTGCGGCTTTCGGTTCCCTATGCCCTGATCGGCGCGATCGTCGGCGAAATCATCGCGGCCAATCGCGGGCTCGGCTTCCTTCTTGCGCATGCCACCGGGGAGTTCGATACGGCCGGCACGTTCGCGGCGCTGTTTGCCATCATGATCCTCGCGCTGCTTTTGAATGTGAGCGTCAACGCGATCGAAAAGGCGCTTCTTCCCTGGAAGACAGTGGAAGCCGAGCGCGAGATTACAGTGTGAAAATTATCGAGGAGGAGAAGACATGCTACGAGCATTCATGATCGCATTGTTGCTTTTGGGTCCCGTATCGACCGCAGTGGCCGAGGACACGAAAGTCGTATTCGGACAGGCATCCGAGGGCTTTCTCTACTTCCCGCTCTACGTGGCGAGGGGCATGGGCTATCTCGAGGAGGAGAAGATCAAGCCTGAGGTCATCGTGTTCAAGGGCGGCGCCCCTGCACTGACGGCGGTGATCGGCGGCGATGCGCAGGTTCAGATCGGCGATCCGACAGGCGCCATCACGGCACGGGAAAAAGGTGCTCCCATCAAGATCTTTGGTGGTGTCATGCAGCAGTTCGCGAGCAATATCGTCATCACCAAGGAAGCTGCTGAAAAGGTCGGGCTGAAGGAGACGAGCACCATCGAAGAACGGCTTGCGATGCTGAAGGGGCTGCGCATTGCCATCACCAGTCCCGGAAGCACCAGCGACAAACTGCTGCGTCATCTGGCGACCGCTGCCAAGATCGACGCCGACCGCGACTTGACGCTCGTGCCTCTCGGCACTGCCGGACCGATGCTTGCTGCATTCTCGCAGGGCCGTATCGACGGGTTCTCCCTGTCGTCTCCGACCTCCGATATCGCCATCAAGGATTATTCGGGCGTCATGCTTCTGGACCTTGCAAAGGGTCAGTACAAGCCTTTCGCAGGTTTCCCGAACATCACCCTGATCGCGCGGGAAGACTGGCTGCAGAAAAACCCGGATGTCGCAACAGGCGTCGTTCGAGCCATCGGTCGCGCTCTAGCCCTGATCAAAAACGATCCGGAAAAGGCGATGGAGGCTGCCAAGCAGTTCTATTCGAAGACCGACCCCGAAATCTACCGGCTGGCTTTCGAGAACAACAGGCGGGCCTATGCCGAAACACCCGTCCTCACGGAACAGGGCGTGAGCCTAGCCAACGACTTCCTGAAGGATGCAGGCGGCGGCACTTCCGGCTCCATCTCGGCCCTCTTTACCAATGAATATGCGGAAAAGGCGGCCAAGAAAGGTTTCTAATCCAAAATGGGCGGGCAGTAACGGCCCGCCCTCAAACCACCAGAGCGAGAGCATTTTCTGATGATCATCGATTGCCATGGACATTACACAACCGCTCCGGCCGCGCACGATGCATGGCGCGCAGCGCAACTGGAAGCCTTCAATGCAGGAAAGGCCGCTCCGGCCTATCCCTCCATAAGCGACGACGAGATAAGGGAAAGCCTTTCTGCAGCCCAACTGCGCATCCAGAAGGAGCGCGGTATCGATCTGACCATTTTCTCGCCCAAGGCGTCAGCGATGGGACATCATCTGGGTGATCTTGCCGTCAGCCGCGAATGGACGCGCCACAGCAACAATCTCATTCACCGCGTCTGCAGACTATTTCCCGACCGTTTCGTGGGTGTTTGCCAGTTACCACAATCACAGCATGGCACGCCTTCCGACTGCATAGAGGAACTGGAACGCTGCGTGACGGACCTGGGTTTTGTCGGCTGCAACCTCAACCCCGATGTTTCCGGCGGCAACTGGACCGGTCTGCCGCTGACCGACGAAATCTGGTTCCCCCTCTACGAAAAGATGGTCGAGCTGGACGTCCCGGCGATGATCCATGTCAGTGGCTCGTGCAACTGCAATTTCCACACCACCGGCGCGCATTATATCAATGCCGATACGACGGTGTTCATGCAGCTCATATCGGGAAACCTCTTTGAGAAATTTCCGAAGCTGAAATTCATCATTCCTCATGGCGGCGGCGCCGTACCCTATCACTGGGGCCGTTATCGTGGCCTGGCGCAGGAGCTGAAGCAGCCGCCTCTTGCCAAGCATCTGCTGAAAAACGTCTTCTTCGACACCTGCGTCTATCATCAGCCCGGTATCGATCTTCTGACAAAGGTCGTGCCGATCGACAACATCCTCTTCGCGACCGAGATGATGGGTGCAGTAAAGGGCATCGATCCAGAAACATCCCGTAATTTCGACGATACAGGCTGGTATCTCAACAACACCCAGCATCTTCAGCACACTGACCGCGCGAAGATTTTCGAACAGAATGCACGACGCGTCTACGGCCGGCTTTCCGGACAGATTCTGGCCCAGGCATACTGAGGGCAATCGCGGGACATATTATGAAGGCGCTGGAGCAGCCTATGGCATTTTTGCTTCGTACGGCATCCTGTGAATCAGTCAGCAACCGATTTGGGAATCCTGGATGTCGATTGGGGTCTAGGCCTGGAGCGGCGCGGAGCCTGCAAAAAGGCCAAGGCGATCATTGACCGCCTCGGCCTGTCCGTCATTCGTCAGGCCGCAGCGCGGTTGCGCTTCATCAGGCTGTCGACGCTGAGCGGCCCGGCGCCTGCCGCCACTAGATAGAGAAATACGAAGCAGAACAGGATTGCCGCGACGCCGCCGTTCTGCGCGGGATAAAAGCTCTTTCCCGCATGGCCGATGAAATAGGCGAAGGCCATCAGGCCGGAGAGCACGAAGGCCGCGATGCGGGTCTGGAATCCGATCAGGACGAGGAAGCCGAGAGTGAGTTCGATCAGCCCGGCGATCCAGGAGAGCGAGCCCATCGGCGGCACGCTTCCCGCGGCCGGAAAATGCAGGATCTTCTGCGTTCCGTAGCTGAAAAGCACGAGCGAGGAGATGATGCGCAGCAGGCTCAGCAGATGGGGCTGCAGCAGATGGATCGAAGACAGCATTGGGTTCCTTTCATGTTGCAATGTCTTCGCTGTGTAGCGATCGCCGCCTCGGCAGCAAGTCACGCCTGCTGACATTCGCGTTATGAGATCGGTTGCGGCGGGAAGGCGAATGTCCGGAGCGGCTAAACGATGCCGATCATGGCCGTTCCGCCCTTCCTACTGCAACGTTGCAGTTTTTCTTGGCCGAGACCTGTACTTTGCTTTTCGGCTTGGCTAAATCCGGCCCAACGGTCAGTCCACATGCTGAGAGACGGGGATTAGAGATGATCGATGCCAAGACGCTTGCCAGCCGCTTTCCCGGTGACTTTACCTTCGGCGTTGCCACCGCGGCCTTCCAGATCGAAGGCGCGAGCAAGACCGACGGCCGCAAGCCATCCATCTGGGACGCTTTCTGCAACATGCCTGGCCGCGTCCACAATCGCGATAACGGCGACATTGCCTGCGACCATTACAACCGGTTGGAGCAGGACCTTGATCTGATCAAGGAGATGGGCGTTGAAGCCTATCGCTTCTCCATCGCCTGGCCGCGCATCATTCCCGATGGCACAGGCCCGGTGAACGAAGCGGGGCTCGATTTCTACGACCGGCTTGTCGACGGCTGCAAGGCGCGCGGGATCAAGACCTTCGCGACGCTCTACCACTGGGACCTGCCGTTGCTGCTGGCCGGTGACGGCGGCTGGACGGCGCGCTCGACAGCTTACGCTTTTCAGCGTTATGCCAAGACGGTGATGAGCCGCCTCGGCGACCGTCTCGACGCCGTCGCGACCTTCAACGAGCCTTGGTGCATCGTCTGGCTGAGCCATCTCTACGGCATCCATGCTCCCGGCGAGCGCAACATGCAGGCTGCCCTTCACGCCATGCACCATATGAACCTTGCCCACGGCCTCGGGGTCGAGGCGATCCGTTCCGAAGCTCCCAACGTGCCCGTCGGCCTGGTGCTCAATGCCGCCTCGGTCATCCCGGGTTCCGACAGCCCGGCCGATCTCGCCGCCGCCGAACGCGCGCATCAGTTCCACAACGGCGCCTTCTTCGATCCCGTCTTCAAGGGCGAATATCCGAAGGAATTCGTCGAGGCGCTCGGCGACCGCATGCCTGTCATCGAAGACGGCGACCTGAAGTTGATCAGCCAGAAGCTCGACTGGTGGGGGCTGAACTACTACACGCCCGAGCGCGTCACCGACGATGCCGAACGCAAGGGCGATTTCCCCTGGACGGTGAAAGCGCCGCCGGCGAGCGACGTCAAGACCGATATCGGCTGGGAAATCTATGCGCCGGGGCTGAAGCTCCTGGTCGAGGACCTCTATCGCCGCTACGAACTGCCGGAGTGCTACATCACCGAGAACGGCGCTTGCGACAACACCGATGTGGTCGGCGGCGAGGTCGACGATGTGATGCGTCTCGATTATGTCGGCGATCACCTTGCTGTCGTCGCCGATCTCATCAAGGACGGTTATCCCTTGCGCGGCTATTTCGCCTGGAGCCTGATGGATAATTTCGAATGGGCGGAAGGCTACCGCATGCGCTTCGGCCTCGTCCATGTCGATTACGAAACCCAGATCCGTACAGCGAAGAAAAGCGGCAAGTGGTATAGCGAACTGGCGGCCCAATTCCCGAAAGGCAACCACAAGGCGGGTTAACTCTCATCGGCCTTAAGTGACTGACATTGCTTGGTTGAACCTTCGCATCAGCGGCAGGTACAGAAATTGATCGCTGGAGATCTTTAGCAGTGGTTGCTTAAACGTTTTTGAACCCTTGGCTGGCAAAGTCCTGCGGTCAGGGAGCCGTAATGCAGACAGTTGCCAAGTCGCAGAGCAAGGGATCGGGAATAGGCCGTCACATCACCGTCACCGGCGTGCTTTTCTCCTTCGCGGTCATCGTCGCTGTCGTCACCATCATGGTGCTGACGGCGCTCGAACGCGTGGCCGGAAATGCCAATCTTCTCGATGACGAGCGCTCGCGCGAAACGACGATCGGCGCGATGAAGACCTTCGAGGAGCAGCTCGGCGCCACGCTTGACGATTATGCCGCCTGGGACGATGCCGCAGCCAATGTCTACGCGCCTGACGGCATGGCCTGGACGGTCAGCAATTACGGCGAGATGTCGGTCAACAGCCCGCTTTTCGACATGGCGATCGTCATCGACGATCAGAAGAAGGCGATCATCGCCTATCGCGACGGCCAGCCGATGGCCGAGCCGCTCGCGGATTTCTTCGCGCCCTCGCTCTGGACCCTGTACGACAGGGTGAAGGCGGCAGGTCCCGCCGATCGTCCGCAGGCGGTCGGCTTCGTCACCACCAAACGCGGCATTGCCGCCGTCGGCGTGGCGCTGGTGCGGAAAAAATCCGGTGAGCTCGACGCGCCTGCCGGCCAGCACCGCTATCTCGTTTTCGCCCGCCATCTCGACGACGACAGGGTGACGGCGCTCGGTCAGACCTATGTCATCGGCGGGCTGAGGCTGGCGCCGCCGGCCTTCGAAGCCGATTATTTCGTGCCGATCACCGATCCCTCGGGAACAACGCTCGGCAAGCTCGTCTGGATCTCGCGTTCGCCCGGCGATATCGCCTATGCGCAGGTTCGGCCGATGGTCCTTCAGGCGCTCGGGCTGGTAGGCCTGTTCTTCATGGTGCTGCTGGTCATCGGCTGGCTTGCCGGCCGCCGGCTGAAGGGCGAGGAAAACAGCGCCCGCGAGGAGGCGCTGCGCGACAGGCTGAGCGGCCTTTCCAATCGCGATGGCCTCGGGCTCGCCGTCGATCGTTTCGTTGCCGAGGCGCGCCAGACCAGGCGCAACGTGCTGCTCCTCTATCTCGACCTCGACGGCTTCAAGGAGGTCAACGACAGCTATGGCCACGGCACCGGCGATCAGCTGATCCGCGCGGTCGCCGCCGGTCTCGCCGTGCTCATTCCTCAAGGCGCGGTTCTCGCCCGCATCGGCGGCGACGAATTTGCCATCGCCTTTCTCTCCGACGGAGAACATGCCGCCGCCCTGCAGCTTTCCGAACAGATTCTCGATTTTCTTGCCGAGCCGCTGGAGATCGGCCGCCGCGTCGTCGTCGTCGGGGCAAGCATCGGCATCGCCATGTCGCCTGCCGGCACGATCAGCCGCGAGGAGCTGGTGCGCCGCTCGGATCTTGCCATGTACAAGGCGAAGGAGGCAGGCCGCGCGCGCATGACGCTGTACGATCCGTCGATGGATGCCGATCGGGAACAGCGTAACGCGCTGGAGATCGACCTCCGGGTTGCGATCGAAAGCGGCGATTTGACGCTCGTTTACCAGCCGCTGGTCGATGCGGCGACGCAAGCGCTGAACGGCGTCGAGGCGCTGGTCCGCTGGAACCGTCCGGGCCACGGTCCCGTCTCGCCGGATGTCTTCATCCCGATCGCCGAGACCAGCGGGCTCATTGAATCGCTCGGCCTGTTCGTGCTGCGCAAGGCCTGCGAAACGGCCAAGCAGTGGCCGGGGCTCGCCATCTCGGTCAACGTTTCTCCGGGCCAGTTCCGCAATCCCGCCTTCACCGACTATGTGCGCTACGTGCTGAAGCAGACGGAGATCGAAGCCGGCCGCGTCACGCTCGAGATCACCGAAGGCTACATGATCCAGAATCCGCAGCGCACCCGCCAGTCGATCGAAAGATTGAAGGGGCTGGGGGTCAAGGTGGCGCTCGACGATTTCGGTTCCGGCTTCTCCTCGATCGGCTATCTCAGGCAGTTCGGTTTCGATCGTATCAAGATCGACCGCTCGCTGGTCATGGATGTCGACCAAGGAAAACGCCAGCGCGAGATGTTGCAGGCGACGGTGGCGCTTGCCCGCTCGCTCGACATTCCCGTCACCGCCGAAGGCATCGAGACCGAGGCGCAGGCCGTCGCCATGCGCCTCTTCGGCTGCGATTGCCTGCAGGGTTACCTGTTCGGAAAGCCGATGGCGGCCGACCACATCACCGCGTTGCTGAACGAGGGGCATGCGGCGGAGCCGGCTGCCCCGCGCCGTCTGGGCGCGGCCTGACCGGTCTAGGAATTTTCGTAAGGCAAATTCAAAACGAAATTGGCTTCAGCTGCCGATATGCCGCTGGCCGCGTTTTTTTGCCAGCGCGATCTGGTGCTGACGCTGGCGGTAACGCAGCCGGTCCTCTTCGCTGCGCGTGTGATAGCAGTGGCTGCAGGAAACGCCTTCCTCGTAGAACGGCGAAGTGATTTCCTCTGAAGTGATCGGATTGCGGCAGGCGTGGCACAGTCTGTGTTCTCCCTCCTTCAGCCCGTGCTCGACCGAGACACGCTCGTCGAAGACGAAACAGGCGCCGTCCCAGAGGCTTTCCTCCTGAGGCACGTCCTCCAGATATTTCAGGATGCCGCCCTTCAGATGATAGACCTCGTCGAAACCCTCCGCTTTCATGAAGGCGGTGGCCTTCTCGCAGCGGATGCCGCCGGTGCAGTACATGGCGATCTTCGGCTTGTTGTGCAGGCCGGAATTCTGCCGCACCCAATCGGGAAATTCGCGGAACGTCTTCGTCTTCGGATCGACCGCGCCGCGGAAGGTGCCGATTGCCGTCTCGTAGTCGTTGCGGGTATCGATGACGATGGTGTCGGGATCGGAAATCAGCGCATTCCAATCCTTCGCCGTCACATAGGTGCCGACCACCTTGTTGGGGTCGATGTCCTCGACGCCCATGGTGACGATTTCCTTCTTCAGCTTCACCTTCATGCGCAGGAAAGGCATTTTGGAAGCGCGGCTTTCCTTGTGCTCCAGCCCCGAAAATTCGGGCTGGGCGCGCAGAAAGGAGAGGACGGCATGGATGCCGGCATCCGGCCCTGCGATCGTGCCGTTGATGCCCTCATGTGCCAGAAGCAGCGTTCCCTTGACGCCTTTCTCCTCGCACAGCGCCTGCAGCGGAGCCTGAAGGCTCGCAAAGCGCGGCACGGAAACGAAATGGTAAAGCGCCGCCACGAGGAACGGGCTGGTGTGTGTCAGGCTGTCGGTCATGCGCCGGAAATACAGAAAATCGGCGGGCCGCGCAATTGCCTTCCCAAATCGCCCTCTCAACGCCCGGCCGTCAGCCAGAGAAGCTCGATACGCTCGGCTTCCTCGTCGGGATCGTCGGCGAAGACGGCTTCGGCTTTGACGAGCGCTTGCCGACGGTCTTCCTGCTGGCGGAAGATGATGGCGTCGAGCAGATGTGCCAGATCGTCGTTGCGGGTGAAAAGCTGCGGCTCGGCTTCGACCAATTCGGACAGCACGGCAAGATCGTGGATATGGCCGAGATCCTCGACAAGCTCCTTGCCCGCATCGCGCTTGGCCTGCATCGCGCCCGGCCAGACGTCGCGCAGGAGGGAATGATAGAGCCGGTAGTCGTAGGTGCGTTTGCGCAGGTCGTGGAAATCGCCAGCCGATGCCTCGCCGTGGCAGGCCGCGAGGGCAGCCTTCGCCTTCCGCGCGGTGCGGCGCCAGCTTTTGCCCAGCATGCGGGCATTCTTGCGATGGCCGCCGGCAAAGGACACGTCATCCAGGCAATTGATCGCCTCGTTCAAGACATCCGAGGTTTCCACCAGTCTCTGTTCAAGGCCGCTTTCGGCTTCCGCCATCCAGTCGCGCCGCCCTTCGAGGATGGTGACGATGCGGCCGAGCGCCTCGTTCTCTTCTTTCTCGCGGGCCGTTTGCTGCAGATATTGGGCGGTGCCGACGAGGGCGTTTGCGTCCCGGATCGCCGAAAGCGACCGCGCGGCGCTGCGCAGGCGTTCATTCTCACGAGCCTGGAAATCCGGCACCTCGCGGGCCACCAGCCGATAGAGCGAGCGCAGCCGCTTCAGGTTCTTGCGAAAGGAATGGATCGCCTCATGCGCGCCGTCCGGTCTCTCCTCGAGAATTGCGACGGCCTCGCCCAGCTGCTCCTTCGCAACACTGCGGAACTCCCGGGTGAAATCGGCGTCAGGCCGTATGCGATAGGCCATGCCTGTCGTGCCCATATTCTGTGGCAAGGGCCTGGTTGGAATAGCGGAAGTCTCCGGTCACTTCGCGGCCGAGCCAGGCCGGCAGCGCCGGCTTGTCGGTTTCGGCAGTCATTTCCACCTCGGCGATGACCAATCCGCGATGTTCGCCGGCAAAGACATCGACCTCCCAGACGAAGCCCTCATGCGGAACGCGATGACGCGTCTTCTCGATGACGATGCCGATTGCGTTCTGCAACAGCTCTTCGGCATCGGCGACCGGAATGTCATATTCGAATTCGTCACGGGTGATGGCGCTGCGGCCGATCTTGATCGTCAGTCTCGCTTTCCTGCCATCGAGGATGCGCACCCGGACCGAGCGGTCGTCCATGGAGGCGATGTAGCCCTGTCTGAGGCTCGACTTCGTCTCGACGGCGGAACGCCATCCGTCGCTGCGCACGAGAAACTTCCGCTCGATCTCTTTCGCCATACCAGTGAACCTTTTGTGACGATCGGGGCACGGTAGCCCAATTCCCATGGATTTCCTACCCATCTTGTCATGTGAATTGGTTTTGCCTCGACAAGGTTCCCCTGGGGCGCTATTCGGGACCAATTCAATCGTTTCAAGGAGGTCGCGCGACCATGGGCGAGAAAACAGAGAAGCTCCTTTCCATCCTGAAACTCCAGCCGGTCGTTCCGGTGTTGATCGTCGACGATGCGAAGTCGGCCGTATCGCTGGCGCGCGCGCTCGTGGCGGGCGGCCTGAAGGCAATCGAGATCACCATGCGCACGCCGGCGGCACTTGATGCTGTGCGCGCCGTCGCCGACGAAGTCGAGGGTGCGGAAGTCGGAGCCGGCACGATCCTGAACGCCGCCCATTGGGAAGCCGCCGTTGAGGCCGGTTCGAAGTTCATCGTCAGCCCGGGCACGACCCAGGAACTGCTCGATGCCGCCGCCGATTCCGAGGTGCCGCTGCTTCCGGGAGCCGCGACCGCCAGCGAAGTCATGGCGCTGCGCGAGGAAGGCTATCAGGTGCTGAAATTCTTTCCAGCCGAGCAGGCCGGCGGCGCCGCCTATCTCAAGGCGCTCTCTTCGCCGCTCGCCGGCACGCTGTTCTGCCCGACAGGCAGCATTTCGCTGAAGAACGCCAGGGATTATCTCTCGCTGCCGAACGTCGTCTGCGTCGGTGGTTCGTGGGTCGCGCCGAAGGAATTGGTCGCAGCCGGCGACTGGGCGGGGATCACCAAGCTTGCGGCGGAGGCCGCGGCTCTGAAGGCCTGAGGCCGGATCGGCGGGGGATGCACAATCCCCCGCGCCCATGTTTGTATTTGAGCCGCCGCAAACCTATGTTCTCTCCAGCCTCAAACAGGGAGACGACGAGGGATGTTCGACGCAAAGAAGCTTCTCGACCAGTTCTTGGGTTCGCAGGTGCCCGGTCTCGGCGGTTCGGTCCGCGACAGGGCGGGCGAGGCCGTGCAGACGGCCAGGAACAATCCGATGAAGACCGGTGCGCTCGCCGCCGTGCTTCTCGGCACCAAGACCGGCCGCAGCATTGCCGGCAATGCGCTGGCGATCGGCGGGCTTGCCGCCATTGCCGGCCTTGGCTACCAGGCCTACAAGAACTACCAGGCGGGGCAGGCGCCCGCGGCTCCCTCGGATGCGCCGTCGGCCAACAATCCGGTTCTCCTGCCGCCACCTGCCGAATCCGGCTTCGGGCCGGCGTCACCCGCCGGCAGCAACGAGTTCGTGCTGGTGCTGATCCGGGCGATGATCGCCGCCGCCAAGGCCGACGGCCATATCGACGACGCCGAACGCGCGCTCATCATGGACAAGATCAAGGCGGCCGACGTCAGCGGCGAGGCCGCGGCCTTCATCGAACGCGAACTTGCTTCCCCGACCGATATCGATGCGCTCGTCGCTGCAGCGGTGACGGAAGAACAGCGCGTCGAGCTCTATACCGCCTCGCGCCTCACCATCGAACCGGATTCGCGCGCCGAACGCGGTTATCTCGATCTGCTTGCCGGCCGGCTCGGCCTTGCCGACCAGTTGGTCGACCATATCGAGGCGACGGTGTCGTCCGCCAAGACGACCTTGTCACAGTAACATCTAGGCCGGTTGCCTTTGTCGGGCGGCTGGCCTATCCACTCCTCAGATCAGACACGGGGAGTGAACATGCGCGATCTTGCGAATTTCAAGGGCTGCCCGGCGCCGAAGCCGGTGACGCTGAAGGGCCGCTTCGTCACGATCGAGCCCTATCGGCGCGCGGAGCATCTCGAAGCTCTGTGGGAGGGGCTCGGCGGCATGGGCATCAACCCGCTGCTGCTCTATTTCGCGCAGGACGATTTTTCCGGCATCGAGGACTTCGCCAACTGGCTGGAATCCGTCTACACCAAGTCCGGCTGGCTCACCCATATCTTCCGCGATAACGCCACCGGCAAGATTGTCGGCATGGCGAACTACATGCGCGCCGATCCGGCAAACGGCGTTGTCGAGATCGGCGGCGTGGCGCATGGCGCCGACATGAAGCGCTCGCCGCTCTCCACCGAGGTGCACTATCTGATGGCCAAGCACGTCTTCGAAGATCTCGGCTACCGCCGCTACGAGTGGAAATGCGACAACAAGAACGAAGCGAGCAAGACGACGGCGCTGCGCTACGGCTTCAGCTTCGAAGGCGTCTTCCGCCAGCATATGCTTTCCAAGCACCGCAACCGCGATACGGCGTGGTTCTCGATGATCGATGCCGAATGGCCGTTGATCAACGATGCCTTCGAAGCGTGGCTTTCGCCCGAGAATTTCGATGCTGCCGGCAGCCAGATCCGCCGTTTGCAGGATATCCGCGCCGATCTGGAGAAGGAAAGGCTCGCGTGACCCCCGAGAGCCGCTCCCAGGCGACCGCTGCCGCCCTCATCCTGCTCGGCGCCGGCCTCGTCCTCTATTTCCTGCCGACCATCGTTCTGTGGATCGGCAATTTCTCGCCGGTGCTGGCGATCTTCGTCGGCATTTGCCTGATCATGGCGTTTTTTGCGGTCTTCTGGCTGCGGGCGCGCTATCAGCGCGGCAGGGGCGAGTAAGGCTAAAGCGCATCGCGATCTTTCAGATTCGCCCTTGCGCTTTAGGTCTTTGTTTTTACGCATGTCGTTATCGCAAAACCGCTGCACACTTTTGCGCGACATGCTCTAGCCCTGCAACGAGGCGCCGAGCAACAGGACGCCCATCAGGATGACGAGCACGGCGCCGAGGATTTCGATGGCGTTGCCGACCCAGACCGAAGCGGCCGAGCCGCGTCCGGAAAGGCGGACGGCGGCGCCCTTGGCGGTGACGGCAAGGGTCGCAAGCACGGAAACGGTGATCGCGGTGCCGAGCGACATGGCGGCGACCGAAAGCACGCCGCCGAGATAGAGCCCGTTCAGCAGCGAAAAGGTCATGACCAGAAGCGCGCCGGAGCAGGGGCGAAGGCCGACGGCAACGATCGCCGACCAGGCTTCGCGGGCGCTGAACTTGTCGCCGCCGAGCAGCGCCGGGTCGGGCACATGGGCGTTGCCGCAGGTCTCGCAGACCATGCCGGGAACGAAGGTATGGCCGGCTTCCACGGGCTGCGCCTTGCCGCGGAAGACATAGGCCTGGCGTTCGGCCGCATTGTCCTTCCAATCGAGCATCATCGAGACCGGCCCGGCAGGCGTCGCCATCAGCCGGCGGCCAGGCAGGTTGCCGATCATCGAGCGCAGTTTGCGGAAGAGCAGCCAGCCGCCGAAGAGGATGACCATGACGAAGCTTGCGATCTCCATCGCATGGGTCGCTGCCGTCAGCGTGATGCCCGTGCCGCGCAGCACCAGCCAGGCGCCGCCGACGAGCGCCACCGCCACCACGCCCTGAATGAAGGCCGAGATGAAGGAGATCACCACGCCGCGCTTCAGCTCGACCTCGTTGGCGATCATGTAGGAGGAGATGACCGCCTTGCCGTGGCCCGGGCCCGCGGCATGGAAAACGCCGTAGGCGAAGGACAGGCCGATCAGCGAGGCGAGCTGCCACGGATCCTCCCGCATCGCCTTCAGAGCATTGGTCAGCGCCCGGTAGAAGGCCTGCTGCTCATAGTTCACATAGAGCAGCAGCGGGGCGAGCGGCCCGCCGGTCGGCTGGAAGCTCGGCTCCGCCGTGCCGATGCCGAGCGGCGATTGCGCATGGGCGAGGCTTGCAGCCGCCAGGAGGGCAAGGGTCGCCGCGGAAAGAATGAGCGGCAGGCGTTTCGTCAGCATGTAACCTCCAGCCGGGTGGCGAAGAGTTTGGACATGTTGGTGCCTGTGGGATCGTTGAAGAAGGCATCGGTCAACGACTGCTTGTTCTCAGAGATCACCTGGTCGGCATCGGGTCTCACGACCTGATGCTTGCAGGCCTTGAAGCCGTCGCCGACGATCGAAAGTTCGGCGTCGGTCGGAAAATCGATCGACGTATAGAGCGTCGGGTCGTAGACGCCGAAGCTCAGCCTGCCCTTGAGCGGCATCTTTTCCGCCGGCTTCACCGCGAAGAACATCAGCAGCTGGCCGTCCTTGTAATCGACGTGGATGATGTCGGGCTTCTGGACGGTGACGTTCTTCCCGTCGACCGTCAGGTTCATGTAGTAATCATAATCGGCCAGCGACTGCTTCACCGTCTTTCCGACCTCCGCGAGCTCGTTCGGCTCCAGCTTCAAATCGGTGTTCTTGTCGAAATCCATGACGACGGAGGAGGAGAAGACCTCGTCGAAGCGCCAGACGTTGCGCAGCTCTTCGACGCTGCCGTCCTTGGCGGCCACGACCTCCAGGCGCGCTTCCACGAAGATGTGCGGATGGGCAAAGGCGGCGGCCGGCGCCAGCGAAAGAAGCGCGGCCATCAATATCGTCGAATGTTTCATTTATCCCGCTGCCCTGTTCGGTGACGCTGACTTCTTGCCAGAAATTGGGACGGAATTGGGACCGGGGCCCATATCCGGCTCATGTGATCAGAGGTTCAGGCGGGACGCAGTGTCGCATCGCCGGTCCTCTCACGAGTGCTTCTTGAACCAGTTGTGCAGGTAATCGACGAAGATCCTCACCTTGGCCGGCAGGTAGCGCCGGTGCGGATAGACGGCATAGATGCCGCGGTCGGTCGGGATGTAGTCGTTGAACAGCGTCAGCAGTTCGCCGCTGTCGATCGACTTGCGAGCGATGAAATCGGGGACGAGGGCAATGCCGATGCCGGCAAGCGCAGCGCGCAAGGTCGCATGCGGGCTGTTGACCTCCATCGGGCCGGAAACGGCGACGGCGAAGGTCGTGTTGTCAGGATTGTAGAAGCGGATGCTGCCCTGGGTGCGCGAATTCGTATCGACGATGAAGGGGACGTTGGAAATGTCGCTCGGATGCTCGAGATCGGGATGGCGCTCGAGAAATTCAGGGGTGACGCAGAGATGGACGCGGAAATCGGAGATCTTGCGGGCGATCATGCCGGAATCTTCGAGCTTGGTGATGCGGATCGCGACATCAAAGCCTTCCTCGATCAGGTCGACGAATCGATCGTCGGCGGCGATCTCCAGCGACAAGTCGGGGTTTTCCCGGGCGAAATCGATCAGCGACTGGCCGACATCGGCATCGACGAAGGTGCGCGGCACCGAGACGCGAAGCTTTCCCTTCAGCTGCGCATTGTTCTCGCGAACGAGATCGGCGAGATTGTCGATCTCCTTCAGGATATCGGAGGCGGTGCGATAATAGGTGTGGCCGGCCTCGGTCATCGAGAATTGCCGGGTAGTGCGGTTGAGCAGCAGAGCGCCGAGCTCATCCTCCAATTCGCGCACATATTTGGAGAGCAGCGCCTTGGAGCGGCCGGTGCGCCTTGCTGCGGCGGAAAAGCCTTCGGCCTCGACGACGTCGATGAAGGCGCGTATGCGGGTCAGAGTGTCCATGGCGCTTCCCCAAGCTGTTTCGAAACGTTGAACAAATCGGCCCGTTTTGTTCAATTATTTTTTTGACCCAAGATCAAAAAAACGCTTGATTATGAAGGCGAATATTCTTATTTCCCACTCAGCCCAAAGTCGCACGTGCCCATGGGTGTCCGCCGAACCCTCGAATTGGTGAGGAAATCGGTAAGGTACCTGGAATTAACCCCTCCAGTCGCTATTCCGGCCAACCGGAAAATGCGAGGACGCCTGAAGCAACGACGGTGCGGGCCTTTTTGTTCTCTCCCTGCTTTCCATCAGCGGGGGTTACTGAAGAGGCACACCATCATTGCCGGAAGTGCGGTTGGGATTCTCCCTCCAATCCATGGCAGACAAAGCCGAACTTACACCGCGTCCGCGGCGTTGGTTCACTATCCGCGCATCGAGCGCTTGCTATGGTTCCGGGGTCTCCACCGGCTGGTTCCAATGCGAGTTCTCGTATGCCCTTTGTCCTCCGGTTCATGCCGGAGCTCTGGAATTGGAAGAGGGAACGATATGACCACCCAGCGCATCCGCGACTTTCTCGCAACCCGACGTCCCGACGGTCCCTGCCTCGTGGTTGACCTCGATGTCGTTCGCGACAATTTCCACGCCTTCCGTCACGCGATGCCGGACAGCGCCATCTACTACGCCGTCAAGGCCAACCCGGCCCCTGAAGTGCTGAAGCTGCTCGCAGGCCTCGGCTCCAATTTCGACTGCGCATCCGTTGCCGAAATCGAAATGGCGCTCGAAGCCGGCGCGACCGCCGCCCGCATCTCCTACGGCAACACGATCAAGAAGGAGCGTGACGTCGCCCGCGCCCATGCGCTCGGTGTCAGCCTCTTTGCGGTCGACAGCCACGAGGAAGTCGAGAAGATCTCGCGCGCCGCTCCCGGCGCCCGTGTCTTCTGCCGCGTTCTGACGGATGGCGAAGGCGCCGAATGGCCGCTGTCGCGCAAGTTCGGCTGCGTTCCGCAGATGGCCGTCGACGTCCTCGTCTACGCCCATCAGCTCGGCCTGCAGTCCTACGGCGTCTCGTTCCATGTCGGTTCGCAGATGACCAAGGTCGATGCCTGGGATTCGGCGCTTGCCGATGCCAAGCGCGTCTTCGTCTCGCTTGCCAAGCAGGGCATTCACCTGCAGATGGTCAACATGGGCGGCGGCTTCCCGACCAAGTATCTGCGCGACGTTCCGTCGGCGGAAGCTTACGGCAAGTCGATCTACCAGGCGCTGCGCACGCATTTCGGCAACCAGATCCCGCAGACGATCATCGAGCCGGGCCGCGGCATGGTCGGCAATGCCGGTGTCATCAAGGCTGAAGTCGTGCTGATTTCGAAGAAGTCGGACAATGACGATGCGCGCTGGGTCTTCCTCGACATCGGCAAGTTCGGCGGTCTCGCCGAGACGATGGACGAAGCCATCCGCTATCCGATCCGCACGGAGCACGACGGCGACGAGATGGAGCCCTGCGTCATCGCCGGCCCGACCTGCGATTCGGCCGACGTGCTCTACGAAAAGAACCTCTATCCGCTGCCGATCTCCCTTTCGATCGGCGACGAGGTTCTGATCGAAGGCACCGGTGCCTACACGACGACCTATTCGGCGGTCGCTTTCAACGGTTTCGAGCCGCTGAAGGCCTACGTCATCTAAGTTGTTTCCGCCGGCCCGGTAACCAGCCGGGGCGGCAATTTCACAATTTCCTTCATCGCCGCTGATAACGGTATTGGGTACGGGAGGCCAAGATGGCCGCTGTTCTTGATTCTGTCCGCGCATTCTTTGCGCCCACCACTTTTGCCATCGACGCCGAAAATCCTTCGGACGTCGTTGCCCGCGAAAACCTACTCGACCGCGTCATGGGTCCTGATCGCCGCAAGAAGTCGTCGGAGAAGATCCGCCGCAACCGGATTCCGGCCGACGGCCTTGCGCTCGTCGCGCGTGACCGCGACGGTCATGTCATCGGCACGGTGCGGCTCTGGAACGTCGAGGCCGGCGTCAACGATCAAGGCACGCCGATCAACGCGCTGCTGCTCGGCCCGCTCGCCGTCGATTCCCGTCATGGCGGCAAGGGCATCGGCGGGGCGCTGATGCGGGCGGCGATCCTCGAAGCGAAGAACCGCGGGCACGGCGCCGTCCTGCTCGTCGGCGATGCCGCCTATTACGAGCGTTTCGGCTTCTTTGCCGAAAAGGCTCGCCATCTGGTCATGCCGGGTCCGTTCGAACGCTCGCGCTTTCTTGCGCTCGAGCTCAGGGAAGGCTGGCTTGACGGCGCGGCCGGCATGATCGTCCCCTCGGGGCGCATGCTGGCCGGCGCGCCGGTTCGCCGCGCAGCCTGAGGCTCTTCGACCAGTCGGCCGGGGTTGAGGTCCTTCCCTCGGCCGGCAATATCCGCGCCGCTTGACCATGGAGGCAGGCGGGCCGCCATGGTTGCGGCGCGGATTTCTTTCACGGCCGGTGGGTTAGGGCAGCCGGTTCACCTACAGACACAATCGCGTGAAAAGTGCTGCCGGCACGCGAATATGCTGCGGCGATATCCTATCTTGCGCCGCATGATCCGCATCTTTCGCCTCCTCCTTTTCTTCAGCCTGTCGCTTGCTGCAACAGGCCCGGCATCTGCCCAGAGCACGGCGTCCGCCGCCGGTCTTGGTTTGCGCCTCGACCGGGCGGCGAGCGATCCTGCGATGCGGCCGCTAAAGACGGTGATCGTCGCCCGCGACGGGCGTGTGCTCACCGAGCGCGGCTTCCGCGGTCACTCGCCGGCGGAATCGACCAACATCAAATCCGCGTCGAAATCGATCATTTCAGCACTGGTCGGAATCGCTATCAGCAAAGGTCTGCTGGAAGGGCCTGACCAGAAGATCGCGCCGATCCTGAAGGCCGATCTTCCCGAAACACCCGATCCGCGCCTCAAAGACATCACGGTCGGCAATCTGCTCTCCATGCAGTCGGGGCTCGACCGCATGTCGGGGCCGAACTACGGTCGCTGGGTCTCCTCGCGTAATTGGGTGCGCTTTGCGCTGTCGCAGCCTTTCGTCGATCAGCCCGGCGGCGAGATGCTCTACTCCACTGCATCCACGCATCTGCTCTCGGCTGTCCTCACCAGGGTCAGCGGACGGTCGACGCTGGCGCTGGCCCGCGAATGGCTCGGTCCCGTCGAGGGTTTCCGCATCGGCGCATGGGAGCGCGATCCGCAAGGCATCTATCTCGGCGGCAATCAGATGGCGATGAGCGCCCGGTCGCTGCTTGCCTTCGGCGAGCTCTATCGCAATGGCGGGCGCACGGCGGAGGGAGAGCAGGTGGTGCCTGCCGATTGGATCGTGCAATCGTGGCAGCACCGCACCAATTCGCGCTTCTCCGGCGACGAATATGGCTATGGCTGGTTCACGCGTGAGATCGGCGGCGAAGAGGTGCATTTCGCCTGGGGTTACGGCGGCCAGATGCTCTACATCGTGCCGTCGCTCGATCTTACCGTCGTCATGACCTCGGAAGAGAGCGGCCCATCGGCGCGAAACGGTTATAGGGACTCCCTGCACGGCCTGATGGCAGACATTATCGGCGCGGTCAGGGCCGCCTGATCAAGGCAAATCCAGCAGGAGTGCGCAGGCATTATGCATGTAAAAGAGCGGAGATGCCTTGAAAAAACGCGATCGATAAACTTTTAACGAAGCCTCCAATCAAACCGCAAAACGCTTGCTGTAGGTTCGCCGCCAGAACCTCGGGAAAGCGCCATGCTACTGGATCTCAGGACGATCTATTTCATTGTTGCCGTGAGCTGCTTCGTGCTGGGCATTCTCCAGCTTGCAGCCTATGCGACCGGCCGCTTCGACAGGTGGCCGCTCTGGTGGGGCTTGAGCAACCTGCTCATCGGCATCGGTTCCTTTCTCGTGGCGCTGCGCAATATCGTTCCCTACGCGGTCTCGATCGACGGCGGCAATGTCGTGACCATCGCCGGCTACATGCTGATGTTCTTTGCCGTGCGCGTCTTTTCGGGGCGGGTTCTCGAGCAGCGCTATTTCTGGCTAGCGATCCTCCTCGTCAGCGTGCCTGTGCTGCTTATCGTCAGTGATCCCACAGCGGTCTCGGCAAGGCTCCTCTATGTGTCCGTCATCTGCTGCCTCTGCGATCTTGCCGTCGCAAGGGAGGCGCTCAGCATTGTCCGCCGCGAGAGGCTGTATTCGGCGGCTCTGCTCGTCGGCCTCTATGTCTGCACCGCCATGATCTTTGCCGCGCGCAGCATTCTTGCTGCGACCGGAGAGATCGGCGGGCCGGATCCTTTCGGCGGCAGCGTGGTCCATAGCTGGATGGCGGTATCGGCGGTTGCCTTCATCATGCTCCGCAGCATGGCCATGGTGCTGATGGCGGCCGAGCGCAGCCGAAACCAGCTGACGGAACTCGCCCACCATGATCCGCTGACAGGTGCGCTCAATCGCGGCGGCCTTGCCCAGCATCTGCCCGCTCTCGGCTCCCAGCCGGTTTCGCTGCTGATCATCGACATCGATCATTTCAAGCAGTTGAACGATCGGCATGGCCATGCGGCTGGCGACGAGGTCCTGCGGCTGTTCGCCAGCGTTTCGAGAAGCATCATGCGACCGCACGATCTGCTTGCCCGGCAGGGTGGAGACGAGTTCCTGGCGGTGCTGAAAAACCTGTCACGGGAGGATGCCGTGGCGATTGCCGAGCGCATTCGTCTCGATTTCGCCGCCGCCGTCATGCAACGGCCGGATCTCGCCGTGTTTCCGACGCTGAGCATCGGGGTCGCCGCGCGGGAAAGCGATGGAGACTTTGAAAGCCTGATGCACAGAGCGGATGAAGCGCTCTACCGTTCGAAGCGCGAAGGCCGCAACCGCGTCGAGGTCTTCTGGGAAAATCAGCAGGCGGCATAGCTAGATATTCTGATCCATCGTCTCGGCCGGGATTTCATCGGCGCGATGGATGCGCACGACGGTGGCCGGCACGCCGGCGACCGTGCAATGTTCGGGAACCGCTTTCAGCACGACGCTGCCGGCGGCAATCTTGCTGAAGGCGCCGATTTCGATATTGCCGAGGATCTTGGCGCCGGCGCCGATCATCACGCCGTGGCGGATCTTCGGATGACGGTCGCCCGTTTCCTTGCCGGTGCCGCCGAGCGTGACATTCTGAAGGATCGATACTTCATCCTCGATCACTGCCGTTTCGCCGATGACGATGCCCGAGCCGTGGTCGAGCATGATCGAAGCGCCGATCCGTGCGGCCGGATGGATATCCGGGCCGAAGACCAGCGAGGCGAGATTGGCGAGCCAGGTGGCGATCTCCGTGCGACCGGCGTTCCAAAGCGCATGGGCGATGCGATGCGTCTGCAGCGCATGGAAGCCCTTGAGGTTCAGAAGCGCGTGCAGAAATGTCGTGCAGGCGGGATCGCGCTGGCGCACCGCTGCGAGATCGGCCTCGACCTTTCGCATGATGTCGTCGTTCAGGGTGGACAGGATGAGATCGAACAGATTGCCGGTTTCCACCTGCGTCACGGAAAGCCGGGCAGCGAGCACGCGGGCGAGGATCTCATGATTGCCGGTGGCATCGGTGATTTCTGTGGTCAGTAGCCGTCGCAATATCGGCTCGCGCGCCGCAAGCTCCGCCGCCTCGGCGCGGATGACGTTCCAGACCGGTGCATCGCCCAAAGGCGGCGGCTGCTGCTCGGCTACACCGAGGCCGGTCGATTTCGGCATTCGCAAGTCCTCTGTCAGCACGGCGACGGCTATGCCCGCGTGCATTTCATGTTTCGCCCCGGCAAGGCATTTGGCAAGCTCAATGTTCCGGAGCTTCGGCCGATGTTCTAGCCGGACGGTTTCAGACCAGGCGTCAGCTCCGGAAGCCGGCGCCAATGGTAGAGCACGTCAGGCTCCTTTTCCTCATTATCGATGCCGTCGGTTTCTTCCCCGGCGGAAAAACCGTGCCGCTCGTAGAAAGCGCGTGCGCCCATATTGCGTTGGAATGTCCAGAGCCTGATTTCGTCCATCTCTTCCTTGGCGCAGCCGAGAAGCATCGAACCGATGCCGATGCCCTGGAAATCAGGAAGAACGTAAAGCTGCTCTATCCAGCCGTCGCCATAGGCGATAACGCCGACGAGCTTGTTTCCGATGGCGGCGCCGAGGATCGTGCAGTTCGGCAGCAGATGCATGCGCCAATACTGCTCTTCCTCCTCAGGCGTGTGGACATCCAGCAGCCAGGGCAGGCGCTGCCAAAGCGCCACGCGCCTGATCCCCGTCGCAGCCCGCATATGGTCGGGCCCGAGCTTTACGATCTCGGGTTCCGTCAAGGCGTCGTCCATGGCCGGCAACGCGGCCTCAAGCCGAAATGTCGATGACCCCGCAATCGCCGGCTTCGGAGGCGAAGGCGAGCAGTTTGCCGTTGCCGCTCCAGCTCATCGCGGTGATCGCGCCCTTGCCGGGGCGGCGCAGCAGCGCTTCCTTGCTGTCGGCGATGCGCACGGCCAGGATCATGCCGTCGATGAAACCGATGGCGAGGATATCCTCCAGCGGATGGAACCTCACCGAGGTCGCCATGATATTGGCGCGGGTCCCGAGTTCGAGCGGCGCCTTGCCCATCGGCCCGTCCTTGCCCTGGAAGGGCCAGACGATGGCGGCGGGCGCGCCTGATGAGGCAAGCCATTTGCCCTTGACGGACCAGGAGAGGGATTTCACCTTGGCCGGATATCCGGTCATGCGCATATGGCGCGCCTCGGCGCCGGGCTTGCTGTCGAGCTTCCAGCCGTGCAGGGCGTTTTCCTGCATCGAGGTGACGAGGAAATTACCGTCCGGCGAGAAGGTGACGGCAGTATGCGCGCCCTTCCATTCGAGATCGACGGGCTTGGCGCTCATGCCGACCCAGTGCAGGGATACGCCGTTATAACGGGCGGCGGCGATGCGCAGGCCTTTGGGGGCGAAGGCAATGCCCTCGACGGTGCGCTCCTCGGGAAATTCCTTGGTCGTGCCGTCGGCGAGGCGCACCAGCGAACTCTTGCCGTAGGAATAGGCGATGGCGCCCTGGGGTCCGGCGGCGACCTGCGAGATCCACTTGCGCGGCGCGGCGGCGAGTTCGCTGACGCTGCCGTCGGCAGCGATGCGCAGCACCTTGCCATCCTCGCCGCCGGAGATCAGGCTCTCGCTATAGGGATCGCGGATGGCGGTGAGCATGCCCTGATGGGCTTCTGAAACCCTCTCGCCGCCATCCAGCCGGTGATACGTGCCGTTTGCGTTTGCGAAGAAGGGAACATCACCTAAAAATTCGACGGCCAGAACGTGGCCGTCGAGATCAAGCGGTGCAACTGTCGGCATCAGGCGGCCGCCTCGCAGGCCTTGAAGGAGGCTTCGAGCTTTTCGCGGTCGAGATCGCGGCCGATGAAGACAAGACGGCTCTCATGCTTCTCGCCGTCCTTCCACGGCCGCTGGTGATCGCCCTCGATGATCATGTGCACGCCCTGGACGACATAACGCTCCGGATCGTCCTTGAAGGCGATGATGCCCTTGAGGCGCAGAATGTTCGGTCCCTGCATCTGGGTGATTTTCTGGATCCAGGGGAAGAAGCGCTCGGCGTTCATCTCACCGCCGCGCAGCGACACCGACTGCACCGTCACATCGTGGATCGCCGACATGGCGCCGTGATGATGATGGCCGTGGTCATGATCATGATCGTGGTGGTGATGATCGCAATCCGGGCCGCAGACGTGGTCGTCATGGCCGTGTTCCAGGAAATGCGGATCGTTTTCGAGGGCGCGCTCCAGGTTGAAGGCGCCCTGGTCGAGCACGCGGGCGAGGTCGACGCCGGAGCGGCTGGTCTTGTAGACGCGGGCGGCCGGGTTGATGGCGCGGACGATGTCTTCGATCACGGCGAGTTCGTCGGCGGTCACGAGGTCGCTCTTGTTGATGACGACGACGTCGGCGAAGGCGATCTGGTCTTCGGCCTCGCGGCTGTCCTTCAGGCGCAACGGCAGGTGCTTGGCGTCGACCAGCGCGATGACGGCGTCGAGCTCGGTCTTGGCGCGTACGTCATCGTCCATGAAGAAGGTCTGGGCGACCGGCACCGGATCGGCAAGGCCGGTCGTTTCCACGATGATGCCGTCGAAGCGGCCAGGGCGGCGCATCAGGCCTTCGACGACGCGGATCAGGTCGCCGCGCACCGTGCAACAGACGCAGCCATTGTTCATCTCGTAGATTTCCTCGTCGGACTCGACGATCAGGTCGTTGTCGATGCCGATTTCGCCGAACTCGTTGACGATGACCGCATATTTCTTGCCGTGGTTTTCGGAGAGGATGCGGTTGAGCAACGTCGTCTTGCCGGCGCCGAGATAACCGGTGAGCACGGTGACGGGAATGGGCTTCTGGGTGGAGATCGCGTCGGTCATGAGAACCTCTAGGATTAGGCGTGCGGCCGACCGGCTTCAGATCGGCCGCTTGAACGGTTGGTCTCATATAATGGCATGGGCACGGCAGTTCAAAGGATTTTATAATGTTATAAGATCACATGCCCGGCGTCGGCCAAATGAGCCTCTTCACCGGAGCCGCGTGATGTCGAACGCATCGACGTCTTCCAGCAATTCCATCAAACCCTTGACCGCATGCGCGATCAGCGCCTCGCCCTTTTCAGCGCTCGCAGCCGCGGCATTGCCAGCCACGCCCTGCGGGTTGAGATCCGACATCTTCCAGCCGAAGGCATGCGGCCCGTAGGCGCGCAGATGTTTGAAGCGGCCGGCGAATTCGGTCTGCCGCGAGGGAAAGTTCCCCGCCTTGGCCATATCGACCCTGTCGGGATGAAGCGCCAGCATCACCGAGGTCTCGATATCGCCGCCATGGATATCGATCGCCTTTTCCTCCGGCGAGATCACGCCGTCGGGCAGGCCGAAGCGGGTCCAGCTCGTCGCTACCGCCAGCATGGCGAAGCGGACCCTGGCCTCGGTCGCGACGATCGATATCAGAGGCGAATTGCCGCCATGAGCGTTCAGCATCACGAATTTGCGGGTGCCCTGCTTCGCCAGCCCTTCGGCGATGCCGAGCCAGCGGTTGACCGCTTCGTTGAAGGCGAGCGTCTTCGTTCCTTCAACATCCATGTGCTCTATGGAGTAGCCAACCGATTCGGCGGGCAGGAAGGTGACGGGCAGGCCGGCGGGCAGGGCCGCCTTCAATCGCGCGGCGATGCCTTCGGCAATCAGGGTGTCGGTCTCGAAGGGCAGGTGGGGGCCGTGCTGCTCATGGGCGCCGAGCGGCAGCACGGCAATCGGGGGGCGTGCGCCGGGGGCAGAGGCCGGGTCGCTGTCCTCGAAGCGGGGCGAAGGCGTCATCATCCGGTCGTAGCCTCTTGTTTATGACGAGATCCTGGGCAATGTCATATCGCAGCGGCGCCAGCGCTTAAAGATCAAAGGGATGGCTATGGGCAAGAAGCACAAGGACGGCAAGAAGAACAAGTCCAAGAAGAAGGACCAGACCGAGTATACGCTCGTCGATCTTTCTCCGGCGCTGACCCAGGCGGCCCGCTCCATGCGCACGGTGCTGTCGCGCAACCTGTTCGAAAGCGGGCTCTATGCCGGCCAGGACGGCGTCATCCTCTCGCTTGCCGAGAGCGACGGCATGACCGCCGGCGGGCTTGCCCAGAAGCTGGGCGTCAAGGCGCCGACGATGACGCGCACTATCGGCCGCATGGAGGCGCAGGGCTTTCTCGAGCGCAAGCCCGACGCCGAGGACGCGCGCCTGACCAAGGTTTATCTGACCCCGCTCGGTCGCGACAGCGTGCGGGCGATCGAGATGGCGGCCTCGGCCTGCGACAGGCTGGCGACACAGGAGTTCTCCGAAAAGGAAATCCGCAATCTCGTGCGCCTCTTGAAGGCGATCGACGCCAATCTGCAGGCCGAAGCCCTTCATATCGAAGAACCGGACGAAGACTGAAATTTCCCCTGAAAGACGAATTGCTTCCGCTGATTAAATCTTTTAATTAAACATTTTAAGGGGCCGTGCCGATTTACCGGCAGGGTCTTGCTGTCTTGCGTGCTGCCTGGAGGAGGACACGTGGTCCAGAAGATCAAGCTTTCGACAATCGCCGAAACGCTCGGCATTTCAACGGCGACCGTGTCGCTTGCCTTACGCGACAGTCCGCTCGTCGCCGGCAATACGAGGGAGAAGATCAAGGAGCAGGCGCGCGCTCTCGGCTATATCTACAATCGCCGCGCCGCCAGCCTTCGCACCTCCCGCTCCGGTATCATCGGCGTCGTCGTGCACGACATCATGAACCCTTTCTACGGCGAGATCCTGAAGGCGATCGAAAGCGAGCTCGATCGCAGCCGCCACACCTTCATCCTGTCCAACCACTACGACAACGTCGAAAAGCAGCGCACCTTCATCGAGACGCTTCTGCAGCTCGGCGGCGACGGCGTCATCATGTCGCCGGCGATCGGCACGCCGCCGGAAGATCTGCAGCTGGCGGAAGAAAACGGCATGCCGGCGATCCTCGTCGCCCGCTCGATGGACGGCCTGGACCTGCCGACCTATCGTGGCGACGACAGCTACGGCATCTCGCTTGCCACCAATCACCTGATCGGCCTCGGTCACCGCTCGATCGCGATGATCGGCGGCACGGACCAGACATCCACCGGCCGCGACCGCTACCAGGGTTATGTCAACGCGCTGCGCAAGGCGGGCATCGAGGTCGATCCGAACCTGCGCATTCCCGGCCCGCGCTCGAAACAGGGCGGTTTCGAAGCCGCGGTGCATTTCCTGTCGCTGCCGCAGAAGCCGACGGCGGCCGTCTGCTGGAACGATCTCGTCGCGATCGGCCTGATGAACGGCATTGCCCGCGCCGGACTGGTGCCGGGACGCGATATTTCCGTCACCGGTTATGACGATCTCGAGGAAGCCTCGATCGCCACGCCGGCGCTGACGACCGTCTGGAACGGCCAGACCGAGGTCGGGCGCCTCGCCGCCCGGGCGCTTCTCGATCGCCTTGCCGGCAGCCACGAGCCCGACGGCATGCATCTCATCAAGCCGGAAATGCGCATTCGCCAGTCCACCAGTCCCCATCGGCCCCGCGCCTGAATCAAGACCGCCACCCAAGAGGAAAAGCCATGTCCCGCATCGCCATTCTCGTTCCTGGGAAGATACACGACCGTGTTCTCGAAAGGCTGAAGGATCGTTTTGAGATTATCGCCGTTCCGCGCGCGGAAAGGCTTGCTCTCGATGGCGAGACCGCCGCGCGCATCCGCGGCGTCGCGGTCTCCGGCGCCTTTCCCGGCGCCTGGATGGACCAACTGCCTGGCGTCGAGGTGATCGCCAGCTTCGGTGTCGGCTATGACGGCATGGATGTGAAGCGTGCCGCCGAAAAGGGCATCGTCGTCACCAATACGCCTGACGTTCTGAACGACGAGGTCGCCGATACGACGATCGGCCTGCTATTGAACACGATCCGCGACCTGCCGCGGGCAGAAGCCTGGATGCGCGCCGGCAATTGGAAGCCCGGCACCGCCTATCCGCTGTCGCGCTTCTCGCTCAAGGGCCGCCATGTTGGGCTCTACGGCCTCGGCCGCATCGGGCTCGAAATCGCCAAGCGGCTGGAGCCGTTCAAGGTGAAGATCAGTTACCACACCCGTTCGCGCCACGCCGACGTCTCCTATGACTACTACCCGACACTGAAGGGGCTGGCGGAAGCGGTGGATACGCTGATCGCCATCGTTCCGAAGACGCCGCAGACACACAAGACGGTCGATGCCGATATTCTCGCCGCGCTCGGCCCGGACGGTATTCTCGTCAATGTCGGCCGCGGCTGGACGGTGGATGAAGAGGCGCTCGGCGCGGCTCTTGCTTCAGGCGCACTCGGCGCGGCCGGTCTCGACGTCTTCTACGACGAGCCGACGGTGCCGGCCGACCTGCTTGTCGCCGAAAATGCCGTCCTGCTGCCGCATGTTGCCTCCGCATCGGTGCCGACCCGCAATGGGATGGCCGATCTCGTCGTCGACAACCTCATCGCCTGGTTCGAGAAGGGATTGGCGCTGACGCCGGTGCCGGAGACGCCGCAGAAGGCGTAAGTCCTGCTCAGGCGATGGCTTGTGCCGGCACCGTCGCCAATTTGCCGGCCGCATGGCTGCGGACGGCGTCGCCGAAGGCAGTAAAGAGCTTGTTGGAGGGCTTGTCCGTCTCGGCCCAGTATTCCGGATGCCACTGCACGCCGACGGCAAAGGCCTTGGCGCCGATGACCGAGACGGCCTCGACCGTGCCGTCTTCGGCGGTGGCTTCCACCTGCAGGCGCGGCGCGGTCCTGGCGATCGCCTGGCGATGCAGCGAATTCACGCGGACTTCGCCGGGGCCGAGAATGCCTGCGATGCAGGAGCCTTCCTTGACGTGGACGGTCTGGCGAATGGCGTACATTCCGTCGCGGTCGACGCCTTCCGGCCGCCGGTGATCCCAGATGCCGGGCTGCTCCTGGATCTCGCTTGCGAGCGAACCGCCGAGCGCGACATTGAGCTCCTGGATGCCGCGGCAGATGGCGAGCAAAGGAATGGCGCGGTCGATGGCGCGACGGATGAGCGGCAGGCTGGTGGCGTCGCGAGCGGGGTCGAACGGGCCGTCCCTTTCGGTCGCTTCGACGCCGTAGAGCGAGGGATGCACGTTGCTGGCCGAGCCTGATACCAGGAGGCCGTCGACGCGGTCGAGGATCGCGTCGGTATCGTAACCTTCCTCGAAGGCCGGAATGATGAAGGCCATGACGCCGGCCGCATTCAATGCGGCCCTGAGATATTGATGCTGCACGGCATGCCAGGTGATGCCGTCGAAGCTGCGGATATCGGCAGGAATGGCAACGATCGGTTTCGTCATGTTCACCCCGGTGAAATCTTTGTGCTCACCGTTTTGCCGCCAGAATGGCCGTCAAGTCAACGCTTGGCTGCGCGAGGTGGCCAAATTGCGGCGCAAGCGCTCCCGCCGCCATCCGATCTGCCGCTAAGCTGCTGATTTTGATGGGTGCGCTCATATTGCCTTATTGCCGTCTTGATGCCAAAGGCTAATAGACTAAAGCTTGAATCGCGGCCTTCGCCATGCTTAGGTTTGCCCTTGCTGCGGGTAGGGGTGAAGATCGCCGCGCAGCGCCATCTATACGGGAGGTTTTTGATGGATCGTCGTTCGTTTTTCAAGAAGGCGGGGACCGCCGGCGCCGGAGCGGTTGCCGCAACGGCATTGGCAGCGCCTGCGATCGCGCAGGAGAATCCGAAGATCGCATGGCGCATGACGTCGTCGTTTCCGAAGAGCCTGGACACGATCTATGGCGGCGCTGAGGACATCTCCAAGCATGTCGCCGCCGCCACGGACGGCAATTTCACGATCCAGCCTTTCGCGGCCGGTGAAATCGTGCCCGGCCTGCAGGCCGTCGATGCGGTAGCCGCCGGCACGGTCGAGGCGGCGCATACCACCTCCTATTATTTCGTCGGCAAGGATCCGGCCTACGCCTTCGGAACGGCCATTCCCTTCGGGCTGAACAGCCGCCTGACCAATGCCTGGTTCTACGAGGGCAATGGCAACAAGCTGATGAACGAATTCTACGCCACGCAGGGCATGTATGCGCTGCCGGCCGGCAATACCGGGGCGCAGATGGGCGGCTGGTTCCGCAAGGAAATCAACACGCTCGACGACCTCAAGGGCGTCAAGATGCGCATCGCCGGCCTTGCCGGGCGGATCATGGAGAAGGTCGGCGTCATTCCGCAGCAGATCGCCGGCGGCGACATCTATCCGGCGCTCGAAAAGGGCACGATCGACGCGGCTGAATTCGTCGGCCCCTATGACGACCTGAAGCTCGGCTTCCATAAAGTGGCGAAATACTACTATTACCCGGGCTGGTGGGAAGGCGGCCCGACGGTGCATGCGTTCTTCAATCTCGAAAAATGGAGCAACCTGCCGAAGCACTATCAGGCAGCGCTGACCGACGCCTGCGCCTTCGCCAATACCAACATGCTGGCGAAATACGACATGAAGAACCCGACGGCGCTGAAGCAGCTGGTTGCGGAAGGCGCGACGCTCCGCCCGTTCAGCCAGGAAATCATGGAAGCCTGCTTCCAGGCGGCGACCGGCATCTACGGCGAAATCTCCGGCACGAACCAGTATTTCAAGAAGATCTATGAGGACCAGACCGCCTTCAAGCGGGACGCTTATCTCTGGATGCAGCTTTCGGAATATACGTTCGACACGTTCATGATGATCCAGCAGCGGGCCGGGAAGCTTTAAGCTTTTCGCAGACTGCCGATGTCAGCTGATGGCAAAACCCCCGGATTTCGGTCCGGGGGTTTTCTTTTTCTCGCATGTCGTTGCCGCAAAACCGCTGCACATTTTGGCGCGGGGTGCGCTACTTGCCGGGCGCCGGCGCTCCGGGCAGGCCGTTCAGCGGCGGCAAGGTGAGACCGGGGATCTGCGGCGAGCCGTTGCCGCCGCCGACCGGCGGCAGGCCGAGCTGGCCGCCGAAGCCGGGCACTTCGATCTTGATCGAGTTCGGGTCCACCTTCGGGCCGCGGTCCAGCCAGTAGGTTACCGATTCCGGCCAGAAGATCACGATCGCCACCAGGATGATCTGCATGCCGACCCAGGGGAGCGCGCCCATGTAGATATCCGAGGTCTTGACCTCCTTGCCGGCGATCGAGCGCAGGTAGAAGAGCGCGAAGCCGAACGGCGGATGCATGAAGCTCGTCTGCATGTTCACGCAGATCAAGACGCCGAACCAGATCAGGTCGATGCCGAGGCTGGAGGCGACGGGGGCGAGCATCGGGATGACGATGAAGGCGATCTCGAAGAAATCGAGGAAGAAGGCGAGGATGAAAATGAAGATATTGACGAAGATCAGGAAGCCGACCGGACCGCCGGGAATGCCTGAGAGCATGTGCTCGATCCAGCGTGAGCCGTCCATGCCCTGGAACACCAGGCTGAAGCAGGTGGAGCCGATCAGGATCATCACCACCATCGACGTGATGTGGGTGGTCGACGTCATCGCCTCGCGGATCAGCGGCCAGGTGAGGCGGCGATGCAAGGCAGCGAGCCCCATGGCGCCGACGACGCCGAGCGCGCCTGCTTCCGTCGGCGTGGCAAGGCCCATGAAGATGGTGCCGAGCACGAGGAAGATCAGCACGATCGAGGGCACCATGCCCATCAGCACCTTCGCCAGCAGTGCCCAGTCGAGGTCGCCGCGCACCTCTTTCGGCAGCGGCGGCATCGATTTCGGCCGGATGATCGACATCACCATGATGAAGAGCACGAAGATCGTGACCTGCAGGATCGAGGGGCCGATCGCGCCGAGATACATGTCGCCGACCGACCGGCCGAGCTGGTCGGCGAGAACGACGAGAACGAGCGAGGGCGGGATGACCTGGGTGATCGTGCCGGAGGCGGCGATGACGCCGGTGGCGAGGCGCGGGCTGTAGCCGTAGCGCAGCATGATCGGGAGCGAGATCACCCCCATGGTGATGACGGAGGCGGCGACCGTGCCGGTGATGGCGCCGAGCACGGCGCCGACGAGGATGACGGCATAGGCGAGGCCGCCGGGAATGCCGCCGAAGAGCTTGCCGGTGCCTTCGAGCAGATCCTCGGCAAGCCCGCATCGCTCCAGCACCGCGCCCATGAAGGTGAAGAAGGGGATGGCGAGCAGGAGGTCGTTGGAGACGATGCCGAACAGGCGCAGCGGCAGATTGTGCAGGAAGGCTTCGCTGAAATGGCCCGTGGCGATGCCGATGATGCCGAAGAGCAGGCCGACGGCGGCGAGCGAAAAGGCGACCGGAAAGCCGTAGAGCATGAAGACGACCATGCCCAGGAACATCGCCGGCGGAATGATGCCGAAATCAAACAAATCAGTTCCTCCCGGTCCGCGTTACTGCAGCGGTTTTTCGTATGTGGTGTCGATGCTGATGCGGCCGGTGAGCGCTGCGATCCGCTTGATCAGCTCGGAAACGCCCTGAAGGGAAAGCAGCGCGAAGCCGGCGACCAGGATCAGTTTGACGGGCCAGCGGATCAAGCCGCCGGCGTTGCCCGATATCTCCCCCTGCTGGTAGGAGAGGGCGAAAAACGGCCAGCACAGCCAGGCGAGATAGATGCATGCGGGCAGGAGCAGGAAGGTGAGGCCGACGATGTCGATCCAGATCTTCGCCCTCTCGGAAACCGACCCATAGATCAGATCGACGCGGACGTGTTCGTTGTTGCGCAGCGCATGCGAGGCGCCGAGCATGACGACGAAGGCGAAGAGATACCACTGAATCTCCAGCCAGCCATTCGAACTGTAATTGAAGGCGTAGCGGACGATGGCGTTTCCGGCGCTGATCAGACAGCAGAAGAGTACCATGTACTCGGAAAATTTGCCCACGATGCGACTGACCCAGTCGATCAACCGGCTGACTGCCAGAAGTGCCGACATTCGTTCCCCTTGTCTTTTGTCCTGCCGGTTTTCCGGCAGCTTTCCTTCTTTGCAATCGATGTAGACCACGGCCTTGGAAATTGGAAGGATAAATGCCGCGCCTTGGAGTATAGTCTTAGCCGCGATGGCCGGTGTGCGCGACTTCTGGAGATTTGGACAACCCTGGCGTGGATAAAATATTTCAATAATCTCGCCAAGAGGATGCATTATCGCCTGTAAGATGTGAGGTTCATCCTCTAGTTTTAGAAAATTTGACCAAATGTTTGAACCGATTGAAATCAATTTTTAAAGGGTTGGCCTTAGACTCCCCGCGCACAGGGAAAGTGTGGATGAAGCCAGATAACCCGAACAGGGTCCCTTTAGATGTGTATCTGTCGTTTGTGAGTTCCCTCTCCGGGAACCGCATGACGCTTCTTGCTGGCGTGATCGTCCACATCGCGACCTGCCTCGCCGTCGCAGCCAAGACGCAATATTCCATCTACATCCTGTTGTCGCTCGCCTTCCTTCTGGTCTTCAGCGCCCGCATGGCTATCTTCCGGCAGTTCGATCGCGTCGACAAGGAAAGACTGTCGCGCGCCGACATCGAGCGCTGGGAGCGGATCCTCGTGGCTGGTGCGGCCTGCACCACTGCCCTTCTCGGCTTCGCCAGCGGCTATGCGATCTTCGTCGTGCACGATTCCTTCGCGGAGCTGGCCTGCATTTCGGTCACCATGGCGACCATGGTTTCCGTCGTCGGCCGCAATTACGGATCGCGTCTTGCCGTCGATCTCCAGACATTTTCCTGCTGTTTGCCGATGATCGTCTGCAGCCTGCTGGCGATGGATTTCTATCGCGGCGTGCTGTCGATCTTCCTCATTCCTTTCTGGCTGACGACGCGGGCCATGGCGAACGGCGTGCGCGAGTTCCTCTACGAAAATGTCATCGCGCGCCGGGAAATCACCATCATCGCCGACCGTTTCGATACGGCGCTCAACAACATGCCGCATGGCCTCGTCATGGTGGATGCCGAAAACCGCATCCAGGTCGTCAACCGCAAGGCCTGCGAGCTTCTGAAGATCGGTGCGCCCGAGCGGCTGAAAGACCGCGACCTCGGCGCGGTGCTGCGTTATGGCGCGCGCCACAGCTTCATGGATGCTTCGCAGCCGGAGCTCATCCTGCGCCAGCTCACCCAGGTGGCCGAAGGCAACCTGTCGCGCATGCTCATCCATTTTCCCGAGGGCCTGTCGCTCGAATTTTCCGCCAGCCGAAGGGCCGACGGCGGCGCCGTGCTGATCTTCGAGGACGTGTCGAGCCGGGTCAAGGCGGAGCAGAAGATCATGCACATGGTCCGCTTCGATGCGCTGACCGGCCTGCCGAACAGGGAATATTTCGGCCAGCTCGTGCAGGAATATCTCGCCAAACATCCGAGGAAATCAGGCCCCCTCGGCTTCATGGTGCTCGACATCGACGAGTTCAAGCATGTCAACGACATGCGCGGCCACGTCACCGGCGACCATCTGCTTTGCGCCATCGCTGCCCGCATCAAGCAGGCTTCGGGCAACGCCATCCTCGGCCGGCTGATGGGGGACCAGTTCATCCTGTTCTTCCCGCATGCGAAGGAACCGGCTTCGCTCGATCTCGAGATCCGCCGCGTGCATGCCGCGATCCAGGGTCATTACGAGGTTGACGAGATCACTTTCCTGGTTTCGCTCAGCGCCGGCTATGCGATCCTCGAAAGCACCGCCTTTGCGCTCGACGAATGGAGCGTCAAGGCGGATCTTGCGCTCTTCGAAAGCAAGTCGCGCCTCAAGGGCGGCATATCGGGCTTCGAGCGGGAAATGGACGGCCGCTATATCGAGCAGCAGAAGCTGAAGGCGGATCTGCGCGAGGCGGTTTCGGCGCAAGCGCTGCATCTCGTCTTCCAGCCGATGTTCCGGGCCGACGGCACACGGATCGAATGCGCCGAGGCCCTGGCGCGCTGGGTGCATCCGGAGAAGGGATCGATCCCGCCCGATGTCTTCATCCGGCTCGCCGAGGATATGGGCATCATTTCCGACATCACCCGCTTCGTGCTGTTCAAGGCCTGCAGCGAATGCATGAACTGGCCGGAGCATATTGCCGTCTCGGTCAATCTTTCGGCGCGGGATCTGCGCGATGCGGACATTCTCGCGGTCGTCGCCGATGCGCTTGCCCATTCCGGCCTGGATGCGGCGCGGCTGCATCTCGAAGTCACCGAAAGCTGCCTGATCGACGAGCCGCAGGCCGTGCGCGCCATCCTGGCGGAGCTCAGGGCCCGCGGCATCACCATCGCCATCGACGATTTCGGCACCGGCTTTTCCAGCCTCAGCTATCTCGACACGCTGCCGCTCGATATCGTCAAAATCGACCGTTCCTTCGTGCGCAACATCGTCGAGGATACCCGTCGCCTGAAGCTCCTGCGTGGTACGGTCCACCTCGCGCGCGAACTCGGATTGAAGATCGTCATCGAGGGCGTCGAGACCGAGGAGCAGCTCGCGCTGCTCAACAAGCACCGCAGCACCGATCTCGTGCAGGGCTACGTTTTCTCGCCGCCTGTGCCGTCTCAGAACATTCCCCTGTTGCAACAGGGCATCGGCCGCCGCGTCGTGCAACGCCGCCGCAACAAGGTCGCCTGACGGTCTTTAACGATCAGTTTTCCGACTGAAAATCTGGCGCCCTATTAACCTTAACAATTGGTATTCGCCCGGAATTACCGGATTTACTTGCGCAAATGTTGGTGGCGTATGATTAATGATCCGTTAACGAGCGGATCATGAGAATGTCAGAGTCACTGTTCAAGCGTAGCGATTTCAGCACCAAAATCCTGGAAATTCTGGACCACGTCGAATATCGCCGGGTCGAAAGCAGCGAAGACATGGAAGAGGTCGAACGCCTGCGTTACAAGGCCTACAAGGCCCATGACGTGCTGGCGCTGGCCCCGAAGGGGCTGTTGGATGACAGCGATTTCGACAGCCATGCCTATGTCTTCGGCCTGTATTATTATGGTGAACTGGTCAGCACGATCCGGGTTCATTATGTGACACCTGAACATCGCCTCAGCCAATCCGGCGGCGCCTTCCCGGAGGCGATGGACGAGCTTCTGGATGCAGGCCTGACCTTGATCGATCCGGCGCGCTTCGCGGCCGATCCGGAGCTCACCGCCGATATGCCGTGGGTTCCCTATCTGACGCTCAGGCCGACGATCGTCGCGGCCGCCTATTTCCGCGCGGACCGCGTTCTTCAGTTCGTCCGACCGCCGCATGCCGCTTTCTACAAGCGGGTCTTCTATGCCGATACGGTCGTGCCGGGCCGGCTGGCGAAGAATTACGGCATCGACATGACGCTGATGGCGACGAATGTGATCGAGGTCGGCCGCAAGCTGCTGACGCGCTATCCCTTCTTCATCTCCAGCGCCAGCGAGCAGCGCATGATGTTTTCGCGCAATCCCAACGACACGCTGCCGCCGCTCACGATCATTCCGACGGCCCGTTTCGTGCCGCCGGGCGAACTCGGCACCGACCTGCCGCTCTGATTTCTGCAGCTCTCTGGATGAGAGAGGGCAGGCGGCGATGACAAGATCCGCAGCCGGTGGTCAGACGCGCTTTTTCCCTTGTGGGAGAAGGTGGTTTGCAACCGCGGCTGCGGCATTCTCATGCATTGCGCTTTCGCCTGTCATTGTGTAATTCCTGCAGGCAGGGACTTCCCTCGGCGCAGCCAAGGGAATCAGGCAGCGCAAAGGCATTTCAGGGAGACGATATTTATGGCCGAACATCATACCGGACCGGTCGAGACCGGCGCGCCGATGGATTACAAGGAACATGAGCAGACCTACAACATGTTCATTGCCGGCACGAAATACGGCACGATGCTTCTCGTCGTTCTCCTGCTCGCGATGACCGCCGGTTTCTTCGGCGGCGCCGGCCTTCTCGGCGGTCTCTTCGTCTTCATCGTTCTTCTCGCCATCGGCATCTTCATGGTCCGCTGATCGCGTCCGGCGCATCGGCCCGAAGCCGGGCTCGATGCGGGGAAAGCGCGATTAAGCAGATTGGAAGGGCTGGAGCGTTGTGCGTCGGAGGGACGTCCGCTGCTCCAGGGGAGGGAGGCTTCTCTGAAGCTTTGTGAGCTCGGTGCTTGGCCTGCGCAGGCGCGCCTGCGGCGGTCTGGCTGACCCGGAGGAGGGGGCAGTTGGGCAATATTATTTTCGTTGCAAGGGAAGTCACGGACGGGGAGACGCGTGTCGCCGCTTCTGCCGAAACCGTGAAGAAAATGAAGGGTTTCGGCTTCGACGTCGTGGTCGAAACCGGTGCCGGTGCGGCGTCGCGCATTCCGGACGCCGAGTTCGAGGCCGCAGGCGCCAGGATCGGCAGTTTTGCGGATGCCGCCTCCGCCGACGTGGTGCTGAAGGTGCGCCGTCCGAGCCCATCGGAAATCGCAGGCTATAAGAGCGGCGCGGTCGTCATCGCCATCATGGATCCCTACAGCAATGATGAAGCGATCGCGGCCCTCGCAGGCGCCGGGCTTTCTGCTTTCGCCATGGAGTTGATGCCGCGCATTACCCGCGCCCAGTCCATGGACGTGCTCTCATCCCAGGCCAATCTCGCCGGCTATCAGGCCGTCATCGAGGCGGCCGCGGTCTATGACCGCGCCATGCCGATGATGATGACGGCGGCAGGCACCGTGCCGGCCGCCAAGGTCTTCGTGATGGGCGCCGGTGTTGCCGGTCTCCAGGCGATCGCCACCGCGCGCCGCCTGGGTGCTGCGGTCTCGGCCACCGATGTCCGCCCCGCCGCCAAGGAGCAAGTTTCCTCCCTCGGCGCCAAGTTCATCGCCGTCGAGGACGAAGAGTTCAAGGCGGCGGAAACGGCCGGCGGCTATGCCAAGGAGATGTCGGCCGACTATCAGGCCAAGCAGGCAGCGCTCGTCGCCGAACATATCGCCAAGCAGGATATCGTCATCACCACCGCGCTCATTCCCGGCCGTCCGGCGCCGCGGCTCGTCTCGCGCGCCATGCTGGCCTCGATGAAGCCGGGTGCCGTGGCTGTCGACCTCGCCGTGGAGCGCGGCGGCAATATCGAAGGTGCGGTTGCCGGCGAGGTCGCCGACGTCGAAGGCGTGCAGGTGATCGGTTTTGCCAACATGCCGGGCCGGGTCGCCGCCAGCGCGTCGGCACTCTACGCCAAGAACCTCGTCACTTTCCTCGAGACGATGGTCAACAAGGAAAGCAAGAGCGTCGTCGTCAATCTGGACGACGAACTCGTCAAGGCGACCATGCTGACCTATGCCGGCGATGTCGTTCATCCCGCCTTCGGCGGCGCGAAGAAGGGAGACATGTGATGGCCAGTGAAGCAATGGACAGAGCGCTGGAGCAGCTCGACCAGGCGGTGACCGCCGTCGTCACGGCCGCCGCCCAGGCGCCGGAGGCGGCAAGCGCTGCGACCGGCGGGGCGATCGACCCTTTCGTCTTCCAGCTCGCGATCTTCGTATTGTCGATCTTCGTCGGCTATTACGTCGTATGGTCGGTGACGCCGGCGCTGCACACGCCGCTGATGGCCGTCACCAATGCGATCTCCTCGGTCATCGTCGTCGGCGCGCTTCTGGCGGTCGGCATCTCCACAAGCGGGCTTGCGACCGGCTTCGGTTTCGTCGCCCTCGTGCTCGTCTCGGTCAATATCTTCGGCGGCTTCCTCGTCACGCAGCGAATGCTTGCGATGTACCGCAAGAAGGACAGGTGAGGGACCGATGACCAATATCGCAGCTTTCCTTTACCTCGTCTCCGGGGTTCTCTTCATCCTGGCGCTGCGCGGCCTGTCGCATCCGGCCACCAGCCGCAAGGGCAATCTCTACGGCATGGTGGGCATGGGAATCGCCATCCTGACGACGCTCGTGCTGGCGACGCCTAATTTCGGCGGTTTCGTACTGATCGTCCTTGGCCTGGCCATCGGCGGCAGCGTCGGCGCCTATGTTGCCCGTACCATCGCCATGACCTCGATGCCGCAGCTCGTCGCCGGCTTCCATTCGCTGGTCGGCCTTGCCGCCGTGCTGGTGGCGGCTTCCGCGCTCTACACGCCTGCGTCCTTCGGCATTGGCGAGATCGGCCATATCCATACCGAGGCGCGCGTCGAGATGGCGCTCGGCGTGGCGATCGGGGCACTCACCTTTACCGGTTCGATCATCGCCTTCCTGAAGCTCGACGGGCGCATGTCCGGCAAGCCGATCCTGCTGCCTTACCGGCATGTCATCAATGCGGCCCTGCTGGTGCTGATCGTGCTCTTCATCATCGGCCTTGCCGCCACCGAAAGTCATTTCGACTTCTGGGCCGTGGTGGCGTTGTCGCTGGCGCTCGGGGTTCTGCTGATCGTGCCGATCGGCGGTGCCGACATGCCCGTCGTCGTTTCGATGCTGAATTCCTATTCCGGATGGGCTGCGGCCGGCATCGGCTTCACGCTCGGCAATCTGGCGCTGATCATCACTGGCGCGCTTGTCGGCTCTTCCGGCGCCATTCTCTCCTACATCATGTGCAAGGGCATGAACCGCTCCTTCATCTCGGTCATTCTCGGTGGTTTCGGCGGCGAGACGGCGTCGGGCGGAGCCGATACGTCGGACAGGACGGTCAAGCTCGGCTCGGCCGAGGATGCGGCCTATCTGATGGCGAATGCGTCGAAGGTGATCATCGTGCCGGGGTACGGCATGGCGGTCGCCCAGGCCCAGCATGCGCTGCGCGAACTCGCCGACAATCTGAAGAAGAACGGCGTCGAGGTGAAATATGCGATCCACCCGGTCGCAGGCCGTATGCCCGGCCATATGAACGTGCTGCTTGCCGAAGCCAATGTTCCCTATGACGAGGTCTTCGAGCTCGAGGACATCAATTCGGAATTCGCCCAGGCCGACGTCGCCTATGTTATCGGCGCCAACGACGTCACCAATCCGGCTGCGCGCGACGACAAGACCTCGCCGATCTACGGCATGCCGATCCTCGACGTCGACCGGGCCAAGACCTGCCTTTTCGTCAAGCGCTCGCTCGGTTCGGGTTATGCCGGCATCGACAATACGCTGTTCTACAAGGACGGCACGATGATGCTGCTCGGCGACGCCAAGAAGATGACCGAGGACATCAACAAGGCGATCGTGCATTGAGCGACGCTGAAACAGCCGCCTTCGGGCGGCTGTTTAATTCAAGCCGCATGACATCCGCCATGCCGGCTGCGGTCAGCGCCTTTCCTATACCTCGCCCGGCACGAGCGTCATCTTCTCGACGCCGATCGCGAGGTTCAGCCCTTCCTGGGCCTGGACGTTCAGCGGCTGCAGCATGAAGGCTTTGTTGGTGCCGCCGGCGATCACCTTGGCTCCGGCGCCCGCCCCGATGCTGGCATCGGCACCGACGCCGTAATATTCACCGGCAAGCGCGAATTGCGGGATATCCGTACCGGTCTTCGCCAGCACCTGCCAGATCATCACGCTCTTGCCGGTCTGGCCGATATCCAGGCCGAATTTTTCGATCTTGCCGGCATAGACCGCCTTGGGGCCGCCCGCTGCCGGCGTATAGGTGCAGATGAGGTTCTTCTGTGAGGTGATGATCAGGCCTTGGCCGCCATCCGATCCGCAGACCAGACGGCCAAGCGTGACATAGTTTTCCGCGCCGGCCGGGCCGGCCCAGACAGCCGCGGCCAGTGCTGCGGCTGCGATCATCGTTTGCTTGAACATGGTCTTTCTCCTTTGGAACGACCTGTCCGAAACGGGTGGGGATGGCGATTGTTCCTGCGCTATTCCCGCTCCAGCGTGCCACGCTGGGCCGTCAAAACCCATAGGAGGCCTTCGGGCCGGAAATCCACCTCGACCGTGCCGCGAAAGGCAGCGGCGGCATGGGCCTTGATGACAGTCGTGCCGAAACCCGAGCGCGAGGGCTGCGTTACCGGCGGGCCGCCGCGCTCGTCCCAGGTGAAGCGGAGCAGGGCCTCCGGCTTGTCTTCTTCCTTCACATCCCGCCATTCGAAGCGAACACGGCCCTGCGGCACGGAGAGCGCACCGTATTTCACCGAATTGGTGGCGAGTTCATGCAGGGCAAGGCCGAGATTCTGCACCGCATCCGGCTTCAGGACGAAATCTTTACCGCTGACTTCGATCTGTTCGCGCGCTTGCGGGAAGGCCTGCAGGTGGATGTCGACGACCCGCCTCAGCGATACGCCTCCCCACTGCTCGCTTGTCAGCAGTTCGATGGAGCGCACCAGCCCCTCCAGGCGATCGGCGACGGCGGCCTGGAAGGTCTCGACGCTGTCGGCCTGTTTGGCGAGCTGGCGCATCATCGCCTGGGCAAGCGTCAGGAGATTTTTGGTGCGGTGGACGAGTTCATGCATGACGAAGCGCAGCCGGTCTTCGGTCTGGCTGCGATCGAATGAGGCATTCGAAAGGGCGATCGCCACCTGGTTCGCCTCGATGACGCTGGTCTCGACGGGCGAGACGATATGACCTTCGCCCATGCGGTTCGCCATGTCGGCGATCTCGCGGATGGTGGTGCGGACCTGCCTTGCAACGGCATAGGCGGCCAGCACGGCGACGAGCACCAGCGCGACGCCGCCGATGATGAGGAAGCGCCAGGTGCTGAGGATCGAAGCCTGGGCGACCGGCCCCCAGATGACCGTCTTCCAGGACCAGCCGGGAATCTGGGCATAACCGAGAAGCATGTGCGGCAGGACCGCCTCATCCTCGAAAACGCCCCGGAAGGTGCCGAGCGCCGGCAGGATGCGCGGGTCGAAGGGCGTGCCGGGTTCGAGATTGGCCGGTCCGGTGGCGGCGACGACATGGCCGCTCTGGTCGATGATGGCGGCCGACCAGCCGGGGGCAAGGCCTTCGGTGGTCACGAGCCTGCCCAGATCCTTGGCGTCCTGGGTGATGATAAGGGCTGCGACGGGATCGTTCGGCCGTGGCAGGGTGACATTATAGACCCAGTCGCCGCTGGTCCGGCCGCGGAAGACATCGGAAGCCTCGATGCGGCCGGAGGTCATAGCCGATTCGAGAGACGGCATGTTCGCCACTTTGTCGAGCGGCGTGCCGAAGGCCCGGCGCGTGTTCAGGAGTTGCTGGCCGGTGCGGTCGACGGCGATGACGAACAGCGAATTGTTCCGCAACGCTGTTTCCGTGCGCTCGTGGAAGGCGGCGAGATTGCCGTTTTCCAGTTCCGGCGAGCTCGACAGCAGCCGCAGCGTCGTCGCCATATCCTGCAGCTGGCGGTCGATGATGCGCGAAAGGGCAACGGCATCCTGGGCCGTCTCGCGTTTCAGCGCCGAGCGCTGGTTATCCTCCAGCTGCAGCAGAAGCAGTGCCACGAAGGCAAAGATCGGCAGTGCGATCGCCACCGCCATGGCGACGAGATAGGTGCCGATCGAGGCCTTGGGAAAGAACAGTGCGACGATCTTCATCTATTGCGCCACATAACCTGCGCGGTGGATGAAGCCATGCAGCGCTTCAAAGTGCTGCAGCGTCCTCTACGCCTCTGAAAAGAGGCGCGGCGCTGCGATGCGCGCAGCCCGCAACAGTTTTCGTTCGCGGCCAGGAAAGCAAAGATCCTCATCTCTCGCAAACCGCCCTCAATGCGTTTCGTATCGCCGATAGCAGGCTATCGAAGCAGGCGCATGTTAGGGGGAGGAGCAGCAGGTTGCAACACAGTATGACATGCCATCGAAGAGGGCGAACGTTTTTTCGGCCTGCTTTTTTGACGCGGGCGGAACCGCCTGTGCGGGCTGGATGGCGCCTATGGACGGCGCCCAATCAAAAACGCGCTCAAAATGGCGCCGGAGGATTCGCTTAGCTTGCCAAGATCTCCGCCGGTGTTCCGATCGGCGGCAAGAGGCCGTTGCGGGCGGCCGGTATTCCGGGCCGCCCAATGCATGTCCTTAGCCGGCTGGTGCGACGCCGACGCGGGCCAGGCCGTCGCGGGCCGGCTGGTATTTGGGATCGAGGCCGACTGCGTGGCGGTAGGAGCGGGCGGCCTTCGCCTTGTCGCCGCGGCGTTCGTAGACGAGCGCCTGGTTGGCCCAGGATTCGGCGATGTTGCCGTTGAGTTCGATCGCATGATTGAAATCGGCAAAGGCGTTGTCGTCATCGTTCAGCGCGAAATAGGAGATGCCGCGGCCATTATAGGGCTCGGGCGAATTCGGCGCGAGCGAGATGGCCTTCGAGAAATCGTCGATCGCCTTGTCCTGCTGATTGCGCTTCTGAAAGATCAGACCACGATTGTGATAGGCGCGCCCATCGGTGGTGCCGAGCTGGATCGCCTTGTTGAAATCGTTGAAGGCCGCATCGTCCTGGCCGGCCATGCGATAGACATTGCCGCGGCCGATATAGGCGACGTCGTAGCTCGGATTGATCTGCAGAGCGGCGTTATAGTCGGCAATCGCCTGCTGCTGCTGGCCCATGTTGCGATAGACCAGGGCGCGGTTGGCATAGGCCTGGAAGAAGCGCGGGTTGATCTGTAGGGCCGTGTTGAAATCGTTCAGCGCCTGCCGGAACTGGCCGCCGCGGCCATAGGCGGAACCGCGGACATTGTAGCCTTCGGGATCCCTCGGATTGGCGTTGATAACAGCGGTCAGCGACGCGATGTTTTCTTCCGAGCCTTGCGCCTTGTCGATGCGGATCACCGCATCCGTGGTGTTGGTCGTCTCGCAGCCGGCGAGGCCGAGCATGGCGGCCAGCGTCAAGGCGGGCAGGAATGCGGTTTTCTGCAAGCGCCAGGCGCGGGACGGATTGAAGGTGATATCAGCCATTCGGGCTCGCTTTCCCCATGCGGCATATCCGGTACGCGGATATGCGATCTTCAGCGGCAAACTAAAAAGGCGGCGGCGAACCCATCGCCCCCGCCACAATGCATCTGAAAACGTCGAAAAAACGACGGCAACGCTTAGCGTGCGACCAGGCCTTCGCGCTGGGCGCGCTTGCGGGCCAGCTTGCGAACGCGGCGAACAGCCTCGGCCTTTTCGCGAGCACGCTTCTGCGACGGCTTCTCGTAGTAGTCGCGCATCTTCATTTCGCGGAAAATGCCTTCGCGCTGCATCTTCTTCTTGAGAGCGCGGAGAGCCTGATCGACATTGTTATCGCGGACAAGTACCTGCACGAGAATCACGTTCCTTTGGTTTGGTTGATGCCTGAGGCAGCGCTGCGCCAGGGGCAAAAATATAACGTTCGCGCGGCCGCAGCCTTGCGATTGGTGATGCGGGATAGCAGATCGGATAAGGGAAGTCCAGACGGATATGGAGAGCGGGCGGAAAAATCACGCCTCGCCCGATACCCGGCTGCGATCGGCTGCCTCGGGCAGGGTTTCATCCAGCGCGGCGATCGCCTCCTTGAGGGCTGTCCTGACCCGCAGGCGATCGGCCGGCTCCAGCCGGCCCATATCGAGATGCAAGTCGAGGCCGGCAAGGTGTTCGCTGAGAACGCGGCTCCTGTGATCGGCGCCGAGCTTCAGCCCGTCTACCGCATAGGGCACGATCTCACGCTGTATGCCTTTCATCGTGATCGGCGGCAAGGGATGGGCGTCGACGATCTCGTTCACCAGCGCATAGGTTTCGTAGCTGATGACGATTTCTCCGCCCTGGGCGATCGATTGCAGCCGGGCCGCGAGATTGGCCTCGGCGCCGATGATCGTATAGTCCATGCGGTCGCTGCTGCCGAAATTGCCGACATTGCAATAACCGCTGTTGATTCCCATGCGGACCACGAACGGCTCCTCGGTTCCGTTCCTGCGCCACCTGTCCTTGAGTTCTCCGAGGCGGCGCTGCATGTCGACGGCCATGCGCAGGCACGCTTTCGCATCCTCCTCGGGGCCTTTCGTCTCGGGATCGCCGAAGAAGACCAGCATCGCGTCGCCGATGAACTTGTCCACCGTGCCGCCATGCTCGAGCGCAATGTTCGACATTTCGGTCAGGTATTCGTTCAGCATCTCCGTCAGGGCTTCCGGCTGCAGGCGCTCGGTGGTCGCGGTAAAATCCTTGATGTCGGAGAAGAAGATGGTCAGGCGCTTGCGCTCGGTATGGACGACGACGTCCTTCTGCCCGCTGAAGATGCTCTTGTAGATCTGCGGCGAGAGATAACGCGAGATCTTCAGGGAAACGCTGGCGAGGAACTCGTTCGCCGCTTCCAGATCCTGGTTGGCGGCGTGGATCGCCCGCGTCTGCTGGCGCTGGAGCAGGATGAAGGCGATGCCGATGACGGCGACGAACAGAAAATAGCAGAGCAGGTATTTGAAGGCGAAGACGTTGCTCACGTAAGGCTGTCTGATGATGACTTCCTGAATGCCGCGCACATCACCCACTTTCCAATCGGTCTTGGGGCTTTCGGGATGGCTGTTGTGGCAGGCGACGCAGGCCTGGCCCATGACGACAGGGGTGATGAACCTCAACGTATCGGTCAATCCGACGCGGGTAAGGTCGTTCAGCGTCTGCTGCGGATTGGCGCGCAGGGCCGCGAGCGCCTGCTTCTCGAAGTCGTCGAGCTCGTGGGATGCGCGGCTCTTGAAGGGGAGGTCGGAAACGAAACGGTAGGTGATATTGGCCTGCTGCTCCTTGATGACGTCGCCGAGTTCCAGGGAAAGGGTTGCCGGCAGCGGTATGGCGCCCGGGATATTGGCGTAGTTATGGGAGACGACCGTGCCTGCCGTGCCTCCGCTCGCATGCGCGGCCAGAACACGCCCAACGACATTCGTGGAATAATAAGAGCGGATGCTCGATATCAGCGAGCTCATGTCGCGCGCCTGCCGCCGCAGGGTATTTCCCGAGAGGTCGCTGATGTCGAGCCAGACGGCAAGCGGCAGCCCCGCGAGCATGGCCAGCACCACGACAATGAGCCAGTAGCCGCTCCGACGCGCGGCGGATTCGGAAATCACGGGCGACCCTCATTCTTTTTGGAAAGCATCCGATTTTCGATCGCTACAAGAACATTTCGTCGCCTGCCCGGCAAGATCGAAGCCCTTGTCATGCAGGCAAAAGCACGGCCAAAATTGGAGACGTCGCGCGGCAGGCCAAAAAGGGAGAAGCCGGGCTCGATGTGCGAATGGCGTTTGGAGCGAAAGCGGCGTAGCCTGTCTTCAGGCAGCTGCGGGCCTGCTCCGCCGGCCGTGGGAGGGGACAGCCGGTGAGATCATGACGCGCGTCCAGCAAATCGGTGTCGTTATCGGTCTGGCGATCGTGGCTCTGCTGACGATGCTGCGCGCCGGCGATCCCGGAATTTTCAAGCTGATCCGCGGCGTGACGTTCGACGAGTATCAGCGGCTCGTTCCCAGAACCTTCGCGCCGATGCCGGTCCGGGTCATCGACATCGACGAGGCTTCGCTGCGCGAATTCGGCCAATGGCCGTGGCCGCGAGACCGGCTGGCTCTGCTGGTGGACCGGCTTTCGGAAATGGGCGCTGCGGCCATCGCCTTCGATGTTCTGTTCTCCGAGCCGGACCGGCTGTCGCCCCGCAATGTCGTGCGCGAGGTGGCCGGGATCGATCCTTCGCTTGCCGAAAAGCTGCCCGACAATGACGAGATCTTCGCCCGTTCGATCGCCGAGAAGCCCGTCGTGCTCGGTTTCGGCCTCTCCAACGAGGGCAATTACCGGCCGCCCGTGAAGGCGGGTTTCGCCTTTACGGGCGAAAGCCCCGTCTCGGCGCCGCCCCATCTCGGCGCCTCGACGCCGCTCAGGCCGCAACTGGAGGCCAACGCGGCCGGGCTCGGCCATATCAGCCTCAATCCCGGCAATCCCTCGCCGGTGGTGCGGGCGGTTCCGCTGTTCCTGACCGATGGCACGCAGCTTTATCCGAATCTCGCGGTCGAAGCGCTGCGCGTGGCGCAGGGGGCCTCGACCTATGTGCTGGCAGGAGCGCCCGATCGCGCCGGTATCATGACCACGGCGAAGATCGGGGATTTCGTCGTGCCGCTGACGGCGGCGGGCGAACTCTGGCTCTATGTCACTCCCGATCGGGCCGAGCGTTACATATCCGTCCGGCAGGTGCTTGCGCCGGAAGGGGCGTCTCCCGAGACCGCAGCCGCCATCGCCGGCAGCATCGTCTTCGTCGGCACATCGGCGGCCGGCCTGCAGGACATCCGCGTCACGGCGCTCGGCGAGAACGTTCCCGGCGTTTCGCTGCATGCGCAGGCCGTGGAGCAGATCCTCTCCGGCCAGTTCCTGTCCCGGCCCGACTGGGCGGACGGGCTTGAAATCCTCGTCATCGCGGTGCTTGGGTGCCTGCTCGTCGTGGTGACGACCTTCGTCAGCCCCGCCGTTGCACTGGTCTGCGGCCTGCTGGTCACGGCAATGGCGCTTGTCGCGTCGTGGCTCTCCTTTCTCTATGCCGGGCTTCTCTTCGATCCGCTGGCGCCGATCATCAGCGGATCGATCACCCATTTTGCCGCGACCTCGTTCAAGATCCTGGTGATCGACCGAGAGCGGCGCGAGGTGCGGCGCGCTTTCGGGCATTATCTCTCTCCGTCGCTGCTCCATCGCATCGAGCATAATCGTGATGCATTGCGTCTCGGCGGAGACGACCGCGAGCTGACGATGATGTTCGTCGACGTCAGGAATTTTACCGAGATGAGCGAGCGGCTGGCGCCGACGGAGGTCGTCGCCTTCCTGAATACGCTGCTCGATGCGCTGAGCCGCCATGTCGTGGCCAATGAGGGGACGCTCGACAAGTTCATCGGCGATTCGATCATGGCGTTCTGGAATGCGCCGGTCGATGTGGCGGATCACGAGACCAAGGCAGTTCGCACCGCGCTTGCCATGCGCGAGACACTTGCCGAATTGAACGCCGGCGACGCTTTCGGTTTCGGGCCCGATCAGCAGGTCAGTATCGGCATCGGCATCCATACCGGCCTTGCCTGCGTCGGCAACATGGGCGCCAAGACCCGCTTCAACTATTCGGCCGTCGGAGATGCCGTCAACGTCGCGGCCCGCATCGAGTCGTGCTGCAAGGAGGTCGGCTTCGATATCCTCATCTCCGACAGCACCGCACGGTCCGTGCAGGGAATGGCGCTGATCGAGGCCGGCGCGCTGCCACTCAAGGGAAAGAGCAGCCGGACGCAGATCCTGGCCGTCGTCGGCGATGAACGGGTCGCGGCATCTCAGGAGTTCGCCGCGCTCGAGGCCGTTCACAGGCAGTTGATGGAGGCCCTGCAATCGCATTCGCGGAACAGCCGAAAGCTGATCAGCGCCGCCAAGCTGAGGGCGGTGCAGGTGACCGGCGCTCTGGCGGAATTCTACCAGCGCATATCCGGCAGGACCGATCATTTTCGCGAGGCGCCGGAGGGGAGCGAAAAGAGCGTCGCCGACTGAAGGACTTTACCGGCCGCGATTGAAATTCCTGCCCCGATCTTTGTCATGATCACGATCGCGGTCTCCGCCGTGATCACGATCGCGGTCCCCGCCGTGATTACGATCGCGATTTCCGCCATGATCACGGTCGTGATCTCGATGATCCTCGCCGTGATTTCCCGGCTTGCCGTCGGTGTCATGCCGGCCATGGCCATCATGCTTGCTGGGCTTATCCGGCTTGTCGTGATGCGGCCTGTCGTGATGCGGTTTGTCGGGCTTGTTCGGCCGCTCTTTTTGCGGCTCGGCCTGTTTCTGCGGCGGATCCTGCTTTTGCGGCGCAGGCGCTGCTGCCGGCGGAGGCCGTATCCGATCTTTTCTTTCCGGCGCGACCGAGGCCATGTTGCAGCCGCCGAGCATGCCGATGCCGCCCGCAAGCCGCTGATTGCCGGAGAGGAAGGGCAGGGCGCGTGAATTTCCGAGCGTATCGAGAACGCTGGGATCGACCCGGCGGGCCGGCGACATATCGCCGTTCGGCTTGGCGACGACGCAATCGCAGCGCTGCTGCAACTGGCGGCAACCGCCCGGACCGCAGAAGCTGGCTGCGCCATTCAACAGCACGACGGCAGTGGTGCCGTCGGGGCCGACGTAAAAGTCGAATGCGGTGCCGCGCACGCCGATGGTGCCGGCGGGCGTCAGGATCTGGTAGGCCGAGGATTTCGAATTGCCGCTGACCCAGCGGAAGGTTCCTTTCGCGGCCTTGATGGTGAGTTTCCTGACCGATTGCGAGTCGTCGAAGACATATTTGTCGATGACGACGGACGAGCCCCAGCCGACTGCGAGCTTGGTGCCGTCGCGGAACAGGAATTGGCCGAGCCCGGATTGAGACGTCCGGATGCGCTCGTCGCGGTGAACGCTGGTGTTGACTTCGATCGGCCCGGCCTGTCCCGTCACTTCTGTCTTGATGACGACGGCTTGGCCGACGGGCTCTGCGGCGATCGCTGGCCGCATCGTGGAGAGCGCAATGCAAAGCGCCGCGAGTAATGAACGCCGACCCCACATGATACAGACCCCGGCAAGACGGGGAGAATTAACATTTTAGTAACTGCTTGTCTTCTCGCCCACTTGGGCTAGGGCAGGCCCGTCGGGCGCCATGCGGGCTTTGCCTCATCTTCCAGAGGGTGTCACCTTGGGTCCGGGCACGCCTCAAAATTGCACCGTTTCGGAATCATGTCGCACAGTGTCAAAACCAAAGCTCTCGCCTGTCGCAAAAGAGCCGTTGTGCCGCATTTGGATTTGCGATTTGTATGGGCGCGGAGAACAGCTCTTGCCCGAAGGAGAAGAAGGCGGATGCGGAAATATTCGGTTTTTGCCGTGGCGCGAGAGGCCCTGCGTGGCCACAGAGGCTGGGAGAAGCAGTGGACTTCACCGGAGCCTCGCGCCGAATACGATGTCGTCATCATCGGCGCCGGCGGCCATGGCCTGGGAGCTGCCTATTACCTTGCCAAGGAGCACGGCATCACCAATGTCGCGGTGATCGAGAAGGGCTGGCTTGGCGGCGGCAATACCGGCCGCAACACCACCATCATCCGCTCGAACTATCTCTACGAAGAGAGCATGCACATCTACGAGCATTCGATGAAGCTCTGGGAGGGGCTTTCTCAGGAGCTCAACTACAATGTGATGTATTCGCCGCGCGGCGTGATGATGCTCTCGCACAATATTCACGACCAGCAGTCCTTCAAGCGGCACATCCATGCGAACCGGCTCTACGGCATCGACAATGAATGGCTGACGCCGGAGCAGGCGAAGGCCTATTGCCCGCCGCTCGATATTTCGGCGAGCGCGCGCTACCCGATCAACGGTGCGGCGCTCCAGCGGCGCGGCGGCACGGCGCGCCACGATGCGGTCGCCTGGGGCTATGCGCGCGCAGCATCGGATCGCGGTGTCCACATCATCCAGAACTGCGAAGTGACCGGCATCCGCCGCGCGCCCGACGGGCGCGTGACCGGCGTCGAGACCTCGCGCGGTTTCATCGGCGCCAAAAAAGTCGGCGTGTCGGCGGCCGGCCATACCTCGACGATCATGAAGATGGCAGATGTGCGCGTGCCGCTGCAATCGAGCCCGCTGCAGGCGCTGGTTTCCGAGCCGCTGAAGCCGATCTTCCCGTGCGTCGTCATGTCGAACACGGTGCATGCCTATATCTCCCAGTCGGACAAGGGAGAGCTCGTCATCGGTGCCGGCACGGACCAGTACAACTCCTATTCCCAGACCGGCGGGCTGCAGATCATCACGCACACGCTCGACGCCATCTGCGAACTCTTCCCGATGTTCCGGCGCGTCAAGATGATGCGGCAATGGGGCGGCATCGTCGACAATACGCCGGACCGTTCGGCGATCCAGTCGAAGACGCCGGTTCCCGGGCTCTACGTCAATTGCGGCTGGGGCACCGGCGGCTTCAAGGCGACGCCCGGTTCGGCCAATCTCTTTGCCCACCTGATCGCCCGCGACGAGCCGCACAAGTTCAACGCCGGCCTGACGCTGGAACGCTTCCGCAGCGGCCGGCTGATCGACGAGGCTGCGGCTGCGGCGGTGGCGCACTGATGATGGATGTTTTTGCCCGGATGCTCGCCGCTTTCGTCGCTCACCCCCTCATCCGCTTTGCACGCACCTTCTCCTCGATGGGGAGAAGGGGAGGAGAAGGAAATCTCACATGCTGCTGATCCATTGCCCTTATTGTCAGGAAGAGCGTTCCGAGCTCGAATTCCGCGGCGCGGGTGACGCCCACATCGTGCGGCCTGCCGATATCGCTTCGATTTCGGACGAGGAATTCGAGACTTATTTCTTTCTGCGCGAGAACCCGAAGGGGCTGATCTTCGAACGCTGGCGCCATATTCATGGCTGCGGACGCTTCTTCAATGCGGCGCGCGATACGGTCAGCGACCAGTTCGTCATGACCTACAAGGCGGGCGAGCCGAAGCCGCGGATCGGCGCCGAAGCCGAGCAGCATGCGCCAGTCGAGACATATGAAGCCGTGGAAGGAGAGGCGCAATGAGCGGTGCACATCGTATCGCCGGGAAGGGGCGCCTGACGCCGGCCAAGACCGCGCGTTTCAGCTTCGACGGCAAGAGCTATATGGCGCTTGAGGGCGATACCGTCGCCTCGGCGCTGATCGCCAACGGCATCCACCTCGTCGGCCGTTCGTTCAAGTATCACCGGGCCCGCGGCATTCTGTCGGCCGGCGCCGAGGAGCCGAACGCGCTGATCGACGTCGCCCGCGACAAGGCGCGCAAGCAGCCGAACGTGCGCGCCACGGTGCAGGAAATCTTCGACGGCATGATCGTCCAGTCGCAGAACCGCTGGCCCTCGCTTGCCTACGATGTCGGTGCGGTCAACAATCTGATGTCGCCGTTCTTCGCCGCCGGCTTCTACTACAAGACCTTCATGTGGCCGCGCGCCGCCTGGAAACACGTCTATGAGCCGTTCATCCGCCGTGCCGCCGGCCTCGGCGTCGCGCCGACGGAGGAGGATCCGGACCATTACGCCAGCCGCTACGCCCATTGCGACGTGCTGGTGGTCGGCGCCGGTGTTGCCGGACTTTCGGCGGCGCTGGCCGCGGCCGAGACCGGTGCAAAGGTGATCCTCTGCGACGAGCAGGCGGAAGCGGGTGGAGCGCTGCGCTACGACGCCGGCGTGACGATCGACGGTCAGGATGGTTACGCCTGGGCGCAGAAGACCGTGGCGCGGCTGAAGGCGATGGACAATGTCGAAGTGCTCATCCGCACGACCGCCTTCGGCTATTACAACCACAATTTCGTCGCCCTCGCCGAACGCGTCACCGATCATATCTCCAAGCCTTCCCACGATCTGCCGCGCGAGCGGCTGTGGCAGGTCCGGGCCAAGCGGGTGATCCTTGCCAACGGCGCGATCGAACGGCACATGGTATTTCCGAACAACGACCGGCCGGGCATCATGCTGGCTTCGGCGGGGCGGATGTATCTCAATCATTACGGCGTCGCCGTCGGCACCAATGTCGGCGTCTACACGGCGCATGATTCCGCCTATGAAGCGGCTTTCGATCTCAAGCGTGCCGGCGTTTCGATCGCCGCCATCGTCGATTGCAGGCAGACGCCGGGAGCGGCGGTGCTGGCAGAGGCGCGTGCGCTCGGCATCGATGTTCTGGTGGGTCAATCGGTTGTCAACACGGCCGGGCGGCTGCGCATCTCGTCGATGACGGTGGCGCGCAACGGCGGCGGCTCGCAGCGCAAGATCGCGGTCGATGCACTCCTGGTTTCGGCCGGCTGGACGCCGTCGGTCCATCTGTTCTCGCAATCGCGCGGCAAGGTGGCCTTCGATGCCGAAAGCCAGCGCTTCCTGCCGGGCACCTATGCGCAGGACTGCCTCTCGGTCGGCGCCTGCAACGGCACCGACGATCTGCAGCGGACGGTCGAGGAATCGCTTGCCGCCGGTGAACTGATGGCGCAGGCCGCCGGCAAAAAGGGCGGCGGGAAAATCACCATCTCGGCCGAGCAGCCCTATGACTGGACGGGCGGCATGATCGGTGCTGCCGAAGGCGCCGGGCCGAAGACGAACGCCAAGGCCTTCATCGATTTCCAGCACGATGTCTGCGCCAAGGATATCCGCCTGGCCGTGCGCGAGGGCATGCACTCGATCGAGCACATCAAGCGCTTCACCACCAACGGCATGGCCTCGGACCAGGGCAAGCTTTCCAACATGCATGGTCTGGCGATCGCCGCCGAAATGCTCGGCAAGGAAATCCCGCGGGTCGGCCTCACCACCTTCCGCGCGCCCTATACGCCGGTGACCTACGGTACGCTGATCGGCCATTCGCGCGGAAAGCTGTTCGATCCGACGCGCAAGACGCCGCTGCACGACTGGGAAGAAGCCCACGGCGCGGTCTTCGAGGATGTCGGCAACTGGAAGCGTGCGTGGTTCTATCCCAAGGCGGGCGAGACCATGCATCAGGCTGTCGCGCGCGAATGCCGCACGGCCCGCGAGTCGGCAGGTATCTTCGATGCCTCGACGCTCGGCAAGATCGAGGTGGTAGGCCCGGATGCGGCCAAATTCCTCAATCTCATCTATACCAACGCCTGGGACACGCTGAAGCCCGGCAAGGCGCGCTACGGCATCATGACGCGCGAGGACGGTTTCGTTTATGACGACGGCGTCGTCGGGCGCCTGGCGGAGGATCGTTTCCACGTGACGACGACGACAGGCGGCGCGCCGCGTGTTCTCCACCACATGGAAGACTACCTGCAGACGGAATTCCCCGATCTGAAGGTATGGCTGACCTCGGTGACCGAGCAATGGGCAGTCATCGCCGTGCAGGGGCCGAAGGCGCGCGAGATCGTCGAACCGCTGGTCGAGGGACTCGACCTGTCGAACGAGGCCTTCCCGCATATGAGCGTTGCCGAGTGCACGGTCTGCGGCGTGCCGGCGCGGCTCTTCCGCGTCTCCTTCACCGGTGAAGTCGGTTTCGAAATCAACGTGCCGGCCGATTACGGCCAGTCGGTGCTCGAAGCGGTCTGGGCCAATGCCGAACCGCTCGGCGCGTGCGTCTATGGCACCGAGACGATGCACGTTCTTCGCGCCGAGAAGGGCTACATCATCGTCGGCCAGGATACCGACGGGACCGTGACCCCCGACGACGCGGGCGTCGCCTGGGCTGTTTCGAAGAAGAAGAAGGACTTCGTCGGCATTCGCGGACTGCAGCGGCCGGACCTCGTCAAGGAGGGACGCAAGCAGCTCGTCGGTCTCGTTACCAAGGATCCGAAGCTGGTGCTTGAAGAGGGTGCGCAGATCGTCGCGAGCCCGAACGAACCGAAGCCGATGACCATGCTCGGCCACGTCACCTCGTCCTACTGGTCGGAAAATTGCGGCCGGTCGATCGCCTTCGCGCTGGTCGCCGGCGGCCGGGCGCGGATGGGCGAAACGCTCTATGTGCCGATGCCGGACCGGACGATCGCCGTCGAAGTGACGGATCTGGTGTTCTTTGACAAGGAAGGAGGCCGCATCCATGGCTGATGTCGCAATTCGCAAGCCGGCTTTGGCCGGCCGTCTCGGCGGCTCCGCAACCGTGCGCCTGACGGTCGCACCGGCCGCGACCCGCGTGGCGCTGCGCGCCCCGGCAGGATCGCTTGCCGCGATTTCCTCTGCTCTCGGCCTGTCCGTGCCGACCGCCCCGAAAACATCCAGCCGCGCTGGTGCGCGCTCGGTGCTCTGGATCGGTCCGGACGAGTGGCTGGTCATCGACGAGGATGGCGCCGATCTGATGGCGGCGCTTTCCGGCGCCGGCGCCGTGCATTCGGCAACCGACGTTTCCCACCGCAATATCGCGGTCATCGTCTCGGGACCCGGTGCAGAGACTACGCTTGCCGCCGGCTGCCCGCAGGATCTCTCGCTTGCCTCCTTCCCTGTCGGCGCCGCCTCGCGGACCATTTTCGGCAAGGCGGAAATCGTGCTTCTGCGCACGGAAGAGGATACGTTCCGGGTGGAGTGCTGGCGGTCGTTTTCCGATTTCGTCTTCGGACTGCTGGCCGAGGCAGCGGAAGATGCCGGGCATTGAAGCTTGCCAATCCCGGCTGCCTAAAAGCTAGATAATACTTTCGGGGTCGCGAACGACAGTTGCGACCCCGCTTTCGTTATAGAGTGGCGCCTGTGCGGGATCCGGCTGGAACAGAGCCGCGCTTGCCTACAAGTCCTCAGGACGATCCTTCGGATCGAACTGGATGATGGTGATCCATCTTGCCGTCAGCGCCGGCTTCTTCTCGTTTTCGATCTCGATCGTCACGTCATAAGTGGTCATCAGCATGCCGCCGCCGCGGAAGCGCGCTTCGGAGAGCAGGAAGCGGCCACGGACGCGGGCGCCGCTCTTGACCGGCGTCATGAAGCGGACGCGATCGAAGCCGTAGTTGATGCCCATGGTCTGCTCGCGCACTTTCGGCAGGCAGTTATAGTTCATCGCCGACAGCAGAGACAGCGTCAGGAAGCCATGGGCGATGGTGCCGCCGAAGGGGCTCTCAGCGGCCGCGCGCTCAGGGTCGACATGAATGAACTGGTGGTCGTCGGTTGCCCCCGCAAAGGCGTCGATCATCGTCTGATCGACGGTGATCCAATCCGAAAGGCCAGTTTCCATGCCGATCAATCCCCGCACGTCGGAGAGTGAAATTTCCTTGACCATGAATTCCTCGTGAGAAAAGCCGCTGGGCCAAGCCTTATCGTGCATTTATGACGATTGCGACAAGGATTTGCATGCGTGGGAGGAGGCGGTCATTTTTCGATGAAAAAGGCGACCGAGCGTGGCTCCACGGTCACGCGGGCGCCGGCTTTCTTCGCTCCCTCCGGCGTCAATTGACGCCAGCCCGGTTCGCCAGTGCCGGGAAGTGTGAAGAGCTGGCGGTCCTCCGAACGATTGAAGAGCACGGCAAGCCGGGTCTCTTTGCCGCGCGAGGAGCGGTCGCCGGTCGCGAGCAGCATGCCGAGGGTTGAGAGCGACGGCGTCTCCCATTCGGCGACGGTCATCGGTTCGCCGGAGAGCGAGATCCATTCGACATCGCCGTTGCCGGAAAGGAAGCTTGTTTCGGAAAAGACGGTGAAGCGGCGGCGCAGCCCGGCGACGAAGGCGGTATGGGCGACGAGATCCTCGTTCAGCGCCTTCCAGTCCAGCCAGGTGATCTCGTTGTCCTGGCAATAGGCATTGTTGTTGCCGCGCTGGCTGCGGCCACCCTCGTCGCCTGCCGTCAGCATGATGCTGCCACGGGTGGCAAAGAGTGTTGATATCAGCGCCATGACGTCGTTTATCCGGCGCTTGCGGATCGAGGGATAGAGGGTCTCGCCCTCGACGCCGTTATTCCAGGAGTGGTTCTCGTTGTGGCCGTCCCGATTGTGCTCGCCATTGGCGTCATTGTGCTTGCCGGCATAGGAGACGAGGTCGATCAGCGTGAAGCCGTCATGGGCGGCGAGGAAATTGACGCTGCGCGTCTCCCTGCCGTCGTTGCGGGAGAAGATGTCTGAGGAGCCGGCGAGCGCGGTGGCGAGCGAACCGGTCTTCCACTGGTCGCCGCGCCAGTAGCAGCGCAGGTCGTCGCGAACCCGGTCGTTCCATTCGAAGAAGGGTGGAGGGAAATTGCCGAGCTGATAGCCGTCAGGCCCGATATCCCAGGGTTCCGCGATCATGATGCGGTCGGCAAGCACGTCGTCGGCAAGGATCGCAGCGAGCGTTCCGCCGTCGCGCTGGAAGCCGGTCGCGGTGCGGCCGAGCACTGGGGCGAGATCGAAGCGGAAGCCATCGACGCCTGAGTTGAGCACGAAATGGCGCAGGCTGTCGATGACGAGGCGCCTGACCTCGGGATGATCGCAGGCGATGGTATTGCCGGTGCCGGTGTCGTTGACGAGTTCGCCGGGGCTGTTCTGGGCGTGGCGGTAATAATGCAGGTTGTCGAGGCCGCGCAGCGACAGCGTCGCGCCATAGCGGTCGCTTTCGCCGGTGTGGTTGAAGACGAGATCGAGGATGACCGCGATGCCTTCGGCATGGAGAGTGGCGACGGTCTTGCGCAGCTCCGCCATGCCGCCCGGGACGATCCTCGGATCGAGCGCCATCAGACCGACGGGATTGTAGCCCCAGCCGTTGGTGAGGCCGAGCGGCGGCAGGTGGCGTTCGTCGATCCAGGCGGTGATCGGCATCATTTCGACGGCATCGACGCCGATCCGCTTCAGGTAAGCGATGACCGAGGGATGGGCAAGGGCTGCGACGGTGCCGCGCTCGGCTTCCGGCACATCGGGGTGGAGAATGGTGAAGGGCCGTACCGCGACTTCGTAGATAAAGCCGCCCGGTTTGAAGAGCGGCTTGCCGATCGCTGCGCGCGTATCGCTGGTGACGATCGCCTTCGGCATCAGATCCTGGCTGTCCTCGCCATAGATGCCGAGGCGGGGATCGTAGCGGAATGGCCGGTCGATCTCCTTGGCGTAGGGGTCGATCAGCAGTTTGGAAGGATCGAACCAGAGGCCATTGTCGGGCGCATAGATGCCGTCGGCGCGATAGCCGTAGCGGGCGCCTTGCCTGAGGCCGTCGACGAAAAGGCGATGGATATGGTCGCCGTCGCGCACCATCGGCAGGCACGCGAATTCCCGGTTGCCGTCATCCTCGAAGAGGCAGAGCTCGATCTGTGCGGCATCATGCGACCACACGGCAAATTCGACGCCGGTCTCGAAGACGATCGCGCCCCGCGCCGAATTGCTATCCTGCATGCTCCCCCCGGATCAGGTGATCACGGTTGGCTCGTCGCGTCCCGTGCGCTCACGAATGCTGGCGATGCTTTCGGCGGCCGCGATCAGATCGGCGAGCGCTTCCTGCGTCTCGATGTTGTGGCGAGTCGAATCCGGCTCGTAGCGCTCGATGTAAACACGCAAGGTTGCGCCAGACGTGCCGGTGCCGGAGAGGCGGAAGACGACGCGGGAGCCGCCTTCGAAGAGTACGCGGATGCCCTGATGCTCGCTGACCGACTTGTCGATCGGATCGTGATAGGCGAAATCGTCGGCCTTTTCGACCTTCAGGGTGCCGAAGGTCTTGCCGGGCAGGGTGGGAAGCTGGCTGCGGAGATTGTCTATCAGGCCGTTCGCCGCATCGGTGTCGAGGCCTTCGTAATCGTGGCGCGAATAGTAGTTGCGGCCGTAGGTCTGCCAGTGCTGGGTGACGATATCGGCGACACTCTCGCCGCGCACGGCAAGAATGTTCAGCCACAGCAGCACGGCCCAGAGGCCGTCCTTTTCGCGGACGTGATTGGAGCCGGTGCCGGCGCTTTCCTCGCCGCAGATCGTCGCCATGCCGGCGTCGAGCAGGTTGCCGAAGAACTTCCAGCCGGTCGGCGTCTCGTACATGCCGATGCCGCGTTTCTCGGCGACGCGGTCGGCAGCGCCCGATGTCGGCATCGACCGGGCGATGCCGGCAAGGCCGCCGGAATAGCCGGGAGCGAGGTTGGCATTGGCGGCAAGGATCGCCAGGCTGTCGGAGGGTGTTACGAAGATGCCGCGGCCGACGATGAGGTTGCGGTCGCCGTCGCCATCGGAGGCGGCGCCGAAATCGGGCGCGTCGTCACCCATCATCTCGTCGAACAGTTCCTTGCAGTGAACCGGGTTCGGGTCGGGATGATGGCCGCCGAAATCCGGCAGCGGCATGAAGTTGCGAACCGAGCCGGAGGGAGCGCCAAGGCGGTTTTCGAAGATTTCCTTCGCGTAAGGGCCGGTGACGGCGCTCATGCCGTCGAAGGCGATGCGGAAGCCGAGGCTGATCAGATTGCGGATGGCGCCGAAATCGAACAGCTCTTCCATCAGCGCCGCATAGTCCTCGACCGGGTCGATGACCGACAGGATCATGCCGCCGGGAAGCTCGTCCTTGCCGATGCGGTCGAGGTTGACGTCGGCAAAATCGGCGATCTTGTAGCTGTCGATCGTCTTGGAGCGCGCATAGATCGCGTCGGTGATCTTTTCCGGTGCCGGGCCGCCATTGTTGATGTTGTACTTGATGCCGAAGTCTTCGGTCGGGCCGCCGGGATTGTGGCTGGCGGAGAGAATGATGCCGCCGAAAGCCTTGTACTTGCGGATGATGTGGGATGCGGCCGGCGTCGACAGAATGCCGCCCTTGCCGACCATGACCTTGCCGAAGCCGTTGGCGGCGGCCATCTTCACCGCCTTCTGGATGACTTCGCGATTGTAGTAACGTCCGTCGCCGCCGATGACGAGGCATTTGCCCTGGTAGCCTTCCAGCGAATCGAAAATCGACTGGATGAAGTTCTCCGCATAATTCGGCTGCTGGAAGACCGGGACCTTCTTGCGCAGGCCCGACGTGCCGGGTTTCTGGTCCAGATAGGGCGTGGTGGGAACGGACTTGATCATTTTAGGTCACATGCCTTTCGAGACGAGGCTTGAATAGAGGGCAGCGTAGCGTTCGGCGCTCTTCTCCCAGGAGACATCCGATTTCATGCCTTGCTTTTGCAATTGGGTCCAGAGTTTTCGGTCCGCGTAAAGATGCATCGCACGGCGGATTGCCTGTAGCATGCCCGTTTCGGTTATGGGGGCAAATTGTATTCCTGTTGCCACTTTCGCCGCAAGTGCGGCGTGGTTGGCGTCGATCACGGTGTCGTTGAGCCCGCCGGTGCGGGCAACGATCGGCACGCAGCCGTAACGCAGGCCGTAAAGCTGGGTCAGGCCGCAGGGTTCGAAGCGCGAAGGGATGATGATCGCGTCGCAGCCGGCCTGCATCAGATGCGACATCGGCTCGTTATAGCCGATCGAGACGCCGATGCGGCCGGGATGGCGGCTGGCGGAGGCGAGCAGGGCGCCTTCGAGGGCGGCTTCGCCGGAGCCGAGCACCACGAGCTTGCCGCCCATGGCGACGATCTCGTCGGCGACATTGGCGACGAGGTCCATGCCCTTCTGCCAAGTGAGACGGCTGATGACGCAGAAGATCGGAGCCTCGTCATCGTCGAGATGGAAGAATTCGGCGATCGAGCGGCGGTTCTCCTCGCGGTTCTTCAGCGTCGTGGGGCCATAATGGGTGTGGACGACAGGATCGGTTGCCGGGTTCCAGATATCGGTGTCAATGCCATTGACGATGCCGGAGAGATCGTCGACGCGGCTGGCGATGACGCCTTCAAGCCCCATGCCGAATTCAGGCGTCAGGATTTCATCGGCGTAGGAGGGGCTGACCGTGGTGATCGCATGGGCGGTTTGCAGGCCGCCTTTGAGATAGCCGATGGTGCCGTAATATTCGAGGCCGTCGACGGCGAAGGCATGGCCGGGCAGGCGCAGGCCGGGGAAGATCTCGGGGCCGAACTGCCCCTGGAAGGCGATATTGTGGATGGTCAGCACGCTCGGCAGCTCAGGCGTCGGGTAGTAGCGCATATAGACCGAGGTCAGCGCCGCCTGCCAGTCATGGGTGTGGACGAGATCCGGCCGCCAGCCGGGCAGAAGACCGGCGGCGATTTCGGAAGCGGCGAGCGACAGGGCGGCGAAACGGCGCCAGTTGTCTGGATAATCCTTGCCGAGCGGGTCGAGATAGGGACCGCCCGGCCTGTCGTAATAGGCCGGCGCATCGAGGACGAGCAGGTCGAGGCCCTCGTGCTGAACCTCCAGCACGGTCGCCTTTTCTCCGAGCAGATCGGGGAATTCCAGTTTGGCGACGGGATCGCGAATGACCTTCATGACGGCGGGATAGCCGGGCAGAAGGGTCTTGGTTTCGACCCCGAAGGCTTTCAGGGCAATGGGCAGGGCGCCTGACACATCGGCCAGGCCCCCTGTCTTGATCAGAGGGAAGACTTCGGACGAAACCGAAAGAACTTTCATAAGTCAGATATCCAGCTTGTCGATCATCGGTTGCGTGATCAGGCAGATGCCGCTTTCCGTCCGCCGGAAGCGCTTGGCGTCGAATTCCGGATCCTCGCCGACGACCAAGCCTTCGGGAATGACGACACCATGGTCGATCACCACGTTCTTGAGCTGTGCGCGCCGTCCGATCTTCACGTTTGGCAGGATGACCGCCCCTTCCAGCTTGGAAAAGGAGTTGGCCCTGACACCGGTGAAAAGCAGGCTCTTGTTGAGCATGGCGCCTGAGATGATGCAGTCGCCTGACACGACGGAGGAGGTGGCCGAGCCACGGCGGTCCTCGTCGTCGTGGACGAATTTTGCCGGCGGCGTGATCTCCGCATAGGTCCAGATCGGCCAGGACTTGTCGTAGATGTCGAGCTCCGGCACGATCGCCGTCAGGTCGATATTGGCCTGCCAGTAGGCATCGATCGTTCCGACGTCGCGCCAGTAGGGCTCGTGCTCGAAATCGGAGCGGACGCAGGACTTGGCGAAGCGGTGGGCGACCGCCTTACCGTGCTGGACGATATAGGGGATGATGTCCTTGCCGAAGTCGCGGCTCGAATTCGGGTCGGCTGCATCGCGGCGCAGCGCGTCGAGCAGGAATTTCGTGCGGAAGACGTAAATGCCCATCGAAGCGAGCGCGAAATCCGGCTTGTCGGGAATACCGGGCGGATTGGCCGGCTTTTCGACGAAGGCCTTGATCTCGTCCTTCTCGTTGACATGCATGACGCCGAACCCCACCGCTTCCATGCGCGGCACTTCCAGGCAGCCGATCGTCACGTCCGCGCCGGAATCGACATGCTGCTGGAGCATGTATTCATAGTCCATCTTGTAGACATGGTCGCCGGCGAGGATGACCATGTATTCGACGCCGTAGTCCTCGATGATATCGATGTTCTGATAAACGGCGTCGGCGGTGCCTTCATACCATTGCGTTTCGGAAACGCGCTGCGAGGCGGGCAGGATGTCGAAGCTTTCGTTTCGTTCCGGGCGGAAGAAGTTCCAGCCGCGCTGCATGTGGCGGATCAGTGAATGCGCCTTGTACTGCGTCGCGACGCCGATGCGGCGAATGCCCGAATTCAGCGCATTCGACAGCGCGAAATCGATGATGCGGGCCTTGCCGCCGAAATAGACGGCGGGCTTGGCGCGCCGGTCGGTGAGTTCCTTGAGACGGCTCCCCCTGCCGCCTGCCAGAACATAGGCCATTGCATCGCGGGCAAGTGGCTGAATACGCTTTTCTACCATTTTCTCCTCCCACCAGTCTTAATTTTCAGGTTCAAGCATGATCGTTGCCAAAGGCGGCAGCGTAATCGAGCAGGTGATGTCGCCGCCGGCATTGACGGCCTGCACGCGCCCGCCATTGCCCTTGCCGCTGCCGCCGTAGATATCGGCATCGGTGTTCAGAATTTCCCGCCAGCGACCCTCGGAGGGCAGGCGTATCGAATAGTTCTCGCGGTAGACGGGAGTGAAATTGGTGATGACGGCGACCGGCTTCTCGCCAGGCGCCTTGCGCAGCCAGGCGAAGACGGAATTCTCGCCGTCATCGGCCACCAGCCATTCGAAACCATCGCCCTCGCAATCGCGCGCATGCAGGGCCGGTTTGCTGCGATAGGTGAAATTGAGGTCGCGCACCAGGCGGCGCATGCCCTCGTGCATGCGGTACTGAAGCAGGTTCCAGTCGAGCGACTTGTTCTCGCTCCACTCGGCCCACTGGGCGAATTCCTGGCCCATGAACAACAGCTTCTTGCCGGGATAGCCCCACATATAGGCGTAGTAGGCGCGCAGATTGGCGAATTTCTGCCAGTCGTCGCCCGGCATCTTGGCGATCAACGAGCCCTTTCCGTGAACGACTTCGTCATGCGACAGCGGCAGGACGAAATTTTCCGAATAGGCATAGAGCAGGCCGAAGGTGAGCTCGTTGTGATGGTGCTTTCGATGCACGGGATCGCGGCTCATGTAGCTCAGCGTGTCGTGCATGAAGCCCATGTTCCACTTGAAGCCGAAGCCGAGGCCGCCTTCATGCACCGGCTGCGAGACCTTCGGCCACGAGGTCGATTCCTCGGCGATGGTCATGACATTGGGGTGCTGGCCGTAGATGCGGATGTTGAGATCCTGCAGAAAGCGGACGGCTTCCAGGTTCTCGTTGCCGCCATACTCGTTCGGGATCCATTCGCCGTGCTTGCGGGAATAATCGAGATAGAGCATCGAGGCGACGGCATCGACGCGCAGGCCGTCGAGATGGAACTTCTCGGCCCAGTAGAGGGCGTTGTTGACGAGATAGGAGACGACCTCGGTGCGGCCGAAATTGTAGATCGCGGTGTTCCAGTCGGGGTGGAAGCCCTTGCGCGGGTCTTCATGCTCGTAGAGCGCCGTGCCGTCGAACCAGCCGAGGCCGTGCTCGTCGGTCGGGAAATGCGCCGGCACCCAGTCGAGGATGACGCCGATGCCGACCTTGTGGCAGCCGTTGACGAAACGGGCGAAGCCCTCCGGCTCGCCGAAGCGGGCGGTTGGCGCGTAGAGGCCGGTCGTCTGGTAACCCCAGGAGGGGTCGTAGGGATGCTCGGTGATCGGCAGGAATTCGATATGGGTGAAACCCATGTCGACGCAATAGGGGATGAGACTGGAGGCGAGTTCGTCCCAGGAGAGCATCGTGCCGTCCTGCCGGCGCTGCCAGGAGCCGGCATGCACCTCGTAGATCGAGATCGGCTGGCGGCGCTTGTCGGTCTCCCGCCAATGCTTCACATGGGCTTCGTCCTCCCAGACCTGCTCCAGCTCGGCGGCGGCGAGGGAGGCTGTCTTCGGCCTCAGTTCGCTGCGGCGGGCGAATGGATCGGCCTTCAGCGGCAGCAGCACGCCGTCATGGCCGCGGATTTCGAATTTATAGGCAACCCCGAGCGGGATATCCGGAGCGAAGATTTCCCAGATGCCGCTGTCGGCGCGGAAGCGCATGACGTGGCGGCGGCCGTCCCAATTGTTGAAATCGCCGACGACCGAGACGCGCTGCGCATTCGGCGCCCAGACGGCGAAGTGGATGCCCTGCGCGCCGTCATGCTTGATGCGGTGCGCGCCCATCTTGTCGAACAGGCGCAGATGCGAGCCTTCGCGGGCGAAGTAATCGTCCATCGGTCCGAGCACCGGGCCGAAGCTGTAGGGGTCGGTCACCGCCCATTCGGCATCGCCGCGCCGGGCGCGGTAGCGCACCGGCTGGAGCTTGGTCAGCGAAACCGGCCCGGCGAAGAAGCCGTCGCCATGAAGCTGTTTCAATTCGCCGATGACGCTGCCGTCGAGCGTCATGGCGGTCACTTCCTCCGCACCCGGGATGAAGCAGCGGGCGACGAAAGCGTCGCCGGCCTGGTGCACACCTAGGACGGCAAAGGGATTGGAGTGCGAGCCTGCAAGGATCGCCGTGATTTCATCTGCCGAAATTTCCCAGGTAAGCTGTACTTCAGGGACTTTTTTCGGCGTTTTCATCCGGCTCTCCAGATTTCGTCTGCATATTGCCTGATTGTGCGGTCGGAGGAGAACCAGCCCATCCGCGCCGTATTGTTGATCGTCTTGGTGTACCAGGCGGACTGGTTGGTCCAGATCTGGTCGACGTCGCGCTGGGCCTGGGCATAGGCGTCGAAATCGGCCGCGACCATGAACCAGTCATGCGAATAGATGCCGTCGATCAGCGCCGTATAGCGGTTGCGGTCATCCGGCGAGAAGACGCCCGAGCCGATGGCCGAGAGCGCCTGCGAGAGTTCGCGCGATCCTTCGATGATGGCGCGGGGATTGTGGCCGTCGCTGCGGACCTTCGAGACCTCGTCGGCTCTCAGGCCGAAGATGACGATGTTGTCCTCGCCGACATTGTCGCGCATCTCGACATTGGCGCCGTCGAGCGTGCCGATCGTCAGCGCGCCGTTCAAGCCGAACTTCATGTTGCCGGTGCCGGATGCTTCCATGCCGGCGGTCGAGATCTGCTCAGAGAGGTCGGCGGCCGGAACCATGACTTCGGCAAGCGAGACGTTGTAGTTCGGCACGAAGACGACCTTCAACAGGCCGCGCACCGACGGGTCGTTGTTGATGGTGCGGGCGACGTCGTTGATGAGCTTGATGATCAGCTTGGCGTTGTAGTAGCTCGGCGCCGCCTTGCCGGCGAAGAGTTTGACGCGCGGCACCCAATCGAGCTCCGGATGCGAGCGGATCTGGTCATAGAGAGCGACGGCTTCGATGATGTTCAGAAGCTGGCGCTTGTATTCGTGAATGCGCTTGATCTGGATGTCGAACATGGCCGAGGGATCGAGCTTCACACCCATGCGGCTGGCGACGAGATTGGAAAGAGCCACCTTGTTGGCCCGCTTCACCGCGGCGAATTTCTGCTGAAAGCTCGGATCGGAAGCATGGGCCTCGAGCGGGCGCAGCTTCTCGGCATCATCCAGGAATTCTTCGCCGATCGCTTCGCGGATCAGGTCGGTTAGGCCGGGATTGCACTGCTGCAGCCAGCGGCGCGGGGTAATGCCGTTGGTCTTGTTGTTGATGCGGTCGGGATAGAGCTTGTGCAGGTCGGCAAAGACAGTGACCTTCATGAGGTCGGTATGCAGCGCCGAGACGCCATTGATCGAATGCGAACCGATGAAGGCGAGGTTGCCCATGCGCACGCGGCGGTCGCCGCTTTCCTCGATCAGCGAGATCGAGCGGATTTCGCTGTCGGAGAAGTTCTTGCTCTTGCGGGCGTCGAGCAGGATCTTGGCGTTGATCGCATAGACGATCTGCATGTGGCGCGGCAGCAGGCGCTCGAAGAGCGGCACCGGCCAGCTTTCCAGCGCCTCCGGCAGAAGCGTATGGTTGGTGTAGGAGAATGTGCGGCGGGTGATATCCCAGGCCTGGCCGAAATCCATGCCGTGCACATCGCAGAGCAAGCGCACGAGTTCGGCGACGGAGACGGCCGGATGGGTGTCGTTCAGCTGAATGGCCACCTTATCGGGCAGCGAGGTGAAATCGTCATATTGCTGCAGGTGGCGGCGCAGAATGTCCTGCAGCGAGGCCGACGAGAAGAAGAATTCCTGGCGCAGGCGCAGTTCCTGGCCGGCGGGGGTGGCATCGGCGGGATAGAGGACGCGGGTCAGGCTTTCGGCCTTGTTGCTTTCGCGCAGTGCGCCGATGTGATCGCCGGCGTTGAAGGCGTCGAGCAGGATCGGGTCGATCGGCTGCGCCGACCAGAGGCGCAGCGTGTTGACGCGCTTGCCGCGCCAGCCGACGACCGGGGTGTCGAAGGCGGCGGCGATGACGCGCTCGGCCGGCTTCCAAACGTAGCGCGGCTGGTCGTCATGGGTGGTGATGAATTCGACGGCGCCGCCGAAGCCGATTTCATAGGCGCTCTCGCGGCGCTCGAACTCCCAGGGATTGCCGTGCGCCAGCCAGTTTTCCGGCAGCTCCACCTGCCAGCCGTCGGCCAACTGCTGGCGGAAGAGGCCGTGGACATAGCGGATGCCGTAGCCATAGGCCGGAACGTCGACCGTCGCCATGCTCTCCATGAAACAGGCGGCGAGACGCCCGAGGCCGCCGTTGCCGAGTGCGGCATCCGGCTCCAGGCCGGCAATGACGTTGATATCGACGCCGAGCGAGGTCAGCGCATCGCGCACCTCTTCCATCAGGCCGAGATTGGAGACGGCGTCGCGCATCAGGCGGCCGATCAGGAATTCGAGCGAGAGATAATAGACGCGTTTGGCGCCGGTCGCATAGACTTCGCGGGTGGAAGCCATCCACTTGTCGATGATGCGGTCGCGCACCACCAGGATCGTCGCGGTCAGCCAGTCATGCGGCTTGGCCACCTTGGCGTCCTTGCCGATGCGGTAGGTCAGGCGTTCGATGATTTCCTCTGCGAGAATTTCCGGCCTTGAACTGCGGGGAGCGGGAGAGGGGATAACCGGCTTGGAAACGGTGTTCATGGTCAGATCTCGCCAATTTTAATTTGGTTTCAGGGTGTTATGCCTGATTTAATCGATTTGTCGCTTGCACTGACCACAGTTTATGCATCGTTAGGAAGCACTTGCAACAAAGGATTTGGACAAACGAAAAATTTGCGAAACCTCCATATTCACATCATCGGAGGGGCTTGATTCCAATCGCTTTTCCCGATCTGATGCGCGGGCTAGCGATAACGAAAAGCCGCGCCGGTTTGTTCCGGCGCGGCTTTTCTTGTGGTCTCTCACAGCCGATTTCGTGACTTAGTTCGTCAGGCGGGTAATCGAGCTTGTAGCCTTTGCGGCGATGTCGCCGAAATCTTCAACCAGTTTGGCCATATTGTCGGGAGCATAATAATTGGCGGGACTGCTTGCACAGGCCTGCAGCAGATCCTTACCCTTCTGCGGGGCCATGAAGGCAATGCTGAAGATGGTAATGCCATCACCTTTTACCAGAGTGCAGAGATCGCGGACTTCCTTGTCAAGCGAACTGCTCCACGAACCGCTGTTGCCCGTCATTTCACCGTCGGTCATCAGAATAATATATCGTTGGAAACTGTCGTGATTCTTGGATTTGTGCTTCTGGGTCTCGGTATCGGTGCCATCGGTCGAGGACTTCAGAGCCTTGTAAGCTGTATCGAGGGCATCACTCGCATCTGTGCCGCCGGTCGGCAAATAAGGGAGAGCCGAAACGTAGCTCGCGGCGTCCGCGGTGCCCCAATTGATCGCTTTGGCCGTCTGTTGTTTGTCCGTATAGGAGACGGCGCCGACACGTACGAGTTCGCTTTGTGGATCAGCTTTGTTAAGTTCAGTGAAAAGCCCGGCAGCGGCTGTCTGCAATGCCTCGATCTTGCGGATATAGCAATAGGACCTTAAATCTTTGTCCGGATCCGGCCAACTGCCTTGTGTGTAGTTGTCACATTTCGACGGCTTCGTTTTCTTCTGATCGGTTATGAAAGACATCGAACCGGAGCGGTCGAGGACCAGATACATCGAGAGTGCCCCCTGTGTATCGGTCTGGCCGTTCTCGCCGGTGCTTGTCGCGCTGATCGTATGCGTCGCCATACCAAAGACGCGCATCAGAGGACTGAGCGGGAGGTCGAAGGAGGTGTTGACATCGACCTTGAAGATCTTGCTTTTTGTGCCATTCGCCGTGGTCGTGACGTTGACGTCCGTTGTATCCTTGATCGAGCCTTGAATTGAATTCTTCGCAAGAACCTGTGCCATCTGTCCGGCGACAAAATCTTTCGCAAGGTTTTTTGCGCCGGCCTCGTCGGTCTTCTCATTGGCAAGCGCGGTCGCTGCGGCGAGAGCCGCCGAGTCCGTCGCTTCCTGCAACTCGCGCTTCGACAGCGCCATGTTCGAGTAGTCGATCGCTAAGCCGGCAGCACCGAAAAGAACGGGCAGCAGGATAGCCGTCATAATACCGAAATTACCGCCTCGATCGCTGAACATGCGACGCAGGCAGGGACGCAAAAACGAGGTGCTCATCATGTTCACCCAACTGGAAACCCTGTGAGGTGATTTACGCACGCTGCTTCTTTACGCCGCCCTTACGGCATCAATAGAATTTTAACGAATCCGTCAATTTTTCCAGTTTTGGGATTATTTCAGCGGGATCACATCGACCGCCTGGACGGCGCGCTGGCCGCCATAGCTTTTCAGCACGCCGATGACGGGCACGACGTCGGAATAGTCCCGGCCATAGGCGACGACGATATGGTCGGTGCCGGCGGGGATGTTGTTGGTCGGATCGAGTTCGATCCAGCCGATCGTCTCGCCGCACCAGACCCGCACCCAGGCATGCATGGCGTCCGCCCCTTCCAGCCGCTCCTTGCCGGGCGGCGGGATGGTGCGCAGGAAGCCGGAGACGTAGCCGGCGGGAATGCCGAGGCTGCGGAGCGCCAGGATCATGATGTGGGTGAAATCCTGGCAGACGCCGCGCTTCAGTTTGAATGCCTCGATCGGCGTCGTGTCCACTGTCGTGGCATCGGGATCGTAGGTGAAGTCCTTGTTGATGCGGGCGCAGAGCGCATGGGAGATCTGCATGGCAGTCAGCTGGGGAGTGGCGCAGCTTCGCGCATAATCGGCGATCTCACGCGCCTGCGTCAGCCGCGGGCTGTCGCCGAGGAAGTGATGCGGCGAATCCGGCGCCAGCGACCAGACGCCCGATATCTCCGCCGGCAGATCGGCAAGCAGCGGCGAGAAATCGGCGGCGATCGGCTGGCTGTCCACCTGCACGCGGGCCTGCATGCGAATGTCGAGCGCCTCGTGCGGCGCGCGCAGCATGAAGGAGGTGGCGGGATGGCTGAAGAAGTCGACGAAATGCGACTGCTCGTCCGGCGTCGGCGAAATGGTGATCGAGCCGGCGACCAGGCGCTGCCGGTTGGTGAGCGACAGCGGCATCAGCCGCATGATGTGGCGGGCGCCGGAGGCCGGCACGTCGTAGCTGTAACCCATGCGGAGCGAAAGATCGTAGAGCACGGCGTCACCCGAGATAGGTCTGGGCGAGCAGATCGGAAAGCTGCTCCAATTCGCGTTCGAGCCGCTGGTAAACGTCGGCGCCCATGCCCTCCGGCGTCATCACCGCCAGGCCGGAATGCAGCCGCATCGCCTCGCGGTAGAAGGGCGACATCTGGCCGTTGATCAGGGCATTCGGCAATTGCTCGACCTCGTGATGGATCTCGTTGACCTGGAAGAGGACCGAGCGCGGGTTGAGGGGGTCGAGCGCCAGCAGGTCGGTCACCGTCAGCCGCGCCGTGTTGACGTTGTAGCGGCGGCGATGAGTCATGACGCTGTCGCCGATCTCCAGCAGCATGTCGAGGGCGCCGTCGGGCGCTTCCGGGCCGGACATGTGGCCGAGCAGGCGGGTCATGTGCAGGCCGCGCTCGATATAGCGGCCGAGCGAGAGGAAGCGCCAGCCCATAAAGCGGTACATGTTCTCGTGCACGAGGCCGGCAAAGCCCGCGAGCTTGCGCAAGAGGATCGTCATCGCATGGCTGGCGTCATCGCCGGCGGAGACGGTGACGTGGAAGCGGCGAGCGGTCTTGGCGAGATCGTTGAGCGCCAGCCAGCCGTCCGGCGAGAAGCGGTCGCGGATATTGCTCGCCGAATAAACGGCGCTGTCGATGTTGCGCAATAGCGTTTCCGGCACGGGCTCGGCGGTATCGATATCGACGGCGGCGAGATAGGCGGAGACGTCGGCAAGCAGCGGCTGGCTCGGATCGGCGGCTTCGGCAAAACGCGCATGCCAGGCGCGCAGGATGCGCAGCGCGCCTTCGGCGCGTTCGATGTAGCGGCCGAGCCAGAACAGATTGTCGGCCGCCCGGCTCGGCAGGCTGCCCGGCATGTTGCGGGTGAAGCTGCCTTCGGCCGGCAGCAGCGTGTGACGCTCGACCGGCTTGTCGCTGACGATCCAGACGTCGGCGGCCGCGCCACCCGACTGCATGGCGATTGCCGCGACGTCGGCGCCGGAGCCGATGCGGGCAAAGCCGCCGGGCATGATCTGCCAGCCGTTCGCCGTGCGGGCGGCGAAGACGCGCAGCGACATCGGCCGCGGCACCAGCTTGCCGTCCACCCAGGCCGGCGTCGTCGAGAGCGTGACGACCTCCTGTCCCACAAGTTTCGGGCCGTCCGAGTGCAGCCAGTCGGCAATGGAATCCTTGGCGGTCGCGCGCAGCGACGAGCCGAGCACGGATTCGCCGTTGTCGTCGAAGAAGGGGGCGCGGGAATAGGCCGGGCCGATCACCATTTTCTCGATATTCTCGGAGACCTGTTCGCGCTCTTCCTTCTGGCCGCACCACCAGGTGGCGATCGAGGGCAGTTTCAGGTCCTGCCCCAAGAGATGCCGGCAGATGGTCGGCATGAAGGCCAGAAGCGCCCGGGTCTCGAGAATGCCGGTGCCGAGCGCGTTGACGATGGTGACGCTTTCGGCGCGCAACGCCTCCACGAGGCCGGGCGTGCCGATATGCGAATTCTGGTTCAGCTCCAGCGGGTCGGCAAAGGCTGAATCGAGACGGCGCCAGAGCACGCCGATCGGCTTCAGGCCGGCGACGGTGCGAACCATGACGCGGCCCTTGACGACGGTGAGATCCTCGCCCTCGAGCAGCATGAAGCCGAGATAGCGGGCGATATAGGCGTGTTCGTAATAGGTCTCGTTGGCCGGGCCTGGCGTCAACACGGCGATGCGGTCGTCGCCCGAATGTTTCATGTCCTGCAGCGCGTCGCGGAAGGCGCCGAAGAAAGAGGCAAGGCGGTGGACCGGGGTCTCGGCGTAGATGTCGGAGAAGGCGCGGGTCGTCGCCACACGGTTTTCCAGCGCGAAGCCGGCGCCGGATGGGGCCTGGGTGCGGTCTGCCAGCACCCACCAGTTGCCGTCGGGGCCGCGGCCGATCTCGAAGGCGCAGAAATGCAGATAGTGGCCGGATGCCGGCCGGATGCCGGCGAGCGGGCGCTGGAATTCAGGATTGGCGGCAATCAGCGCCGGCGGCAGGAAACCTTCCTCCACCAGCCGGTTCTCGCCGTAGATATCGGCGATGATCGCCTCCAGGAGGTCGGCGCGCTGGACGAGGCCGGCCGAGAGCGCCTGCCATTCGCGCTCGTCGATGAGCACCGGGATATGCGAGATCGGCCAGGCGCGTTCGCCGGTACCCTTGCTGCCATAGGCGCGATAGAAGACGCCGGCATCCCTGAGGTAGCGGTCGGCGCGGGCGAAACGCTCGGCGAGATCCGGCATTGCGCCGAGATGCGAGAGGAAACGCTGCCAGACTGGGCGGACCACGCCCTTGTTGTCGACCATTTCGTCGGCGATGCCGGGAAGCGGCGCATAATCGAAGGCCGCATCCTTGCCGATGCTGCCTTCAGCCTCCTCCCTGCGCTCCACTGCCGGTCTCTTACCCATCAAAACCCAAGCCCTGCCCCTCGGCCTCAAATGCCCGCGGGCCGCCTCAGATCCAGCGTCAGCGGGAATTCCGGCGAACCCGTCTCGGCGCGCGGGATATAACCGCCTGCCGTATGCCCCCACGGCTCGAACCGGGCGAGCCGCCTTGCTTCCGCCTCGTTGCCGTTGACCGGGAAGGTGTCATAGGTCCGGCCGCCCGGATGGGCAACATGATAGATGCAGCCGCCGATCGAACGCTTCGACCATGTATCATAAATGTCAAAAGTCAAAGGTGTGTTGATCGGAAGCACCGGATGCAGGCCGGAAGCCGGCTGCCATGCCTTGTAGCGGACGCCGGCGACCGACACGCCCGATGTGCCGGTCGGTGTCAGCGGCAGGGTGCGGCCGTTGCAGGTCACGGTATAGCGGGAGGCGTTGCTGGTTTCGAGGCGAACCTGCAGGCGCTCGACGGACGAATCGACATAACGCACCGTGCCGCCGATCGCGCCCTGCTCGCCCATGACATGCCAGGGTTCCAGCGCTTGCCGAAGCTCCAGCTTCGAGCCTTCATATTCGACCTCGCCGCAGAACGGAAAGCGGAATTCGAGCTGCGCCTTGAACCATTCCGGGCTGAGATCGAAGCCGTTTTCGCGCAGGTCCGCCAGCACGTCGAGGAAATCAGCCCAGACATAATGCGGCAGCATGAAGCGATCGTGCAGCGACGTTCCCCAGCGCACGAACTTGCCGTCGGCGGGGTTCATCCAGAAACGGGTAATCAGCGCACGCACCAGCAATTGCTGGGCGAGCGACATGCGGGCGTTCGGCGGCATTTCGAAACCGCGGAACTCCACGAGGCCGAGGCGGCCCGTCGGGCCATCGGGGGAGAAGAGTTTGTCGATGCAGATTTCGGCGCGATGGGTATTGCCGGTCACATCGATCAGCAGGTTGCGGAACAGGCGGTCGACGAGCCAGGGCAGCGGCGGCTGGCCGCGGCCGGGGGCGGCGATCTGCGCCATGGCGATCTCCAGCTCGTAGAGGCTGTCATGGCGGGCCTCGTCGATGCGCGGCGCCTGGCTGGTCGGGCCGATGAACAGGCCGGAGAAGAGATAGGAGAGCGAGGGGTGGCGCTGCCAGTGCAGCACCAGGCTCTTCAAGAGATCCGGGCGGCGCAGGAAGGGACTGTTGTTCGGATTGCTGCCGCCGACGACGACATGGTTGCCGCCGCCCGTGCCGGTGTGGCGGCCGTCGATCATGAACTTGTCGGCGCCGAGGCGGCTCTGGCGAGCCTCCTCATAGATGGCGGTGGTGATGTCGACGGTTTCCTGCCATGTCGAGGACGGATGGATGTTGACCTCGATGACGCCGGGGTCGGGCGCGACGCGGATGACGTTGATACGTTCGTCCTGCGGCGGCGGATAACCTTCGATATGGACGGCAAGGCCGAGGGCCGCGGCCGCGCGCTCGGTCGAGGCGATGAGATCGAGATAATCTTCCAGCGTTTCCGTCGGCGGCATGAAGACGCAGAGGCGGCCGTCGCGCGGTTCGACGGAGAGCGCGGTGCGGACGGCGCCGCCGATCTCGTTCAATGATTGCTGTGCGGCCGGCCGCTGGCCGGTGAAGGGCTGGAAGTGGGCGGCCTGCAGCGGACGCCCGTTATCCCCCGCGAAATCCGGCAGTTCGGGCCGTTCGACGAAGGGATCGAGCGGGTTGATATAGGGATATTGCGACGGCGGGATATAGGCGAGCGAATTGAGCGGCAGGCGGTAGCCGACCGGGCTGTCTCCTGGCACGAGGAAGATGCGGCCGCGCCGCGTCGACCATTTCTCGCTCGTCCACGTGCGGCCGCTGGCGCGCGCGTTCCAGGCCTGGACAGGCAAGATGTAGCCGGTCGGGCGGGTCAGGCCGCGATCGAAGACGCGGGCGATGCGGCTGCGCTCCTCGGCATCCTTGAGCTTGGAATTCGCAGGGTCGACATTCTCCGGCAGGTTCGCTTCCTTGACCAGCCATTCGGCGGGATCTTCGAAAGCGGGTGCGACATACTCCGGAGAAATGTCGAGCTCGCCGGCAATTGCCGTCAGCAGCCGGCCGGCATCATCCTCGGTAGCCTCATAGTTGCGGCCCTCGGTGGCGACGAGATTGTCGTCGGACCAGATCGGCAGGCCGTCCTTGCGCCAGTAGAGCGAGAAGGTCCAGCGCGGCAGGCTTTCGCCCGGATACCATTTGCCCTGACCGTAATGCAGGAAACCGTCAGGCGCGAAGCGGCTGCGAAGCCGGCGGATGAGCATATCCGCCTTCTCGCGCTTGGTCGGGCCGACGGCCTCGGTGTTCCATTCGGCCGACTGGAAATCGTCGATGGAAACGAAGGTCGGTTCGCCGCCCATGGTGAGGCGCACGTCCTCGGCTTCGAGGATGCGGTCGATCTTCTCGCCGAGCTCGTTGAGCTCGTTCCAGCTGTCATCGGAGAAGGGCTTGGTAATGCGCGGATGTTCGGCGACGCGCGAAACCTTCATGTCGAAGGCGAATTCGGTCTCGGCCTCGCCGAAATAACCGCCGGAGATCGGGGCGGCGTTGCGGTAATGCGGCGTGGCGGCAAGCGGAATATGGCTTTCGCCGGTCAAGAGGCCGGAGGTCGGATCGAGGCCGACCCAGCCCGCGCCCGGCAGATAGACTTCGGCCCAGGCATGCAGGTCGGTGAAATCGACTTCGGTGCCGGAGGGGCCGTCGAGCGCCTTCAGGTCAGGCGTCAGCTGGATGAGGTAACCCGAGACGAAGCGGGCGGCGAGGCCGAGATGGCGCAGGATCTGGACAAGCAGCCAGCTGGTGTCGCGGCAGGAGCCCTTGGCGTTTTCCAGCGTCTCCTCCGGCGTCTGCACGCCGGCTTCCATGCGGATGACATAGCCGATCTGTCGCTGCAGTCGGGCGTTCAAACCGACGACCATATCGATGGTCGGCTGGTCTGGCGACCAATCGAGTGTGGGCAGCAGCGCCTTGAGGCGCGGGCCGGCCGGCTCCGGCGTCATGTAGATCGACAGATCCTCGCGGATCGTTTCAGGATAATCGAAGGGCCATTTGGTCGCCTCTTCCTCGATGAAGAAGTCGAAGGGATTGTAGACCGTCATGTCGGCGACGAGGTCGACCTCGATCTTGAACTCGGTGACGGGGTCCGGGAAGACGTAGCGGGCGAGATAGTTGCCGTAAGGGTCCTGCTGCAGATTGACGAAGTGATTGGAGGGCGTGACTTTCAGCGAGTGGCTGAGCACCCTCGTCTTCGAATGCGAGGCCGGTTTCAACCGGATGATCTGTGGGCCGAGGCGGACCGGTTTGTCATAGGTATAGTGCGTCAGATGATAGATGCTGGCTTTGATCGACATATTTCTCTTTTTTGTCCGGCGCGCATCGTTGTGCGGCTTGCTGTTCCCGGCACCAGTGTGTGCAATGCAGCGAAAGAAAGCAAGGCCGGAACGGCTGGGATTCGGCGGCTTTTACGCCGCCCTGGCGAAGGTCACCGCCGCCTTCAGGCCGCTGCCGCCGGTGCCCGGTTCGAGCGTCAGGACGGCGTTGAAAAGATTGGCGATTTCTTCGACGATCGGCAGGCCGAGCCCGGCGCCGGGCGCGCCGGAATCATTGCCGCGGGAGAAACGCCGGCGCACCGCCTCCAGCTTCTCGCGCGGAATGCCGGGGCCATTGTCCTCGACTTCGAGGCGGATCGTCTCAGGGGCGGCGATGATGCGGACGGTGACCTCCGCCCCCTTGCCGGCATAGGCGATGGCATTGCCGGCAAGGTTTCGCAGCATTTCGCCGATGAGCAGCGGCTCGGCGCGGATCATTGCCGGGCTCTCGCCCTCGAAGCCGAGATCGATGCCGGCACTGGCGGCTGCCGGGATCTGCTCGCCGGTGATTTCCTGGGCGATGGCGGCCAGATCGATGGCGGAAGCGGTCAGCGCCTCCTTGGCGGTGGCGGCGTCGATCTTCGCCATCAGGAGAAGCTGGGCCAGGATGCGCTCGGCGTGCGCCACGGCCTGATCGCCCTTCAGCGCCGCCGCCTGGGCCTCGTCCAGCGATGCGGCGCGGACCGAAAGGGCAAGCTGGGTGCGGATGATGGCCAGCGGCGTGCGCAATTGGTGGCTGGCATTGCCGGTGAAATTGCGCAGCGCATCGAGCGCCGATTGCAGGCGCACCATGAAGGAATTCACCGTATCGACCAGCGGCTCGACTTCGCTCGGCACGGTCTCTTCGATCGGATGAAGATCATCGGGGCTGCGTTCGCCGATGGCGTCGCCGAGCTTGTAGAGCGGGCGGAGCGCGACGGTGACCGAGATCCAGACGATGACGGCAGCACCTGCGATCATGAAGGCGAGGCGCAGCGCCGAGCGCACGAGGATCGCCTGCGTCAATTGCCGCCGAGCGATGGTGGTTTCGGCGACGGTCACCACGAAGGGCACGGAGCGGATGCCGGTCGAGGCGGAACGTTCGAGCGTCGCGATCCGGATCGGCTCGCCGCGAAAGGTGTCGTCGGCGAAGGCGGCGGCATTGCCCGGCGTGTTTTTCAAGACCGGCAGGGATTGGTAACCGGTGATGAACTGACCCGGCGGGCCGTCGACGCGGTAGAAGACGCGGTCCTGCGCCGCCGATGTCAGCATTTCCAGCGCGACATAGGGAATATCGACCTGCAGCGTGCCGTCTTCGGCGACGACGACGCGCTCGGCGATCGCGAGCGCCGAACCGGCAAGGACGCGGTCGGAGACGATGTTGGAGGTCTGGACCGCCTCGCTATAGGTATCGGCGAGTGCCAGCGTACCGATGACGGCTGTGGAAACAAGCAGCCAGAAGAGCAGCCGGCGCCTGAGAGAGTAGGCGACTTTCATGAGGCCTCGGGCAGCTTGTCGAGATAATAGCCGATGCCGCGCGCGGTCTTGACCGTCAGCCCGTAGGGCGAGAGGCGCTTCCTCAGACGGCTGACATATTGCTCGATGGCATTCGAGGAAATGTCGTCGTCGAAGGCCGTCAGCGACTGGATGATCGCCTCCTTGGCGACGACCTTGCCGGCCCGCATGAACAGGATTTCGAGCAGGCCGAGTTCGCGGGCGGGAATATCGAGCGGTGTGGCGCCTGATGAAAAGGTGCGGGAGTTGAGATCGAAGGAAATGCTGCCGAAGCCGACGGTCGCCGAACGCAGCCCGGCCTGGCGGCGCAGAAGCACGCGCACACGGGCCTCGAATTCTGATATGTCGAAGGGTTTGATCAGATAGTCGTCGGCACCGAGATCGAGACCCTTCACGCGTTCTTCCGGCGTGCCGCGCGCCGTCAGGATGAGGACGGCCGCCTGGTTCTGCCGGGCGCGCATGGCGCGCAGCACGTCCAGCCCGTCCATTTCGGGCAGGTTGAGGTCGAGGATGACGAGGTCGAAATTTTCCGCTGCGATGACGGCATTGGCGGAGGCTCCGTCATGCACGACGTCGACAGCGTGGCCCGTGCCGCGCAAGATCGCCGACAGGCCGTCGGCCAGCGCGATATTGTCTTCGGTGAGCAGGATGCGCACGGATGTTCCCCCTGTTTTTCAAAGGAAGTTACAGGGGGAACGAAGGCTTGTCACAGCCATTTTAAAGGTTGGGTGAACGGCGGCGAAAAAGCCGGTTTCAGCTTCCGGTTCTCTCCATCCGTTCCCGCTGCACCATCGCGGCGGCGAGCAGTTTCTGGAAGCGAGGATCGTCGCGGATGTTGTCGAGGTCGGAATCGTTGTCGAACCATTTGATGTGATAGACGGAGCTGTTCGGCAGCAGTTTCTCCAGCAGGTCGATCGCCTGGTCGACGTCGCCGAGGACGGAGTGGACGCAGGCAAGATTATACTGCGCGACGATGTCCTCCGGATCGATGGCGATTGCGCGTGCGGCCCAGTCGCGTGCTCTTGCCGCATCGCCGAGATGGGCAAGCGCCAGCGCACCACGATGCGCCGGGCCGGAATTTTCCGGATTGAGGTTCAGCGCGCGCTCGGCACGCAGAAGGCCCAGGCGCGCCCAGTTTTCCGTATCGACGAGGCGGCCGAGCGAGCGGTAGGCGGCCATCAGATGGATGGGCGAGACGTAGTCGTCGGGGCGAATTTCAGCGGCGCGGGTGAAATATTGGACCGATTCGGCAAAGTTGCCGCGCATGAAGAAGAACCGGGCATAGTGGAAATTTGCCTCGAAGAGGTTCGGGTCGAGCGTCAAGGCACGTTCGAAGGCCGCCGCCGCCCGATCGTCGTAGCCGCTCTGATGCAGGGCCAGGCCGTGCGAGGCGTGGGCCTCGGGAAGATCGGGGTCAAGCTGAAGGGCGCGGGCGCTCATATCAAGGATGCGCCTCAGCGGCACATCGTCGGGTGCCCAATCGCGGATCGCAGCGTCGCAATCGGCAATGCCGGCATAGGCGCGGGCGTAATCCGGATCGAGCTCGACCGCCTTGCAGAACATGCGTCTTGCAAGCTGCAGGTACGATTTCGTCCAGGTGTGAGAGAGCTGGCGGCCCCTGAGATAGTAAGTATAGGCTTCGACATTGGCCGTCGGCTCGTTGGCGATTGCCTTCTTCTCTTCCGGCAGCAGGCGCACTTTCAGCTGGCCGACGATCGCATGGGTGATCTCGTCCTGGATGGCGAAGATATCGGTCAGGTCGCGGTCGTAACGCTCGGCCCAGAGATGGTCGCCATTGGCGGTGTCGATCAGCTGGCCGGAGATGCGCACGCGTTTGCCGAAGATGCGTACACTGCCTTCGAGCACGTAGCGCACGCCGAGTTCCTGCGCGAGCCGTTTCAGCTTCACCGATATGCCCTTGTAGGTGAAGATCGTGTTGCGCGGCACGACGTGCAGGCTCGAGATCTTCGACAGGTCGGTGATGATGTCTTCAGTTATGCCGTCGGAGAAATAATCCTGATCGGCATCGCCGCTCATATTGGTGAAGGGCAGCACGGCGATGAAGCACGTGTTGCGGTTCTGCGCGACCAGCTTTGCGGAGGAGGGCGGCGCCAAGCTGACGGTGTAGACCTGAACGGGCTGCTTGATGTTCTTCAGCATGTGCTCGCCGATGAAATCAAAGCCGAGATTGAGACGCGAGCCGACCTGATCGCGGACCGAGCCTGACACGGCGATGCCGCCCGGCGCCGCGATGCGCTCGAGTCTGGCGGCGAGGTTGACGCCATCGCCGAATATGTCGCCGTTTTCGACCACGACGTCGCCGAGATTGATGCCGATGCGGAATTCGACGCGCTCGTCCTTGGGGACGTTCTCGTTGCGGGCCGACATGCTGCGCTGGATTTCGGCGGCGCAGGCGACCGCATTCACGACGCTCTGGAACTCGGCCAGGATGCCGTCGCCGGTGAGTTTGACGATCCGGCCCTTGTAGTCCGAAATACGAATGTCGACCAGTTCGCACCGATGGCGGTTCAACGCCTGCAGCGTGCCTGATTCATCGATGCCCATCAGTCGGCTGTAGCCAACGACATCCGCGGCGAGAATAGCGCTCAGTCGTCGTTCCATGACCCCTCCCATGGATCTTCCCAGTTTAGTCCCAGTTTTTTATAGAGTTTTTGTCGCGTAGAGTCGTCCCCCGAATAGAAGATTCGGGCGGTTTCGACGTTTTGACGCGGAAGCGCACCCTATATCGTCGCCAATCTTCATCAATACTCTAAACGGGCGAAGGTCGACGTTAAGCCATAATCCTTTATGGTGAGAAGTGACTTGCTGTGAGGCAAATGGGTGTTTTTTCCTGCGGGATTTTCTTTCGGCGGTTGCCCTGGCATTCGCCCTAAGCATCTGCGCACGCTCCGCTGCAATAACACAGGCGGTTTCGCCTGGTTCCTGCGCCCTTGCTCCTCCCGGCATGCTCGGGCATTGTTGCGGCATGAGGAGAATATTCATCTTGCTGCTGGCCTTCTGGCCGGGTTTTGCACTCGCCGATCAGGCCTTCTATCCCGCGAAATCGGGCAAGGCCGACGCGCCGGTGCTGACGGTTTATTCTTCGCTCGACGAGCCCCTGGCGCAGCCGATGATCCGCGGATTCCAGGGGGCCAATCCCGACGTTGCGGTCAGATATGAGGACATGCTGACCGGCGACATCTACGACCGGATCGTCAAGGAGACGGATGCCGGCAAGAAGACGGCCGATTTTGCCTTTTCTTCGGCCATGGACCTGCAGGTGAAGCTTTCCAACGACGGATATGCGCAGGTGAGCAACCTGCCGATGAGCGCCGCATGGCCGAAATGGGCGAACTGGCGCAATACCGCCTATGCGCTGACCTTCGAGCCGGCGGTCTTCGTCTATCACAAGCCGAGCTTCGCGCATGAGCCGGTGCCGAGTTCGCGGGCCGAACTCGTCGATTATCTCAAGCGCAAGGGCAACGCGGTCTATGGCCGGATCAGCACTTACGACATCGAGCGTTCCGGCGTCGGGTTTCTCTTCATGGCGCGCGATCAGGAGCAGTTCGGCGACATCTGGTCGGTGATCGGGGCGATGGGCGCGGCGGGCGTCAAGCTCTATTCGACGAGTTCGGCGATCCTCGAACGCGTCGCCGACGGCCGCTTCGTGCTCGGTTACAATATTCTCGGCTCCTATGCGGCAGACTGGGCCTCGCGGCATCCCGATGTCGGCATCGTGTTGCCGAAGGACTATACGGTGGTCATGTCGCGCATCGGGCTGGTGCCGCAGGCGGCCGCCGAGCCGGAACTCGGCCGCCGCTACCTCGCCTTCTTCATGTCGAAGGAGGGCCAGACGATCATGGCGCGCGAACTGCAGATCCCGGCGGTCAGCCCCGAAGTCGCCGGCGAGAATACCGCCAACACGCTGCAGGAACTGCTCGGCGCCCAACTTCGGCCGGTGCCGGTCAGCCCCGGGCTGATGGTCTATCTCGACCAGGTGAAGCGGGCACGGCTGATCGCGCACTGGAACGAGGTTCTCAGGGCGCAGTGAAGCGTGTCAGCTTTCGGCCGCGTTGTGGCGCAACTTTTGGGCCGGCGCAGACCCAATTACGGCAAAAAAGTGGCCTATGCTTCTGGATATCTTGCCGATGTCAGCTAGATGACAGGTTGTTGTGGTGGCTTTGGCTACTTCTTCTCCGTGGAGGCGGAGAGCTGAAGCCTTGGGAGGAATTTCGCTCGTCACTCAGGACAATCGCGTCCATTGGCCGGCCATCCCTTCCGATTTCCAGAGAACAACAGGCGGTTGCTCAGCCGCCACGGAGGACATCGTGAAGCATACATTCATTGCAACCCTTTTCGCAGCCGCCATCGCGCTGCCGGCCTATGCGGCCGACTACACCATCATCGCTCCGGCCGCTCCCGGCGGCGGCTGGGACCAGACGGCCCGTTCGCTCCAGGCCGCGCTGCAGCAGGAGAAGATCTCCGGCAACGTGCAGGTCCAGAACGTTCCCGGCGCCGGCGGCACCATCGGGCTGGCGCAGTTCAGCAGCCAGGCTGCCGGCAATCCGAATTCGCTGATCGTCGGCGGCTATGTCATGGTCGGCGCCATCCTCACCAACAAGTCGCCGGTGACGCTCAAGGATGTCACGCCGATCGCCCGTCTGACCGGCGAATACGAGGCTGTGGTCGTTCCCGCCTCGTCCGATATCAAGACCATGGCCGATCTGGTCGCCATGCTGAAGAAGGATCCGGGCTCGGTTTCCTGGGCCGGCGGCTCGGCCGGCGGCACCGACCACATCACCGCCGGCCTGATCGCCAAGGCTTCCGGCGTCGACCCGACGAAGATCAACTATGTCGCCTTCTCCGGCGGCGGTGAAGCGCTCGCCGCCATTCTCGGCAACCAGGTTACAGCAGGTGTTTCGAGCTACAGCGAGTTCGAATCTCAGGTGAAGGCAGGCATGCTCCGTCTTCTCGCCGTTTCCAGCGACAAGCGCATCGACGGCGTCGACGCCCCGACCCTGAAGGAAGCCGGCACCGATGTCACCATCCAGAACTGGCGCATGGTCGCCGCGGCCCCGGGCCTGTCGGACGACGAGGTTGCGGCGATCACTGCCGATTTCGAGAAGCTGCACGGCTCGGCAACCTGGCAGGAAACGCTGAAGACCAAGGGCTGGGCTGATACTTACCTTTCCGGCGACGCCTTCAAGGCGCAGCTCGAGAAGGACGTCTCCGCCACCGAAGGCATTCTCAAAGAGATCGGACTTGTTCAATGAGCGAGGATAAGACCTCCTCGGCAAGCGAGCGCCGCCCTGATCGGGCGGCGTTCATCATTGCCGTTTTCCTCTTCGTCATCGCGGGCGTGATGGCCTGGGATGCATCGCATCTGAAGACGATCGCGCAATATGCCCGCGTCGGTCCGGCAACGGTGCCCGAAGTGGTGGCGTTCGGGCTCTTCTGTCTTGGGGTCTGGACCGTCGCCGAAGCCTGGCGCGGGGAGTTTCCGGAACGCGAGACGCAGGAAGTGGCGCCCGTCATCTGGATCGTCGCCGGTCTTGCCTGTCAGATGCTGCTTCTGCGCGTTGCCGGCTTCTCGATCGCAACGGGTGTGCTGTTTGCGCTGACGGCGCGCGGCTTCGGCAAACGCAAGCTGTGGATCTCGCTGCCGATCGGCATCGTTTTCAGCTTCGTCGTCTGGGCGATCTTCTCGCAGCTGCTGCAGCTGACGCTGCCGGCCGGCCCGCTCGAACGCCTGTTCTTCTGACCGCGCGGGACGCGCTGTCAGCTCTTTTGATTTTTCGCGGCGCCCGATTGCGAACGCACGGCCGGGAACGCCGCCTGGGACACCAAGATGAGCACATTCGAATTCCTATGGCAGGGTATCCTGGTTGCGATGCAGCCGATGAACCTGGTTTACGCGCTGATCGGCGTGACGCTCGGCACCGCCGTCGGCGTCTTGCCCGGCATCGGTCCGGCGCTCACCGTGGCGCTGCTGCTGCCGGCCACCTACAAGCTCGATCCGGGCGGCTCGCTGATCATGTTCGCCGGCATCTATTACGGCGGCATGTATGGCGGTTCGACGACGTCGATCCTGCTCAATACGCCGGGGGAAAGCGCCTCGATCGTCACCGCGCTCGAAGGTAACAAGATGGCGCGCGCCGGACGCGGCGGACCGGCGCTCGCGACGGCGGCGATCGGCTCCTTTGTCGCCGGCCTCATCGCCACGCTCGGGCTGGCTTTCATCGCGCCTTATATCGTCAAGCTGGCGCTGGTTTTCGGGCCGCGCGAATATTTCGCGCTGATGGTGCTCGCCTTCGTCACCGTTTCCTCTGCCTTCGGCGACTCGGCGCTGCGCGGCCTGACCGCGCTCTTCATCGGTTTCGCGCTTGCCATGGTCGGCATCGACCAGCAGACGGGGCAGGCCAGGCTTTCCTTCGGCATCCCCGACCTGCTCGACGGCATCGAGGTGACGACGCTGGCGGTGGCGATGTTTGCGATCGGCGAGACGCTCTATATCGCCGCGCGGGGCAAGCGGGTTGCCGACCAGGTGGAGGCGGTCAAGGGTTCGCTCTGGATGAACGCGCAGGACTGGGCGCGCTCCTGGAAACCCTGGCTGCGCGGCACACTGATCGGTTTCCCGATCGGCGCGATGCCGGCAGGCGGCGCCGAAATCGGCACCTTCCTGTCCTATTCGACCGAAAAGCGGCTGGCGAAAAACCCGGAAGAGTTCGGCCATGGCGCGATCGAAGGCGTGGCCGGTCCCGAGGCGGCGAACAATGCGTCGGCCGCCGGCACGCTGGTGCCGCTTCTAACACTCGGCCTGCCGACGACGGCGACGGCGGCGATCATGCTTGCCGGCTTCCAGCAATATGGGCTGCAGCCGGGGCCGCTGCTGTTTGCCACCAATCCGCAGCTCGTCTGGGGCCTGATCGCCAGCCTGCTCATCGCCAACGCGATGCTGCTCGTCCTGAACCTGCCGATGATCGGGCTCTGGGTGCGGCTGCTGACCATCCCGAAGCCGTGGCTCTATTCGGGCATCCTGCTGTTTGCGACGCTCGGAACGATCGGCGCCAATCCTTCCGTGTTCGAGCTCGGCATGCTGCTCGCCTTCGGCCTGCTCGGCTATGTGATGCGGCTCTTCGGCTATCCGATCGCGCCGGCCGTCGTCGGCCTGATCCTCGGTCCGCTTGCCGAGCAGCAGCTGCGCCGCGCGCTGGCGATCAGCCAGGGCGACGTCACGACGCTGGTGATGTCGCCGATCGCGGCAGGCCTTCTCATCGTTGCGGCGGCCGCCTTCCTCATCCCGCTGATCCTGCGCATTCGCGGCAGGGGCCAGGTGCTGTCGCAGCTGGCGGCGAACGAAGACTAGCTAGCGCGTAACTCCGACGATCGTACCGGTTGTCGGAAAGGATTATGCGCCGAATTAAATGATGGGGCGACCGTAGCGCGTCCTGCCGGACACGCGGCGCTCTATAAAAGACGACCTTACCCCTCCCTCGAGGCTGGCCATGGAGACATGCGCCGGCCTCTTCTTTTTGCATGGCTGAGGTGAATTTACGTGCATTGTCGATCCGCGTGCGCACTGCCATCTATGGATGGTCGATCAAAGAGCAAGAGGAAAAGGACAATGTCCACCATCCGCAAGTCAATCCATGCCGGTTTCCTGGGCCGTGCGTTTGCCGCCATCAGCGCCGCAAATTCCGTAAGCGCCGCTGTCGAAGCCGGCCGCCGTCCGCGCGCCCGCGACCTCAAGGAACTTGGCATCGACCCGGCCTCCTTCGGTCAGGTCATCCGCTAAGCCTTTCCAGTTATGCATGAATGAAACAGCCCGCAACCGGTTGGTCGCGGGCTTTATTTTTGTCCGGATGACAGCCGCAGCGCTAAGGCCCGTGGCGATCGCAAAACCGCTGCACGGTTTTGCGTGACGCGCTTCGGCGCTCCGGCCCGTCCTCGTCAGGCGTGCAGCTCTTCCCGCCCGCCGGCATGATCTTCCGCTCGTTCCCGCTTGTTGTAGCGGATGGACGACCAGAGGGAGAGACCGATCAGGATCGCGCCGCCGAGGCCGGTGATCACCTCGGGAATGTGCACCAGAGTCTGCGCATACATGATCACCGAGAGGATCAGGATGGCATAGAAGGCGCCATGTTCGAGATATCGGTATTCGGCGAGCGTTCCCTTCTCCACCAGCATGATCGTCATCGAGCGCACATACATGGCGCCGATGCCGAGGCCGATGGCGATGACGAACAGGTTCTGGGTAAGCGCGAAGGCGCCGATGACGCCGTCGAAGGAGAAGCTGGCGTCCAGCACCTCCAGATAGATGAAGGCGCCGAGACCGCCCTTGGCGGCAGCGCTCATCGTCTGCTGCGAAGCATCGAGCAGCTCACCGACGACCTCGACCGCGAGGAAGGTGAGCAGGCCGTAGATGGCGCAATGGACGAAGATGCTGGCTTCCTCGCCGCCGATCAGCCAGGAGAAAACGAGCATCAGCGCCAGCACGAAGGCGATTTCGATGCCCCTGATGGTCGCCGAGCGCGCCATCACCTTTTCCAGGCCGCGAAGCCAATGGATTTTCTTCTCGTGGTCGAAGAAGTAGCTGAGGCCGACCATCATCAGGAAGGTGCCGCCGAAGGCTGCGATCGGCAGATGCGCATCGTTCATGATGCGGGCATATTCCTCGGGTTCGCGAGCGGCCAGAACCAGAGCGTCCCAAGGGCCGATCCGCGCCGCGATCGCGACGATCGCTAGCGGAAAGACGATACGCATGCCGAAGACGGCAATGATGATGCCCCAGGTGAGGAACCGTTTCTGCCAGACCGGCGTCATTTCCTTGAGCTTGTTGGCATTGACGATGGCGTTGTCGAAGGAGAGCGAGATCTCCAGCACCGCAAGCACGGTGCAGATGAAGAAGACGGTCGCCATGCCGCCGATCGTGCCGGTGGTCTGCCAACCGAGCACGGCGCCGAGAATGAGCCCGAGGGCCGTGACGATGAAAGCCCAGCGGAAATAGCCGAGCGAGGATTTATCGGTCTGAGACTGCTTCATGGCCGCACCTCGCGGCCGCAAAGCGTGTTGGAAGAGGTAGAGATATTGGAAAAACGCAACATACCACAACGGGCATGCTGACGAGGCATGGTGAGCTTTTTCATCGATGAAAAATCCGCCGGCTGAGCTGCAGGCGGTACCGACATCACGAGAGCGCCGTAAAAACTCTCGCCAGAGGGGCCCGGCACCAATGTTCCCCGTAGCCGATGTCTGGAAGGCTGCGGGATAGGCCCTAGGTAATGAACTTCGCAAACCAGTCAAGGCCAATCGCGACACAGGGATCGGCAATTTTTTGGGAACCATCCGGCCCTCCGCCCGTTAAACCCTGGTTGAGCTTAAAGGAGGCCGATGATGCACACTTCGACCCATATCCCCGACAAACGCACGGAAGCGTCCGACCGCATGAAGCGGGCAAGGCCGAACCGCATGCAGAAGGCGCAGGTGCTGCCGCCGCATCATGTCGACCTGACCCTGACGCCCGGCGTCATCCACGACATCCACGTGCCGGCCCATGTCACCGGCGCGGACCTCTCCAAGGGTGGTCCCGATATCAAGGGCAAGAAATAACCGGTCTTCCGGAAGCCCTTTCGGCACTTCGACGGTAATTTAAACAGGATGAGAAGCCTATGAGTGTGAACTTTGTGCCCCGCGATATCTTCATCAGGCACGAAAATGAATGGAAGGCCGTCCGCGAGGCGGCCGACGAGCGCATCGATATCGGCAAGCGCCAGAAGCTGCTCACGGCGCCCATCATTCGCCCGGCATCGGTCGGGAAAAGCGATCCTTCAATCGCACGACCCGAATGACAAGCAGACAACTGTAACCGCATGAGCGCCCGGCATGATGCCGGGCGTTTTGTTTTTCTAAAGCACGTCGCGATCTTTCAGATTCGCTCCCCGTGCTTTAGGTCTTTATTTTCTCGCCTGTCGTTATCGCAAAACCGCGCACTTTTTTGTGCGACACGCTCTATTGTCGCCCGTCCCGATCGACGCGCTGCCCGGAATTATAGCCGAGCCACTGTTCGAGCTTGCCGAAGGCGAAGAGGACGCAAATCGCGGCAAGCGTCGTGAAGAAGGCGACCGGCCAGTAGCCGAAGCCCATGGCGAGGCCGATCGCGCCGGAGAGCCACATGCCGGCACCCGTCGTCAGCCCGTGGATCCGGCCCCTGGCAAAGACGATCATGCCCGCGGCCAGGAAGGCGACGCCTGCCGTCACGGCTTCGATGACGCGCAGCGGATCGATGCGGACCTGCTGGACATCGGCAAAACCCGGCATATGCACGGCCTCGATCGAAATGATGGCAAAGAGCGCGGCGGCAAGGCTGATCAGAATATGCGTGCGGAAGCCGGCAGGGCGGTCGCGCGCCTCGCGTTCGAAGCCGATGAGGCCGCCGAAGACGATGGCGCCGAGCAGACGGGCAAAGATGACGGGATAGTGGATACGCGATGCCGGTATCATGTCAGCGATAATGAGATCCATGGAAATTTCCTTCGGGGCATGTCGGCTTTTTCGCTGGCTAACGTCTGAACGCGGGATTTGTTCGGCTTTTCCCCGCTCGGCGCTTCGGCTTCCATGATCCCGGCACCGCCCGTTCGAGGGAGCGAGCGGTGGAGGAGGCGTCATCCTTTCGCCGCGCCAACCTTTCGGAAAGGATTGGGCGGCGATAATCCCGGCCTCACGGGATTCGGACAGATGGCCAAGACAGCAACACGCGGCCGCCGCAAGGCGCCGGCGAGAGGAAAGAGCAAGGCACGCAGCGGCGGTGGCGGGCTGTTGCCCTGGACGGTGATCGGCATTGCCGCGATTGCCGGCATTGCCGCCTATGACAATTGGAAGAGCATCAAGCCGATGCTCGCCAAAGAGCCGGCTGCTGCGATACGCGAGATCACGGAAGCGAAGCCCGCCGTCAGGAAGGATGTGCCGCCGAAGCAGGTGGCGCTCGCCGCGCCGGCGGCGAAAGCGGCGCCTCCACCCGCGCAGCTGTTGCCGCCGGCAGCCATTCCGACGCCGACCGCCCAGCCGGTAAAGGCAACAGCGTCCGCTCCTGCTTTAGGAGCCTCCGAAACGGGGACGGCAGCCTTCGGTTATTGCGGGCAGGGCGCGCACATCAACTGCGTCGGCGATGGCGGGGTCTTCTGGTACAAGGGCGAAAAGATCGTGATCGCCGATATGGCAAGCCCGATCGTCGACCGGGCGCGCTGCGAAGACGAGCGGCGGGTGGCCTTTGCCGCCAAGGCGCGTCTGCTGGCGCTTCTGAATGCCGGCCCCTTCAGCATGAATGCGGCCGGCAAGACCGAGTCATCAGGCGCGCCGCGCGTCGTCTCGCGCGACGGGCGCTCCTTCGGCACGCAGTTGATCAACGAGGGATTGGCGCGCAAGCCCGGAACCGCCGGCGGCGCATGGTGCGCCTGACGGCGATCACTTGCCTTTTTTCACCAGCTTGCCGCCCGTGCGGAAGCTGCCGGCGAAGGAGGAATCCTTGCTTTCGGCGGTGCATTCGATCGCGATCGGCTTGCCGGCATAGGGATTGCCGAAGGTGCAGAAGCCGGCGACCTTGACCTGGCCCGTCATCTTGTTGCCGACGCCCGTCGTGACGAGGCTGAGCGGCAGGCGGGCATTGCCGTTGGAGGCGGGCTTGATGCCGCTGCCATCGCCCTGGAAGCCGAGCGCCTTGCCGTCCGAGGTGAAGATGAATGTCACCGAGCCGTTGACCAGGGTGACGCTGGCAAGTTCGTTCTTGCAGCCCTTGGTCGCGTCGAACTTGGCGACGACAAGTTTGGCGCATTTGCCGGAAAGCGTAATGACGCCGGGCGCACCCGGAAAGGTCTCGGCAGGAGCAGCTGGTGCTGCTAAGGCCGGCAAGGCGGCGGCGGAAAAAAATGCGGCGGCGGCAAGCGCGGATAATTTCATTTCGATCTCAAACCCCATGTCCTGGCGAGGCGAATCACTGCCTCATCCTTGATTCGCCATGGCATGGTTCTGTGTCCGAATTTGGCTCCGTCATTCCTGCGGCATAAGATTCTCACCGGCTGAGAGTCGTTCGGCGATCGACGGCAGATGGGTGAGAAGCCCGTTGAGCTTGCTGGCTGGAAGGTCCAGCGATGGCGTAGACCGTCAGGTGTCGACAACAGGCCGGCGTGACACGACGGTGGCAAGGCACTCGTCGAGCGCCTGCCGTCTTGAATGCACTGTCTGACCGGGGGAATGGGTCCAGGCAGGGAAGTCCAGACCCATTCTTTCCCGATCGGAGGTCAGTCGGATCAGGAATTTGCGGCTGCCGGTCTAGCCGGCAGCCTTTTTGTTAGAACGCGCGCTGGAGGCGGAAGTAGCCCGAAGTTACGTCTGAAGCGTTGTCCGGATCGAGGTACTGAACCGAAACCTTGGCCGAGAAGTTGTCGACGATCTGGTAGTCGATCGTGACGCCGGCCTTCCAGGCGTTGACGTCGTCGTTGAACTCGCCAGCGGTGATGCCGTAGTTGTCGTAGTATTGAACAGCCGGGGTGATCTTCAGCTTGTCAGTCGCCTTGATGGCGTATTCAGCAGCGATCGCCCATTCAGCCTTGTTGTAGTAGGCGTTCGGGTTGGATGCGTAGACAACTGCGAGGCCGAGCGTGCCCGGACCAACAGCGACCGTACCCATAGCGCGGACGGCGCCTTCTTCGTTGTCGGTGTCGTAGCCAGCCGTGATCTGGTAGCTGAAGATGCCGGCCTTGCCGCCGAGGCCGACGGCAACGCCGACGTTGTTGGCGGTTTCGCCGTTGTAGAACGGGCTGTCTTCCAGCTCGTCAACGCTGATGCCAGCGTAGAAAGCGTCGGTTTCGTACTGATAACGGATGGAGTTATGCAGCGTGACCGGAGAACCGATATCGTCGGTTTCGCCCGAGAGGCCATCGTCCCACCAGCTGTAGAACAGACCGGCGCGGAAGCCGGCGATGTCGATGTAAGCGGAGTCGAGCTGGGCCTTCTGGGCCGAAGCGTTGTCAGCATTGAACTGCATGACGATGACGCCGGTCAGCGGACCGTACTCGGTGTCGCTCTTGGCGGTGAACTGAACCTGGCCGCGCGTGCGAGCGTCCCAGTCTGAGTCGTTGGCGACAGAACCGCCGCCGCTGGCGCCGATCGAGCTGGCGTTCGGAGCAACGTCAACCTGGAAACGGACATAGCCGTTGATCTTGAGGCAGGTTTCGGTGCCCGGGATGTAGAAGTAGCCGGTGCCGTAAGCGTCGCAGACGCGGACATATTCAACCGGTTCCGGCTCGGCAGCGACGATGGCGTCAGCAGCCTGAGCGCCGGATACTGCTGCGAGAGCAGCAGCGGAGCCGAGAAGAAGGCTCTTGATGTTCATGGAATAACCTCCAGTTCAGATGCAAGAGGATGAAGACCGTTGCCATCGGCAGTCCCTACGGATCTTCATCCCGTGTGATCGAAGCGGCACCTTTTTGGCTCGGTGCCTGCCTCGCCGCGGAAGTTACACAGGACATGTTGCGCTGCAACGTCATTGTCGATCATGACAACAGGGCGCATCGGCTATGTTGCTGAAATAACACGCGTTTTGTCACAAACTCGTCATCTGTCCGTCACAAAACGAGGTTCGGCAACGAGGGGCTGAGCAGTCGGCGTCACTATACAATTGTCGCTGGCGTGAGCAGGTTCTCATATGCGGGCATGCCGCAAACGCCATCTGCATGACTCGGGTAAAACCGGACAGCCATCGTGCACTACCAGGATATGTTGCCTGCCCTTTTCACCGGTTCGCTTCCGGTGAAGATGGAAGTCAGGCCGTGGCCGGGTGACGGCTTGCAAGTTCGTCCTGCAGCCCTTCGTAGCCGTTGGTATCGACGAAGCCGGCAAGGTGAGGGCGGCGGAAAAATTGTGGCGCTGCCGGTCGAGAAATCTAGTTAAATCCCATCCGCTTGCGACGGGCGAACTCACCGCGCGCTGGATCGGCAAAAATTCACATGGTTCTATGACCGAATTTGGCTTGGGGCCTCTCAGGAAGCATCTCTGCCCTGCAAATCACTCCAGAGTGGCTTCCTTGCGCGCCACGTTGCCGCTTACATCGATGTCGCTGCCCAACATCGCGCTGCCTGTGAGATCGACGCCATAGTCCAGGAGGTTCTGCCGCGTCAGGTGAAGCATCACCCGGCCGGCCTGCTCGACCGGCCTGCCGCGCATATGCGATACGACATATTCGGCAGTGACGGGGTAGCGCCCCTGCGGAAGGCTGATGCCCTTTGCGAGCGAAATCTTGTCGCTGGAAACCACAAGAGTTTTGCGTCGTTTAATTACCTGCGCCACGCTGAGAACTCCTATTGGCAGGTTTATCGAACCTGCGGGGCCATTATGTAAAAAGGCCTCTCGATTTCTCGAAAGGCCTTTGCTTTTCAGCGAATTAGGATGGTGGGCGTGACAGGGATTGAACCTGTGACCCCTACGATGTCAACGTAGTGCTCTCCCGCTGAGCTACACGCCCATCCGATGGCGGCGCATAGATCACAAAACCTTTGGAGCCGTCAATAGGCTTTTTTCAGTTTTGTGACGCGCCGGCCGACAAGCCTTACGCGGCAAGCATTTTGTTGACCTCGTCAACGAGGTCGCGCAGGTGGAAAGGCTTGGAAAGGACCTTGGCATCCTTCGGCGCCTTCGAATCAGGGTTCAGCGCAACGGCGGCAAAACCGGTGATGAACATCACCTTGAGGTCGGGATCGAGCTCGGTGGCGCGGCGCGCCAGTTCGATGCCGTCCATTTCGGGCATGACGATATCGGTCAGCAGCAGGGAGAACGGCTCCTCGCGCAGCCGGTCATAGGCGCTCGCGCCGTTGTCGTATGAAAGGACCTTGTAGCCGGCCTTTTCGAGCGCTTTCACCAGGAAACGGCGCATATCGTTGTCGTCTTCGGCGAGAAGTATCTTCTGAGTCATCAATCCAGACCGCTGATCAATAGGTTTTGGGTGGGCTGCCAGCCGTTTACACTAGTCTTTGCCCGGTAAACAACCGGTGAATTGCCTGTGCGTGATCGTCATCCCTGCTACATAGTATGGACTTGAGGCCGGGCAACTGGCAACATGGGCGAAGCAGTCAGTTCATGACATGGTAAAGAGGGCCAGAAGTGCCGGAAATACGCGAATACGAGCTTTTTGAGGTTCATGAGCCCGTGTCGCAGACCATTCCTTTCGTCTACAACTCCCCCCATAGCGGCCGCATTTATCCACCGGAATTCATCGCTCAGTCCAGGCTCGAAGGCATCGCGATCCGCCGTTCCGAGGATCATTATGTCGACGAGCTCTTCGGTTCGGCCGTCGCTCTTGGCGCGCCGCTTCTCGCCGCCAACTTTCCGCGCGCCTATCTCGACGTCAACCGCGAGCCTTACGAGCTCGATCCGCGCATGTTCGATGGGCTGCTGCCGCCCTATGCCAATGTCAATTCGCTGCGCGTCGCCGGCGGGCTCGGCACCATCCCGCGCATCGTCGCCGAGAACATGGAGATCTATGCGCGGCGGCTGCCGGTGCAGGAGGGGCTCGATCGGGTCGAGGCGGTCTACAAGCCTTACCATGCGGCGCTGCGCCGGCTGATCGCCCGCACCCATGTGCAGTTCGGCTTCGGCGTGCTGATCGACTGCCACTCGATGCCCGGCAATGTGCGGGTGGCCGGCTGCACCGGACGGCCCGATTTCATCATCGGCGATCGCTACGGCACCAGCGCTTCGGCCGAACTTTCGCGTGCGGCCATCGCCATCCTCGAGGAAATGGGTTTCGCGGCGATCCGCAACAAACCCTATGCCGGCGGCTTCATCACCGAACATTACGGCCGGCCGTCGCGCGGGCTGCATGCGCTGCAGATCGAGGTCAACCGGGCGATCTATGTCGACGAGGTGACGCTGGAGAAGCGCGACGATTTCGCCGCGGTGGCCGACGCCGTGACGGCCTTCATGCAGCAGATGGCGGACTACGTCGAAAAGTTCGCCGGCGACCGGGCGCTGGCGGCCGAGTAAGCGTCTTTCCCGATTTTGGCGATATTTGTGTGGCCTTCGTCTTCGCGGGCCAAAAAAGAACCGCGCTCGTGAGCGCGGCTAAGTCTAGGGAGGAAACACCCAAGGAGGGTATTTACAGTCAGAAGACTGTAATGACGACGCTACTATTGCATTGCACAAATGTCAAGCAATATATTGCGCTGCGATATCTTTGGGCAATTAGACTGAAATTGCCCGCCGCATTTGCATTCCCGCTGCTTTTCGCTATGAAAAGCGCCATTCCCGCCAGCAAAACGGTGCCATCATGCTTCCTGACCGCTCGTTCTTCAATCGTCTGGCGGAGGCCGCCAAGGCCGAAACACTGCCGCGTTTCCGCTCCGGCCTCGATGTCACTAACAAGCTTTCCTCCGGTTTCGATCCGGTGACGGAGGGAGACCGGGCGGCCGAACTCGCCATCCGGGCGCTGATCGAAGAAAGTTTTCCCGATCACGGCATTCTCGGCGAGGAGCACGGCAATATCGGGCTCGACCGCGACTATGTCTGGGTGATCGACCCGATCGACGGCACGCGCGCCTTCATCTCGGGCCTGCCTGTCTGGGGCACGCTGATCGGCCTGCAGAAACAAGGCCGGGCGGTCATGGGCATGATCGAACAGCCCTTTACCGGCGAACGTTATTTCGCCGACCAGAACGGCTCGATCTATATCGGTCCGGAAGGCGAGCGGCGTCTGGCGACGCGCCAGTGCGAGGCGCTTTCGAACGCCATCCTGTTCACCACCTCGCCGCATCTCTTCGCCGGCGAGGAGATGGAGAAATACCGGGAGATCGAAGGCCAGGTGCGGCTCTTCCGCTACGGCTGCGACTGCTATGCCTATGCGCTGCTTGCCGCCGGCCATATCGACCTCGTCGTCGAAAACGGCCTGAAGCCCTATGACGTCGGCGGCATCATTCCCGTTATCGAAGGCGCGGGCGGCATCATCACCACCTGGGACGGCGGGCGGCCGGAAAACGGCGGCTCGATCATCGCTGCCGGCAGCCGCGCGGTCTACGAGCAGGCGATCGCCATCCTGCAGCGCTGATTCCTACAGCGCGTCGCATCAAATTTGATTCATGCGACGCGCTGTAGCTCTTTGATTTGATGCATGTCGTTACGCCGGAACCGCCGCATACTTCCGGGCGACATGCATTAGCGCAGCAAAGCCGGTCCTCCTCATGTGCCGAGGGCGGCGACATCCTGGTTTTCTTCGGCATCGCTGCCGGGGATGAAGGCGTGGAAGGCGGCGAGCGCGGCGGCGCGATAGATATCCCGTTCCTGGAAGATCTCATGGCGGGCGCCGTTGATCGGCACCAGTTGCCCGGCGCGGAAGTAACGCGAAAGCCGCTCCTGCGCCGTATAGGGCACGACGCCATCGCGAGTCGGGGCGATGACGATGGTCGGGATGGTGATCGAGAAGAGATGGTTGGGCGAGGTGACCCGATCCATGGTGCGGAAGGCTTCGATCAGCCAGCGGGCGGTCGGCGGGCCGAGCGTCAGTTCCGGATGCGCCCTCATCATCGCGACATTGCGCTCGAAGCGGGTTTCGTCCGAGGTCAACGGGTTGTCGCGGAAATCCGCCTCCTTGAGCTTCGAGGTCAGCGGCAGAGAACCGAGACCGACGGCTGTCAGCGTGCCGGCAAGCTTGCGGATGACGCCCGGCGAGGCCGACTGGCCGGTCAGGCCGATGAAGGGGGCCGACAGGACCATGCGATCGATGCGGGTGGTGAGGTAGGGAGCGGCCGAGAGCGCGATCAGCCCGCCTGTGGAGTGGCCGAGCAGGTAGAAGGGCAAGCGGGTATCCGGCAGCACCACTTTTTCGAGGAAGATATGGAGATCCCGCTCGTAATCGGCGAAGCGCCTTATATGGCCGTGGTTGCGGCGCTTCAGCAGCCGCGACGAACCGCCCTGGCCGCGCAGGTCGAAGGTCGCGACCCAGAGGCCCTTGGCCGTGAAGTCGCGGATCGTCTCGAAATATTTTTCGATATATTCGTTGCGGCCGTGGATGATGACGACCGTGCCCTTGGCGACCCGGGCGCCGGAGCGGAAAACGGCGTAACGCAGCCGGTGACCGTCATGGGTTTCGAAGAACCCTTCCGTGCGGTTCTCCGGGGCGGGATTGTCGGGCGTCGAATAGAGAACCTGATCCATGACTTGCCAATGCGCCGCTGCTGACTGCTTCGCACTCAGGGATAGCGCATGGCACCCGGCTTGGAAAGCGGCGGTGTCCGGAAGCGCGCTCAGTGAAAAAGGGCCGGCAGGAGCGTGAGGGCGCTCGCGGCCGGCCCAAGTCAAGGCTGAAGAAGAAGGGACGATGCACTTCAGCCGCCGGGGCCAGTGTCACCCGACATCATCATTTCTAGGCAGGCCTGCCTGAACGCGTTCCGAACCGGCCGTTCATGCGCGGTTCACGGCCGATCGCGGCGATTTCGGAAAGGTCTTGAACTCCGCAAATCCCATCACCATCTCCTTCCTGCGGGTGCCAAAAGGGCCTGCGCAACCGTCCCGGAGCCGCCAAAGATGGGGTTTCAGGGACATTTTATCGCAACACGTCGCTTCCACAGGAGGACATCATGCGTCACGTAGACTTCTCTCCCCTTTATCGTTCGACGGTCGGTTTCGACCGGCTCTTCACCATGCTCGACAGCCTTGCCCAGCCGGAGCAGGCGCAGACCTATCCGCCCTACAATATCGAGCGCACCGGTGAAAACACCTATCGCATCACCATGGCAGTCGCCGGTTTCGACGAGACCGAGCTTTCGATCGAAGCCCATGCCCATGTGCTGTCCGTGAAGGGTGAAAAGAACGAGGAAGCCGCCGAAGGCGGCGAATTCCTCTATCGCGGCATCGCCAAGCGCGCCTTCGAGCGCCGCTTCCAGCTTGCCGATCATGTCGAGGTGACCGCCGCTTCGCTGAAGAACGGCCTGCTGCACATCGACCTTCTGCGCAACATTCCCGAGGCCATGAAGCCCCGCAAGATCGCGATTGCCGCAGAACCGGTCGAGGCTCCGAAGGCCATCGAGGCGCAGGTCATCAACGGCTAATCTTTGTCCCTCATGGGAAATGGACGGCGCTCCGATCGGGGCGCCGTTTTTGTTTCGGCTTATGCCGGGCTGGCGGCATCCTCGATCTGCTGTTCCGTCGCGCGGCGGGCCGCTGCGGCGGCGTATTTCTGGGCGATGACGGCGCAGGCCATGAGCTGGATCTGATGGAAGAGCATCAGCGGCAGAACGATCGCACCGATCGACTGGCCGGCGAAGATGACGTTCGCCATCGGCACGCCGCTCGCTAGGCTCTTCTTCGAGCCGCAGAAGGTGATGGTGATTTCATCGGCCTTGTTGAAACCCAGCCTGCGGCTGCCGAACATCGTCAAAAGAAGGACGAGCGCCAGGAGCAGGATGTCGGCGAGGATGACGACGGCAATGTCGGCGAGCGAGAAGGTGTGCCACAGCCCCTCGACCACGGCCGTTGAGAAGGCGAGATAGACGACCATCAGGATCGAGCCGCGGTCGACAGGCATCAGGATTTTCTTCTTGGCGCGGATCCAGTCGCCGATCCAGGGCTGCAGGATCTGGCCGACGATGAAGGGGGCGAGCAGTTGCAAGAGGATCTGCTGAAGCGCGTCGAAGGAGAAGCCGCCATGGCCGCCGACGGAAAAGAGCAGGCCGACGAGCAGCGGCGTCAGGAACATGCCGAAAATGTTGGAGGCCGAGGCCGAGCAGATGGCAGCAGGCACATTGCCGCCCGCCATCGAGGTGAAGGCGATCGACGACTGCACCGTCGAGGGCAGCACGCAGAGAAAGAGAATGCCGAGATAAAGCGGCTGAGGCAGGATGCTGTCGGGAATGAAGCCGAGCCCGAGGCCGAGCAGCGGGAAAATGCCGAAGGTCGTCAGCAGGATGACGAGATGCAGGCGCCAGTGCAGCAGGCCAGCAATGACGACGTCGCGCGAGAGGCGGGCGCCATGCAGGAAGAACAGCGCCGCGATGGCAAGATCGGTGGCGACGCCGAAATAAGCCGCAGAGCTGCCGCTCGCCGGGAACAGCGAGGCGAGGATGACGGTGCAGATGAGCAGGATCGTGAACGTATCGGGCAGAAAACGGCGCATGGCGGTCTCGCGGCAATAGATAGCCATTGTTCTGTCGCCCATTATGATCCAGGATGCAAGGAATAACAGTTATCGCGAAACTGGATTCCAATGCTCGACCTCTCGCAATTGCGCAGCTTCGTCGCCGTCGAACAGATGGGCAGTTTCACGCTTGCCGCGGAAAGGCTGGGCCTCGGGCAATCGACGGTCAGCCAGCATATCCAGCGGCTGGAAGCGACACTCGGGCGCAAGCTGCTCGCGCGCGATACGCATAGGGTGATGTTGACCGGTGACGGCGAGGCTCTGCTGTCGCATGCGCGCTCCATGCTCTCGATCGAGAGGCAGGTGCAGTCCCTGTTCAAGAGCAACAGCCTGCGCGGCAGCCTACGGCTCGGCGTGTCGGAAGATTTCGTCACCAGCCAGTTGCCGGCGGTGCTGGAGGATTTCGTTCGTTCGCATCCCTCGGTCGACCTGGAACTGACGGTGGCGCTCTCGGGTGTCCTCTATGAGATGCAGGACAATGGAGAGATCGACCTGGTGCTCGCCAAGCGCCGGCTCGGCGATGCGCGCGGAAAGCTCGTTTACCGCGAGCCGCTCGTGTGGCTGGCGCGCGATCCCGAACATGTTCTCGCCTCCGGCCTCCTGCCGTTGATCGCCTTTCCGCCGCCGAGCGTGACGCGGGCGATCGCGCTGGAGGCGCTCGGGCGAAACGGCGTGGCGTGGCGGATCGTCTGCACCTGCGGCAGTCTCAGCGGATTGACGGCGGCGGCGCGGGCCGGGATGGGTGTGCTGGTGCAGCCGCGCAGCATGGCGCCGTCAGGGCTGAAGGAGATCGCGGCGGGAAGATTGCCGGTGCTGGAGGACGTCGAATTCGTTCTGGTGCCGCGCAAGGGGGCGGACCAGGCGCTGGTCGCCGCACTGTCGGAAGATATTCTGCAAAAAGTGAGACGGCTGAAGTCGGCGTGAGTCATTGGCGTTACCGAAAGACTCGCCGGGAAGGTCAGCCTTTCCGGAGAACGATCAGGCGCTCAGGCACTTGAGGAAACCATCCACATCCGCTTCCGTCGTCGCGAAGCTGGTGACGAGCCGGATCAGGGTTTCGCTGGCGGAAACGAGTTCGGGCGTTGCCGCGGGCACCGGCCATTCATAGAATTTCGCGCCTCTTTCCTCGGCGGTTTTCGCGGCGCTTCTGCTGATGACGGCAAAGACTTCGTTGGAGGCGGTCGGCCAGGCAAGGCGGGCGGCATTGCTGGCGCCGATGCCGGCGCGCAAGCGGTCGGCCATGGCGTTCGAATGGCGGGCGAGATCGAGCCAGAGGCCGTTTTCGAAATAGGCGTCGAACTGGGCGGCGATGAAACGCGACTTGGAAAAGAGCTGGGCGGCGCGCTTGCGGATGAAGGGCATTTCCCTTGCCTGATCCGGGTTGAAGAAGACGATCGCTTCCGCGCACCAGCAGCCGTTCTTGGTGCCGCCGAAGGAGAGCATGTCGATGCCGCGTTTCCAGGTCATTTCGGCCGGCGTGGCGCCGAGCGCAATCAGCGCATTGGCAAAGCGGGCGCCGTCCATGTGGAGCGGCAGGTTGCGCTTTCTCGCTATGGCGGCGATTTCGCCGATCTCGGGCAGGGAATAGACCGTGCCGATCTCGGTTGCCTGGGTGATGGTGACCGCGCTGGCGCGTCCGTGACGAAGGGCGTCTTCGGGAAAGTTTGCGATTCTTGCGGAAAGCTTGGCCGGATCGATCTTGCCGGCTTCGCCGTCGACGGCGACGAGGCGGGCGGAGCCGGAAAAGAATTCCGGCGCGCCGCATTCATCTTCGATCACATGGGCTTCCGAATGGCAGAAGGTGATCCCGCCGGGGCGCTGGACGCTTGCCAGCGACAGGGAGTTGGCGGCCGTGCCGGTGGCGACGAAGAAAACGGAAACCTCACGTTCGAAGATCTCGCAGAAGCGGGCCTCGATCTTTCGGTCGAGATCGCCGGCGCCATAGGCCGGGGCAAAGCCGGCCGATTCCGCCAGCAGGCGTTCGGCAATGGATCGGTGGGCGCCGGCCCAATTATCGGAAGCAAAGAACATGGCGGAGACCGTGGGGAGTGGGACGGGTTGGAAGGTTTGCGGCGGAGATTACGCCAAAGCTTCACGGGATCAAGGCTATTGCCTATAATCCATCACGAAAATTGAACTGCGCAATCAATAAATAAAATGACTGGCGTTTGCGTAACTTTATTTCGTCATCGCGATCGATTTGGTAATCTTCCTTCGCAAAATGACGATTTTTGACGCGGCGCTCTTGCGGAGCCAAATGCTTTCTGGCATAGAACGGATGAATTAGGACAGTGTTGCTGTCCTATTTTGGCCCTTGCGGCCGAAGAGGCGCCGAAAGCCCTGGAACAAGCGGGCTTTCACGTTATAGTTCTTCCGAGCGTCAAGCCCCAGACTGGGCGGCGCGCGGAGGCGAATGGCAGGCGCGGAACGCGACGGTTTGCTTTCCTTTGAAGCAGATGTCTGCGGCGATCTTCACAATGCAACAGCGCTGTCATGCGCCGAACCTATTTTCAGGTTGCGGCGCGGGACGAAAAGCCGCCCGCGGCACCGTGGGCTTCGACAGGAGGAAAGATGATGACGAAGACGCCATCCATGGAATTTGACCGGTTTGCTGCTGCCGAGGCGCGCGCGACGGCCAATATGTCCAAATCCGCCTCCGGCCTGCCGAAGAAGCAGGGGCTTTACGATCCGTCCAACGAACATGACGCCTGCGGCGTCGGCTTCGTCGCGCATCTGAAGGGTGAGAAGTCGCACCAGATCGTCAAGGACGGCCTCTTCATTCTCGAGAACCTGACGCATCGCGGCGCCGTCGGCGCCGATCCGCTGATGGGCGACGGCGCCGGCATCCTGGTGCAGATTCCCGACCGGTTCTTCCGCGAGGAGATGGCCGCGCAGGGCATTACCCTGCCGCCGGCCGGCGAATATGGCGTCGGCCATATCTTCATGCCGCGCGACGAAAAGCAGATCGAGCACTTCAAGAAGGTGATCAAGGACGTCATCGTCGAGGAAGGCCAGGTCTTCATCGGCTTCCGCGACGTGCCCGTCGACAATTCCTCGCTCTCCAAGGCGCCTGATATCGCCGCGACCGAGCCGCATCACGTGCAGGTCTTCATCGGCGCCGGCGAGGATGCGGAAAACAACGACGAGTTCGAGCGCCGGCTGTTCACGCTGCGCAAGGTCATCTCCAACCGCATCTATGATGAGTTCGACGGCGAGGAGAGCAACTTCTACCCGGTATCGCTGTCGTCGGCGACCGTGGTCTACAAGGGCATGTTCCTGGCCTACCAAGTCGGCGCCTATTATACGGATCTGGCCGACCCGCGTTTCGAAAGCGCGGTGGCGCTCGTGCACCAGCGCTTCTCGACCAACACCTTCCCGTCGTGGAAGCTCGCGCATCCCTATCGCATGGTCGCCCATAACGGCGAGATCAACACACTGCGCGGCAACGTCAACTGGATGGCGGCGCGCCAGGCATCGGTTTCCTCGCCGCTGTTTGGCGAAGACATTTCCAAGCTCTGGCCGATCTCCTACGAGGGGCAGTCGGACACGGCCTGCTTCGACAATGCGCTGGAATTCCTGGTGCGCGGCGGCTATTCGCTGGCGCATGCGGTGATGATGCTGATCCCGGAAGCCTGGGCCGGCAACCAGTCGATGGCGGCCGAACGCAAGGCCTTCTACGAATATCACGCGGCATTGATGGAGCCATGGGACGGACCGGCGGCGGTCGCCTTCACCGACGGCCGGCAGATCGGTGCGACGCTCGACCGCAACGGCCTGCGGCCGGCGCGTTATCTCGTGACCGATGACGACCGCGTCATCATGGCATCCGAGGCCGGCGTTCTGCCGGTTCCGGAGGAGAAGATCATCCAGAAGTGGCGCCTGCAGCCGGGCAAGATGCTGCTGATCGACATGGAAGAAGGGCGCATCATCTCCGACGACGAGGTGAAGTCGAAGCTTGCGACGGCGCATCCCTACCGCAGCTGGCTCGACCGCACCCAGCTCATCCTCGAAGAGCTGAAGCCGGTGGAGCCGCGGGCGCTGCGTCGCGACGTGTCGCTGCTCGACCGTCAGCAGGCCTTCGGCTACACGACCGAGGACACCCGCATCCTGATGTCGCCGATGGCGACGACCGGGCAGGAGGCGATCGGCTCGATGGGCACGGATACGCCGATCTCGGCGATGTCGGAAAAGCCGAAGCTGCTCTATACCTATTTCAAGCAGAACTTCGCGCAGGTGACGAACCCGCCGATCGATCCGATCCGCGAAGAGCTCGTCATGAGCCTCGTCTCCTTCATCGGCCCGCGCCCGAACATTCTCGACCATGAAGGCATGGCGAACGCCAAGCGTCTCGAAGTGCGCCAGCCGATCCTGACCAACGGCGATCTCGAAAAGATCCGCTCGATCGGCCATACGGAAGACCGCTTCGACACCAAGACGCTCGATTTCACCTATGATATCGAGCGCGGTGCGGCCGGCATGCCTGAGATGCTCGACCGGCTCTGCGAGCGCGCGGAGGCGGCCGTCAAGGGCGGCTACAACATCATCGTGCTCTCCGACCGCCAGATTGGTCCCGACCGTATCGCCATTCCGGCGCTGCTGGCGACCGCTGCCGTGCACCATCACCTGATCCGCAAGGGGCTGCGCACCTCCGTCGGTCTCGTCGTCGAGACCGGGGAACCGCGCGAAGTTCATCATTTCTGCCTGCTCGCCGGCTACGGCGCCGAGGCGATCAACCCGTATCTCGCTTTCGACACGCTGCTCGACATGCATGCCAAGGGCGAGTTCCCGAAGGAAGTCGATGCCTCCGAAATCGTCTACCGCTACATCAAGGCGGTCGGCAAAGGCATCCTCAAGGTGATGTCGAAGATGGGCATCTCGACCTACCAGTCCTATTGCGGCGCGCAGATCTTCGATGCGATCGGCCTGTCGTCTGAACTGGTCGACAAGTATTTCTTCGGAACCGCGACGATGATCGAAGGCATCGGCCTCGAAGCGATCGCCGAGGAGACCGTTGCCCGCCACACCGCAGCCTTCGGCAAGGATCCGCTGCTGGCGACGACGCTCGATATCGGCGGCGAATATGCCTACCGCATGCGCGGCGAAAGCCATGCCTGGACGCCGGATGCGGTGGCCGCCCTTCAGCATGCCGTGCGCGGCAATGCCGAGGATCGCTACCGCGAATTCTCCGAGATGGTCAACAATTCGGCGCTGCGGATGAACACGATCCGCGGGCTCTTCAACATCAAGAGCGCCGAGGCGCTCGGCCGCAAGCCGGTGTCGATCGACGAGGTCGAGCCGGCCGCCGATATCGTCAAGCGTTTCTCGACCGGGGCGATGTCCTTCGGCTCGATCTCCAGAGAGGCGCATACGACGCTGGCGATCGCCATGAACCGGATCGGCGGCAAGTCGAACACCGGCGAAGGCGGCGAGGAATCCGATCGCTATATGCCGCTCTCGGATGGTTCGATGAACCCGGAACGTTCGGCGATCAAGCAGATCGCGTCGGGCCGCTTCGGCGTCACGACCGAATATCTGGTCAATGCCGACGTGCTGCAGATCAAGGTGGCGCAGGGCGCCAAGCCCGGCGAAGGCGGCCAGCTGCCGGGTCACAAGGTCGATGCGACCGTTGCCAAGACCCGCCACTCGACGCCGGGCGTCGGCCTGATTTCGCCGCCGCCGCACCACGACATCTATTCGATCGAGGATCTGGCGCAGCTGATCTACGATCTGAAGAACGTCAACCCGACCTCCGACGTCTCGGTCAAGCTCGTCTCCGAAGTCGGCGTCGGCACGGTTGCCGCCGGCGTCGCCAAGGCGCGCGCCGACCATATCACCGTCGCCGGCTTCGACGGCGGCACGGGCGCTTCGCCGCTGACCTCGCTCAAGCATGCCGGCAGCCCCTGGGAAATCGGCCTTGCCGAAACCCAGCAGACGCTGGTGCTGAACGGGCTGCGGTCGCGTGTCGCGCTGCAGGTGGACGGCGGTCTGAAGACCGGCCGTGACGTCATCATCGGCGCGCTGCTCGGCGCCGACGAGTTCGGCTTCGCCACCGCGCCGCTGATTGCCGCCGGCTGCATCATGATGCGCAAGTGCCATCTGAACACCTGTCCGGTCGGCGTGGCGACGCAGGATCCGGTGCTGCGCAAGCGCTTCAAGGGCACGCCGGAGCATGTCATCAACTACTTCTTCTTCGTCGCCAACGAAGTGCGCGAAATTCTCGCCTCGCTCGGCTTCACCCGGCTCGACGAGATCATCGGCGCATCGGAGCTGCTGGAGAAGGACGAGATGCTGGCGCACTGGAAGGCGAAGGGTCTCGACTTCAGCCGCATCTTCCACAAAGTCGATGCCGCCAAGCAGGAGACCTTCTGGACGAGCCGGCAGCAGCACCCGATCGACGATATTCTCGATCGCGCGCTGATTGAACAGGCTCAGCCGGCGCTGACCGCCAAGACGCCCGTCGCCTTCGAGGTCGGTATCAAGAACGTCGACCGTTCGGCGGGTGCGATGCTCTCCGGCGAGGTTGCCAAGCGTTACGGCCATCGCGGGCTGAAGGAAGACACGATCAATGTGACGCTTCGCGGCACGGCGGGACAGAGCTTCGGCGCCTTCCTGGCGCGCGGCGTCACCTTCAACCTGATCGGCGACGGCAACGACTATGTCGGCAAGGGGCTTTCGGGCGGCAAGATCATCATCCGGCCGCCGGAGAATTCCCGGATCGTCGCCGAGAACTCGATCATCGTCGGCAACACCGTGCTTTACGGCGCGACCGAGGGCGAATGCTATTTCCGCGGCGTGGCGGGCGAACGTTTCGCCGTCCGCAACTCGGGTGCGATCGCCATCGTGGAAGGCGTTGGTGACCATGGCTGCGAATACATGACCGGCGGTGTCGTCGTCGTGCTCGGCGCCACGGGCCGCAACTTCGCGGCCGGCATGTCCGGCGGTGTCGCTTACGTGCTCGATGAAACCGGCGATTTCGCCAGCCGCTGCAACATGGCGATGGTCGAGCTCGAGCCGGTGCCGGAAGAGGACGACATGCTGGAGAAGCTGCATCATCACGGCGGCGATCTCATGCACAAGGGGCGCGTCGACGTCTCGGGCGACATGACGCGCCATGACGAGGAGCGCCTCTACCAGCTGATCTCCAACCATCTGCACTATACGGGCTCCGCCCGCGCCAAGCAGATCCTCGACAACTGGGCCGACTACCGTCCGAAATTCCGCAAGGTCATGCCGGTCGAATACCGTCGTGCGCTCGAGGAAATGGAACGCAGCCGGATGGGCATCGCCGCGGAGTGATTTGCGCCGGACATCGGCCGCCTGCCGAGCGCAGATGGCCGATGTCGGAAACGTCTCGATGACCCGTGACGATCATGCCGGCGAAAGGCCGTCCAGATCGCGCGGATGTTTCAGGGGATATGTTCCAATGACGGTCAAGAGATGCAACCCGCCCGGGATACCGGGACTGACGACAGACAACTGGCCGCGGGTGAGGCGGTCATGAGGGTAAGGGACGAAGAAATGGGTAAGGTAACAGGATTTCTGGAAATCGACCGGCAGGTGGCGAAGTACCAGCCGGCGTCGGATCGCATCCGTCATTTCCGCGAGTTCACGATCCCGATGTCGGACCCGGAAGTGCAGAAACAGGCGGCGCGCTGCATGGACTGTGGCATCCCCTATTGTCACGGCCCCACCGGCTGCCCGGTTCACAACCAGATTCCCGACTGGAACGACCTCGTCTACAACAACAACTGGGAAGCAGCGATCCAGAACCTGCATTCGACCAACAACTTCCCGGAGTTCACCGGCCGCGTCTGCCCCGCGCCTTGCGAGGAAGCCTGCACGCTGAATCTCGAGGATGCGCCGGTCGCGATCAAGACGGTTGAACAGGCGATTGCCGACAAGGCCTATGAACTCGGCTTCATCCGGCCGCAGCCGGCCACCGTTCATACCGGCAAGAAGGTCGCCGTCATCGGCTCCGGTCCCGCCGGCATGGCGGCCGCTCAGCAGCTCGGCCGCGCCGGCCACGAGGTGCATGTCTACGAGCGCGAGACCAAGCCGGGCGGGTTGCTGCGCTACGGCATCCCCGATTTCAAGATGGAGAAGAACTTCATCGACCGCCGCGTCGAGCAGATGAAGGGCGAAGGCGTCACCTTCCATTGCGGCGTCAATGTCGGCGTCGACGTCAAGGTCGAGCAGCTGCTCGCCGATCACGACGCCGTTCTTTACTGCGGCGGCTCCGAGACGCCGCGCGAAGCAGGCATTCCGGGCACCGATCTTGCCGGCGTGCATGATGCGATGCCTTATCTCGTGCAGCAGAACCGCCGCGTCGGACGTGAGAACATCGACAGCGTCGGCTGGCCGTCGGATCCGATCCTTGCCGGCGCCAAGCATGTCGTCGTCGTCGGCGGCGGCGATACGGCTTCGGACTGCGTCGGCACGGCCTTCCGCCAGGGCGCCGTCAAAGTCACCCAGCTCGACATCCGGCCGCAGCCGCCGGAAAAGGAAGATAAGCTTGCCGTCTGGCCCTTCTGGGCAACCAAAATGCGCACCTCCTCCTCGCAGGCCGAGGGCGCGGTGCGCGAATTCCAGGTGGCGACGCTTGAATTCGTCGGCGAAGACGGCGTGCTGACGGGCGTCAAGTGCTGCGAGGTCGACGAGCGCCGGCGGCCGGTCGCAGGCACGGAATTCGTTATCCGCGCCGATCTGGCCTTCATCGCCATCGGTTTCCGCGGCCCGTTCACAACAAGCGTGCTGAAGGAGCTCGAAGGCAAGCTGACGCTCAACACCGACAGGCGCGGCTCGACCAATGTCGTCGCCAATGATCGCGACTACAAGACCTCGGTCGACAAGTTCTGGACGGCGGGCGACGTGCGCCGCGGCCAGTCACTGGTGGTCTGGGCGATCCGCGAAGGCCGCCAGGCTGCTCGCGCCATCGACGAGGCCTTGATGGGCTCGACCGTGCTGCCGCAGTGACCGCAAGCTCATACAGCTCGGGACGATACGAACTCCGCCTTCACCGGCGGAGTTTTTTTATGGAGTCGCGCCCGGCCAGGGCGCTTTATTGCCGGTGCGACCGCTTGACGCGCCGGTCTCCCGCGCAAGCCTCGAGCAATGCCGGGGCGTGAAGCTTGCGCCGGACGCGGGCTCAGCAGGAGCCGGCGGCGACCGGAGCGGAGGTGCCCCGCCGTTTCGGCCAAGGCATTTCACCATCGGCCGCGGCACTGGGGATATTGACCGCCGCGAATGATCGACAAGGATTTTTCAAATGGTTTCCGCAGTTGACAGCACACGGCTGGTTTCGGCCCAATATGCCCTGAAGAACCTCCGCAATTCCGACGATAGCGAGCAGGATGCGCAAAGTTCGTCGGCGGCCAGTATCCTGAGCAGCTACGGGCTCGATTCGAGCTCGGCATCACTTCTTTCCAACCAGGCCCTGTCAGGGCTGCTCGACACGCTTTCATCCCAGAGCGACACGACTGACGAGACCGATGCGACGGGTGAGAGCGCGGATATCACCAGCGCCTCCTTCATGTCGATGCTGAAGCAGCAGCTGCAGGATGCGGCCGCGGCCGAAGGCGAGAGCGGCAAGGCTCACGACATGCTGGCGGCGCTGGAGGCAGGCACGCTGACCATCTCCGATCCGACGCAGGGCGTGTCGGTCACCGCCTGGGACGTCGACGATCCCGATGAGGCGGATACCGAAAGCAAGGCCGGCGAGGCGATCGACGTCAGCGGCTGGAGCGACTTCCTCAATGCACATCTGGAGCGTGGCTCCGACGGCGCCTTCGTCAAGGAAAACGGCAGCTATGTCGACCAGACGAATGACGGCAATGCCTTCTTCGGCCTGATCGGTTCGAACTACTATTATCTGAGCTGGCCGCGGGCGGCGGCGAAGTAACGGGAATGAAGGCTATCATCAGAGGATGATGTGGTCCGAAAACCGCGGACGCTTTTCGGCATCATGCTCGTGCGGCCTTTCTCATTTCACCGAGACTTCGGCCGGCGTCTTGGCCGCCGGCATGCGGTAGTCGTCGACGCGCCCGACGGGCGCCGGCGTCATCTCGCCCTGCTCGACGAGGAGATCGCGCGGCGATTTCGTCAGCGTCACCGGCGGCGGCCTTGCGCCGAGAAGCTCGGTGCCGCCGTCGAGATTGGGGTCGGAGAGGCTGATCGGCACGGTATGCTCGACCGGGTTGGTGGGAAGGCCGAGACCGGGCAGGGCGCTTTCGTCCAGCCGCACCAGATCCGGGCTTGCCTGGGTGCCGAGAATGCGGCGGGCAGGCTTTTCCACATAGAAGGCAATCTTGCGGCGGCCGGCCTGCGTGAGGTTGATGCCGTCGGACGTGCGCAGGCGCACCTGCTGGCCGTTCACATCCGAACCGGTGACAATGAAGTTGCCGTTTTCGTCGACGAAGCCATCCCAGATATCGACGAATTCGCCGCCGATGCTTTCCACCTGATTGCGGTAGAGCTGGTTCATCTGTACGGCATCGGCCGTCATCTGATCGGATTCGAAGGCGGGAAGCCCGACCCAAAGCAAGGGGATCTTGCGTTCGGTGACCTCCTTGCCGAAGGAAAGGACGCGGCGGCGATATTCGGTGAACCAGCCGTCGGTGCGGAATTTTTCCTTGGCGGTGTCGGTCACCATCTGCTGTCGGTCGTTGGCGCCGATCATGACGACAACCATTGCCGGCTTCAGCTCATCGATCATCTTCGGCAGCTGTTCCGGCCAGTCGTAATAATCGTCGCGGACGAGACCCGAGGAGACGTTGCCGCGGGCTTCGACGATGACGCCGGGCGAAGTCTCGAAGGCGGCGGTGAGGCCGTCACCGAGGCCGCTGGCAAGGAAATCGCCGACGATCAGGATCTTCTTGGCGTCGCCGAGCTTCTGAACGACCGGCTCTTCCTGCACGGGCGGCCGCACAGGCGGCGCGGTGCGGGTATTGACCACGGCTTTCTGCGCCGGCGGGCGTTTGCGCTGCTGCTGGCGTCTCGGCTGCGGGACGTCAGGTGCCTGCGGACTTTCGTCGAGATAGCGCCGGCCGAGGAAGAAATCGAGGATCGACCGGCGCTGGTAGCGCTGCTCCTGGGCTTCCGCGACATGCACCGGCGCTACCGCGCCGAGGCACAGCGAAACCGCCGTCAGGGCGAGCGTGAGCCAGCGGATTTTACGGGTCCGGTCGGTTTTCTTCATCATGGGCAGTTCCGCATCTGCCGGCATCTTGCACGCAGGGTAGGCCAGCGTCCACTCCCGCTTATTACTTAGGGCACGGTTCGGCCGCTTCTAGCGGCGAAGGGCGTTCAGAAGCGGTAGCGAGGGCTCGCCGTCCGGCTGCATGCCGATCCGCTCCTGCACGGCTGAAATCGCCGCTTTCGAACCCGAACCGAAATTGCCGTCGACCTCGCCATTGTAATAGCCGAGCGTTTTCAGGCGGGTCTGCAGCTCGAATTTCTCGGTGATGTCGAGGGCGCCGTCCGGACGCGGCCAGCGCTGCTGCATGCCGCCGTATCCGGCGATCTGATCGGCCAGCAGGCCGACGGCGAGCGCATAGCTGTCCGATGCATTGTAGTTCTTGATGGTGAAGAAGTTGGCGGTCATCAGGAAGCCCGGGCCGCTGGGCCCGGCCGGCATCTTTAGCACCGCCTTTGTGCCGCCTTCGCGGAAGGCCTTGCCGTTCGGACGCTTCAGGCCGAGCTCCGCCCATTGGGCAAGCGTATGGGTCTTGCCGGCCTGCTTGGCGGCGGCCGCGGGAACGACGACCTCGTAGCCCCAGGTCTTGCCGGTATCCCAGCCGTTCTTCATCAGGAGGTTAGCCGAGGTCGCCAGCGCGTCCGGCACAGAATTCCAGATGTCGCGATGACCGTTGCCGTCGGCATCGACGGCATAAAGCAGGTAGCTCGTCGGGATGAACTGGGTGTGGCCCATGGCGCCGGCCCAGGAGCCGGTCATCTCACGCGCCGGCACATCGCCGCTCTGCAGGATCTTCAGCGCGGCGACCAGCTGCTTCTTGGCGAATTTGGCGCGGCGCGGATCGGCATAGGCGAGCGTTGCCAGGGCGCGCGGCACGTAATGCAGTCGGTCGTCCTTGTCGAGGATCGCGCCGTAGTTCGATTCCATCGACCAGATGGCGAGCAGGATGCTCTTGTCGACGCCGAAGCGCTGCTGGATCGCATTGAGCGTGCGCGCGTGCTTGGCGGCCATCTCGCGGCCGATCTTGACGGTATAGGGATTGACGCGGGAATCGACGTAATCCCAGATTTTCGAGGTGAATTCCGGCTGATAGGCCGCCTTTTCGAGCACGGTGGGATCGGGCTCGGTGACCCCAGAAAAGGCCTTTTGATAGGTTGCCTTACTGATGCCACTCTGAGCGGCTGTTTGGTAAAAATCCGCGATCCATTTCTGGAACCGGGAATCAGCTTTCGCGTTGTCGGGGACCAGCCCAACCTGGGCGGCGACAATAAGAGCGAGAGCAAGACCACGAAGGGAGTTTTTGTGATTCTGGGTCATCGACAGTCGTATCCCACATCTTCAGTTTCAGGCGTAGCAGGGCGTCATGTCCGCCCAGACCCGAGACTACAGGAACGGAGTCAACAAAATCTTTACCATGACCGCCCGCTCAGGTCACCAGTTGCAAAACAGTTGCAATTCTATACTAGTCAGACGTGAACGGCTTTATTTACAAGGCGATTTAGTCAAAGCAGGAGGCCTGTGTGGCGCATCACAATAAAGTTCGTAAGGCAGTTTTTCCGGTAGCAGGTTTGGGGACGCGGTTCCTGCCGGCAACGAAGGCTGTTCCGAAGGAAATGTTGACCGTCGTCGACAAGCCGATCATTCAATATGTCGTCGATGAGGCGATCGAGGCCGGGATCGAGCATCTGGTTTTCGTCACCGGGCGCAACAAGCACGTCATCGAAGATTATTTCGACATCCATTTCGAACTTGAGCAGACGCTCAAGGAGCGCGCCAAGAAGGCGGAAATCACCCTCCTGCAGCAACAGCTTCCCAAGGCAGGCACGGTGAGCTTTACCCGTCAGCAGGAGCCGCTCGGCCTCGGCCACGCCGTATGGTGCGCGCGCGAAATCGTCGGCGACGAGCCCTTCGCACTGCTGCTGCCCGACATGATCATGAAGGGCGAAAAGGGCTGCATGAAGGGCATGATCGACCTTTATGGCCAGAGCGGCGGCAATATCATCGCCGTCGAGGAATGCGCGCCCGACCAGGCGCATAAATACGGCATCGTCGGCGTCGGCGAAGCGATCGGCGACGGTTTCCGCATCACCGGCATGGTGGAGAAGCCCGCCAAGGGAACGGCGCCTTCCAACTTCTTCATCAACGGCCGCTACATCCTGCAGCCCGAGATCTTCAAGATCCTCGAAACCCAGGAGCGCGGCGCCGGCAACGAGATCCAGCTCACCGACGGCATGCTGAAGCTCTTGAAGGAGCAGGATTTCGCCGGTTACCACTTCCGCGGCACGACCTATGACTGCGGCGCCAAGGATGGCTTCATCCTGGCAAACGTCGCCTACGCCTTGGAACGCGCCGATATTCGTCCGACCGTCGAAGGCGGCTTCAAGGAGTTGCTGGCCGGCCTGAAGTAAGCGTTCCGCTCAGCGCATCAATGACAGAACGCCGCGCGCCCGACCGGGTGCGCGGCGTTTCGATTTTTGGAAAGCATGGAAGCGTTAGCGTTTCAGCTTGAGGCCGACGCCGGCGCGCCATTGCTGGGAATCGTCGCCTTCCTTGCGGGTGGTCAGCTCGTAACCCAGGGTGCTGGTGAGATCGAGGTAGCGGTTGATGTTCCAGGTCAGGCCGGTCGCCGCGGTGTAGACGAGTTCGTCGTTGATGGTGCTGTCGGTGGGATAGTCGCGCCATATGACGCCGCCGATCATCGTGCCGACCAGATTGTCGCGCAGCTGGTGGGTGACCGTCGTCGTCAGCGCGTGCGAGACGTAGCCGCTCTCGCCCGGCGTGGTCGTCGGCTGGATGCTCGTCTGCAGGTCGAGATTGACATCGGTGCCGCGGATCGGCGACCAGAGCAGGCTTGCATCGAGCGTGGCGGTGTCGATCGAAGACAGCCGGCTATCTTCGAAATCCGCCCTCTCGTAGCCGATGCCGACCTCACCCTTCAGCTTTTCGCCGAGATCGACCTCGACGCCGGCCTTGGCGCCGTAGCTATGGCCCGAACGCTCGTAACCGGCGGAATCGCGCATTTCGTCATAGAGGGTCCGGCCGATCGTAGCCTCGATGAAGGGAATGAGCGCTGGCGACAGCTCATAGCCGACGCGGCCGCGCAACGTGCCCGCCGTCTGGTTGCGGTCGCTCAAGGTCACGGTCGTGCCGTTTGCCAGCGTGGCGTCGGAATAGATCGAGCGGGTGAGCGCCAGCGCCGTCGTGCCGCGCAGGATGCCGAAATCCCGCTGGACGGAGGCCCCGGCGGTAAACTCCTGCACGTCGGATTGCTGCGTGGCATCGGCGATGGCGTCGGGATCGTCGGTGTCCTCGCGGTAGAAATTGTAACCGGCGGTGAGGTGCGCGACCGTATCGTCGGGAAGATCCAGCCGGAGGTCGCCATTGACCTTGAAGGAGGGCTGCTCCTCGCCTTCGCCGCTGATATTCTGCTGCCAGGCGCCTTCCGAGGTGACGGTCAGCTGATGCCGGCCCCAGTCGGAGGTGAGCGTCGCGGCCGCATCGGTTTCGAGGAAAGCGCGCCGCTGGCGGGTGTTGCCGTCCTTGGTGGTCTCGGTGTTGATGCTCTGCGTCACGGTCGGGCGGAGCACGAAAGTGCCGATCGGGATGCCCGGCGTTTCCGCCGTCGAGGCGCTTTCGGCAGCCTTGCGGCGCGGCTGCGTTTCATCGACCGCTGGTTCGCGGGTGTTCAGCCGGCGTATGTCCTCATCGAGGATGGAGCCGGTGATATCGTCGCCGGATTGCGCATCCGGTATGGCGGGCCTTTGCTGGGCTTCATCCGTATTTCCAGCCGCGCCGGCTGCCGCCGGAGTGGCGGAAACGTCGGTTTGGTCATCGAAGCCAGCGGCGGCATTCGTGGTGCTGCCCTGGGCGGCGGAACGGCTGTCTGCGGTGTTTGCCTGAACTTGTGTAGCCGACTGCGCGAAGGCCGCCGTCTGGCCGAGAAGCAGGCTGCCGAACGCAGTCAAGCAGACGACACGGCTCATGGCGCGGAGCGGCGTCACACTGCTCGTCTGTTTTGGCTGGCCCATGCAATTCGCGCCTGACATGCTTTCGGTTCTTACCCAAAGGTAAAGCCTTGTGGTTAATCATTCGTTGCCGGGGCCAAGCGTTGTTCACATTCGGAAATATCCCAGGGTGGACTCGGAAAGTGAAAAGGTCTAACGCATCTGCATGAACAGAAGAGCGGTCAAACTCGTCGAAAACAGCGTGCTCGAATCGGCAAAACGCACGATAGAGACCGAAAAACGCGGTCTTGAAGCACTCGAACAGGCTTTCGACAACGGATTGGCCGGCCCCTTTACGCGGGCCATCGAAGTCATCGGGGACATCTCCGGACGCGTGATCGTCACTGGCGTCGGCAAAAGCGGGCATATCGGCGCGAAGATGGCGGCGACATTTGCTTCGACCGGGACACCTGCCTTCTTCGTGCATGCGGCCGAAGCCAATCACGGCGACCTCGGCATGATCGCGCGCGACGACGTCGTGCTGGCGATTTCCAAGGGCGGCGAGAGCGCCGAGCTCAAGAGCATCATCTCCTTCACGCGGCGCTTCTCCATTCCGCTGATCGCGCTCACCTGCGGCGAGCGCTCTTCGCTCGCGACGGCTGCCGACATCGTGCTTCTGGTGCCGAACGAACAGGAAGCCTGCCCGAACGGTCTGGCGCCGACGACTTCGACGCTGATGCAGCTTGCTCTCGGCGATGCTCTGGCAGTGGCGCTCCTGGAGGCGCGGGGCTTTACCGCCACCGATTTCCACGTCTTCCATCCGGGCGGCAAACTCGGCGCGAGCCTCACCCATGTCGCCGATATCATGCATACCGGCGAGCGGCTGCCGCTTGTCGCCAAGGGCACGCCGATGCCGGAGGCGATCACGGTGCTGTCGCGCAAGCACTTCGGCTGCGTCGGCGTGCTCGACGAGGATGGCCGGCTCTGCGGCATCGTCACCGACGGCGACATGTCACGCAATCTGACTCGCAACCTTGCCGAACTCGCCGTCGACGACGTCATGACGAAGACGCCGAAGACGGTGAAGCCGACGATGCTGGCGACCGCGGCGCTCGCACTGCTCAACCAGCATCATATCGGCGCGCTGATCGTCATCGATGACGACGGCCGACCGATCGGGCTGGTGCATTTCCACGACCTGCTGCGGATCGGCGTCGCCTGATCAGAATTGTTGGGTCAGATCGGCTCGACCCTGAGGTCGCGGCCGTTGCTCGAGACCACCTTGACCTGCGTTCCCACGGGAAGATCGGGTCCCATCACCTGCCATAGCGTATCGTCGAGACGGATGCGGCCGCGGCCCTCGCGGATCGGTTCCTGCAATGTCGCCGTCCGGCCGACGAGACTCGCGCCGCGCTGATTGAGGAAGGGCTCGTCGGTGGCGGCATGGCGCAGCACCAGCCGCCGGCCGGCAAAGGTCGTGGCGACGGCCAGCAGCGCAAAAAGGATCGCCTGCAGCTCCCAGACCCAGAAGGCGCTGTCCCAGAAAAGCAGCGACAGCGCGCCGACGATCAGGGCGGCAAGGCCGATCCAGACCAGGAAGAAGCCGGGCACCATCATCTCGGCGGCAAGCAGCACGAGGCCTGCCACCCACCAACTCCAGGGCCCGAGTTCGGCGATGATCTTCGCCAGCATGGCCTATCGCTCCTGATCGGGGGTGAAGGGGTTGGGGATCGGCGGATTGATCGACGGTGTCGAACGGGCGGGTGCAGGGCGCGGGCGCGGCGAGGGAGGCGGCGGCGGATTGCCGGCATCGCCGAAGACTTCGCGGGCAATGGCGCTGATGCCGCCGAGCGAGCTCAGGATGGAAGAGGCTTCCATCGGCATCAGCACGATCTTGGAATTGGGCGCGGAACCGACCGAGGCGAGCGCTTCGGTGTATTTCTGGGCGACGAAATAGTTGATCGCCTGGACGTCGCCGGCGGCAATCGCTTCGGAGACCATTCTCGTCGCCTTGGCTTCGGCTTCGGCCAGGCGCTCGCGGGCTTCGGCATTGCGGAAGGCGGCTTCGCGCTGGCCTTCGGCCTGCAGGATGGCGGATTGCTTGGCGCCCTCGGCCCTGAGGATCTGCGCATTGCGCGAACCTTCGGCTTCCAGCACTTGGGCGCGCTTCTCGCGCTCGGCCTTCATCTGCCGGGCCATGGCGTCGACCAGGTCGCGTGGCGGCTGGATGTCCTTGATCTCGACGCGGGTGACCTTGATGCCCCAGGGCTGCACCGCCTCGTCGACGACGCGCAGCAGCCGGTCGTTGATCGCATCGCGGTTCGAAAGCAGTTCGTCGAGATCCATCGAGCCCATGACCGAGCGGATATTGGTCATGGTGAGATTGAGGATGGCGTTTTCGAGGTGAGAGACCTGATAGGCGGCCTGGGCTGCGTTCAGCACCTGAAAGAAGGCGACGGCATCGGCCGAGACCGAGGCATTGTCCTTGGTGATCACTTCCTGGGTGGGCACGTTCAGCACCTGCTCCATCACGTTCATCCGCGCGCCGACGCGCTCGATGAAGGGGGTGATGAGGTTGAGGCCCGGCTCCAGCGTGCGGGTATAACGCCCGAAGCGCTCGATCGTGTAGCGATAGCCCTGCGGCACGGTCTTGATCCCGGCAAAAAGCACCAGGATGACGAAGATGACCAGCACGATCACGACGATGTCGAAGCCGCCGAACAGCATGAAAAATTCCTCCCATCGGCGCATGCGCCCGCGCCCCACAACTAATGTGGTGAGTTAGCATGTTCTTTGCGAGGAAGAAATCACGGCGCGACGAGGCCGGCTTCCAACGGAAAGGGAGGCCTGTTCGGCAGATCCTTCGGGCGATCGCCGGTTAGGCATCCGACGCTGTTTTTCGAAGGGGAGTTCTCAGATCCAGCCCTGCAATTCCCGGCGCACGACCTTTTCCAGCACCTTCATGCCGTCATCGCTGTCGTTGAGGCAGGGGATATGCGTGAACTTGTCGCCGCCGTTCTCATGGAAGGAATGGGCGGCCTGTTCGGCGATCTCCTCAAGCGTTTCCAGGCAGTCGGAGACGAAGCCGGGATTGATGACGGCGATGCGCTTGACGCCGTCCTGGGCGAGCTTCTCCACAGTCTTGTCGGTATAGGGCTGCAGCCATTCCTCCGGCCCGAAGCGCGACTGAAAGGTGACCATGAAGTTTTCCTTGGTCAACCCGAGCCGCTCGCGCAGCAGCCGGCCGGTCTTCTGGCACTGACAGTAGTAAGGGTCGCCCTGCTTGAAATAGGACATCGGAATGCCGTGGAAGGAGGCGACCAGCATCTCCGGCTTCCAGTCGAGCGTCGAAAGATGCCTTTCGACGGATTGGGCAAGCGCCTCGATATAGGTCTCGTCGTCATGATAGTCGGGCACGGTGCGCAACGCCGGCTGCCAGCGCATGGAAAGCAGCTTGTGGAAGGCCTTGTCGTTGACGGTCGCGGTCGTTGCCGCCGCATATTGCGGATAGAGCGGGAAGAGCACGATGCGGTCGCAGCCTTCTTGCTTCAGCGCCTCGATGCGCGAGGCGATCGACGGCGTGCCGTAGCGCATCGCCCAGTCGACCTTGACGTTAGCAAGATCCTTCAGCCGCCCGGCCATCAGTTCCGACTGATTGCGCGTATAGGTGCGCAGATAGCTTTCGTTCTTTTCCTTGTTCCAGATCAGCTCATAAGCCTTGCCGACCTTTTGCGGGCGGGTATTGAGCACGATGCCGAACAGGATCGGGTACCATTTCCAGCGAGACCATTCGATGACGCGGCGATCGGTCAGGAATTCCCTGAGATAGCGGCGCATCGAGCTATAATCGGTCCCGTCGGGCGTGCCGAGATTGACCAGCAGGACACCGACCTTGCCTGATTTGACGGCCGGATGGTCCGCCGGGCGGTGTGAAAGATCTGCTGTCATTTTTGGCCCCAACGCTCTTTTTTCTGTCTCGTCGGCTCATACGCAGCCGGGAGATCATGGTTCACCCTATAGAAAGAAAAACCGGCCCGGGAAACCCCGGGCCGGCCGTTGCAATCGGGACAAATTGTCTTATTTCGCCGGAACTTCGATCTCCTTGCCGACCATCAGGTGGCGCGGGTTCGGACTGCCGTTCGCCTCCGAGAGCTTCCGCCACAGCGTGCCGTCGCCATAGAAGGTGACGGCAAGATCCCAGAAGGTGTCGCCTGCGGCGATCACGTGGGTGGACGGCGTCGTTGCAGCGGGTGCAGAGGCTGCCGGCGCCGGTGCCGCTTCGGGGGCGGGTGCTGCCGGCGTGGCCGGGGCGGGGGCGGCAGGGGTGGGTTCGGTAGCCAGTGCGGGCGTTGCAGGGGCAGGCTCGGCTGCCGGGGCAGGTGCTGCCGGCGCGGGAGCCGGAGCAGCCGGTTCGGCGGCGGGTGCCTGCGCTACGGTCGCGCCGATTTCGGTGACGCGGCCATCGGTATAGGGCTTGTAGGGCGAATGCGCGGCCAGATAGCCGGCGGTCACGTCGGCAAGATCCGGGCCGAAATCATAGGCGTTCTTGCCTTCCTTGAAGATCGAATAGCCATCGCCGCCGGCCCGCATGAAATTGTTGGTGGCGATTTTGTAGGTCTTGGCCTGGTCGATCGGAGCGAAGGTGTCGCCCTCCTTCACCTGGATATCGCTGACGCGGCTGCCGACGGGTTTCGACTGGTCGAAGGAGAATTTCAGGCCGGCGACCTGCGGGAAGCGTCCGGCGCCCTGATCGATCTGGCTCACACCATTTTCGAGCGCCTTGACGACATCGGCGCCGGTCGTCTCGAAGGTGGCGAGCGTGTTCTGGAACGGCAGGACGGTAATGACCTCGCCCTGGGTGACATCGCCGCCGTCGATCGAGGCGCGCAGGCCGCCACCGTTCTGGAAGGCGATGGTGACGCCCTGATTCCTGGTGCGGTCAAGCATGGCGTCGGCCACCAGATTGCCCATCGAGCATTCCTTGACGCGGCAGACCTTGCGGTCACCCTCGATCGGGCCTTCGGAGGAGCCGATGACTTTCTTGCGCAGTTCCTCGATCGGCTTTGCCAGTTCGGCGACGCGGGTGACGACGGCCGGATCGGGCGTGAAGGAGGAATCGATCAGCATCGGATCGCCCTTGGTATCCTTGACGACGCCGTTATCGTCGAAATTGACGACGAGATCGCCGAGATATTTGCTGTAGGAGGCGGCCTGGACGACCGGCACCTTGTAGCCGCCGGGATTGTCGACCATCGTCGGGTAGGGACCTTCGGCTTTCGCGTCGGTGTTCGAGAGCAGGCTGTGCGAATGGCCGCCGACGACGACATCGACGTCGGGAATCTTGGCGATCACGGCGAGGTCGCGGGGGTAGCCGACATGGGTCAGCGCGATGATCTTGTTGACGCCCTGACCTTTCAGATCCTGGACGGCTGATGTGATGGTCTGAACATCATCTTCGATGGTGACGTTCGGGCCGGGCGAGGACAGTTCCGGCGTATCGTTGGTGACGGCGCCGACGATGCCGATCTTCTGGCCGCCGACATCGAGCACCAGCGACGGCTTGATGCGGTCGCCGAGCTTGGAAGCGGCCGCCGCCTTGACGTTTGCCGTCACGACGGGGAATTGCACCTTGTCGAGGAAGGTCGCGAGCCCGTCCTCGCTGTCGTCGAATTCATGGTTGCCGACGGTCATCGCGTCGAACTTCATCATGTTCAGGAATTCGGCTTCGGCCGCGCCCTTATAGGTCGTGTAGAAGAGCGAACCCTGGAAATTGTCGCCGGCATTCAGGAGCAGGACATTCTTGCCCGACAGCGCCTGGCGGCGCTGGTCGATCGCGGTCTTCAGGCGGGCAGCACCCCCGAAGCATTCCTTCTTGCCTTCCTCCTCGGCCGAGCAGGTGGAGTCGAACTTGTTGATCGATTCGATGCGTGAATGGAAATCGTTGATGTGAAGAATATTGAGTTCGTAATCCGCAAAGGCGGCACCCGCGCTCAGCGCCAGCATGGACGCGGTCAAAAGACCGAAGCTGAAAGACTTCGTCATCCCTGTTCTCCTGATTGAGGCGAGAGATCCCCCGATCCCCGCCGATCCCTTCCATAGTCCGCCGAGGCAATTCCCGGCACGCGGATGTTCTACCAGACGGTGCACGACCGCAAGGAAAAGCTGGGCCTGACGGGACGCTTTCCAAGGGGGAAGGGACAAAAAAGCCGGATTGGCTTATCCTGGGTAAGCCGGGCCGGCTTATCCCAGGCATTCGCCGTCGGCGGCGTTTCGGTAGAGTTCGCGCGCCGCTTCGACGATGTTGGGAAGCGTGGCGAGCGCAACGATCAGGCAGAACACGGTGACGAGCCGGTGAAAGCGCCGGCCGACCCGATAAGCAAGGAATGCGCCTGCGCCATAGATCAGAACGGCCGGCACGGCGAAGATCAGAACCTGCAGCGGTCCGTCGCAATCGGGAGCCGCGATGCCTTGGGCACGATAGACGTTGGCCGGCAGAACAACGGCAAGTGCCGCAAGCGGCATTGCGAGCAGCAGGATGAGGTAACCGGCCAAGGCCCGCATGGTTCTATCCCCGCAAGCCTATCGTCCATCAGCCCTTATCAACTGCGCCGGGACAGCGTGAACTGCGCGCCGGAATCAGAGGTGCAATTGAGCTGGCTCGGATTGACGAGGGCGCAATTGACCTTGGACTGGGTGTTGCGCACCAGCGAGGTCATATTGATCTCGACCAGAGTCGGCGAGGTGTTGACATAGGTGCCGGAGGCGAGAAGCTGGTTGCTGTCGGTGGTGCGGGTGGTGAAAGTGCCGCCCTGGAAAGTGGAGACGATGCCGTTCGGATCGCTCCAGCTGCCTTCGACGCCGGTGGGTGCGGGCGTGTTTGCAACCGGCAGGGGGCGCGGTCCTGATGAAACGCAGGCGGCAAGCGCGGCTGCTGCACCGACAAGAACGAGACCAGTTTTGATTTTCATAAGGCTTCTCCCGGCGATTCGGCGCGGGCAGAACCCGCTGCAGTTCGGGCAAAACATGGCCTGCACCCGTGAGGATGGCAAGTCTTGCAAGATGGCGCGCAGCATTTATACAGCCGGCGTTACAAAAATGCCCGCCTTGCGGCGGGCATCTTCAAAGTTGCACTGACGGTCTCAGCGAACGAGGATGTTCCTGAACTGCCAGGGATCCTTGGTGTCGATATCCTCGGGGAAGAGACCCGGACGGCCGTCGAGCGGGGTCCAGTCGGTATAATGGCCTTCGACCGGGCCGAGATACGGCATCTGCACTTCGAGGCAGCGCTTGTAGTCGATCTCGTCGGCTTCGACGATGCCGGCCTTCGGGTTTTCCAGCGCCCAGACCATGCCGGCGAGAACGGCGGAGGTTACCTGCAGGCCGGTGGCGTTCTGGTAGGGCGCGATGCGGCGGGTTTCTTCCAGCGACAGGCGCGAGCCGTACCAGTAGGCATTCTTCTCGTGGCCGTAGAGCAGGACGCCGAGTTCGTCGATGCCGTCCTCCAGTTCGTCCTCGTCGAGAACGTGATGGACCGGCTGCGGCGTGCCGCCATTGCCGAACATCTCATGCAGCGAGAGCACGGCGTCGTTGGCCGGATGATAGGCATAGTGGCAGGTCGGGCGGAAGGTTACTTCGCCGTCCTTGTCGCGGACCGTGAAATAATCGGCGATCGAGATCGACTCGTTGTGGGTGACGAGGAAGCCGTATTGCGGGCCGGGGGTCGGGCACCAGGTGCGCACGCGGGTGTTGGCGCCCGGCTGCTCCAGGTAGATCGCCGCCTTGTTGCCCTTCTTGTGCTTCTTGGCGTTCTTCGGCATCCACTGTTCGTGCGTGCCCCAGCCGAGTTCGGCCGGCTGCATGCCTTCGGAGATGAAGCCTTCGACCGACCAGGTGTTCCAGAAGACGTTGAGCGGCTTCGGATGCTTGGTGCGCTGGGTGTCGCGCTCGGCGATGTGGACACCCTTGACGCCGAGCTTCTTCATCAGCTTGGCCCAGCCTTCACGATCGTGCTGGTCCGGTTCGTCGAACTTCAGGCCGGTGTCGTTGGCGAGGTTGACGAGCGCCTGCTTGACGAACCAGGAGACCATGCCCGGATTGGCGCCGCAGGTGGAGACGGCCGTGGCGCCGCCCGGGTTCTTCGCCTTTTCCTTGCGCACGGTTTCGCGCAGCGCATAGTTGGTGCGGTCGGCATTGCTCATGCCCTTGTCGAAATAGAAGCCGAGCCAGGGTTCGACGACGGTGTCGACATAGAGCACGTCATGCTTGCGGCAGAGCTTGATGAGGTCGAGCGAGGAGGTGTCGACCGAGAGGTTGACGCAGAAACCCTGGCCTTCGCCTTCGGTCAGCAGCGGCTTCAGCAGCTCCTTGTAATTGTCCTTGGTGACATATTCCTTGATATGGCGGACGCCGTGCTTCTTCAGGATCTCCATGTCGGAGGGTTCTTCGCGCGGGTCGATGACGACCATCCGGCTCTTGTCGAATTTGAAGTGGCGCTCGATCAGGGGCAGGGTGCCGCGGCCGATGGAGCCAAAGCCGATCATAACGATCGGACCGGTAATTTCGGCATATACCGGATGGTTCTTGTCCGTCATTCTTTTCTCCTGTGGAAGGGGACGAAGGCGCGAAGCCCGAAGAATTCTTGTGAGATTGCCGCAGAAATTGCGAAGTGACCGGCTCTAACCACAAAACGGCGTCACAATAAAGAGCGTTGAAGGGGAAAGCTCAAATATCGGGCGGCCGAGCTGGCAAGGAGCGAGATCATCCGACCTCTCCCGCAAAATCAGCGTTTCAGGATTTCCAGTCCTTCGGCCGTCGTCGTCACGGCAAGCTCGGTGATGTCGTATTCGGCGACGCCGTGGATGATGAAGGGGTCGGCGGCGACATAGGCCTCGATTTCGGCGCGGTCGCCGATTGCGAGGATCGCGCCGCCGGTGCGCGGCACCTTGCGGCCGGAGGCGAGGAACCAACCCTTGGCATAGCCCTCCTTCACCCAGGCCATGTGCGGCTCCATGTGCCGGTCGGCTTCTTCGTTGGGTTTCACATAGGTCAGGGAAAGAATGAACATGGTCAGTTCCTGATGAGGTTGGCGCGGATCAGGCCGCGCAGCGAGTTGCCGAGGTAAAGTGTGCCGGTATCGAGATCGGCAAGCGCAAGACGGCCGACACGGGCCTTGCGTTGGCAGATGAGCTCGGTGCGCAGCACGCCTGCCAGCAAGCCGGAGGAAATGGGCGGGGTCCGCAGGACGCCGCTACCGTCGTCGAGAAAAAAGGAGGTGATGGTGCCTTCGCAGACTTCGCCGCGTTCGTTCAACAGGATGACTTCATCGGCTTCATCAGGAGCATATTCAGCGCGCGCGGCCTCGTAGACGGCGCGCCGTGTGGTCTTGACGCGCAGCAGCCTGTCGGCGGAGTGAAGGCGGGTCTTGGCGATACGGACGGTCCAGACGGTCTGCGGCGCCAGCGGAACGAAGGGGGCGCTCGTCACCTCGATGCGGCCTTGCGCGTCGAAAGTCAGGCGGACGCGCAATGGGGCCGTCGCACCCGCCACCGCTTCATCGAGCTTTGCCGCCGCGCCGACCGGCTGCGGGAAGCCGAGGCGGCGGGCCGAGCGGGAAAGCCGGGCGAGGTGCAGGCGCAGCCGGATCAAGCCTTCACCGGGCTGCCAGCGCAGCGTCTCGATCAGCGAAAAATCGGTCATCGCGCGATCCACTGGTCGCCGACGGCGAAGCGTGCCTTGAGCAGGCATTCCTCATATTCGGCCTCGGCGGTGGAGTCGAAGACGATGCCGCCGCCGACATTGAAGACGGCCCTGCCGCCGTCAAAAAGCGTGATCGTGCGAATGGCGACGGAAAAACGCATGGCGCCTGATGGTGAGATCATGCCGATCGCGCCGCAATAGGCGTCGCGGGCTCCATCCTCGAGCGTGTGGAGGATCTCCATCGCCCGCATCTTCGGCGCGCCGGTGATCGACCCACAGGGAAAGAGCGCGGCAAAGACGTCGCGGATCGAAAGGCCGGGAGTGAGCCTTGCCTGCACGTGGCTCACCATCTGGTGGACGGTCGGATAGGTCTCGACGTCGAAGAGCTTCGGGACGTCGAGCGTGCCGACCTCGGTGATGCGGGAGATGTCGTTGCGCAGCAGATCGACGATCATGCGGTTTTCGGCCTGCGTCTTGATGTCAGCGCGCATGGCCGCGATGATTTCGGCATCCTCGGCGGCGGTGGCGCCGCGTCGGGCCGTGCCCTTCATCGGATGGGTTTCGATCCAGCCTTGCTCGTCGGTGCGGAAGAAGAGTTCGGGCGAGCGCGACAGGATGATCGGGCCGCCGAGATCGACCAGCGCGCCGTATTTGACCGGCTGGCGTTCGATCAGCGACCAGAAGGCGGCGCGAGGATCGCCGTTCCAGCGGGCCTCGACCGGCATGGTGAGGTTCGCCTGATAGGCGTCGCCGAGCCTGAGATGCTCGTGAAGCCGGTCGAAACGCTCTTTATATATAGGGAAATCCCAGGCGGCTTTCGGGTGTGTGAGAAATTCCTCATTTTCGAGGCGCTGTTTCGGCTGGGCGAGCGGATGAGTATCCGGCTGCGGAGCGTCGAAGACGCCGAAAAGGAGAAGCGGTGTTTCGCGGTTTCCGTCGGCGAAAGAGGCGAGTTTTTCCTCGAAGAGATATCCGGCCTCGTAGGCCATGTAGCCAGCAAGCCATTTGCCTGCGGCCTTGGCCTCTTCCATTCTGATGAGGCCGGCGAAGAATTCGGCGCGCGTCCTCGCAATGATGATCTCGGCCGGCTCGGCGAAAAGCTTCACCTGTTCGGTCGTGTCGTCTCGGAAGAGGATATAGGGTTGGTCAGCCACGCAACGCTTTCAGTTTTGCTCCTGAGGGCGGGGTCTACTGTGCCGCCCCCTCATCCGCCTGCCGGCACCTTCTCCCCGCTGGGGAGAAGGAGACTCGTTGCGGCGGACTGCTCCAGTCCTATTCGAAACGAATTTCAGCCCTTATCCAAAGCTTCCAACTCGTCGATGAGCCCTTCGATCATCGACAGGCCCTGGCTCCAGAACGACGGATCGGTGGCGTCGAGGCCGAAAGGCTTCAGCAGTTCGGAGTGATGCTTGGTGCCGCCGGCCTTCAAGAGCTCGAAATACTTCTCCTGGAAGCCCTTCTCGGCCTTCTGGTAGACGGCGTAGAGCGAATTCACCAGGCAATCGCCGAAGGCATAGGCGTAGACATAGAAGGGTGAATGGATGAAGTGGGGAATATAGGCCCAATAGGTCTCGTAGCCCTCGGAAATGTTGATCGCAGGCCCGAGGCTTTCCGACTGGACGGAGAGCCAGAGTTCGCCGATATCGTCGGCGGTGAGCTCGCCTGCCTTGCGGGCGGTGTGCAGCTTGCGCTCGAATTCGTAGAAGGCGATCTGGCGCACGACCGTATTGATCATGTCCTCGACCTTCTGGGCGAGCATCGCCTTGCGCTCGCGCTTGTCGGTGGTCTTTTCCAGGAGCGCGCGGAAGGTCAGCATCTCGCCGAAGACGGATGCGGTTTCGGCAAGCGTCAGCGGCGTCTGGCACATCAGCGCGCCTTGCGCGCCGGCGAGAACCTGGTGCACGCCGTGGCCCAGTTCATGGGCAAGCGTCATCACGTCGCGCGGCTTGCCCATATAATTGACGAGCACGTATGGATGGGCCGAGGGGACCGTCGGATGGGCGAAGGCGCCGGGCGCCTTGCCGGGACGGACCGGAGCATCGATCCACTGCTCGTCGAAGAAGCGCCTGGCGATATCGGCCATCTCGGGGGCGAAATTGCCGTAGGCCGAAAGCACCGTCTCTTTCGCTTCGGGCCAGGAGATGACGGCGCTGGAGGTTTCCGGAAGCGGCGCGTTGCGGTCCCAGAAATTCATCTGCTCCATGCCGAGCCACTTCGCTTTCATCTTATAATAGCGGTGCGAAAGACGGGGATAGGCTTCCCGGACGGCGGCGGCCAGCGCATCGACGACCTCGCGCTCGACGCGGTTGGCGAGATGCCTGGAGTCGGCGATGTCCTCGAAGCCGCGCCAGCGGTCGGAGATGTCCTTGTCCTTGGCAAGTGTATTGGTGATCAGCGTGAAGATGCGGATATTGGCCTTGAAGGTTTCGGCGAGTGCCATGGCGGCCTTGCGGCGTGCCTCGGGATCCTTTTCCTGCAGCATGTTCAGCGCCACTTCGAGCGGCACTTTTTCGCCGTCGATCTCATAGCGGAGCTCCGCCATGGTTTCGTCGAACAGGCGATTGAAGGCGGCCGCCGACGTCATCGACTTCTCGAGAAAGAGCTGCTCCAGCCTGTCGTCGAGCTGGTAGGGCTTGTCTTTCCGCAGATCGACCAGCCACGGGCGGTAGTGGCCGGCGTCGGGGTCTTTCGCCATTGAGGCGTCGATCACGGCGTCGTCGATGCGGTTCAGTTCCAGCGCGAAGAACAGCAGATGGCCCGAGAATTCGGTGATCTTGGTCTGCACGTCGCCATAGAGCTTGCCGTTGGCGGGGTTGGTGGTGTCGGAGAAATAGGTGAGGCCGGCAAAAGAGCCGAGGCGGCCCATGAGATCATCAAGCGCCTCATATTCCTTCAGCGCCGCGCCTATGCCTTCGTCGCCGGTCTTCGACGCCGCGTCTGCGAGTTTGCCCTTCCACTTTTCTTCGAAGGCGATTGCGGCCTTTCCGGCTTTTTCCATGTCGGCGACGAAAGCGGTCGAGGTGGCGGAGGGATAGAGATCCTGCAGCTTCCAGACCGGCAGATCGCCGAGCGCGGGATCGGCGGCCACAGCCGGCGCGGCTGGCGACAAGAGAAGGCCGGCGTGCGGGAGCTTGATTTTCATGGGCGCAATTCCTCTCCACTTTATAACAGTTTTGCTTGTCTAGCGCATCGGCCTGAAAATCGGAATCGATTTTCGGAAAGCGCGACGGGTAGGCTCAAAGTGTGACAGCCACCGAAGGGACGCGCGGCGCTGCAAGGGCGGCAAGGCCCGGTATCAAGGGGATTTTCGGCGCGCAAAAGGCGTCGCTTCGGCACGAAAATCGCTCATCGCAATCGTTAAAATGCAATTGTTTCTCAAAACTGGATGTTCAAGCCTTTCTGCCAGAGTGCCCTCCAAGGTTTCGCATGAAGTGAGGCGACAATGACCGGTTACAATGAGCTCAAGGGAGCAGGGCAAATCCTCGTGGTCGAAGACGACCCGGTGCAGCGCCGCCTGCTCAAAAACGCAATCGAGCGTCACGGCCATGTCGTGCACCAGGCGGAAAACGGCCGGATCGGCCTTGAAATGGTCAAGCGCGACAGCGGCCTTTTCAATGTCATCGTGCTCGACCTGATGATGCCCGAAATGACCGGGCTCGAATTCCTCGACGCGCTTCATGAATTCGGCACGCAGATCCCCGTCATCGTGCAAACGGGCCAGGGCGGCATCGAGACCGTGGTGCAGGCGATGCGCGCGGGCGCCTTCGATTTCGTCGTCAAGCCGGTCTCTCCCGAACGCATTGCCACCTCGATCTCGAACGCGATGAAGCTCGACCAACGCGAAGTGAAGGCGCGGGCCGGGCGCCGGTCGCGATCGGGCTCCGTCGGCTTCGACGACATCGTCTCGGCAAGCCCGGCGATGCTCCGCGTCATCGATCTCGCCCAGCGGGCGGCACAATCCAATATTCCCGTCGTGCTCGAAGGCGAATCGGGGGTCGGCAAGGAGCTGGTGGCGCGCGCCATCCAGTCCGGCGGCGAGCGCTCGAACAAGCCGTTCGTCACCGTCAATTGCGGGGCGATCCCGCATAATCTCGTCGAGAGCATCCTCTTCGGCCATGAGAAGGGCGCCTTCACCGGCGCGACCGAACGTCACATCGGCAAATTCATGGAAGCCGACGGCGGCACCATCTTCCTCGACGAGATCGGCGATCTGCCGCTCGAAGTCCAGGTGAAGCTGCTGCGCGCCGTGCAGCAGGGCGAGATCGAGACCGTCGGCGCGCGCACCGCGCACAAGGTCAATGTCCGGCTGATCTCCGCGACCAACAAGGACCTGATCGAGGAGGTCAAGAACGGCCACTTCCGCGAGGATCTCTATTATCGCCTCAACGTCTTCCCGATCACCATTCCGGCGCTGCGCAAGCGTAAGGAAGACATTCCGCATTTGGTGCGCGTCTTTGCCGACCGCTTCTCCAGCGAGCAGAAGAACGGCCGCCGCATGACGGTGAACTCGGGCGCGCTGGCGCTTTTGACCGCCTATGACTGGCCGGGCAATATCCGTCAGCTCGAAAACGCGATCTTCCGCGCGGTCGTTCTGGCCGAGGGGCCGGAGCTGACGGAGGCGGACTTCCCGCAGATCGCCGCCCAGCTTCCGGAATATGAAGTGGTGGATCATCTGGCGCTGGTGGCCGACAATACCGGCCTCGATCCGGACGAAGCCTATAGCGAGGATTACCGGGCGCCGACGATGGGAGAGGTGCATCACCGGCTGCCGGAGACCTCCGATAACGCAATCGCCAGCGTCAATCCCTCAGGCGATGTGCGCAAGCTTGCCGATGTCGAGGAGGAACTCATCCGATTCGCGCTCAAATTCTATCGCGGGCAGATGAGTCAAGTGGCGCGTAAACTTGGCATCGGGCGGTCCACACTTTATCGCAAGCTCAAAGATTACGGCATAGATCCCGATAATCCCCAGAAAGATGCGGCTTAAGGCCTATTTATTAAGACTCGGGCAACCACGATTTGTTACTGATCATAAACCACTTGTTAGTGGCTCGTTCACTATGTAAAGAAAAGGTTGATCATGTGTGGCATTTTTGCCATCGTGTGACCGCATTTGACAGTCATCTGAGACAGTACGGGACATTGTCTGTCTGACGGGGATCGAGTTGCCGAATCTGAATGGGAATTCCAAGCCTTCGCGCTTGAGCTGGCGTTCTTTGTGCGCCGACATCTGCGGAAAGGCAGTGAGGACGGCAGCGGCCGCCCTTCTTGCGCTTGCGGTTTCCTCACTGGTATTCGTCAGTACGCCGTCTCAGGCCGCGGGCGATACCCGCAGTCTCAAGCTTTATTTCATCCATACCGGTGAAAAGGCCGTCATCACTTATAAGCGCAACGGCAAGTTCGACCCCAAGGGTCTGGAGCAGCTGAACCGCTTCCTGCGCGACTGGCGCAAGAACCAGCCGACGAAGATGGATCCGCGCCTGTTCGACCTGATCTGGGAAGTCTATCGCCAGAGCGGCTCGCGGGACTATATCAACGTCGTCTGCGGCTTCCGCTCGCCGGCCACCAACGAAATGCTGCGCGGCCGCTCGCGCAAATCCGGCGTCGCCGAAAAGAGCCAGCATATGCTCGGCAAGGCGATGGACTTCTTCATTCCCGACGTCAAGCTCGCGACCCTTCGCGCCATCGGCATGAAGATGCAGGTCGGGGGTGTCGGCTTCTATCCGAAATCGGGCTCGCCCTTCGTGCACATGGATGTCGGCGGCGTTCGCGCCTGGCCGCGTATGAGCCGCGACGAGCTCGTCCGGCTTTTCCCGAACGGCAATACCATCCATATTCCGGCGGATGGCAAGCCGCTGCCGGGCTACCAGCAGGCGATGGCCGACTATAAGCGCCGCGCCAGCGGCACGCAGATCGAGATCGCCAGCGCTTCCGAATCGGCGCCGAAGCACAAGACGCTGTTTGCCGCCCTCTTCGGCGGCGGAGCGGATGAGCAGGAAGACGATTCGGATGATTCCGCTCCTGTCGCCGTCGCCAAGGCGACGCCGCCGAAGGCTGCTCCCGCGCCTGCCGCCGTCGAGCCGCAGCAGACCGAAGTCGCCGACCTGAACGCACCGGTGCCGCAGGTTCGCCCAGCATTCAGCAACCAGCCGGCCGAAATGGCGAGCGCGCTGGTGGCGCCGTCTTCGGGTAATGCCGCACAGCAGGCCCTTGCCGCAGCGCTTCCGGCCGATCAGGCCCAGCCGCAGCAGTTCGCCGATCTCAGCGCCTACAGCATTCCGGTTCCCTCGCTTCTCGGCCAGCGCCGCGCACCCGGCGATGCCGAGGTGGCCTCGGTCGATCCGAACATGCAGAACGGCATGCCGGTTCCGACTCCGGTCGAACGCCCGGCCGTGGCCGAGAGCCTGCTTGCCGCGGCCAATGCCGATCCGGAAGCAGACGCCGACGAGGCCGACCAGGATACGCTCTCGCCTGACGTCGCAGCGGCGCTCGAGCAGCAGAACGACAAGGCGGCCGAAAGCGACGTTGCCGCGCAGCAGCCTCAGATGAGCGTTGAGCAGGCGATCGCCGCCGCGATGCCGCAGCAGGCGCCTGCCGAAAAACCGACGCTGCAGCTTGCTGCATTGGCCCCGACGACGAAATCGGCAAGCTTCGGCGACGGTTTCGACGTACCGGCTGCTGAAGGCGCCGTAGCGCCCGGCCTTCCGACCAAGGGCGGCCGCCCGACGCAGAAGGAAGCCGCCGCAGCCGACGCCAGCCGTGCGACCGTCCGGACCGAGCCGAAGCTGACGCAGAAGATGATTTCGCAGTGGGCGCTGACCAATGCCCGGCTGGAAATGGCTTCCAAGCAGGTCAAGGCGCCGCGCTTCGTCAGCCAGACGATGCGCGCCCAGCCGACGTCCGTCTATGCCGAGGGCTTCAACGTCAAGACCGCCTCGGTCGATCCGGCCCGCTTCAGCGGCACGGCCGTCAACTTCATGGAAGTGCGCAAGTTCAATACGAACTGAGCCTGCCGACAATTGAAAGATCGAAACCGCCGGGGTGATCCGGCGGTTTTTCTTTTGGCTGGTCCGCCCGGTGAGGCAATCGTCGGCTTACAGCCTAAACAAAGAAAAGCCGCCGGGAGGCCGGCGGCTTGTCGACATCAGCGATGCCAGGCGTATCAGCCTTCCGGCGGCGCCTCGATCATGCCGAGGGCGTGCAGGTAGGTGTCGAGGATCGCTTCCTCTTCCATGCGCTCCTGCTCGTCCTTCTTGCGCAGCGCCACGACCTTCTTCAGGATCTTGGTATCGAAGCCCATGCCCTTGGCTTCGCCATAGACGTCCTTGATGTCGTCGGCGATGGTCTTCTTTTCTTCTTCCAGCCGTTCAATGCGCTCGATGAAAGCGCGAAGCTGATCGCGGGCGACGCCATGAGCATCAGACATCGTGTTCTCCTGATTGGTGATCGATTTTGGATGCCAGTGACTGCCGCGAAAGCGGCGTCACGGTCAAGCCTGTTCCGGCTCGGGCGAGTTATTTGTGCGGGTTGTTCAGCTCAAAAGCGGCCTTTTGCACAGGCGAGGCCTCATTCTGATGGAGTTTCTTCCATTCCTCATAGGGCATGCCGTAGACCATCTCGCGTGATTCGTCCCTGGTGACGGCGACACCTTCGGCCTCGGCGGCTTCGCGGTACCAGTTCGACAGGCAGTTGCGGCAGAAGCCAGCTAGGTTCATCAGGTCGATGTTCTGGACGTCGCTGCGCTCGCGCAGATGGGCGACGAGGCGGCGGAAGGCGGCGGCTTCGAATTCGGTCTGCTGTTCCTTGCTGAGCGCGGTCATCTCGCTCTCCTTTCAATAGGGGCCTGTGCGCGAGACGTGGACGTCGTATTCGTGCAAGGCGGGATCGGCATTCATGGCGGCAAAGATCGGCGCGAGGCGCTCGGCCCATGCCGATATGCCGGCCTCGTCCGCGATCAGGTCCTGGCGCACTTCGAGCAGCGCGTGCGGGATGCCTGTCACCATGCAGTGGCGGTACATGGTATCGCCCTTCAGGGCGCCGTCATAGGGTTCGTTGTCGCCAACGACGAGATCGGGATCGGCGCGCAACAGATCGAGCAGCGGGCCGACGGCGCGCCGGTCGCTGTCCCAGAGGACAGCGGCGTGCCAGGGCCTGGGGATGCTCTTCCAGGCGGGCGTGTAGGAATGCAGCGACAGCACCAGCGGCGCCTTGCCGGTGGCGTTCGCCACGGTGTCGATCATCTCCGCCACGGCGCCGTGATAGGGACGATGGAAGGTTTCGACGCGGGCATTCCATTCCTGCGGCGTGATCGGATGGTTGCCCGGTATGACGGCGCCGTCCGATATTTTCATGATCAGCGTCGGATCGTCCTCGCCGCGGTTCGGGTCGATCAGCAGGCGCGAGAAGCCGCCGAGCACGGCCGGCACGCCGAGCTTTGCCGAAAGCTGCCGCGTCAGGCCTTCGATGCCGATATCATAGGCGATATGGCGGGCAAAGGCAGACTCGGGCATGCCGAGCTTCTGATACCGGGCGGGAAGACGGTTCATCGCGTGATCAGCGAGGATCACCATGCCTTTGTCATGTTTTCCGGGTAGGATTTCGAAGGATTGGAAGTCGTCCATGAAGGAATTGCCGTTCGTCATTGCGCAGTCGGGCTCAGTGATTGCATGCGGCCGCAGCAGGTTCAAGCGCAACAGTCGGCAAGCGGTAGAGACGGAGCCCCGGCGCATGGTTATGAAAGGAAATATAATCGATTAGCATTGCGTTGACTTTCGCATGACGGCGGCGCAAGAAGACACGGATACGAATAACCGTGGAGCTATTTGGGAGCCGTGTTGATTCAAGCCGCGCCAAGTTTCCTCACGCGGTCCGGGCCGCTCGCCCGTCTCGCTCTGTTCGCTCTTGCAGCCGCCATGCCGTTCTTCCTCGCAGATGCCGCACGCGCGGATTTCCGCGTCTGCAACGGAACGCAGAATCTGGTCGGGGTCGCCATCGGGTACCGGGCCAAGGACGGCTGGATCACCGAAGGCTGGTGGCAAGTGCCGGCAACGACCTGCGCCACGCTGATCGAGGGAGAATTGCAGTCGCGCTATTATTACCTCTACGCCGAAGACGCCGCCCGGGGAGGACGATGGACGGGCGACGTGCAGATGTGCGTGGCGGAAAACGAATTCAAGATCACGGGTGTGCAGGATTGTTATGCCCGGGGTTATCAGAAAATGGGATTCAAGGAATACGACACGGGCCGCCAGGGCAGCTGGATGGTTCAACTCTCCGACACCCCAGGGACGCAAGAAAGTCAGAATTGATGAAGCGTAATCGCAAAATTAAAATCCTCGCCACCCTCGGGCCCGCCTCCGCCGAGGAATCGATGATCGAGAAGCTGCACCAGGCCGGTGCCGATGTCTTCCGCATCAACATGAGCCATGCGAGCCACGATCTGATGCGCACGCTGATCCAGCGCATCCGCTCGGTCGAAGCGCGCTCCGGCCGGCCGATCGGCATTCTCGCCGACTTGCAGGGGCCGAAACTGCGCGTTGGCAAGTTCACCGACAGCAAGGTCGATCTGAAGCCCGGCCAGACCTTCACGCTCGACAACAATGACGCGCTCGGCGATGCGACCCGCGTCTACCTGCCGCATCCGGAAATCCTGGAATCGGTGCAGCCCGGCCACCGCCTGCTGATCGACGACGGCAAGCTCTGCCTGCGCGCCGACAAGTGCGACGGCAAGAGCATCGTCACCACGGTGATTTCGGGCACGCGCATTTCCGACCGCAAGGGCGTCAGCCTCCCCGACACGCTGCTCGGCGTCGGCGCGCTGACCGATAAGGACCGCGCCGACCTCGACGCCGTGCTCGCCACCGACGATGTCGACTGGGTGGCGCTTTCTTTCGTCCAGCGTCCCGATGACCTCGCCGAAGTGCGCAAGATCGCCCGCGGCCGCGTCGGCCTGATGTCGAAGATCGAAAAGCCGCAGGCGCTGGAGCGCATCGAGGAAATCATCGAGCTTTCCGACGCCCTGATGGTCGCTCGCGGCGATCTCGGCGTCGAAATGCCGCTCGAATCGGTTCCCGGCATCCAGAAGCAGCTGATCCGCGCTTGCCGCCGTTCGGGCAAGCCTGTCGTCGTCGCCACGCAGATGCTGGAATCGATGATTTCGGCGCCGGTGCCGACGCGCGCCGAAGTCTCCGACGTCGCGACCGCCGTCTTCGAAGGCGCTGATGCCGTCATGCTCTCGGCCGAATCGGCCTCGGGCGACTATCCCGTCGAAGCCGTCTCGACCATGGCGTCGATCGCCAGCGCCATCGAGCGCGAGCCGCATTATCCCGGCATCATCTATGCCCAGCGCGCCCAGCCGGAAGCGACCGGCGCCGACGCGATCTCGCTCGCCGCCCGCCAGATCGCCGAGACGCTGAAGCTGTCGGCGATCGTCTGCTACACCTCGTCGGGCACGACGGGCCTTCGCGCCTCGCGCGAGCGTCCGCAGGTGCCGATCCTGGCGCTGTCGCCGATCATCAAGACGGCGCGCCGCCTTGCCATCGTCTGGGGCCTGCACTGCGTCGTCACCCATGACGCGACCGATCTCGACGACATGGTCAACCGCGCCTGCCGCATTGTCGCCGACGAAGGCTTCGGCAAGCCGGGCGACCGCATCATCATCTCGGCCGGTGTGCCGCTCGGCACGCCCGGCGCCACCAACATGATCCGCATCGCCTATATCGGCTCCGACGGCCAGAGCGGCGTCTGATCCGATCCAAACCCTTGAGAAAGCCCGCAACCGGTTGTGAACTGACCCCGTAAAGTTGGACGGTTTATTGGCTG
>NZ_NWSX01000091.1 GCF_002531825.1 Rhizobium sp. J15 | reverse complement strand
CCATCCAAAGTCTCGATCTGCCCTATATCGACAGCGACTATCTGACATCCAGCCTCAAGAAGATGGACCTTGTCATGTCGGGCTCGGATGCCATCGAGCCGGTCGTGGAGCGCCCGATCGACGAGAACGACATCCTGGAAAGCAAGGTGCTGCGCGGCTACGCTCCGTCGACCGCCTATGAGCCGACGCTGAAGAAGCTCGACGAACTCAAATACGGCATTCTCGGCGACGCCGTGAAGGACGTGAACCGGGATTTCGTCGCGCCCGACAACATGGATGACCTCGACCAGCTGACGCCGGAACAGAAGGCGACGCTGCTCTACGATCTCATCGAGATCAAACAGCAGTTCAATGGCTATATGAACCAGTATGGCGACAGCGTGCCCGATGGCGAGCGCGTCGGCAAGGACCTCGATGCGCGGATCGAAAAGCTGACGGCCGATCCGGCGACGCAGCAGCATCTCTCGGATATCTTCGCGAGCGGCATGAAGGAATATCTGCAGCGACCGGAGAATTCCGATCTGCTCACCAACATCGAGGACGCCTATCTGATCGACATCGGCGGCGGCAAGGCGATCGACCGGGCGCTGAGCGCCGGCAAGAGCTTCGAAGATGCCCTGAAGGATTATTATTCCGAACTCAACACCCTCGTCGATCTCCTGCCCCAGGATTATATCGATGCGCATCTCGACGCCGCGAACGTCACCTTCGCCAATATCGTCAAGGAACATTATATCGGCGACGGCCAGGGTGTCGATCTCGAGCCGCTGCTGTCGGGGCCGGATGACACCTTCGAGCCCGGGGCGACGAATGACGCCATCAGCCAGTTGGCAACTACGTTCGCCGAGGATTTCATCAGCAAAAACGGCCCGGCCGATGGCGGCGAAACGCTGAAACAGAACCTGGCGCAGGATATAGCGCGCGACGTCGACGGCGTTCTGCGGATGGTGCGCGGCGGTATGAAGCTCGACGATGCGCTCGCCTCCTTCAAGGATTCGCTCGATCTGCCGCGCCAGACCCGGACACCTGCCGGCATCGATGCCGAGGTGTACAAGGCCGGTCTGGTGCACGCCGTGCAGATGCTGACGATGTCGAGCGTGCTGGTGGCGCGCGGCCTCGGCGTCGGCGGCAAGTGGACGCCGGCCGATATCGCCGCCGCGGTCGGCTCGGCGACGCAGATCGTCGGCATGACGATGGAAGGTCTCGGCAAGAACCTCGACGTTGCCGGCAAACCGTTCAGCGCCTTCGGCAATCAGCCTGGCAGCTGGGGCAAGGGGATCTCGATGAACTTCTCGCCGAAGACGATGGAAGCGGCAGGCAAGATCCTCGGCGCGGCCGGCGGCCTCGCCATGGCCGGCCTCGGCTTCTATTCGGCGTCGCGGTCGATGAAGGCCGGCGACCGCGCCAAGGGCGCGCTCGAAATAATCGGCGGCATTGCCGGTACCGGCAACGCGCTGATCGGTTTCTCCGAGGCGATGCTTTATCTGACCAATGCCATGTCCCGTGCCTTTTCCGGACTCGGAACGGTGGCGCCGGAAGTCGTGACCATCTTCAGCAGCGCCGCCAAAACCGGCCTTGCCGCGGCCGGACTGGTCACCGGCCTCGTTGCCTCGGCCGTCGGGCTGGCGCTTGGTCTGTGGGATATGGCCAATGGCGTGAAGAAGCTCGACAAAATGGAAAAGCAGCTGAACGAGAAGCTTGAACGCTACACCGGCGAGTCCGTGCATCTCGAATTTGGGCCAGACCCGTCATTCATCTGGTAGAGGCAGAGGGGCGGCAACGATGACCGCCACAGCCTGGGAAATACCCTGCGACCCCTCGGTAAAAATGTGATTTTTGATCTCCAGGCGCGAGGCCGCTGCATTTTATGCAACCGCGATGTCGCGATCGGGCTTGAATTATCACGCAAAGGTCGATCTTATGCCTAACGTAAGGTAAACGACGTCATCCGCGAAAAGCGGAAAAAGAAAATCAAAGGGAACGCATGTCATCGATCGCACCAGCATCTTCGGATATCGATACGGTTTCATTTCTCCGGCTAAACGCCAATTCCGATCCGAAGTCCGAAAATTCCACGAGCCAGGGCAAAACCACGAGCACCACGGTCAAGAAGGCATCGCCTTTTGCCTCTGACGGGACCACGGCGGCAGCCCTGACGATTTTCTCCTCTATATCGGCGCAGACGAGCAGTCCGAAGTTCGTTTCGCTGGCCGCCACGTCGAATGGCACGTCCCGCCCTACCGCGCCGATCCAGCCGGTCATCGATCTCCTGTTCAATTCCGATTTCATGAGCGAGATCAATCAGGGCTTCATGGAAGGGCTGAAGGACAAGGACAAATCCTTCGAGAGCATCGACGTCGTCAAAAACCCTCACAATTACACTGCCGAGCAGAAACTGATCATGTATCTCGATCTGCTTCAGACCAAGGCGACCTTCGGCCAATACAAGGACAGCCTCGGCGACAACCAGCGCGGCATCTACAACGACCAGGAGATCCTGAAGGATCTCGACAAGTCAATCGCCATCCTGGGCTCGGACCCCGACGTCAACTCGCTGATGACGGAGAAGGCGCTGAAGGCCTTCAAGCTGATCTTCTCCGGTTATCGCGTGGCGCCGGCCGATACGAACAAGGACGCTTCCGAGATCATCAACGACACGATAACGCGTGACGAGAAGATGAAGGACCTGCGTACGAAGGTCGAGGATGCCTTTGAGCGCGACATCGTCAATGGCGGCCTGCTGAATGACGGTCTCAAATCCGGCAAGGACGTCACCACCATTCTCAAGGAATATAATGCCGCCCTCGGCTTCTATTCCATGGTGCTTCCCGACGATTTCGTAAAGCAGCGCTCGGCGATTGCCGACAAGACCTATGCCGAATTCTTCGACAAGAACGTGCTGCCGACGATCTCCGATCCGACGACGGCGCTCGATGGCCTGATCCGCATGGGACTGGCCGGCAACAAAACCGAGCGGGAACTGAAGGGGCTCGGCTCCATCCTGCCGGTTGTGGATTTCGACCAGTCGCTCGGGCTCGGCGGGAGCCTGTTCCCCGATCTCAAGATCGACCTCGACGGTTTGAAAAAGGTTGCCGCTTCCGAATTCGGCAGCACCGTTCCCAACAATATCACCCACCTGTTCAACCCGACCATCCAGGCGATGGCCAACCAGTTTTACGGGTCAGACAGCCCCGAGGTGCGCGATCAGTTCAAGGCCGACGTCAAGGCGCTTCTCGGTCCGCTGCTCGACAAGGTAGGCGCCGGAGAAATCGGCATCGGCGATCTCGCCGGCAATCTGGAGCGCCTGACGTCGCGCCTGAGCGCACCCGGCGGCAAGGAGGTCTTGGGCTACCGCCATGCGGTGCAGACCGCGCTGGAAGGGCTCGTCATGGGCGCCAGCCTGGTCTCGAAGT
>NZ_NWSX01000090.1 GCF_002531825.1 Rhizobium sp. J15 | reverse complement strand
CCAGCCAGGAAAATGCACCGGAAAACTCTAACCAAAACTGGTCCAGTTTGAAGGGTTCAGATCAAAGTGCACAAGATGGTGGCGAATGGGAACGTAGGGTCGTCGCCTCGATCGCCAAGAAATTGAAAAGGGGCCAGCGAGGAGCGCCTTTTGGCTCGCATCGCCGGGTCCGCGATCAAGGCCCTCGACGGAGCGGTGCCGAAATTGCCGAACAGGCGATACTTTCGGCTCTGGTCCGCAAATACAAGACTGGCGGTTCCTAAGCAGCGAGCCCAGGCGGTGCCACGTTCCTCCTACGGCATTTCATTATCCACGCATGTTGCCGAGGCTGCTGAGCCTGCTCGAATTCCGGAATAATGCAGCACATCGGGTCCGCCATCGCGGCGCTGGAATGGCTCAAGCGTCTGATCGACGAGGACGACAGACGGATCGACCCGTATCGATCCGAGACCTGGCTGTAGGCCTGAAGGCCTAGCATCCTGCCGTATTTCACGTTTACCAGGGCGTCGCCTTGCGCTGTGGCGGCAAATAATAGGCCGTCGCTCGAAGCCGGAGTGCCCATGGATCGGTAACCCCGCCTGCGCCTCGACCACCCTGGCTAGCGCCCGGTCGTAGGCTTCGCTCTCGACATGCCACTGTCGAACACGGATTAACACCCACAAGGTGTGGGTGTCTGTGGCATCGGCCATCATGCGCAGGCCAAAGCTAGTCTCTTCTGCGAGGATGACGTTCATCGCAGGGCGCTCCTGTACGCAGATGACTGAATGCTTCGCAGAAGCCAGTCGCAGCATCCACGTCTGGACGTCGCCTTCGCAATCGAGCCGCCCGGAATCGTAACAGCCCGAGCTGGCGCGGCCAAGCTCGCGTAACCGGATGTCGAGGTGAGCTTGAGATTTGCCAGCTATCCTCCTGTCGCAACGGCCCCGCGAGACGATCGCTGTCGGCCACAGCCTGGGCCGGAACAAGTGCAGGTCTGAGATCGCCATAGCGTCGGGACCCGCCCAAGCATTGCCCAATAGGTCTCGTGTTTCTTTTCGCATCCGGTGGATCTTTTACTTGACACATCCGGCCATAGCATCTGCCAATAGGGACAAGGCCCGCGGCACCAAGCGGCGCATCCGCGCCCACTATCGTGCGGAGGGCCACTAACAATTCACCAGGTTTCAGAGTGAATCAGCAGCAACAAAAATCGACGGCAAACTCGATGGGGGCTACGCGGATGGGGGCGCGCTTACTGAGCGCCGAGTCTCAACTGTACCGTCGCCACCGAACTTTGGAGCTGTCGATCCTGTTCAGGACGTTCATTCAGAACCCTACTCGGTTTGTCGTGCTTGCGACAGCGTGATGTGCGGTTTGGCACGTCTCGGCGCTCTAGGGCAGCCATTGAATAACATACAGAACAGTTTTCTGATGCTTTTCGCTCCTTCTGCATTGGCACGAATCTTGAACCTTTTTGTTGCGCGCCGCTAGGAGCTCCCAACGGGGGCCTTGGCATCTTCTCAATCCAGCTCTGAACGGAGACACCAATGATGAACAACATGGCAGCCTATCGTGTAACCGAATTAACCCCTCAAGAAGCAGCTGAAACCTCCGGAGGTTGGTATTTTTGGGTTTACTTGTTTTTGCGACGTTACGGACACTTGTTTGGTTGATAAGCGAGCTGGCTCTCGATGGCTCCTAGTGACTACAGACTAGCAGTTCCCCTTTCTGCTGAAACGGCCAGCTGCACCGCAGAAAGCATACTGGCGCGACGATCAGGACGATCCTTGAGCATTTATAGGGCGATCTTGCTCTTCGTCGCCGCGGCATTTGGCTCACTGCCACTCGTTACCATACCGGTCTCCATGCAGAGTGTCGGTACTATTCGCCCGATCGTGGAGAAGACGCCCCTGATAGCGCCCGTCTCCGGACGCATCTCCCGTGTCCTTGCCTTTGAGAACGATGTCGTTGCTAAGGGGAAGGAAATAATCGCCTTTGACGATCATGTAATCGAGGAAAAGCTCAGCGGGGTTTTAGCCGACATTCATGCCAAGAGCGATCTTGCCCATGACTTCCAAACGCTGATTTCTTCCGGCGCAAGGCTCAGCGTCTCGCCCCCCCTCCAAACCGAATCCGCGACGGCTGAAAGGGTGCATTTTCTCAACTTGCTGCGCGAGAACCAAAATGCGCGCAGTAACGCCGCGGCGGAACTCGACCGCGCAAAGCGACTTGTCTCGGCTGCTGCGGCGCCGGCGAAGACCGTTGACGAGAAGGCTTTCGCTCTCCAAAATATCGAGGTCCAAGGCGAGATCCTCGTGCGACGCAAAACCGCTGATTGGAACCAGAAGCTCCTTGATGCTAACCTGCGCTTAAAGGAACTCACGGCCACCTTGCATCAGCTCGAGCACGAACGGGACCTGCACCGCATCCGCGCCCCAGTATCGGGTGCTCTCGAGCAGTTCTCCGGCCTCGCGCACGGAAGCTACGTGCAGAGCGGGCAAACCGTTGGTTGGATCTCGCCGAACGACGATCTGGTGGCGGAAATCTACGTCTCCCCCAACGACATTGGCTTTGTGCAGCCTGGTCAGCCGGTGCGGCTCCAAGTGGATGCCTTTAACTACAACCAATGGGGTGTCATCAAAGCAAGGGTGGTCGAGGTGGCGCAGGACTTCACTCTGCATGACGGGAACCCGGTCTTCAAGGTCCAGTGCGCGCTCTCTCGCAGCGAACTCGCGCTGAAAAGCGGGGCCATCGGCCACCTGAAGAAAGGCATGACCGTGCGGGCTCGCTTTCTGTTGGCCAATCGCACTCTCCTGCAACTGCTCTACGACGAGGCAGACGATTGGCTCAACCCGATGCTGGCGGGGCGCTAATATTGTCCCAACAGCCAGCGAGCCTCCATGTCGAGTAAGGCCATTAAGTTCAAACAGCGTGACATCACGGATTGCGGCGCCGCCAGCCTCGCATCTGTCGCAGCCTTCTATGGCTACAAGTTGCCATTGGCGCGCATCCGCCAGTATGCGTCGACCGACCGCTCCGGTACGAGTGTGCTGGGGCTCACGGAAGCGGCGCAGAAGCTGGGCTTCATCGCGAAAGGCGTCAAAGGTGGCTTCGACAGCCTGTACAAGATCCCCAAGCCCGCTATCGCGCACGTCGTCAAGGAGGACCTGCACCATTTCGTAGTGGTCCATGCGATCGACGCCAAGTGGGTCATCGTCATGGACCCTGCCTTGGGCGAAATCTGCAAAGTGCCGCATCAGGAATTCATGGAGCAATGGACCGGCGTTCTGGTTTTGCTGGTTCCGGCAGACACATTCAATCGTCGAGACGAGACCACGTCGCCCCTCGCCCGATTCGCCCGCCTACTCGCGCCACACCGCACGGTGATGGCGCAGGCTCTCGTCGGCGCTCTTGTGACGACCGTCCTCAGTCTCTCGACGGCGATCTACGTTCAGAAGATCGTTGATCACGTGATCCCAGCGGGAAACCGCAACCTGCTCAACTTGATGAGCATCGCAATGCTGCTGATCCTAGCGATACAGATCCTGATCAACCTCCTAAGAGGCCGACTCGTCCTGCAGACGGGGCAGAAGATCGACGTATGCTTGATCCTCGGCTATTACAATCACATCCTGGCCCTGCCCCAGAAGTTCTTCGATAGCATGCGCATGGGAGAAATCGTGTCGCGCATGAACGACGCTGTGAAAATCAGGAGCTTCCTGAACGACGTTTCGATAAACATGTTTGTTGACATTTTAATGATACTGTTCTCATTCGGAATGATGTTCATCTATTCCTGGAATATTGCTTTGATCGTGGCGCTCGCCATTCCAATGTACATCCTGGTATATTGGGCCATCAATCGGATGAATCGAAATCTCCAACGAGTCATCATGGAAAATGACGCCAAACTCGAGGCGCAACTGGTAGAATCACTCGGAGCTGTCTCCACCATTAAGACTTCCGGCGTCGAGAGCTTCGCAAACTTCAAAATGGAGACCCGCTTCGTAAAGATGCTGCATTCCGTCTACAGCTCCGGGCTGATCTCAATCTGCGGCGACAACGCCTCGACGTTGCTGTCGGTCCTGTTCACCATCGTGCTGATGTGGTTTGGAACCACGCTTGCGCTCGAACAGGCCGTCACGCCCGGCGAATTGCTGTCCTGCTATACGTTGCTTGGCTATATCACCCGGCCGGTCGCCCGCCTGATCCAGACCAACCGGATCGTTCAAGACGCGTTTATCGCGGCGGATAGACTTTTCGAGATCTTTGAACTGGAGTCGGCAAGCAGCAGCGGCATCGATGCTACGAAGACCGATCTCGGAGATATTCGCCTGGAGAACGTCACATTCCGCTATGGCGCGCAGGCGGAGGTTTTCAGCGATCTAAGCGTCTCCTTTCGCCAAGGAGAGTTGACGGCCGTCGTGGGTGAGAGCGGCTCGGGCAAAAGCACCCTTGCGGCTCTGCTGCAGAATGTCTACCAGCTTGAGGATGGATGCATTCGGATCGGCCAATATGCCCTCCAGGATTTCTCGAGCGCATCACTGCACAAGGTCATGGCTGCAGTACCGCAATCGATAGACGTCTTCTCCGGTTCCGTGATCGAGAACATCGCCCTGGGCGAGTTCGAACCGGAGTTCGATAAGATCGTACGCATCTGTGATCGAATAGGACTGCGGGAGTGCATCGAGCGCTGGCCCGGGCGGTTCCAGGCCCATCTGGGCGAGAACGGGGTTCGCCTCTCCGGAGGTGAGAAGCAGCGCCTCGCATTGGCTCGGGCCCTGTACCGGGATCCCGACGTTCTAATCCTTGACGAAGCGACCTCCTCTCTGGACTCGGCAGCCGAAGAATTTGTGCTGCGGGTTGTTGAGGATCTGTCTCGCGCTGGGAAGACCATCATAGTCATCACTCATCGGTTGAGCACCGTTCGTGGGGCGGACAATATTGTGGTCCTGGACAAGGGGCGGGTCATTGAGGAGGGAAAGCACGCTGACCTAGTGAGAACTGATGGCCCTTACGCTCGATTATGGCGGGCGCCAAGGTCGTGATCCGTGTAGGCCCTGTCGGCTCGAGGATTGAAAACGGTTGTGAACGTCACGGTTAAGCGTCAGCACGCGCAGTTTCTTACCCGTTGCGAGTTGGTCGTGAACGAAGTCCATCGCCCACGTTCCGATCACCGCCGCTTCAAGTTCACAGCCGACAATGTTGCCATGCTGCTCGGTGGTCGACACCTTCTCGCGCTACGTGCCGGTGCT
>NZ_NWSX01000089.1 GCF_002531825.1 Rhizobium sp. J15 | reverse complement strand
AATGATGGGTGTGAGTTCTCGTCGATTCAGAACGTGACGTAATTGCCAATGATTGAATTCTCAACATGAGAGTTTGATCCTGGCTCAGAACGAACGCTGGCGGCAGGCTTAACACATGCAAGTCGAGCGCCCCGCAAGGGGAGCGGCAGACGGGTGAGTAACGCGTGGGAACGTACCCTTTACTACGGAATAACGCAGGGAAACTTGTGCTAATACCGTATGTGCCCTTTGGGGGAAAGATTTATCGGTAAAGGATCGGCCCGCGTTGGATTAGCTAGTTGGTGGGGTAAAGGCCTACCAAGGCGACGATCCATAGCTGGTCTGAGAGGATGATCAGCCACATTGGGACTGAGACACGGCCCAAACTCCTACGGGAGGCAGCAGTGGGGCATATTGGACAATGGGCGCAAGCCTGATCCAGCCATGCCGCGTGAGTGATGAAGGGCCTAGGGTTGTAAAGCTCTTTCACCGGAGAAGATGATGACGGTATCCGGAGAAGAAGCCCCGGCTAACGTCGTGCCAGCAGCCGCGGTAATACGAAGGGGGCTAGCGTTGTTCGGAATTACTGGGCGTAAAGCGCACGTAGGCGGATCGATCAGTCAGGGGTGAAATCCCAGGGCTCAACCCTGGAACTGCCTTCGATACTGTCGATCTGGAGTATGGAAGAGGTGAGTGGAATTCCGAGTGTAGAGGTGAAATTCGTAGATATTCGGAGGAACACCAGTGGCGAAGGCGGCTCACTGGTCCATTACTGACGCTGAGGTGCGAAAGCGTGGGGAGCAAACAGGCTTAGATACCCTGGTAGTCCACGCCGTAAACGATGAATGTTAGCCGTCGGGCAGTATACTGTTCGGTGGCGCAGCTAACGCATTAAACATTCCGCCTGGGGAGTACGGTCGCAAGATTAAAACTCAAAGGAATTGACGGGGGCCCGCACAAGCGGTGGAGCATGTGGTTTAATTCGAAGCAACGCGCAGAACCTTACCAGCCCTTGACATCCTGTGTTACCCAGAGAGATTTGGGGTCCACTTCGGTGGCGCAGAGACAGGTGCTGCATGGCTGTCGTCAGCTCGTGTCGTGAGATGTTGGGTTAAGTCCCGCAACGAGCGCAACCCTCGCCCTTAGTTGCCAGCATTCAGTTGGGCACTCTAAGGGGACTGCCGGTGATAAGCCGAGAGGAAGGTGGGGATGACGTCAAGTCCTCATGGCCCTTACGGGCTGGGCTACACACGTGCTACAATGGTGGTGACAGTGGGCAGCGAGCACGCGAGTGTGAGCTAATCTCCAAAAGCCATCTCAGTTCGGATTGCACTCTGCAACTCGAGTGCATGAAGTTGGAATCGCTAGTAATCGCGGATCAGCATGCCGCGGTGAATACGTTCCCGGGCCTTGTACACACCGCCCGTCACACCATGGGAGTTGGTTTTACCCGAAGGTAGTGCGCTAACCGCAAGGAGGCAGCTAACCACGGTAGGGTCAGCGACTGGGGTGAAGTCGTAACAAGGTAGCCGTAGGGGAACCTGCGGCTGGATCACCTCCTTTCTAAGGAAGCTGTGGAATTGGTAAGACACCGAGACTTGTCTCGGGTGAACCTTCCCGTGCTTTTTAGAACATAGATGGCACCAGTCAGGTGACCATCGAAACGCAATACGCCACGGAAATGCTTTAAGCATTCGGATGGTATGGCGAGCTTTCGCCGTCCACGTTTCTCTTTCTTCAAGAAGACAAAGAACCGCGTCGATCCAGTTTGACTGGACCGGTTTGACGAGAATGGGCCCGTAGCTCAGTTGGTTAGAGCACACGCTTGATAAGCGTGGGGTCGGAAGTTCAAGTCTTCCCGGGCCCACCATTTGCTTTTGGCGGATGGGGGGTTGGGAATAGACGGCAGACGCGGAAAGTTGCCGAACCTGGAGCGATCCAGGCGATCGAGCTGATGGGGCTGTAGCTCAGCTGGGAGAGCACCTGCTTTGCAAGCAGGGGGTCAGCGGTTCGATCCCGCTCAGCTCCACCAAATCGATTGGTGTTGAGGCTGGCGGTAACGAATTGCTTCGCAAGCGCAAGGCGCGTCGCCAATCGTTTGGCGCCCCCGCGGAGCGCCTTCGGCGCGTGAGCGACAAATTTGTCTTTTGAAGAAAATAAAAGTTTGCATCGGCTTATGCCTGATGCCTGTTCTGCATACATTGTGAAGAGAAGATTGATCTGGAGGCTTCCAGGTGTTTTGGGTTTTGCCCGAAACGTCCGAGCCCAGTTCTGCTGATCCTGTGGATGGCCTAGCCGGCCGGAGACAGGGGAAGGACTGGAGGTAGGAAGGAAGCTTGTCGCTCTGGATCGTTTATTGTTCGTTGCCTTTGGGCATCGTCTGATGAACGGTCGGATTACCGTTGCCTGACCGCGCGGTATCGGATCCAATCTCGAGAAGCTGGTCTTAAGACCTGACACAAGCGAGCTGCTCGGCGTAGCTCCGATAAAGTGATCAGGTCGAACACGTCGATGGCATCAAAGATGGTTTGGGTTGTAAAAGGTAACCCTGGCCGCCGCATCCCTTCGGGATGTCGGCTAAGTGATGAGCATTGGCAATGAGAACGATTAAGTGTCGTAAGGGCATTTGGTGGATGCCTTGGCATGCACAGGCGATGAAGGACGTGATACGCTGCGAAAAGCCGTGGGGAGCTGCGAATGAGCTTTGATCCATGGATCTCCGAATGGGGCAACCCACCTTAAATGCTTGGAAAATCTGATGCGCCGTTGGCGCGTGAGTGAGTAGAAATTAGTGATTAGTGAGTAGGAAACTACTGACTACCGACTAATCACTACTCACTATCTGCGTCGAAGACGCCTCAGGTTTCCAAGCATTGTGATAAGGTATCTGCACCTGAATAAAATAGGGTGTAAGAAGCGAACGCAGGGAACTGAAACATCTAAGTACCTGCAGGAAAGGACATCAACCGAGACTCCGCAAGTAGTGGCGAGCGAACGCGGACCAGGCCAGTGGCAATTGTGATTAAAGTGGAACGCTCTGGAAAGTGCGGCCGTAGTGGGTGACAGCCCCGTACGCGTAGATATCATGATTGTCCTAGAGTAGGGCGGGACACGAGAAATCCTGTCTGAACATGGGGAGACCACTCTCCAAGCCTAAGTACTCGTGCATGACCGATAGCGAACAAGTACCGTGAGGGAAAGGTGAAAAGCACCCCGACAAGGGGAGTGAAATAGAACCTGAAACCGGATGCCTACAAACAGTCGGAGCCCGCAAGGGTGACGGCGTACCTTTTGTATAATGGGTCAACGACTTAGTGTAACAAGCAAGCTTAAGCCGGTAGGTGTAGGCGAAGCGAAAGCGAGTCTGAATAGGGCGATATAGTTTGTTGCATTAGACCCGAAACCGAGTGATCTAGCCATGAGCAGGTTGAAGGTTGGGTAACACCAACTGGAGGACCGAACCCGCATCTGTTGCAATAGATTGGGATGACTTGTGGCTAGGGGTGAAAGGCCAATCAAACTCGGAAATAGCTGGTTCTCCGCGAAATCTATTTAGGTAGAGCGTCGAGCGAATACCCCCGGGGGTAGAGCACTGGATGGGCTATGGGGCCTCACCGTCTTACTGATCCTAACCAAACTCCGACTACCGGGGAGTACTACTCGGCAGACACACGGCGTGTGCTAACGTCCGTCGTGAAAACGGCAACAACCCTAACCTCCAGCTAAGGTCCCCAAGTCATGGCTAAGTGGGAAAGGATGTGAGGATCCCAAAACAACCAGGATGTTGGCTTAGAAGCAGCCATCATTTAAAGAAAGCGTAACAGCTCACTGGTCTAAATAAGGGTCTTTGCGCCGAAAATGTAACGGGGCTGAAGCCATGCACCGAAGCTGAGGATTTGCAGCAATGCAAGTGGTAGCGGAGCGTTCCGTAAGCTGATGAAGGGAGACCCGTGAGGGCTCCTGGAGGTATCGGAAGTGCGAATGTTGACATGAGTAACGATAAAGAGGGTGAGAGACCCTCTCGCCGAAAGACCAAGGGTTCCTGCTTAAAGTTAATCTGAGCAGGGTTAGCCGGCCCCTAAGACGAGGCGGACACGCGTAGTCGATGGGAACCACGTTAATATTCGTGGGCCTGGTGGAAGTGACGGATTGCTCAACTGGTTCAGACTTATTGGATTGTCTGGGCCGGGACGCGGTTCCAGGAAATAGCTCCACCGTATAGACCGTACCCGAAACCGACACAGGTGGTCAGGTAGAGTATACCAAGGCGCTTGAGAGAACTATGTTGAAGGAACTCGGCAAATTGCACGCGTAACTTCGGAAGAAGCGTGACCCCATTTTAGGCAACTATGATGGGGTGGCACAGACCAGGGGGTAGCGACTGTTTATCAAAAACACAGGGCTCTGCGAAGTCGCAAGACGACGTATAGGGTCTGACGCCTGCCCGGTGCTGGAAGGTTAAGAGGAGAGGTGCAAGCTTTGAATCGAAGCCCCAGTAAACGGCGGCCGTAACTATAACGGTCCTAAGGTAGCGAAATTCCTTGTCGGGTAAGTTCCGACCTGCACGAATGGCGTAACGACTTCCCCGCTGTCTCCAACATAGACTCAGTGAAATTGAATTCCCCGTGAAGATGCGGGGTTCCTGCGGTCAGACGGAAAGACCCCGTGCACCTTTACTATAGCTTTACACTGGCATTCGTGTCGGCATGTGTAGGATAGGTGGTAGGCTTTGAAGCGGGGACGCCAGTTTCCGTGGAGCCATCCTTGAAATACCACCCTTATCGTCATGGATGTCTAACCGCGGCCCGTCATCCGGGTCCGGGACAGTGTATGGTGGGTAGTTTGACTGGGGCGGTCGCCTCCGAATGAGTAACGGAGGCGCGCGATGGTGGGCTCAGACCGGTCGGAAATCGGTCGTCGAGTGCAATGGCATAAGCCCGCCTGACTGCGAGACTGACAAGTCGAGCAGAGACGAAAGTCGGTCATAGTGATCCGGTGGTCCCGCGTGGAAGGGCCATCGCTCAACGGATAAAAGGTACGCCGGGGATAACAGGCTGATGACCCCCAAGAGTCCATATCGACGGGGTTGTTTGGCACCTCGATGTCGGCTCATCGCATCCTGGGGCTGGAGCAGGTCCCAAGGGTTTGGCTGTTCGCCAATTAAAGCGGTACGTGAGCTGGGTTCAGAACGTCGTGAGACAGTTCGGTCCCTATCTGCCGTGGGTGTAGGAATATTGACAGGATCTGTCCCTAGTACGAGAGGACCGGGATGGACATATCTCTGGTGGACCTGTTGTCCTGCCAAG
>NZ_NWSX01000088.1 GCF_002531825.1 Rhizobium sp. J15 | reverse complement strand
TCTTCCAGGTCGCCGACTACGGCCTCGTCGCCGATCTGTTCGACGCACTGCCGGAACTGCAAAAGGCGCTTTAACGGGGAGGCCGAACGTGGCGCGCATGGCGGGACGTCCAATCAGGCCTGGTGCCGACCTTCTCCTTAACCAGATAGACAATCTAACCCAAGTGTGTCGGCGGTTCATATCCCTTCAAGGCGAAGGTGTCTCATGTGCCATTCATGAGACGTTCATTTTTTGTGATCTGAAGGCGTGGCCCACATAGCGAAAACCGACGAATGCGGCCCCGATGAGCGGGGCGGTCGTCCCGTCTTCCGCTAAGCTGACGCTCTTGCGGCCGCCATGTTCCGCCCTCCACGTGGCGAGGATACCGAGTCCGCTTCACGGCGCCGCTATGCTGGTTTCCAGCCCATTGCCACCCACCGGCGGAGTACCGCGAGGGTCGCACTGGCGCGCACGCTTCCACCAACAGCTTACGTTCGAGCGCGCCATGGCGGTCACGCCGCGGAAGATGAATTCGACAACCGGCTCACGATATTCCTTCAGTCTCAGATCACGCACGCGCTTGGTCGGACCATGTGAAAAATCCCATTTCAATTGAATCACGGAATCCGTCAGGCCCGCGCCAGCGCTCGAACAGATGGCCGCAAGAGCTACGAAATAATATGAATTCCACTGAAATATGATGTCTAAAGGTCGACTCGTACATAGTGATCACATCTCTCATTGACATTGATATGCTCTCCTAGGTATTGTTCTATCCAGTTCAACTTGGAGATAGACATGAATCCGCAGCACCTAAAGGCCGCACTTGGCTCGGGCCTTCTTTCGTTCCCGGTTACCCACTTCGATCGCAACGGCATGTTCGCGCCGGAGAGCTACAAGGCTCATGTCGAATGGCTTGCCAGCTATAATGCGCCGGTCCTGTTTGCTGCAGGCGGCACGGGCGAATTCTTCTCATTGAGCCCAAGCGAGATCCCGGCGATCGTTTCAGCAGCAAAGGAAGCGGCGGGAAAGACTGCCATTGTCTCCGGGTGCGGATATGGAACCGAGATTGCTGTCGAGATCGCAAAATCGGTTGAGAAAGCGGGAGCTGACGGCATACTCCTGCTGCCGCATTATCTCATCGACGCTCCGCAGGAAGGATTGTATGCCCATGTGAAGAAGGTGTGCCAATCCGTCGGCTTCGGCGTCATGGTCTATAACCGCGACAATTCAGTTCTTCACGCCGATACACTCGCCCGTTTGTGCGAAGAATGCCCGAACCTCATCGGTTTCAAGGACGGCACAGGTGACATCGGACTTGTCCGCCAGGTAACGTCAACCATTGGCGACAGACTTATGTATTTGGGTGGGATGCCGACGGCCGAGCTATTTGCGGAAGCCTATCTTGGGGCAGGGTTCACTACATATTCGTCCGCCGTATTCAACTTCGTGCCTGGATTGGCAAACGAATTCTATCGCGCACTGCGCGCAGGCGAACGCGCGAAGTGCGAACAGCTTCTCAAGGACTTTTTCTATCCCTTCATGAAGATTCGCAATCGCGGCAAAGGCTATGCGGTGTCCGCGGTAAAAGCGGGCGTTCGAATTCAGGGATTCGATGCGGGCCCGGTCCGCACTCCATTGACCGATCTGACCGGAGAAGAGATGTGCATGATGGAAGCGCTCATCGCGCCATATCGCCGTTGAGATGTAGAGGCTTTCCGGGAAAGGGGCGAAGCAGTCTTCCATCCGGAAGTGCGTAAATATAAAACGCTAGAGCGGTTCTTCGCTTCCATCAAAAGCTGAACCGCTCTGGCACGCGCCCCGGAAGTCTGCGGCAATTCCGAGACAATTACTCGGTGCCGCGACCGCCGCCGCCGGTTCTGTCGGCGTTTTTACATCCACATTGCCATGGCGTATCGATGCCCGATAGCTCGTCTCCAGCGCTGTACGTCTTTTCAGACGCGCGGCACTGAAGCACGTTGAATTGCTGCATAATTTCATCCTCAAATCGATTCCGATTTACGTAACAACGCAGCAGGCGCCCTTGAATCCCATCGGATCAGCGCAAGTCGTCGGGCAGTAAACTCGCCGGCACATTCTGGTACGACACCGGCCTGAGAAACCGTCGGATCGACATAGTTCCGACAGATGTCGCGCCAAAGTTTGTCGAGGCCGGGTAGGGGCCGCCATGCACCATCGTGTCGCAGACTTCCACGCCGGTCGGGTAACCATTGCAAAGAATCCGACCGGCCTTTCTTTCCGCTATCCAAAGAAGCTCGCGAGCGACGCCGCAGTCGTCATCATCAAGATGAACAGTAAAGGTCAATTGACCTTCGAACGACCTGGCGACCTCGAGCAATTCCCGGACATCGGACGCCTCGACGACTATGCCAGACGGTCCGAAAACTTCGGAGTGCAGGGTCGGATTCGCAAGCCAATTCCGAGCGTTTGTCCTGAACAGGTACGGCGCCGCAGCCCGATCTGGGCTGGCCTGCCCCATTTCTTTCGTCACGCCTTCGGCCGTCTCAAGGGCAGCCGTTCCATCGCGATACGACCGTGCAATAGAAGCCGTCAGCATCGGAGCCGGGGAAATCTTCTGAAGCTCTTCCGCAGCCGCCTTCACAAAGCTGTCGGCATCGGTTCCCGCGACTACAATCGCGACACCGGGATTTGTGCAAAACTGACCGACCCCTTGGGAAAGTGAGACGGCCCACCCTCGGCCGATATCGGCTGGACGCGCTTTCGTCGCGCTCGGCAGGACAAACATCGGATTGATGGAGCCGAGTTCGCCGAAGAAGGGAATAGGCTCGGGCCGGGCCATCGCCAGGTCGAAGAGGGAGCGACCGCCAGCTAGCGAACCTGTGAAACCGACAGCCTTGATCGATGGATGCTGGACCAAGGCGTGGCCGACAGCGCGGTTTCCACCCTGTATTAGGCTGAAGACGCCAAGCGGCATGCCGCAGCGACCGATCGCTTTCTCGATCGCCTGTGCGACGAGCTCGCCGGTTCCAGGGTGGGCGCTATGTCCCTTGACCACAACCGGACAGCCGGCAGCGAGGGCGGCGGCAGTGTCACCTCCCGCCGTAGAGAATGCCAGAGGAAAGTTCGACGCTCCGAAAACCGCAACCGGTCCCAGCGGGCGCTGCATCAGACGGATGTCGGGCCGCGGCACAGGTTTTCGATCAGGCAGCGCGATATCGTAACGGCGATCAAGGTATAAGCCGTCGGCAATGTGATCGGCAAACAGCCGGAGCTGTCCGGTCGTTCGAGAGCGTTCTCCTTCGAGGCGTGCCGGGGGCAGGCCGGTCTCGGCCGAACCGATCGCCGTAATCTGCGAACCAATTGCGTCGATCTCTTCCGCAATCGTTCGCAGAAAGCCGGCGCGAGTTTCCCGGGATAAGGCGCTGTAAATCGGGAAGGCCTCGTCCGCCGCTGTAACCGCATCGTGCACGAGTTCAACCGATCCGGCGGAGAATGTGCGATCGTCACCCGTTATCGTATCAGATCGAAACGTTCCACTGCCATCTTTCCAGCGGCCCGCAATCAAATGCTTTCCTGTCAGCATATCCAATCTCCTTCAGCTCGCGCCTGTCCTTGCCGCTGCCCGTTTCAGAGCCTTCTCGACCACCCGAACGCATCCCTGCGTAGGCAATCTTCATCCCACTATCTACGCCTGTTTCGCGAAGATCCCGCCCTGCAGACGGTTCACCACGTCCTCGCGACTGGGTTGGGGATCTGCGGCGAAGATATCGTCCTGATAATCGTCGGCACTGTCCTTCGGACGGTAGCCGATGTGGGAGGCAAGCCGGTTATCCCAGAAAGATGCCCGGTTGTTCGACGCACCATAAATGATCGTGTGCCCGACGCGCGGCACGGTGAGGGAGCGTTCGACGAGCTGCCACATGTCGTCGAACGAAAGCCATGTCAGAAGGTGACGGCGAGTACTCGGCTTCGCCTCACAAGAGCCAATGCGCAGCGAGACCGTTTCAAGCCCATGCTTGTCCCAGAAGAGCTGCGCCAGATTCTCGCCGAAAGCCTTGGCGAGGCCGTAATTCGAGTCGGGCCGTGCAGGGGCTCCGGCGTCGATCGTCTGCGTCTGATCGTAGAAACCGATCGCATGCACCGAGCTGGAAAATACCACGCGCTTGACGCCTGCCGACCGGGCTGCCTCGTAGAGACTCTGGAAGCCGGCAATGTTGACACGGTGAATAGGTTCGAAGTCGGCGTCCTTGGAAATGCCACCAAAATGCACGATGGCTTCGATATCACGCACAAGGTTCTTCGCGGCGCTGATGTCGCCGAGGTCTGCCTGTAACAGTTCCTCGTTCGGAGCAGCATCGGCCATCGGAGCGATATCGGTGGAGCGAAGAAATTTGACTTTCGGAGTGAGACGCTTGCGCAGCTCGGTTCCAAGGAGCCCGGCCGCCCCGGTGAGCAGGATACGATTGTAGATCATTGGATCGTCTTTCTCCTAAAGGTGGGATTGCCTGCGGTGGCGCCCTCAAGGGCGCTGGTGAATAGAGCCGAACCAACGTTTCCGCCCGACACGACAACGACGACAGTCTTTCCGCGGAACGCGCTCGATTTGGCTAGGATCGAAGCGAAAGCCGCAGCGCCGCTGGGCTCCGCGATGAGGTTGAAATTATCGAAGAGCGTTCGGATGGCATTGGTAACATCGATATCCGAGACGGTTTCGAACGACGGTCGCAGGCCTCGGACGATTTTGAACGGCAAAAGTCCCGGCCTTGGCGACATGAGCCCATCACAAAGTGTGCTCTCACCTGGTTCAAAGTCCTGAAGCTCGCCCGCGGCGATAGACCGTGCGAAATCGTCGAAGCCTCGCGGTTCGACAGCCACTATTGCGCATTCCGGGAAATCCGCCTTGACGGCTACTCCGCTACCGGCGATCAGACCTCCGCCACTGGCAGGGATGGCGATGAAGTCCGGCGTGATGGATCGCGCGTTCAATTGCTCCGCAATCTCAAGCCCGACGGTACCCTGCCCGGCGATGATATCGTCGTGGTCGAAGGGCGGGACGAAGACGAAGCCTTGCGAGACGAGATCATTCACGCGCAACTGCCGCGTCTCGAAGAAGTCATCCAGGAGCTCGACTGTTGCGCCAAGTGCCCTGGTCCTTTCAATCTTGCGGGGCGAAGCCGTCTTGGGCATCAGCACCGTGGCCGCCGACCCACAGATCCTTGCCGCATAAGCAAGTCCCTGGGCATGATTGCCGGAGGAATATCCGACGAAGCTCGATCCTGCGCTGGCGCCGTGACGAAGAAGAAAGTTGAGCGCGCCGCGCGCTTTGAATGAGCCCGTCTTTTGCAAGTTCTCCGGTTTGACGATCAAGCGCACCCCGAGCTCGTCGTTTAGCGTGACACTTTCCAGGAGAGGAGTCCGGACGACAAATTCCCGAATACGTTCGGCTGCCGCCGCAATGTCATCGCGCAAGTTTCCGAAATCGTACATTTCTGCGCCTCCCTAAAGAAAGCGCGCCAAATTGAAAGCGGAGAGATCGATTTTGCTTTTGCCGTCATGGATGACCTGGGCAACGGCTTCTCCTATGCCTAGCTGTTTAGTCCCGGCATTTGATGGATAGGGTCGAGGAT
>NZ_NWSX01000087.1 GCF_002531825.1 Rhizobium sp. J15 | reverse complement strand
ATCGCCGCCGGATGAAAATTCAGTGGCAGGTCATTTGAAGGCCAACCACCTACCTTCCTGCCGAACACTGGCAGACCAGAAAACAAGGGGCGCAGCCAATACACGTCGCTTGATCAGTGCTTGTGAGATACGCCGGAGCCAAAGAGGAGCCGTAGTGAGTAGTGAACGCACTGTCATGCAGGTTCCTCCATGTCGCCCCCCCCGCGCCAAGAACGCTAGGGCACACCCCCGGATTGCTTGATTGCTGGGCAGATTAGCGAAGAATTCCGCCCTATATGAGCCGTTTCAACCGCACTTAAACGCGCGCTACATCTGAATAGGTCTTAATTGTTGTTAAGCCATTATCGACCAGGCCAGTTCCCGCCTCGGCGAGCTTTTGGAGGTTGTCGAAGCCAAATCGATGTACGTCGCGGAGCGTCTTCGAGAGTACTACGAGCCGCCCCGCCGTGAGTAATATCCGACCGAATCCCTCATGGTTCACAGTCAACACCGGTGACGCCATCAGTCCGGACTGCTCCTCTATAGCAAGTGCTACGGCGGCATAGAAGATCTCAAGCCGCCACTGCACCTCTAGGTCAGGTCCCCCGATGAGAGGAATCGCCCTACGCTGCTGCCTCGTCACGATGAAATCACAGAGCAAATCGGTGTCCGATTTCTCTTGCCACAATTCAAAGGTGTCTTGAGCACGCATCAGACGCAAGAGGCACTTAATGAAAGGCGTGGCGAGAGCATCTTTCTCATCTAATCGAGCATTGTTGGGGACAGGGGTGACGTTTGACATCAGTTAAAATCCTCCTGAGTGTTGGATGCGGTTTGACTAAGGGCCACACCCGCTTCCGGTAACACCATCCCTTAAAATGGTGCGGCAGATGGGACCTGTGGCGACGCAACTTGGCCCGGACGAATGACATGGCCCCTCGAAACGGGGCGGCCGCAACAACAACGGCAAGCGGCGGGCAACGCTGGCGGGCTTGACGAAAAGCGCTTCACAAGCGAGATTCCCGTCGCGATAGTCCAGTGGCGGTAGGTTTCGCCGCGAACTCCACCCTCAACCAACCTATTCGCCGCCAGGTGTAAAACCGTGTCTCGGGCTTTCGAATTGAGGATCAGGCGGGGGGTGGAATCAGCTTTTCGAGGTCGACAAGGACAGTGAGAGTATCTTGAGAGGCCGTGTACTTGCCGATACCCCCTTTTCCGTGCGAACTGATGCAGACCTGCCATGTATTTTCCCTTCAAGGTTCAAATCGACTTCGACCGGACGCCACACGTTCCACCAGGCGATTGCCCGCCGCGTAGTTCTGGGAGTTCAAGACTCATGCCAGTCTCCTCCGCTGAGGTTCGGAACACGGCATCTGTATTGTTTCCAGCTTCTTAGCTAGCCCATGAAGAATTGATCGAGGACAACGTTGTCGTGAACCGGACAAGACGCGGTGGGGATCGAAGAAATGGCATCCCGGTGCAGCGGCGGAACCTATTCTCCGGCCACGTCAGCAACAAATGACACCCGCCGAAGCCGCTCCGCTCTCAATTCGCGGATTGGGCGCAATGTCCGGCCGCTTGCCGAGGTGCAGCCGGTCGATCTTCTTTGCTTGGCGATCACAGCGCCTCCCAGTGATGGACTCCGAGACCCGCATGCATCACTGGCTGGAGCTCCCTTCCTCGACAGTTAGCGCCGTCATTTGGGGGAATGCCGCGGGCAAATGGAATGCGGCATAGGCCCCCGCGACGCCGGCGACAGCTCAACAACGCTCTGAATTTCCACAGTGAACGGCTGTTAGACGTAGCCGGCAAAGGGGAAGCTCACGAAGATCAGATGGCCCTTCAGGGCCGGGTCCTGGTCCGATGCCCACCGGATCGACCGGCCGCAAGGTTTTAGGACCGTTTCAACAACCAGCCCCTGGGCGCCTCGGCGGCGTGTATCTTAAGTTGCCGGCGTGCGTCGGCCGCGTTCACTCTCTATCCGCACCAGAACACGGCACCCGGGGGATCATGCTGCCGGCACGACCTAGCTGGCCGGTACCGTCGGCGCCGGCAAGAGGATGACTGTGGCAGCGGCCGTCATGGAGCAGTGCTGCCTCGGTGTGACCGCTGAGGCGATACTCGCTGTTTCCGGTCATTGCTTAGCACAGGCCGGAAAAGCGTTTCTGGTACCTTAGCGAACGCTCGCGATTTTAGCAGGGACAACGGGACCTGGCGGCAAGCGGACCCCAAACAAGTGCGAAGCAAACCGAATCTTTGGCAACCTCAAAGAGGGTGGAGTCGATACCCTGGGGGTCAAGCGCCCGCGTCGTCGCGGAGCATTGGGCGCGGAGGGGTTTGCGGATTCTCGATACGTGATTGGCACATCAGTCGGACCTCAGCCGATCTTCGTGCAAAAGGATCCTTTAAAAATGGGCCCCTTAACGCGTGCCTTGGCATGCTTGCTTGCTGACGAAGTTTAGGTTGAGAATTGAACACCGCTAGTTATTCGCAGGATTGCTCGGCAAACGAACGAGGCGGGGTGGCGTTCCAAGCATGAGCTGGGACAGATAGGGAATGTCGCGCACGCTCCAGCGAACTGCTAGTGCTACGGCAATGATCATCGTCCCGAGAATTCCCGCCGCGCCAGACCTCATTGTGGGAGCCCATTGTTCTCCGTAATGTATCAAATCCATGAGACGGAATACCGTAGCCTGCACCAGGTACAACACGAGCGTGCTCTGCCCCACTTCCACGGCGATAAAGCGAACCACCCGGTTCGAGCGTCCAATTTCCAGGATTGAAGCAGAATCTCGATCATCACTGCAGAGGCCACTGTCGAGCCAAAAAACATCAGAAGGATATCTTTTGCCGACTGCAGATCCTGGATTAAGGCGAGATTGTTGTAGACATAGGTGTCCTCGCGCCACGCCATGAAGCACAAGCTAGCCGCGATAGAGGCGGACATCATCAGGAGTGGCTTATGATACCGCATTATGCTCGTCCACCAATCTCTCGACTGCGCAAATGAAAATCCCATGCAGAAAAAGGGATAGGTGTACTTTATGAGAGGGAATATAGAAAACGTCACGGGGGCAACTGCGACCAGTATGGATGAGACAAGCAAAGAGCGTGCCGACCCGGAGTTGAAGATCGAAATAAGTTTGACCAAAAGAAAAGAAGCAAACGCAGCCCATATGAACCAGTATGTGCCGACGAAATCGTGCATGAATTGCAACAGGTTGCCAGGTGCGTCCGGCGGCCGGGGAAACATGAGCAATTTGACTGCCTCCAAAAGGGTGAACCAGAACAGCGTCGGCACCAGGAGCTGCAGCGCGCGATCACCGATGGCTTGCCTGAACGATTTGCCTAGTAGCCCTGATCTAGAGAGATATCCGCTTATCGCCATAAAGAGAGGCATGTGAAACATGTAGATCGATTTGAAGCATGCCGAATCCCAGAAGCCATCACCCTCGTAAAAGATATATTGTATCAGGTGACCGAAAATCACCAAGACAATGAGTATTCCTTTGGCGAAGTCTAAAGCTAGATCGCGATCGTCGGCCTCTGGCGCCTCAGGCACTGTCTTTCCACCTACAATTCTTGCTCGCATTCTCAACATCTCACGATGCCTACGGGAGCCTTTGAAAGCGGCATTTTCCAACCTCTCGTTCATCATGCAGGCTAATCCAGCTTCCGATCAGCGCTCCGACTTCGGCATGCTGAACGACGGCCAACGGTCATACAATTTGCCTGGGTTCCAAGTTCACAGGGCGACCGTGGCGACTTAGGCCCAGTAGCCGTTTTCGGCGTGTCCATTGGCTGTTTTTCGCCGCAACGTACGCCCCGCCTAAACTCGCTGCCGCGCAACTGCTTGGGCTGCCACGTCGTCGAAATCTTCTAACGGACATTTGCGCGTATGCAAGTAGCGCTGCTTGACTCTGCACTCGGCTATTGTTGCGATTGCATATGATTCTCCATGCCAAACTTGCGCGACACCGTATCAAAAGAACATATTGCCGATTCAATGGCTCCTAGCCGCTGTGGGTATCGTCTATCACCTACCGGCGCTTGGGTGTGGATCGGCACCCCAGCGCAACCCCCAGACGCTGGAGATTTGCTCCATTAGATCCGCCGCCCAACGTGTCCTATATGGCAGCCTCACCATTGTAAAATTCATGCTCCTAATGACACGCATCTGCGGTATGGATGAGTATCGCGGACCCTTGACAACCTTGAGCGGAAGGTCGGTGAGTATCGCGATACACGAGGCTTTGGCCGCGATCGCCGCCGTTTTGGATCGCCGCCAATGATAGCTGGACGTTGGGCTGCCATTGTCGATCCGTATGCGACGTTTGTCGATACGTCAGAGACGACCGTGGTCCCAATCCGTAGGAAGATCGCAGTAAGCGTCAAGATATGCGGGATGCAACGGCCAGTGTCTGGGGATGCGCTCCCCTGTCAAGGTCGAGACCCCCTCCTCGATCAGTGGCTTTCCCTTTTTGGGATACCTCTCCTTCGGTGGCGAAAGAATGAAACCGGGCTGGATATGTCGCTGGTCATTTCGCGCGATTCAAATTGGCGCAGACTTTGCGGCTCGCTTGACGCGACGATCCCCCTGAGCTGAAGAAGGCCGGCCGCAATAGCGCCGAGCATTGGCGCACATATATAAAGCCAGAGTTGAGAGAGTGCCGCCCCTCCTGCGAAAAGTGCTGGGCCGATCGATCGTGCTGGATTCACAGAAGAACCCGAAACGGTGATACCGCCAAGGTGGATCGCAACTAAGGCAAGTCCAATCGCCAATCGTGCAACAGCGCCGCGTCCAGCCGTGCATTTGAGGAATACAGTTACGAACAGGAACGTGGCGATAAACTCGAATAGGAACGCAGCTCTCCATCCGTAGACTACCCAGCCGGTTTGGGCGAAACCTTCTAGGGTGATATCGTAACCGCCGACCTTGTTCATAGCGATAAGGTAGAGCGTGCCTGCCGCCGCGATAGCTCCTGCACATTGGGCGGAGACATACGCGAGAAAGTCCCACACTCTCAATCGGCGCGACACGAGGAAACCCAGGCTGACCGCCGGATTGAGATGCGCGCCCGAGACTGGGCCAATCGTGTAGGCCATTGCAACCACGGTCGTCCCGAAGGCTAAAGCGACACCCAACAGGCCCACCTCTTGACGCATATAAAGCAATGTGCCGCAGCCGAGGAAGACAAGTGTGAAGGTCCCGAAGAATTCGCAAACATACTTTTTCATTTTTCACTCCATTGATTAGACCCCACGTACTTTTCGGTGTCATCCTCGTGCCGCCAAGCGTTCCGCATGCACCGAACCAATCATCGTGTCAGGTCCCGAAAACCTCCGTAGTTGACTTCAATTGGGTCCTTGTCCGACGAGATCGGCATCAGAGCCTATGGTCAACCAGCGTCACCGATCACCAGCAAACGTCGTACCAAATGAAATATGTTGCGCATCACAGCGATCGCTCTGATGACGTTCGGTCTTATGTTCGAAAGTGCCGTGAACAGGATAGGCAGGCGAACCGTACCGAGACGTATGGACCCGAGCTGGGCTACGAACAAATCGCCAAGCAGCCCATCCTCAAATTATCGAAACAACGACCCTCTTCATGGCTCCAAGCGGAAGGTGGTGCAAAGCAGGAACCAGGACAAGGGTTGATAAGACCGCCAGGGACGTTCACGAGAAGTCGAGTAACGCCCCTTAGCCACGAACAGGCACATGATCCTTGGCGCGATTTGAAGTCCGCGTGAATTCCCTTGTCCCCAGCGCAACCGTCGACATTTTTCGCAAATGTCGGGCATTCGCCACTTTTGTCAGATTTGTCGTGACTGGAACGTTTTGTTCGCCGGTCTCTCCGCCAAATACACATCAACCTGCCCTCAACCCGCCCATCGATAAACGAAAATCATCTTCTTGGCGCGTCGGAGCAGTTGGCATGGTGTTT
>NZ_NWSX01000086.1 GCF_002531825.1 Rhizobium sp. J15 | reverse complement strand
ATCTCGGAAGCAGCCGAAACCATGCACAAGGAATATTGGGGCGCTATCAATCGACTGGTTGGCGTTCTCAAGAGATAAAGGTTAGGCCCGCTCAAAAGGCAGGCCATATGACAACGCCCATTGGCTGGCCCGCTGGGCCTAAGTTTTGTCTGACTCAGCTCTTCACGCTTTCTGGACTTAGTTCGCAATCATGGCGGCCAATGCTGACTTGTCCTGCGGAAGAAAGCGACTATGGTGCTGTTGCACGACATCAGGCGCACTTACGCGCGAGAAACGTGCAGGTCGCCAGTTCGTATCCCATTCAAGGCGAAATAGGTGCATGCCTATGGCAGCTTCGCGCCTTAATTCCAGCCATTCACCCGGCCTGGGACGAGAAGTCGGGCTTTTCTCTCGATACGGAGCAAAGACACCCGCTCACTCGAACAATTGCGACACCGACACTTGCCGGATGCGCAGTTCGTCCGAGGTGAAGCTCAGAAGCATCCGCTTGTCTCCAAGCACCCAGCGATCGTTTTTCAAACTACCACCGCTGCTCCATTCCGGCTCCCCGAACTTTGCTCGCGCCTGCTCGCGGGTCATGGTCATATCGAGATCGAAAGGCGTTCCATCGATCGGTCTTCCTGCTTCCTCCGGAATAACGAAGAATGTACGCAGAACCAACTCCCCTTCCGCAAAGCGCTTCCCGTTCGGCAACTCGCTTCCGAGAGTAAAGAGCAGTTCAATCTGTTGACCGGGGACCTCAACGTTCGTTTCCTTCTCGCCGCGTGGCGGCCGCTTGAGCGGGAGCGTCGCACCCAGCGACTTCAAGTAGTCCACTAGCGCTGCGTCGGTTTCCGACTTTCCCAGCAATGCCAGCGCGCCCTTGTAGATTGCCATGCAGCAGCTCCAATGCTTACTTGCGACGATTCCTATGAGAATCGGTACAGGGACGCCGCGAAGACGCTGTCCATAATGAGCAACGACGATTGGGACAAGTGGCTCAAGAAGATGATCCGGAACAATTCAGAGGGCAAGTGAAAGCATGAATGCAGATCGACTGTTTACGCTGGTCGGAATGACCAATACCGACAACGACGTGATCGAGGCGATCAAGGCCAATGGTGGATCGATCGATACCCTCTCTCCGAAGAAGCTCAAGGAGTTGACGACGGATTTCGTTCAGCTCATTGACCTCGGTGTCGCGCTCGCATTCACGCCGAAGGAGTTCTTCTCCCGCAACTATCGAGACCCGCTTGGATCCGGCCCTTATGCAATGAGTGGCGTCTTCTACTATCCCAACGGCTCGGCGACGGTATCCGCATATCTGGGATCCATTCCACTCTCTTCCGGTCCCGTTGGCAGTCGGGAGGAGGCGCTCGCCGCCTTCGGTGAACCTCAGGAAACCGAGGAGGAGGATGGCGATGTGTATTGGGACATTTGGATGAAGGATGGTCGGCAGGTGAAGGTCGATTACAACGACGAGTTGACTGTAAAAACCGTTCTCGTGTCGTTCCCAATGAAAGATTGAAAGCCCGATTTTTAATGAATGGAGTCTGTGATTGGCCCCAGGACGAATTGGCGAGAGTCTCAAGGTCCGCGTGCGATAGCGCCACTGAAACTGGACCGAACGAAAACCTCGGCGCACGGAGCAGGCGTGGCCTCCAACAAGCGGATAGTTTGAGTTCGATCGACATCACGCCCAGGCGGGCCTTCCGGATTCTGCCGAAGTTGATCCAAAACTGCCGATGAGCAACGCGAGAACACCCAAATACGTTTCGTGGGCGAAAATCATGGAGTTTCGGGCAGCTGAGGAAAATCCGCCGACATCACCATGACCGAAAAATTGTGCTTGAATTCGTGGTCTCCTACGTAGGTTCGTGCAATCTTGCCGGACCAGGTGATCTTGAAGCGGCTGGAATTGCTGATCCGGTCGAACCTGATTTTGTGTTTGGCAACCGTATCATGGCCGAGCAGGTATATCTGAAACGCGAAATCATTCCGGTCTGTTATCGTTTCCGGGTGGGGGTCTATCAGCAATTCGAGGCCATCCAGAAACTCCGGTGTATATTCATGCTTGGAGCAGATCCTAAAGCCGCCAATGTGCCAGTCGTCCGACGATAATATGCAGGATTGATAGTTTTCCCAAGAGTATGGCGCGTCCCCGTCGCTGGTGTAGTTCGAGCTTTCCTTATCCTTTATATCGCGCTCTGAATTGTAATTCGCTGACTCGAGATGAATGTCGAACCATACATCTCCGTCGATCTCTTTTGCTGACCACAAAAACTCTACGATTGAATGTCCCTCTGGCCAAGGATTACCTTCGAAGTAGATCCTGTTCGATTGCATGCCTGTTTGTCCTCTTGGAAGGTATCACTGCGGGCAAAAAGACGGCCATCCAAAAGGGCAAAACTGCCCGAGACTCGTCCACATCAATCGCAGGGTTTGTAGCGTTCAGGCGAAACGAGTCAACACAATGGTCGCCACCGTCCCGTGACTGTGACTGTCGCAGACCCAGTCAAGGATTTTCGCTTAGCGATTGAAACTTCCCTGCCTATGGATATGAATTGCGGATAGCGGCCCGACATCTCCCGATCCACTGCGGAACAACGACGAGCAATAATCACACATGCGCCATCTGCTGTTTGCGACAGTACTTTTGGTCGGTTCCACCACCCATCCGCCGACTGCCGCGACAAATGCCACGGAGCTGCGGAATATTTTGAGTAGTTCCGCGACCGCCGCTACGTCGACCGAAATCCAGATCGAGAGCGGCTGTGGGCCGGCAGGTTGCGTGATCGAAGTCGAGCAACTGCGAATCCAACGTGATAAGGGTTTCTTCGAGCACGACGGCAAGCCACTCCTGCTGATCGAACACAAGCCGACAGTTCGATGGCTGCTGCCTGAGATGGATTGGACGCCAATCGCCGCTTACAAGATCGATACAGGCGGGCAGCGCTGGGGCACATGCCTGGAGTTCGCGCACCGCGGTATCGGCAAAAGTGGTGTGTATCAGCGGTGGTCAAGTGTCGTGCTGGTGCCGTTTCATGGTGGCAAACCTGTAGATGTAGCGCACCGCTTTGTCGGCTATTGGACCGGGTGCGACTCTCTCCAAATGGGAGAGAAACCCCATCAAGTCGTGTTGCCGCTCGTCGAGCCGGCTGCGACCGGCGTGTCACCGTCGCTGCGCATCAGTCAATATCTGTGCAATGCGCAAGGTTGTGAGCGGCATGAAGATCCGCGGCAAGTGCACGGGGATCCGACCGGGGAAACCGGGGTGTTATCGATCGATGGCTGACGCCGAGGTCTGTCGTTGCCCCCAAAATACCGGACAGGATCAGGTTGGGGTAGTTTGATTGGCCTGCCTCACTCGCTCGGAGATTTCATTGATCATGTCCTCATCGCCAGTAATGGAAAGGCCAATATAGCTTTCTGCCTCTATAATGATTTCTTGTCCGGCCAATCGCGCCTGAACGGTCTCAATTTCCTGCGAACCCGCAACGGACCAATTCCGGCTTTGAGGATTTTTGGGTGTTTGACGCTCATTTGGGTGCTAGTCGGCACGTTCGCGCAAGCACAGGAACAAATGGACAGCATCGTTCTATCGGTGTCACCGAGATCGGTCCGGTGGGCCGATGTTTTGAAAGGTACAAGTTCGACGCTGGATGCCCAATTTCCACATTCAGGTTTTTAGAAGAAGTAAGGTACGGACCTTGGGCGTTCAGGAAGTTGGCTACTCATCTCGTCGTCACGCTCAAGGCCTTGGCGGCCAGTCGGGCGCTCGGCCGCACTAGGACACGATCCGGGCCTCTCAAACCGGCTTCCAAACACGCCGTTAATAACTGAGCGCTAAGGATAATGTAAAGCATGCAGCCCGTTGAGTTTCAGCGGTTCGGCGGTTTGGGTTCGAGTCCTTTCAAGGCGATGAGGAACATGAAGTCTACGTCCTCAAGAATGGGATTTAAGCGCCCGGTTAAACCGATTCCAGGCGTGGGATGGCATTCCCCGTATCTGCGGTGCTAGTATCAACTTCGGCGTGAAGGGGTTTGGCTTTTGTTGCGTGCGATTGTTTTGCTTCTGGTCAGAGCTTTTGCGACGCCGATCTACGGTCAAGGTTCAGCGGAACTTGGACCCAATGCAAATGAGCATCCTTTCCAGTGTGGAGCGGCCTTTGCGATTGGCCGCTTTTCGGCCACTTAGTTCCCCGTGACCAAATCTCTCGTCGACCGATGGAGAAGACAGGCACAATGCTATCTGCATTAGGCAGGCGAATGATTTTCTTGTCGCAGTAGGAGGTGCGCAATGACCTACAAGACTGGCTCCATTGCCACTGTCTGCCCACGATGCGGCAAACCCGCGCTACAATCCCCAAGCAAGGGGATTTGGTGCGTTCACTGCAAAAACGGATCAAAGAAGTAGAAGACAGCGCTTGTTCACGATCGAGCGTTAGCTTTCAGCTTTGGCACGGACACGCGACCTCTGGAGGTCACGCCGCTTGAGCGTCTGCCGCTGGCGACGTTCAATTCCATGGAAGCAGTTGCTCCAACCTCGCCGGAGAAGGTGGCCAAGGCTTCGGACCGTCAACAACGGAAATTGGTTCGATGCGTGGCTGAACTCTCAGCATTGACGCAGTGGAGTCCGCGAGGTGCCTGGGCGAGTTCCAATATGGCCGTACTCTGGGCTGAGCGCCTGCGCCCGACGAAGCCAAACCATGGCGGACACCAAGCAGCAGCGCTGCTTGGCTGACGGACATAATTGACTATGCCAGGCGTATGTTGACCAACCGCCCAACGGCGTCAGAGAGCTGAGGAAGGTGTTTACGGGAATTGGCGACGGACTATGGCCACCTCCAGCGCAGGCCGTTTCCAGAAACGGCTGGGGATATCCGGTTCTGAACTAGGCTGTGCACAGATCTCATTTCCCGTTGAGGATACTCTGCGGAGGGCCTCCTCAGCTGCGCATCTTGCAAAGCCGGGACTGCCATCCCTCGCAACCGCTGATCCCTCGTATGTGCTCTCGTGAACCGCTTAACTTCCGGAAGTTGCGAAGTCTTTAGTTAACAGCAATTTAAATACGCTAAATCAGCTATTTCTCACTCCTATCCTTGCCGAAACGCCGAACCAAGTTTCGCTCATAATCCGGATTGATGACGCGAATGAGTATATGCGCAGCCAGTGCGAAAAAGACCATAAAAATACAGTACGCCCAATGGCCGCCGCCAAAAAAAAGGAAATCTACAACCACCGCCACGGTGAAGGAGATCACCAAGAGCAAAGTGTATCCAAGCATTTCTTTCTCCCTTTAGTTTTGTAACCATTGACATAAGCAGACAGATTTTGCAACCATGAGGCGTTTCGAGATCGTGAGGTTAGTCTATGTCTGAATGGGTTCCGCCTACAGTAGGGGTCACTCGTGGGGGGTACGTACCTGATTTTATTCCGCTGCCGCCAAAGAAAGGTGATGTTGGTCACGATGCAATGACAGGGGCCGGCGCAATGGTCGGACTGACGTTCGGGGGGGCGGCGGGCGCGTTCATCGGAGGCGCGGCGGGAGCGGCAATTGGTGGGGTTGCCGGAGCTTTCCTCGGACCCGGAGGCGCAGCTGCGGGCGCCGTGTTTGGTGGTCGCGTCGGCGGGGCGGTCGGTACGATTTTGGGCGGCACTGGAGGGCAAGTGGCAGGCGCTTGGGCGGGCCATTGGGTGGGCGACTTCTTCTTTCCTGACGCAGATCCTCAAGGCGCATATCTACCAGATACTCCGCCGTGGCCGATTGACCCGTTGATACTAGATCTTGGCGGTGAAGGTTTCACCCTGGAAAGCATCCAAAATACCTCGGCGCACTTCGACTTCCAACTGGATGGATTCGCCGAAAGCACGGGTTGGATCGCCGGTGCTACCGCGTTGCTTGTAAATGACAGGAATCAAAATGACACTGCTGATTCGGCAGCTGAGCTGATCGGAGGTCCGAATCAAGAAGGATTTGACGCGCTCGCGGACCTCGACACAAACCGGGACGGGATCGTCGATTCTCTAGATGCTCAATACGCTTCCTTGCGGGTCTGGCTTGACGCCGACGGAGACGGAAATAGCGATGCCGGGGAGCTTCATCTGCTTTCCGATTTCGACATCTCGGGGATCGAGACATCGAAGACGTCGAGCTCCATAGTCGAAAATGGCAACACGATCGCGTATTTGGGAAGCTTTGTACGAACGGATGGTTCCCGCGGCGAAGCTGGCTCTGTTCTATTCCAGACGAATCCAGCTTTCTCCGTATACGAGCCTCCGAACAACTTCGAGTTGGCAGACGATGTCTACGGATTGCCCAATCTATTTGGTTACGGCACGCTGAAATCGCTTGCTGTTGCTATGACAGACGACGCGGGGCTCAAGGAATTTGTGTCACAATTGGCGCTCGATGCTCAAGCGATGAGTTTCGCCGAATTCAGGACATCTGTTGAAGCCCTGATTTTGAAGTGGGCGGAGGTGGAGGATGTCGATCGTTCCAGCAGGGGAAGCTATGTGAACGCTCAGCATCTTGCTGTGATCGAGAAAACGGTTGGGCACAGCTACTTTGACGGCGGCAACCCAGACTATAGATCAGGGCTTTCCCTCGAAGAAGATTTTGCGCATTTTATCGATAATATTGCTTTGAGGTTGATGATCCAAATTCCGACTTCAAAGTATTACTTGATTCGGGATAATTTTGCCGACGACGCGTCTGCGATTGTTGCATCCTTTGGGAAGTTTGCACCATTCTCGTCACGATTCATCATTTCACACATGGACACGGTGGACCCCGTCGAGTTTTTCACTCCTTCTGGCAGTGAGGTGCAACTTGAATGGACCTCATCGAGCGCGCCCATTATCAGATCGTTCGTCGGTGAACTCATGACCTGGGCCAAGACCGCACACGAAGAGAGTGGAGCTGAGATTATCGATCTCTTGGCATTCGCAGCGGTCTTGCGCAATGCAAATATTATTGAAGAAAGCGAGTTCTTGACAATTGCGATTTCGGAGGCCGAGCGAGTATTCGCGGGCGATAGGTTGCAGATTTTTGTCGCATTGCATTCTGTGACTGGAGATATACTCACAAATGGTGACGAGAGCGCCGAATTGACAGGGACCGACCGCTCGGATGCCGTTTGGGGCTATCGCGGTGACGATGTGCTAATTGGGGCTGCAGGCAATGACACTTACGTCTACGCCCGTGGCGACGGTTTCGACACCATCACCGAGGGACCGGACGCCGGCAATGCCGACCGGCTGGTGTTCACCGACATCAACCCTGGCAGCGTGACGCTGGTGCGCAACGGCAACGACGTGACGCTTGTCATCGCCGAGAGTGCGCCGGGTGCCGGCGATGGAGGCTCGGTCCTGTTGAAGGATACCCTCGACGACTATTATGGCCGCGGCACCGACAGCATTGTCTTTGCCGACGGCACGACGTGGGATCGGAACTATCTGCGAACCGCGCTGCTGGCCCAGGCCAGCACGTCCGGCAACGACACGATCATCGGCTTCAACGTCGCCGACGTCATCAATGCCGGGGACGGCAATG
>NZ_NWSX01000085.1 GCF_002531825.1 Rhizobium sp. J15 | reverse complement strand
CGAGAAAAACTCAATGTCAACGATTACATTGGAAATGGGGTGGGGGAATCGCTGGGAAAAAATAGACAGGCCGGAAAACCAAAAGCCCGCCCGCCAGTAGCGTCGATCACGAGCCGACTACGGTTCAGAAGCCGGCGCACTTTACCGTCGGAATCTAGGCGGAGTCGCGCAGCTTGAGTTCGAAGGGCAGGATGATATTTGCTGCTCCCTCGGCGGGGTCGCCCGGCTCGCACACGAGGCTTGCAATTGCCGGTCCAAAATCGAAGGCAGGAACCTTAACAGTGGAAAGCCACGGCGCCAGCCACTCGTTCAACCTGTTGTCGTCAAAACCAAAGAGCACCAGGTCATCAGGGAAGCGCATCTGGCGCTCAACCGCCGCACGGTGCACGCCATAAGCGATCATATCGTTTCCGCAGAATATGGAGAAGCGGTTCCGCTGTTGAGAAAACAATTGCCTACCAACCTCGTAGCCGCCCTCCATCGTAAAGGTCGTTTCGAAATGTTGTACAGTCGTCGTACGTCCGAGCCCGTCGAGAAATCCCTGAAGACGTTCGCTGCTTCCCGAAAATTCTCGGGGGCCCGAGATCGCGACGCAATTTTCGTATTCTCGGTCCCGGAAGTAGCGACCGACGTCGTGACCGGCGGCATAGTTGTCGATGCCGACATAGGGCGCCGACACTCCCTCTGCCGGGCGACGGTTGACGAAAATAAGATTATTCTGCCGTCCGGCCAGCTCACGCAGTTGCGGCGTATCGATCGCACCTTGGAGGATAATTGCCCTCGCCCGCAGACCGAGAGCGTCCGTCAACAGCCGGTCCTGTTGCTTCGGATCTTCCGCGGCATTCGCCAAAACCATCGATAGTCCGTACTCTTTGAGAGACTTTTCGACAGATGCCGCGACGTCTGCGGTAAAGTGATTCGTCGCATCCGGAACGAGCATTACCACGACACGGCTCCTGGAAAGTCGCAACGAGCGCCCGATTTCCGAGGGCGTATAGCCGAGCGCCTCAGCTGCGTTGCGAACGCTTTCCAACGTGTCAGGCGCTATTGCGGCGGCCTTGCCGCTAAAATACCGCGAAACGGTTGCCGTCGACACGCCCGAAAGTCGCGCAACATCCCGTACAGTCGGTGGCTTCTTCATCTCTAAATTGCTCGTTCAACATCTGAAAATGCAGCGGCAACGCGTATCAGCGCACCGCTCGTCCATTTGACCAGCTAGAACGGGGCCCGTCAACGATGGGAAGCCGTTTCGCACCGGTCAATCCGTGCGTCAGAGCAGAAGTCGTCTCGTTGTCGTCGGTAACCGTCTCACCATGGAGAGGGTCGGATGTCCAGGCCTTGGAGGGTTGGAAACAGGCTGTGGGGTGTTGGTGTGCAGCGATTGCTCGATTGCGACGAGAACCTTGAGATCTGCCAATCCCTCCTCGCCGTCCGGTTCCGGTCGTGTCCCGGTGAGGATGCATTGTGAGAAATATTGGATCTGCCCGGCGAACTGGTCGTGAATGTCATAGGATATGGTATCGATATTGCGCTTCGTCTTCACGATGAGCCGCGAAGGTGTGTCGAAGCGGAAGCCGTTCTCCATGATCAATTCGCCCTCGGTTCCAACGACATGATACGTGTCGACATCAAAAATCCCGAAGCTGCAGAAGAATTGCGCTAGCCGGTTTTGCGGGAAGCGCAATGTAACGGATATGCTCGCATCGATCTCCGTGAACCGCTGGTCGTCCTGCGGTCTTGCCGTCATTGCAAACACCTCGACAGGCTCCGCCTCGAAGACGTGTCTGGCCGCGTTGATGCAATAAATGCCGATATCCTGAAGCGGCCCACCCCAGAACTCGCTCTTCAGACGATGATTGCCGGTCTGCGACTGAAAGCCGAACGAGGCAAAAAAGGAGAGCGGCTCTCCTATCTTCCCCGCGCGCAGGACATCGAGGGCTGCCAATGTCGCTGGTTCGTTGTGAAGCCTGTAACTCGTCATCAAAAACACGTCGTTTCGCGCGGCTGCGTCAATCATCGCAATCGCCTCTTTCTCAGAGGTGGCGATCGGCTTTTCCACCATCACATGCTTGCCCGCGTTGGCGGCGCGCACGGCGAAGTCATGGTGCATCGGATTGGGAACCGCGACGTAAACCGCATCGACGACATCCTGCCGAAGCATCGTGTCGAAATCTCGATAGTCGCATACCTGATCAATCCTGAAAAACGCCGCAAGCTGGCCGGCGCCCTCCCGATTGCCCGAGACGATCGCGGTAACGCGAGAATTGCCCGTTTGCGGTACAGCGGGTAGGAATGCCTCCTGGGAGATCCATCCAGCCCCGACTACTGCATATCGTATTGGCGTCAACATTCTCGCACCAGTTCTTTAATCGTAAGGGTCAGCGATAGAGCGCCGGAGCTGCTTCCGGGACCATTCTTGCATCAACGCCATTTGCCATGGCGGCAACGATTTCCTCAGCTATCTTCGTCGTCAAATAGCCGTCCCAGGCACTCGCCCCCTCGCCCGGAACCTGATTGCGTATGCTTTTGACCCAATGATCGAGCTGAGCAATGTAGGCGTTCCGAAAACGCGGAATCCAATTGTCAGGATATGTGCCTCTCGTAAAACCGGCGACGTTTTCGGTTACCAGACGCGGCGTGATCGTCTGCAACGTCCCCTTCTGGCCGACCAGTTCCGCATGGACGTCGTAGCCATATCCGCAGTTCATGAACACTTCAGTTGAGACGAGCTCGCCCCTGTCGGTCTCCATCGTGATCAGCAGTGGATCGCCCGCGCCGAGCGAGCGTACATGAGCAGAAACCATCTCAGAGCCGAGCAGCCAGCGGCTCGCGTCGATTTCGTGGACGAAGGCGTTCGTCACCGACATCGGCCCCGCAAACCAGGTGGGCACTACTGGATTGCGATGCACATTATGGAGGATGACGGGTGAGCCGATCACGCCATCGTCCTTGAGCCGCTTCATTTCGACATAGGCCGGATCGAAACGGCGCATGTAACCCACCTGAACGAGCCGGCGCGAAGCCTTGATCTCCGCTTCGACAATGCTGCGGGCTTCCGCGGCTGTCGTTGCCAGCGGCTTTTCGCAAAGCACCGGCTTGCCTTGTTCGATGCAGGCCAGAACGAGACTCGCATGGGTGGCGTCTGGCGCGGCGATGACAACAGCATCTGTCCGGTCGGAGTGGATAAGTTCAAGAGCATCCGCCGTCACCCAGGCGTCTCCCGCCGCCTTGCGGGCCCGCGTCTCGTCAGCGTCGCAGACAGCGGAAAGATGCGCTCCAGGCGTCGCTTCCTTCAAGATACGCGCATGCTCCGACCCCATGACGCCGGCGCCAATCACTCCAACGGCCAAGTTCATTGCATATTCCCTTCAGGTTTTCGATATCTCTGGTCTAAGGGGCCGAAAGCCGACAACCCTTTGACGGGCGCAATGTTAACGTTTACATATTTGGGGGAAATTCTGAACAGCGGACTTCGTTCATCGCAGTCAATCAGATTTTGCACGGATGTCAACGATAACATTTTCTTTCTGATGGAGCGGGATTATGTTTAGCCTACGTAGTTTGGAGGTCTTCTACTGGGCCGCCCATCTTCACAGCTTTTCACGGGCCGCGGAAAAATTGAACACGACGCAGCCGGGCGTCTCGCAACGGATAAGCGCGTTGGAAAATCTCGTCGGTGAGCCACTCATCAACAGATCGAGCAAGCCGATCACGCTGACAAATGTCGGACGGATCCTCTACGGTCACGCGGAAGTGGTGCTGCGACAAGTTTCTACGATGGAGAAGGATCTCGCGCTCAACAAGAAAACTCAACGTCGCGTTCGGCTTGGCGTTTCGGAAACAATTGTTCAGACATGGCTCGCCACGTTTCTCGAGCAGTGTTCGCGTGATTTTTCGAACATCGACTTCGACATCACCGTCGACGTGACGCCCCCTATGCTGCGGGCTTTGCAAGAAGGCGAAATCGACATGGCCCTTGCGCTTGGGCCCTCTATCGTGGATGGCTTCACGCAGCGAAAGCTCAACGACTTCCCGCTGCATTTCTATGCGAAACCCGGGCTTCTTGAGGGCGAGGCGCTCACCTACGCGAACGCTGCTGCCTTTCCGATACTGACCTATCCGCGAAACACCTATCCATATGAATTTCTGCGCGACATGCTGCTTCGGAATACCGACCGGCCGCCGCGAATTTTCACCAATTCGTCGATCTCCACGATTGAAAAGATGGCGCTCGACGGCGTCGGCATCGCGCTGGTAGCGGAAGGTTCCTTGCGCGCCGACACGCAGAACAATGACCTCAAAAAGCTTTCGACCAACATCGTCCTGCCGCCGTTAAGCTTCTATGCATTTTACCCGCTCGGCGTCGGTGGAGAGCTCCTCGGCGAGCTCGCGCGGATCGCTGAAGCGATTGCTGACCGCTATGCTCACGCGCGATGTCACGCGACGTGATGGGTAGTCATTCGTTTCCGTTATCCCAACCGATGCAATAATATAATTTCACATTAAGTGGGCGGCACGCTTCAATCCCTGGCTCTAGCTGCCATCCTGGCAGGTAAGGTCAAGGTTGCCGGCAATGGCGTCGCCATCCTCCTGAGCGGAGGCAATGTGGATGCGGGCAAATTTGCAAACACATCGGCGCTCAGGATTGAGGGACCCCATCATGCTTGATTTAGAAAGTGCAAAGGGCAGGAACATCGCTCAAACCATCGAAGACTTCATGACACTTGACCTGACCGGTGTTGGTCTGATCGGCGGGATCTACCAGGCACTCCAGGCACGTCAACCGGGGCCTGCCTGCATGGTGGGCGCGAAGATCATTTGTGATCGCGTTCGCGAGCATCGCGGCCCCGTGATCATCGCGACCGGTTTTCCTGAAGGCGCGGGCGTACCCGAAACCGACGGCCCTGTCGGCGCAGCCCTGTTGGCACGCGCCCTTTTTCTGGGCCTCGGAGTCGAAACGATTATCCTGACGGACAACGATTGGGTCGAGATGACCATCGGGACCTGCCGGGGCGCAGGTTTGGCTCCCCTTCCCTTTCCCGACGATGGCGTCATCAAACCGGTGGACTTCGTCCGTCCGGTATATATCCGCGCCGTGCCGAAGGACGCAGCGCGCTGCGAGGCGATCACCGAGGCACTGCTCGACATCACCAGACCGTCGCTCGTCATCGCCATCGAGCGACCGGGCCGGAACGATCGCGGCTTGTACCACGGTCTCGGCGGTCGTCCTTTGGACGGCATGGTCGCCGATCTCGATCAGTTCTTCCTACGCGCAAAAGCCGAAAGAATACCGTTCCTGGCGATCGGCGATGGCGGCAACGAACTCGGAATGGGCGTCATTGGCGAGGAACTAAAGAGCTTTTCTCCGAAGGCGAAGGACAGCGGCCATCCGGGGCGCGGGGGCGTGGCGGCGGCGACCGCCGCTGATCATCTGATCGTGTCAAACGTGTCCAACTGGGGCGCGACCGGTCTAATCGCCGCCCTGTCGGCGCTCCTCGAGAAACCATCCATTTTTCACGATGGCGACCTCGAACGCAGATGTATCGAGCAATGCGTCTCCTTCGGCGGCGTAGATGGTATGTTCATGGGACCAGAGCCGGCGGTCGATGGCATCGCCGCGGCCGAGTGGGCAGGGCTGGTAACGACTCTTAGGAACACACTCGAGCGGCTGGCGGGCCGCGTGATTGGCTGGAAGGGCGACAGTGGCGATTGGCGTCAGCTGAAATAAAAACAGGCGGTCGATGCACGTCGTTGACAGGCGACCGGGCGAATGCATTCATCTGCGAGCTGTCTGGCGAGCGGGGCCGCACCTTCCCCTTCGGGATGACGGTTAAGGTTGATGCCGTTAGAGAAGCTGAGTATAGCCGCCCTTAGCGGCTATACTTGATTGCCATTTCGTCCGGCGCAGTCGTGCGTCTCAAGCTGCCCACAGGCGCCGACAGGATTGCGCGCGAAACGATAACGGCCTGTTCGGCTATAGCATCCAGGTCCTCGGCATCACCATTCCATTCGCTCCAATTGCTGCCAGCATCGAGCATTGACATGATCATGTTGACCCTGCCGCGACCGACCGCGTAGCCGATTGCTGCAGCGCTCGCCTGGAAAAGGTCGGCACAAAGATCAAGCCAATGATCGATCTCCCGTCGGAATTCCGGTTCCAAAAACCCGCCAACCCGATCCATCCGCACCAAGAGATCCCAAAGGTCGCTCGCCGGGATGCTTATCTGGCACCGTGCTACAGCCGATACCAATGCATCCCAAAGCTGCTCGGGTTCGGAGACCTTATCGATGGCCTCCAGGATACTGTATCCCCAGTTCGAGTAATGCCAACGGAGCGACTGAGCGACAATTTCACTGCGACCGCCGGGAAAATGGAAATAGATGCTTGCCGCCTTGACGTTTGCCTCCTTCGCGAGAGTTCTCATTGTGACAGCCGAATAGCCTTCGATACTCGCAAGCCTCAAGAAAACCTCGAGGATTCTCTTCCGTCCGGCCGTCAGCTCTGACCAGTCACAGCTGTCCAAATGCCGCTTGAAGCGGTTCCGAGCCTCGCATAATGACGTGGGGAGAGTCATCGAATTTCCAGTCCGGCGCGACGACCGCTTTTTCCAATGGCAGAGATCGATCTCGATCTGCCCCCGAGCTCTTGCACGACGACACCCTTTTGCATTCGCTTCATTCCCATCAAATCAAAATGGATCGCGCGCAGCGGTGAGCCACCCTCCGTCCATGACATAATCGCTTCCGTGAACATAGTCAGCATCGTCACTTCCCAGAAACGCAGCAAGCTTTGCGATCTCCTCGGGCTGGCACCAGCGTCTTGCAGGCACTTTGCTGATCGCGAGATCCATGTCGGGCGACGCGGCATTATGCTCAGGCAATGCCAGAGGCGTTGCGGTTGCCCCCGGGCAAATGGAATTAACTCGGATTCCACGCGCTCCATATTCAAACGTCAGCTGACGAGTGAGACCGATTACGCCATGCTTGGAGGCGGTATAGGCAGAACCACCTCCGGCCGCGCTGAATCCCGACGTTGAAGAGGTGTTGATAATTGCTCCCTTCCCTTGCGCCAGCATCTGTGGAATGACTGCGCGGGCCATCAGAAACGGTCCAGTCAGATTGACTGCCAAGACCCTGTTCCACTCGGCGAGACTGACTTCGTGAGCCGTTGCATGGCCATCAAGAATACCGGCATTATTGCAAAGAAGATCGATGCGCCCCCAACGAGAGATAACCGCGTCTACGCCTCTCTTGGCGCTGTCTTGGTCGCTGACATCCACTTGAAGCGCAAATGCCATCGATGGATCGCTTAGCCTGTCGACCGTTTCTTTCGCGCGCTCCAAATTGATGTCCATCGCAGCAACCCGCGCACCGCGAGAGACGAACTCCCCGACCATGGCTCGTCCCATGCCGGATCCTGCTCCCGTGATGATGACAACCTTATTCTCATAGTCCTTCATGATATTGCTCTCAGAGTTGTAGATTTCAGATGCTGGTGAGTGGCTCAGTCAAGGGCCGGCCTTGGCGATAGTTTGGGTGATCACGTTGTTGACGCTGGCTGCGGCTTCCATCTGCGGCATGTGGCCGGTCGCCGGGACCTTGACGAAGGTTGCGTTGGCGGGGATTTCGCCTTGCTGCGGCAGCGGCACGATCTGGTCCTGGTCACCCCAGATGAGTGTCACCGGGCATGACAGGGCGCTCAGCGTTGCACCGATCGATTGCTTCTGACCGCCGTTATCGGCGATGGCGTCCGCAATGGCCGACAGCGCTTCGGGAACGCCTTCCAGCCGCTTGAAGCGCAAGGTGCCCTCGACCATGTCGTTGGTGATCTTGGAAGGATCGGCAAACAGCCGCTCCAGGACAGCCTGCAGCG
>NZ_NWSX01000084.1 GCF_002531825.1 Rhizobium sp. J15 | reverse complement strand
AGCTGATTTGGGAATCCTGAATGTCGATTGGTCCTAGCCTTCGGTTCGGATCGGCCGTTCCTTCGAGCGCGGCTGGCCTTGATAATTTTTTGATGCGGCCTGTCGGCTGAGCGGTTACTCCTTCGTCATTCGGAAAGAGGAGTGACCGATGCTTTACGCAATCCTTTGTTACGCCCATGAGGAAACCGTCTTCGCCTGGACCAAGGAGGAAGAAGCTGCCGTCATGGAGAAGCTTTACGCGGTGCAGGAGCCGCTCGCCAAGGCCGGCAAGCTCGGGCCTGTCGGCCGGCTGATGCCGACGACGGCGGCGACGACCGTGCGCAAGGGCAGAGATGAGGCTCTCGTCATCGACGGGCCTTTCGCGGAAACGAAGGAGGCACTTCTCGGCTTCTACGTGGTTGATTTCGAGACGTTGGAGGAGGCGGTCGCCTTCTCGAAACAGCTATCGGCCGTCAATCCCGGCTCCACCTCTTACGAAATTCGGCCCTTCTACGTGTTCAGGCCGGGAGATGCTGCATCATGACCGATATTGCCTGGATCGACCTCGCGCTTGCCTCCGCCAGACCGAAGGCGCTCGGCGCGCTGCTGCGCTATTTCCGCGATCTCGATACTGCGGAAGAGGCGTTCCAGGAGGCATGCCTGAGGGCGATCCGGACGTGGCCGGAGAAAGGGCCGCCGCGCGATCCGACCGCCTGGCTCATCTTCGTCGGCCGCAACAGCGGTATCGATGCCGTGCGCAAGCGGTCGAAGCTCCAGGCGCTGCCTGATGAGGATACGATTTCCGATACCGAGGACGCCGAAAGCGATATCGCCGAGCGGCTGGACGATTCCCACTATCGCGACGACATCCTGCGGCTTCTCTTCATCTGCTGCCATCCCGATCTGCCCGCGACCCAGCAGATCGCGCTGGCGCTGCGCATCGTTTCCGGCCTTTCGGTGACGCAGATCGCCCGCGCTTTCCTGGTTTCCGAAAGCGCCATGGAGCAGCGCATCACCCGGGCCAAGGCGCGCGTCGCCAAGGCGGGCGTGCCTTTCGAAACGCCGAGCCCCGAAGAGAGGGCGGAGCGGCTTTCGATCGTCGGCACGATGATCTATCTGATCTTCAACGAGGGCTACAGCCAGGCCGATCCCAGGCATGAGGCGGCTGCCTTCAGTGACGAGGCAATCCGGCTTGCGCGGCTGATGCTGCGCATCTTTCCTGCCGAACCGGAATTGATGGGGCTGCTTGCGCTGATGCTTCTGCAGATCTCGCGCCGACCGGCGCGTTTCAGCGCCGAAGACGAGATCGTGCTGCTCGAAGATCAGGACCGCGCGCTCTGGAACCAACTCTTCATCAACGAGGCCCTGGCGCTGCTCGACAAGGCTCTGCGCCACCGTCAACCCGGGCCTTATCAGCTGCAGGCGGCGATTGCCGCCGTTCATTCCCGGGCAAAACGGGCTGAAGACACGGACTGGGTCGAGATCGATCTGCTCTATCGCGCGCTGGAACGCATCCAGCCGTCCCCGGTCGTCACGCTCAACAGGGCGGTGGTGATTTCCAAATTGCATGGGCCTGAGGCGGCACTTGATCTCGTCGATCCGCTCGGCGAGAAGCTCGACGGCTATTTCTATTATCATGGGCTGCGTGGCAATCTGCTGAAGCAGCTCGGCCGCCACGGCCAGGCCCGCGAAGCCTTTGATCGCGCCATTGCGCTTGCCCATTCGGCGGCGGAGGCGGCCCATATCCGCCGGCAGATCGACAAAATGCAGGAAGAGGCCGTGCAGCCGGCCGTAAAATAATTCGGCGCGCTGTCGGAACGGCGAAGTCCGGCACGTCCTTGCAACAACCTGATGCGAAACAGGTTTCACTCAAATGGAGAGATGTTGAAATGACCGCCAGCACGCAGCATGAACTCGTCCTCGTCCGCGAATTCGACGCCCCGCGCGAGAAGATCTACAAGGCATGGACCGATCCGGAGCTTCTGAAGCAATGGTTCGTGCCGCGCCCCTGGGGTGTGGCGGAAGCGACGCTCGACGTCCGCCCCGGCGGCTCCAACGTCATTGTCATGCAGGATCCCGAGGGCAACCGCTATCCGAACCGCGGCGTCTATCTTGAAGTCGTCGAGAACGAGAAGCTCGTCTTCACCGATGCTTATAGCGAGGCCTGGGTGCCTGCCGAAAAGCCCTTCTTCACCGGCGTCATCCTGCTCGAGGAGCTCGGTAACGGCCGCACGAAATATACGGCGAAGGCGCTGCACTGGCGCGCCGAGGACAAGGACGCGCACGAGAAGATGGGCTTCCACGAGGGGTGGGGCAAGGCCGCCGACCAACTGGCGGAATTGCTGGCGAGGATGTGAGTATCGGGATGGCGCGGTGGAGGCCGCGCCGTTCCTCCTGCTTCAAGTGCGGCGTGAGGCCGTTTGGACGATGATTCCACTGCGGCTCGGAAGTCGTTGAATTCAGATTCGAATTGGTGGCTTGGGCGTGTTTTTGGTGTTCGTTGAAGCAAAGCCAAAAACATCCCGCCGCCTATCGAAATTCTCGAACGTTCCGTTCCAGAGTTTGTATTTGCGTTCCTTGCCGCCGGTCCTTATCTCCAGTTGAATTCAACAGGATGCGGATCATGGAACTTGGCCTTTACACCTTTGCGGACGTCAATCCTAATCCCTCCCGCAGCAAGGGAGCGGAAGGGGCCGAGCGGCTGAAGCATCTGATCGAGGAGATCGAGCTTGCCGATCAGGTCGGGCTCGACGTCTTCGGGCTCGGCGAGCATCACCGGCCGGATTATGCGGCGTCCGCTCCCGCGGTGGCGTTGGCGGCGGCTGCCGTCAAGACCAGCAATATCCGGCTGACGAGCGCCGTCACCGTGCTGTCCTCCGACGATCCGGTGCGCGTGTTCCAGCAGTTTGCGACACTCGATCTGCTTTCGGGCGGCCGGGCCGAAATCATGGCGGGGCGCGGCTCCTTCATCGAGTCCTTCCCGCTGTTCGGCTACAATCTCGAAGATTACGACCAGCTTTTCGAGGAGAAGCTCGATCTGCTCCTGGCGCTGCGTGACGGCGAGACGGTCGACTGGAGCGGCGAGCTTCGCGCGCCGATCCGCGGGCGCGGCGTCTATCCCCGGCCGCTGCAGGACCCGCTGCCGCTCTGGGTCGCGGTCGGCGGCACGCCGCAGTCGCTGGCGCGCGCCGGGGCGCTGGGCCTGCCGGTGGCGCTCGCAATCATCGGCGGCGAGCCGCGCCGTTTCGCGCCGCTCTTCGATCTCTACCGCGAGGCGGCGCGCCGGGCAGGACAGGACCCGGCGAAGCTCAAGACCAGCATCAACGTCCATGGCTTCATCGCCGATACGACCGAAAAGGCGGCCGACCAGTTTTACGGGCCGCAGGCCGAGGTGATGAACCGCATCGGCCGCGAGCGTGGCTGGGGACCGACGAGCCGGGCGCATTTCGACATGTCGCGCGGGCCGAACGGCGCGCTCTTCGTCGGCGATCCGGAGGCGGTCGCCGAAAAGATCATCGCCCAGCACGCGCTCTTCAAGAACGACCGCTTCCTGCTGCAGATGGCGATCGGCCTGATGCCGCATGATCAGATCATGCGCGGCATCGAACTCTACGGGACGAAAGTGGCGCCGATCGTCAGAAAGGCATTGACTGAAAAGGACGAAGGGGCGAAAGCCTCAGCTTGAGGCGGCGGCCGCCGCCCTGCGCAAGGCCGGAACGGACGAATGGTTATCGCAAACGACGACGAACTGGTGAAGCTCAAGGAGATCGGCCGCATCTGCGCCAACGCCATCCAGGTGATGGCGGCAGCGATGGAGCCGGGCATGACGACGCTGGAGCTCGACCAGATCGGCCGCAAGGTGCTCGAGGATTCCGGCGCGCGCTCGGCCCCGGAATTCTGCTACCAGTTTCCGGGTGCGACCTGCATCAGCGTCAACGAGGAAATCGCCCACGGCATTCCCGGCGCGCGCGTCATCCGCGCCGGCGATCTCATCAATATCGACGTTTCGGCCGAGAAGGACGGCTTCTTCGCCGATACCGGCGCCTCCTTCGCGGTGCCGCCGGTCAAGCCGAAGATCGAACGGCTCTGCCGGGACGGCAAGCGGGCGCTCTGGGTGGGGCTCAACCAGGTGAAATCGGGCGAGCCGCTCGCCAAGATCGGCAGCGCCGTCGGCGCCTTTGCGCAAAAGAACCGCTATACGCTGGTGGCCAACCTGGCGAGCCACGGCGTCGGCCGCTCGCTGCACGAGGAGCCGGCCGAGCTTTCCACCTGGCCGGACCCTTCGGAAAAACGCATCATGACGGATGGCCTCGTCTTCACGGTCGAGCCCTTCCTGTCGCTCGGCGCGACCTGGGCCGAAGGCGGCGACGATGCCTGGACGCTCTACGCCGATCCGAAGGCGCCGACGGTGCAATTCGAACACACGGTGGTCGCGACGCGCAACGGGCCGGTGATTTTGACCCTGGCGGATGTGCAGGCGTAGGGCGGTAACGGTATCAGGGAGCCTCTCGCCCTTCGGGATTCTTAGTTATTGCTGTGGTCGGCTGGCGTCACGACGACGCTTTGTCGAAGCACTCCTTCTCCACCCTCATTTCTGTGCCTGTCATAGGAATCCAGCCACCGCGCGTCGGCGCGGTGAGTGACTCAATACAACAGTTGGAAAGTCTCCCGCGCCCAAGGACTTGGGCGCGCTGGATCCCTGTGACGAGCACAGGGATGACGGAGGAGAGGTGGTGCCCATATCCACCTAATCTGACTTGGTAAGGAGGGAGGTTGGCTCATCCATCAACTCACTCAGCTTTGGTGGCCAATGTTCGTGCTCACCCCCGCGTTTCCGGCCTGCCGCCTTGCAGGATCTCCGTGGCGGCGCGTTCCAATATGCCGGCGATGCGGGCGGCTTCGGGTTTGGACCAGGGATAGCGCATCCGGAGCGCCGAGCGCAGCAGCATGCGGGCGGCGCGGATGTCGCCGCCGTCCTGCATGAAGTCGCCGTCGTTATCATCATCGGCGCCGTGGCGGTCGCTTTCGAAGACACGCTTCACATAGGCCATCTTTTCGCCGATGCGTTCGAGCTTGGCGAGCGTGTGCATGATCATCTCGCGGTTTTCGGCGACGCGGCGGCGGCCGGCCTCGGTGATACGGTAGAGCTTCTTGGCGCCCTCGCTTTCCACCCCGGCAAGGCCGGTTTCCTCGAGATAGGTCAGCGCGGGATAGATGACGCCGGGGCTCGGCACGTAGAAGCCGCCGGAACGCTCCTCGAGGATCTTGATCAGCTCATAGCCGTGGCACGGCCGCTCGTCGAGCAGGGCCAGGATGACGAGCTGCAGGTCGCCGGCTGCGAATTTGCGGCCCATGCGGAAGCCTCCGCCGAACACGCCGCCTTTGAAACCTCTCATGGTTTTCCCTTTCATCGTTGGATATATCGTTCACTATGTCGTAAAACATATGTCGTAAGATATTCTGTTCAAGAGCAGCGGCTGAAAAAATCCATCTTTCGTGGAATTGATCGATCGATCAGAAATAGTCGTTTGTGGCACCGACGCTGCGGCGCGATAAGCGCTGCATGCTTTCCCGCCCGCCGCACTCCCCGCCGAATCTCGTCGCCACAGCCGCTGCCGGCGCCGTCGCCATGGCGGCGGCCATGGGCTTCGGGCGTTTCTCCTACACGCCAATCCTGCCCGGCATGATGAGCGGCGTGCCGCTTTCGGCGGCGGATGCCGGCTTCATCGCCTCTGCGAATTTCGTCGGCTATCTCGTCGGCGCCGTGCTTGCCGCCTATGGCTGGGCGGCGGGACGCGAGCGGCTGGTGGCGCTTTCGGCATTGCTGGCCACCGCGATCCTGCTCGCCGCGATGGCCGCCACCGATTCCGTCGCGGTCTTTGCCGTCATCCGGTTTCTTGCCGGCCTCGCCAGCGCCTTTGCGATGGTCTTCACCTCGTCGATTGTGCTGAGCCACGGGGCTGCCGCCGGCAACGACCATGTGCAGGCGGCGCATTTCGGCGGGCCGGGAGCCGGGATTGCGCTTTCCTCGGTGATGGTGCTGCTGATCGGTCTCGGTTTTCACGATGGACCCGGCGGCTGGCGCGCCGATTGGATCGGCGGGGCGCTCTATTGCGCGGCAAGCCTCGCCGTCGTCTGGTGGCTCCTGCCTTCGGCGCCGGCGCAATCGGCACGGACGGGCAGGGAGCCGGCGCTCGCCTGGAGCCGGCCGATGGTGCTCGTGACGCTATCCTACGGCCTGTTCGGCTTCGGCTACGTGATCACGGCAACCTTCCTCGTCACCATCGCCCGCCTGTCGGCAACCGGAGCTTTCGTCGAATTCCTCTGCTGGTTCATCGCCGGCCTGACGGCGGCGGTGGCGCTGTTTGCCTGGAAGCCGGTGGCTAGATCTCTCGGGCTCGGTGGCGTCTATGTCGCCGCGCTTCTGGTCGAGACGGCCGGCGTGCTGGCGACGGTGGCGCTGCCGCCATCGATGGCGCCGCTCATCGGCGGGGCGCTGTTCGGGGCGACGTTCCTGGCGATCACCGCTTACGGGCTGCAGATCGGCCGCAAGCTTGCGCCCGAAAGCCCGAGGCGCATCCTGGCGATGATGACGGCCGCCTTCGGGCTCGGCCAGATCGTCGGGCCTGTCGTCGCCGGCTGGATCGCCGAGCGTTCCGGCAGTTTCACCGTGCCGACGGTGATCGCCGCCGCCGCGCTACTCGTCTGCGCGGCGCTTGTCATGCCGGTCCTTAGGAAAATCGCCTAACCGGTTACATCTGCGTAACAATCGGCCAAACCCATTGCTGCTTCCTTCGAACTGCCTTAGTTTCCGGCACAATCAGTGTTCCAAGACACTCCCGAGACTCACAGTTCAGGAAAGCAAAGCCCCCCGTGTTTCATTCGTTTTTTCCCCAGCCGAAGGCGTTCTTTAGTTCGCTTGTTGTTTGGACCCTGATTTCCATTGCCGGATGGTATCTCTTTGCAGCCGGTCTCGGCGTCTCTCTCGGTTTTACACCTGTTCCCGAGGATCAGCAGCCGATCGACCTCTCCTTCTTCCTGTTGCCGGAAAACGTCTGGTTCTACAGTTATTTCTTTCTGTCGGCGGTTGTCTTCTGCGGCTTTTGGCATCTGAAGGCGCTCCACCATCCTTGGAAACTCTGGTCGATCTGGGGTTCGGCGCTGATCATCTTCGTGACCTATTTCGGCGTGCAGATCACCGTTGTGATTAACAATTGGCGCCGGCCCTTCGGCGATCTGCTGCAGAATGCGCTGTCGAAGCAGCCCGGCATTACCGTCGACAATTTCTACGACCTGATGTGGGTTTTCTGTCAGATCGCATTTCTCAGCATGTTCGTATCGATCATGACCGACTTCTTTACGAGCCACTACATATTCCGCTGGCGTACGGCGATGAACAATTTCTACATGTCGAAGTGGGAAAAGCTGCGTCACATCGAAGGCGCTTCGCAGCGCGTTCAGGAAGACACGATGCGTTTTTCGAGCACGCTTGAAGGCCTCGGCATCAGCCTTATCAACTCGGTGATGACGCTCGTGGTCTTCCTTCCGATCCTTCTGGCGCTATCGCATTACGTGACGGCGCTGCCGGTGATCGGGCCGCTGGCGAATTCGCTCTTCTGGCTGGCGCTTTTCTGGTCGGCATTCGGCACGCTGCTGCTAGCCGTCGCCGGTGTAAAATTGCCGGGTTTGAATTTCCGCAATCAGCGCGTCGAAGCGGCCTATCGTAAAGAGCTCGTCTACGGTGAGGACCATGCCGAGCGAGCCCAGCCGCTGACGGTCAGGGAGCTTTTCGAAAACGTTCGACGCAACTATTTCCGCATGTATTTTCACTACATGTATTTCAACGTTGCCCGCTACTTCTACATCCAGGCGGACGCGCTCTTCGTGGTCTTCATGCTGGTGCCGACGATCGTGGCGGGTACCATTACTTACGGTATCTTCCAGCAGATCTCGACCGCCTTCGGCCAAGTCAGCAACTCGTTCCAGTATTTGGTCAATTCCTGGACGACGATCATCGAGTTGCTCTCCATCCACAAGCGCCTCAAGGCCTTCGAGGCGGCAATCGACGACGAGCCGCTGCCGGATATCGATCAGCGTTACCTCGAGCGTGAAGCCGGTGTCGTGCATGCGGATGGGTGAGGTCTAGCTCTGGACGGTAGGTGGTCGATTGATAGTAGTGTCGGGTGGGCTGTGAGGCCCCCTCATCCGCCTGCCGGCACCTTCTCCCCGCTGGGGAGAAGGGACTCGAGGCGGCGCCTCGTATTTACCCGTCGCTTAAGAATATGTCCGCCGACATCTCTATTCCTCTTCTCCCCAGCGGGGAGAAGGTGCCCGTTAGGG
>NZ_NWSX01000083.1 GCF_002531825.1 Rhizobium sp. J15 | reverse complement strand
CTTTCGGGGGTCAGTTCACCTCCCCGGCCGGGCTTTTTATCTGATCCCGCCATGAGGAACTTCGCAATAGCAGCCGCGTTTATCGCGAAACAGGAGTATCGATCATGCGTATCAAGATGACTCTTCTGGCGATCGGCTATGTCGCCGTCAGCGCCCTGCTGCTTGCCATCGCTCATCAGCCGCAGGGGCCGGTGACCACTGGAAAGACCGACCGGATGGCCGGCTCTTCCTTCCTGGTCGAGCGTTTCGCCGGTTGATCGACCAAGCCCGGCTCAACAGAATGAAAGCGCCGGCAGGCCGGCGCTTTGAAACAGACGTAAGTTGATATCAATGCGGGTCGCCTGCAGAGGGGCCGCCCAGCAAAATCCGGTTCTGCACCGTATCCACGCCCTCGACGGCGCTGGCGATCGCGGTTGCCCTTTCGATCTCGCCGACCGTGCCGACAGTGCCGGTCAGCACGACCTGGTCTTCCTCCATCGTCACCTCAACATCCGATGCGTCGATGCCGCCGGCGATCGCCAGCGCATTGGCAACGGCCGCCTCGACGGATGCGCGGTTGGCGATCTCAGCTTCTATTTCAGGCTCGAGCCCATGAAATGTCGGCTCCTTGAAAACCATGTTCCGTTCCTCCTTGAAACCTCAGGGAGAAACGCCATCGGCCCCGTTTGGTTTCGTGCCGCTACCAGCTGACGCGATAGCGCAGATTGACGCTGCCAGCCTCATCCGGCGAAAACGGATTGCTCACCGAAGCATCGAGATTGAGGTTCGGCAGGATGGTCTGGTTGACCGCCACCATGCTGGAGAAGTCGCCGCTGGCGTTGGTGACACCCGCCCGCGCCGAAAGCGAGGTTCCCGTCCAGGGATAGATCAGTTTCAGCGCCTGCGACGCCGTCACCGAGGACTGCCTGGCATCGACCGGGTCGTAACGGACGCTGACGGAGCGGCTCGATTGCATGTCGAGCGAATCCGACAGGATCCAGCTGCGCGAGCGGCTGAGCATCAGCGCGCCGCTGCCTCGCAGCGTATCGACGCTGATCCTGGCGCCCTGCTGCGACTGGCCGGCCGGGGTGACGGTCGTCTTGCTGATCCTGCCCCAGAGCATCGCCTGTTCGGAATCGGGCAGCAGCGCTCCGCCTTTGGTCGAGGCAAGGGCGAGATCGGCGCCGGCGCTGGTTTCCCACTCCGCCGGCAGGCGAAAACCCATCGTCGCCTTGTAGGACCGGTCGGAGAGCTTGGCCGGCGACCAGATCACCAGATCGTCCGCCTGCGCCGCAGCGGCGACAAAGGGCAGGATGGAGAAAAGAATGCATGCAATTTTGAAGGTCGTCATGAGATCCGATCGTTTTTCGCGACGGCGCATATGAAGTGTTCGCAGCGAACACGCGCGGGAACGGGCCAAGCCGCGATTCCGGTTCTTCTTTGGTTCAATCTTTGGCCGGAGGCCGTCGGCACCGAAGCGCCTGTTGGACGCCGCAGCATCCGTGAATTGCCTGCGATCGTGAACGGCCGCGGCAGATCCCGATTCGCTCGGGAATGTTATGAGGATCACATCCCGGCGGCGCCCTGTAAACCCCTTGAGGGTTGAAATCTGCTGCACCGCACACTTGCCGCTCCCTCCAAAGCCTAGTAGAGCCAGAGCTTAACGAGAGAGATTTTTCGCGAAATTCCATGATGACCGGCAACCCCGCGCCGCGGCGCCTCAGCATCTTCGGCTCGACCGGATCGATCGGCCGCAACACCCTCGATGTCGTCGACCATCTGGGCGGGCGGGAGAACTTCGAAATCTCCGTGCTGACAGGCAACGGCAATGTTGAGCTGCTTGCCCGGCAGGCCAGGTCCTTCGGCGCGCGGATGGCGGTCACGGCGAACGACCGGCATTACCAATCCCTGAAAAACGAACTGTCGGGCAGCGGCATTACGGTCGCCGCCGGAAAATCCGGCCTGATGGAAGCGGCGGACCGCGAAGCGGACTGGGTGATGGCGGCGATCGTCGGCACGGCGGGCCTCGCGCCGACACTCGCAGCCGCCCGCCGCGGCGCCGATATCGCCCTTGCCAACAAGGAATGCCTGGTCTCGGCCGGCGATCTCTTCATCAAGTCGATCCACGAAGGCGGCGGCAGGCTGCTTCCTGTCGATAGCGAGCACAATGCGATTTTCCAGGTGCTGGAAGAAAACCAGCGCCATGCCATCGAGCGCGTCATCCTGACTGCCTCCGGCGGTCCCTTCCGCACCGCTTCTCTGGAAGAAATGGCCGGTGTGACGGTGGAAACCGCGCGCGCCCATCCGAACTGGTCGATGGGCTTGAAGATCTCGATCGACAGCGCCTCGATGTTCAACAAGGCGCTGGAGATGATCGAAGCCCGGCATCTTTTCGGGCTGAAGCCCGAACAGATCGAGGTCATCTTCCATCCGCAGTCGATCATCCATTCCATGGTCGGCTATAGCGATGGCTCGGTGCTGGCGCAGCTCGGCACACCGGACATGCGCACCGCCATCGGCTATGCGCTCTCCTTCCCGCCCCGGCCGAACCTGCCGGTCGAGCGGCTTGATTTCGCCAGGCTCGCGCGGCTGGATTTCGAGGCGCCGGACGAGCGCCGGTTTCCGGCCTTGCGGCTGGCGCGGCTGGCGATGACGCGCGGCGGTGTTCAAGGAGCGGTGCTGAACGGCGCCAAGGAAGTGGCGCTCGAAGCCTTCATCGAGCGGCGCCTGTCCTTCCTTGCCATGGCCGACATCACCGAAAGGGTCATGGACGATCTGGCCCACCTGCCGCCGGCCTCCGCCATGGACGATGTCTTCGTAGCCGACAGGCTGGCCCGGCAAAGGGCGGCCGAACTGATGAAGCTCGATGCCGCCGGCTGAAGGCCGCGCTTACCGCAGCCGGCCGCCGGCCTCGTCGAACAATCTGCAATCCGCCGGTTCGAACAGCAGGCTGACCTCTTCGCCCGCCGCGATGCTGACCGGCGAACGATGCTCGACCGTCAGCGACTGACCGTCGGCCAGCTGGCAATAGAGATATTGCGTCCCCCCGAGATATTCCGAGAAATCCACCGTCGCCGTCAGCTTGCCCTGATGATCGGACGCAACCTTCAGATGCTCCGGCCGCAGGCCGAGCGTCACCGCGCTGCCGGCCGGCCCCGCGGTTCCGACGAAACTGCTTTCGATGCGGGAGCCGGCGACTTCGACCAGGCCTGCCTCTCCCCAGCGGGCATTCAGCAGGTTCATCCGGGGCGAGCCGATGAAGCCTGCCACGAACGTATTGGCGGGATCCTCATAGATTTCCCGCGGCGTTCCGGCCTGCTCGACGCGGCCGTCCCGCAGCACAACGATCTTGTCGGCAAGCGTCATCGCCTCGGTCTGGTCGTGGGTAACATAGATCATCGTATTGCCGAGTTCGCGGTGAAGGCGGGCGATCTCGATGCGCATGGAAACGCGCAGCTCCGCATCGAGATTGGAAAGCGGCTCGTCGAACAGGAAGACGTCGGGTTTGCGCACGATCGCCCGGCCGATCGCCACCCGCTGGCGCTGGCCGCCGGAAAGCTGTCCCGGCCGCCGGTCGAGCAGATGGTCGATCTTCAGGATCGCGGACGCCGCCTTGACGCGCGTCTCTATATCGGCGGGGCTGGTGCGCGCCATCTTCAGCCCGAAGGCCAGGTTGTCGCGCACGCTCATATGCGGGTAGAGCGCATAGGACTGGAAGACCATGGCGATGCCGCGCCCGGACGGATCGAGATCGGTGACGATGCGCCCCTTGATCTCGATCTCGCCGTCGGTCACGTCCTCCAGGCCGGCGATCATGCGAAGCAGCGTCGATTTTCCGCAGCCGGAAGGACCGACGAAGACGACGAATTCGCCTTCGGCAATCGTCAGGTCGATCCCGTGGACCACCTGCAGACTGCCATAGCTTTTCCGCACGTCCTCGAGCACGACGCTCTTGTTACCCATACCGTTCGTCATCCCCAAGCGACCTACTTGCCCGACTGAACCCAGACGAGCATCTCTCCGGGCGTACGGTTGTCCCAGAGATGATAGGGCACGAAGCGCGCCGTGGCGACCTGCCTTGCAGCCGGCGCCTTGCGATAGAGCGGCGCGCCCCAGTCCGACGTTTCCTCGCGCTCGACTTTGAGATCGAGGGCGACGGCATCGTTGAGATCCTTCATCACGACGGTTTCGGCCGCCGGCAGTTCGCGCGGCAGGACGATGGCGTTCAGATCTTCGCCATTGTCCGTCGTTTCCACGCAATAGACGAGTGGGCCGCGCATCAAGGCGACGCGGCCGGCGTCCTGGCGCACCTTCGGATTGGCATATTGCGGGCGAAGCGCCAGCGGCAGGAAAAGCGCGATGCGGTCACCATCGGCCCACTCGCGATCGATCCGCGCATATCCCTGGCGAAGATGCGCATTAAGGTCGAGCATCGCCCCGTTGACGCTGAGGGTCGCGCCCTCCGCCCAATCGGGAATGCGGAGCGACAATGCGAACCGGGCCGGCTTCTTCAGCCTGGCGGTGAAGGCGACGGCGCCGTCCCAGGGATAGTTGGTGGCCTGTTCCAGTTCCACTTCCGCACCATTGGCAAGCTTCAGCCGGGCGGTGCTTTCGCCATAGAGATGCACGGCGACCTCATCGTCGGCCACCGCATACATGTAGGAACCGATCGACGTCACCAGACGGGCGATGTTGGGCGGGCAGCAGGGGCAATGGTGCCACTTCCAGCGATGATGCTTGCCGGCGCTTTCGAGCGGATTGTCGTAGAAGAAGGTCTTGCCGTCGGTCGAAAGGCCCGGCAGCGCGCCGTTGTAGAGCGCCTGCTCCATGATGTCGGCATAGCGCCGGTCCGGCCCGCGCCCGAGCATGCGGCTCGCCCAGAAGACCAGGCCGACGGAGGCGCAGGTCTCCGCATAGGCCGTGGCGTTGGGCAGGTCGTAATAGTCGGTGAAACCTTCGTTGGAGGCGGCCGGCCCGATGCCGCCGGTGATGTACATCTGCTTGGTGGTCAGATCGTCCCAGAGGGTTTCCAGCGCCGCCGTCAGGCTGTCGTCCCTATATTCTGTGGCGATGTCGGCCATGCCGGAATAAAGATACATGGCGCGCACGGCATGGCCGACGACCTTCTTCTGCTCGCGCACCGGCTGGTGCGCCTGCCCATATTCATAGGTCTTCTGATGATAGTCCGACAGGCTGCGGCCGTCGCGAACGGCCTCCGCCGTGAAGAAGTGCGGCTCGGTGCCGCGCTCGTCGATGAAGAATTTCGACAGGTCGAGATATTTCTTCTCGCCGGTGACGCGGGCGAGCTTGACCAGCGCCAGCTCGACTTCCTCATGGCCGCAATAGCCCGGGATCTGGCCTTCGCCATGGCCGAAAACCTTGATCATGTAATCGGCATAGCGGCACATGATGTCGAGCAGCTTGCGCTTGCCGGTCGCCTGGTAGTAGGCGACTGCGGCTTCCATCAGATGGCCGGCGCAATAGAGCTCGTGATGATCGCGCAGATTGGTCCAGCGGCGCGATGGTTCGACGCGCTGGAACCAGGCGTTCAGATAGCCGTCCTCGTCCTGCATCCGCTCATACATGTCGATGATCTCGTCGGCGCGCGCCTCCAGCGTCGCGTTCGGCCGGCGATAGAGCGAATAGGCGATGGTCTCGATCGATTTGCCGAGGTCGGAATCCCAGAACATCTGCGTCGTCCCGCCCCAGGGCTGGATGGGAATGACGACGCCGGGGCTCGGCTGGCTGACGTCGATCGCCTTCAGCATGCCGGCTTCGACGCAGCGGTCGAGCAGGGTCTCGGCGGTCGAATTGCAAACGGCGTCCTGCCATTTGCCCCAGAAGCCGCCAAGTTCGACATCGGGAACGGCGACGGGACGAAACTGGCGGTCATTGCTTGACTTGGTCATGGGCTCCACTTTCCCTAGGGGTCATTTCACGGCGCCGGCCATCAGCCCGCGCATGTAGTAGCGTTGCAGAAGCAGGAAGACGATCAGGCAGGGGATCGTCATGACGACGACACCGGCCTGCACCGCTCCCCAGTTGATGGCGCCGAGCCGCCCGGCGCGAACGGCCGTCATCAGCACCGGCAGGGTGTATTTCTCATTGCTGGAGAGCAGCACCAAAGCGGCGAGGAACTCGTTCCAGGCATTGAGGAAGGCAAAGATCGCGACGGTGGCAACGCCGGGAAGCACCAGCGGCAGCAGAACCCGCGCGAGCAGCCTCAGGTCACGCGCGCCGTCGATGCGCGCCGCCTCTTCGATTTCCTTCGGCACGGCATCGAAGGCGTTGCGCATCATGAAAACCGAGAAAGGCAGTTGCAGCGTCACATAGACGAGCGTCAGCCCGATGAGCGAATTGTTGAGGCCGAGCTTTGCGAGGATGATGAAGAGCGGCGTCAGGATCGACTGGAACGGGATCATCAGCGTGGCGATGATCAGCACGAAGAGCACATTCTTCATCGGAAACCGGTAACGCGAGAAACCGTAGCCGGCGAGCAGGCTGACGAGGACGGTGAGCACGACGGTGGCGACCGAAACGAACAGCGAATTGATCATGTGCCGCCAGATGCCGGCGCCGAAAGTATCGAGCAGCGCATAGGCATCGAAGCTGACGCCGGATGTCGGCCATGGCGGCAAGGGCGGCAGGCTGGATTCGGCGCCCGGCCGGAAGGAGGCAAGCAGCGTGATCACGAAGGGGGCGAGGAAGAAGATCGAGATCGCGACGCCGGTGAGATGATAGGCCGATTTCGCGCGGGCCGCCTTGCGTGCGCGCCGCTCTTTTGACGTGGTCATCAGCGTTCCTCCCCGACCCGCAGCAGCCAGAGCTGCACGATGCTGATGGCGACGAGGATGGCGAGAAGGGCGATCGAGAGTGCGGCGCCGTAACCGAGATTGAAGGAGACGAAGGACTGGTTGAAGATATAGTAGACCACCGAGATCATCTTGTTCTGCGGCCCCCCCGACGTCATGATGTAGAACTGGTCGAAGGCGAGGATCGAGCCGGTGACGGAAACGATCAGCGCCAGCGCGATCGTCTTGCGCATCAGCGGCAGCGTCAGATGCCGGAACCGCTGCCAGCGGCCGGCGCCGTCGATCCGGGCCGCCTCCGTCAGCTCGGACGGAATGGCCTGCAGCCCGGTCAAGAGAATGATCATGGTGAAGCCGGCGATCTTCCAGACGACCATCACCACGATCGTCAGGAAGGCCGTGTCGAAGGTGGCCAGCAGATTGGGGCTTTTCTCGACGAGACCGAGCGCTCTGAGAGCCGGGCCGATAAAGCCGCTATCGACATTGGCGAGCCAGACCCACAGCAGCGAGGCGGTCGCAAGCCCGACGACGACGGGCAGGAAGATGATCGTGCGATAGGCGCTGACGAACTGCCGCTCCTTTTCGACGAAGATCGCCAGCGGAAAGGCGACGGCGAAGATCGCGATGGTGACGATCACGGTGTAATAGGCGGTGAAATTCAGCGCCGCCATGAACCGCGTGTCGTTGACCATGCGGAAATAATTGTTGAAGCCGATCCAGCGGGACGCGCCCATCAGGGGCCAGTTGTGAAGGCTCATCCATCCGGTGAAGAGAACCGGCATGACGAAGAAGACGATGACCAGCGCCATGGCAGGCGCGATGTAGAGAAGGCCGCGCCAGTTCGATCTGCGCCGTCGCTTTCGCCGAGGCAATAGGATATCCGAACCGGAACCGGTCATCGAAACGCTCCGCATCTGACAATTTGAAATTGGCCGGGAAGCTGCCACCGCTCCCCGGCCGCGGCCGTGGGAGAGTTATTGGCCGCTATCGATGATCGATTGCATTTCCGACTGGGCGCTCGAAAACGCGCCGTCGACGTCGTCGCCGAAGATCGCGGCATTGGTGAAGGTCGCCCATGGGCCGTTCGCGCTGTTGATCAGGTCATTGAACTGCAGCGTATAGGGCGTCTTGGCGACGCTGATCGCCTTGAGACCGACCTGCATGCGCGGGTCGAGACCTTCCAGCACCTTGTCGGCGATATCGCCGCGCGTCGGCAGGCTGCCATATTTCGCCATGACCTTCTGGCCGTCCTCCGAATAGATATATTCGAGGAACTCCTTCACCGCGTCGATCTTCTTCGTGCCCTTGGTGATGACGAAATTGTCGCCGCCGGCAAAGGACGACGGCTTTCCGTCGACGCCGGGGATGAGGGTCACGCCGAAATTGATCTCGGGATGCTGGGTCACCAGCGTGCCGATGGCGAAGGCGCCAAGACTTTGCTGGCCGATCTTGCCGTTGGTAAAGGTCAGGAAGTTCGTGCCGTTGTCGCTGGCCGCACCCGCCGGCACCAGGTCCTTCTTGACCATGTTGCGGTAGATGTCGACAGCCTTGCGCATCTGGGGCGTATCGAGCGTCGCCGTCTTGCTGTCGGCCGACAGGATGTCGGCGCCGGCCCCCCAGACGAGCGGCGTGAAGGTGAAGATCATGCAGCCGCCGCAGCCGCCGCCGGAGAAATAGAAGCCGTAGGTGTCGTCACCGAGCGCCCGGATCTTCTCCGCATTGGCGGTGATTTCCTCCCAGGTCGCCGGCGCCTTCTCCGGGTCGAGACCGGCCTTCTTGTAGAGATCCTTGTTCCAGGCAAAGACCGATGTTTCCACAGAGAGCGGCAGGCCGTAGATCCGGTCCTGATAGGTGCCGAGTCGGACATGCGAGGGCGACAGCGAATTGAAATAGGGGAGCGACTTTGCCCAGTCCGTCAGATCTTCCAGCTGGCCGGCCGCGGCAAAGGCGGGATTGTAGATGAGGTCCATCGACAGCGCGTCGGGCGCCTGCCCGCCGGCAATCGCGGTCGCATATTTCTGCACCAGTTCCGAGAACGGCACTTCGGTCATCACGACCTTGTTCTCATGGCTGGAATTATAGGCTTCGACGACCTTCTTGAAGGCGTCGCCGATCCCCGAGCGAACCCACATTTCGACATTTTCGGCGGCCGATGCGGCCGACACGAGGCACAAGGTAGCGATGCCGGTCGCCGCCAATAGACGCTTGATCATGACATTCCTCCCAATATGGCGCATCTCCTCGCGCCCTTGTTCATTTCCTCATTGCCATTCCTGGGGGCCTATCCCCCGCATGACTGCCGGACGACGAGCCGGCAGGGCAATTTCCGCACTCCGGGCTCGACTGGCCGTCCTTCCGCAAGCGCCAGCACCGTCAATCCGGCCTGCCGCCCGAGCTCCTTCAGCTCCATATCCACCGTCGTCAGCGGCGGCCGCGTCTGGGCTGCGACAATCTCCCAATTGTCGAAGCCGATCACCGAAACGTCCTGCGGCACCTTGATGCCGCGCTCGCGCAGTGCATCCACCGCGCCGCGGGCGATCTGGTCGTTGCCGCAGAAGAGCGCATCCGGCTTTTCTCCAGGCCTCTTCCAAAGCTGCTCAACCGCGTCATGGCCCCAGCTTTCCGACCAGACGCCATAGAGCACTGGCTCGCGGTGACCCGCCACCTGATGATAGGCGCCGGCACGCTCCCGCACCGAGAAGAAGTCCTCCGGTCCGGTGACATGCGCGATCCGCCGCCGCCCGATCTTCGCCAGCCACTCGACGGCCAGTCTCGCGCCCTGTTCGTCGTCCGAACGAAACGTAACGCTGTTCTGCGTCCCCTCCGTGAAGGCGTAGACGACAGGCACATGCAAGTTCGACAGATCGACCGGCAGACGCCTGTCCAGGCGCTTTCCCGTCGCGATGATGCCGTCGACCTGTTTATCCAGCATCGCGTCGACATGGGTCTGGGCAAGCGCCGGATCGTCTTCGATGGCGCAGAGGAAAACCGAAACCCCATGATCGACGAGGGCGTCCGAAATACCCGCCATCACAGGCAGCGTGAAACGGCCGTAGGTGTCGTTCGTCAGCAGCCCGATGGTGAAGCTGCGCTTGCTGAGAAGGCCTCTTGCCAGCGCATTCGGCCGATAGCCGATTTCGCCGGCAATCCGCTTCACCCGCTCGCGCGTCTCCGCGCCCATCCGGCCGGTATCGTTGAGCGCCTTCGACGCCGTCGAGATGCTCACCCCGGCAGCGGACGCCACCTCATGGATGGTGATCCTGCCTCTCTTTCCTCCCGATATGTTCAGGCATGTCCTCCTTCTGAAGTTGACTGAGAAAAGCTTTTACCAACTTCACTGTCAAGTGAGAAAAGGTTTTCTCATACAATCCGGGAAGCCCGGCCGCAAAGGTGCCCGTGCGGTGAAAACCAAGCATACGGAACCTGTCGATCCGAAAGGCATGTTCCAGCGCGCCGGCGCCGCATGGCGCCGTTCAGGTGGAGAGAGATTTAGGACGAGGTCTTACGGCCGCAAAACAATCGCGGCCAGAACCCGATCGGGATTCTGGCCGCGATTCGAACCGGACGATATTAGAGAATCAGGCGACGTGCCTTGCCAGCGCGCAACGCGACCAGAGCGAATGCAGCGCCTCGACCAGATGGGCGATGTCGGCGTCCGAATGCAGCGGCGTCGGGGTGATGCGCAACCGCTCGGTCTTCTTCGGCACCGTCGGATAGTTGATCGGCTGGACGTAGACGCCGCAATTGT
>NZ_NWSX01000082.1 GCF_002531825.1 Rhizobium sp. J15 | reverse complement strand
ATCCAACAATCAGCGCAAATTGAACATGCAAGGGGGCTAAACGGCACTACCCCTCATTTTTAAAACACCGTCACAGCCCCGACGTCTGCTGCAGTTTGCCGCGTGCTTCGATCATCGGGATCGCTTCCGAATAACTCACACAGGCGACGTCGGCTCTGCGGCAGACGTCGCTGACCAGGCGGTTCAGCGCGCGCCAGTAGGCGCCGCCGTTCATTTCGACGAAGTGGAAGCCGAACTGGAGGGGGATGCGGTTGCCGTCATATTGGCGTTCGAAGGCCTGGGAGAAGGCGGCGTAGGCGCGGTCTTCGAATTCCTTCGAATCCGCCGCGTCTTCCTCGCCCTTGGAATGGCGGATGAAGAGGTTGTAGTCCATGCCGATAATCGGCTTTTCGCCCGGCCCCTCGGGGATCAGCGGCAGGCCGAAGCGGATGATGCCGTCTTCCTCGACCGGCATGGCCGGGCCTTTGGTGACGAGGCTCGCATCATAGGTGAAGCCCGCCTTCTTTTCGGCGGTGATCATATCGGCGCCTGCCGTGGCGGAGAGGTAGGGCGCGCGAAAGCCCTTGATGCCGTGATCGACGAGGTCCTGCCAGCCGGCCGGCTCCTCGAGGTCGACGCTCTTCCAGGCGTTTTTCAATGTCGCGTGAAAGGTTGCGTATTCGGCCGACCAGTCGGCTTCGCTCCATTGCCGGCCGTCGAAATGGCCGCAGGCATGGCTCGATATGTCGTGGCCTTCGAGATGGGCGTGCCAGATATTGCCGAGGCGTTCGCGGATCTCGTCGTCGCTCTGGGCAAAGCCGACGTTTGATTTGCCGCGTTTCTGGTGCGGCGCCTGATAGGCCTTCTTCGCCGCCTCGTTCATCAGGAAAGTGCAGGAAAGAAAATAGGTGAAGTGGGCGCCATTCCTGGCGGCCATCTCGCGGCTCTTCAGCCAGAGCGCATTGTCGTGGGCGCCGTCGAAGGAGACGATGACGAGCTGCTTCGGCCGGTCTGCCGCCTCTGCCATTGCAGGCAGAAGGAACGAGGCAGCCAGACAGGTGACGAGGAGAGGACGAGACATGGGCACCGCGACAATTTGTTCGCGGCTTCCCTCCGATAGAATTGCGGCGAAGCTGCGGTCTCAACTGGTATTTTTTCGCGTCAGCCGCTAAGTCATGACAAACTGCAAGGAAGGGACCGCAATGGTACTGCTCATCGTCGGCATCATACTTTTTCTCGGTGTGCATCTGGTGCGGGTGGTGGCCCCCGGCTTCCGCCGCTCGATGATTGCAAGCCTCGGCGAACGGGGATGGCGGGTCGGCTATTCGATTGCGAGTCTGGCGACGCTGATCCTGCTGATCTATGGGTTCGGGCAGGCGCGTCAGGTGACGGGCATGCTCTACAATCCGCCGGTCTGGACGGCGCATATTGCGATCACGCTGATGCTGATCGCGATGATCTGTCTCGTCGCCTCGCTGCTGCCGGCGGGGCATATCGCGACGAAGACCAAACATCCGATGGTGCTGTCGGTGAAGATCTGGGCGCTGGCGCATCTTCTCGCCAATGGCGAGACCTCGTCGGTCCTGCTGTTTACGGCGTTCCTCGCCTGGGGCGTGATCCTGCGCATTTCGCTGAAACGCCGCGAGCGGGCCGGCGAAATTTCGCTCCGGCCCTTCGTCTCCGCCAAGTACGATCTCTATGCCATCGTCATCGGCATCGTCGTCTGGGCGCTGATCATCTGGAAGCTGCACGAATGGTTGATCGGAGTTTCCCCGCTCGTGATGTGACGAATCTTTCATATCCCCCTTACAACCGCGGCAAAATGGAGTAGAAGGCCCGACAATATGCATCCTGCATAGTGTGTGGGTATTTCCGCGGCCGGAGACGAGAATGGCATTCAACGACGACAGCTTCATCCGTGAAGTCAATGAGGAATTGCGGTCCGACCAGATGAAGGGCGTCTGGCGCCGGTTCGGCCGCTATATCATCGTCGTCGCCATCCTGATCGTCGTCGGCACCGCCGGCAAGGTTCTCTTTGAATATTGGGACGATACCCGCTCCTCCGGTGCCGGCGACCAGTTCCTGGCGGCGATGAAGCTTGCCGACGAGAACAAGAACGACGAGGCGCTGGCCGCGCTCGACAAGCTCGAAAAGGAAGGCCATGGCGCCTATCCGGTGCTGGCGCGCATGCGGGCCGCAACCGTCCAGGCGCAGAAGGGCGATGCCAACGCGGCAATCACCGCCTTCAACGAGATCGGCAAGGACAACAGCGTGCCGGCCGCCGTGCGCGACGCCGCCAAAATGCGCGCCGGCTGGCTGCTGATCGAGAACGGCTCCTACGAGCAGGTTTCGGCCGCGATCGAGGAAATGGCCGTGCCGGGCAACGCCTTCCGCCATTCGGCGCGCGAAGCGCTTGGTCTTGCTTCCTACAAGGCCGGCAACATGGCGCAGGCCCGGCAATGGTTCCAGTCGATCGCCGACGATGCCGACAGCCCGCGCAATGTTGCCAACCGCGCCCATATGATGCTTGATCTCATTACCGCATCCGGCAAGGCGCCCGCCGCGCAGGGCTAAGCTTAAGGAAAAAGAATGAGCTTCACGGTCGCCATCGTCGGTCGTCCGAATGTCGGCAAGTCGACGCTTTTCAACCGCCTGGTGGGCAAAAAGCTCGCGCTCGTCGACGATACGCCGGGTGTGACCCGCGATCGCCGGCCGGGCGAAGCGCGGCTGATGGGCCTGAACTTCACCATCATCGATACGGCCGGCCTCGAAGAGGCCGATGAGGAAAGCCTGCAGGGCCGCATGCGCGCGCAGACGGAAGCGGCGATCGACGAGGCGGATCTTTCGCTTTTCGTCGTCGACGCCAAGAACGGTCTGACGCCGGTCGATAATGCGCTTGCCGAAATGCTGCGCCGGCGCGGCAAGCCGGTGGTGCTCGTCGCCAACAAATCCGAGGCGCGCGGTTCAGACAGCGGCTTCTACGACGCCTATACGCTCGGCCTCGGTGAGCCGACGCCGATTTCGGCCGAACACGGGCAGGGCATGATCGACCTGCGCGACGCGATCGTCGCGGCGATCGGCGAGGAGCGGGCCTATGCCAAGGAGGATGTCGCCGTCACCGACGTCGACATTTCCGAGTCTGCCGGCGAGGGTGAGGACGAGGACGAAGAGCCCGTCTATGACGATACCAAGCCGCTCAGGGTGGCGATCGTCGGCCGCCCGAATGCCGGCAAATCGACGCTGATCAACCGCTTCCTCGGTGAAGACAGGCTTTTGACCGGGCCGGAGGCCGGCATCACCCGCGATTCCATCTCGGTCGAGTGGGATTGGCGCGGCCGCACCATCAAGATGTTCGACACCGCAGGCATGCGCCGCAAGGCGCGTGTGACCGAAAAGCTGGAAAAGCTTTCCGTTGCCGATGCGCTGCGCGCCATCCGCTTCGCCGAGACCGTCGTCATTGTTTTCGACGCGACGATCCCTTTCGAGAAGCAGGACCTGCAGATCGTCGACCTCGTGCTGCGCGAGGGGCGCGCCGCCGTGCTCGCCTTCAACAAGTGGGATATGATCGAGGACCGGCAGGCAGTGCTTGCCGACCTGCGCGAAAAGACCGACCGGCTGCTGCCGCAGGCGCGCGGCATCCGCGCCGTGCCGATCTCCGGCCAGACCGGCTGGGGGCTCGACAAGCTGATGCAGTCGATCATCGACACGGACAGGGTCTGGAACAAGCGCATCTCGACGGCGAGGCTCAATCGCTGGCTGGAGACGCAGCAGATCCAGCATCCGCCACCGGCCGTCTCCGGCCGCCGGATCAAGCTGAAATACATGACGCAGGTCAAAGCCCGCCCGCCGGCCTTCATGATCTCCTGCACCCGCTCGGACGCGCTGCCGGAATCCTATACGCGCTACCTGATCAACGGGCTGCGCGCCGATTTCGACATGCCGAGCGTGCCGATCCGGATTCATTTCCGTTCGCCGGACAATCCGTACGAGTCGAAGAAGAAGCGGACTTAGCGGCGCCGGTTGGCGTCTTGCGGAAGATCCGTTTTGCGTTGTGCCAGGCAAGACCTGTCGATCGCCCTAAATCTAAACCACGCGCTTATCCAACGCCTTGCGCAGTGCCACGATCTCGGCCTGCAGCCGAGTGAGATCCGCCGCATTACGGCCGCTCGCTTCCACGATGCAGTCGGGGATGCCGATCGCCTTTTCCTTCAGGCGAATGCCTTCCTCGCTCAAGCGAATGACGACGACGCGTTCGTCCTCGCGGCTGCGTTCGCGCCTGATATAGCCGGCGTTTTCCAGGCGTTTGAGCAGCGGCGTCAGCGTGCTCGATTCCAGGAAGAGCTTTTCGCCGAGGCCGCCGACCGTTTGGCCGTCCTGCTCCCATAGCGCGACCATGGCGAGATATTGCGGATAGGTGAGGCCGAGTGTGTCGAGAAGCGGCTTGTAGACGCGGTTCAGCGCGTGGCTCGCCGTATAGACGGCAAAGCAGATGAAATCGTCGAGCTTCAGCGGATCCTGCATAGGGCATCTCCAAAACCGATCGACTTTATATCGTGCGATAAATAATCGGAAGCGATTTTTATGCATGGCTGGCATGTCGAAATTTAAATTGTCCAATAAATAATCGTGCGCGATATAAAAGCCGTGTTCACGATGAACATCGAAAAAGCGAGAGGACAAGACAATGTCGACCATCAAGACCGCAGTTTCCGCAGCGGCACTCCTGGCAGCTTCCGCAGTCGGCGCGCTTGCCGACCCGGTGCTCGAGCCGACAACGCAGAGGTTCATCGATAGCTTGGCCGGCGGCAAGCCGATCTACACGCTGTCGCCTGCCGATGCCCGCAACGTGCTGGCCGGTGCGCAGAGGGGCGATGTCAAGAAGCTGGCAGCCAAGGAAGAGGACAAGGTCATCAAATCAGGCCCGACCGGAAGCATCAAGCTGCGGATCGTCCGCCCCGAGCATGCCAAGGGCGCGCTGCCGGTCATTCTCTATTTCCACGGCGGCGGCTGGGTGCTGGGCGATGCCGACACGCATGACCGGCTGGTGCGCGAGATCGCGAACGGTGCGGATGCCGCCGTCGTCTTCGTCGATTACGAACGCTCGCCGGAGGCCCGCTATCCCGTGGCTATCGAGCAGGCCTATGCCGCGACCAAATATGTCGCCGAACATGCCAAGGAATTCAAGGTCGACGCCAGCAGGCTTGCGGTCGCCGGCGACAGCGTAGGCGGCAACATGGCGGCCGTGGTGACGCTGCTTGCCAAGGAGCGCGGCGGCCCCGCCATCGACCAGCAGGTGCTGTTCTATCCCGTCACCGACGCCAATTTCGACAATGGTTCCTATAATGAGTTCGCCAATGGCCCCTGGCTGACCAAGGAAGCGATGAAGTGGTTCTGGAACGCCTACCTGCCCGATGAGGCCAAGCGCAAGGAGCCGACGGCTTCGCCGCTGCAGGCATCGCTCGAGCAGCTCAACGGCCTGCCACCGGCTCTCATCATCACCGATGAAAACGACGTGCTGCGCGACGAAGGCGAGGCCTATGGCCGCAAGCTCAGCCAGGCCGGCGTCAAAGTCACCTCGATCCGCTACAACGGTACGATCCACGACTTCGTGCTGCTGAATGCGATTACCGAAACGCCGGCGGTCCGCAGTGCGATCAAGGTCGCGAACGACACGCTTCGCAGCGCGCTTCACAAGTAAATTGTTCGGAGCTCTTGTTTTCACGCAATTCCCGGTAAAAGCGCTTTGCGCTTTGCCTGGCAAAACCGCTTCACACTTTTGCTGGAATTGCTTTAGTCCGAGGACGGCAAAGGCCCGGCGGTTTCGCCGGGCTTTCTGCTTCTCGGAAGCGACTTGGCGAACTGCCAGGCCTTCTTCCATTTCGGCGTGATGACGCCATTGGCGGCGCGGATGTTGTTGATGAACTGCGTCGTCGCCGCTTCCCAGGAATATTGCATGGCAAGCGCGCGGGCCTTCTCGCGCGAGGCGGAGAGGGCGGCAAGGCAGGCAGTGCGCAGGTCCGCATCGAGGGCGCCGACCTCGCTGTCTTCGCCGATGATGTCGAGGGGACCGGTGACCGGGTAGGCGGCGACCGGCACGCCCGATGCGAGCGCTTCGAGGATGGTGTTGCCGAAAGTGTCGGTGAGCGAGGGAAAGACGAAGACGTCGGCCTGCGCATAGGCTTTTGCCAGATCCTCGCCGAATTTCACGCCGGTAAAGTGCACGTCGGGATAGCGCTGCTCCAGCTCGGCGCGCGCCGGGCCGTCGCCGACGACGACCTTCGAGCCGGGCAGGTCGAGATCGAGAAAGGCCGGCAGGTTCTTTTCCAGCGCCACCCGGCCGACCGTCATGAAGATCGGACGGGGAAGGCCGAAGGGCTCTTCCTCGAGCGGCATGGGATGGAATTGCGCGGCGTCGATGCCGCGGGTCCAGGGCATCAGGTTCTTGATGCCGCGGGCCGACAGCTCGCGCGCAAGGCTCGGTGTCGCGACCATGCAGCCGGCGCCGCCATTGTGGAACCAGCGCACGAAGGCGTAGAGCCAGCTCTGCGGGATCGGCAGGCGGGCGGAAACATATTCCGGGAAGCGGGTGTGATAGCTGGTGGAGAAGGGCATGCGCTTGCGCAGGCACCAGCGGCGGGCGGTGAGCCCGAGCGGCCCTTCGGTGGCGATATGGATGTAGGAGGGATTGTGCTTCTCGATCTCGCGGGCGATGCGGCGGTAACTGGCGATCGACAGGCGGATCTCGGGATAGGTGGGGCAGGGAATGCTGTTGAAGCGCTCCGGCGTCACCATCGACACCTCGACGCCCATCTTCGCCAGCTCGCGATTGGTATTCTCGATCGAGCGCACCACGCCGTTGATCTGCGGATGCCAGGCGTCGGTGACGATCACCAGCCGTTCCGGCAGATTGCCGGCGGAAGCAGCCTTGGCCCAGGTCTCGCCGCTGTGAGTGTTTGCCGGACGTTGCAGCATGTCACGATTTCCATCCGCGTTGCGATGATCTGGCAACGCTCTACCCCTTAGCGGGGTTCCGGAATGGCGATTCCCGCCTCTTTATTTTGAGGCATGAGCATGATGGAAATATTACAGCGCTGTATGAACAGTTACAGCAGCTTAACACCGTGAAGCCGGCAATTATGTCGGGGAGGAAGAGAGCCTCTGAGGCTCAAAAAGAGACGACGCCGGCGGGGAGGCCGGCGCCGCTTGGGAGGTTAGGCTGCAGCGGAAGCCGAACCGGAGAGCGGAACTTCCGAGATCGTCTTCAGTACCTGGGAAGCGATCTGGTAGGGGCAGCCCTGCGAGTTCGGGCGGCGATCTTCCAGATAGCCCTTGTAGTCGTTCTTGATGAAGGAGTGCGGTACGCGGATCGAGGCGCCACGGTCTGCAACGCCGTAGCTGAACTTGTTCCACGGAGCCGTCTCGTGCTTGCCGGTCAGGCGCTTGTCATTATCCGGGCCGTAAACGTTGATGTGGTCCATCAGGTTCTTTTCGAACTGGGCCATCAGCGCTTCGAAATAGGCCTTGCCGCCGACTTCGCGCATGTACTTGGTCGAGAAGTTGCAATGCATGCCCGAACCGTTCCAGTCGGTGTCGCCGAGCGGCTTGCAATGATACTCGATGTCGATGCCGTATTTTTCGGTCAGGCGCTGCAAGAGGTAGCGCGCCATCCAGATCTGGTCGGCGGCCTTCTTGGAGCCCTTGCCGAAAATCTGGAATTCCCACTGGCCCTTGGCCACTTCGGCATTGATGCCTTCGTGGTTGATGCCGGCAGCGAGGCAGAGGTCGAGATGTTCTTCGACGATTTCGCGGGCGACGTCGCCGACGTTCGAATAGCCGACGCCGGTGTAGTACGGGCCCTGCGGAGCCGGGTAGCCCTGCTCGGGGAAGCCGAGCGGACGGCCGTTCTGGTAGAAGAAATATTCCTGCTCGAAGCCGAACCACGCATCTTCATCGTCGAGGATGGTCGCGCGGGCATTGCTCGGGTGCGGCGTGACGCCATCGGGCATCATGACTTCGCACATGACCAGAACGCCGTTCGTACGGGCCGGGTCGGGATAGATGGCGACGGGCTTCAGCACGCAATCGGAGCTGCGGCCTTCGGCCTGCATGGTCGACGAACCGTCGAAACCCCAGAGCGGAAGCTGTTCCAGCGTCGGGAATGCGTCGAATTCCTTGATCTGCGTCTTGCCACGCAGGTTCGGTACCGGAGTGTACCCATCGAGCCAAATATACTCGAGCTTATATTTTGTCATCGTGACTCTCTCAAATGCTACGAAGGTGAGCAAATCCGGAGACGATCTCGGCGCATCAGCGCATCCAACCGCCAGGGGATGCGCTTATCGAAGCATGTAGCGTGCCAGTTTGGCTGCCGGCGGAAGAAAAATCGAAAATCAGCGCGGTGACGCATATTTTTCTTTCCCGAGAACGGTCCATTTTTGGCGGTGGAAGACCGTATCATCCGGGAGAAAACCGATTTTCCGCCTTGGAACCGGATGAAAATTTCAGCGTTAGCCAGAAGTGATGAAGTGTTGAACAATTAGGCGGACGCTCTCGGCAGAGACAGCATATTGATCAATCATAATATATTAATGCACACAAATTGTGCAATTTGCATAAACTATGTGCATCATGCTATGGTCACGGCCTTGATGTTGATGCGCCGAACTCGAATGGAGGCGATCTCATGCCTACCGGTTTCCATCGTGAATCCGCAACGATCTACCAGTTCCCGGTCAAGGCGGCGCGCGCCGCCAGCCGGTTCGAACGCGCCCGGCTGATGGAGCGTGAAGCAGCCGATATCTGCGACGCGGCGCTCGACAGCTGCTGGTATCATGACGAGGCGGTTCGCGAGCCCGATCGGCCGACGAAGTCCTGACGTCTTATTCCCCTCACCGGGGCGAAGATGCCGACAAGGCGGGGAACGCTCGCGCATGGCGTTCGTATACCGGCGTCATGCGCGGGCTTAGCCGCCCTTCAAGCCGAGCTTTTCCTTTGCCACCAACGCGCCGTGTTCACTGACCACCCGGGCCGCGACCCCTGCGGCGAAACGGGCAGCAGCGGTTGCATCGCCCGTTTCCAGATAGGATGCCAGAAAGGCGCCGTTGAAACTGTCGCCGGCGCTTGTCGTGTCGACCACCGTCTCGACTTTTTCGGCCGGAACGAAGCTATCTTGGCCGGCGAAATTCAACCTGACGCCATCAGCACCGTTCTTGACCACGACATGGGTGGCGCCGAGCGTGCGATAGCGATTGACCGTCGCCTCGATGGAATCGTCGCCGAAATGGGCGGCTTCATCGTCGAAGCTCGGCATGACGATCACCGAGGAGCGGGCGCCCTCGCTGATCGTCGCGTGCATCACGTCGTAGCTCGACCAGAGACGGGGACGGATATTCGGGTCGAAGACGACGAGCTTGCCGGCGGCCTTGGCGCGGCGGATTTCGGCAAGCAGCGTCGCGGCATCCTCTTGCGGCAGGATGGCAAGAGTGATGCCGGAGAAATAGATCAGATCGGCGCTTTCCACCGCCTCGCGGAGCAGGTCGGGATCGGCAGCCAGGCTGCGGGCGGCCGAACTGTCCCGCCAGTAGCTGAAGGAGCGCTCGCCGTTCTTCAGGCTGATCATGTAAAGGCCTGGCGTCTTGCCCTTGATGCGGCGGATGAGACTGGTGCCGATACCTGCCTTGTCGATGAAGGCGGCCATCTCGTCCGACATGGCGTCGTCGCCGAGCGCCGTGAAATAATCGACCGACCAGTCGGGGCCGAGGCAGGCGCGGGCATACCAGGCGGTGTTGAACGTATCGCCAGCGAAACCTTTGCGCAGCAGGCCATCGCCTGCCTGCGAGAGTTCCACCATGCATTCACCGATCGACAGAAACCGTCTTGCGCTCACCTGATCCTCCCGGCATCGGAGCGCCGCTGATCAACAGGGCGCTCTATCGCTTTGAATTGACGCTTCATCCGCTGATACGCGCAGCCGGGCGGGGTGACAAGCGCCGATGTGGCGAGCGCCGATGCGATCGGGAATGAAAGCCCGCCTCCGGCCAAGCGAAGGCGGGCGTCGGTCAAGGATGCTTATTCGTGGATGGTGTAGCTGCCGAGCTCGCAAAGGTCCTGCGTATCTTCGGTCGTGTCGAGGTCCGAATTTTCGTCGAACTCGAAGCGCATGTCGTATTTGCACACGGTGCGGCCATCGGCGATGGTGATGTTGACGGTCTCGCCCGGATTGAGAACGTTCTCGCCGAAGACGTCCTCTTCCCAGCTGTTGACGCCGGTCGGCGAGCTGTAGAAGCGCGTCAGAACGGAATTGGTCCCGTTGGTGAGCTGGAATTTCAGATCCTCGGCATGTGACGGCACGGCAGAAGCGGCGATGACCGCGGCGGCAAGCGCGATCAATCCAGAGACTTTCGATTTCATATATGCGTTCCCCTCGCCCATGAGTGGGCGAGAACAGAGATAGCATAGCGGCATCTAAATCTTTGTTATCGGAGACTATAGATTCCGAGATAAGACTGTTTTCGGAACAGTTCACCCCAAAAATGGAGGGCAGATCTTCTGCAAGGAGCGGAGGCACTGCACTCGACTTTCAGGCTTCTGACAAAGTGAGCGAAATCCCTATTTTCGTCAGTTCCAAGCATCCACCTCCGGCCGATGGGGCGGCAGATCCTCGGCCTTGTGCCACTGCTGTCCGGTTTAACTT
>NZ_NWSX01000008.1 GCF_002531825.1 Rhizobium sp. J15 | reverse complement strand
TCATCACGCTGACCGCCACCATCACCGATGGCGACGGCGACCAGGCCTCCGACACCCATGACATCGGCCAGAGCTTCAACTTCGAGGATGACGGGCCGACGATCACCGTGCCGTTCGACGGCGATCCCGGGACCGCAGGCATCCAGAACGAGACCCTGGCCAATGTGCTCAACGCATCGGCCACCGGCGCCTTCGGCTATAATATCGGTGCGGATGCTCGCCTGGCCGCGTTCTACACCGGCGGCGGCTCCGACTTCATCGACCAGAATGGCGCGGCCGCCAGCGTCCAGATCGGCCTCACCGGCACGATCACCGGCGGCGGAGGCGGCAATCTCATCACCTCGAATGTGACGCTGGCGTCGGAGAGCCTCACCTCCGCCACGTTCAACTTCACCTTCACCTACGACAAGGATCCGGCGGCCGGCGTCCAGACGGGCACGGCAGGCGGCACCCTCGTCTTCGACAAGGTCGCCGACACCTATACCATCAACCTGACCGACCCGCTCGAAGGCTTCAGCTTCGACGTGCTCCACACCAGCGAGCTCCTCTCCAAGGAGCCCACCGGCAATACCGGCCACCCGCCGATCGTGGTGGAACGCCTGCAGGCGGACGATCCGAACACGCCTACCGATGAAGACTTCTATGTGCAGTTCACCGGCAACGCGATCAACAGGTCCAACCCGTTCAGCCTGACCGGCAATGGCGAGGGGTCGTCGGCCGACACCATCTTCACCCCCGGCGCCAATCACGAGATGATCAGCAACAACAATGAGACCTGGGTGTCTGCGACGCAGAGCACCAATGGTGTCGCCGGCGATACGATCCAGAAGGACGAACTGCTCACCTTGCGGTTCTTCAACAGCAATGTCGGCATCGTCAACGAGGCCACCGCCCCGACGGCGACCGCCAGCTCGATGGCGATCAAGTTCGACGGCATCGGCAACAGCGAGGACCTGATGGTGATCCTCGACCTGATCGACAAGAACGGCGCCGACAACATCGCCGGCACCACGGACGACAACTCGACGATCACCCGGGCCGTCTATGTGTCGAACGCCGACATCTACAGGGCGGGTCAGGTGCCTGCCCCCTATAGCAGCGAGTTCACGCTCGACAACAATGACGGCCTCGTGATCATCGAGCAGAACGACTACAACGCGGCCGGCGAAGACTATGTGCTGCAGGGCGCCCAGATCATGCAGTCGGGCAACGGCATCACCGGCAACAATACGGCGATCGACCTGGTGAGGACGACCGGCGCCGGCGGCGGCAGCAATGCGACCAGCGGTCTGGTGAACTTCGACGGCACCGACAACGACGTGCTGAAGATCACGGATATCGGCTTTACCTCAACCGTGACAGAGACGCCGAACGCCAATCTCGACTTCGCTTTCCAGGTCGCGGACGCGGATGCGGATCAGACGGCGATGCAGCACATCCTCGTCGACGTCGCCTGACACTTGACCAACCCGGGGGCAGCTCGCGCCGCCCCCGACTGTCTTTGCATGCTGTGTAATCTCGTACACCAGAGACATGACAATGATAAAAAACAACCAACAGGCCCCGGCGCTTCAGGTGGTGATGAAAGAAGCCAGACGCGCCATCCGGCCGCTTATCTGGTTCAGCGCCGGCATCAACGTCCTGATGCTGACCGGGGCGCTTTATATGCTGCAAGTCTACCACCGCGTTTTGTCCAGCCACAGCCTGGAGACGCTGCTGATGCTCTCGCTGATGGCGGCGGCGGCGCTTGCGACCATGGCGGGGCTGGAGGTGGTGCGCGGCCGTCTTCTGGCGACCGTCGGGTCATGGATGAACGCGCGGCTGGCGCCCGTGCTGCTGACGGCGTCGGTCGAATATGCCGCCACGGCGCCCGGCCAGGTCAATGCCCGTCCGCTGCGCGACCTCGATCAGGTCAGGAACTTCTTCACCAGCCCAAGCATCTTCCCGATCCTCGACGCGCCCTGGGCGCCGCTGTTTTTCGCCGCCATATTCTTCATGCACCCCTGGCTGGGCTGGCTGGCGCTCAGCGGCGGGGCCCTGCTGTTTTTGCTGGCGCTGCTCAACGAATGGCTCACCCGAAAGCCGCTGACTGAGGCCACAAATGCGCAGTCGCGGGCTTATGTCCAGGCTGAAGCGGCGATCCGCAATGCCGAGGTCATCCAGGCGATGGGCATGCTGAAGCCGCTGCTGGAAGGCTGGAAGGTGCAGCAGGACGAGGCCAACAAAGGGCAGGTCGTCGCCGCCAACCGCGGCGGCATCATCGCTGCCATCGCGCGCTGCCATCGGCTCGCCCTGCAAATGGGCATACTTGGCCTTGGGGCCTATCTCGTCCTTCGCAACGAGGCCTCGCCCGGCATCATGATCTCCGCCTCGATCCTGATGGGCCGCGCTTTATCCCCGGTCGAGCAGGCGATCGGTACATGGAAGGCGACGGTCGGCGCGCGCGCCGCTTACCGACGCCTCACCGCCGTCGCCGGGCAGCACCCGGAGGCAACACCGGTCCTGCCGCTGCCGCGGCCGAAGGGCCGCTTTGAGGCAGACAACATCGTGCTGGCCCGGCAGGGCGGCGAACATATCCTGAAAGGCATCAATTTCCACCTCGAACCGGGTGAAGCAATGGCGCTGATCGGCCAGAGCGCGGCCGGCAAGACCAGCCTGGCGCGAATACTGGCCGGCGCCTGGCGCCCATCCGGAGGGCGCGCGCTGCTCGATGGCATGGACGTTGCCCAATGGGCGTCGGAGGACCGTGGGCATTATGTCGGTTACTTGCCCCAGGACATCGAGCTCTTCGCCGGCACCGTCGCCGAAAACATCTGCCGCTTTGCCAAGCTCAGCCCCGTCATCTTCGACAAGGTGGTCAAGGCCGCGCAGCTCGCGGGCGTTCACGAACTGATCAAAGGGCTGCCGAAGGGCTACCTCACCGAGATCGGCGAATCCGGCGCGGTTCTCTCCGGCGGACAGCGCCAGCGCATCGGCCTGGCGCGGGCGCTTTACGGCGACCCAGCGCTCATCATTCTCGACGAGCCCAATTCCAATCTCGACCGCGAAGGCGAGGAGGCCTTGATCGCAGCCCTTGGCGAGATGAAGGCGGCGGGCACGACCGTCATTTTGATTGCGCACCGGCCGAACATCATGGAGACGGTCGACAAGATACTGGTGCTCAACCGCGGCCAGCAGGACCTCTTCGGTCCGCGCGACTATGTCTTCAATGAACTCACCGCGCGCGTGCGCAAGGTCACGCAGATGCCGACGATCGTGAAGTAGGCAAGGAAACGAACCATGAAGGATATGAAGGTCGTTCCGCTACCCGTCTCGCCGCCCGCGGCGGCCCCGGCACCCCTGCGTCTTGCAGGCGTGACGTTCACCGGCTTCGCGCTGATGTTCCTGTTCTTCGGCATCGCCGGGGGATGGGCGGCGCTCGCGCCGCTGGACAGCGCCGCAGTGGCGCATGGCGTCATCAAGGTTGCCGGCGACCGCAAGCTCATCCAGCACCTCGAGGGCGGCATCATCGCCGAATTGAACGCCGCCAACGGCGATATCGTCAAGGCGGGCAAGGTCCTCATCCAGCTCGACAGCACACAGGCGAAGGCGAAGCTCAACCTGATCCAGAACCGGATTGCGACGCGCGAGGCGCTGGCCGCCCGCTTGAGAGCCGAGCGTGACGGCAAGGCCGAGATCGAATTCGATCCGGTGCTGCTTGCAAATCCCAGCCCGTCGGCAAAGGACGCCGTGTCCTCGCAGCGGGACGTATTTTCGGCCAAGCAACACAATTTGAAGGACGAGCGGGAAATACTCGGCCAGCGCCGCCGCCAGACCGCGGAAGAGATAACCGGACTGGAGGAGCTCATCGTCACCGAGGACAAGCAGATCGAGGTGATCGAGGGTGAAACCAAGGACCTCGAAAGCCTCCTCAAGCGCGGGCTTGTTACCCGTGAGCGGAACCTGCTGCTCAGACGGCAGCAGCGGGAGCTCGAAGGGGAGCGCGCCACCAATGTCGCGGCCATCGCCCGCGCCAAGAGCGCCATGGCCGAAATCGACATGCAGATCCTGAACCTCAGCACGGTGCGGCTGAACGAGGCCGTCGAGGAGCTGAGCAAGGTCGAGGCGGAGCTGTTCGATCTCAGACAGGAGGAGCGCTCCGCCAAGGACGTGCTTGGGCGCACCAGCGTCGCCGCGCCGGTCGACGGCATCATCATGGACCTGAAGGTGCACACGGCGGGCGGCGTCGTCAAACCGGGCGAGACGCTGATGACGGTCGTGCCGCTCGGCCAGCAGCTCGTCGTCGAGGCGATGGTCAGGCCGGAAGACGTCGAGACGATCGCCCCCGGGCAGCTGGCGCGGGTCAGCTTCCCGGCCTTTGCCCGCTACAACCTGCCGCCGCTCGACGGCGTCGTGGAGATCGTGTCGGCCGACCGGATGGTGGAGGAGCGCAGCGGGGCGCCTTATTTCGCCGCCACGGTGCTGATCGACAAGAGCGAACTCGCCAAGCTGGAGGGCCGCAAGCTCCTGCCCGGCATGTCGAGCGAGGCGATGATCCGGACGGGCGCCCGCAGCGTGCTTGCCTATCTCGCCGAGCCGATCACGCAGAACTTCCGCCGGGCGCTGCGGGAAAAATAGCCGCAGCCCCCCGAACCCACGACGATCACGCCGCCTTGGCGGCGTGATATTCCTTGATGGCGACCATCTTGATCGCCGGATAGCGCTCCGCCTCGTAACGCAGCGAGAAACTGTCCTGGGCGAGGAAGACGGGATCGCCATCGAGATCGCGGGCGATATCGCCACGCTTGACGGTGAGGAATTTTTCGAGATCAGCCGGCTGCTCGGCGGAGATCCAGCGGCAGACGGAGAAGCGCGACATTTCGAAGGAGACCGGCAGGCCGTATTCGGCCATCAGCCGCTCCTTCAGCACGTCGAGCTGCAGGGCGCCGACGACGCCGACAATCGCGGGCGAGCCGTCTTCCGGCGAAAAGAGCTGGACGACGCCTTCCTCGGCCATCTGCTGCAGGGCTTCCTTGAGCTTTTTCGCTTTCATCGCGTCTTCGAGGCGCACGCGGCGCAGGATCTCAGGCGAGAAGTTCGGCACGCCCTGGAAGACCAGCGATTCGCCTTCGGTCAGCGTATCGCCGATACGCAGCGTCCCGTGATTGGGAATGCCGACGACATCGCCGGCATAGGCGGTGTCTGCGAGCTGGCGCTGCGAGGCGAAGAAGAATTGCGGCGCCGTCAGGCCGAGCTGCTTGCCGGTGCGGGCGAGCCGCGCCTTCATGCCGCGTTCGAGCTTGCCGGAGCAGATGCGGGCAAAGGCGATGCGATCGCGGTGGTTGGGGTCCATGTTGGCCTGGATCTTGAAGACGAAGGCCGTCATCTTGTCGTCGGTCGCATGCACAGTCCTGGTATCGGCGACCTGGTCGCGCGGGGGCGGCGCGAATTCGCCGAGCGCGTTGATCAGATCGCGAACGCCGAAATTGCGCAGCGCCGAGCCGAAGAAAACAGGCGTCATATGGCCTTCGAGGAAGGAGTCGCGGTCGAAGGGCCGGCAGGCCTCGATGGCGAGTTCCGTCTCGTCGATGAAGGCCTGGCGTTCGTTTTCCGGCAGCCTGCCGGCGACGGCCTGCGGGCCGTTGACCGGCGTGGTCTCGACTTCGGTATCGGAGCCGCGGGCGGTGCTGTTGGCCAGATGATAGGAGCCGCAGAAGGTCTTCGAGCGGCCGATCGGCCAGGTGATCGGCGCCGTATCCAGCGCCAGCTTCTCTTCCACCTCGTCGAGGATCTCGAAGGGATCGCGGCTTTCGCGGTCCATCTTGTTGATGAAGGTGATGATCGGAATATCGCGCATGCGGCAGACTTCGAAAAGCTTCAGCGTGCGCGGCTCGATGCCCTTGGCGGCGTCGATGACCATGACCGCGGCATCGACGGCCGTCAGCGTGCGATAGGTGTCATCGGCGAAATCCTCGTGACCAGGCGTATCGAGGATGTTGAAGACATTGTCGTTGTATTCGAAGGTCATCACCGAGGTGACGACGGAGATGCCGCGTTCGCGCTCGATCTTCATCCAGTCGGACCGCGTCTGCATGCGGTCCTTCTTCGCCTTGACTTCGCCGGCAAGCTGAATGGCGCCGCCGAACAGCAGCAGCTTTTCGGTGAGCGTCGTCTTGCCCGCGTCCGGGTGGGCGATAATAGCGAATGTGCGGCGGCGGGAGACCGCCTCGGCGAGACTTTCGGCCATGGTGTGAATCCTGTGGAATTGCCGCGTATCTAGCGATTAAAGCCCGCCAATGCAATTGACCTCGGCGCGCGGGGCGCAAAGTAATGGGCCATGACCATTCATCACGATACGCGCCCGACGCTGAACCTCATCCGTCTCCCGAATGGCGAAGGCCTCGACCTGCCCGCCTATGAAAGCAAGGGGGCAGCCGGCATGGACCTGCGCGCCGCCGTCGATGCGGATGCGCCCTTGACGCTTCTGCCCGGCAAGCGCGCGCTGGTGCCGACCGGCTTCATCTTCGAGATCCCTGAGGGTTTCGAAGGCCAGGTTCGGCCGCGCTCCGGCCTCGCCTTCAAGCACGGCATCACCTGCCTCAACTCGCCCGGCACCGTCGACAGCGACTATCGCGGCGAAGTGAAGGTGCTGCTCGCCAATCTCGGCGAAGAAGCCTTCGTCATCGAGCGCGGCATGCGCATCGCCCAGATGGTGATCGCGCCGGTCACCCAGGCGCGGGTGACCGAAATCACAGAGGCGAGCGAGACCGCACGCGGCGCCGGTGGCTTCGGCTCTACCGGCGTGTGATGAAGCAACCGAACAATTGATGAGCAGCGTTTGTGGGGACGGTTATGCTATTCAAGAGGGCGCCATGGGGCGTGGTTATCGGTCTAGCGGCAGCGCTGATTGCGGCGCCGGCCCCTGCGATTGATTCAACAAGGCTCCAGTCGATTCGCTCATCTTTATCTGTGGAAGAGATCGTCGCATTTGCCATGGCGAAATCGACAGCGCCGATTCTCGACATCGACAAAACAATCGAGATGAACATCGTCCTCAATGCGAAAGGCATGGAGAGGAGCAATGTTCAAGCTTTGCAGCTCGAGTTTTTGCGCGTGTTTTTTGGGGTCATGGCCTACGCAGATGTCCGTATCAATTTTAACGCCAGCCAATCGATAGATTATTCAGCCGGAACGCCATATGCCCCTTTCGGCGATCAGAACCGACCCTCAAATATCCAAACCGTCGAGGTATTCGTTGATCGCGATGCGCTCAAACTCGCTAAATTGGGCCAAATAGCAGTTCATGATGTCGATACGCTTCGAAGCAAGCCGGACACGTTGGAATGCTACCACGAACGCCGAAAAGGATATGCGGCTATCAACGTCATGGTCGACCGCGATATCAATCCGGTAGGCTGCCTTTACACAGTGTTGCTGCAGTCGATCGGACTTAGGGATCTTTTTGGGGGGACTGCCGCGACTTTCAACCCGGGACAAATTCCCGGCTTCAATCGCAATGCCGAGATGGCGGCAGCATATGCCATTCATGAGTGCCGATCTCTCATCGACAAAAAAGACAAGTTTGAAAAATGCCTGAGACAAGTTTTCGATGATGGTAAGTCGGCACCGCGTTGACCAACGCCGTCAGGAAGTCTTCTTCGGTATCGTCGCGATAGCGATTTCCAGGGCCGCCCGACGGACTTTACTTTTTCTTTGAAAGCGGCGGCAGGCGACGCTTGACCGGCGAGGATTTGATCATCGACGTGTTGGTCTCCGCCCGCTCGGCGACCTTGTCGAGAATGCCGTCGAGCTCCGCCATCGAGCGGATGACCAGGCGGGCGATGAAGCAATCCTCGCCGGTCACCTTGTCGCATTCGACGATTTCGGGAATTTCCTGAATGAGGCGCTCGACGAAATGCAGCTGCCCCGGCAGCGGCCGCACGCGGACGATCGCCTGCAGGGGGTAGCCGACGGCGGCGGGATCGAGATCGATGGTGAAGGCCTTGATGACGACGCGCTCCTCCAGCCGGCGCAGACGCTCGGCGGCACTCGGCGAGGAAAGCCCCACCTGCTGCGCCAGCTCCTTCAGCGAGATGCGGGCATTGCCGGCCAGCACCTCCAGAACAGCCTGATCGATATCGTCGATGGCCTGCGCATCGTTAGCCATTATATCCATTCTTCCTATTATGATTAGGCGAAATCGATTATTCTCCTTCCTATCATTATATAAAATCGCTCGTCGCCGCAATAATATGACGCCATCGATAACGGAGGCGATCATGAGCGGCGACATAAGAAGAGGCACGGCGGAAATGACGGCAGCGATGCTGATCTCGGGGACGATCGGCTGGTTCGTCGTCATGTCCGGCCAGCCGGTCAGCGGCGTGGTCTTCTGGCGCTGCCTGTTCGGCGCGCTCACCCTGCTTGCCATCTGCGGCGCTCTCGGGCTGCTGCGGCCCGGCATCATCACGCTGCGCGCCTTCGCCATTGCCGTCTTCGGCGGCATCGCCATCGTCGTCAACTGGCTGCTGCTCTTCGCCTCCTATTCGCATGCGACGATCTCGGTCGCGACGACCGTCTACAACACCCAGCCCTTCATGCTGCTGGTCCTCGGCGCGCTGTTTCTCGGCGAGAAGATCACCGCCGCCAAACTGTTCTGGCTGGCGCTCGCCTTTGCCGGCATGATGGCGATCGTTCAGGCAAAACCGGGCGGAAGCGGCGATACGTTCGAGAGCTACGGCCTCGGCATCCTGATGGCGCTGGGCGCGGCTTTCTTCTACGCGCTCGCAGCGCTTGCCGCGAAATGGCTGAAAGGCACGCCGCCGCATCTGATCGCGCTGATCCAGGTCGCGACCGGCATGCTGATGCTGGCGCCGATGACGGATTTTTCGCGATCGCCCGCGGATGCCGGAAGCTGGGCGATCCTCATTTCCATCGGCGTCGTCCATACCGGCCTGATGTATGTGCTGCTCTACGGCGCCATCCAGCGGCTGCCGACACATCTGACCGGCGCGCTCTCCTTCCTCTATCCGATCGCCGCGATCTTGGTCGACCGGCTGGCCTTCGGCCACGCGTTGCAGCCGATGCAGATCGCGGGTGCCGCCATCATTCTTTTGGCTGCCGCCGGCATGAATCTCGGCTGGGCGCCGCGATGGCTGCGGCCAAGAGCGCTTCAGAGCTGACCACAAACGGACAGGCACGCGGCGGCAGGCATTTCTTCTGGTGATGGACCCATCAACGCCGGTCGATTGATGGCAAGGCTTGGCGGATATAAAACAGCAGGGAAGAGGGAGCCCACACATGAGCCTTGCCGCCTTGCTTGCCTATGCCGGAGCGCTGTTCATCGCAGCCGCCATCCCGGGACCCGGAATTACCGCGATCGTTGCCCGGGCGCTCGGCTCGAATTTCCGCGAGACCTTCTTCATGGGCCTCGGCCTGGTGCTCGGCGACATGATCTACCTCACCGCCGTCATTCTCGGCCTTGCCTTCGTGGCGCAGACCTTCACCGAGGTGTTCATCGCAATCAAGATCGCCGGGGCGCTTTATCTCGGCTATATCGCCTGGAAGCTGTGGACGGCGGGGCTGCTGCCGCATGATATCGCCGCAGGCAAGTCCAGCAATATCGGCATGTCGTTCCTTTCCGGCTTGCTGGTAACGCTCGGCAATCCGAAGACGATGCTCTTCTATGTCGCGCTTGCGCCGACGCTGATCGACATCGGCAATATCGGGCTCGCCGACTATGCCATGCTGCTCGCCGCGACCTTCGTGGTGCTGATCGCCGTGCTGGTGCCCTATATGCTGCTCGCCTCACGCGCCCGCACGATGCTGAGGCAACCGCGCGCATTGCAGGCGCTGAACCGGGTGGCGGCAGGCATCCTCGCCGGCACGGCTGCTTTCATCGCCACGCGGGCGGCCTGAAATAAACATTCCGCAAGAAACGGTTTTCAAAGGTTTTTTTCTCCGCGGCCGGCTGCGCCGGCATGAACGCGGTCTGGCCTCACGCGCGCTTTGACCCTATTCTCTTCCTCAATTTCAGAACCGCATTTCAAAAGGGAGAGCACCATGTCGCACAAGCCCGGCCGCGGCCGCATCTATTCCTCGATCACCGAGACCATCGGCAACACGCCGCTCGTGCGCTTTGACAAGCTGGCGCGGGAAAAGGGCGTGGTGGCCAACCTGATCGGCAAGCTCGAATTCTTCAACCCGATCGCCTCCGTCAAGGACCGCATCGGCGTGGCGATGATCGAGAGCCTCGAAGCACAGGGCAAGATCACCCCGGGCAAGACGGTGCTGATCGAGCCGACCTCCGGCAATACGGGCATCGCGCTGGCCTTCGCCGCCGCCGCCAAGGGTTACCGGCTGATCCTCACCATGCCGGAGACGATGTCGGTCGAGCGCCGCAAGATGCTGGTGCTGCTCGGCGCCGAGCTGGTGCTGACCGAAGGGCCGAAGGGCATGAAGGGCGCCATCGCCAAGGCCGAAGAGCTGGCGGAGTCGCTTCCCGACGCCATCATTCCGCAGCAATTCGAAAATCCCGCCAATCCCGAAATCCATCGCCAAACGACGGCCGAAGAAATCTGGAACGACACAGACGGCACGGTCGATATCGTCGTCTCGGGCATCGGCACCGGCGGCACGATCACCGGCGTCGGCCAGGTGCTGAAAAGCCGCAAGCCCGAAGTCCAAATCATCGCCGTCGAGCCCGCCGATTCTCCGATCCTCTCCGGCGGAAATCCCGGCCCGCACAAGATCCAGGGCATCGGCGCCGGCTTTGCGCCCAAAATCCTCGACACCGGCATCTACGACGAGGTCGTCACCGTGAGCAACGACGAGGCCTTCGAACAGGCGCGGCTGGTCGCCAGGCTCGAAGGCGTGCCGGTCGGCATCTCCTCGGGTGCTGCGCTGACGGCTGCGATCAAGGTCGGCAGCCGCCCGGAGAATGCCGGCAAGAACATCGTCGTGATCATCCCGTCTTTTGCGGAGCGTTATCTGTCGACGGCGCTGTTTGAAGGGCTGGGGAGCTGAAGGACGAATAGCGAATAGCGAATAGCGAATAGCGAATAGCGAGCTGCCTGGTCGGTGTCAGGCCAGTCAATAACTATTCGCCATTCACTATTCGCTATTCGCCTCTATCTCAGGCCGCAGCCGTCAGCCTCTCTCCGGCGATACGATAGGAAATGGCTTCGGCAAGATGCATCCGGCCGACCGTCGCCTTATCGTCGAGATCAGCCAGCGTGCGGGCGACCTTCAGGACGCGGTGATAGCCGCGGGCGGAGAATTTCATTTTTTCGGCGGCGTCGCGCAGGAGTTGCAGGCCGCCGGTGTCGGGTTCGGCGAGTTTTTCGATCATCGCGGTCGAGCAGCGGGCATTGGTGCCGATGCCTTTGGCGCCGGCGGCTTCGAAACGCTCCTGCTGGATTTCGCGGGCGCGGGCGACGCGGCGGGCGACGTCGGCGCTGGTCTCGGCGGCCATCGGGCGGATGAGGTCGGCGGCGGAGACGGCGGGCACGTCTATGCGGATATCGATGCGGTCCATCAGCGGGCCGGAGATGCGTGCCTGATAATCGCTCATGCAGCGCGGGCCGCGGGCGCAGGTGTGGCCGGGTTCGCCCGCCATGCCGCAGCGGCAGGGGTTCATTGCCGCGATCAGCTGGAATTTCGCCGGATAGGAGACGCGGTGATTGGCGCGGGCGATGACGCATTCGCCGCCTTCGAGCGGCTGGCGGAGGGCATCGAGCGCCTGCGGCGTGAACTCGGGAAACTCATCGAGGAAAAGTACGCCGTGATGGGCAAGCGAGGCCTCGCCGGGGCGGGCGCGCAAGCCGCCGCCGACGAGGGCGGCCATGGTGGCGGAATGATGTGGGGTGCGAAACGGCCGGCGATCGGACAGCTTGCCGCCGGTGAGCTGTCCAGCGATCGAATGGACCATCGACACCTCAAGCAGCTCGGCCGCCGAAAGCGGCGGCAGGATGGAGGGCAGCCTTGCCGCCAGCATCGACTTGCCGGAGCCGGGAGGCCCAACCATCAGGAGGTTATGGCCGCCGGCGGCCGCGACCTCGAGCGCGCGCTTGGCGCTCTCCTGGCCCTTGATCTCGGCGAGGTCGGGCAGGTTGGCGGCGTTGGCGCGGATGGACGGCTCCGGCCGGGAGAGCACCTGCGTGCCGCGGAAATGATTGGCGAGGGCAATCAGGCTGCGGGGTGCGAGAATATCGACGTCGGCACCGGCCCAGGCGGCTTCCGCGCCGCTTTCGGCCGGGCAGATCAGCCCCTTGCCGAGCGCATTGGCGCCGATAGCGGCCGGCAGAGCGCCAGCAATGGCGGCGATCGTTCCATCGAGATTGAGTTCGCCGACGACGACAAAATCCGACAGCGCATCGGCGGGAATGGCGCCGAGGGCGGCCATCAAAGCGAGCGCGATGGGAAGGTCGAAGTGCGAGCCTTCCTTCGGAAGATCGGCAGGCGCCAGATTGACAGTCACCCGTTTTGCCGGCAGCGCCAGACCGGAAGCATGCAGGGCCGCCTGCACGCGCTCGCGGCTTTCGGCAACCGCCTTGTCGGGCAGGCCGACAATCTGCATTCCGACCTTGCCGGGCGCGATCATGACCTGGACCTCGACCGGCACGCCTTCGATACCCTGAAATGCAACCGTACTGACGCGCGCGACCATCCGCCTACCCCTTGCCCAGCAAACTCTACTTACCGCCCTGCGGCCTTTAAGGCCAGCGGTTGCAATCTTGCATGGAAACAAGAATAAAACAAGAACAGTCGCGGAACATATTCGGATGCGTCAAGTGACCTTGGTTGTATCCGATCATGCACGTGTCTCCGGCTGCGGCCGGGAGGCTCAGCCGCGCTTGCGCTCGATCGCATCCCAAAGCAGGCTTGCGATATCGGCGCCGCCGAACTTCTTGACCTCGCGAATGCCTGTCGGCGAGGTGACGTTGATCTCGGTCATGTAATCGCCGATCACGTCGATGCCGACGAGCAGGAAGCCGCGTTCTCTCAGCGCCGGACCGATGCGTTCGCAGATTTCCTTTTCGCGCGGCGTCAGCTCGGTCGCCTCGGCGCGGCCGCCGACATGCATGTTGGAGCGGCTGTCGTGCTCGGCCGGAACGCGGTTGATCGCGCCGGCGAATTCGCCGTCGACCAGGATGATGCGCTTGTCGCCCTTGCGTACGTCGGGCAGGTATTGCTGGGCGATGAAGGGCTCGCGGAACAGCTGGCCGAACATTTCCAGCAGCGAGGAGAGGTTTCGGTCGTCGCGGGTGGAGTGGAAGACGCCGGCGCCGCCATTGCCGTAGAGCGGCTTCAGGATGATGTCGCCCATCTCGTCGCGGAAGCGGCGGATTTCGGCCGGATCCTTGGTGATCAGCGTCTTCGGCATCAGATCGGCAAATTCGGTGACGAAGATTTTTTCCGGCGAATTGCGCACCCAGGCCGGGTCGTTGACGACAAGCGTCTTCGGATGGATGCGCTCGAGCAGATGCGTCGAGGTGATATAGGCCATGTCGAAGGGCGGGTCCTGGCGCAGCAGCACCACATCCATGGTCGAGAGATCGACGCGCTCGGACGCGCCGAGTTCGAAATGATCGCCCTTGACGTCGCGCAGCAGCATCGGTTCGACGCTGGCGAAGAGCTTGCCGTCGCGGAAGCTCAGGCGCTCAGGCGTGTAATGGAACAGCCGGTAGCCGCGCGCCTGCGCCTCCAGGCTCATCGCGAAGGTGGAATCGCCTGCGATGTTGATGCCGGCGACATGATCCATCTGGACCGCTACATTGGTGATCTTGGCCATTTCCGTCCCTCGCTGAATGCCGGACAGATGTAGGTCGGCCCGATATCAAACGCAACGGCCAATCAAGGGCTTCGCGTTTCGAGCATCCGCATCAGCCGGCCGCGATAGCTGTCGAGAACGACGGCGAGCACGATGACCGCGCCGATGACGATCGGCTTGATATTGTCGTCGGCGCCGAGCAGCTGCAATCCCGTCGACAGGACCTGCAGAATGCAGGCGCCAACCAGCGTGCCGATGATCGAGCCCTTGCCGCCCGAAAGGCTGGTGCCGCCGATGATGACCGCGGCAATGGCGTTCAGCTCGTAGCCGATGCCGGCGACCGGGCTGCCGACATTGAGGCGCAGCAGATAGACCATGGCGGCAATGCCGGCCGTCAGACCGGAGATCGTGAAGACGGCGATCTTGTATTTCTTCGGCGCGTGCCCCGACAGCCGCACGGCCTCTTCATTGGTGCCGATCGCGAAGACGAAGCGGCCGAAGACGGTGTAGCGCAGCACGAACCAGCCGATGAGGACGACGACGATCGCAATCAGGAAGATCGACGGAAAGACGCCCCAGAAGATCAGGTTGCCGAAATCGACGAAAGGCTGCGGCAGGCCGGTGATCGTCGAATTGTCGCTGACGACGCGGGCCAAGCCGCTTGCGACGTTCAGCATGCCGAGGGTGACGATGAAGGACGGAAGCTTCCACTTCTCGCAGATCCAGCCGTTGATGGCGCCAAGGACGGCACCCGTGCCCATCGACGCCATGCAGGCGAGAACGATTGCCTGCCATGGCGAAAACGCCGGATTGATCATGATCGTCGCGCCGATCACCGTGCAAAGGGCAAGCAGCGAGCCGACAGAAAGATCAATGCCGCCGACGAGGATGACGTAGGTCATGCCCGAGGCAAGCACCGTATTGATGGCGATCTGCACGAAGATCTTCAGGAAGTTCTCCGGGGTGGCAAAATAGGGTGCCGTCGCCGAGAAAAACGCCAGGATCAGGACGAGGGCGATCGCGACGCCCGCCTCCTTCATCGAGATCCGGATGAGCTTGTCCCAGAAGCCCATCTCTTTCGCCTCGGTCTGTTTTTCAATGCTGGCGGACACGGCTGTACTCCTTGTAGGCAAGCGAAAGGATCCTGCTCTCGTCGAAATCTTCCCGGACTATTTCACCTGATATCTTGCCGTCGGAGAAGACGATGATGCGATGGCAGATGCCGATGAGCTCCGGCAGATCCGAAGACACGACAAGGACACCCTTGCCCTCGGCCGCGAACTTCCACAGAAGCTCATAGATCTCGGCCTTGGCACCGACGTCGATGCCGCGGGTGGGTTCATCGAAAATCAGGACCTTGGGACCGCGGAACAGCCATTTGGCAATGACGACCTTCTGCTGGTTGCCGCCGGAAAACGTCCTGACGGCCTGGCGGATGGACGGGGTCTTGATCCTGAGCTCGCGCACCAGACGCTCTGCGTGACCATCCTCCGCCTTGCCGCTGATCAGGCCATTGCGGGAGATCTTGGCGAGATCGGTGATGGTGGCGTTTTCGGCGCAGCTCATGTCGAGCATCAGGCCCTGCATCTTGCGGTCTTCGGTCGCGAGACACAGCCCGGCCGCAACGGCATCCTTGGGCGAATTGATCTCGACCGGTTCGCCGTTCAAACGGATTTCGCCGGCTGCCTTGGCGTCGGCGCCGAATATGGCGCGAACCGCCTCCGTCCGGCCGCTGCCGACAAGGCCGGCAATGCCGACGATTTCTCCCTTTGCCACGGAGAAGGACAGTTCCGGGCTGTTGCGCGTCACCTTCAGGCGGGAAACGCCGAGCGCCTCGCCGGATACGGCGCTGTCGCTGCGGAAGACGCCGTGATCGGAAAGCTTGCGGCCGACCATGAGCTCGACGATGTCAGGAATGGCAAGACCGGACAGCGGGCGGGTGATCACGTGCTGGCCGTCGCGCAGCACCGTCACATCGTCGCCGACTTCGAAGATCTCCTCCAGCCTGTGGGAGATGTAGAGCGTGGTCACGCCTCGGCTCTTCAGGCGCTTGAGAATTTCGAAGAGGCGATCGACCTCCTTGGAGGTCAGGGTTGCCGTGGGTTCGTCGAGAACGAGAAGCTTGCTTTCGTAGCAAAGCGCCTTGGCGATCTCGACGAGCTGAAGCTGCGCGACGCTGAGGCGGCTCGCCAGCGTCGTCGGGGCGACGTCGAGGCCGACCTCTTCCAGGAGTTCGGAGGCCCTCTTGTTCATCGCCTTGTAGTTCACCAATCCATATCGGCGCGGCAGATGCTCGAAGAGCAGGTTTTCCGCGACCGTCAGGTTGGAAAGCGGATGCAATTCCTGGTGAATGACGCGGATGCCGGCCCTGAACGCCTCCAGGGGCGAGGACGGATGATACTGTTGGCCATCAAACAGGATTTGGCCGTCATCCGGCCGGAAGACGCCGCCGAGCAGATTGATCAGGGTCGATTTTCCCGCGCCGTTTTCACCGAGAAGAACGTGCCCCTTGCCGCGGCCGATCCGCATGGAAACATCCTTGAGCGCCACGACGCCGGGGAAGCGCTTGCCGATTCCTTCCAGCTTCAGGATGTCGTCATCTGGTGCGTCTGACACGTCGGCCTCATGCATGGTCTGTTCAATTCGGAATGTTGCAGCGCCGTTTATGCGTAAAGGGACACGCGGCGCACATCCCGAGGCCGAAAGCAGGCCTCATCGGGAGCGGCTGGCGCCAGCCATCGGCCGGCGCCTCCTTTACCTTGCAGTCGGCAATCCCGATTATTTGAGATCGGCTGACGTGACGAGCTTGACGTCGGTCTTGACCCAGCCGGTGAATTTCTCGCCGGCAAGTTCGCGCATGCCATAGTCGATGCCCATGACCGCCATCTGCGCGCCATACTGCTCGACGGTGGCGAGCATCTTGCCATCCTTGATCAGCGGCTGAACCGGCGGAATGTTGTCGAAGCCGACGACCTTGATCTTGCCGGCCTGGCCGGTCGCATCGAGAGCCTTGACGACGCCGAGAGCCATGGAGTCGTTGGCGGCCATGACGCCCTGGATATCCTTATACTTCGTCAGGAAATTGGTCATGACGGTATTGGCTTCCTCGGTCTCCCAATGGGCAGTCTTGCTGTCGAGAAGCTCGAGCTTGCCCGATTTGACCGAGTCCATGAAGCCTTGCTTGCGCTCCTTGGCATTGTCGGCCTCGGGATTGCCCTCGAGGATGACGACCTTGGCGCCCGGGCCCAGATCCTTGGCAAGCGCATCGCCCGCAAGCTTTGCCCCTTCCTTGTTGTCAGGGCCGAAGAAAGCGAGATCGATGCCGGCCGCCTTCTTTGCATCGGCATCGAGCGGCACGTCAATATTGATGACCTTGACGCCTGCCTTGACCGCCTTTGCCAGCGGGGTGGCCATCGCCTTCGAATCGGCGGGCGCGACGACGATGATGTCGTATTTCTGGGTGACGAAGTTTTCGACGGCATCGACCTGAGCGGCGAAATCACGCTCGTCCTTCATGCCGACGGCCTTGAAATCGAACTTGTCCTTGTTTTCGGCCGCATATTTGTCGGCGCCGGCCTTCATCTGTTTGAAGAACTCGTTCGACAAGGATTTCATGATCAGGCCGACCTTCGGCTTCTCGGCCGCAAAGGCCGGCGACACGCCGCAGGACAGCGCCAGCACCAGGGTGCCGGCGAGGCCGAGCTTCAAGGCCGCACGGCGCGGTGCATTGATCAAGGCGGATTCATTCTTAAAATTGGACATTTTTCCTCCCGAACGGCCCTGGCCTCAGCTCCATCTGAGTTGCCCGCGGCAAATGAACCGTTTCCAACGCCAAATGGGTAACATGCCTCCAGAAATTGTCAAGCCGACGAAATCAGCGCAAATCGCTCGCTGTAACCATATTGATCGACGCCGGGGAAAGCTGGATGATGAACCGTTTCCATGTAATGTTCGCCGCATCGCCGTGGAAACTGGCCATCGAAATGAACGGCAGCCCTTTGACGAGGGCGGCAAAGACCATTAGCTGAAAGCCTCGATCAGGCGCCTCGGGCGTTCTTTCGAAGGCGAAGATGAAGGGCATCCATTTCTGTCATGTCAAAGGTCGGGATCAGGGACGTTGCCAGGCTTGCGGGTGTTTCCACCGGGACCGTTTCCAGGGTTTTGAACGATCATCCCTCGGTGACGAAGGAATTGCGGGCGCGCGTCGGCGACATCATCAAGGAACTCGGCTACACGCCCGACCCCTCCGCGAGAAGCATGCGCAGCAAGGTCAGTCGCCTCATCGGCATCGTGATTCCCGATCTGACCAATCCGTTCTTCTCGGAACTGGTGCAATCGGCGGAACAGGCGGCGGCCAATCACGGCTATAATATCATCGTCATGACCTCGCTCGATCATGCCGCCAAGGAGGCTGATCGCATCAGACAGCTGACGAGCCGGAAGGTCGACGGCATCATTCTGGTTCCCAGCAATGATTTCCACACGATCAAGCTGCCGAAAGGCTTGCCGATCGTGGTCGTCGACCGTCTCATGCCCGGCTATTCCGGCATCGCCTCCGACCACCGCAACGGCGTCCGTCTCGGCGTCGAGCATCTTCTGAAGCTCGGCCATCGCCGCATCGGCTTCATTTCGGGGCCCGGAGATTCCGTCCCGGCCAACGACCGACTGAGAGGCTATCTTGACGCCATGGAACAGGCGGGCGGCCCGAAACTGGCCGGACCGCCGCTGATCGCCGAGGCGGCGTTCGACTATGAGAGCGGCCGTTCCGCGGGGAATTATCTTCTGGCGCGCGCCCGCAACGAGCGGCCGACGGCGATATTCGCAAGTTCCGACCAGCAGGCCATCGGCTGCATGAGGGCGGCCCACGATCTCGGAATCCCGATTCCGGCAGCGCTTTCCATCGTCGGCTTCGACGGCATCCCGCTCGCCAGCATGACGACGCCGCGGCTGACGACGGTGAAACAGCCGATTCAGGACGTGGCCGCAGCCGCAGTGGCTGTCCTGTTGAACAAGCGCACCGCGCCTGCCCTCGACAATCCGATCCTGTTTCCCTGCGAGGTGCTGGAGGGGGAGACGACCGCCCCGCCTCAGCCCGATTAACGCATGACCGGCTGCTGCCGGCGGCGGATATCAGGCGGCGATGCCCTGGTTGCCGCCATTGCGCAGCATGTTGCGGAGACGATAGGCGATCGCCAGGGGCTTCGGGAAAGGCTTGCGCAGGAAGGCAACCTTGCGGACGTAGTTGTCGACCCGCCAGCTTGCCCAGGTTCCGCCCGCGAAAAAGGCGACGTCGCCGACGCTGAGGGTTCGCTCCGTCCCATCCTCGGCGGTGATATGGACCTCGCCTTCGAGGATCATCACGGTCTCGTCCCAGCCGAAATACCAGCGGAATTCGCCCGCCGTGCAGTCCCAGATCGCCGTCAGCGAGGCCTCGTCATGGCCGCGCGAATGTTCGGCGGTGCGGGCTTCGGGATTGCCGCTGATGATCCAGTCCGGATTGATCGGCGTCGATTTCAGCGGCAGCATGTCGCTCGCATGGGCGACGAAGGATTTCCCGGCCGGCTTCAGCGCGACATAAGGCACCGATCGCGCCGCCATGGCGACCGCGCTTGCAAGCATCATCTTCAAGGCCATGAACCAACCCCCAATTGCCACCCTACCAAGGCGGGAGATAGCAGAGAGTCGTAAGGAGGCCGTTCAAGCCGGAAGTAAAATTTTAACGATCTCGAACTGTTGAACCGAAAAGGCACTGGGCGAAAGCACGTCGCGATCTTTGCACGACGGGCTTTGGAGCATGATGTCGTCCGAAAACCGCTCACACTTTTCGGCATCATGCCCTAGAAGGCATCCGGAAAGTGCCGCGGCAGCCGGCCGGGCATGATCGCCACAATATCGTAGCGCTGCGAAAGACGGGCATGATCGGCCTGGCGGGCGAGCCAGAGGTCGCTTGCCGCCCTTATGCGCTTCTGCGAGGCGATGGAGACGGCATCGACAGCCGCCGCCTCGCCATGGCGGGCCTTGACCTCGACGAAGACGGCGAGATCGCCCTTGCGGGCAATGATATCGATCTCGCCCAGTTTCGTGCGGTGGCGCAGAGCGAGGATGCGGTAGCCCTTCAGCATCAGGAAGACGGCCGCGGCATATTCCGACACGCGGCCGCGGCGCAGCGCCTTCCTTCTGATGGCAGCAAGATTGTTATCGCCCATCGGCGCCCTTCATTTCCAGCAGGCGCTGGTAGAGCACCTTGCGCGGCAGGCCGGTGAGACGGGCGGCCTCGGTCGCCGCCTTTGCCGTCGGCATGGTCTTCGAGAGATCGGCGAGCATGGCTTCGACATCGGCTGCGGGCGTTTCCGCCGGCTCCGGCGGACCGACGACGAGGACGATCTCGCCCTTGACGTTATCCACCTCCTGATAATGCGCGGCAAGCTCGGCCAGCGTGCCGCGGCGGAACTCCTCATAGGTCTTGGTCAGTTCGCGGCAGACGGAGGCCGGCCGGGCGCCGCCCAGCACATCGGCCGCGGCGAGAAGCGTCGCGCCGATGCGATGCGGCGATTCAAAGAAGATCAGCGTCGCGGGTGCTGCGGCAAGTTCGCCGAGACGGTCGCGGCGGGCCTTGTCCTTGACCGGCAGGAAACCGGCGAACAGAAAGGCGTCGTTCGGCAGGCCGGAACCGACAAGGGCCGCGAGCGGCGCCGAGGCGCCTGGAATGGGGATGACGCGATAACCTGCCGCAATCGCCTGCTGCGCCAGCCGATAGCCGGGATCGGAGACGAGCGGCGTGCCGGCATCGGAAACCAGCGCCACCGACCGGCCCGCCTCCAGCGCCTGCAGCAGCCGCGGCCCGGCCTCGTCGGCATTGTGTTCGTGGTAGGCGAAGGGACGGTTCTGGATGCCGTAGCGATCGAGCAGGACGCGGGTGACGCGCGTATCCTCGCAGGCGAGCACGTCAGCGCCGGCCAGCGTTTCCAATGCGCGCAGCGTGATGTCGCCGAGATTGCCGATCGGGGTCGCCACCAGATAGAGCGCCGGCTCCAGCGGCCGCGCCGGCACTGCCATATTGTGCAGGCGGAAGCTTTTCCGGCCGGCGGCTTCCGCTGTCGTTTCCTCATTCATGCCGATTGCTTTCCGTCCCGCCGGCGCCTTGCCGGTTCATCGGCCTTTATGGGCGAGCGGCACGGCTTCGGCAAGGGTCCGGATTTCTGTGAGGATTGCTCCGGAAAACCGCAAATGCGGGCACGGAGCCGTCCATGCCTCTTGCAAACCGGTGCTGAAGTCTGCCATTTTGCCCGTCCACTCCCCCGGCCTCAGGTCGGGACAGGCATTCTTCGGGTGCTCGAAGCGCCCGGACAGTCACGGTCGAAAGCGGTAGCATCCCATGCGTATTACTATTGAGCGGTCAAACCTGTTGAAATCGCTGAACCACGTCCACCGCGTGGTCGAACGTCGCAACACGATCCCGATCCTGTCCAACGTGCTGCTCAAGGCCGACGGCCAGAACCTCGACATGAAGGCGACCGACCTCGACCTCGAGATCACAGAGGCGACGCCGGCGAGCGTCGAGCAGGCCGGCGCCACCACCGTTCCGGCCCATCTTCTCTACGATATCGTGCGCAAGCTGCCCGACGGTTCCGAAGTGCTGCTTGCCACCAGCACCGACGGCGGCTCGATGACCGTGCAGTCCGGCCGCTCGAAATTCTCGCTGCAATGCCTGCCGGAATCGGACTTCCCCGATCTCACCGCCGGTACCTTCACGCATTCCTTCAAGCTGAAGGCGACCGATCTGAAGATGCTGATCGACCGCACGCAGTTTGCGATCTCGACCGAAGAGACGCGCTACTATCTCAACGGCATTTTCTTCCATACGATCGAAAGCAAAGGCGACCTGAAGCTCAGGGCCGTCGCCACCGACGGCCACCGCCTGGCGCGCGCCGATGTCGATGCGCCCTCGGGCTCGGAGGGCATGCCCGGCATTATCATTCCGCGCAAGACGGTCGGAGAGCTGCAGAAGCTGGTCGACAACCCGGAAGCGATCGTGACCGTCGAAGTTTCCGACGCCAAGATCCGCATGACGATCGGCTCGATCGTTCTGACCTCGAAGCTGATCGACGGTACTTTCCCCGACTATCAGCGCGTCATCCCGACCGGCAACGACAAGGAAATGCGCGTCGACTGCACGACCTTCGCCCAGGCCGTCGACCGTGTGTCGACCATCTCCTCCGAGCGCGGCCGCGCGGTGAAGCTGGCGCTTTCCGACGGACAGCTGATGCTGACCGTCAACAATCCGGATTCCGGCAGCGCCACGGAAGAAGTCGCCGTCGGCTACGATACGGATTCGATGGAAATCGGCTTCAATGCCAAGTACCTGCTCGACATCACCGCGCAGCTTTCCGGTGAGGAAGCAATCTTCCTGCTGGCCGATGCCGGCTCGCCGACGCTGATCCGCGACACCGCCGGCGACGACGCGCTCTACGTGCTGATGCCGATGCGCGTCTGACGGGAACGAAGGCGCCCGTTTCCGGTTTTCCTCCCGTCGAACCGGAGGATGACGGGATGAAGAAGACGGGAGCGGTGCGCATCGGCATATCCGGCTGGACCTATGCGCCCTGGCGCGGCCAATTCTATCCGGAAGGCCTGCCGCAGAAGCAGGAGCTTTCCTACGTCGCCCGGCACTTCCGTTCGATCGAGATCAACGGCACCTTCTACGGATTGCAGCGGCCCGAAAGCTTCGGCCGCTGGCGGGACGAAACGCCCGACGATTTCGTCTTTGCGGTCAAGGGGCCGCGCTTCATCACCCATGTGCGGCGGCTGAAGGAGATCGAGGCGCCGCTTGCCAACTTCTTCGCTTCCGGGCTGCTGCGGCTCGGCCCCAAGCTTGGGCCGATCCTCTGGCAATTCCCGCCGAACATGGCCTTCGACCCCGATCGTTTCGAAAATTTCCTGTCGCTGCTGCCGCATGACCACGATGCAGCGACAGCTCTTGCCAGGCGGCATGATGAGCGACTCAAACAGGCTTGGCTCGAAAGCGACGGCCATCAGCCGATCCGCCATGCGCTCGAAATCCGCAACGACAGCTTCCGCTCAGCCACGTTCATCAAGATGCTGAGGCGACATAACGCCGCCTTGGTCTGCGCCGACACGGTGCAATGGCCGCTGTTGATGGACATCACCGCCGACTTCATCTATTGCCGGCTGCATGGTTCCGAACAGCTCTACATCAGCGGCTACGAGGATGAGGCACTCGACGTATGGGCCGAACGCATCCGCGCCTGGGCGAAGGGCAGAGAACCCGACAACGCGACGCGGGTGCTGGAGCCGCTGCCGGCGCGAGCCAAGGGCCGGGACGTCTATCTTTATTTCGATAACACCGACAAAAAGCTGCGCGCGCCCGTCGACGCCGATCATCTCAGCGACAGGCTTGCGGATCTCGTGCCTCGTTCCGATCGGAAGGCGGCATGAGCTGTTGATGCCGGTGTCTTCGTTGCGAAAATTCTTGTCCTGACAGCGACAAAGAGCATATTAAGACAGTCGATCAACATGCGGATGGGTGGAGAATGCGCTTAAGGGTCAAGGTGAGGGAACATCTCGGGAAGAAATTCGATGAAGAAATCCGTTTCTTCCGGGGCATGATGCAGGGGCCGAAGACGGTAGGTTCCATCGTGCCGACCTCTTCCATCACCGCCAAACGCATGGCAAGCGTCATCAACCTCAATTCCGGCCTGCCGGTGCTCGAACTCGGACCGGGCACGGGCGCCATCACCAAGGCCATTCTCGGCCGCGGCGTGAAGCCGGACAATCTGGTCGCGATCGAATATTCGACGGAATTCCACCAGCATCTGCTGCGCACCTATCCGGGCGTGCACTTCATCAACGGCGATGCCTTCGATCTCAAGACCACGCTCGGCGCCTTCGGCGACCAGACGTTCGATTGCGTCATCTCGTGCATTCCGCTTCTGAACTTTCCGATGGCGATGCGCGTCTCGCTGCTCGAAAGCCTGCTCGACCGGCTGCCGGCCGGACGGCCGGTGGTGCAGATTTCCTACGGCGCGATCTCGCCGATCGCCGCCAATCCCGACCGCTACCACATTCAGCATTTCGATTTCGTGGTGCGCAACATCCCGCCGGCACAGCTCTGGATCTACCGGCGCGGCTGAGATGTTCGGGCTCTATATCACCCATCCGCAAGTCAGGATCGATGCTGACGTCCCCGTGCCGAAATGGGGGCTTTCCGATATCGGCGCGGCGCGAGCGCGCAAAGCAGCCGAGAGCGGCTGGGCCAAGCAGTTGCGGCGCATCGTCTCCAGCGACGAGACGAAGGCGATCGAGACGGCCGAGATTCTGGCGGAGGCGTCCGGCGTGACGATCGAGATCGTCCACGCCATGCACGAGAACGACCGTTCGGCCACCGGCTTCCTGCCGCCGCCGCAATTCGAAGAAGCCGCCGACTGGTTTTTTGCCCATCCCGAGGAAAGCTTCAAAGGCTGGGAGCGTGCCATCGACGCGCAGGCCCGCATCGTCGGGGCTGTCAATGCCGTTCTCGCCACGCATGATGCGACAGCGCCCATCGCCTTCGTCGGCCATGGCGGCGTCGGTACGCTGCTCAAATGCCATCTGGCGGGCAAGCCGATCGGCCGCGACCGCGACCAGCCGGCCGGCGGCGGCAATCTCTATGCTTTCGGCCTTGCGGATCGCCGCTTATCATGCGACTGGACAGCCATCGAAGACTGGCGGGGGTGAGTTGCAATGGGCGCACGCGAGCGGCTGATCGTCGGCCTGGATGTTCCAACGATCGGCGAGGCGGAAAGGCTGGTTTCCACGCTCGGCGACGACATTCTCTTCTATAAGATCGGCTATCAGCTCGTCTTTGCCGGCGGCCTGGAGTTCGCCCGCGATCTTGCCGCAAGCGGCAAGAAGATCTTTCTCGACATGAAGCTGCTCGACATCGACAACACGGTGGCATCGGGCGTCGAGAACATTGCCAAGATGGGCATGTCGATGCTGACGCTGCACGCCTATCCCAAAGCGATGAAGGCGGCGGTCGCGGCCGCGGCCGGTTCCGGCCTCTGCCTGCTCGGCGTGACCGTACTCACCTCGATGGATGCCGATGATCTCGTCGACGCCGGCTACAGCCAGGATCCCCACAGCCTGGTGCTGCGCCGTGCGGCTCAGGCGCGCGCAGCCGGCATGGGCGGCATCGTCTGCTCGGCTGCGGAGGCGGCCGAGGTGCGCGAGATCCTCGGGCCCGAAATGGCGATCGTCACACCCGGCATTCGCCCGACCGGCAGCGACAAGGGCGACCAAAAGCGGGTGATGACGCCCTTCGACGCGCTGAAGGCCGGAGCCACGCATCTCGTCGTCGCCCGGCCGATCGTCAAGGCGCCCGATCCGAGAGAGGCGGCCCGCGCTGTCCTCAACGAGATGGTAAGCGCACTCTGGCCGGCAAATCGCTGATCTAAAGCGTGTCGCGCAAAAACGAAGACCTAAAGCACGGCGAGCGAATCTGAAAGATTGCGACGTGCTTTAGCAGAAAAAGGGAGAAGACCATGGCCAAGGGATACTGGATCGCCCGCGTCGATGTTCGCGACGCCGAGCGCTACAAGGATTACGTGGCGGCGGCCAAGCCCGCCTTCGAAAAATACGGCGCGAATTTCCTGGCGCGCGGCGGCGCGCTCACCGAACTCGAAGGCAAGGCCCGCGCTCGCAATGTCGTGATCGAATTCCCCTCGATGCAGCATGCGGTCGACTGCTACAATTCACCGGAATACCAGATCGCCGCGAAAATCCGCCAGGAAGTGGCGGATGCGGAAATGGTCGTCGTCGAAGGCGTCTAGAGCGCCGTGCGTTCTTACGGACGCACAAAGGACGCTCTAGGACTTTGAATCCAAGCATCGTGCTTTCCGAAAATCGATTCCGATTTTCGGAAAGCACGATGCGTTAGGCGGTTTCACATCCCGCAAACTCGCAGTGCGATGGGCCTTCCCGTCGCGTCGGGATTCGGCTAAGACGGGGCCGATCAGCATCCTGCAAAGCCTTTCGAGGAGCCTGCCATGACCCTTGCCAACCTGCCGCCGCTCGTTACCGTGTTCGGAGGGTCCGGCTTCGTGGGCAGGCACGTGGTTCGGGCGCTCGCCAGACGCGGCTATCGCATTCGCGTCGCCGTCCGCCGCCCGGATCTCGCCGGCTTCCTGCAGCCGCTCGGCAATGTCGGCCAGATTTCCTTCGTTCAGGCGAACCTGCGCTATCGCAGCTCGATCGACCGTGCCGTCGACGGTGCGAGCCACGTCGTCAACTGCGTCGGCATTCTGCATGAGACCGGCCGCAACACCTTCGATGCTGTGCAGGAATTCGGCGCACGGGCGGTTGCCGAAGCGGCACGCGGCGCCGGCGCCACGCTCGCCCATATTTCGGCGATCGGCGCCAATGCGCATTCCGATTCGGACTATGGCCGCACCAAGGGCCGCGCGGAAGCAGCCATTCTCTCCATCAAGCCCGATGCGGTGATCTTCCGCCCGTCGATCGTCTTCGGACCGGAGGACAGCTTCTTCAACAAATTTGCCGACATGGCGCGCATGTCGCCGGTCCTGCCGCTGGTCGGCGGCGGCAAGACGAAGTTCCAGCCGGTCTATGTCGAGGATATCGCCGAGGCCGTCGCCCGCGCAGTCGACGGCAAGGTCGCCGGCGGCAAGATCTATGAGCTCGGCGGGCCCGAGGTGCTGAGCTTCCGCGAATGTCTCGAGATGATGCTGAAGGTGATAAGCCGCAAGAACCCGTTCGTCTCCCTGCCCTTCGGCATCGCTTCGCTGATCGGCAGCATCGCCTCGCTTGTTCCCTTCATCACGCCGCCGATCACGCCCGACCAGGTGCGCCTGCTCAAGCACGACAACATCGTTTCGAGGGAAGCCGAGGCGGAGGGCCGCACGCTGAGCGGCCTCGGCATCACGCCAACCATGCCGGCATCGGTGCTCGAGTCCTACCTCGTGCAGTATCGGCCGCACGGCCAGTATACGGGCTCCGGCAAGGCCGCCTGATCATCATCCTTGAGTTTATTGATCGCGCCGTCCGCTTATGCCGCGGGCGGCGTTTTGCCGTCGGTCGCGGCACGCAAAGCCGGCGCAAGTTTGCGATGTTTTCCTGCCGCCATATCGAGCGGCGTTGCATAAAAGACGCATCGGAAAATTTGTGGAATTAACGCCAAATTTAGCAGGAACGTTTATTGCTATTTGTCATTCCACTGACTACCAAACCCGCGCGTCCTCGAACGGACTCAACGCCTGCGAAAAGCGTGCGGCAATCACTGTGAAAGGCATTTCTCGATGGGCAAGTCAATCGCGCTCCTGTTTGCGTGTGCGGCGCTGGTTATCCTTGCAGGCTCCTTCGTTGCGCCGGGTTCGGTCGCGGCTGTAAAGGGCGACTGCTCGCCGGCCTACGGCGTCGATCCTTGCTCTACGGCCTCGATCGCCCATTGACGAAAATGCCGGGCCTTACCGGCATCCTCACAAAGACGAGCAATGGTCGAAGCGCCTGAAACAGCGCGCTTCCAAGTGAACGCTCGATCTTGCCCGCCGCGAGACGGCGGCAGCATCTTTCAATATTATCCATCTGAAAATCGGCGCCTCATCCCGCTCATCGCATGTCTGTTTGCGGGGCCGACCGGATCATTGCATTCGCGCCTGGGAGCTGCGCGAATGCAATGAGAGACCGTCGTCTTAGGGGATCAGGCCGCCGGCGGCCATGCCGAGCAGCAGGACGCCGAGAATGATCCGATACACGGCAAACAGCGTGAACCGGTTGCTCCTGATATAGGCGAGAAGCCATTTGACGGCGATGAAAGCAACGATCGTGGAGGCGACGAAGGCAATGCCGAGAGACGTCCAGTCTTCGCCTGCCGCGCCGCCATCCCTGAAGGTCTTCAGCAGTTCATAGCCGCTCGCGGCATACATTGTGGGGATGCCGACGAGAAAGGCGAATTCCGTGGCTGCGGCGCGATTGCCCGTGCCTGCCAGCATGGCGACGAAAATCGTGGCGCCGGAGCGCGACGTTCCCGGGAAGATGCCGGCAACGATCTGGGCAATGCCGACCAGAATGGCGACCAGCCAGGTGATCTCCTTATGGGGTGGCCTGCGCGCGGCAGCCCATTCCGCAAAGATCATCCAGATACCGCCGATGATCAGCGCCCAGGCGATCGGCGTCGCCGTCTCCGGCAGTTGATAGCCGAGCCTTTTGACGACAAGGCCCAGGATTGCGGTGATGAGAAAAGCGACGATCAGCTTGGCGGCATAATCGCGATTCTGCGGCTCGCGCCAGCCCAGCACCAGATCCACCAGGCGACGCCAATAAATGATGGTGACGGCGAGAATGGCGCCGGCCTGGATGACGATATTGAACATATCCGACCGGTGCCCGAGCCATTGCTCCACAATGATGAGGTGGCCGGTGCTCGAGATCGGCAGAAACTCGGTGATCCCCTCTACGATACCGAGGATAATAGCATTGATATAGTCCATAAATTGTCTCCGGTTTAAAGGTCGTTCGGAGCGGGCATTTCCCGCTGGAAATGCTCCAGGCTGCGCTTGAGCCGATCAGGCGCTGCCTCTATCCGCGTGCATAAGAAGCGTGTTTTATCCCCTCTCAGGTGGTGTGAGATCCGATTCGCTTGTATTGCCCCGGCCAAGCTCCTATAGCTTCAACCAATGAGTCATGACTAGGGCGCTATAAATGAACTGCCGCACAGTCCTGTAACAGCAATCATAAAGCACGAGTATCGATGCCCACGCTTTATCACCATCCCATGTCATCTGCATCTCGCTTCGTCCGGCTGATCCTGGCGGAATACGGCTATCAGGCGGATCTGATCGAAGAGCAGACGTGGGAGAAGCGCCGGGATTTCCTGGCGCTCAATCCTGCCGGCACGCTGCCTGTTTATGTCGACGACAGCATGCGCGCGCTTTGCGGCGCCACCGTCATCTCCGAATATCTGGACGAGACGCACGGCGTGCTGAAGCGCGACCGGCGGCTGCTCGCCGAGGACCCTTTCCAGCGGGCGGAGATCCGCCGGCTGACCGAATGGTTCATGCAGAAGATGGAAAATGACGTGACGAAGCCGCTCGCCCGAGAGCGCGTCTATAAGTTGCAGATGACATCAGATCAGGGTGGCGGAGCGCCTGATTCCAAGATTTTGCGCACGGCCCGCGCGAATATCCGCCAGCACATGCGTTATCTCACCTGGCTCGCCGGCTCGCGCCAGTGGCTGGCGGGCGAGCGGATGAGCTATGCGGATCTTGCCGCCGCCGCCTCGATCTCGATCCTCGACTATCTCGGCGAGATCGAATGGGCGGATGCGCCCGTGGTCAAGGAATGGTACCAGAGGCTGAAGTCGCGACCCTCCTTCCGGCCGATGCTGACGGAGCGCGTGCGCGGCCTGACCCCGGTTTCGCATTATGCCGATCTGGATTTCTGACGAGGGCGCTTCATGCCCGACAAAGATGATAAAGAGCGCCGCCGCCGCGACAATTTGACCGAGTTCGTCAGAGCGGAATCTGCCGCCAAGGGCTTCGATCTCTGCCGCATCACGCGCCCGGACGCGATCCCGCAAGCGAAAGAGCGCCTCGGCGAGTTCATCGATGCCGGGCGCCACGGGACGATGGACTGGATGGCGGAGACGCGCGACCGGCGCGGCGACCCCCGCACACTCTGGAGCGAGGTTCGCTCCGTCGTCGTCTTCGGCCTCAATTACGCGCCGGACGAAGATCCGCGCGGCATCCTCGACAAGCGCGATAAAGCGGCGATATCGGTTTATGCGCGCAATCGCGATTATCATGACGTCATCAAGGGCCGCCTGAAGGAGATCGCCACGCGTTTCGCGGCGCGGGCGGGCGCCGATGTGAAAGTCTTCGTCGATACCGCACCCGTCATGGAAAAGCCGCTGGCGGCGGCCGCCGGCCTCGGCTGGCAGGGCAAACACACCAATCTCGTCAGCCGCACGCACGGGTCCTGGCTTTTTCTCGGCAGCATGTTCACCACCGCCGATCTCGCCGTCGACGCACCCGAGATCGATCATTGCGGTTCCTGCCGCGCCTGTCTCGACATTTGCCCGACTGCCGCCTTCCCGGCGCCCTACCAGATCGATGCGCGCCGCTGCATCTCCTATCTCACCATCGAGCACAAGGGACCGATCGATCCTGATCTCCGGCCGCTGATCGGCAACCGCATCTATGGCTGTGACGACTGTCTGGCCGTCTGTCCCTGGAACAAGTTCGCGAGCGCCGCCTCGGAGATGAAGCTGAAAGCGAGAGAGGATCTGCAGGAGCCGTCGATCGCCTTTCTGCTGACCCTCGATGATCCCGCCTTCCGCAGCTTCTTCAGCGGTTCGCCGGTGAAGCGGATCGGCCGCGACCGCTTCATCCGCAACGTGCTGATCGCTGCCGGCAATTCCGGTGAAAAGACGCTGATCCCGCAATGTCGCATGCTCGCCGGCGATGCCTCGCCGGTGGTGCGGGGGATGGCGGTATGGGCGCTTTCGCGGCTGACGGAGGCTGGCGAATTCTCGTCCTTTGCCGCACAAAGGGCTGAGGAAAGCGATGACGACGTATTGAATGAATGGCGGCTGGCGGGAGTGGGCTGATGCATGTGATGATTTTTGGCTGCGGTTTTTCCGGCATGGCGATCGCCAAGGCCTTCGCTGGTGAGAATGTGCGCGTGTCCGGCACGACGCGCTCGGCGGAAAAGATCGAAGCGCTCCGCCACGCCGGTATCGAGGCATTCCTGTTCGACGGCGAAAAGATGGAAGACCGGCTCGTCCAGGCCTTGGCTGATGTCACCCATCTCGTGCAGTCGATTGCACCGGGGAAGGCCGATCCGCTGCTGCGGCTGCTCGGCGAAGACGGTGCAGGCCTGCTGCCGAAGCTGGAATGGATCGGCTATCTCTCGACCGTCGGCGTCTATGGCGATCACAAGGGCGCGTGGATCGACGAGGAAACGCCATGCGTTCCCGTCTCCGGACGATCGAAGGAGCGGCTGGAGGCGGAAGACGGTTGGCTGGCGATGGGCGAGGAGCGCGGCATGCCGGCGGCGGTGCTGCGCCTTTCCGGCATTTACGGACCGGGCCGCAATGCCTTCTGCAATCTGGAAAAGGGCACGGCGCGGCGCCTGATCAAGAAGGACCAGGTCTTCAACCGCATCCGTGTCGAGGATATCGGCGCGGCGACACGTTATCTCTCGGACCATCGCCTCGGCGGCATCTATAATGTCACCGACGATCGGCCCGGTCCGCCGCAGGATGTGATCGTCGAGGCGGCCCGGCTGATGGGCGTCGAGCCGCCGCCGGAGCAGCCTTTCGAAACCGCCGAACTGACACCGATGGCACGCTCTTTCTATGGCGAGAACAAGCGGGTTTCGAATGCGAAGCTGAAGGCCGCCGGCTTCCAGTTCTCCTTCCCGAACTATCCGATGTCGCTTGCGCAATTGTGGCAGGATGGACGCTGGCGCGGCTGAAGGCGAGGACATCCGGCTTCCATTAGAAAGAGTAGAAAATTCCTACTTTGCCGACTTACGAGAGCGATTTTCGCCGTGAATATAGTTAACGGCCTCTGAATTTGCTGAAATGTGGCAGCAAATATGGCGATGTCAGCAAAAAAATTTCGTGATTTTCGTGACCGCCGAAATGTTTACCATTCGTTCGGAAAATTCGTTCGAATTTTAGCTGATTTAATTGTGTTTTTTCCACATCCCGCCGCTGCCGACGATTTCTGAAATTTAATCAATAACATCACGAATATTACAAAATGTAACATTCCGTGATAAGTCGCGGCACTTTTTTGCCATTTTTCGACGGATTTAAGCCCCGCCGCCTGCAAGGGCGTGAGTTCAATAGTTGAGGGATACTCCGTTTTGAAGAAAATCAGCCGTTCTATTATCGCCGCGGCAACTATTGCAGCCTGTTCTTCCTTGCTTCCGGCGGAAGGTTTTGCTGCAAATGGATGCGGCGGTGCTTCATGGTACGCACTTCGCTCCAAAACTGCTTCCGGAGAACGTATGAACCCCGCGATCTTGACTGCCGCACATCGTTCGCTCGCATTCGGCACCAAGGTCAAGGTCACCAACCGCAACAACGGCCGCACCGTCGTCGTTCGCATCAACGACCGCGGTCCTTTCATCCGGGGACGCGTACTCGATCTCTCGCGCGCTGCCGCGCAGAATATCGGCATGGTGAGCTCGGGCACCGCGAAGGTCTGCTACCAAGTGATCAGCTAAAGCTGACAACTGAAGTGATCAGCTGAGGCTTACGCCTCGCGATCAGCTGCGCCGACAGCGGCGCTTGCTCTTGCCGCCAATCGCGGCTACCACGCGGTTGAGACCTGTGCACAATCCGTCCCGCGAACTTCTGCGCGCGGATCGTTCACATGCCACGGCAACAGGAGACATGTGAATGCGTCTGGGCGGCCGCCTCGAAGGGGCGATTTCTGTGCTCGCGGACATCGATGCCCGCAAGCGACCCGTCGCCGACGCGCTGAAGGACTGGGGCCTTGCGCATCGTTTCGCCGGCTCCGGCGACCGCGCCGCAATCGGCAACATCGTCTACGACGCGTTGCGCATGCGGCTTTCCCATGCCTGGCTCATGAATGACGACAGCGCCTCGGCCATTGCCCATGCCGTCATGTTCCGCCAATGGGGCTTCACACCGGACAGCCTTGCCGCCGAACTGGCGGACGACAAATTTGCGCCGGCGCCGCTTTCGCCTGACGCCATCGCGGCTTTCCAAAGCCGCTTGCTCGACGATGCACCCCCGCACGTGCAGGGCGATATCCCGGAATGGGTCCAATCCTCCTTCCAAAAGGCCTTCGGTGAAGGCTGGCTTGCCGAGGCACAGGCGCTCGCCGCCCGCCCGACGCTCGATCTGCGCGCCAACATCCTGAAAGCCTCCCGCGACAAGGCCGTCAAGGCGCTCGAACGAGCCGGCGCGCATGCTGCGAAGATCGCCCGCTACGGCATCCGGATTGCCGCAGGCGAAGGCGCCTCGCGTCTTCCCAACGTGACAGCCGAGCTTTCGTTCCAGAAAGGCTGGTTCGAAGTTCAGGACGAGGGATCGCAGATCGTCGCCGATCTGGTGCTGGCGCGCGACGGCGAACAGATCCTCGATTACTGCGCCGGCGGCGGCGGCAAGACCCTCGCCATGGCGGCCGCCATGCAGAACAAGGGGCAGGTTCATGCCTATGACGCCGACCGCAAGCGGCTGGCGCCGATCATCGAGCGGTTGAAGCGCGCGGGCACCCGCAATGTCCAGGTGCATGACGACGTCAAAGGGCTTTCCGGCCTTGCCGGCCGCTGCGACAAGGTGCTTGTCGATGCACCCTGCACCGGCACCGGCACGTGGCGGCGGCGGCCCGATACCAAATGGCGGCTGACCGCAAAGAACCTCGACGAACGCACTGCCCAGCAGCAGGATGCGCTGGCGCAGGCAAGCGGCTTCGTCAAACCGGGCGGCGAACTGATCTACGTCACCTGCTCGGTGCTGCCTCAGGAAAACGAAGAGCAGGTGCGCCGCTTCACCGCCGGCAATCCTGATTTCCAGATCGTCAGCGCCCTGCCCGCGTGGGACGGCCTGTTCGGCAAGAACGCGCCCCGCCCGCACTCCTCCGACGGCCTTTCGGTGACGCTGACGCCCGCCTCCACCGATACGGACGGCTTCTTCTTCTGCCGCATGCAGCGGAACGGCTGACGCCGTTTGGCGGATGCCGGGACGGCGGCGCGATTGCCGCTGATTTTCCTGGGCCGGCGCCTTTCAAACAGGCGGTCTGGAAGCGGTCTCGCATCCTTAAAATCATTCCAAACTAGAGCATTTGACACCAGTTTGCTTTTGCGCGAAGAGACTGAGCCCCATTAGACGGAATATCCGTCACAGGAGAGGATCATGACGCTTAACCGCAAATTCCGCGCAGCCGTGCTGGCGATTGCCCCCGCAGCACTGCTCGCGCTTCCCGCGCAGGCCGAGACCGATGCTGCCGCCGTGGTGAAACATTATGCCGAGGTGGCGCACGCCAAATACGAGGATTCGCTGACCACGGCAAAGGCGCTCGACGCTGCCATCGACGCGTTCCTCAAGGCGCCGACCGACGAAACGCTGAAGGCCGCCAGGGATGCCTGGATCAAGGCGCGCGTTCCCTATCAGCAGACGGAAGTCTATCGCTTCGGCAATCCGATCGTCGACGATTGGGAAGGCAAGGTCAACGCATGGCCTCTCGATGAAGGCCTGATCGACTATGTCGATGCCTCCTACGGCAGCGAAAGCGACGAGAATTCGCTCTATGTGGCCAATGTCATCGCCAACAAGACGATCAAGATCGACGGCAAGGATGTCGACGCCTCGAAGCTGACGCCGGAATTCCTCTCCGGCACGCTGCAGGAAGCCGGCGGCATCGAAGCCAATGTGGCGACGGGCTACCACGCGATCGAATTCCTGCTTTGGGGCCAGGATCTGAACGGCACCGGTCCCGGCGCCGGCAACCGCCCGGCAACGGATTACGACCTCAAGAATTGCACGCACGGCAATTGCGACCGCCGCGCCGAATATCTGAAATCCGCATCCACCCTGCTCGTTTCCGACCTGCAGGAAATGACCGACAACTGGAAGCCGGACGGAGCAGCGACGAAGAACGTCGAGGCCGATCCGAAGGCCGGCCTCGTTGCGATCCTGACGGGCATGGGCTCTCTCTCCTATGGCGAGCTTGCCGGCGAGCGCATGAAGCTCGGCCTGCTGCTGCACGATCCCGAGGAAGAGCATGATTGCTTCTCCGACAACACCTACAACTCGCATCTGAACGACGCGATCGGCATTGCCGCCGCCTATACCGGCAACTACACCCGCGCCGACGGCACCAAGCTCAGCGGCCCGTCGCTGCACGACCTCGTTGGCGCCAAGGACAAGGCGCTCGATGCCGAGATGGAAGGCAAGCTCAACAAGACGCTCGATGCCATGAACGCCATGGCAAAGCGCGGCGAGACGGTCGAGAAGTACGACCAGATGATCGGCGAGGGCAACAAGGAAGGCAACGCCGTCGTCCAGGCGGCCATCGACGGACTGATCGACCAGACGAAATCGATCCAGCGCGTTATTGCCGCACTCGATCTCGGCACGGTTCAGCTTGAAGGTTCCGACAGCTTGGATAATCCTAACGCCGTCTTCAAATAAGCAAAAAGGCGGGCCGCTCCATTGGGGCGGCCCGAACCCTGAAATGCCATCTATTGCCTCCCTCATTCCTGTGCTCGTCACAGGAATCCAGCCACGGCGCGTCGGCGCCGTGAATGACTCGGTCAAAGGGGGGTCTTCCACGCCCAAGGACTTGGGCGCACTGGATTCCTGTGACGAGCACAGGAATGAGGGCGCGGAAAGGGAAGCGCGCGCCAGAACCCTCGAACATGCCGCGAGGCACCATCGCTTTTTCCCAAAACTCCGCTTACCCCTACGCATCGCCGCTTTCGCTGCCCTTGCGATAGCGCCCGCAACGATTGCCGCCGGTTTCGATCTGGCGACGAAACGCGCCGACCTTTCCGAGACCGATCTCAAACGCGTCGTGGATGTCACGCGGCCGACCCAGGACTTTTCCAAGGCCGAGCAATACGAAGCGATGCAGGCGGGTGCTGCGACCTCGGTCGATCCCGTCACCGAAGACAGCTTCTCGCATATTTCGGCCAATATCCCCTTCGAGGAAGAGCAGAATTTCAAGCTCGGCAACGCGCTCTTCCGCAAGCTTTGGGTCTCCTCTCCCTCTTCGACGCAGGCCTCCGATGGCCTTGGGCCGCTCTTCAACGCCCGCTCCTGCATGAGCTGCCATGTCAATGACGGCCGCGGCAAACCGCCGGAGGGAGGCGCGAGCGCCACCTCAATGTTCCTGCGGCTTTCGCGCGCGGCAAGGACGCCAGAGGAGGAAAAGGCGATCGCCGATGCCGAGGTCGTCAACTTCCCCGATCCGGTCTACGGCCGTCAGCTGCAGGATCTCGCGGTTCCCGGGCTTGCCGCCGAAGGCAAGATGGCGATCCGCTATGACGAAGAGACGGTGACGCTCGGCGACGGCGAAACGGTGTCGCTGCGCCGGCCGCATTATGCGGCGACGAACCTTGCCTACGGACCGCTCGACGCAGCGACGACCATTTCGGCGCGCGTTGCCCCCGCCATGATCGGCCTCGGCCTGATCGAGGCCATTCCAGAAGCCGATATTCTTGCCCATGCCGACCCCGACGATGCAGACGGCAACGGCATCTCGGGCAAGGCGGCGGTCGTGCGCGACCATCGCAGCGGCAAGGTCACGCTCGGCCGCTTCGGCTGGAAGGCGCAGAACGCCACGGTGCGCGACCAGAGCGCCGACGCCTTCGCCAACGATATCGGCATCTCGACGCCCGACGAGCCGGACGCGCATGGCGACTGCACCAAGGCGGAAGAAAAATGCCTTGATATGCCGACCGGCGTGCAGAAACGGCTGGGCGCGGAAGAGGCGCCGGGTCCGATCCTCGATCTCGTGACCTTCTATTCGGAAAACCTTGCCGTGCCGGCGCGGCGCAAGGCGAGCTTCGCCGAAACGCTGCGGGGCAAGCGGATCTTCTATGAAACCGGCTGCATTTCCTGCCATGTGCCGAAATTCGTCACCCGGCGGGATACGCCTGAGAAGGCGCAGTCCTTCCAGCTGATCTGGCCCTATTCCGATTTTCTTCTGCACGACATGGGCGACGGCCTAGCCGACGGGCAACAGGTCGGCCTTGCAAGCGGACGTGAATGGCGCACGCCGCCGCTATGGGGTATAGGACTGACCCGAACTGTCAGCGGACACAGCTTCTTCCTGCATGACGGCCGTGCGCGGGATCTCACCGAGGCGATCCTCTGGCACGGCGGTGAAGCGGAAGAGGCCCGCAACGCTTTCTCCGCCCTGACCAAAGACGACAGGGCGGCCCTGATTACATTCCTGGAGTCACTTTGATGCGCCTTTGGCACCCCCTGCTCTGCCTCACTCTGATCGGCCTCGCCACATCGGCCGCCGCCCAGACCGCCGCTCCTCCGGCAGGGCTGAACGAGGATGCCGTTCCTGCCGTCATGCAGCGCGCCGTCGACGAGGTGATCCGTCCCGGCTACCGCAACATGCAGCAATCGGCCGCACGGCTGACGACGGCGATGAAGGACCTCTGCGACGGCGGCACGCAGCAGACGCTCGACAAGGCGAAATCCGCCTTCGACGATACGGTCCGCTACTGGTCGATCATCGAGATCGTCCAGACCGGCCCTGTCATTCAGGACAATCTCTTCGAGCACATCCTGTTCTATCCCGACCGCAAGGGCGTCGGCCTCAAGCAGGTGCAGGCGCTGATCGCCAAGGCCGACCCGAAGGACGCGACGGTCGATGCGATCGCCGGCAAGAGCGTGGCGCTGCAGGGCCTGACGGCGCTGGAATATGTGCTTTACGGCAACGGCTCCGACGATCTGATCAAGCTGAAAGGCGGCTTCCGCTGCCTTTACGGCGCCGCCGTCGCCGGCAATATCCAGCGCGAGGCCGGCGAAGTGGTCGCCGCGTGGGAAAAGCCGGACGGCGTGCAGGCGAGCTGGAAACATCCCGGCCCGCAGAGCGACGACTTCATGGACAACAAGGAAGCCGTCACCGCGCTGCTCGGCATTCTCGTCCACGGCGCGGAGAATGTCCGCGATCAGCGGCTGGAGCAGTTCTACAAGGGCAAGGATACTGCGCCGCGCCCGCGCATGGCGATCTACTGGCGCTCCAAGAACACCTGGAAGTCGATGGCCGCCAACCTGGAGGGCCTGCGCACGCTCTGGCAGAAGGCCGGCATGGCCGAGCTTCTGCCGGCGGACAAACAGGCGGTCGCCGCCGCGATCGACGAGGATTTCAAATCGCTGTTTGAGACCGTTCCGAAGCTCAATCCCGACATCGAGGCCGCAACCAGCGATGAGGAGAAAGCCAAGCTCGATGCGCTGCTGGCCGACAGCCGCAATTTGATCACCAAGATCAGCGACGATTATGGTGCGGCCATCGGGCTTTCGGCCGGCTTTTCCTTTTCCGACGGAGATTGATGCGATGTGGAGAAGTGCCGCGATCGACCGACGCAGCTTCGTCAAGGCGGCAGGTCTCGGTTTCCTCGCGAGCTTGACGCCGAGAGCGCTGATGGCTCTCGAACGGGCCGAGGCGGTCTATGCCTCGGGCATTCGCGCCGCCGACGGCTCGTTTGCGGTCGCGACGGTGGCCGAGAGCGGCGAAATCATCGATCAGGTGGCGCTTCCGGCACGAGCACACGGCATGGCCTTCAGTGCCGCCACCGGCAAGACCGTCGCCTTCGCGCGCCGCCCCGGCACCTATGCGATGATCTTCGACCCGAGGAACAAGGGTGAGCCGGTCGTCATCAGTTCCAGGGAAGACCGGCATTTCTACGGCCACGGCGCCTTCTCTCCCGACGGCCGTTTGCTTTACGCCAGCGAGAACGACTTCGACGGCAATCGCGGCATGATCGGCATCTACAACGCCACCGACCGCTTCACCCGCATCGGCGAATTCGAGACATACGGCATCGGCCCGCACGACATGACGGTGTCCGATGACGGGCGCCTTCTCATCGTCGCCAATGGCGGCATCGAGACCCATCCGGATTTCGGCCGTACCAAGCTCAATCTCGGGGCGATGCAGCCGTCGCTGGCGCTGATCGATGCGGCGACCGGCGCCCTGGTCGAAAAGCACGTGCTGCCGGCGCAATGGTCGGCGCTCTCCACCCGCCATGTCGATCTCGACAGCGAGGGCCGCATCTGGTTCGCATGCCAGTATGAAGGCCATCGCAACGATTTGCCGCCGCTCGTCGGCCATTTCGCCAAGGGCGAGGATCTTTTCTTCATCGACCTGCCGGAGGAGACGACGCGCAGGCTTGCCAATTATGTCGGCGCCATCGCCGTCAATCGCCGCGAGGGTCTCGTCGGCGTCACCTCGCCGAAGGGCGGCGCCTCGGTGACGATCGACGCGAGGACCGGCGAGGTATTGGCCGAGACCGCCGTTCCCGATGCGGCCGGCATCGCGCCGGCAAAAGAAGGCTTTGCCGTCTCCTCCTATGACGGCGACTTCCGCTCGACCCGCAGCGACGTCGCCTGGGATCAGCACATCGTGCGGATCTCTCAGCCGGCGCGCGCATAGGCCTTCTGCTCGGCACTGACCGCCGAGGCGGCCGCCCTCGCCGCTTCATGGAGCCATTCGGGACCCCGCGCCTGCAAGTCGTGCAGGATCGCCGCGACGGCCTCTGCATCGTCGGCATGGCAATTGCCGATCTCGAAACCCATCAATTCGAGCATGGTGGGAGAGAGCAGGATCTCCGGATGCTCGTCGATCTCGATCTTGCGGCTGTTCGGCGAAAGCCGGCGCACCAGGATACGCCTAATGATTTGGTAATGGGGATCGGCCGAGCGCATCCGGCCGCCGGCAATCTCGCCCGCATGGATCGCCACGTCCTGCGGCCTGTGGCGAAGCGACCACGCCGACGGCACCAGCGCCTTCGCTTCCCGCAGCACCGGCCCGCCCTGCCATTCGGCATAAGCGACGAAACGCGGCCGTCCAAGGCTGCCGGTACCGCCGCTGCGCGGCTTTGCCACGAAAGAGCCAGCGCCGGGCGGCAGCGCGTCTGCGAGCGCCTTGATATAGGCGGCCGGCGCCGGCTCCTTTCCTTCAGGCAAGGCTTCATATTTCTCCCAGAATTCCCGCCGTTCGGAATTCGGCAGCATCAGCGCCTTGCGCAGCCATTTGTGATCGCGCTCGAGGATGACGGGCTGCGGATTTTCGAGACCTCTGCGATAGCCGTTCAGGATCAGCTCGCCGATCATGCGGACAGACGGGCCATTATCGCCGCGCGCCAGGACGGCGCTTGCCGCAAGACGAACGAGATCCAGCGCATAGGGCATCGCGGCCGCATCGTCGAAATCATTGACGCCCCAGACGAGCCGGCCTTCGATATCGCGCCAGGTGCCGAAATTCTCCAGATGCGTATCGCCGACCGCCAGCACTTCCGGCGCGCCTGCAAGCTCCGGGCAGATATCGAGGATGATCTCGCACCAGCGCCAATAGGTGGCGCGCAGGAAGACGAAACCATCGCTGCGCATCTTCTCGTGTTTCTCGCGCAGATCCTTCCTGACGAGATCGTCGCCCAGTTCGCCGGCGAGCCAGTCCTCGAAATTCCGGACCGATTGCGATATCGTCGTCATGCCGCTGGTGCTCCATCATTTCGAGGTTCGGCACGAGAATACGCGCTCGGCGCGAAGCTGCAATCGCATTGCACGAAGCCGGCAGCTTCGAGATGCGGGTCTGCACCGCAGGAAGGGCGAAAGGTGGCCCGGGCGACACGGCTTGAGGTTTCCAGCACCGCCAAGATCGATTTCGGCGATGTCCAGCTTGTCGAATCCGGCGTGTCATGCCACTTTCGCGGCTTCGAGAGGGGTAGCCATGAGCGAGACTGACAGGGGCGATTTCCGCGCGCGAATCCGCCGCAACTTTGCGCGCCAGGCAGCGATGCAGACGATCGGCGCGGAGTTGACGCGCGTCGAGCACGGCGTCGTCGAGATCGAGCTTCCCTTCGACGTCAAACTGACGCAGCAGCACGGCATCCTGCATGCAGGCATCATTTCCGCGGCGCTCGATTCCGCCTGCGGCTTTGCCGCCTACAGCGTTATCGACCCCGAAGCCTCGATCCTGACGATCGAGTTCAAGGTCAATCTCATGTCGCCGGGGCGCGGCGATCGTTTCCTGTTCCGCGGGGAAATCACCAAGCCCGGCTCCACCATCATCGTCGCCGACGGGCGGGGCTATGCGATCGGCGACGGGCCGGCGAAGCTCATCGCCTCGATGACCGGGACGATGATGGTCATTCGCGGTAGAGAGGGAATTACTGGATGAAGTTCGAACTGAAGTCGGTCGCGGGAAAATCCATTCTTTTCGTGATGGCGGCAGAGGCGGAGTACGGCCCTTTCCTGCGTTCGCGCATCGAACCCTTGATGACCGGCGTCGGCCCGGTGGAGGCGGCGATCGCGCTGACCAAAGCCTTGGCGCGGCTCGATGCCGCGGACGATCTTCCGGATCTCGTCGTCTCCCTCGGCTCGGCCGGCTCGGCCAAGCTCGAACAGACCGAAATTTACCAGGTGAGCTCGGTTTCCTATCGCGACATGGACGCCTCGCCGCTCGGCTTCGAAAAAGGCCAGACGCCTTTCCTCGACTTGCCCGTGAAGCTGGAGCTGCCGCTGCGCATCCCGGGGATCCCGGAGGCGAGCCTTTCCACCGGCGGCAACGTCATTTCGGGGGCCGCCTATAACGGCATCGGCGCCGACATGGTCGACATGGAGACCTATGCGGTGCTGCGCGCCTGCCAGGGCTACAAGCTGCCGCTGATCGGGCTGCGCGGCATTTCCGACGGTGTCGTCGAACTACAGCACATCTCGGGCTGGACCGAATATCTGCACATCGTCGACCGCAAGCTCTCCTACGGCGTCGACAGCCTGTTCACGGCGCTGGAGGATGGGATTTTCTGGTTCTGAACCGGCAAAAAGCCGCGCGCCTATCGGACGCGGGGACAATCGGAACAATAAAAACCCGATGCCGCCGATTTCCCGGATTGCAAGGCGAAGCGCTTTTCTTTAAAGCCTCGCCATGACCCACACAGCACATCCCGACTCCGTTCTCATCGTCGATTTCGGCAGCCAGGTGACCCAGCTCATCGCACGGCGCGTGCGCGAGGCCGGCGTCTATTGCGAGATCGTTCCCTTCCAATCGGCCGAAGAAGGCTTCAAGCGCCTGCAGCCGAAGGCCGTGATCCTGTCCGGCAGCCCGGCTTCCACGGTCGACGAAGGATCGCCGCGAGCGCCTCAGATCATCTTCGACAGCGGCCTGCCGGTCTTCGGCATCTGCTACGGCCAGCAGACCATGTGCATGCAGCTCGGCGGCAAGGTCGAAAGCGGCCACCACCGCGAATTCGGCCGCGCCTTCCTCGACGTCGACAAGGACTGCCAGCTGTTCGAGGGCCTCTGGTCCTCCGGTTCGCGCCATCAGGTGTGGATGAGCCATGGCGACCGCGTGACGGCGCTGCCTGAAGGGTTCGAAGTGGTCGCCACCTCTTCCAACGCCCCCTTCGCCTTCATCGCCGACGAGAAGCGCAAATATTACGGCGTGCAGTTCCATCCCGAAGTCGTGCACACGCCTGACGGCGCCAAGCTGATCGGCAACTTCATCCACAACGTCGCCGGCATCAAGGGCGACTGGTCGATGTCGGCCTACCGCCAGAAGGCGGTCGACGAGATCCGCAAGCAGGTGGGCGACAAGCGCGTCATCTGCGCGCTTTCGGGCGGCGTCGACAGTTCGGTTGCGGCCCTGCTGATCCACGAGGCGGTCGGCGATCAGCTGACCTGCATCCTCGTCGACCACGGGCTGATGCGCAAGGACGAGGCGGCAAACGTCGTCGCCATGTTCCGCGAGCACTACAATCTGCATCTGCTGCACGTCGACGCCTCGGACCGCTTCATCGGCGAGCTCGAAGGCGTCAGCGACCCGGAAACCAAGCGCAAGATCATCGGCCGGCTCTTCATCGAAACCTTCGAGGAAGAGGCAAAGAAGCTCGGCGGCGCCGATTTCCTCGGCCAGGGCACGCTCTATCCCGACGTGATCGAGAGCGTTTCCTTCACCGGCGGCCCGTCGGTGACGATCAAGTCGCACCACAATGTCGGCGGCCTGCCGGAGCGCATGAAGATGCAGCTCGTCGAGCCGCTGCGCGAACTCTTCAAGGACGAAGTGCGCGCGCTCGGCCGCGAACTCGGCCTGCCCGACAGCTTCATCGGCCGCCACCCCTTCCCCGGCCCCGGCCTTGCCATCCGCTGCCCCGGCGGCATCACCCGCGAGAAGCTGGAGATCCTGCGCGAAGCCGATGCGATCTATCTCGACGAGATCCGCAAGGCGGGCCTCTACGACGCCATCTGGCAGGCCTTCGCCGTGCTGCTCCCCGTCCAGACCGTCGGCGTCATGGGTGACGGACGCACCTACGAATTCGTCTGCGCGCTGCGCGCCGTCACCTCCGTCGACGGCATGACGGCCGACTTCTACCACTACGACATGGAATTCCTCGGCCGCGCCGCAACGCGCATCATCAACGAGGTCCGCGGCATCAACCGCGTGGTCTACGACGTCACGTCGAAGCCGCCCGGCACGATCGAGTGGGAGTGAGGCGCACGTAAGTGCATGGAGCGGGCGGCGACGTGACAGTCTCCGCAAAGCGGTTCGCATTTCAGCGTGCCGCTCCCGCGTCAGCGCATCCTTGCCGCTGATCAGCTGTTCTCGGTCGCGTCCGTTCGACTTTTCACGTGATCGATGAAGGCGCGCAGCTTCGGCATCACCTGGTGGCGGCTGGGATAATCGAGGAACACACCCGGTGCCAGCGTTGCGAATGCCTCGAGAACGCGGACGAGCTTTCCCGCTTTCACCAACCCACTGGCCATCGGCTCCGGCACTTGCGCAAGCCCCATATGTTCGACGGCAGCTCCGAGCATGGTCGGAAAATCGTGGGCGATCAGCGGCCCGGAAACGACCGCCTCGATCGGCTTTTGGGCGCTCAGAAACGACCACGGCGCGATCGATCCGTCCGAGCGACGAATGCGTATGCAGGCATGTTGACGCAGATCATCGATACGCTCCGGCCGTCCTCTCCGGTGCAGATATTCGGGACTGCCGACAACCATCAGCGGAAAAGGTGGTGTCAGCCGGACCGCGACCATATCGGCTGCGATGAACTGGCCGAGGCGAATGCCGGCATCGAATCCTTCGGTCGCGATATCGACCAACTCTTCATTCGCGGCGACCTCCACCTCGACCTCGGGAAAGGCTTGGCAGAAGGATGCGATCAGTGGCTCCAGCAGGATCGGCACCACTGCCGGCGGCACTGTCAGCCGTAATAATCCGGCTGGCCGCTGCCCAAGGTCCCGAGCAACCTCGCTTGCGGCGACCAGTTCCTCGAAGGCGGGTTTTGCGCGCGAAAGAAATCGCTCGCCGGCTTCGGTCAGGCCGACACTGCGTGTCGTGCGGATGAAAAGCACCGCTCCGACACGCTCCTCGAGAGCGCGTACAGCCTGGCTCATCGCCGATGGGGTCACGCCGAGTTCCGCGGCTGCTTTCCGAAAACTACGGTGCTGGGCAACGCTCAGAAATGCCTCGACGCCGTCCAGCGCTCCCTGCCTGACTGTGAAGTTCTGCTTCATACCGCATCGATATTATCGCGAATAGTCGATCACGAGAAGCGGTCGTACATCTGGACCTGCCAATCAGGAGTGCTCCAATGTCGACGGAATCCCTCTTCCAAACCCATCTCGTCCTCGGTTATGTCGCGTGGCTGCTTTGCTTCGGCGCGTATATTCTGCCCTGGCTCAAGTCGATGGACCGGATTAAAGCGCACCGCGCCATCGCCACTCTGCATAGCTTCCGCTTCTTCGGGCTCGTCTTCATTCTCCCGGGCGTCGTCGGGGCCCATCTGCCAGCCAGTTTCGCCACCTTCGCGGCCTATGGCGACCTCGCGACCGGGCTGCTCGCCATGCTGGCGCTGATGACGATCAGGATAGCTCGGGTCTTCTGGCTGTTCGTCGTCATCTTCAACCTTGCGGGAATGGCCGACCTCATCCTCGACTACTATCACGCCATTCAGGCCGGTCTTCCGGCGCAGGCTGAGGAATTGGGCGCTGCATACGCGATCCCGATCATTTACGTGCCCTTGCTGATGATCACTCACGTCTTCGCGCTCTATCTGCTAGTGCGTCCTCAGCTTAGCGAGGCTCAAGCCATTGCCGGCCAGCCGAGAACATCTTCGAACGCGCCGTCGTCCTGAAGCCGGCACCACTTAGGTCAAGGGCTACGGACCTATCTCGCGCCTCTCGAATTTCCGCACAAAATCCACCAAAGCGCGCAGCTTCAGCGGCTGCCTCTGGCGCCTGGGATAATAGAGATAGAAGCCGGGAAAGGGCGGGCAGAAATCTTCGAGCAACGGCACGAGTTCGCCGCGATCGAAATAAGGCTGGAAGGTCTCCACCATGCCGAAGGTGATGCCGGCTCCGGCGCAGGCCATGCGGATCATCATTCCCATATCGTTCGTCGTCACGGCCGGATCGACGGCGACGTCGAAGTCGCGGTCGTTTTCGGTGAACTCCCAGCGATAAGGCGCCGTGTCGGGGCGCGGCCGCCAGCCGATACAGGCATGGTCCTGCAGGTCGCGGGGATGGCGAGGGTGGCCACGGCGATCGAGATAGGCAGGAGACGCGGCCGGACATTGCCGCTGCTCCCTGGAGACGGGCACTGCGATCATGTCCTGCTCGATCACCTCGCCGAGCCGGACGCCGGCGTCGAACCCGGCCTCGACGATATCGAATTCGTCATCGGTGATGGTGATGTCGAGCTTGATATCAGGACAGGCTTCGATGAAGCCGGCCAGCAGGGGGCCGGAGAGGAAGCTCTCGGCGATCGAGGAAACGGTGATCCTCAGCAGGCCGCTCGGACGCGCCTGCATTTCCCGGACCGTCTGCACCGCCTCCCTGACCTGCCGCACCGATGGACGAACCGTCTCGAGGAACACCTCGCCGGCTTCGGTGAGGTGGACGCTGCGGGTGGTGCGCTGGACGAGCGCCACGCCGACCCGATCCTCCAGGCGCTGCAGCGCCTGGCTGACGGCGGATCGGGTGACGCCGAGCCGCTCGCCGGCAAGGCGGAAGTTTCGCGCCTCCGCCACCGCCAGAAAAACCGAAATGCCTTCGAGATCATCAATCATTGGTTAGTATAACTAACCAAGCTATTCCGAATTGGCAACTTAATCGCTTCAGTGGTGATTGCTATCTTCCCTTCATGGTCAAGCGCGACCGATGGCGGTGCGCAGGCCTGCTTTGGAGAAGAACGATGCGAAGCATATCCAGGAACGTTGTTCTGCATCTTTTGGCCGTGACGGCGCTCGCCGGCGCGGCGACGTCGGCATCCCATGCAGATGCCGCAAACGACCGAAACCCTGCCCATCAACAGTCAAGCGAGAACACGATGCAGCAACACCCCTATGTCGGCATGTGGATGACGGACGACGGCCGCGTCCGCCACGAGCTTCTGCCCAATGGCCGTTACGACGAGGCCCGCGGCAGCAGGGAGAGCGCCTATCAGGGACGCTACGAAGTCACCGGAACCCACATCGAATATTGGGACGACACCGGCTTCACCGCCGACGGCGATTTCGTCGATGACAACACCCTGCATCACGGCGGCATGGTGCTGCGGCGCCGGTGACGTGCCTCATTTCGGTATTCGAGGCCGATGAGCCGCCGCTGCGGCTACTGCTTGGAACCTCCGCCCTGAATATCGCCCGCGAGCGGCTCGATGCGCTCAGGGCAAACTTCGACGCCTTGGCCGAGACGACAGTCAGCGCCGATTTTCCCAGCTGATCCAACGCCCCGCCCTCCGGCGCATCGGCGTCTGGAGCACAGAAAAGGAGAGCCAAATGTCTGATATCGACGGAAAAGTCATCGCCATCACCGGCGCCAGCAGCGGCATTGGAGAAGCCGCGGCAAAAGTGCTGGCCGCCGCAGGCGCCCGTCTCGTCATCGGCGCGCGCCGCACCGACCGCCTGGAGGCGCTCGCCGGCGAAATCGAAGCCGCAGGCGGCAGCGTGCGTTTTCGAAAGCTTGACGTCACCGACCGATCCCAGGTCGAAGCCTTTGCCGGTTTCGTCAGGTCCGAGTTCGGCCGGCTCGATGTCATCGTCAACAATGCCGGCGTCATGCCGCTCTCTCCGCTCGACGCCCTCAAGGTCGACGAATGGGACCGCATGGTCGATGTCAACATCAAGGGCGTTCTCTACGGCATCGCCGCAGCCCTTCCGATCATGAAGGCGCAGGGTTCGGGGCAGATCATCAACCTGTCTTCGATCGGCGGCCACTATGTCTCGCCGACAGCCGCCGTTTATTGCGCGACGAAATTCGCCGTCCGCGCCATCTCCGACGGACTGCGGCAGGAGACCGACCGTATCCGCGTCACCGTCATCTCGCCCGGCACGACGACATCGGAACTGGCCGACACGATCACCGACCCGATGGCCCGGGACGCCATGAAGGCTTTCAGGGCGGTCACGATCAGCCCCGAGGCCGTCGCCAAGTCGATCCTCTACGCCGTCAGCCAGCCTGACGACGTCGATGTCAGCGAAATCATCATCCGGCCGACAGCCAGCCCGCATTAACCTGCTGACTCCTTATGCGAAGGCCTCCGCCGCCTAGAAACCCAGCGACTGCTGGGCGGGCGGCGGCGGGCCGAGCTGGACGCCTTCGAGCTCCAGCATGCGAGCCTTCGACGACGAACCGCCGGGGGCCGAGAAGCCGCCGATCTTGCCGCCGGCGGCCAGCACGCGATGGCAGGGGATGATCAGCGCCACGGGGTTCTTCGCCATCGCCTGACCGACATCGCGGGCAGCCTCCGGCCCGACACCGAGCTCTTTCGCCAGCGCGCCGTAAGTGGTCGTATGGCCCCAGCCGACGCGTCGCGCCGCCGCATAAATTTCCCTGAAGAAGGCATCCTGGCCGGCAAGATCGAGCTCGACGCCGGAAAAATCGGTCTCCTGGCCCTGGAAGTAACGTTTCACGGCCGCGACCGTTTCGAGCACGGCCGCCGTCGGCGCGCCGGGTTCGGCGTCCGGCAGACGTCGCAGCAGCAGACGTTCGGTCGCCTCGGCGGTTTTCGTCGGCAGCTGGAAGCGGGAAATGCCGGCGTCGCTCCAGGCGATGCCGCAGAAGCCGCCGGCGGTTTCGAAGATGAGATAGTGGTGCGTTGTTTGGGGCATGACGCAGCCTCCGTGTTTGCGGTTGCCACCAAAATCGTACGGAGCGGGCGCTGTTTCAACCCGTTTCTTGCGCATCTTGTTCTTTTTTTGTTCTTGCCATTCCGTCCTGCCGGCGTATTTTCGATCGCGTTGGAACGACGAGGTGGGTCATGACGACCTGACAGATCATGAATCAGATTTCCTTCGATTTCGGCCATGGGCAAAATCGGCGTGGCGGGCCGGATGAAAGCCACATCGGCTGGCATCGGCTTTTCTTCGCGCTCTGCCCTCCTCCGATCGTCGAACCGCAAGCGGCTTCGATCGCCCATGATTATGGCAAAGCTTTCTCCCTTTCCGCAAAGCCGCGCCTGACGACGCTGCATGTGAGCGTTATCGGGATCGGTGACTATGAGGCGCTGCCGGAGGACGTGATCTTTGCGGCATGCCAGGCCGGCGCCACAGTCGAAGGAGCGCCGATTGCGGTAACCTTCGACAGGATCATGAGCTTCAGGCGGGAAGGCAAGGCGCGGCCGCTGGTGCTCTGCAGCGAAGGCGGACTGATGCCGCTCATGCGCCTGCATGTCCAGTTGGGCGTCGGCATGCACAATACCGGCTTGCGTCACAATATCGATCGCCAATTCACGCCGCATATGACGCTGCTCTATGACCGCAAGGCGGTGCCGCCGACGCGCCTCGATCAACCGGTTTCCTGGACTGCGCATGAGTTTCTGCTCATTCATAGCGTTCTCGGAAACACCGAGCACCACATCATCGATCGCTGGCCGCTGCTCGGTTGAAGGCAGCACAGGAGGAGCAAGGCTTGCGCTTCCTCGGTTTCCGCGCATAAAGCTCGGGAAGCCTGGACCTGATTCAAGCAGGGAGCAATGACCCCATGGACATTTCAGAGATCATCATCCCGGGAGACACACCGGGAACGGAGTGGCGGCTGCCGGTGCTGCGCTTTACGGGGGACGATCCGAAGGCGCCGAGAACCTATATCCAGGCCGCCCTTCATGCCGGCGAACTGCCGGGAACGGCGCTCCTGCATTTCCTCTGCGAGAGGCTGCGGCAGGCGGAAGGCGAAGGCCGGATCGCCGGCGACATCACCATCGTGCCGCAGGCCAATCCGATCGGTGCGGCGCAATCGCATTTCGGCGAGCTGCAGGGCCGTTTCGACCTCGGCTCCCGCACCAATTTCAACCGGGATTTCCCGCTGATCTCCATTGCCGATCGCGCCGAGCTGGTCGAAGATCTCGATGATTATCCGGCTACCGATAGTTTGAAGCGGCAGCTTCTGCATATGGCGCTCGGCGCCGATCTGGTCCTCGACCTGCATTGCGACGACGAATCCCTGCAATATGCCTATATCGACGAGGCCTTCTGGCCGGAGGCGGCCGATCTCGCTGCCGCGCTCGACATGGAGGCCGTGCTGCTTTCGGACGGCGAAAGCTCCGCCTTCGAGGAGGCTGTCGGCTTTGCATGGAAATATGAAGTTCCCGGCGAGCGCCGGTCGCGGCTGCCCGGCAAACTCTCCGTCACCGTCGAGTTGCGCGGCAAGCGCGACGTCGATCCGGTGCTGGCGAGAAAGGATGCGGACGGGCTCTGGCATTTCCTCGCGGCGCGGGGAATCGTCCGGGGCGGGACGGCGGCCGCGGCATTTTCCGGTCCGGCCGTGCCGCTCGACAATATCGAGATCCTTCGCGCGCCCGAAGGCGGGGCTGTACTCTTCCATCGCGATATCGGCGAGCGCGTTGCGGAAGGCGACCTTCTGGCGACGATCGTCACCCGGCCGGGCCAGCCGGGCGGCAGCCTTGACCTGCATGCGCCGCAGGATGGGCTGGTCCTGACCCGCACCTCCGACCGGCTGGTGCGGCGGCGCGGCGACCTGATGAAGATCGCCTGCGGTAGCGCCAGCAAGGCTTCACGCAGGGCCGGCGCGCTGGAGAATTGAGCCGGGCGGGATCGACGCGCTGGGGGATAAAACGCCGCACGGCGTTTGCGCCGGGCTTTGCGCATGTTATCCCGCTGTCATCACAGGGAGATCGATCCGGCATGGCCGTCACCATCTATGGCATCAAGAATTGCGACACGATGAAGAAGGCTCGCAGCTGGCTGGAAGCGCATGATGTCGCCTATGCGTTTCACGACTACAAGGCATCGGGCATCGACCGCGCCCATCTGGAAGCCTGGATCGACGAAGCCGGCCTCGATACCGTGCTCAACCGCGCCGGCACCACCTTCCGGAAACTGCCCGATGCCGAACGCGAAAACCTGACGCGGGAAAAGGCAATCGCGCTGATGCTCGACCAGCCGTCGATGATCAAGCGGCCGGTGCTGGAGACAAAGGGCAAGCTGCTCGTCGGCTTCAAGCCGGAGATTTACGCCGGTGCTTTCGAGCGCTGAGCCATGTCCAAGACCACCCGCGCGACACAGGTTCTTTCCCAGGCGGGCGTCGCTTTCTCCGTCCACGCCTATGACTACGACCCCGGCGCCGAACGCGTCGGCCTGCAGGCGGCGGAGGCTTTGGGCGAGGCACCGCAACGGGTGCTGAAAACGCTGATGGCGGAGGTGGACGGCAAGCCGGTCTGCGTGGTCGTGCCGTCGGATCGCGAAGTGAGCATGAAGAAGCTTGCGAGCGCCTTCCGCGGCAAGTCGGCCAATATGATGAAGCCCGCCGATGCCGAGCGGCTGACGGGCTATCATGTCGGCGGCATCAGCCCCTTCGGCCAGAAGAAGATGGTGCCGACGGCGATCGAGGAGGCCGCCCTGGCCGAACCGCTCGTCTATATCAACGGCGGGCAGCGCGGGCTTCAGGTGCGGCTCGATCCGAAGGAGGCGTTGAAGGTGCTCAACGCCGTCGCCGCGCCGCTGATCGCCTGACCGGAGCATGATGCCGAACCCGCCACATATTTCCCGATGACAGGCACTACAGAAAGCGGTCGAGCAGGCCGGCGATCGACCTCGCCTCGCTTTCGGCAAGCTTGCCGCCGATATGGGTCTCGATCGATCTGCCGTAGACCACCCACATGCGCTCGCGCAGCTGACGCCCGGCTTCGGTGATGACGATCCAGCGGCCGCGTCCATCTTCGGCGAAGATCTCGCGCCGGACCAGGCCCTCTCTTTCCAGCCGATCGAGCAGGCGGGAAAGATTATACTGCGTCAGCAATGTCCGCTCCTCGATCTCATAGGGACGCAGCCGGCCGGATTGCGAACGCGCCAGTTCCCACAGCACGTCGTACCAGGCAAGCGGCGGCATGCCGGCCGCCTTCAGATCGGCCTCGATCGCGCCGAGCAGGCGCTCGCGGGCGCGCATGACATGCGTCCAGGCTGAAATGACGGCTTCGCTGGGTTTGGGCATTTTCTCGGACATAAATGCAATTACATCTATCTTGAATTTCGCCGCAAGCGATATTAGATGCATATGCATGCAATTTGAGACAGCCGATCCCTTCCGCAAACCGCCAGGAGATTTTTCATGAGCAGGCTTACCCTCATCAGCCATCACCTCTGCCCCTATGTGCAGCGTGCCGCGATAACGCTTCTCGAAAAGGGCGTGCCCTTCGAACGCATCAACATCGATCTCGCCGACAAACCCGACTGGTTCCTGAAGATCTCGCCGCTCGGCAAAGTGCCGCTGCTCAGGATCGAGGAGGAAGACGGCAGCGAGGCCGTGCTGTTCGAAAGCAGCGTCATCTGCGAATATCTGGAGGAAACGCAGGCAGGCGCCGCCCTGCATCCGGCGGACCCTTTGACTCGCGCCCACCACCGCGGCTGGATGGAATTCGGCTCGTCCGTGCTCTCCGATCTCTGGGGCTATGAAACGGCACAGGATGCGGCGCAGCTGAAAGCCAAGCGCAAGGCGCTCGCCGCCAAATTCGCAACGATCGAGGCCGCGCTGGCGGACGGACCCTATTTCGCCGGCGGCAGCTTCAGCCTCGTCGACGCCGTCTTCGCGCCGGTTTTCCGCTATTTCGATCTTTTCGATACGCTCGGCGACAGCGGCATCTTCGACGGGCTCGATCGGGTCAAGCGCTGGCGCACGGCGCTGTCGGCGCGGGCAAGCGTTCGGGCAGCGGTTGGCGAGGACTATCCGCAGCGGCTTACGGAGTTCCTGGAGAAACATAACTCGATCCTGCTCAGGCTGCCCGCTGCCGCTTGAGGCGCGCCAAGCGGCCGGACAGGCATCCGGCCGCTGTCAATTCGGATGCGGCACGCTTCAATTTCGCCGCAAACGGGTCTAAGTCTTCCAGCCTCCCACCGTCGACAAGAGGCAGGTTGCACCATGAATTTCATGTCCCAGACCCAGAACACCGTTGATCCCGCCAAGCTGGAAAAGCTTGCCGAGGTCGCCGTCAAGGTCGGCCTTCAGCTGCAGAAAGGCCAGGATCTGGTGATCACCGCGCCCGTGGTGGCGCTGCCGCTCGTCCGCCTGATCACCAGAGAGGCCTATCGGGCCGGCGCAGGGCTGGTGAGCGCCTTCTATTCCGACGAGGAAACGACGCTGGCGCGCTATCAGTACGGCAGCGACGAAAGTTTCGACCGCGCTTCGGGCTGGCTCTACGAGGGCATGGCCAAGGCCTATGCCAACGGGGCGGCCCGTCTTGCAATCGCCGGCGACAATCCGATGCTGCTGTCCGAGCAGGATGCCGGCAAGGTCGGCCGCGCCAATCGCGCCACCTCCACCGCCTATAAGCCGGCGCTGGAAAAGATCTCGAATTTCGACATCAACTGGAACATCGTCTCCTATCCCAACCCTTCCTGGGCCAAGGTGGTCTTCCCCGACGATCCTGAACCGATCGCGATCGCCAAGCTCGCCAAGGCGATCTTTGCCGCCTCGCGCGTCGATGTCAGCGACCCCGTCGCCGCCTGGGCCGAGCACAATGCCAACCTTGCCAAACGCTCCGCCTGGCTGAACGGCGAGCGCTTCGCCTCGCTGCATTTCACGGGACCGGGCACGGACCTGACCGTCGGTCTCGCCGATGGTCACGAGTGGCATGGCGGCGCTTCCACAGCCAAGAACGGCATCACCTGCAATCCGAATATCCCGACCGAAGAGGTGTTCACGACGCCGCATGCGCTGCGCGTCGAAGGTCATGTTTCCAGCACCAAGCCGCTGTCGCATCAGGGCACGCTGATCGACAACATCCAGGTGCGCTTCGAAGGCGGGCGCATCGTCGAGGCCAAGGCGTCGCGCGGCGAAGAGGTGCTGAACAAGGTGCTCGATACCGACGAAGGCGCGCGCCGGCTCGGCGAAGTGGCGCTCGTGCCGCATTCCTCCCCGATCTCGGCGAGCGGCATCCTGTTCTACAACACGCTGTTCGACGAAAACGCCTCCTGCCACATCGCGCTCGGCCAGTGCTATTCCAAATGCTTCCTCGATGGCGCGACCTTGAGCCAGGAACAAATCAAGGCGCAGGGCGGCAATTCCAGCCTCATCCATATCGACTGGATGATCGGCTCCGACAAGGTCGATATCGACGGCGTCAAGCCTGACGGATCGCGGGTTGCGGTGATGCGCCAGGGCGAGTGGGCCTGACCGGCATCATCGTCCGCTGACTGAGCCAGACGCTGGCGAGCACCATGGCGAAGCCGGCGATTTGCGCCGGCGTCAGGCTCTCGCCGAGCGCCAGCCAGCCGAGCAGGGTTGCAACGACGGGGCTGAGAAAGCCGAGCGATGCGGCCGCCGAGGGTTCGATGCGCGACAGGCCGCGGAACCAGAGCAGATAGGTGAAGGCCGCACCGATCAGGCCGAGATAGGCAATGCCGAGAATATTTTCTGTCGTCGGCATGGGAAGCGCCGGCTCCAGCAGCAAGGCGACGGGCACGAGCAGGATGCCGCCGGCGGTCAACTGCCATGACGTGAAGGTCAGGCTGGAAACGGGCGGCTGCCAATGGCGGCTCAGCACCGTGCCGAAGGCCATCGACACCGCGCCGGCAAGACCGGCGGCGATGCCGACTGGATCGAGTGCCGCATTCGGCGTCAGCACCAGCAGCGCCACCCCTGACATGCCGATCAGGCCGGCGACGACGGCGAGAAAACGGATCGGTTTGCCGAGGAAAAGGCGCGACAAGGCGATGACAATCAGCGGCTGCACGGCGCCGACGGTGGCCGCCACACCGCCCGGCAGCCGATAGGCCGAAACGAAGAGCATCGCCCAGAAGAATGAAAAGTTGAGCGCGCCGAGAATGAAGGCCCGGCCCCACCAGACACCGGTCGGCAGCTTGCGGACGATGAGCAGCAGAAGCAGGCCCGCCGGCAGGGCGCGCAGCATCGCAACGGTCAGCGGATAGCCATGCGGCAATAAGGATGTCGTGACGAAATAGGTGCTGCCCCAGATGGCCGGAGCGACGGCGGTGATCAGCACATCGGCCAGATATCGCGAGTTTGTCTTCATATCAAGAATCTCTACGTCAAGATAAATTCAACATAGCGCAATTTATCTTGACGTCAAGATATCGCCTGTTATCGATGTGACATGAGTGAAGGGAAGCAAGATCACGTCGACAGGATCCTGGCGCAGTGGCGGCGCGAGCGGCCGGACCTCGACGTCGAACCGATGGGCATCCTCGGGCGGCTGAAGCGTCTCGGCACCCATCTCGGCCGCGAAGTGGAAACCGCGCTCATGAAGCACGGGCTTTCCACCTCGGCCTTCGACGTGCTGGCCACGCTTCGCCGCTCCGGCGCGCCGCACCGGCTCTCGCCGGGCGAACTTCTGGAGATGACGATGGTCAGCTCCGGCACGATGACCAACCGGATCGACCAGCTGGAGAAAGCCGGCCTCGTCGAGCGCATCCTCAATCCGGAAGACAGGCGCAGCGTGCTGATCGCGCTGACCGAAAAGGGCCTCGCGACCGTCGAAGAGGCGGTCGGCGCCCATGTCGCCAACCAGCAGCGCTTGACGCGCAATCTGACAGCCGAGGACAAGGCCGAGTTCGACCGGCTGCTGAAGAAATTCCTGTCGGATTTCGAATAATCAGACGGCGGCAAGCGCCTTGCGGACACGCTCCAGATGCGCCTTGCGCCTGGCCTCCGTCGCCCGGTCCATGTCGTGCAGGCTCAGCATGCGGAAGACGAGCTTCTTCGAGCAGAAATTGGCGATGCCGCGCTTCAGCAGGCGGCGAACGGGATTGCCCATGTAGAGATGCACCAGCCACCAGGGCGAGCCCGTCGTCGTCAGCGCATAGAGCAGCCTGATATTGGTAAGCTGAGGCACGATGCGGCCGCCGGCGGCATCGTGGGTGAAGGCCACGCCGGGCGCGAAGACGCGATCGAAGAACCCTTTCAGGATAGCCGGAAAATTGAACCACCATTGCGGAAAGACAAGGACGAGCCCGTCGGCCGACCGCAGCCGGGCTACGGCATCGGCGACGGCCGAAGTATCATAAGGCACGTCGAAATAAGCGCGGCGTTCCGCCTCGGACAGGCGCGGATCGAAATCCTCGGCATAGAGATCGAGCAGGTCGACGACATGGCCGGAGGCTTCCAAGGCTTCGCGAGCGGTGCGCGCCACCGAGGCGGCAAAACTGTCCGGCAGCGGATGGGCAAGCACCAGCAGGATCCGCATTGTCAGAACAGGCTTCCCTGTTTCGTTGGATCCGCAGGTTTTGCACTGCGTTTCTTGGCGCCGACAGGTGGAGTGCCGCCTTCCGTCGTCATCGCGCCGACGCGGCCATCGGCGAATTCGATGGCGATGCCGATGCCGGCGGAGAGAGCTGCGGCCTGCGAGACCGGCCTGTCATCTTCATCGCGAATGACGGCGTAACCGCGCTTCAGCACATTCTTATAGGAGAGCGACTGGAGCACGCGGTCCTGCGCGGAAAGCTCGGCGCGGGCGCGCGTCAGCTGGTGGCGGATCGCCGTATCGGCATGGCGCGTGAGATTGCCGAGACGTTCGCGGCCGCGATCGGTCTGCGTCTTCAGCCGGGTGGGCAGCGATGCGAGGATGGCCTCGGCGCGGTCGATGCGGGACTTCGAACGGTCGAGCAGGCGTTCGACGGTGCGTTCGGCCCGCGCCATGCGCTCGTTCAGAAGCTGGCGGCGCTCGGCGATGCGGTTGGAGAGCACATCAGGGCGCAGATGCGAGGCGACACGCTCGAAGCCGCGGCGCTTGTTGATGGTGTTGAGTTCCAGCCCGCGGCCGAGGCCGGCGGCTGCCTCGTCGAAGCGGCGCCGCGGCAAAGCGAGAAGCTGATCGAGCGACGGCAGTGCCCGCATCAGGGCGCGGACGGACTGGCGGCGCTGATCCATCTGCCGGTTCATGCAGCCCTGCAGGCGCGCGGCAAGAGCGGCGGCCTGCGCCTCCAACTCCGCCTTGACGGGCACGGCCATTTCGGCGGCACCGGTCGGCGTCGGGGCGCGGACATCGGCGGCATAATCGATCAGCGTCCAGTCGGTCTCGTGACCGACGGCCGAGATCAGCGGTATCCGGCTTTCGGCCGCGGCGCGCACGACGATTTCGTCGTTGAAACTCCAGAGATCTTCCAGGCTGCCGCCGCCGCGTGCGACGATCAGCACGTCGGGACGGGCAATCGCGCCACCCGGCTCCAGCGCATTGAAGCCGCGGATTGCGTTCGCCACCTCCTCGCCGGACCCCTCCCCCTGGACCTTGACCGGCCAGACGAGGACATGCACGGGGAAACGATCGGAGATGCGGTGCAGGATATCGCGGATCACGGCGCCGGTCGGCGAGGTGACGACGCCGATCACCTTGGGCATGAAGGGCAGCCGCTTCTTGCGGGCGGCATCGAACAGGCCTTCGGCGCCAAGCCTGCGCTTGCGCTCCTCGATCAGCGCCATCAGCGCGCCGGCGCCGGCGGGCTCCAGCGTCTCGATGACGATCTGGTATTTCGAGGAGCCCGGGAAGGTGGTGACCTTGCCGGTGGCGATGACTTCCATGCCCTCTTCCGGACGGAACTTCAGGCGTGAGAAGGTGCCCTTCCAGATGACGGCATCGATGCGGGCGCGGTCATCCTTCAAGGAGAAATAGGCATGGCCCGAAGAGTGCGGACCGCGATAACCTGATATTTCGCCGCGCACGCGCACCTGGTCGAAAGCCGTTTCGACGGTGCGCTTGATCGAGCCGGAAAGCTCCGAAACCGAATATTCGGCAAGGTTGGTCGGCGAATCGCTGTCGAAGACGTTGCTCATGCCTTCTTTCTATGACCATCCGCGGGAAACGGGAAGGTCGCGATGCCGGCCGAGACCTGTTTTCCCGGCTGTTGGATGCTGCCGTCAGACCGAGTATTCCATACATGTCATTGTTGCAGTTTCGCCGAGAACAACAAAATCGGGAAAAATTAGTTTCCTCGCGGAACGCATCGTTAGACTTTGCGTTTTACCCGAAAGGGATTGCTAACCACCGCAAAGCAAAGGCTTTTCGGCGAACTTGGCCGGTAAATCTTTGTTAGTTGGCGCTTCCTATGCTTCCCCTCGTTCTCTCTGGGAAGGTGCTGAAATGATTATTCTCACAGCAGCAGCATTGGGCATCAGCGCCGGGCAAATGCGCTCGGCCGGCGTGATCGCGTTGGTCGCCGCGCTGATCGGGATGACCTTCGCGCTGGCGGCGATATTTTCGCCCGGGCCGGTTTCGCTTCTGGCGCTCCTCTATGCCATCCTCGGCTATAATGGCGGCCTCATCCTTTTCGTGCTCGGCCTCTATGCCAGCGCGCGTCTTCGTGCACTGCGCGTCTTTCAGTAAAGACCGCTGCCGGCGTCAATTCGCCGCCGGCCGATAGCGAAAGAACTGCACGCCTGCCCCCGCCGGTTTCGGGAGGGGCTCGAGATAAGGCGGAATATTGCCCTTGCCGAGTTCGGCATAGAGCCCATCCGGCTTCAATCTGGCGAGCTGGCGCGTCTGCGGATCGTCAGGGCAGAAAGCGAGCGTGGTCACGCCCGCCCCCTTCAGAAAAGATTCCGCCTCCTGCGGTTTAGCCATGCCGATATGCAGCTCCGTCAGCATGCCGCCCTGATCGCGATGATAGGGCGCCGCGAGAACCCGGTTCTGCGTGAAGCGGAGAATGGAAACACCCATTTCCGCCGGAGCGGAGACGAGGCCGGCAGGAAGCCCGGCAAGCGGCGCCAGCGCCTGCCTTGAGTTGCAGGAATGCTCCTTGGCCGGTTCGGCAACCTTTTTCTGCCCGTCGTTCCCCAGCTGCATCGACAGAAGCCCCCCACCGACCGCCCAGGCGGCCGGTACGCTCGCAAACACCGTCATTATATAGACGAAGGCGGCGGCGACATTCTCGCTGTCGCCGTTGGAGATGCGCCTGATATCGATGATCAGCAGGCTAAGCGGCAGGATGGCGAGCAGGTTGGAGAAGGGCGAGCCGCGCACCTGCACCAGCGCTATGCCCCAGCAGATGGCGAGCAGGAAAAGCAGGATCAGATGGATCTGGGCCCGGTCGCGCTGGACGATGCGGAAGATGCAGACGGCGATGCCGAAGAGGCCGGCCGCATAGAAGGCGCCGACATCGAAGGGCTCGGTGCGCGCCAGCGCAAAGACCGACTTCGCTTCGGAAACATTCCTCAGCCAGAGCTCGACCAGCATGGGATCGAGGCCAGCCAGCGGATCGCTCAGGCATTGCGGCGCGATCACGATCGCCGAGCCGAGAACGCCGGCGCCGACGACGGCCAGCGCCAGAAAGCGCATGGGGCGGGCAAGGCGGCTCGCAAAAACCGCGCAGAACAGCAGAAGACCGCCACCGATCGCCGCAAGGCTGTAATAGCCGAGCGAGAGATTGTCGCAGGTGACCATGGAATAGAGCCGAGGCGGCACCGTGGCGAAGAACAGGATGCTGATTGCAATCGCCAGCGCCAGGCCGAAGGACTGGGCGGCGACGGCGAAATCCCGGCCCTCCCATGCCCAGAGCACGGCAACGGCCAGGCAGACGGCGGCGACGAAGGGCGTCGTCTCGGCGCCGATGGCAATGGCGACAGCCGCGGCGATGCCGGCAACCGCATAGCTCCAGCCGCGACGCTGCGGATCCAGCAGCATCGCCGTCATCGTCGCGACCAGCGCCAGCTGCGCATTGTGATGGTCGATGGCGCCGGGCGCGAAACGATTGCCGGTGTAGATCACGAAGCAGGTCATGCCGAGGCTGATATGCATGCCGGCGACACCGCCGATCCGCCGGCCGGCAACGGCCATGGCAAGCATTGCCGGCAGGATGAGCGACACCGGCCAGATGGCGAGCGCCAGCGCCTCGGCCGTCTCGCGCGGCGCAAACAGGCCGAAGAACCAGATCAGCGAGGCGATCGGCAGATCGATCAGCCGCGACCAGTGCATCAGCGTGCCGCCGCCGAGACCGAGCCGGTATTGCATCAGATCGAACCAGCCCTGGCCGGCGAGAAAATCGCGAACCTCGACGAGACGCATGCCATCGTCATTGTCGGGACCGACATAATCGGTGGCGCCGGAAAGCCTGGTGACGACGATGACGGCGGCAAGAATGATGCTGTAGGCGGTGACGGCCGGCCACAGCCGCGTCAGCAGGCCGCGTACTCCACTGCGATGGGCTTCAGTCGCGGATAATGCATTGGCGATCGGCTGCACGGCATTCATGTGGTTAGCAGTTCGTTTCCCAGATCGCTGAACCTTAGCCCCCGCCGATCAAGAAAGTGTAAAGCCGTCTCCGGCCACCGCCGATTTCGCCTGCGTCATAGCGTCTTATTAACGCCGAGTGGGTTAGGCTCGGCACGGCTTCTGTGTAACGAGTAAAGTCATGGCCCGATCGCGTACCGGTAATCTTGATATCGCCGTCCTGCTTCCCTGCTACAACGAGGCGGCGACGATCGGCCCCGTGGTGCAAGGCTTCCGAGCGATCCTGCCGGATGCAGCGATCCACGTCTACGACAACAATTCCACCGACGGGACCGCGCTGCAGGCGATGCTGGCCGGCGCGCACGTGGTACGCGAACGGCGGCAGGGCAAGGGTCATGTGGTGCGCCGCATGTTCGCCGACATCGATGCCGACATCTACATCATGGCCGACGGCGACGGGACTTATGCGCCCGGCGACGCCGAAGAACTGGTGCGCACGCTGCTGACGGAGCGCGCCGACATGGTTGTGGGAACGCGGCGCGGCGTGCATGCCGATGCCGGCCGTCACGGCCATGCGCTCGGCAACCGGCTTTTCAACGTGCTCTACCGGACGATCTTCGGCCCTGATTTCACCGATATCTTCTCCGGCTACCGCGCCTTCTCGCGCCGTTTCGTCAAGAGCTTCCCGGCTGTGTCGGGCGGCTTCGAGATCGAGACCGAAATGTCGGTGCATGCCTCCCGGCTGAAGCTGCCGGTCAGCGAACTGGAGCTCGACTATGGCCGCCGCCCGGAGGGTTCGCATTCCAAGCTTTCGACCTTCCGCGACGGCGGCAAGATCCTCTGGATGTTTGCGATGCTGATGAAGGAGACGCGGCCCTTCGCCTTCTTCAGCGCGATCAGCGCCGCCTTCATGCTGGCAAGCCTCGGATTCATGACGCCGGTGCTGGCGGAATATTTCGAGACGGGCCTCGTCAGCCGCATGCCGACCTGGGTGCTGTCGATGGCGCTGATGATGATTTCCTTCATGCTGTTCACCGCCGGCGTCATCCTCGATTCCGTCGCCCGCGCCCGCGCCGAACAGCTGCGCATCCATTATATGAGCCTGGAGACGCCAGGCGCGGCCAAGCTGCTGGATGGCGACGTAGCGCCTGCGCCCCGCGCCGGCCGCGGCAAGGCGGACGCGGCATGAAAAAGCTCATCCGCTTCGCGATTGCCGGTGGCATCGGTTTTCTCGTCGATGCGGGCGTGCTGTCGGCGCTGCTGGCGCTGACACCGCTCGGGCCTTTCCTGGCCCGGCTCATCGCGATCGCCCTCGCCATGGCGTCAACCTGGGTCTTCAACCGGAACTTCACCTTCGATCGCTCCGGCCGCTCGCTCGCCGCCGAAGGCTTCCGTTACGGCTCGGTCGGCGTCACGGCGGCGCTCGTCAATTACGGGCTCTATTCCGCGCTTCTGCTTTCGCTGCCGGCGCTACAGCCGCTTGCGGCGATGGTGGTTGCCAGCGTCGCCGCCATGGTCTTCAGCTTCTTCGGCTATTCGCGCTTCGTCTTCCGCGCGGAATAATCAGACGGCTTCCCAGCCGTCCTTCTCGCTGGCGCGGTAGATCGCATCGATCACCTTCTGGTTCAGCTTCGAATTTTCCAGCGTGACGATCTCTTCCTTGCCGCCCTTTGCTGCCCGGGCGAAGGCCTCGACCTCGCGCTTGTATTGGCGGCTGTCCTGGAAGCGGAAGATGCGCGATTCATTGTGGCTGCGGTCGGCAAGCTCGATCTCCTCCGGCCCCCAGCGATTGGCATTGAAGGGCGACTTGACCTCGATGTAGCCGTCGGTGCCATGGAAGACCATGACCTGGCGGTTGGCCATCTGCGTCGAGACATAGAAGCTCAGCTCGAAGTCGCCGAAATCGGCCTTGACGCTGGAATAGATATCGGTGCCGAAATCGGGATCGCGCTCGGTGATCGCCTGAATCCAGAGCGGCTCCTTGCCGGTGGAAAAACGCGTGCTCATGACCGGATAGACGCCGATATCGGGAAGGCCGCCGCCGCCGAGTTCGGGGATGTTGCGCATGTTGGCGGCGTCGCGGTTGAAATAGGTGAAGGCGCCCTGCACATGCTTGAGCGAGCCGATCGCGCCCTCATCGATCAGCGAACGTACCTTCTGCCAGACCGGGGAATAGGTGATCATATAGGCTTCAGTGACGATCACCCGGTTGCGGTCGCGGGCAGCGATCACTTCGTCGATATCGGCCGCCTTCAGCGCCAGCGGCTTTTCGCAGAGCACGTGCTTGCCGGCATCGGCAGCCTTGATCGACCATTCGATGTGCTGCGAGGTCGGCAGCGGAATATAGACGGCATCGATCACGTCGGAGGCGAGCATCTCCTCGTAGGAGCCGAAGGCATGCGGCACCGAGAAGCGGTCCGCCATCTCCCTTGCGCGCGCGAGATCGCGGCTCGCAATCGCCGTGACGACGCAGTTCTCCGCATCCTGGATCGCAGGAACGACATTGTCGCGGCCGATCTTGGCGGTTGAAATGATACCGAAGCGCAACATGATCCCAATCTCCCAAGCTGATTTCCGCGAACCATATTCAGGCGCCCGCTGCGGCGCAATGGCGCGGGGCGAAATCACGGAAGTTTGGCTTCCCTGACGCCGGGATCGCGCTAGGTTATGCTGGGCAGTCAGAGCGTGATGGCCGAAAAGCGCTGACGCTTTCGGCATCATGCTGCGGGACGGCGTTCTGCCGCATCCGCAATTTCAAATCATTTCATTCATTTGGAGAGCGTCATGGAAATGCGCCGGCTTGGAAAAACTGGTCTTTCGGTCTCGCCGATCGTCTTCGGCGGCAATGTCTTCGGCTGGACGGCCGACGAGAAAACGTCCTTCGCCATTCTCGACGCCTTCTTCGATGCGGGCCTGAACACGATCGACACGGCGGATGTCTATTCCTCCTGGGTTCCCGGCAACAAGGGCGGCGATTCCGAGGAGATCATCGGACGCTGGCTGAAGCAATCCCGGATTTCCCGCGACAAGGCCGTCATCATCACCAAGGTCGGCTCGGACATGGGTCAGGGAAAGACACTGAAGGCGGCCTACATTCTGAAGGCGGTCGAGGATTCGCTGCGCCGGCTGCAGACCGACCACATAGACCTCTATCTCGCGCACTGGCCGGATGCCGATACGCCGCACGAGGAAACGCTCGGCGCCTTTGCCAAGCTGAAACAGCAGGGCAAGATCCGCGCCATCGGCTGCTCGAACTACGATGCCGCGCTGCTTCAGGCCTCCTTCGATGCCGCCGAGAAGGCCGGCCTGCCGCGATACGATGTGCTGCAGCCGGAATATAATCTCTACGAGCGCGCCAGTTTCGAGGGGCCGCTCGCCGAACTCTGCGTCAGGCAGGATATCGGCGTCATCACCTATTTCAGTCTCGCCGCCGGCTTCCTCACCGGCAAATACCGCAGCAAGGCCGATACGCAGGGCCGCGCCCGCGAAGGCCGCGTTTCGCAATATTTCGACGCTAAGGGCCTGCGCATCCTGGCAGCACTTGACAAAGTTTCGGCCGAGACCGGCGCCAAGCCCGCGGAAATCGCGCTCGCCTGGCTGCTGCGCAAGAAGGGCGTGACGGCGCCGATTGCCAGTGCGACCAGTCTCTCACAGCTTGAAAGTCTGGTGAAATCGGCGACACTTTCGCTCACCAAAGAAGCGATGGCGCTGCTCGACGAAGCCGGCGCCTGAAGAAGGAAAGCCCATGACCGTGACGATACGCGATGCCCGCCCCGAGGATGAGGTCCGCTGGCGCGAACTCTGGGCGGCCTACCTCGCCTTCTACGAAGTGACGGTCGATGCCGATATCACCGATCAGACATGGCGCCGGGTTTTCGATCCGGCGTCGGCGATCGCGATGCGCGTCGCCGAAGTCGATGGCCGGCTGATGGGATTTGCACTCTATCTCACGCATGAGGGCACCTGGATCCGCACCCGGGACTGCTATCTCGAAGATCTTTTCGTCGATCCCGATGCGCGCGGCAAGGGTGTCGGGCGGGCGCTGATGGACGATCTCATCGCGCTCAGCAAGACGAAGGGCTGGTCGCGGCTCTACTGGCATACGAGCGAAAAGAACAAGACGGCCCGCGCGCTCTACGACAGCTATGTCGAAAGCGACGGCCACATCCGCTACCGCATCAGTTTCTGAATGCCGGAAATCCCCCATACCATTCGGAATGGTCGCCCTCCCAATTGGCCATGCCCGGCTTGGTCAGCATGCCGCGCGGGCTGACATAGCTCTGGATTACCCGCTTCGGCCGTTCATGCCATTGGATATTGAAGGCCCATAGCTTGGGAAAGAAGCAGAGCGAGGCATAAGGCAGGTGGTCGTGAATCCACCAGGCGAGCCGCCGCCAGTCGCCTTCATCGCTGTAGCGATCGAGCATCCACGGCACGGCAATGCAGACCGCGGCACCCATGCAGCCGTCAAAATCCCTGATATCCCAGATGTGATGCGCCGCAGTGGCGGCATTGGTCGAACAATTCAGATTGTTCTCGTTGCCGAAGCGGTTGACGGCGGGCGAGCGATAGCCGGAGCGGATATGCAGGCGACCGAAGGTCGTCTCCAGCGGCTCCAGCAATTCCTGGCAAAGCCGCCTGCCCGCCTCGATCGCCAGATCGGGATCCTCGGGAATGTTGGGAATGCGGTAGAAATCGGCGATTTCGGAATGCAGGAAATCGCGGAAAAAGAAGTTTTGCGACAGCCGCACACGCCCGAGATCCTCGAGACCTTTCATCGAACCTGGTTTTCGCATCGGCCATTGCCCTCCTCGAATGACGGGAAACCATCGCAAGGAGCCTATTTCCAGTCCACCCGAAATCGATCCGGAACAATTTGCACGATCTTTTCTTCTTAATGTGTCGCCGCATTCGCGGTTTTTCCCAGAACAAGGATCGAGGAAATGGCCAAGGAAAAGACATTGGAAGATCTCTTCTACGACACGCTCAAGGACATCTATTTTGCCGAGCGGCAGATTTTGCGCGCCCTGCCGAAGATGGCGCGCGCCGCCCAGTCCTCCGACCTGAAGGCGGGCTTCGAGAAGCACCGCGAGGAAACCGAGGGCCAGGTCGAGCGTCTCCAGCAGGTTTTCGAGAAGATCGGCAAGCGCGCCCAGGGCAAAACCTGCGAGGCAATCCAGGGCATTATCGCCGAAGGCGAAGAGATCATGGAAGAATTCAAGGGCACGGCGGCGCTGGATGCCGGCCTGATCTCTGCCGCGCAAGCCGTCGAGCATTATGAAATCGCCCGCTACGGCACGCTGAAGACCTGGGCCGCGACGCTCGGCCTCAAGGACGTCGTCGCTTTGCTCGATCAGACGCTGCAGGAGGAGACGGCGACCGACAAGACCCTGTCGCGGCTTGCCACGACGGCGGCAAACCAGAAGGCGAAAGCCGCCTGACGCACCGATGGGAACAGGCGGCCGACCGGCCTTACCGGCCGCCCGCATCCCTCTCGACATATCTGAAGAAATCGATGAAGGCGCGCAGCGCCGGCCGCATCTGCCGCCGGCTCGGATAATAGACAAACGGACCGGGATAGGGCGCGCACCAATCCTCCAGCACCCGCACGAGCCTGCCGGCCGCCAGTTCGGCATGAACCCGCATGTCGAAGAGATAGGCGAGGCCGGCGCCGTTCAGCGCCGCAAGGAGAGCCAACCGGTCCTCGCTGACGATGAGCGGCCCGTCGACCGCAACGATCAGTTCCTGCCCGTCCTTTTCGAATTCCCAGCGATAAATGGAGCCATTGGTGAAGCGCCGTTTGATGCACCGGTGGCGGGCCAGATCGCGCGGATGCTCCGGCTTCGGGTAGCGCTCGAAATATTCCGGCGAAGCGGCGATGACCGTCGTCAGATTGGGCGAGATCCTGACCGCGATCATATCGGCCTCCAGGCTCTCCTCCAGCCGGATGCCGGCGTCGAAACCCTCCTTGACGATATCGGTAAACCCGTCCTCGTTGGCGATCTCCAGCGTGATATCAGGATAGAGATTGAGAAAATCGCCGAGGCGCGGGGCAAGCAGGATATCGGAGGCGAAGCGCGGCGCGGTGATGCGCAGGTTTCCGGCCGGTTTGCCGCGCGTATCGTTGACCGCTTCCAGCGCTATGTCGATCTCCTCGAGCGCCGGACGCAGCCTTTCGAGAAGCAGGCGGCCTTCCTCGGTCGGCGCCACGCTGCGGGTTGTGCGCGCCAGAAGCCGCACGCCGAGACTCTCTTCCAGGCTCGATATGGCATGGCTGACCGCCGACGGCGCGACGAGCAGTTCCTTGGCTGCGGCCCGGAAGCTGCGGTGTTCCGCGACGGCGGCGAGAACGGCGAGTTGCGAGAGCTGTGTCCTGTTCATTGATCGAAATTATAGAACGACTTGTTAGAAATTGCATGTGTTTTCTGATTGATGCAGCCCCGATATGGTCTGCCCCGTACCGCCTTGATCCCTTCAGCGGTTCAAATCAGCTCAGAAAAGGAGCGCATCATGAAAACCCGAAAACTCGGAAACGATCTGACCGTCTCTGCCGTCGGCCTCGGCTGCATGGGCATGAGCTTCGCCTATGGCGCCAGCGACGAAGCGGAATCGGTGAGGACGCTCAATCGCGCCGTCGATCTCGGCGTCACCTTCTTCGACACTGCCGAGGTCTATGGTCCGTTCACCAACGAGCTTCTTCTCGGAAAGGTGCTGAAGCCGTTCCGCGACCGCGTGGTGATCGCCACCAAATTCGGCTTCAAGATCGATACCAGCCAGAGCGGCGCTGCCGCGATCGCCGGCGTCGACAGCCGCCCCGAGCATGTGCGGGAGGTCGCCGAAGCCTCGCTGAAACGGCTTGGGATCGACACCATCGATCTCTTCTACCAGCATCGGGTCGATCCCAACGTGCCGATCGAGGAGACGGTCACCGTCATGGCCGAGCTGGTGAGGGAAGGAAAGGTGCGCGCGCTCGGCCTATCGGAAGCCGGCAGCGCCACCATCCGCCGTGCGCATGCCGTCCATCCGATCGCGGCACTGCAGAGCGAGTATTCTCTGTGGACGCGCGACCCCGAAGAGGATGTGCTTGCCACCTGCCGCGAACTCGGCATCGGCTTCGTGCCCTACAGCCCGCTCGGCCGCGGTTTCCTGACCGGAGCGATCCGCAAAGTGGAGGACCTTGCCGCCGACGATTTCCGCCGGCAGGTGCCGCGTTTCCATTCGGATAATTTCGACGCCAATGCAGCCCTTGTCGCAATGCTCGAAGAGCTCGCCGCCGAGAAGGGCGTGACGACCGCACAACTGGCGCTGGCCTGGGTGCTGAGCCAGGGCGACGACATCGTGCCGATCCCCGGCGCGCGCAAGATCAACCACCTGGAACAGAACGTCGCCGCCGCCGATATCACGCTCAGCGCGGCCGAGATCGAGCAGCTCGGCAAGGCGATCCCCGCTGGCGAGGTGGCCGGCAAACGCTATTCGGATGCCTCGCTTGCCATGACGAATCTGTAATCGAAAGAGCCCGGCCTGACGCAGCGGCCGGGCTTGCCTTTGCCGCCGGCAAAACTATCTAACGTCATCTCGGAGAACGGAAAGATGTCGGACAGGCAGGCGGTCGAACAGACGGTTCATCTCTATGTCGAAGGCATGGCCTTCGCCAATGCGGCAGCCTTGAAGAAGGCCTTTCACCCGCAAAGCTCGATTATCGGCTATTACCAGAATGCCGTCGAATGGCTGACCCGGGACGAGTTCATCGCCGCGATCCTGGCGGAGGAACCGGCCCCGCCCGGCACACAGCCCTTCATGGACATCCAGAACGTCGATGTCGAAGGCGACGCGGCAAGCGTCAAGGTCACCGACGACTTCGCGGGCATGCGCTTTACCGACTACCTCTCACTGCTGAAGATTGAAGGCCGCTGGGTGATCGTCAGCAAGCTGTACCATCTGCACAGATGAAAAGACCGGCTGCCTTCGCAGCCGGTCTTTTATTCTCGTCAAAGATCCGAAAGATCAGCTTCTCAGGACGCCGCCGGTAAATTTCGTGACGCTCGCCACGATCTTCTGCGTCAGCGCCTCGAAATCCTCGTCCGTCAACGTGCGCTCGACCGGCTGGATCTGAACCTCGATCGCCACCGATTTCTTGCCCTCGCCGACCGATGCGCCTTCGAAGATATCGAAGACGTTGACGCCGGTGACGAGCTTGCGGTCGGCGCTGGTCGCAGCCTTGATGATGGCGCCGGCTTCGACCGTCTTGTCGACGACGAAGGCGAAGTCGCGCTTGACCGCCTGGAAAGGCGAGAGATCGAGCGCCGGCTTGGTGCGGGTCGCCTTCTTCTTCGGCTCGGCCATGGCATCGAGGTAGACTTCGAAGCCGCAGAGAGCGCCGGAGACGTCGAGAGCTTCCAGCGTCAGCGGATGGAATTCGCCGAAATAGCCGAGCACGACTTTCGGTCCCATCTTGATCGTGCCGGAACGGCCGGGGTGATACCACTCCGGGCCACCCTGCTCGATCTGGATATTGCCCATCGGCAGGCCACAGGCTTCGATGACGGCAAGCGCATCGGCCTTGGCGTCGAAGACGTCGACCGGCTTGCCGCCGCCCTTCACCGTGTTCGACCACATGCGGCCCGCGCCGGAAAGCGAGGCCGTGCCGCGGCGGATACCGCCGGCGACGCGACGCTGGCCTTCCGGCCGGTCGTTCTCATAGGTGCCGGAGACTTCGAAGATCGCCACGTCGCCATAGCCCTTGTCGGCATTGCGCTGCGCAGCCGTCAGCAGGCCCGGCAGCAGCGAGGGGCGCATATCGGACATCTCGGCGGCGATCGGATTGGCGAGCTTCAGGGCGGCCGAGCCGCCGCCGAAGAGCTTTGCCTGATCCTCCGGAATGAAGGACCAGGTGACGGCCTCCAGCATGCCGCGCGAGGCAAGAGCGCGCTTGGCCGCGCGGGTGCGGATCTGCAGCGTCGTCAGGATCCTGCCGTTGACGGCGGTATGGCTTTCGAGCGGCGCCGGCTTGATATTGTCGACGCCGTGGATGCGCATGACTTCCTCAACGAGATCGGCCTTGCCGTCGACGTCGGGGCGCCATGAGGGAACCGAGACCGAAACGCGTTCGCCGGAGCCGGAAACCGTGAAGCCGAGGCGGGCGAGGATCGCGTTGCTTTCCTCCGTCGAGACCTCCAGGCCCGTCAGGCGCGTGACCTCGGAATAGGGGAAATCGACGACCTTCGGCTCATAGCCCTTGTAACCGACGACCTCGGCCTGTGCGGCCGTGCCGCCGCAGAGCTCAAGCACCAGTTCCGTCGTGCGTTCGAGGCCCGGAACCATATATTCCGGATCGACGCCGCGTTCGAAACGGTATCGGGCATCGGTGATGATGCCGAGGCTGCGGCCCGATTTGGCGATGTTCATCGGGTCCCAGAGGGCCGACTCGATCAGCACGTCGACGGTGTTCTCGTCGCAGCCGGAATGTTCGCCGCCCATGATGCCGCCGATCGATTCGATGCCGTCTTCATCTGATATGACGACGTTGTTCGGACCGAGCTTATATTCACGCTGGTCGAGCGCCAGCACGGTCTCGCCTTCCCTGGCGCGGCGGACGGTGAGATTGCCCGTGACCTTGGCGGCATCGAAGACGTGCATCGGCCGGCCCTGATCGAAGGTCATGTAGTTGGTGATATCGACCAGCGCGTTGATGGGGCGCAAGCCGATGGCGAGGAGCCGCTGCTGCATCCAGCGCGGGCTCGGGCCGTTCCTGACGCCACGCACGAGGCGAAGCGAAAAACCGGGGCAGAGTTTCGGATCGTCGAGATCGAGCGTCAACTTGACCGGCGTATCACCGTCGACGGCGAAGCTCGGCGCGGCGCGTGTCTTCAGCGTACCGAGGCCTGAAGCGGCGAGATCGCGGGCGATGCCGTGGATCGACGTGCAGTCCGGCCTGTTCGGCGTCAGATTGATTTCGATGACCGGGTCGTCGAGATGCGCATAGGCGGCATAGCTCTTTCCGACCGGCGCGTCGTCCGGCAGATCGATGATGCCGTCGTGACTGTCGGAGATTTGCAGTTCCTTTTCGGAGCACATCATGCCGCGGCTTTCGACGCCACGGATATTGCCGACGGCAAGGGTCACGTCGATACCAGGAACATAGGTTCCGGGTGCGGCGAAGGCGCCGACGAGGCCGGCGCGCGCATTCGGAGCGCCGCAGACGACCTGGACCGGCGCGCCGGCGCCGGTGTCGACCATCAGCACCTTCAGGCGATCAGCCTGCGGATGTTTTTCCGCCGACAGGACCTTGGCGATGACGAATGGCTTGAAGGCGGCCTTGTCGTCGACATCCTCCACCTCGAGCCCGATTTCGGTGAGGCGGGTGCAGATTTCATCGAGCGTGGCATCCGTTTCCAGATGCTCTTTCAGCCAGGAGAGCGTGAATTTCATCGTTCCAATTCTCCGTTCAAGCGCTGAGGCCGCCGAACAGCGTCGGCATGTCGAGCGGGCGGAAGCCGTAATGCGTCATCCAGCGGACGTCGGCATTGAAGAAGTCGCGCAGGTCGGGCATGCCGTATTTCAGCATGGCGATGCGGTCGAGGCCCATGCCCCAGGCAAAGCCCTGATATTCGTCCGGATCGAGGCCGCCATAGCGCAGCACGTTCGGGTGGACCATGCCGCAGCCGAGGATCTCCATCCAGTCGGTGCCTTCGCCGAACTTGACGATCGGACCGGAGCGGTCGCACTGGATATCGACCTCGAAAGAGGGCTCGGTGAAGGGGAAGAAGGACGGGCGGAAGCGCATCGTCACGCTGTCGACTTCGAAGAAGGTCTTGCAGAACTCCTCGAGCACCCAGCGGATGTTGGCGACATTGGCCTTCTTGTCGATGACAAGGCCCTCGACCTGGTGGAACATCGGCGAGTGCGTGGCGTCCGAGTCCTGGCGGTAGGTCTTGCCGGGAATGATGATGCGGATCGGCGGCTTCTGCGCTTCCATGGTGCGCACCTGCACCGGCGAGGTATGGGTGCGCAGCACCTTGCGCTCACCGTTCTCGTCAGGATTGAAGAAGAAGGTGTCGTGCATCTCTCGGGCCGGATGGCCTTCGGGGAAGTTGAGAGCCGTGAAATTGTAGTAATCGGTCTCGATATCGGGACCTTCGGCGATCGAGAAGCCCATGTCGGCGAAGATCGCGGTGATCTCGTCGACGATCTGGCTGATCGGATGGATACGGCCGCGCTCGGCCGGCGAGGATCGCACCGGCAGGCTGACATCGACCGTTTCGGCCTTCAGCCGCGCATTGACCGCCACCATCTTCAGCACCGACTTGCGTTCGGCAATGGCGTCCGTCACCGCATTCTTCAGCGCGTTGATCGCGGCACCCCGGGTCTGGCGCTCCTCCGGCGTCATGGCGCCGAGCGTCTTCAGGAGCTCCGAGACGGAACCCTTCTTGCCGAGCGCGGACACGCGCACGGCTTCCAGGGCTGCCTCGTCATTGGCAGCAGCGATTTCCGCGAGCAGCGATGAGTTGAGCTGGTCGATATCTGACATTGTCACTTCTTTCCGTCCAGTATCAGGCGGGGGATCGGGAGGCAGGTGGCGCCGACCGGCGCAAGGAATATAAAGAAAGAAAAACCCGCACTAGCCCAAACCAGCGCGGGTTTCCCAAAATCATAACTTCAAAGCTTGGGAAGCGCTGGTTAACGAACCGCGCCTTCAAACTCGTTAGCCGTGCCGGTTTCCTTGAGGTATTCAAGGGCCTTCTTGGCGGCAGCAACCAGCGCACCGAATGCTTCCGGCTCATGGATCGCCATGTCGGAGAGAACCTTGCGGTCGACTTCGATACCAGCCTTGTTCAGGCCGTCGATGAAGCGGCCATAGGTCAGGCCGAATTCGCGGACGGCAGCGTTGATGCGCTGGATCCAGAGGGCGCGGAAGTTGCGCTTGTTGACCTTGCGGTCGCGGTATGCGTACTGCTTGGCGCGGTCGACGGCAGCCTTGGCAGTACGGATGGTGTTCTTGCGACGGCCGTAGAAGCCCTTGGCCTGCTTCAGAACCTTCTTGTGCTTGGCGTGGGCAGCGACGCCTCTTTTTACACGTGCCATTTCATGATCTCCTTAATCTAACGCGTTACCGGAATAGTCTCAGAGACCGTTCGGCAGATAGTTCTTCACGACCTTGCGGCCATCGGGTTCTGCCAGAACCATGGTGCCGCGTGCATCGCGAATGAACTTGTTCGTGCGCTTGATCATGCCATGGCGCTTGCCGGCGGCAGCCGCCTTGACCTTGCCGGTAGCGGTGATCTTGAACCGCTTCTTGGCAGAGGACTTCGTCTTCATCTTGGGCATTTTGCTACTCCGTTTCTGTCCTCCCTGCGCGCTTCATCAAAAAGCCCTCCTCGCGCAGTCCGGTTCTCCGGCCGTCGCAACAAGGTGCGGGAGCGTTTGTTGTTGATCTGCGGCATCGGCGACGAACCGTTCCGCAAGCATTCGAAACTGCCACGGCATGCCCTGCCGGTCAGTTCGGACGCGCGCTTATAACCGCAGCGTCATGAAAGTGCAACGGGGCCCGAGAGGAATCTTCGCCGACCCAATGCACATTACCGAAAGCACAAAAGCCGCCCTTGCGGACGGCCTTGGGCAAAAGGGTATCTGGCGCTTACTTCGGCGCCAGTACCATCATCATCTGGCGGCCTTCGAGCTTGGGCTCGGCTTCCACCTTGGCGATCTCAAGCGTATCGGCCTTGACCTGCTGCAGAAGCTTCATGCCGAGTTCCTGGTGGGCCATTTCGCGGCCGCGGAACTTCAGTGTCACCTTGACCTTGTCGCCTTCATCGAAGAAGCGGCCCATCGCCTTCATCTTCACCTCATAATCATGGGTGTCGATGTTCGGGCGCATCTTGATTTCTTTGACTTCGACGATCTTCTGCTTCTTGCGCGCCTCGGCAGCCTTCTTCTGGTTGGCATATTTCAGCTTGCCCAAATCGAGGATCTTGCACACCGGCGGTTCGGCGTTAGGGGAAATCTCGACGAGATCGAGGCCGGCTTCCTCAGCCATTCTCAAGGCCTGGTCGGTGGGCACGATGCCCATGTTCTGTCCGTCAGCCGCGATCAGCTGAACTTTGGGAATGCGGATTTCACGGTTCGAGCGCGGGCCGTCCTTCACGGGCGCATCGGTCTTAAAAGGTCTGCGAATGGTCGTATTCTCCTCGCGTTGTTTCGGAACGTTGCAGCGGCGCGCTCCCGATCAGGGTGCACAAACGTATCTCGTCATCGCTGCAACGGAGTCGATATCATCCTTTAGCGGAAAAATCACCTGCTGTCAGCCTGCCAAGAATCTGTTTTATAGGCCAAAACAACAGGAGTTGACCGATGTCCGATCAGATGCCCCATCCCGCGCCGCAATTCCTGACGGTCGGCGAGGGCGAAGCGGCGCGTGAGATCGCCCTCCTCGTCCGCCCGGCAAAAGCTGGCGACGGCGCGCCGTCGCTCGTCTGGTTGTCCGGCTACCGTTCCGACATGAGTGGCACCAAGGCGGTGGAGCTTGACGGGCTGGCGGCCGAACTCGGCCTCGCCTGCATTCGTTTCGACTATTCCGGCCACGGACTTTCGGGCGGCAGCTTCCGCGACGGAACGATCTCGCGCTGGCTGGAAGAGGCGCTTGCCGTTCTGCGGCATGCCGCGCCCGAGCGCGTGCTCCTCGTCGGCTCCTCGATGGGCGGCTGGATCGCGCTCAGGCTGGCGCAGGAGCTTGCGCGGCAGGGCGGGCCGAAGCTTGACGGCATGGTGCTGATCGCGCCGGCACCGGATTTCACGTCCGAACTGATCGAGCCGCACCTGACGGCCAAGGAGAAGAAGTCGCTTGCGGAGCGCGGCTATTTCGAAGAGCGCTCGCAATACAGCCCGGAACCGAACATCTATACCAAGGCGCTGATCGAGGACGGCCGCGACAACCGGGTGCTCGACGGCATCATCGAGACGGGCTGCCCGGTGCATATCCTCCAAGGCATGAAAGACCCCGACGTGCCGCATCAGCATGCAATGAAACTCGTCGAGCATCTTCCCGCCGACGATGTTGTGCTGACCCTCATCCGCGACGGCGACCACCGCCTTTCCCGCCCCGGCGACATCGCGCTTCTCGTCAGCGCCGTCAAAGGCATCCTCCGTTCATCGGCAAATATAGAAAAACCCGCTTGAGGGGCGGCGCCGATCATCCCGAAGCAAGTTCCCGGTCCCGTTGCATTTTAACCATGTCGGCGAGTTGCCAGGTCCTCCTAAGAAGTAACGATTGACTCTCCTCGGCCCTCTCCATTAACACTTTGTTAATAATTAAGGGGCGATGCGAGGAAGAGCGGGCGTGCGGATCAAGGGTATCTTCGTGGCCATGATGGCCGTGTTTGCGATGGCGACTGCCGCCATCCCGGCACCAAGCAGAAATGCTTCCATGGTAACAGGCAATGCCACTTCCCAACCGATCGGCCACTACGATTTCTGTCAGATTCATCGCAATGAATGCGGCGCAAACCGCAATTCCGGCCCGATCGAGATGGACCCGGCGAAATGGTCGCTCGTCCGTTCGGTCAATGCCACGGTCAATCGCACGATCACCCCGATGACCGACAAGGAAATCTACGGCAAGGACGAGGTCTGGGCCTATCCGACCACCGCCGGCGACTGCGAGGACTTCGCGCTTCTGAAGCGCCGCATCCTGATCCAGCGCGGTGTTCCGGCCGCCGACCTGCTGATGACCGTCGTTCGCAAGCCCGATGGCGAAGGCCATGCCGTGCTGACGCTGCGCACCGCCGAAGGCGATTTCGTGCTCGACAATCTCGCTTCCGACGTGAAGCCGTGGTTCGGGACGCCATATACCTTCGTCAAGCGCCAGTCGAGCTACAATGCCGGCCGCTGGGTCACCATCGAAAACGGCCGCGACGTTCTGGTCGGCGCTCTGCGCTGAGGATTTCCAGGGGGATGTGGGGAAAAGGGCCGGCGAAAGCCGGCCTTTTTGTTTGGGGGGCTGCAGGGTGCGCTCCCTGATGAGGGCTGATCGCTGAACCCTCGCGCAAGATAAAGAATTGCTATGCCGCACCGTCTCCCGGCCCTTCGCATGGCTCCGGGCGTTCGCTGCTGCAATCGATTCGCTGGATCGATTGCTCGGGCTTTGCCCGACCGCAGCTCACCCATTCCCAATCAGAATACCGGCGGCGAGAACCAGGCTGCCGCCGAGGACGACCTGGAAGGCGGCACGCAGGAAGGGGGTTTCCATATAACGGTTCTGGATGAAGGCGATCGCCCAGAGTTCGAAGAAGACGATGACGGCGGCGGTGATCGTCGCGGTCCAGAAATGCGGGATCAGGTAAGGCAGGGCATGACCAAGACCGCCGAGCGTCGTCATGATGCCGCAGGCAAGGCCGCGTTTGACGGGCGAACCCCGGCCGGAGATCTTGCCGTCGTCATGGGCGGCCTCGGTGAAACCCATCGAGATGCCGGCGCCGACGGAGGCGGAAAGACCGACAAGGAATGTCTGCCAGGTGTCCTGCGTGGCGAAGGCGGCGGCGAAGATCGGCGCCAGCGTCGAGACCGAACCATCCATCAAACCGGCAAGGCCCGGCTGCACATAGGTCAGCACGAATTGCCGATGCGCCGTCTCGTCCTCGTCGCGCTTGACGTCTTCGGGCGTGTGTTTGTCGCCGAGCATGCGGGCGATATCTTCATGCCCCTGTTCGGCGAGCGCGAGATCGCCGAGAAGCTCTCGCGTCGAGGCATCCGAGGTCTGCTTGGCCGCCTCGATATAGAAACGGTATGCCTGATCCTCCATCGCTTCGGTTTCCTGCCGTATTGCATCGAGCGAAAGGTTTGCCCTGAGCCAGTCGGGCTTGCGTTCGTAGAAACCCTGCACATGCTCGCGCCGAATCAGCGGGATGCGCTCGCCAAAACGCTGGCGATGGATCTCGATCAGGGATTTGCGATGCGTATCCTCGACCTCGGCCATATCTTCGAAAACCTTGGCCGAGGCCGGGAATTCGTTCCGCAGCCTGTCGGCATAGGCAAGATAGATGCGGGCATCGTCTTCCTCGGAGGCAATTGCGAGGGCGAGGATCTCCTGCTCGGACAGCGACTCGAAAGACCGTTTCGGTGATCTGAAAAATCGCGCCAGCATAACTATTCTCCATAATTTAGAATTATTCTAAATCTAAAGAAGGAGCCAATGGCGGTCAAGTGCACGGACGGGCCGGCTGACAGATTGCCGCAATCCGCAAGCATGGCTTTGGCGCGCCGGCACAAACATCTATATGAGGAGCGCCGCATCATGCGGCGCCGGGGTTTATGATGGACAATGAAATTCAGGGCCGCCCTGCCCATGTCGCGGCGATCCGCGAAAAGGCGGAGGCCGAAATGCGGGCGATGGGCGTCGACGAGGCCTTTATCGATAGGCTGGTCGAGACTTTTTACGGACGGGTGCTGGAGCATCCCGATCTCGGCCCGGTGTTCGACGCGCGGCTTTCCGGCCGCTGGCCGGAGCATATGCAGAAGATGAAGAGCTTCTGGTCGGCCGTCGCCTTTCGCAGCGGCGCCTATGGCGGCAAGCCGGTGCAGGCGCACACGGGCGTTCAGAACCTGACGCCTGATCTTTTTCCGAAGTGGCTGTCGCTGTTTGCCGCAACGCTCGACGATGTCGCCCCCTCGCCGGAGGCCAAGGCCTGGTTCATGGCGACCGCCGAGCGGATCGCCAAAAGCCTGACGCTGTCGCTGTTCTATAATCCCGCGCTCGACGACCCGGCTAAAAGGGCGGGCTGATCCTTCACTGCTTCGCCGAAAAGGTCGCGCCGGCGCTTGCCGCGACGACCAGGGCAGTTCCGGCCATCTGCAGCAGCGTCATCGGCTGAGTCAGGATGAGAAAGCCCGCAAGTGCGGCAATCGCCGGTTCGAGGCTCATGAGAATGCCGAAGGAGGCTGTCGGCATGCGCCGCAGGGCGATCAGCTCCAGCGTGTAGGGCAGCAGCGGCACGAGAATGGCAAGGCCCACCATTTCAATCAGGCCGGTGCCATCGAGCTTCGGCACGGCGCCGGCGAAACCGAAGGGTGTCGCGACCAGCGCGGCGACCATCAGCGACATGGAAAGCCCTTCCAGCCCCTTGAAGCTCGCACCGATCTTTTTCGTCAGGACGATATAGATCGCCCAGCCGGTTCCTGCGCCAAGCGCGAAGAGAATACCCTCGATATCGCCGACCCAGCCTTCGCCGTCATGGGCAAGAGCCAGCACGCCGAGCGCGGCGAGGAGGGGCCAAACGAGACGCCGGCCAAGACCGTAACCGATGGTCGCCACGGAAAGCGGACCGAGAAAATCGATCGCCACGGCAAGCCCGAGCGGAATGCGCTCGATCGCCGCGAAGAAACTCATGGTCATCAGCGCCGTCGTGGTGCCGAGAACCAGAGCGCTCGTCCATTGCGCCCTGTTGTAGCTTGAGATACGCGGCCGCACGACGATCGCCAGGATGATGGCCGCGAAGGCGAGCCGCAGCCAGCTGGCGCCGGCCGGTCCATAGGTGGCGATGGCGGAGGAGGAAAGCGCAGCGCCGAACTGGATCGACGACATGGACAGCAGGCACATCAGCCCGCCAGCCGCCACGCCCCCGAATGCCGTCGATGTCTCTGCGCTCAGCGTGCCCGCGCCGGCATTCGCTTTTTCTTCCATGCTCGTCTCCCGATCGCGGCTCTTCTTACGAAGGGAGCCGGCGAGCGACAAATTCAAACTTCTGATCCAGCCAGAAAGAGGTTTGATGCGACATCAGAGGCGGCCGGCCAGAATGACCTCTTCGGCGTCTTCGAAGCTCATTTCGAAAACTGTCCTGCCGATGTCGAAGCTGAAGCCGTTGCGGGCGAAAGCCGAAAGCTCTTTCGCCTTGCGTTTTTCATCAAGCTCGACTCTTCGGAAGGGGCCGAAGGCGCGTTTGCGGGCAAATATCGCGGCAGCATAGAGATCGTCAGCCTCCCCGAGCGCGGCCTCGACCTTGTCGCTGGAGACGCCCTTGGCGGCAAGCTTCTGGGCGATGGCGCGCTTCGACTTGCCGCCGCGCACGGCAGAGCGCGTGCTGATCTCCGCATAGGCGCGATCGTCGAGCACCTTATTGTCATAGGCGAATTTGACGGCGAAATCGGCAAGCGCCTTCACCTGGCCCGCGCTGATCTCCTCGAACTTCTCCTTCGCCTTGCGGGCGATTGCGTCGAAGAGCTGCTTTTCCGTCATCATCCGCCGCTCCAGGCGATAGATCGCGGAGTTGCGCGCCCAGCTCAGCATGCGCGGTGTCGGTATATCGGATGGAACGGTCTCGTCAGTCATATCAAGCAATCAGGCTTCAAGGCCCTTGAGGACATTGGCGACGTTGAGGCCGATTTCCGGCACCCCGTACCCGCCCTCCATGCAAGTGACAACGGGCAGGCCGGCGGCCGAGATCATCTCTCCCATGCGGATGAAATCCTCCGATTTCAGCTGGAAAAACGAGATCGGATCGCGCTCGAACGTATCGACGCCGAGCGCCAGGACGATCGCCTCCGCGCCGAAGGCCTTGATGCGGGCGAGCGCATCGGCAAGGGCCGAAGACCAGGCCTCCCAGGGCGTATGGGGCGGCATCGGATAGTTGCGGTTGGCGCCGGCGCCCTCCCCTTCGCCCTCTTCATCGGCATGGCCGAGGAAATAAGGAAAGGCAAACATGGGATCGCCGTGCAGCGACGCGGTGAAGACATCGCCGCGCCGATAGAAGAGATCCTGCGTGCCGTTGCCGTGATGGAAATCGACGTCGAGCACGGCGACCTTCTTGGCGCCGTGATCGAGCAGACGCTGGGCTGCGACGCCGGAATTGTTGATGAAGCAATAGCCGCCGAAGAGATCAATGCCGGCATGGTGGCCGGGCGGGCGGCAGAGCGCGAAGGCGAAACGGTGGCCGGCGTTCAGCCAATCCGCGCCCGTCATCGCGCATCGCATCGAGGCAAGAGCCGCCTCGTGCGAGCCCTTGGTGATGGAGGTATCGGCTGCATTGGCGTAATGGCCGATCGCGCCGACGATATTGTCGGGCACGCGGCTGCTGGTGCGGCGCACCGGAAATGAATTGGCGATCGCCTCGCCTTCGAAGCCCGCCGCCACCCAGCGCTCCCAGACGGTGGCGAGAAAATCGAGATAGACGGGATCATGCACCTTTCGGGCCGTTTCCAGCCCGTGCGCATCGGGCGCCACGACATCGGCAAAGCCTGCCTCCTTCACCGCCGCAAGGATCCATTCGGCGCGGAACGGCGCCTCGAAAGGCGTCACCAGCCGGCCGGCATAGAGCTCGGTTCTGGCATCGCGCAGCTTGTGGTCTTCGGAATAGATGACGCGCATTTCAGATCCTGTCGCTGGTTGAGAGTCGAGGTTTACATGGGTCGGCCGCGACAAAAAAGCCGGCGCGGCGCTCTTGATCGCCAAGGAAGATGACTGCACCTTCTCGATGTTTCGAGACCGAAGGAAATTCCGCATGAAAGTGCTGATGGTCGATGTCGACGGCGTGCTCATTCATGGCCGCCCGGCCGACGGGCTGCCCCATTTCACTTATCTCGAACGCGACCTCGGACTGCGGCCTGACCTCTTGCAACGGGAGTTCTTTCAGACTCACTGGGGCGACATCATCATCGGCCGCGACGAGCTGGAGCCACGGCTCGCCAGCGTACTGGCAAGGATCGCGCCCCATCTCCGCGCTCCAACGCTGATCGACTACTGGTTCGAAAACGATTCGCGCCTCGACCGCAATCTGCTGACAGATCTCGCTTTGCTCAGGAAAAGCGGTGTTACGCTCTTCCTGGCGACGAACCAGGAGCACCGGCGGGCGCGCTACCTGATGGAACAGCTGGGCCTCAGCGCCCATTTTGACGACATCCTCTATTCCGCGGCACTCGGACACAGCAAGCCTTCGCCCGACTTCTTCCGGCTGGCGACCGAACGGGCCGAGGCCATGCCCAACGAGATCGCCTTCATCGACGACATGGCGATGAATATCGAAGCGGCGCGGCAGTTCGGCTGGAACGCGGCGCAATGGACGGCGGGCGCGACGCTGGCCGGCGCTCTTTCCGAATTCGTCAGAGCGGCATAAGCGAGACGAGGACAATCAGGTGAGCCGCTTGTAGAACAAAGTGGTGTCACAGAAACCGCCTTCCGGCCACAGCGCATAATCGGGAATGACGCCGACGCGCTGCCAGCCCAGGCGCGGATAGATAGCCTCGGCATCGCTGCCGGTTGCCGTGTCGAGCACGAGCAGGGTTTTGCCGCGGGTGGCCGCCTCGCGTTCGGCGGCTTCCATCAGCAGGCGAGCGAGGCCTTTGCCGCGGGCGGAGCGATGCACCAGGAGCTTCTTCAGATCGCCGCGATGCGGCTGGTTCGGCATTTGCGCGGCGCCGACCTGCACCGTGCCGACGATCCGGCCATCGAGTTCGGCGACCAGCAACAGGCTGCCGCCGCCGGCAACCGCCTCGGCGACTTCTAGCCAGTAGGGCCCGGCATCCTCGGGCGCATAGGGCTGCATGAAGCCGACGGAAGCACCGCCGGCGACGCAATCGGCAAGCACCTCTGCAAGATCAGGGATGGCCGCGCGTGCTTCCTCGGCCGAAAGGGTGCGAATGTCGGGCATATTCTTCTCCTGAAATGAAAATCGTTAGCGGCCGCCGCGGTCGAGCACGACGCAATAGCGCGCCGGCGCGTTGCCGGGATTATGAAAGGAATGCCCCTCGCCGACGGGCATGAAGAGGCAATCGCCTGGACGCAGCCGATAGACCGTCTCGCCTGCTGTCATCTCCAATTCGCCATCGAAGAGCCAGACATGCTGCGTCATGTCGTGCGATGCGGCATGCGGGGGGAAGCTGACGCGGGCGCCAGCGGGAAATTCGACTTCGACGATATCGACGGTGGAGGCGGTGCCGGGCGCCGACACCGCGCGCCTGAGATAACCGGTCTCCGGATCGCGCCAGACCTGCTGCTCCTGCCGGCGCGCGAGCGGCGAGGCCTGCTGCCCCTCCTCCGCGAAAAAGGCCGAGAGCGACAGGCCGAGGGCGGCGCAGACCCTTGCCAGCAGCGAGGCGGTGGGGCTCGCCTCCGCCCGCTCGATGCGCGAGATCATCGCCCGGCTGACACCGGAGGCCTCGGCCAGATCATCCAGCGTCAGCCCCTTTTCCAGCCGCAGCTTGCGGATGCGGATGCCGATCTCCTGTTCGAGTTCCTGTTCCATCGTGAATTCCCGATTCTACTATAAGAGAAATACATTATCTCATGATGGAATCAAGGGCGCCCTAACGCTGCATTCCGCTTGCCTTCCCCGCGGCGCCGCCGATATATGGCGGCGGCGCTCGATACGGAGGACATCATGGACGGCAGCATGCAGAATACGGAAATCACCGGGAGCTTCACTGCTGATGCCTGGGACCGGATCAAACCCATCATGGCCGAGATCGAAGCATTGCCGCTGCTGCAGCGGCTTTCGGACGGTACGCTGCCGCCGGAAGTTTTCCGCCACTATATCCTGCAGGACGCGATCTACCTGAAACATTATGCCCGGTGCCTCGCCATCGTCGCCGCCAAAGCGCCTGATAATGCGCAGGTGCTGCGCTTTCTCGGCTCGGCGCAGAAGGCGATCACCGTCGAGCAGGGCCTGCATGCCGGCTTCCTCTCGCAGTTCGGCATTTCGAGCGCGGATGTGACGGCAGCCGAGCCCTCGCCCTCCTGCTTTGCCTATACGAACTTCCTCCTGGCGACCGCCTATCACAGCTCCTATGCCGTCGCGCTTTCCGCCATTCTGCCGTGCTTCTGGATCTACTGGCACGTCGGCGAAGGCATCAAGAACAGGCCGGCGATCGACGGCAATGTTTTCCAGGCATGGATCAACACCTACGGCGATCCGCAGTTCGCAGCCGGCGCGCGCGAGGTAATCGCACTCACCGATATCGCCGCCCGCGCCGCATCGCCGACGGAACGTGCCGGAATGATGGATGTTTTCGTGCGCGCCTCCCAATATGAATGGATGTTCTGGGATTCGGCCTGGCGGCTGGAGACCTGGCCGGTCTGATACGTCTTCGACCGGCCGGCAAAATAGCGTAAACAGCGGGATAATTACCGCTTTGCGGCACGGGGCGGCGCTGCTATATGGCGCGCATGAGCACCAATTCCACCACTCCGCTGTCCCATATCCGCAACTTCTCGATCGTGGCCCATATCGACCACGGCAAATCGACGCTGGCCGACCGCCTGATCCAGACGACAGGCGGCCTTGCCGAGCGCGAAATGTCCGAGCAGGTGCTCGACAATATGGATATCGAGCGGGAGCGCGGCATCACCATCAAGGCCCAGACCGTGCGCCTGCACTACCAGGCGAACAATGGCGAAAAGTACATCCTCAACCTGATCGACACGCCCGGCCACGTCGACTTCGCCTATGAAGTCTCGCGGTCGCTATCGGCCTGCGAGGGTTCGCTGCTCGTCGTCGACGCTTCGCAGGGCGTGGAGGCGCAGACGCTCGCCAACGTCTATCAGGCGATCGACAACAACCACGAGCTCGTCACCGTTCTCAACAAGATTGACCTGCCGGCGGCCGAACCTGACCGCATCAAGGAACAGATCGAGGAAGTGATCGGCATCGATGCTTCCGAAGCGGTGCTGATCTCGGCCAAAACAGGTCTCGGCATTCCCGACGTGCTGGAAGCGATCGTCCACAAGCTGCCGGCGCCGAAGAGCGCGGGCGGCGAAAAGGCGCCGCTGAAGGCGCTGCTCGTCGACAGCTGGTATGACACCTATCTCGGCGTCATGGTTCTCGTGCGCATCATCGACGGCGTGCTGACCAAGGGCCAGACGATCCGCATGATGGGCACCGATGCCAAATATCAGGTGGAGCGTGTCGGCGTGCTGACGCCGAAGATGGTCAATGTCGAAAGCCTCGGCCCCGGCGAGATCGGCTTCATCACCGCCTCGATCAAGGAGGTAGCCGACACCCGCGTCGGCGATACCATCACCGAGGACAAGCGGCCGACAGCGCAGGCGCTGCCGGGCTTCAAGCCGGCGCAGCCGGTGGTGTTCTGCGGGCTCTTCCCGGTGGACGCCGCCGATTTCGAGGATCTGCGCGCCGCTATGGGCAAGCTTCGCCTCAACGATGCCTCCTTCTCCTTCGAGATGGAATCGTCTGCTGCTCTGGGTTTCGGCTTCCGCTGCGGCTTCCTCGGCCTGCTGCATCTCGAAATCATCCAGGAGCGGCTGGAGCGCGAGTTCGACCTCGACCTGATCGCCACCGCACCCTCCGTCGTCTACAAGATGTTCATGACCGACGGCACGGAGCGCGAGCTGCACAATCCGGCCGACATGCCCGACGTCGTCAAGATCTCGGAAATCCACGAGCCGTGGATCCGCGCGACGATCCTGACACCGGACGATTATCTCGGCGGCATCCTGAAGCTCTGCCAGGACCGGCGCGGCATCCAGATCGAGCTGACCTATGTCGGCACGCGCGCGATGCTCACCTACGACCTGCCGCTCAACGAAGTCGTCTTCGATTTCTACGACCGGCTGAAGTCGATCTCGAAGGGCTATGCCTCCTTCGACTATACGCTCACCGACCACCGCGAGGGCAACCTCGTGAAGATGTCGATCCTCGTCAACGGCGAGCCGGTCGATGCGCTGTCGATGATGGTGCACCGCACCGCCGCCGAAAAGCGCGGCCGCGACATGTGCGAGAAGCTCAAGGAGCTGATCCCGAAGCACATGTTCAAGATCCCGATCCAGGCCGCGATCGGCGGCAACGTCATCGCCCGCGAGACGATCTCAGCGCTGCGCAAGGACGTGACGGCGAAATGCTACGGCGGCGACGCCACGCGCAAGCGCAAGCTGCTCGACAAGCAAAAGGCCGGCAAGAAGCGCATGCGCCAGTTCGGCAAGGTGGAGATTCCGCAGGAAGCCTTCATCGCGGCGCTGAAGATGGGCGACGAATAACGCTTCTCAATGGCATTTCATGCGCATATGATCTGCGCATGAAATCCAGGAGATAGTTATGGCCCAGCAGGCAAGGAAAGCAGCGAACCTCTCTCTCGATGAGGGACTGGTCTCGCAGGCGCGCGAGCTGAAGATCAACATATCCCGGGCAGCGGAGGATGGAATCGCGAAAGCCATAAAGGCGGAACGCGAGCGGCTGTGGCGTATCGAGAATGCCGAGGCTATCCGGCTGGAAAACGAGTATGTCGAAAAGCACGGGTTGCCGTTTGCCAAGTATCGTCAGTTTTGATGGCGCGCTTTCATGTCTATCGCCTGAAAAGCGGGAATGCCCTCGCCATCGACCTTCAAGCCAACCTGCTTGACGATCTGCCTTCGCGAGTCATGGTTCCGCTGCATCCAGTACAAGAACTGAGCTGGTCAATCTCACGGCTGAATCCGCGCTTTGCCATCGACGGTGAAATCCATGTCATGGCGACTCAGCGCATGGCATCGATTCCGACAACCGAATTGGGAATAGCGGTCGCGGATCTATCTGATAAAAGCGATATCATTACCGGCGCCCTGGATTTTCTCTTCCAAGGCTTCTGAATTCAGTTTCGCGCCATATACTCGTTGACCAACCCTTCATACGCCGCCATTTCAGGCAGCGCCGCGTAGCTGTAAACCGCTCCCGTCTCGGCGAAGGCCAGCTTCTCGCTAGTCCATGTCTCGATGAAGGGCGTAAACCAGCTCGGATCATCGAGCATGGTGACGCGCAGGTTGACGAACCAGTCCATGCCTTCCGGCCGGGTGAACATCCAGCTCATGCAATGCGGACAGAAATAATGCTTCGTCGTGCCATGCAGGCCGCCGATGACGGGCTCGCCTTTCGTGACCTCGAAACCTTCGCTGGGGATGGCGGCGCTCAGTGAATAGGCGCTTGCCGTCATCCTTTGGCAGCCGGTACAATGGCAGGCCATGGTGAGCAGCGGCAGCGCGCTGATCTTCAACCGCACCCGGCCGCAGCGGCAGCCGCCTTCCATGGGTAAGTTCCGTGCTGTCATGGTATTTCTCCCCTTCCGCCATCTGATCTAGCGGAGCCGGCGCCATTGTCGAGGGAGCCCGCGAGCCGGAATCTCAGAAGCGGCTTATCTGGCGCGCGGGATTGCCGACGACGGTTGCACCCGCCGGCACGTCCTTCGTCACGACGGCACCGGCGCCGACGATCGCGCCATCGCCGATCGCCACCCCGCCGAGGATGATGGCGCCGCCGCCGATCCAGACGTCGCTGCCGATCTCGACCGGCCGGGCGATCTCGATGCCCGCGCGGCGAAGGGCGAGATCCTTGTGATGTTCGGCGCAATAGATCTGCACGCCCGGCCCGAACATGGTGCGATCGCCGATCATGACGCTGCCGGAGTCAAGGATGGTGCAGCCGGCATTGAAATAAACGCGCTCGCCGAGAACGATATTGATGCCGTAGGAGCAGTGGAACGGCGCTTCGATGAAGATATCGGGCGCGGCCTCGGCAAAGAGCGCCCTCAGGGCAGGTGCTGCGGCGCCGCGCTCATCGGGCGGCAAGGTGTTATGGGCATGGACGGCCAGTCGCGCCTGCCGGCGCAGCAGATTGAGTTCGTCGTCGAGGCAGCAATACCATTCACCGGCCGCCATCTTTTCGCGTTCGCTTGCCGGCATCGCCTCGCCCCTCACGCAATCGCCTGCGACAGCGGACGGGCCTCCTGCCGCTCGATGAGGCCGACCCAGGCGCGCGCGATGGCAAGGCCTGCGGCATCGGCGGCGGCACCATGGCGCGCTGCCAATTCGCCATAATCCTCCAGCCAGCCGGGAGCGATGCGCTCGATCGTGCCGGGAAACTCGGCCTTCCACTGCCCGACGACCCCGGTGTCGGCCTCGAAGTGAAACTGGGTGCCGTAGACGGCGCGGCCGATACGGAAGGCCTGGTTCTCGGCGATGGGGCTCGACGCAAGACGAACCGCGCCTTCGGGCAAGGAAAACGTATCGGCGTGCCATTGAAAGATGGTGAATTCGCCGCCCACATCGGACAGCAGCGGATCGGCCCGGCCTTCACTGGTGACGCCGATGCTGTGCCAGCCGAACTCGCGCGCGGCACCCAGCAGGTTGTCGGCGCCATAGGCTCGGGCGAGAATCTGACTGCCGAGGCAGATGCCGAGCACCGCCCTGCCGGCATCGCCGAAGCGGCGCGCCAGCCGCACGAGCTCCGGCAGGTACGGGTGCGTCTCGTCATCCAGCGCGCTCTGTTCGCCGCCGAGAACGACGAGCGCGTCATGGCCCGATATGTCCTGCGGCAGGATACCGTCCTGCCAGACCCGGAACCACTCGATCTCCGCTCCCGCCTCGTCGAGCGCCCTGGCAAGCGCGCCAAGACCGGTGTTCCTCATGTTTTCGACGACTGCGACTCGCATAGGCTTTCCCAATATGGCCGATGGCGGGAGAAGATCATGCCAGTAGGCAGCAGGCAAGACGCTTGTGCGAGGCCGATTGCGCGCGCACGAGGCAAGGCTTAAACCAGTCGGAACGAAAGGAAACCGCCATGACCGACAAAGCCCGCGTCTCGATCCTCTACTGCACCCAATGCAACTGGCTGCTGCGCGCCGCCTGGATGGCGCAGGAGCTGCTGCACACCTTTTCCGACAGCCTCGCCGAAGTGGCGCTGATCCCCGCCACCGGCGGCAATTTCGAGATCCGCGTCAATGGCGACCTCATCTGGGAGCGCAAGCGTGACGGCGGCTTTCCCGGGCCGAAGGAGCTGAAGCAGCGGGTCCGCGACATCGTCGAGCCCGGCCGCGATCTCGGCCATGTCGACCGCGCCTCGCTCGAAAGCTGATTGCAACAGCTTCAGCGATAGGGCGAGCGGCAGACCCTGTAGACGCCCTCATAGGTGAGGAAATGATCAGTCCTCGGATTGTAGGATCGGTATTCATTGGTGCACCAGGCGATGTGCTTGTTCGGATCCTTCGGCTGCACGCGGCGCACCGGCGGCGGATCATAGGTCAGCTGCGGCCGCCCGGCCGCCCCCGGCAGGTAATAGGTCGGCCCCGCGCCCCTCGGACGGTAATTCGGCTGAACATAAGCGGGACGATGCCATTGCTGCGGCCCGAAGCCGAAGCAGCCGCGAAAATCGCAGAGCGTCGATCCCGTATTGACCGGCCCGAGCCCCGGCCTCCCCACCTTCAGCGAATCGGCGGCGGCAATTGCGGGCGACAGAATGGCCAAAAGGCCGGCGAGCAGAAGCGTGCGGGGAGCGGACATGATCCATTTCCTTTTGATCCTTCCCTTATATAGGGCGCGCAGTGACCGGCGCTATGCCTGTCCGGCAGCACTTCTCCCGATGTGAATTGCAGTTTTTTGCCAACTGTCAGGAAAACTTCAAAAACCCAGTTGACAGTCGCAGGCCACCCCCTTACATCGCTCTCCGTCGCCCAGATGGCGGAATTGGTAGACGCGCAGGTTTCAGGTACCTGTGCCGCGAGGCGTGGAGGTTCGAGTCCTCTTCTGGGCACCATTCCAATCTTGATCGCTACCGAGATCAGATAACTAGACCTGCCAAAAATTGAGCATTGGCGCCTTCGAACGAAGGCCGTTGACGATGCGCTTTATCGACATGGCTTGTTTCATGATGCTGGTTCTGAAAGCCGAACCCGGGCAGCATATGATGGCGTGATTCCCGGCCTTCACGCTGCCATGTGTGGCGCAGTCTTCCCGCCATCGGCAATCACCGACAAAACCACGATGCCGGCTTCTCTGGCGGCTCTCAGAAGCAAGTCCCTGAGTTCGTCCATTCCGGCCTGCCCGGTGATGGCATCGGCGCAAGCCTTCACGGCCGCGACGTATTCCTCTCCGTCGTCAAGCGGCCATTCGATCATCAGAACCTCGGCTGCGTCCCGGAGCGTCCGGACGATCTTTCCCCGGCCCCTGACAAAGAGAACGAGAGGTGCAAAATCCACCGATGTGTCCCATTGCATGGCACTTTCTCCACAAGGATTAGAATATTAGTAGTAATGCAATTAGCGTGCCGCGCAAGGCGAAAGCGGCATCGTTACCGGACAGAACGGTTTTCTTGTTTTGACCGCCTCGGCAGCGAGGTGCGTGAACGCTGCGATCAAGCTCAGCTGTTCCATTGCTCAATGCATAAGCTTGTAAGAAAGCGCGCCGCTTCCACGTCACATCCCTCGCAAGCCTCGCACAAGAACGAAATCGGATACCGGGACGAGGATGAACATACGGCCGTTTCGCCCGAAGAGAGTCATCCCGCCTGTCGGGATCTCGGCGAGAGCCTGCGGGAAGCCGTGACTATCGCTAGACACTCTGGAGTTCGCTTGGGATGAAAGTCGTAATTCTCGCCGGTGGCCTTGGCTCGCGTCTTGCCGAAGAGACCAGCGTGCGGCCCAAGCCCTTGGTCGAGATCGGCGGCATGCCGATCCTCTGGCACATCATGAACATCTATGCCCATCACGGGCTGAATGATTTCATCATCTGCGCCGGCTACAAGGGCTACATGATCAAGGAATACTTCGTAAACCTTGTTCTGCATCACAGCGACATCACCGTCGACCTCGGCGCCAACAATATCAACTATCACGGCGGCAAACGACCGAACTGGCGCGTGACCGTAGTCGATACCGGTATGCATTCGATGACCGGCGGCCGTCTGGGGCGCATTCGCGAGTATCTGACACCAGGCGAACCCTTCTGCATGACTTATGGCGACGGTGTCGGCGACATCGACATTGCCGCCGAGGTCGCCTTCCATCGCGATCATGGCCTGAAGGCGACGATGTGCGCGGTAACCCCGCCCGGACGTTACGGCGCCACCAATATCGAAGGTCAGTTCATCACCTCCTTCGTGGAGAAACCGAGAGGCGACGGCCAGCGTATTAACGGCGGCTTCTTCGTGCTCGACCCTTCGGTGATCGATCTCATCCCGACCGACGACACGATCTGGGAAGCCGGACCATTGGAGTGGCTCGCCACCAACAACCAGCTTGCCGCCTTCAAGCATGACGGCTTCTGGCAGCCGATGGATACGCTTCGCGAGCGCACCCATCTGGAGGAACTCTGGAATTCCGGAAAGGCGCCGTGGAAGCTATGGGCCTGAGGGACTTCTGGAAAGGGCGGCGGGTCTTCCTGACCGGACATACCGGCTTCAAGGGATCCTGGCTCTCCCTTTGGCTGGAGCGCCTTGGCGCTGATGTCGCCGCGGTTTCGCTGGCGCCGGAGACCGAACCGTCGCTCTACCGGAAACTCGCTCCCTGGGACGATCGCGGCCACCATATCATCGATATTCGTGATGCCAGCGCACTTCTTGACGTCTTTCAAAGCTTCGAGCCGGAGATCGTCATTCATATGGCGGCGCAGGCGCTGGTGCGGCGCTCCTATGAGAGCCCAGCCGAAACCTTCTCGACCAATGTCATGGGAACGGCGAATGTTCTCGACGCAGTGAGGCAGGCGCCCTCCGTCAAAACGGTGCTCGTCATCACCTCCGACAAGGTCTATGCCAACAATGGCAGCGGCATACCTTTCGTCGAAACCGACACGCTCGGCGGCAAGGATCCTTACAGCAACTCCAAGGCCTGCACCGAACTCGTCTGCCAAAGCTATCGCGACAGTTTCTTCAAGGGACGCGATATCAAGCTCGCCACGGTGCGCGCCGGTAACGTCATCGGCGGCGGCGACTGGTCCAGGGACCGGCTGATCCCGGATTTCATCCGTGCCTTCGAAGGCGGCCAGCCGATCATGCTGCGCTATCCCGAGGCGATCCGCCCTTGGCAGCATGTGCTGGAGCCGCTTGGCGGCTATCTCAGCTTCGCCGAAGCGCTGACGGAAGCGTGCGACAGGAATCTGCCGGATGCGCTGAATTTCGGCCCGCATCCCGAAAGCTTCGCCACCGTTTCCGAACTCGCCGAAGCTCTCGGGCGCGCGCATAACGTCGAAGACGTGTGGCGGCTTGCGCCGGGCGAACACCTGCCCGAAGCGCCGGCGCTGACGCTGAGTTCCGCGCTCGCGCTCGACACCATCGGCTGGCGGCCACGCCTCAGCCTGCAACAGACCATCGACTGGACTGCCGCCTGGTACAAGGCCAACCGCGAGGGCGAAGACATGCGCGCCTTCTCGCTCGGCCAGATCGCGGCATATGAGGAAGCAGTATCATGACAGCGCACAATTGCCGGTTTTGCGATGCTCCGCTGAAGCATCGTTTCGTCGATCTCGGCTCGACGCCGCTCGCCAATGCCTATCTGACGGCAGAGCAACTCACGCAGCCGGAGCCGTCCTATCCGTTGCGCGCCTTCGTGTGCTCGGAATGCTGGCTGGTGCAGGCCGATGCCTTCGTTCCGCCGGAGGACATTTTCAGCCACTATGCCTATTTCTCCTCCTACAGCGACAGCTGGGTGGAGCATGCGCGCCGGTTCACCATCATGGCCCGCGAGCGCTTCGGCCTTGGCGCGACATCACAAGTCATCGAAGTGGCGAGCAATGACGGCTACCTGCTGAAGCATTTCGTCGAGGCGGGCGTGCCGGTGCTCGGCATCGAGCCGGCCGAAAACGTCGCCGAGGTCGCCCGCGGCATCGGCGTGCCGACGGAGGCGCGCTTCTTCGGCAAGGCGACGGCCGCCGATCTCGTTTCGCGCGGACATGCCGCCGATATCGTCATCGGCAACAATGTGCTTGCCCATGTGCCCGACATCAACGATTTCGTCGGCGGGCTTTCGGCCGTGCTGAAGCCCGACGGCGTCGTCAGCGTCGAATTTCCACATCTCCTGCGGCTGATGGAAAGTATCCAGTTCGACACGGTCTATCACGAGCATTTCTATTATCTTTCACTGCTCGCCGTCGAAAAGGTCTTCGCCGCTCATGGCCTGAAGGTGTTCGACGTCGAGGAACTGCCGACCCATGGCGGCAGCCTGCGCATCCTTGCCTGCCGCGCGGCCTCGACAGCCCACGCGATCGGCGATGGCCTTGCCAAGGTGCGGGCCGATGAAAAGGCGGCCGGCTTCGACAGGACGGAAACCTACGAGGCCTTCCAAAGCCATGTCGCGCCGATCAAGGAAGGGCTGCTCGCCTTCCTCAACGAAGCCAAGCGGAACGGCAAGAGCGTCGCAGCCTACGGCGCCGCCGCCAAGGGTAACACGCTGCTGAACTTCTGCGGTGTCGGCACCGACCTCATCGCCTATGTTGTCGATCGCAATCCGCACAAGCAGGGCCACTATCTGCCGGGCAGCAAGCTGCCGATCTATGCGCCGGAAAAGATGGAAGAAACCAAGCCGGACTACGTGCTGATCCTGCCCTGGAACATCAAGAACGAGGTGGTTTCCGGCAACAGCAAGGTCGTCGCCTGGGGCGGACGCTTTGCCGTCGCGGTGCCTGAATTGACGGTGCTCGGATGAGATTTGTGCCGACCGCGGTTGGAGGCGCCTTCGTCGTCGAGGTCGAGGAACGCGCCGACGACCGCGGGATGTTTGCGCGGACCTTCTGCGCGGAAAGCTTCGCCGCTCACGGACTCGCCTCGGTCTATCCGCAGTGCAACGTCTCCCAGAACCACAGGCGCGGGACGCTGCGCGGCATGCACTATCAGGCCGACCCGAAGCCGGAGGCGAAACTCGTCAGGGCCGTGCGCGGCCGGGTCTTCGACGTGGCACTCGATCTGAGGGCGGATTCGCCGAGCTATCTTACCTGGGCCGCTGCGGAGCTCGATGCGGCCCGGCGCAACGCCTTCTACATTCCCGCCGGTTGCGCACACGGCTTCCTGACGCTCGAGGACGACTGCGAGCTCTTCTACCAGATGTCGGAAGCCTACGCACCGGAACTTGCCCGTGGCGTCCGCTGGGACGATTCCGCGTTTTCTATCGCCTGGCCTTTTACGCCAGTCATCATCAGCGAGCGCGACGCCGCGCTTGAAAGCTACAGCCAGGAGAGAAACTTTGAGCGGCATTAAACTGAGCATTTGCATCCCGACGTACAATCGCGAAGCCTACCTCAGAAACGCGCTGACCTATTGCCGGAACGATTACAGGTTCGACTTTCCCTTCGAGATCGTCATCTGCGATAATGCCTCCACCGACGACACCCAGCAGGTTGTCGAGGAGTTCATCGGCCACGGATTGCCGATCCGCTATTACAAGCGTGAGATCAATGCGGGCGCCAACGCCAACGTCACGAGCGCCCTGCGCCTCGGCAGGGGCGAATACCTCATCTATCTCGCGGACGACGACATACTGATTCCGGATGCGGTGGCTGAAACCGTCAAATATCTCGATGAGAACCAAGACGTAAGCTGCGCCCATGCGCCGTGGTTCCTCTATGACGAAGTCGCCAAAACCGATATCACAAAGTTCTACAATGTCGAAGAGAGCCGGAAGTTTGCGCATGGCAGCTTCACTGAAGTCTTCCACTATATATTCGAACGCCACATCTTTCCGGAAATCGCTATCTACCGCGCGTCGGCGCTGCGATCGGCCTGGATTCCGCGAGATATTTGCTTCTATCCGTTCCCGTTCCTTGCGCATTTCCTCGATCAAGGTGCGGTCGCCTTCCTGCAACGGCCATTCTATCGCTCCATCGCCAATTCGGCGATCGTTCGCGACCGCCCTCAGGAAGGCACCAACGATGTTATGACGAGCTGGGACCGGTATCGCGGAGGGCTTGAATATTTTCTCTACACCGGGGCCAGACGCGGCGCACTGAATCTAACGCCCGAGACACGCCTCAAGTATGAGGAGATGTGCAAGATCTTCACGCTCAACCGCATGGCAGTCGCCTTCCGCTTCTGGGCGGCGCGCAAGAATTTCATCAAGGCGTATGAACTCTATACGCGTGTCATGTGGGGCGGGATGCTTGACCACCCGGAGATCCGCCCCTTCCGCGAAGGGCTGCCCCTGATGGTCGCCATCCAGACGCTCGTCAGCGAGGTGAATTCGGCAATCGGAATCGATACGCTGCTTCTTGCCGGCTTCACGGAAATCATCGCACTCGAAAATCTGATGCGGGAACTCGGCCTCAGCGAAAAGGTGAAGGTAACGACGGAACTCACCGATAGCCCACTGGAAAGCACAGCCGTCTTCGTCAGCGTCGAAAGGGACCGGGAATATTTCGTGGCTCTCGGTTACCTGCCCAATCTCGTGTTCCACGAGCACGACATTGCTCGGCACGTTCTCATGTGAGCCTGGCACCAGTTTCAAAAACTAGTGTCGTGGCAGGCGCCTGCGTCTTGACTTCAATTCAACAGAAATAGCGGCATGACAAACAGGATCTTCTACACAAAGCCCTCCATCACCCAGCTTGAAACCGATTATGCCACGGACGCGGCAGAAACCGGCTGGGGCGCGCGCTGTTACGACTACATCAACCGCTTCGAACGCGACTTCAAAACCTATCTCGGCAGCGACTTCGCCATTGCGACATCGAGCTGCACCGGCGCCATGCACATGGGTCTGGCCGCACTCGGCGTCAGCAAAGGCGACGAAGTGATCCTTGCCGACACCAACTGGGTCGCCACCGTCTCGCCGATCTTTCATCTCGGCGCCAAGCCGGTCTTCGTCGACGTGCTGCCGGATTCCTGGTGCATCGATCCGCGCGAGGTCGAGCGGCACATCACCCCGAAAACCAAGGCAATCATCGCGACCCACATATACGGCAATCTCTGCGACATGGATGCTCTGCTCGAGATCGGCAAACGCACCGGCATTCCGGTCATCGAGGATGCAGCAGAGGCGATCGGCTCCGTCTATCACGGGCGCCGGGCGGGTTCGATGGGCGCCTTCGGCACCTTCTCCTTCCACGGGACCAAGACGCTGACGACAGGCGAAGGCGGCATATTCGTTACCAGCGACGCCGCGCTCTACGAGCGCGTGCTGACGCTCAGCAATCACGGCCGCGCGCGCGGCCAGACCAAGCAGTTCTGGCCCGACGAGATCGGCTTCAAGTACAAGATGTCCAACATCCAGGCGGCCATCGGCTGCGCGCAGCTTGAGCGCATCGAAGAGCTCATCGCCCGCAAGCGGGAAATCCTCGCCGCCTACATGGTCCGGCTTTCCAGCCTGCCCGGCATCTCGATGAACCCGGAATACAGCGGCACGATCAACGGCGCGTGGATGCCGACCGCAGTCTTTCATCCCTCGACGGGCATTACCCGCGAGATGATGCAGCAGGCCTTCGAGGCCGCCAATATCGACGCGCGCGTCTTCTTCTATCCCCTTTCCAGCCTCTCCATGTTCGAGGACCGGCCTGAGAACGTGAACGCCTGGAACATTCCCGGGCGCGCGATCAACCTGCCGAGCTATCACGACATGAGCGAAGCCGATATCGACCGGGTGGCGGCAACACTGATCGATCTGGCGGCCGGGCGAACCTACCACAACAGCACGGCGTTGCAGCAGCCGGCCTAAGACAGCTATAGAGTGAAGGACAAAGAATAGTCATGACCACGACGGACGATCGTCTCGAATTCGAAGCCCGCAAGCAGGAAATGTCACTGGCGCTCGGCAGGGACGAAGCGAGCTTCCAGCAATCGCTCAACACGCTGATCGGGCTCGACAAGTTCGATTATTTCTATCTCTGGTCATGGATGGGCGTCCCGATTATCCAGCTGCCGGCCGATATCCTCGCGACCCAGGAAGTCATCTGGGCGACGAAGCCGGATGTCATCATCGAAACCGGCGTCGCGCGCGGTGGCTCGTTGATCTTCATGGCATCGATTCTCGCCGCCATCGGCAACGACAAGGCCAAGGTCATCGGCGTCGACATCGACATCCGCGCCCACAATCGCGAATCGATCGAATCTCATCCTATGTCGAACCGGATCAAGATGATTCAGGGCGGTTCCGTCGACGACGAGGTGCTCGCCGCCGTCAAGGCCGAGATCCCGCCAGGCGCGCGCGTGATGGTGGTGCTCGACAGCGACCATTCCTACGAGCATGTTCTGGCGGAATGCCGTGCTTACGGCCCGCTCGTGACTGAAGGCTGTTACCTCGTCGTCGCCGACACCCTCATCGGCCACCTCACCGAGGAGCAGGCATTCACCAAGCGTTCCAAGGTCTGGCTGCGCGGCAACGAGCCGCTGCAGGCGGTTACGGACTATCTCAACGAAACCGACCGCTTCGAAGTCGATCCGGTTCTCAACGGCAAGCTCGTTCTGTCTTCTTCGCCAGGCGGCTATTGCGTCTGCCGGAAGGCGTAACCGGAAGAACAGGTGTGGATCGCCCATGACGCGGACCGATATCGTCGGCCTGAAGGAAAATAGGGATCCGAGTAAACGGCTCCGCTTGCCTATCAGAAACGATAGCGGCCAGCATGTGGGCGACCTGCAATGCATCGACAGGTCGATGCTCGATGAGCCCGGCCTGATCGAGGACCTGACGACGTGGCGAAACCAGTCGATGGCGTTCTTCCTCACGCAGTTTACCGCCACTGAGGAGCGCACACGCAGCTGGCTCGAAAGCATTTCCCTGCCCGCCGCCGACCGGATCCTGTTCGTCATTTGCGATCCCGCCGGAAACCGGTTCGGCAATTTCGGCGTTTGCAATATCCGGCACGGTGCGGCTGAATTCGACAACGTCATCCGCGGCCGGGCGAGCGATACCCGCAACCTGATGTTCCATTGCGGCATGACTTTGCTGGAATGGATGTTTTCCGGACTTGAGATCGAAACCGCCGAGCTACAGGTCTTCTCCCATAATGAGAAGGCGATCGGCCTTTACAGGCGGCTGGGCTTTGCAGCCGCCGAAAGCCTGCCGCTGCGGCGCACCGAAGAAACGGGCATAGTCAAATATTCGGTCGTTGATCGATCGCAAGCAAATGCGGGCTTCGACTATCTCAAGATGGAGCTTCCGGCCGAACGTTTCCGGCGCTCGCATCCAGGGGCTTTGCCGACCAGCTGAAGCGGCTACCGCACCGGCTGATAATGGCCGCGCAGTGGAACCTTGCCGCCCATGGAGATGAAGCCGTCGCGTTCGCAGACGTACATCAAGGTCGGCATGCCGCCGGAGCGGAAGATCTCGTCGTAGCGGCGGCGGATCTGGACGGTTTCAGTGCGGCAATTGTAGGATTCCTCTTCCTTCTTGTCCGGCTGCGCCTTGACGCCGGGAAGGCCCTTGTAGGGATAAAGGGGTTGAACGTCTGACGTGACGGATCTCGTCCAGTCGACGGCAAAGGCGGAGGCCGGGGCGAGGCCAGACGCGACGCCGAGCGATATCAGGAACATCATCAACAGCCGCATGGGACGCTCTCCTGCCGGCGATAAGCCGCTTTTGCGGATGTAGGAAGATCGGCGACTGCGATCAAGCTGCGGCGGCCGGCGATCTCCTGAAATAACTTCTGATGACGGGATGGGCGAAGAGGCCGGCGAGGATGGCAAAGCCCGCGCCGAGGAAGAAGCCGGCCAGCGAGCCGCCGATGATGCCTGCGACGAGCAGGATCGTCTTGCCGGGACCATCGGCCTTAACAGGCGGTTCGGCCGGCGAGATGACGCGGATATTGCTCTGGCTGAGACTCTGCTCCTCGCTCGTCTGGCTGGAGCGCTTCAGCACCGTCTCGTAGATATCGCGCGCCGCGGTCGCCTTGCGCTGCAATTCGTTCAATTCCACCTGCTTGTCCGACGTCGTCGCCTGCAGCGCCTTCTGAACGGCGAGCTCTTTGGCGACGCTGTCTTCGGCGGCCTTGGCCTGCTCGTATTCGCCCCTTGCCGACGTGGCGAGGCGCTGCAATTCACCCTTGATTTCGCCGGATATGCTCTGGAGCGAGGACCGGGCCGCCTGCAGGCGCGGATGGCGCGTGCCCATCTGGCTTTCGAGGCTGCCGACGGCGGCGGCCTGGGTGGCATATTGCTGACGCAGGCTGACGAGCGGGGATGTCACGCCGCCCTCCGCCTGGTTGCCGGCGACGATGTCCTCGACGCGGAGATCGGCGACGGCATCGGCACGGGCTTTGGCCTGGATGGTCTTTTCCTGGGCCGTCACCAGCAGCGTGTTCAAAGAGGCGAGCCGTTGATCGGAAATCAGGTTGCCCTCGGTCGCGGCCATATCGTTGTCGGCGCGGAAGGTTTCGACAGCCTGCTCGGCTTCCAGCACTTTCTGGCGCAAGTCGTTGAGGCGGCCATCGAGCGTCGAGGAGGTATTTTCGTAGAGGCCGTTCGAGGCGCTGTTCTCCTCCTCGGTGAAGGAGGTGACGACCTGGTTGGCGAGCCTTGCGGATTTCTCCGGGTCGTTCGTCGTCGCGGCAAGCGAGACGACATAGGTGCTGGCCTCGCGGGTGATGACAAGCGCCTTCTGCAGCGTGCCGATCACGGCGGCGCCATCCGACCTACCGCCGGTAAATTCAGGATCCTGATCGAGCTTCATCGCGTCGACGACACGGCGCAGGACGTTGCCCGAAGTCAGGATCTGCACCTGGCTGTCGATCAGCGCCGAGATCATTTCCGGCGAGGGTCCCGACGATTGCGCGCCGGCATCGGCAAGGCCGATCTGGCGCGGGTCGAAATAGAGGCTGCTGACGGCAGTGTATTTCTGCGCGATGCGCGGCGCCACAACTGCGCCGCCGACGGCTCCGAGAAGCGCCAGGGCCAGCACGACCAGCCGCCGGCTCCAGATCGCGGCGATGCTGGAGCGGAGATCGATGAGCGGGCCGGCAGGCACGGGTGCTGCGTTCGACGGCGCATCCGGCAAGGGCTGTCTGGCCGGCTGAGGCGCGGGGCGCTCGTATTGGCGGCTTTCCGCAATGGTTGCCGGCGGCACGACCGGGGGCATGGCGGGCTCAGGCGCGGGACGGGCGAAATCATCCGGGCGCACGACAGGGCTGCGCATGCGCACGCCTTCCGGCGCAGTCTGAGACGACTCATAACTGCGCCAGCCTGGAAGCCGGCTTACCCTGTTCCTGTCATACTGGTTCATACGCGCACTCGTGTCCCGCCCAGCGTGAAAGACTGAAGCCGAGGTGGCTGCGACTTTAGAAATTCTTAGCTAACGGACCGTTAAAATATCGGCCGCGACGCTGATGTTGCATTTGCCGCTGCTGCGAGGGACGGCCATGAGGACGATACGACATCTGATGGCGCTGCTGCTTGCCGCCGCTCTCGGCCCCGCCCCGGCGCTTGCGGCCGGCAGCCCCTGTTATCGGGGCGTCAATCTTTCCGGCGGCGAATATGGCGAACGCGGCGGCATTTACGGCACGAACTACACTTATCCCACCGAAGAGACGATCGCCTATTTCGCCAGGCAGGGCATGACGATCATCCGCCTGCCCTTCCGCTGGGAGCGGCTGCAGCCCGCGCTTGGCGGGCGGCTCGACGACGACGAACTCAAGCGGCTGAAGGATACCGTTGGACTGGTCCGCAAGCACGGCATGGCCGTTCTGCTCGACCCGCATAATTTCGGCTATTACGACAAGACGCAGGTCGGCACGGCGCCGGCGACGAATGCGGCATTTGCGGATTTCTGGGCGAGGCTCGCCGTCGAATTCGCCGGCCAGGAAGGCATCCTCTTCGGCCTGATGAACGAGCCGCACGACATCAAGGCGACGGATTGGCTGAACGCCGCCAATGCAGCGATCCGGAGCATCCGTGCAGTGGGCGCGCGAAACCTCATTCTCGTGCCGGGCACGGCATGGAGCGGGGCTCACAGCTGGGAAAAGGATGTGATCGGCGGCGCCAACGGCACGGTCATGCTCGGCGTGCGCGATCCGCTCGACTTCTATGCTTACGAGGTCCACCAGTATCTCGACGTCGATTCCTCCGGAACGCACCCGACCTGCGAAGGTAGGGATGGCGCGGTCGAGGCAATCGCCGGGGTCACCGCCTGGCTGAAGCGGAACCACAAGCGCGGCTTTCTCGGAGAATTCGGCGCCTCTACCGACAAGGACTGCATGAGCGGGCTGAAGGAAATCTATGCCACGATGTCAGGCAATAGCGACGTCTGGCTCGGCTGGTCATATTGGGCGGCGGGCGAATGGTGGCCGGCAAACGAACCTTTCAACGTCCAGCCGCGCAAGGGCGAGGCCGAACGGCCGCAAATGCGGCTTCTCGCTGACGCGGCGAAGGCCAAAGCCGGCGCCGGCGCGTGTGCCGCCGTCAAGGCAACGGGGAACTGAGCATGGCCGTCAGCGACCACAAGGCTGCGGCCTTCACTGTTGCCGGCAACCGGCTCGATGCCGCCGGCGCGGCGTCGCGCGTCGATCACGTGGTGCTCTGGCTCGGCCTGCTCTCCATGCTCTACAACGGCATTCTCGCCTTCATCAACCACAACATCATGCCGCTGTCGATGACGCATGTCGCCGCCAGCGAAGGGCTGATTCTGGCAAGCGCCATCATCTATATCCTTCACAAGGGGATCTATGAGACGGATCTGCCGGCCTTTCTCTTCCTGCTGTTCACGCTCATGGTGACCATCTATGTCAGCGTGCTCAACCGCGTGCCCTTCGTCGATCATTTCCGCAACGTGCTGATCATCTTCTGCTTTTCCGGCCTCGGGGGCTGGAGCAACGAGAAAACGATGAAGCTTGCCTTTCGCTGGGCAAGCCTCGTCGTGCTGATCTTCCTGATCTTCGAGATCGTCAGCGTGCCCTTCTATGTCAGCATCGTGCATCCGTCCGATTATTTCGCCAATACGCGCGGATTGCTGCCGCTGAGCTACAACACGACAGGCCTGTTCCAGAATGCGCTCGGTTTTCCCGAGCGCTTCTCCTTCGGCATCATCGACCACCGCTCGTCGTCGATCTTCCTCGAACAGGTGTCGCTCGCCAATTTCTGCGGCGTGATCGCGATCTACCTGATTTCCACCTGGGAGAGGCTGGGCCGCTGGGACCGGCTGCTCTTCGTCGCCACCGCCGTGCTGATCCTGGTGACGAACGATACGCGCACGATGCTGATCTTCTGCTTTGCCTGCATTGTCGGCTATTTCGTCTTTCCGAAGATCCCGAGGAATTTCAATCTGGCGCTGATGCCGCTGATCGTCGCCGCGGGTTTCCTCGTCTACACCATGAAACCCAATGCGACGGGCGACAATTTCACCGGCCGCATCAACCTGACGATGAAGAAGATCATGGAGCTCGATCCGCTCGCCGTGCTCGGGCTTTCTGTCGACCGGGTCGCCGAATTCGCCGACAGCGGCTATGTCTACCTGATTTACGCGGCGACGATCTTCGGCGTCATCGCTTTGTGGCTGTTCGTCTGCCTCTTTCCCGCCGGCCGCACGGCGGCGCAGCGGCGCTGCGCCCATTCACTTTCTCTTTTCATTTTTCTGAATATGATGATCGGGGGGACAGCTGTTTTCTCGATGAAGATCGCCGGCCTCCTCTGGTTCGTCGTCGGATATATGCGTTTCCACGACAGCCCGCGCATCCGGCAGGGTCGTGCGGCAGATGTAGAGAGTTGACCGCAGCGGCACGGTAGGGACCGGCGGCCGCGAGCCCTAGAACAGGATGATTTTAGGCCAGATCGGCCTAAAATCTGAATCCTGTTCTAAATCAAAAAATAGAGCATGATGCCGTCCGAAAACCGCCCACACTTTTCGGCATCATGCTCTGGGAGCAAGACGCTCGATGCTTGTCCAGCTTCAGTATCTGCGCGCCATTGCAGCGCTGATGGTCGTCTATTTCCATGCGATATTGCAGCTTGCCAAAGTCAATCCCGCCGTCGACGCTACGGCCTTTCTTTATGGTGAAACCGGCGTCGACATCTTCTTCGTCCTCAGCGGTTTCGTGATGTGGCTGACGACGAGCGGGCGCGCCATGAGCCCCGTCGATTTCGCCCGCCGCCGCATCAGACGGATCGTGCCGCTCTATTGGCTGGCGACGTTGTTTTCAGCTGTTGTGGCGCTGGTGGCGCCGTCACTCCTGAAGTCGACGGTGTTCGACCTTCCGCATCTCGTCGCTTCGCTGTTCTTCCTGCCATGGGCCAATGCCGCCGATCCCGGCACGATCACACCGGTCGTCGTGCCGGGCTGGACGCTGAATTACGAGATGTTCTTCTATTTCGTGTTTGCGCTCTTGCTGCCGCTTTCGGAAGCACGCCGGATTCCGGCGATGTTTGCCGTCTTTGCGGTGATCCTGATTGCCTGCCGGCTGCTGCCGGAAACGACGGCCACTCGGTTCTACGGCGAGCCGATCATGCTGGAGTTTCTCGCCGGCGTCGTGCTCGGCCGGCTTTACGGGCAGAAGATCCTCCTGCCGAACCGCTGGGCATGGGCCGCATTCGCCACCGGCTTTGCGTTCCTCTTCGTCAACGAAGCGCTGATGCCGCCGGAGAGCCGGTTCTACGCCTGGGGAATCCCGGCGATCTTCATCATCTACGGCGCGGTTTCCATCGACTTTTCCCGGCTGCCGGTTCTGGGGTGGCTGAATTATCTCGGCGACTGCTCCTACAGCATCTATATCACCCACGCCTTCACCCTGGCTTTTCTCAGGGTCGTCGCCGACCGCCTGCCGATCGGCATCCTGCAGCAGCCGGTGCTCTTCGTCATCCTCTCCCTGGTGCTGTCGTCGATCGGCGGCGCCGTCATCCACGAAATCACCACGCCCCGCCGGAAAGTGGCCGTGGCGAGCCGTCCGCCGGCCTGACTTTCGCATCGAAGGCGAGAATACGCATGCCGGCGGCGCTAGCGGCACAGTTTTTCGCGCAAGTTCTTCTAAGCTGCGGGCCTGGCAATGAGAGAACTTGCAGAAACGTGATGGTTTCTCTTGCAATTTGTCGCATGAATGAAAGTGCGCCGACCTATTCGCGGCCGGGGCTTTGATCTAAGCACGGCGGCGGCCTTCAAGAGGGAAGAGGGAGAGACATGACAAACTATGTATTGACGGTATCCTGCAAATCGACGCGCGGCATCGTGGCGGCAATTTCGAGCTATCTGGCCGAGAAGGGCTGTAACATCATCGACAGCTCGCAGTTCGACGATCTCGATACCGGCAAGTTCTTCATGCGCGTCAGCTTCATTTCGGAAGAGGGCCTGTCCGGCTCGGCGATCAGCGCCGATTTTGCAGCCGTCGCCGCGCCCTTCGATATGGACTACGAATTCCACGACAGCGAGAAGCGCATGAAGGTGCTGCTGATGGTGTCGCGCTTCGGCCATTGTCTCAACGACCTGCTCTACCGCTGGAAGATCGGCGCCCTGCCGATCGACATCGTCGGCGTCGTCTCCAACCATTTCGACTACCAGAAGGTCGTGGTCAATCACGACATCCCCTTCCACTACATCAAGGTGACCAAGGAGAACAAGCCGCAGGCGGAAGCCCAGCTCGTCGATCTCGTCAACCAGACCGGCACCGAGCTCATCGTGCTCGCCCGCTACATGCAGGTTCTCTCGGATCAGCTCTGCAAGCAGATGTCGGGCAAGATCATCAACATCCACCACTCCTTCCTGCCGTCCTTCAAGGGCGCCAACCCTTACAAGCAGGCCTATCAGCGCGGCGTCAAGCTGATCGGGGCGACGGCGCATTACGTCACCGCCGACCTCGACGAAGGCCCGATCATCGAGCAGGACACGGCGCGCATCACCCATGCGCAGTCGCCCGACGACTATGTCTCGATCGGCCGCGATGTCGAAAGCCAGGTGCTGGCCCGCGCCATCCACGCTCATATCCATCACCGTACCTTCATCAACGGCAACCGCACCGTCGTCTTCCCGGCCAGCCCCGGAAGCTATGCCTCCGAACGCATGGGTTGAGTGAAGGCAAAGACCTGCATCTCTTTTGTTCGCGGATGGCGATCTGCCGTTGCCTCCCAGCAGCAAGTATTTGATTATCTCGTCCAATAGGTCATCGAATCATGCTGCGGGAGGGGTGCCATGACCGACGAGGTGCTTGTTGATCGCATGGCGCTGCCGCGTCCCGACGTCAGCGTCGCGGACGCGGAAGAGATCCTCCTTACCCATTACGGCCTCTCCGGCGTGGCTGCCGAACTCGGCAGCCAGCAGGATCGGAACTACCGCATCGATACGGAGAGCGGCCGCTACGTCCTGAAAATCTGCCATGCCGCCTACGAGGCCCGCGAACTCGAGGCGCAGAATGCCGCGATCCATCACCTCAGGAGCAAGGAAAACGCGCCGCGCGTTCCTGCTGTGATCCCTGCCAGTGACGGGCAGGAGATCGTTGCCATCACGCTGCGCGAGCGGGATTATCAGGTCCGGCTGCTGGAATATCTGGAAGGCCAGGGCCTGACGGGACTGACTTATGTGGCCCCGGCTTCCGTCGCGGCACTCGGCGCGCTCTGCGCGCGGCTGGCCCAGGCGCTTGCCGATTTCAGCCATCCCGGCCTCGACCGCAGCCTGCAATGGGATCTCCGGCGCGCCGGGCCGGTTGCCGTGCAGCTGCTTTCGGCTATCACCGACAGTGCCGCGCGCGACCGGATCGCCAAGACCATGGTGATGGCCGTTCGCCGGATCCAGCCCCTGGCGCCGTCGCTTCGGCTGCAGGCCGTGCATCACGACGTCACCGGCGACAATGTCGTCGGCCATCACGACGCCCGCGGCCACATGATCCCCGACGGGGTGATCGATTTCGGCGACATCATCCGCGGCTGGCTGGTCGGCGATCTCGCCGTCACCTGCGCGTCGCTGCTGCATCAGGCCGATGGCGACCCTTTTCATATCCTGCCCGCCGTCACCGCCTATCAGGCGATCTATCCGCTGAGCGAGGACGAGCTGAAGGCGCTCTGGCCGCTGATCGTCGCGCGCGCGGTCATTCTCGTCGCAAGCAGCGAGCAGCAGATTTCGGTCGATCCCGACAATGATTATGTCCGCGGCAATCTCGACCATGAACGGGCGATCTTCGATACGGCGATGTCGGTTCCCTTCGAACTGATGGAAGCGGCGATCCTGAAGGCGGCGGGCGCCGAGGTCGCCGCTCCGCAAACATCGGAATGGCAGCCCTTGCTGCCCGATATCGATCTCGACGGCATCGCCTATGTCGATCTCGGCGTGCAGAGCCCGCATTTTTCGGCCGGCAACTGGCTGAACGCCGATATGGACTGGCGGCTGCTTGCCCGCGCCGCGACCGAGAACGGCGCAGCCACGACCCGTTACGGCGAATACCGGCTGTCCCGCGCCGGCTTGGGAAGCACGAAGGCGCAGGCGACCTGCGCCCTGCATGTCGATATATGCCTTGCCGCCGGAAGCGCCGTTGCCGCACCGTTTGCCGGCCGTATCGGCTGGAAGGAACAGCACCTGGCCCTGACCAGCCAAAATATGACGCTGCATCTCGACGGGCTCGACGCCGCGATCGAGGATGGCGCAGAGGTCGCCGCGGGCGATCCGCTCGGCGCGGTTTTCGGAGAGGCTTCGTCGCTTGGCGGGCTGCGTGTTCAGCTCTGCAGCATCGCGGGGCTCGAACCGCCGCTCTTTGCAGCACCGCGCGAAGCTGAGGCCTGGTCGGTGCTTTGCCCTTCGCCTTCGCTGCTTCTCGGCCAGGGCGCCAATGCGCCGCAGCCGGAAGCCAATAAGCTGCTGGCCAGGCGGCAGGCGCATCTCGCCGGTGCGCAGAAGAACTATTACGCAGCGCCGCCGCAGATAGAGCGCGGCTGGAGGGAATATCTGTTCGATGTCGAGGGCCGCGCCTATCTCGACATGGTCAACAACGTCACCATCCTCGGCCATGGTCACCCCAGGCTCGCGGCGGCGATCAATTCCCAGTGGCTGCGGCTGAACACCAATTCACGCTTTCACTATGCGGCGATCACGGAATTTTCCGAACGTCTCGCCGCCCTTGCGCCGGACGGGCTCGACACGGTCTTCCTCGTCAACAGCGGCTCGGAGGCGAACGATCTGGCGATCCGGCTGGCGCAGGCCCATAGCGGCGCCCGGAACATGCTCTGCCTGCTCGAAGCCTATCACGGCTGGTCGGCGGCGAGCGACGCCGTCTCCACCTCGATCGCCGACAATCCGCAAGCTCTGACCACCCGGCCTGACTGGGTGCATGCCGTCGTTTCGCCGAACACCTATCGCGGCGCGTTCCGTGGTCCCGATACGGCGGCGAGCTATCTGCATGCGGTAACGCCGGTGCTGGAGGCGATCGACGCCGGCGGCGAGGGCCTGGCGGGCTTCATCTGCGAATCGGTCTACGGCAATGCCGGCGGCATTCCGCTGCCGGACGGTTATCTCAGGGACGTCTACGCGCAGGTGCGCGCCCGCGGCGGCCTGTGCATCGCCGACGAAGTGCAGGTCGGTTATGCCAGGCTCGGCCATTATTTCTGGGGCTTCGAGCAGCAGGGAGTGGTGCCCGACATCATCACCATCGCCAAGGGCATCGGCAACGGCCATCCGCTCGGCGCCGTCATCACCACGCGAGAGATTGCCCAGTCGCTGGAGAAAGAGGGCTCTTTCTTTTCCTCGACCGGCGGCAGCCCGGTCGGCTGCATCGCCGGCATGACGGTGCTCGACATCATGGCCGAGGAAAAGCTGCAGGAAAACGCCCGGACGGTCGGCGATCATCTGAAGGCGCGGCTTGCCGCGCTGATCGACCGCCACCCGATCGCCGGCGCCGTCCATGGCATGGGACTTTATCTCGGCCTCGAATTCGTGCGCGACAGAACGACGCTGGAGCCGGCGACGGAGGAGACCACGGCGATCTGCGACCGGCTTCTCGAACTCGGCGTGATCATGCAGCCGACGGGCGATCACCAAAATGTGCTGAAGATCAAACCGCCGCTTTGCCTCAGCATCGAAAACGCGGATTTCTTCGCCGACATGCTGGAAAAGGTGCTCGAAGAAGGCTGGTGACACAGGGTTTTCGGCGTTAACCAAATCGGTCATTTCGCGGCATTTCGATTTTTAATGATGCGGCCCATTGCCTGAATCAGACGGGCTTCCTATTTCTGCTGCGACGATCGATCGATTGCGATTCTGTCATGCGAATTTTACGAAGAGCTGATATGTTTCTTTCCGTAAGTTCGGCTGGGGCGGAATTAAATTTTTCGGATCGTCGATATTTTGACACGTTTCGGAATATGTTTCTGACAGGCTATCGGGTAATCTCTACTAAGTTAGTAGATATTGAACACAGCCTTCACCGGGCCCTGGTCATGCCGGGGCTTAGCAAGCGCAACGCCAACACAAGGAACGAGACATGATAGACATCGATATTCTCGCCACTGTCCTTGGGCGGTCCGTGCTTGGCAATGACCGTCCGGGCGCCCTCTCCCGCCCGAACTGTCGAATGTGACGTTCGTCCTTCCTTTCAACGGTACCAGACAAGTCAATTCGCCATGGCTGTGCATTTCGCGCGGCAGGAGTTCTATCTATGAAGAAGCAAGTTATCGAATATGCAGGCGTCCCCGTCGGGATCGTCATTCCGGATGAAGACCGGCTGAAGTTCATCGCCGTGAAATTCCACGTGCACGACCTCGACGAGCAGCGGTTCGGCTCGCCCGACGAGGTGCGGCTGGCGATTCACGATCTGATGACCCGCCGTCATCCGAAGCCGCTTCATGCCTGACGGCATGCGGCCGCTGCCGACTTTCGCGGCTTTTCCGATGTGACCGGTCCTGCCACAGGGCCGGTCTTGTTTTTTGAGGTCAATTGCAGTCCTATCGGCCGGATCAGCGCCACCAGGATCAGCCCTTGCCCGATCTTCTCAATCTGCTCACCGACATCGAAGGCGTTTCCGTCGGCCATGCGAGCGACCTCGCGCTCGGCTCCGGCGTCACTGTTATCGTCTTCGACGAACCGGCCGTCGCATCCGGCACGGTGCTCGGGGGCGCGCCCGGCGGGCGCGACACCAGTCTGCTCGACCCATCCATGACCGTCAGCGCCGTCGATGCCTTCGTGCTCTCGGGCGGCTCCGCCTTCGGACTGGATGCCGCAGGCGGCGTGCAGTCCGGCCTGCGCGAAGCCGGTCGCGGTTTTGCAGTCGGGCCGGTCAGGATTCCGATCGTGCCGCAGGCGATCCTGATGGACCTGCTGAACGGTGGCAACAAGGATTGGGGCCTTCACTCCCCCTATCGCGACATGGGTTATGCGGCATTGAAGGCCGCCACCAAGGGCGCATTCGCGCTCGGGACCGCCGGCGCCGGCACGGGAGCAACGACGGCAACCTTCAAGGGCGGGCTCGGCTCGGCGAGCGCCGTCAGCAGTGCCGGGCATCGTGTGGCGGCAATCGTCGCCGTCAATGCGCTCGGTTCGGCAACGATCGGCGACGGGCCGCATTTTTGGGCGGCGCCCTTCGAAAAGGACGGCGAATTCGGCGGCCTCGGCATGCCTGCGGCAGTCGACCATCGGATGCGGCTCAAAGGGATGAGCGGACCGGCGACGACGATCGGCGCGGTGGTGACCGACGCGCAACTCACCAAGGCCGAAGCGCACCGGCTTTCGCTCGCCGGCCATGACGGCCTTGCCCGGGCGCTGCTGCCGGCGCACCTGCCGCTTGACGGCGACACCGTCTTCGCCGCGTCGACGGCCAGGCATCAAAGAGACGATATGGCAAGTCTGATGGCGCTTTGTCATCTTGCCGCTGTCGTCATGGCGCGGGCAGTGGCGCGCGGCGTCTACGAGGCAACCGCCCTTCCCGCCGAGGGCGCGCAAAAGGCGTGGCGCGACCGCTACCCGAACCGAAGCTGATTGAATAAGGTCGCAGCCGTACAGACTAAAGCACGTCGCGATCTTTCAGATTCGCTCCCCGTGCTTTAGGTCTTTGTTTTTACGCGTGTCGTTATCGCAAAACCGCGCACACTTTTGCGCGACACGCTCTAAGCTGAAGCGCGACGAGCGAACCTGAAAGGTTGCGACGCGCTCTAGAATGCCGAATGGCGGAGAGACGTGAATGCAGATCCGGGCGCTGATGTATTTCGACGAGCTGGTCAGAACCAATTCCATGCGCCAGGCCGCCGAGAACCTCAACGTCGCGCCGACGGCGATCAGCCGTCAGATCGAAAACCTCGAATCTCATTTCGGCGCGCCGCTCGTCGAGCGCAGCTCGCGCGGCGTCAAGCTGACGGCCGCCGGTGAGCTGCTTGCCGCCCGCGCCGGGCGGACGCTGCGTGAACTCGATCACGTCCAGCAGCTGATCGAAGATCTTAAGGGGCTGCAGCACGGCCATGTCAGCATCTATGCCAATGGCGCCACCGTCACCAATCTGCTGGCGCCGGCGCTTGCCGAATTCAGCCTGCAATATCCAAAGCTGCGCTTCAAGGTGACGATCACCAGCGCGCGGCAAGCGGTCGACGCCGTCAGCAGCGCCGAGGCGGATATCGCCGTGACGCTGTTTGCGCCCGTCATGTCAGGCACCAAGGTCCGGCTGCGTTCCGAGATCGCCTACGATCTGATCGTCACGCCGCAGCATCCGGCTGCCGCTGAGGCCGATATCACCCTGAGGAAGCTCGCCGACTATCCATTGGCTCTGCCGGAGCACTCCTTCGGCTTCCGCCAGGCTTTCGATGCGCTGATCGAGAAGGAGGGGCTGGAGCTCGATCCCGTCTTCGTCACGAGCTCGATCGAGATGCTGAAGGAGCTCGTGCTCAGCGGTGCTGCGGTCACGTTGCTGCCGGCGCTTGCCGTTCGCCGCGAAATCGAAGCCGGCCAGCTGCGTGCCATCCCGCTTGCCGGCAAGACCGGCATCCGCACCCATGTCGATCTCTGCGTCGCGCCGGACCGGCAGCTGTCTTTCGCGGCGGCGACGCTGGTGGATTTCATCGAAAATTTCATGGGCAACCGTACGGGTGACCGGTCGAAGACCAAAGGCTAGCGCCTGCCCTTGCATTGTCGTCGGATTTGCTGTGTAGCTGTTTTGGCTACACAGAGCGCTAAAAATCATCATAATGTGTGCATCTGGTAAGCCGCAGCCTATTGATGAAGGCCTTCGCCCCGTGCACGGCCGGACAGGGATATGATGATCAAGCTTTCCTTCACTTCGGCGCGCTTCGCCCGGCAGTTTTCCCTCAGAGCCGTGCTTTCGGCGGGACTCATGATGGCGGCGATGGCGCCGGCCGAGGCGGCGAAGACCACTCTCAATCTCGGCATGAGCGTCGAGCCGACCGGCCTCGATCCGACGATCGCCGCACCGGTCGCGATCGGCCAGGTGACCTGGCAAAACGTGTTCGAGGGCCTCGTGAGGATCGACCAGGCCGGCAAGGTTCAGCCGCAGTTGGCGAAAAGCTGGGAGATTTCACCGGACGGGCTGACCTATACGTTCAAGCTGCAGAGCGGCGTCAGATTCCATGACGGCGAAGCCTTCGATGCCGCTAGCGCCAAATTTTCACTCGACCGCGCCCGCGGACCAGATTCGGTCAATCCGCAGAAACGCTTCTTCGCCTCGATCGCCTCCATCGACACGCCCGACGCCGAAACTCTGGTGCTGCACCTCTCGGCGCCGACCGGCAGCCTGCTCTACTGGCTCGGCTGGCCGGCCTCGGTGATGGTCGGGCCGAAGACGGCGGCCGAGGACAAGGTGACGCCGATCGGCACCGGCCCGTTCAAATTCGCGGGCTGGGCGAAGGGCGACAAGGTCGAGCTCGAAAGAAATGCCGATTACTGGAACAAGGACGCGGCCGCCAAGCTCGACAGGGTGACCTTCCGCTTCATCGCCGATCCGCAGGCGCAGGCCGCGGCGCTGAAAGCCGGCGATCTCGATGCGTTTCCGGAGTTTGCGGCACCCGAGCTGATGAGTTCCTTCGACGGCGATACAAGGCTCGTCACCAGGATCGGCAATACCGAACTCAAGGTCGTTGCCGGCATGAACAACGCCAAGAAGCCTTTCGACGACAAGCGCGTGCGCCAGGCGCTGATGATGGCGATCGACCGCAAGACGGTGATCGACGGCGCCTGGTCCGGCCTCGGCACGCCGATCGGCAGCCACTACACGCCGAACGATCCGGGCTATCAGGATATGACCGGCGTGCTTCCCTACAACGTCGAGAAGGCCAAGGCGATGCTGGCCGAAGCCGGCTATCCCAACGGCTTCACCTTTACGATCAAGACACCGCAGATGGCTTATGCGCCGCGCAGTGCCGAGGTGATGCAGGCGATGCTGGCCGAGATCGGCGTGACGATGAATATCGAGCCGACGGAGTTTCCGGCGAAATGGGTCCAGGACATCATGAAGGACCGCAACTTCGACATGACGATCGTCGCCCATGCCGAACCGCTCGACATCGATATCTACGCGCGCGACCCCTATTATTTCAACTACAAGAACCCTGACTTCAACGCGCTGATGAAGAAGGTTCAGGAGACCACCGATCCGGCTGCGCAGAATGCGATCTACGGGCAAGCGCAGAAGATCCTCGCCGAGGACGTGCCGGCGCTCTACCTCTTCGTCATGCCGAAGCTCGGCGTCTGGGACAGGAAGCTGAAGGGGCTGTGGGAGAACGAGCCGATTCCGTCCAATGTGCTGTCCGGGGTTTCGTGGGAAGAGTGAGGCAGATTGAGCGGTATGGGGATGAGCGAGGAGAAGCCGCATAGCGAATCGTTCGATGGTGGTCACCGCGCTTCCCGCCCCTCATTCCTGTGCTTGTCACAGAAATCCAGTGCGCCCAAGTCCTTGGGCGCGGGAGACTTCCTTTCTCGTTTGAAAGTCACTCACGGCGCAGACGCGCCGTGGCTGAATTCCTGTGACAAGCACAGGAATGACGGTGGATGGGGTGGCCGTCCCACCACTCCGGCAGCGTGGCGCACATGATAGCACTGCTCGCCCGCCGCTTCGCCGGTCTTCTCCTCACCCTTCTCATCGTCTCGCTGCTGATCTTCACCGTCATGGATCTCCTGCCCGGCGATCCCGCCTCGATTATGCTCGGCACCTCGGCAAGCCCGGAGACGCTGGCGGCGCTGCGGCACGATCTCGGGCTCGACCAACCGCTCATCCTCCGTTACGGACAATGGCTGACCGGGGTATTTTCCGGCGATCTCGGGCAGTCCTATACTTATGGCGTCCCGGTCGCGGCGCTGATCGTCGAGCGGCTGGCGGTGACGCTGCCGCTGGCGCTGATGGCGATCGTGCTTTCCGTGGCGATCGCCCTGCCGCTCGGCGCGCTGGCCGCCGCCCGGCGCGGCGGCATCCTCGCCGTCATCGCAACAGTCTTTTCGCAGGTCAGCATCGCCGTGCCCGGCTTCTGGGTCGGCCTGCTGCTGATCATCCTGTTTTCCACGACGCTCGGGCTGATGCCGGCAGGCGGTTTCCCGGGCTGGAGAGCCGGCCTTCTGCCGGCGTTGCAGGCGCTTGTTATGCCCGCCATCGCACTGGCAATGCCGCAGGCCGGCGTGCTGACGCGCGTGGCGCGTTCCGCGGTCCTGGAGACGATGCATGAGGATTTTGCCCGCACCGCGGTGGCCAAGGGGCTTTCACGCAGCGCGGTGCTGTGGCGGCATGTCGTGCCGAATGCGCTGATCCCGATCCTCACGGTGATCGGGCTGCAATTCACCTTCCTCATCGCCGGTGCCGTGCTGGTGGAAAATGTCTTCAATCTGCCCGGCCTCGGGCGGTTGGCGCTTCAGGCCCTTGCCCAGCGCGATATCATCGTGATGCAGGATGTCGTGCTGTTCTTCGCGGCTCTGGTCATCGTGATGAATTTCATCGTCGATCTCTCCTATCTGGCGATCGACCCCCGGATGAGAAAGACGGTCTGAGCATGGCGCCCGTCATCTCCTCCGCTCCGACCTCTCGCCGCCGGGCTTTTAAACTTAGCCGGCGAATGAATTTGATTTCAGGGGCCGTCATCATCGGTATGCTGATCGCCGTCGCACTCCTGTCGCTCGTCTGGACGCCGTTGCCGCCGGCGAAAATGCAGATCGTGCACAAGCTCCAGCCGCCGCTTGCCTTCGGCCTGCTCGGGACGGATCAGTTCGGCCGCGACGTGCTGTCGATGCTGATGGCGGGGTGCTGGAACTCTCTGTCCATCGCCATCACCGCGGTTGCCATCGGCGGGACGCTCGGTTCGATCGCCGGCATTTCGGCAGCCGCGCTCCGCGGTCCGTTCGAAGCACTGCTGATGCGGATCTGCGACGTCATCTTCGCATTGCCGCCGATCCTCTCCGCCATGATGCTCGGCGCCTTTCTCGGGCCGGGGCGGTTCACCGCGATCACCGCGATCGCGGTTTTCATGATTCCGGTCTTTGCCCGGGTGACGCTTGCGGCCTCGCTGCAGGCCTGGAGCCGCGACTATGTCACGGCGGCGCGCGCCATCGGCAATACGCGGCTTTCGATTTCGTTGCGGCACGTGCTGCCGAACATCTTGAGCGCGATCATCGCGCATGGCGCGATCCAGCTGGGGCTCGCGATCCTGACCGAAGCGGGTCTGAGTTTTCTCGGGCTCGGCATAGCGCCGCCGGCGCCGAGCTGGGGCCGCATGCTTGCCGATGCGCAGACCTATCTGGGGCCGGCCCCTTGGCTGGCCATCCTGCCCGGCCTTGCCATCGCGCTTGCCGTCTTCGGCTTCAACATGCTCGGCGACGGGCTGCGCGATCTCCTCGATCCGCGCGAGGCCAACCGCTGATCAGGCGATCGGGCGGCGATAGCCGGTCGGCTGCTCGTAGAGCGAGCCGATGCGCCTGACGGCGGCCTCGAAATTCTCGCGCGCCACCGTCATGCTGTAGCCATTGGCGTGGACGATCGTTTCCGGATCCTCGAAGACGGCGACGTGCCCTTTCCAGAACACAAGATCGCCGCGGCGGACTTCGGAGCGGTCGATCGGCTCGCCGAGACCCGCCGCCTGCATGTCGGTATCGCGCGGCGCATGTCTGCCCGTCATCAGCATCGCAAGCTGGACGAGGCCGGAGCAATCGATGCCGAGGCCGGACCGTCCGCCCCAGAGATAGGGTGTTTCGAGAAAACGGGTGACGATGTCGACATAGTCAGTCCCGTCGAGCGCGCCGATCGGCTGGACGTGCCTCGAAAAGAGCGCCGTTCCATCCTCCAGCACGACATAGTGATTGCCCCGCGCTTCCGCCTCGCCTGCGACATGAACGCGACTTCCCATCGAAAGGATGGCCTGGTGAGGCTTGCGCAATTCCGGTTCCGGATAGACGAAACTGCGTTGTACGGTGACGATATGAGTCGGCGCCGGCTTGCCTTCTAAGAGCGTTTCTACGGGGAGATAGCCGACGTAACCATCGGACGCGGCTTTCACCCAGCACCAGCCGCCGGCGCGATCGAAAACGGTTGCCTCTTCGCCCAGCAGCAACTCGGTATCGATGCCGCGCGCAAGATCCGGTGCAGGGCGCAAGGCGACGAGGGGAACGGCGACCCGCGCAGGGACGCCTTCGACGAAGCGCGACGCCTCGACCTTGCCTTCGAGCCCCGCTTCCGCGAGATCCGGCCGATAAGCATGCAGGCGGCGGTCGAGTATCGTCATCGGTGTCCTTTCAGATCGGCAGTCTGCGACCCTGATCGCGGACGAGATCGCCGAGCTTTTCCAGATAAAGCGCGCCGCCGACGGTGCGCTTGATGATCACGTTGCGCCGGTCGGCGTCATCGCGCACGCGATCGACCAGGCCCATCTCGCCCATCGTATCGAGCGCGCGGGTAATGACCGGCTTGGTGACGCCGAGCGTGGCGGCAAGCCCGCGTACCGTGTGCGGCGGCGGCACCAGATAAATATGCAGCAGGATCGCCATCTGGCGCAACGTCAAATCGCGGTCATCGTGGCGCACCTGATCGAGCGCCACGCCATGCCAGAGCCCCAGGGCCTGCGAGGCGGTCAGTTCGATCGGCACGGCCCCTCCGGAAAATCGTTACGCTAGCGTTCCATTTTCCGGCAGTTGCCATGCACATGCAAGGGGCGGCAGAAACTGCCGCCTGTCAGGGTGAATAAAATTTTAACGATCGCTCTATCTCACGGCCTGGCGAATATGGTGGAAGAGCGCGCGAATCGCCTGCGCCTCGCCGCCGCCCGGTGAGTGCGGCCGCTCGGACTGGGCCCAGCCGTAAATATCGAAATGCGCCCAGCTCTTCGTCTTGCTGACGAAACGCTTGAGGAAGAGTGCGGCCGTAATCGCCCCCGCCATGCCGCCGGCCGGGGCGTTTGTCAGGTCGGCGAATTTGGTGCGGATATCCTTTTCGTAGCCGGCGTAGAGCGGCAGGCGCCAGATCGGATCGTCGGTTTCGAGGCTCGCCTCGGTCAGGTCATGCGCCAGATTGGCGTCGTCGGTGAAGAAGGGCGGCAGATCCGGGCCGAGCGCGACGCGGGCAGCCCCCGTCAGCGTCGCCATGTCGATCAGCAGGTCGGGCTCCTCCTCGTCGGCATAGGCAAGCGCGTCGGCAAGGATCAGCCGGCCTTCGGCGTCGGTATTGTCGATCTGGACGGTCAGCCCCTTGCGGCTGCGGTAGATGTCGCCGGGACGGAAGGCATTGGACGAGATCGCATTTTCGACGACCGGGACGATGACGCGCAGATCGACCTTCAGCTTGGCGTCCATGATCATCAGGGCAAGGCCCATGACATTGGCCGCGCCGCCCATATCCTTCTTCATCAGCAGCATGGAGGCGGCTGGCTTGATGTCGAGACCGCCGGTATCGAAGCAGACGCCCTTGCCGACGAGGGTCACCTTGCGATGGCCCTTCTTGCCCCAGCGCAATTCGAGAAGGCGTGGCGCATCGGCGCTGGCGCGGCCGACGGTGTGGACCAGCGGGAAATTCTGCTTGAGCAGATCATCGCCCGATATGACCGACATCTCCGCCTTGTAATGCTGGGCGAGCCCGCGGAAAGCGGCTTCGAGCTGCTCCGGCCCCATATCGTTGGTCGGTGTATTGATGAGGTCGCGGGCGAGAAAGACGCCGGCGAGCTGGCGCTTGATATCGGCGGCGTCGGCATCCCGGGGGATCATCAGCGTCGCCGCCGTCGATTTCTCGGATTTATAGCGGTCGAAACGATAGCTGCCGAGGCCGAAGCCGAGGGCCAGGCGATTTGCCGTCAGCGGCGCGGTCTCGATGTGCCAGTCGCCGGCCGGCAGCGCACGCGCCAGCCTGCCGGTGATGTAAGGCAGTTCGGACGGATTGATGCCGAGACCGTAAAGCGCGCCGCCAAGATGGCCTTCGGCCGTGGGGATCAGCAGCAGCGATCCGCTTTCGGCCTTGAACCCTGCCTTTTTCGCCCAGTCGAGCGCGATCGGATCGATCGTGCCGGTTTCGATATGGGCGGGGGTGACGGCAAAGATCGGCAGCGTCGATCCGCCCTTCGTGTTGAAGGGGGTCGGTCTCTCGATAAACTGATAGGGGGCCATGATTGTCCTTCGGCGGTCGTCAGGAATCACTCCTTAACGGTCTGTTAGGGTTAACAGACTATTGCTGGAGTGAAGATTGCGTCAAACCTTTCCCTGTTCCGCGTTCGAGGTCAGGCGCCGATTTTTGGAATCCGGGAACGCGTCATGCCTGCCTCGCTCACCACCACATTCACCAATCGTATCCTGCAGGGTGCCGCGGCATCGCTGGTCGTCCTGGCGCTTGCCGGCTGCTCGACCACCAAGGACCGGATGACGACGGGTTCGGTGCCGAAGATCACCAAGCCGGTCGAAGAGATGGACGCGACCGAGCTGCGCTCGGCGACGGACCGGCTCGGCCAGGCCTATGAGAAGAACCCGCGCGATCCCGTCAACGGCGTCAATTATGCCAATCTGCTGCGCATGAACGGGCGCGATGCCCAGGCGCTCGCCGTCATGCAGCAGGTGGCGATCGCCAATCCCGGCGACCGCAACGTCCTGGCCGCCTATGGCAAGGCGCAGGCCGCCGCCGGCCAGTTCGAGCAGGCGCTCAACACGATCGGCCGCGCCCAGACGCCCGACCGTCCGGACTGGCGGCTGATCTCGGCCGAAGGCGCGATCCTCGACCAGATGGGCAAGGCAACCGACGCCAGGAAGCGATATCGCGACGCACTCGACATCCAGCCGAACGAACCCTCCATCCTGTCCAACCTCGGCATGTCCTACGTGCTGACCGGCGACCTGCGCACGGCCGAAACCTATCTGCGGTCCGCCGCCAGCCAGCCGACCGCCGACAGCCGCGTCAGGCAGAATCTTGCCCTCGTCGTCGGCCTGCAGGGACGCTTCCCCGAGGCCGAGCAGATCGCGCGGCGCGAACTTTCGCCGCAGCAGGCCGATGCCAACGTCGCCTATCTCAGAAGCATGCTCTCGCAGCAGAACTCCTGGCAAAAGCTCGCCGCCAAGGACAAGACGCCGGGCGCCGCGGATGGCGGCAATACCAACTAAATAGTGTTCAGCGGACGCTGAGGCCCGAAAGAATGAGACGCAGGCCAAGGCCGCCCATGACGGCGCCCGCGGCCCGGTCGATCCAGCCCTTGGCGTGGAGATAGAGCCGTCGCGGATGGCGGGCCGAAAAGGCGAGCGCCACGATCGAATACCACCCCGCCTCCACCGCAAAGACGCCGAGCGGCAGCGCGACGACCAGATCGAGCGGCACTTCCCTCGGCAGCAATGCCGCAAAAAGGCTGGCATAGACGATGATGGTCTTCGGGTTGCTGAGCTGCGTCAGCAATGCGGTCACGAAGCTGCGCAGAGGGGCACTATGGCCATTGACGGCGTCGGAAACTTCGAGCGGTTCGCCCGCACCCTTCCAGATATTGACGGCGATATAGACAAGATAGGCGCCGCCAGCGACCTTGAGCAGCACATAGAGCCATTCGAACTGCGACAGCAGCGCCGTCAGACCGGCGAGCGCCAGCACGGCAAAAACCACGCCGCCGGCGCCCATGCCCAACGCAGCCGCAAGCCCGTCCAGCCTCGAACGGGAGATGGCAATCCGGGAAACGACGACGAAGCTCGGGCCCGGGCTCATCGCGCCGACGATCAAGGCTGCCATGATGCTGATGAAAATGCCTGCGGAAGACATCGAAACCTCTCTTTCGAGACCGGATGAAAGCCGGGGGCTGGAGTGCATCCGCGCCTGCCGGTGATCATCCATCCTATCTATCAGCTATGCCGGCGCCGGTCACGCAGGTTGGGTCTTCGATGTCGCGGCGCCCGCTTGCGGCGCCGGAATAACCGTCAGAACCTGTCGGCCACCTGGATGCCGGCCGGGCCGAGAATGACGGCGATCAGCACCGGCAGGAAGAACAGGATCATCGGCACCGTCAGCTTCGGCGGCAGCGCGGCTGCCTTCTTTTCCGCTTCGTTCATGCGCTCGTCGCGGCCTTCCTGGGCGAGAACGCGCAAAGCCTGCGCGATGGGGGTGCCGTAACGGTCCGCCTGGATCAGCGCCTGGGTCACCGAACGCACCAGCTCGAGCTGCGTGCGCGTGGCGAGATTTTCGAGCGCCACGCGGCGATCGGGCAGGAAGGAGAGCTCGGCCGTGGTCAGCACCATCTCCTCGGCGAGCGGCGGCGACTGCTCCCCGAGTTCTTCGGACACGCGGCGCATCGCCGCCTCGATCGAGATGCCGGACTCAACGCAGATCAGCATCAGATCCAGCGCATCCGGCCAGGCGCGCTTGATCGAATGCTGACGCTTGGTCACGCGGTTCGAGATATAGATGTTCGGCGCATAGAAGCCGAGATATCCGATACCGATGACGGCCAAGAAGCGCATGGGCATGCCGCGATCGGCCAGCCCGCCGAGACCGAAGACCCAGAAGGCGGCAAGCGCCAGGAAAAGGAAGGGCAGCAGGAAACGCGCCGCGAGGAAGGTATTCAGAGCATTTTCCGAGCGGAAACCGGCTGACTTGAGCTTGTTGACCGTATTCTCGTCGACGAGCGCCTTGCGCAGGTTGAAGCGCTCGACGATCTGGCGGACCGGGCGGCTGTTCTGGGTCCTCAGCGACGCCTTGCCGACGCCGGGTTCCGCGTTCATCCGGGCGCGTTCGCGGGCGCGGATCTGTTCGCGCTCGGTCGACACGGCCTTCATGCGTTTGTTGAGATCGCCACGCTCGAAGAAAGGAATGGCGATCGTGTAAAACGTGGCGAAAACCGCGATCGCGACGAAAACGGCAATCAGCATGCTCGGATTGGTCAGCGTTGCGGCAAGGTCCTGCGACATGGTGCTTCCTTCCCGCTAAATGTCAAAATTGACCATGTTGCGCATGACGAAAATGCCGATCGACATCCAGATCGCCGAAACGCCCATGATGAAATGGCCGCGAGGGTCGGTGAAAAGCACCATCATGTAATTCGGCGAGGTGAGGTAGACGAGGCTCGCGACGATGAAAGGCAGAGCGCCGATGATAACAGCCGATGCCTTGGCTTCCATGGAGAGCGCCGAAACCTTGGCCTTCATCTTCCGGCGATCGCGCAGGACCTTCGAGAGATTGCCGATCGCTTCCGAGAGATTGCCGCCGGCCTGGGACTGAATGGCGATGACGATGGCGAAGAAGTTGACTTCCTGGAGCGGCATCTGGTTCGTCATGCGGGCGCAGGCGTCGGGAATGCTCAGTCCCACCTGCTGCGCCTCGATGACCCGACGGAACTCGCTCTTGACCGGCTCTACGCCTTCGGTCGCGATGAGACGGATCGCATCGTTGAGCGGCAGGCCGGATTTGATCGAACGGGTGATGACGTCGAGTGCGTTGGGGAACTCGTTGAGGAACTTGTTCTGGCGGCGCTTGATCAGGAAGCCGACGATCCAGCGCGGCAGACCGAGCCCGGCGACGACGGCGATGCCGGCCAGGACCATCCACGACGCGCCGATGATGAAAGCCATGAGCAGCAGCACCGAGGCGAAGATGGCGCTGAAGAGATAGAACTGCGTCAGCGTGATCGACAAGCCGGCCTGCACCAGCCGGGATTTCAGCGACAGGGTCTTCTTGGTCTTTTCGTTCTGGCGCTTTTCCAGATCCTTCAGATTGTCCTGCACCGACTTGCGGCGCTTCGACAATTCCTGCACGCGGTCGCGGGCAGCCTTGACCTTGACCCGGTCGACTTCAGCCGATTTGACGCGGTTGATACGGCTTGCCGATTTCTTGTCGGCCTCGATCCGCGAAAACAGCAGGGCATAGGCGACCGCCGCCGCCGCGACGGCGGCGAGCACGACGATTGCCAGGACTATCGGATCGAACCCGAACATCACCCTAATCCTTGGTTTTCGCTTCCATTGCGTCGAGGGCGGCTGCAAGGCGCTTTTCTTCGTTGAAATAACGCGCGCGATCCCAGAAATGCGGCTTGCCGACGCCGGTGGACATGTGCCGGCCGATCAGCCGGCCGCCCGCATCCTCGCCTTCGATCTCATAGCGCATCAGGTCCTGGGTGATGATGACGTCGCCTTCCATGCCGATCACCTCGGTGATCTGGGTAATGCGGCGCGAACCGTCACGAAGGCGCGCCGCCTGAATGATGACGTCGACGGAGGTGGAGATGATCTCGCGCACCGTCTTTGCCGGCAGCGTAAAGCCGCCCATGGCGATCATGGATTCGATACGGCTCAGGCATTCGCGCGGGGTGTTGGCGTGGATCGTGCCCATCGAGCCGTCGTGGCCGGTGTTCATTGCCTGCAGCAGGTCGAAGACTTCGGGTCCGCGCACTTCGCCGACGATGATGCGTTCGGGGCGCATACGCAGGCAGTTCTTGACGAGATCGCGCATGGTGATCTCGCCCTCGCCTTCGATGTTCGGCGGGCGCGTTTCGAGACGCACGACATGCGGCTGCTGCAGCTGCAGTTCGGCCGTATCCTCACAGGTGATGACGCGCTCGTCCCTGTCGATGTAATTGGTGAGGCAGTTCAGCAGCGTCGTCTTACCCGAGCCCGTACCGCCCGAGATAATGACATTGCAGCGCACGCGCCCGATGATCTGCAGCACGGTCGCGCCTTCCGGGGTGATCGCGCCGAAGCGGACGAGCTGATCGAGCGTCAGCTTGTCCTTCTTGAATTTGCGGATCGTCAGCGCCGGCCCGTCGATCGACAGCGGCGGTGCGATGACGTTGACGCGCGAACCATCGGGCAGGCGGGCGTCGCAGATCGGGCTCGATTCGTCCACACGGCGGCCGACCTGGCTGACGATGCGCTGGCAGATGGAGAGAAGCTGCGCATTGTCGCGGAAGCGGATTTCCGATTCGATCGTCTTGCCGCCGACTTCGATGAAGGTCTGGCCGGCGCCGTTGACCATGATGTCGGCGATGTCGTCGCGCGCCAGCAAGGGCTCCAGCGGGCCGTAACCCAGGACGTCGTTACAGATATCCTCGAGCAGCTCTTCCTGCTCGGAGATCGACATCGCAAAATTCTTGATGGTGATGATGTCGTTGACGATGTCGCGGATTTCCTCGCGCGCGCTTTCGCCGTCGAGCTTGGAAAGCTGCGAGAGATCGATCGTGTCGATCAGCGCGGAAAAGACCTGCGCCTTGGTGTCGTAATATTCGTCGGTGCGAACCGGGCGCTTGCGCTGCGGCGCCTGCATCGGCGGCGGCGTCACCTGCTGGCGCGCGGGTTCGCGCGAAGGTTCGACGAGGACGGCAGGAGAGGAAGCCGCGGGGGCGGCGGCCGGAGCCGGCGGCGGAGGAGCGATCGTGCCTCCGGCCTTTCCGAAACCTTCGTTTCCGCGTTTTCCAAACATGCCGCTTCTTCTTTCTATTCGTCTACTTACGCTTCAGGAGGCCAAGCAGGCCGCCCTTCTTCGCCTTCCTGATCGCGACGCGGCCGGTGACGATATGCGATATCTGCGAAAAGGTTTCCGCCGTCGGCGACTTCGGATCGACCTCTGAAATCATCCGGCCGCTGTTGGCGGCGTTGCCGAAGAGGTTGATGTCGAAGGGAATGATGGCGATCGGGTCGATCTCGAGCGGCTCGCAGAAGTCCGACGGGGAAATCTCCGGCCGCTTCGGCATGCCGACCTGATTGAGGACCAGATGCGGCGGCTTGTCATTCGGGCGCATCTTTCGCAGCGCGTCCAGCATGTTTTTGGCGTTGCGCAAGTTGGCGAGGTCGGGCACCGCGCAGAGAACCACCTCGTCGACACTCGACAGCACCGAACGGGTCCATTCCGACCATGCATGCGGAACGTCGAGCACGGTGACGGGCGCGCTGCGCTGCAGGACGTCGAGCACCGGCTGGAAGGCCTGGCCGTCGAAATCATAGGCGCGGTCGAGCAGCGAGGGCGCCGCAAGCAGGGACAGATGCTCGGAGCATTTCGTCAGCAGGCGATCGAGGAAGACTTCGTCGAGACGATCGGGCGCGTAGACCGCTTCGGCGATGCCCTGCGCCGGATCCTGGTCGAAGTCGATGTTCGCCGTGCCGTAAGGCAGGTCGAGATCGGCGAGGATCGTCTCGGTGGAGAAGAGATTGGAAATGCCGAAGGCACAGTTATGCGCCACGGTCGAGGCGCCGGTGCCGCCTTTCGAGCCGATGAAGGCGATGCTGCGGCCGAGCGGCTCGGCCTCGGGGTCGACGAAGATCGAAGCCATTGCCGTCAGGATGTCGGGCATGGCGACCGGCTGGACCATATATTCGGAAATGCCGTTGCGGATGAGTTCGCGATAGAGCCCGATATCATTGTAATAGCCGACGATGACGACCTTGGTGCTGGGATCGCAGACGGCGGCGAGCGGCGCGAGTTCGCCGAGCAGGCTTCCGGAACTGGCCTTGGTCTCCAGGATGATCAGGTTCGGCGTCGGGGCGCCTGAAAACATGTTGGCGGCAGCGGCTATGCCGCCGCTGGTGATGCGCAAGCTGACCTTCGCCATACGCCGGTCATTGGCGCAGCGCTCCATGACATGTTGCAGCGCTTCGCTCTCGCAGAAGGCGTGAACGGAGATGCGCGGCAGCGGCCGCATGTTTTCCAGATCCGCCATGCGCACCGCCTCCTCGGCGTGGCGAAGCTCGCTCGGGTTCCTGATTTCGTATTCGATCGCGCTCATCGTCCCGTTCCGTCTCAGAATCCGCTGCTGCTGTCGCCGACGTCTTCGATCGTCGATGTGGTCGTCCGATATTCCTGGATGGCGTTGTTGCGCCGCTGAGCATCGATCGGCGTCATGCCGCGAGGCGCAATCAGGTCTTCCGGGTTGGCAATCTGGGCGGCGAGGTTATTCTGCGAGGCGCAACCGAAATTATAATAATTCTGGTTGGTGAAATCGTCGGAGATATCCTTGGGCCACTGGCCGCATTGCGTGGTGACCGCGGTCGTACCGGTAAAGCTCAGGCGGATAGGCGCCGCATCGCCGACACCGGCGGCGGTATAGGAGGTGTTGACGATCTTCGAGCTTGCGATCCCTCTCGCCGCCAGCTCGGCGCGGACCTGATTGCGCAGCTGATAGGCCGCTGCCGAATTGGGCGAGCCTTGCGGCGACATGACGTAAACCGGGCCCGACGCGCGTGAGATATAGTTTGCGGCAAAGCCGCGGATGAGATCGCGCTGGGCGATGGTCAGGCGGCGGTCGGTCGAGGCAACGGGGATATCCACCGTCTGCTCCGCCTCGGTGACGATGATCGGATGGCGGGCGCGATAATCGTCAGGGATGCCGCCGGTCGTCAGCTGGTCGTGCGGGCCGGCGCATCCGGAAAGGACGGCCGCCGAAACGAGGGCCGTGGCAAGAAGCGCCTTGGAGATTCCGAGGCGGGGTGTCGTCGCATTCTTATGGGCCATCGCCTGATCTCTGTTCTGTGCCATTGCTGCCGATCGCACCCCGCTCATTTGTAGATGAACCCGATCGAGCCGTGGAACTGCGCGTCGGCGACAGGCGCCTCGCGGCGGCCATAGACCTTGTTCACACGGTTGAGGAAGAAGGTTGCACCGTCGTTCTCGGGGCTGAAATTATCGTCCGGCCGGTTGAGCTGGTTGCGCGCCACCGGGCGCACCAGATAGGGCGTCGCGATGATGACGAGCTCGGTTTCCTGACGCTCGAAGCCCTTCTGGCGGAAGAGCGTGCCGAGCAGCGGGATCTTCGAGACGCCGGGCGTGCCGCCCATCGTCTGGGAAACGTTGTCGCGGATGAGGCCGGCGAGCGCGATCGAGCCGCCCGAGGGCAGTTCCACCGAGGTTTCGGCCGAACGGCGTTGATAGGTGGCGTTGCCGCTGCCGGCCACAGGTTCGGAAACATTGGTCTTGATTTCAAGAGCAATGCGTCCCGATGACAGCACGACCGGCTTGAAGGCGAGGTTGATGCCGTAGTTGAAGGGAACAACGGTGACATTGCCGTCGCTGTCGGTCGTCGAATAAAGCTGCTGGCCGCCGGAATTAAAGGTCGCGGCCTGGCCCGATATCGCCGTCAGTGTCGGTTCGGCGAGCGTCTTGACGACCTTCGCCTGCTCGAGCGCGTTGAGGTAGGTTGAGATGTCGTATTTGCCGATCGAGCTCTTGAAGAGGGCCGCCAGGCCGCCACCGACAGTCGCCGTCGCGCTGTCGGCGGAAGGGGTGCCGAGCTGGGCGACCGTCATGCCGGAGGAATTGGAGACGAGATTGTCGAAGCCGAGCTGCTTCAGCACCTCACGCCGGACCTCGGCGATCGTCACCTTGAGGGTGACCTGATCCTCGCCCTGGATCTGCAGCAGGTTGACGACCTGCGAGGCCTGGCGGCCTTCGGCAAAGAGCGCCACGGAGCTGTCGCCGCCGGTGCCGGATGCCGTCTCGGTTCTCGTCGTCGCTTCGCCGCCTTTCAGGAAGACCTGCGCCAGATCGGCCGCCTGCGTCGCATCCTGCGGCGTGCGTACGGTGCCGGTGAGCACGATGTTGTCGGAGACGATTTCGACATTGATGTTGGAGTCGGGAATGAAGCGGCGGAGGTTGACTTCGAGGCCGGAAACGTCGCGCTCGATCTCGATGTCGAGATTGACGATCTCCTGCCCGTCACTGCCGAAGACGAAGATATTCGTCTGACCGACCTTTTTGCCGAACAGATAAATGCGCCGCGAGGTGCGGGTCACCGCATCAGCCATGGTGGGATCGGAGACGAGGATATCGTGCGCATCCTCCGGCAGATCGACGACGACAGCCTTGTTGAGCCCGAGCTTCAGCCGGCGATGGGCATTGGGGCCGGTCTGCGAGATGCGGACCAGGCTATCGGAGTCGGCCAGCGCCCCGCCTATACCGAGAAGCGGCACCGGCGTCACGCCGGAGACGCCGATTGCCAGCGAGATGCAGCCTGTCAGGAGAAGCTTGGCGCGCCGCGTTGAATTGCTCATTTGCACGTCCTCTTACTCCGCCTTCGGCGCGCTGCCGGCATCCGTGACGATGGTGCCCGACTTGATGACCTGGATGATCGCACTGCCGTTATCGCCGCTCAGCAGATAATCCGCCGCACTGGTATCCTGCTCCTGCGCATCGGCGACCGAGCGCAGCGCAAGCGACAGCCGGTCCGCCATCTGCTGGGCGACAGCGAGAACCTTCGTCTGATCCGGGGTCAGCTCCAGCGTCGCGGTCGTGCCGACCACCGCCTTCGAACCATCCGGGTTTTCCTGAATCTGCTGGTCGATGGCGAGAACGCGGACATTGCTCAGCACGGTTTCGGTGATGAGCTTGTTGGCCTCGGTGCCCTTGCGGACCATGATGACGTCGACGCGGTCGTTCGGCAGGATGAAACCACCGGCGCCCGTCGCCACCGATATCTCGGTCGCCACCGCGCGCTTGCCGGCCGGCAGCAGTGAGGACAGGATGCGACTGTTGGAATCTGCGACCTTTTCCGGCCGGATCGGTTCGCCTTCGAAGATCGGAAGACGCACGACGGCGCCCTGCAGATCCTTGATCGCATCCGGCTTTTCGGCTTCGGTGATCAGCCCCTGGACGACGCCGTCCTGCGGCCAGGCCATCCAATGGACCGCCTTCTCGTCCAGCCTTTCGCCAACCGGCAGAGTGCGGCTCGAGACGAGGACGTTGACGGTCGGTTCCTTCTCGACGACCGACTGCACCTGGGTAACGACGTCAGGGTTGCCCGCCATTTGCATCGCCAAGAAACCGGCAAGACCGGCTGCCACCAAGGCAACACCTAGAATTATAACGCGGGCCGGTTTCATCGGTCATTCCTCAGGGCACGATATGTTCGCCCTGCAGAATGCTCAGGAATTGGTATAATTATGGTTAATGGAACACTTACATTTTAAGTTAACGGGCATTTAAAATGCCGTTATTTCAGGCTTTCAAGCGCGGCCAGGAAAAGCGGCGAGGACGGGAAGGCCATGAAGCCGCCGATCGCAATGGCGATGCCGTAAGGAATCTTCTTGGCAAGCAGAACCGAGTTCGGCACCGGCAGGCCGATGGCAAGGATCGTGTCCGACTGCGCTCTCACCGCCAGGATGAGCAAGGTGACGAGGCCCCCGACCGCCGCGACATCTGTCATGAGGAAAAGCAGGGATTCGTTCAGGCCGAACCAGAGCGCGGTGGCGCTCAACAGCTTGGCGTCTCCGCCGCCCATCACATTGAATGCAAAAAGAGCAAAGCAGGCGGTAAAGACGATGGCGCCTCCGGCAAGATGCATGCCGATCGCCTGCAGGCCAAGACCGGACAGCGGCGCGAGAACGATAAAGGAGGCGATGAGGATCAGGGAAATGCGGTTCGGGATCGTCATGGTGAACAGATCCGAAAACGCCGCCATGGCGAGGCAGAGTGGCAGTATCACGAAAACTGAAGCTGCGATCATGAGTTTACCCGATCATAGCAAGACACGAAAAGGCTCACGGCCGTTCAGCCTGTGAGCCCGCTCGAAAGTTCGGCCGAAACAAATCCGGCCGGTATCATCCGTACGCCGCGTGGCGGTAACCAGATCAGCCGCCGCTTGCGGTTTCAGCGGTCGTCATTTTGGTGCTCAGACCGTTGAACGTGTTGCCGATCTTGCCGCCGAGGGTCGTGGCGCCAGCAATGAGGGCGACAGAAATGAGAGCTGCGATCAGGCCGTATTCGATTGCGGTCGCGCCGGATTCGTCCTTCAGAAAACGGCTAAAAAGCTTGGTCATGGTTACTCCTAACTCCAGTTGATGTTCAGCACCTCCGCCAACTGTTGCCGTTGATCGGATGACTGCAACCTAACGAATGGGCGTTTCCATCCGCTTAAAGAAAAGAGTTAACAAGCTGTGAATGAGACAACAGGCCCTTGTAGGGTAAGCGTTTTCTTACCTGAGTCCGTAAATATTTACCTATATTCCAGAGCATGCTGCGCGGCTGTGGCTGCAATCATCCCGAAATAGAACGGGCACCGTCTCTCGTTGTGACAACTGCCGATTGTGACCGTCTCAAAGCGAACCGTTACGCTTCATTCCAGAACATAGAGCAAATGCCTTAAGGCTTCGTTCACCATTTTTTCCCATTCTATGCATCATTGCGCTGTGATCGTGAAAGAGGACCAGATGTCATCGAGCGGCAAAATTATATTCTTTGCCGGCATGGCCGCCGTTTTCGGCATTTCGGGCATTTGTGCGGCCGCGGACGATGACATGCTGCGTGTCTATATGGATCACGCGCGCGTCTTGAAGCTCGATCGCCCGGTCAGCAAGGTGATCGTCGGCAACGCCAAAGTCGCCGATGCGACAGTGGCCGACGCCAAGACCATCGTGCTGACGGGACGCAGCTTCGGCACCACTAATCTCGTCCTGCTCGATGCCGACGGCAATGCCATCCTCGACGAGCGCATCCTGGTATCGATCGACGAGGGCAATACGGTGCGCGTCTACCGGCAGACGGAGCGCTCGGTGCTTTCCTGCACGCCGAACTGCGAGCAGCATGCGCAGCAGGCCACGACCACCACCTCGCCCTGATCGGCTCAGCCGCGGCTTCTTCGGCCATTCGTTAAAATCGTCGTATCAGGCTGAAACGGAAAATCAACGAACGGCCCTTAGTGTGACGGCTGGAAAATCTCGCACGGGTCCAGGCAATGACGGTCATTGATCAGAAGACGGATAAGCAGCGCGCCTTCGCGCCGTTCCGTCTTTCACGATTGCGCTCGCTGGCCCGCTCGCGCGACGGTGCGGCGGCAATCGAATTCGCGCTGCTCGCCATTCCCTATTTCATGGTGATCTTCGCAATCCTCGAGACCTTCGTCGCCTTCGCCGCCGAGGAACTCGTCTCCAACGCCGTCGACACGATGGGCCGGCGGATGCGAACCGGCCAGATCACCTACAATCTCGGCCGCACGACCGATATGAGCCAGACGCAGTTCCGTCAGGCTTTCTGCAACGAGATCTCGATCCTGATCAGCTGTTCGGCGACCGAGGTCGCGACACCGAGCAAACTGTACCTGGATGTGCAGACGTTCAGCACCTTTTCGGCTATCCCGACGACGGTTCCCAAGCTCTCGACCGACAAGTATGCCGACATCAACACGGCGGCCTTCAAATATGCGCCGGGCGGCGCCGGCACGATCAACATGCTACGCGCCTATTATCGCTGGGAAATCATCACGGATCTGGTGCGGCCTTACATCACGACGATAAGGCCGTCCGACGGCTCGATGCCGACACAATATCTGATCGTCGCGACCACGGCCTTCCAGAACGAGCAGTATCCCTAATGGCGTTGCGCAACCCGTTCACCAGGCTTGTATTGACGGCGCGGCGACTGGCACGGGAGCGCAAGGGCGCCGGCGCGATCGAATTCGCGATCCTGTTTCCCGTGCTCATCATGCTCTATATCGGCGCTTTCGAAATTACGATCGGCCTCAGCGTCAGCAAGCGCGTGACCCGTGCGGCAGGAACGATCGCCGACATCGTCACCCAGCAGCAATCCGTGACGAAGAGCACGCTGGCGCAGATGCCGTCGGTCGCCACCGCGATGTTCGTCCCCTACAACACGACGTCGCTGAAGCTGAAGATCACCGGAATTACCATCGACGCCGGCGCCAACGCCAAAGTGCTCTGGTCCTGGGCGCAGGACGGGACGGTGCCCTATGCCAAGAACGCGACCGTGGCCGATGTGCCGGCGGACATGAAGACGGCGAACAGCTTCCTGGTGCGCACCGAACTCAGCATTCCCTACACGATGTTCCTGTTCGCGCCGAACTTCATGCCGGACGGGATCAGGACGATCACCATCAGCCGTAGCTACTTCTATCGCCAGCGGCAAGGCGACTCGATCCCCTGCGGCGACTGCTGAGCGACGTTCACCTCTTCCACGAATTTGCCAAGCCGATCGCGGCATTATATGCCTGAGCCTCTGCCGCCTCCTGAAGTCTCAGGCGTCGACGATCGGTCTTTCGGGTTTTAAAAATGGCGCGTGCCTTTCTTTTCGTTCTGGATTCCTTCGGCGTCGGCGGCGCGCCGGATGCGGCAACCTATGGCGACGAGGGCGCCGATACGCTCGGCCATATCGCCGAGTTCTGCGCAGCCGGAGCCGGGGATCGCGCCGGTCTGCGCAGCGGGCCGCTTTGCCTGCCGAATATGTCCGAGCTCGGGCTGATGCATATCGCGCGGGCCGCGTCCGGCCAGTTTCCGGCCGGCATGCCTCTGCCGGACAAGGTCTACGGCGTTTACGGAGCCGCCACCGAAATCTCCCGCGGCAAGGACACGCCCTCAGGCCATTGGGAGATCGCGGGAACCCCGGTCAATTTCGACTGGGGTTATTTCCCGACGGAAGGCGATGCCTTTCCGCCGGAGCTTATCGAGGCATTGTGCAGAGACGCGGATGTGCCCGGCATTCTCGGCAACTGCCATGCCTCGGGAACCGAGATCATCGCCCGTCTCGGCGAGGAGCATATCCGCACCGGCAAGCCGATCTGCTACACTTCCTCGGACTCGGTCTTCCAGGTTGCGGCGCATGAGGGACATTTCGGCCTCGATCGGCTGCTTGCCTTCTGCCGTATCGCCCGCGGGCTGCTCGATCCCTACAATATCGGCCGCGTCATTGCCCGGCCCTTCATCGGCCAGTCGGCTTCGACCTTCCAGCGCACCGGAAACCGGCGCGACTTCTCCGTGCTCCCGCCGGAACCGACGCTGCTCGACCGGCTTATCGAGCACAGCAGGCGCGTGCATGCCGTGGGAAAGATCGGCGATATCTTCGCCCATCAAGGCATTTCGAGGGTTATCAAGGCGACCGGCAACGAAGCACTGATGGATGCGTCGCTTTCGGCGATCGACGAGGCCGAGGACGGCGATCTCGTCTTCACCAATTTCGTCGATTTCGACATGAATTACGGCCATCGCCGCGACGTGCCGGGTTATGCCGCAGCGCTGGAAGCTTTCGACACCCGCCTGCCCGAAGTCCATAAGAAGCTGAAGCCGGGGGACCTCGTCGTGCTCACCGCCGATCACGGCTGCGATCCGACCTGGCGCGGCACGGACCATACGCGCGAACGCGTCCCTGTCATCGCCTATGGCCCCGGCATAAGGTCGCGTTCGATCGGCGTGCGCCGCACCTATGCCGATATCGGCGAAAGCATTGCACGGCATCTCGGCATTCCGGCCGGGCTGCACGGAAGGAGTTTTCTGTGACATCACATTTGAAGAAGGTTGAGCTGCACTGCCATCTGGAGGGTGCGGCACCCCCTGCCCTGACCGAAGCGCAGGCGCGGAAATACGGCATCGACATCAGCGGGCAGCTGCGCGACGGCGCCTATGTCTGGCATGATTTCGCAAGTTTCCTCGAATGCTACGACAAGGTTTCGGAGGTCTACAAGACCGAGGAAGATTATGCGCTTCTGACCGAAACCTATCTTGATGAACTGGCTGCCATCAACACGATCTACAGCGAGCTCATCGTATCACCCGATCACGGCAAGCGCATCGGGCTCGGCGCCGATGCCTATATAGCGGGTGTCTGCGAAGGCATCCGGCGCGCTCGGGAAAAGAGCGGCATCGAGGCCCGGCTGATCGTCACCGGCGAGCGGCATTTCGGCCCAGAGAGCGTGATCGGCGCTGCCGAATATGCGGCCAAGGCCGGCAATCCCTTGATAACAGGTTTCAACCTTGCCGGCGAAGAGCGCATGGGCCGCGTCGCTGACTATGCCCGTGCCTTCGATATCGCCCGCGATGCCGGCCTGGGGCTCACCATCCATGCCGGCGAGGTTTGCGGCGCCTTCAGCGTCGCCGATGCGCTCGATGCCGTGCGTCCCGCGCGCATCGGCCATGGCGTGCGCGCCATCGAGGATCTCGATCTGGTGAAGCGGCTTGCCGATCTCGGCACCGTGCTCGAGGTCTGCCCCGGCTCCAATATCGCGCTGCGGGTCTTTCCCGATTTCGCTTCGCATCCGCTGCGCCGGCTGAAGGAAGCGGGGGTGCAGGTGACGATCAGCTCGGATGATCCGCCTTTCTTCCATACGTCGCTCGAACGGGAATATGCGCTTGCCGCCGAAGCTTTCGGCTTCGACGATGCGGAGATCGACGCCATGACGCGCACCGCAATCGAAGCGGCGTTCGTCGACGAGGAGACGCGGAAGGCTCTGCTCGCCCGCCTTTGAGGACGAGAGCCTTTCCTTGCCGGGAAAGGCTGCGGAGGTTGGGGAAGATTGGCGCAAATTCGGCTCCGCTCTTGCGGTTGGGCCGATTTCCGTGAAAGAAACATTCGATAGAAAGAATGAAAGGCTTCCCCATGGACGGCGTCACGGTCATCGATCACCCGCTTGTGCAGCACAAGCTCACCATCATGCGGCGCAAGGAGACATCGACGGGAAGTTTCCGGCGCCTGCTGCGCGAAATCTCCACGCTGCTCTGTTACGAGGTGACCCGCGATCTCGAGCTGACGATGGAAACGATCGAGACGCCGCTGCAGACGATCGAATCGCCGATCCTGGAAGGCAAGAAGCTGGTCTTCGCCTCGATCCTGCGCGCCGGCAACGGGCTGCTTGAAGGCATGCTCGACCTCGTGCCTTCCGCCCGCGTTTCCCACATCGGTGTCTACCGCGACCACGAGACGCTGCAGCCGGTCGAATATTATTTCAAGGCGCCGGAAGATGTGGCCGAGCGCCTGATCATCGTCGTCGATCCGATGCTTGCGACCGGCAACTCCTCGATCGCGGCGATCGACAAGCTCAAGGAGCGCGGCGCTCACAATATCCGCTTCCTCTGCCTGCTTGCCGCCCCGGAAGGCATCCGCAATTTCCGCGCGGCGCATCCCGACGTTCCCGTGTTCACCGCGGCGATCGACAGCCACCTCAACGAGAAGGGCTATATCGTGCCCGGCCTCGGCGACGCCGGCGACCGCATGTACGGCACCAAGTAATTTCAGCCTTCCTTTACCAAATCGAAAGACTTTTAAGGCCCGGCGGTTCGCCCCGGGCCTTTTTCCTGTCGATATTAGCAACTTGTCAGCACTTCGGGCTTAGCAGTCTGGAAGCATGAGGCCCCGCATGAAGCGGGGTTTATACAGGAAGGATTTCTGTTTCATGCTCGTGCGTACCGTCATATTCGCCAGCATCGCCGCGGTGCTCGCCACACAGGTGCCGTCCTTCTTCACAGGCACCGGCCAGTCGCCCGCCGACACTCTTTCCGCCAACTACATCTCGACCGAGAGCGACAAGCCCGCAGCCCCCGCAGCCGCCTCCGGCAGCAATGTGATCCGCATGCGGGCGGATGCGCAGGGTCACTATACCGGCAGCTTCAAGATCAACGGCAAGCCGGTGCAAGGCCTGATCGATACCGGCGCAACCTATGTCGCGCTCAACGAGACGCTCGCGCGCCGGCTGGGCTTCACAGCCAGCCAGCTCGATTTCCGCTATGGCGTGAACACCGCGAACGGCCAGACCAAGGCCGCGCATGTGACGCTCGACCGGATCGAAATCGGCGGCATTCGCGTCCGCGATGTCGAAGCCTTCGTCCTCAAGGATGAAGCGCTGACGACGACGCTGGTCGGCATGAGCTTCCTGCAGAAGCTCGCCTCCTATTCCGTCGCCGACGGCTCGCTCAGCCTCAAGCAATAGACTGCGTCAGACAAGACCCGCAATGACCGGGCTCAGCGCCGGCTCGTCCTCGGCAATGCTGTAGTGCGCGGCAAGTGCAGCGGCTGCCCTCTCCGCCGCAGCTTCGTCGGCGGCGTGAACGAGAGCGATCGGCTCGCCGGCAGTCACGCGGGTGCCGAGCGGCAGAAGTTCGGAGAAGCCGACGCGGTGATCGATCCGGTCTGCGGGATGGCGCCTTCCGCCGCCGAGATCGATGACGCTGACGCCAATGCCGCGGGCGTCGCAGGCGGCGAGCCAGCCGGACCGAGCGGCCATGACAGGCTTTTCCACCGGCGCCCGGGCCAGGTATTTGTCGCGGTTCTCGACAAGATCGGCCGGGCCGCCGAGCATGGATACCATGCGTGCAAAAACCTCCGCCGCCTTTCCCGACGACAGGGCCTGGCGCGCCATCGCCTCGCCCTCATCCGGCGAAGCGGCAATGCCCGATTTCAGCAGCATCTCGGCGGCGAAGGCAAGAACAACGGCTTCGAGCCGCGTATTCCCTTTCCTGCCCGCCAGGAAATCCAGACAGTTGCGCAGCTCGACGGCGTTGCCGGCGCTGTCGGCGAGCGGCTCGTTCATGTCGGTGATTAGCGCCGATGTCTTCACGCCCGCGCCATTCGCCACGTCGACCAGCGAACGCGCCAGGTTCTCCGCCTGATCGCGGTCGGCCATGAAGGCGCCGTTGCCGGCCTTGACGTCAAGCACCAGCGTCTGAAGGCCCGCGGCAAGTTTCTTGGAGAGGATGGAGGCAGTGATCAAGGGAATGGAATCGACGGTGGCGGTCACATCGCGCACGGCATAGAGCCTGCCGTCGGCAGGCGCCAAGGCGCCGGTCTGGCCGATGATGGCGCATCCCGCCTCTTTCACCACTCTGCGGAACAGATCCGCATCCGGGGTAATCGTATAGCCTGGAATGGATTCGAGCTTATCCAGCGTGCCGCCGGTATGGCCGAGGCCGCGTCCCGATATCATCGGAACGGCGAGGCCGCAGGCGGCGGCGATCGGTGCCAGCATCAGCGAAACATTGTCGCCGACGCCTCCGGTCGAATGTTTGTCGGCGACCGGGCGATCGATGTCGGCCCATTCCAGCCTGTCGCCGGAGTTGGCCATGGCCAGCGTCAGGGCCACCGTTTCGGCCCGCGACATGCCCTTGAACCAGACAGCCATGGCAAAGGCGCCGATCTGGCCTTCCGATAGTTGCCCGGCGGCAAGCGCGCCGATGAAGGAGCTGATATCGTTGGACGCGAGCTCCTCGCCGTTGCGCTTGCGCCGGATGATCTCCTGCGGGATCATTTCAATAGCTCGACGCCGCGGCGGATACCGACTGCGCTCCACCGAGAACCGCCAGGATATCGTCGAGCAGGCCGGAGGCGCCGAAACGGAAGGTCGACGGCATCGCCCAGTCCGGCGTCATGATGGTCCCGGCAAGGCTCAGATAGAGCGCCGCATCGGCGACCGAGCCGATGCCGCCGGCCGGCTTGAAGCCGACCTTGCGGCCGCTCTCGCGAATGGCGCGGATCATTATGTCGGCGGCTTCGAGCGTCGCGTTGACGGCGACCTTGCCTGTCGAAGTCTTGATGAAATCGGCGCCGGCTTCGATGGCGAGTTCGGAGGCGCGGCGGATCAATGCCGCATCCTTCAGCTCGCCGGTCTCGATGATGACCTTGAGGAGAACCGGACCGGCGCATTCGGCACGAACGGCCCTGACCATGTCGGTCACCGCCTTCTCATTGCCTGATATGAACTTGCGGTAGGGAATGACCAGATCGATCTCGTCGGCGCCATCGGCGATCGCTTCGCGTGTTTCGGCGGCGACGTCGGCCACTTCCATCTCGCCGGAAGGGAAGTTGACGACCGTCGCGATCCGCACCGCATGGCCCGTGCCGAGAATATTGCGGGCATGGGCGACGAAACGCGGCCAGATGCAGATCGCGGCGCTGTTGCCATAGGGCGTCTGCGCGCGGGCGCAGAGCGCGTCGATCTGGGCTTCGGTGCAATCGTCCTTCAGATTGGTAAGATCGAGAAGGGAAAGGGCGACGGCTGCCGTCTCCCGGATGGAATGGCTGTTCATTTTCGCTTCCTCTAGAGCACGAGGCCGAAAGTGTGAGCGGTTTTCGGACGACATCATGCTCTCACTATTTAATGTAGAACAGGATTCAGATTTTAGGCCGACCCGGCCTAAAATCATCCTGTACTGGCCGCAAGCATGTCTTTCAGTATGGCGGCAAGACGGGCGCCGCCGATGGGCGCCATGTCTTTGGTTTCTTCGTGGCTGAGCTCATTACCGGTCATGCCTGCCCCATAGTTGGTGATAACGGAGGCGGCGGCAACCCTCAGGCCCAGCATTCTTGCGATGATGACCTCGGGCACCGTCGACATGCCGACGGCATCGGCGCCAAGGATGCGCGCCATGCGGATTTCGGCCGGCGTTTCGAAGCTCGGGCCGGAGAACCACATGTAGACACCCTGGGCCAGCTCGATCTTGAGCTTTGCCGCAGCCTTCTGCATCGCCGCGGCCAGACCGGCATCATAGGCATTGGTCATGCCGACGAAGCGATGATCGCTTTCCTCGCCGATCAGCGGGTTCATGCCGGAATAGTTGATATGATCGGTGATCTGCATCACCGAACCGGGCGGCATGTCGTCGCGGAGCGATCCCGCCGAATTGGTCAGGATCAGCGCCTCGACGCCGAGCGCCTTCAGGACCTCGATCGGCAGGCGCATGGCATTGGCATCGCCCTTCTCATAATAGTGGACGCGGCCGGAGAGCATGACCACAGGCACGCCGCCAAGACGGCCGGCGACGACTTCGCCGGCGTGACCGGAGACGGCACTGACGGGAAAACCCGGCAGGTCCTTGTAGGGAACGCGGACAGCGCCCTCCAATTGGCCGACAAGGGAGCCGAGGCCGGAGCCGAGCACGACGCCGTGGCGCGGCTTGATGCCGCCGAGCAATGCGGCAAGCAGGCTGACCGTCGCCTTCATCCGAGTTCAGTCTCGAAGCTGAACGGAAGAAGCTCTTCCATCGTCATGGTCTTCTTCACGCCGGCCTCGTCGCAGAGATAGATCCTGGTATCCTTGGAGGCGAATTCGGAGATCTTCTGGCGGCAGCCGCCGCAAGGCGGGCAGAGCGGCAGTTTTTCAGCGATGACCGCCATTTCGACGATCTTCCTGGCTCCGCCCATGATCATGGCGCCGATGGCCGTCGGTTCGGCGCACCACCCTTGTGGAAAGGAGAGGTTCTCGATGTTGGCGCCGGCATAGACCTTGCCGTCCTCGGCGCGGATCGCCGCGCCGACGGGAAACTTCGAATAGGGCGCATGGGCAAAGGCCATGGCGCCGCGGGCGGCTTCGAACAGGTCGTGGGACATGATCAACGCTCCTTCGTATAAGGCACGCCGCCGGCCTTCGGCGGGATTGCAACGCCGATGAAGCCGGCAAGCAGGACGCAGGTCAGGATATAGGGCAGCGCCTGGAAGACCTGGACCGGCACTTCGCCGATCAGCGGCACCTGCTTGCCCTGCATGAAGTTCGCCAGCGCATCGAGGAAACCGAAGAGCAGGCAGGCGAACATGACCGGCACCGGTTTCCACTTGGCGAAGACCAGAGCGGCGAGCGCGATATAGCCCTTGCCGGCCGACATGTCCTTGATGAAGGCGGCGGACTGGGCGATCGCGAGATAGGTGCCGGCAAAGCCGCAGAGGATACCGGCGCACATGACGGCGCGGTAGCGCAGCCAGGCGACCGAGATGCCTGCTGTATCGACCGCGCCCGGATTTTCGCCGACGGCGCGCATTCTGAGGCCGAAGCGCGTGCGGTAAAGCACCCACCAGGAGAAGGGCACGGCGAGGAAGGCGAGATAGGTGAGGATATTGTTGCCCGATATGACGTTGGCGTAGAGCGGGCCGACGAGCGGGATGCCACGCAGGGCATCGGCGCCGGGCAGGATGATCGGCGCGAAGCGCGCATCCGGCGGCAGCTGCGGCGTGCGCCCGCCCTGGCCGAACCAGGCCTGGCCGAGGACGATGGTGATACCGGCGATGAAGAAGTTGATGGCAACACCCGACACGATCTGGTTGCCGCGGTTGGTGATCGAGGCAAAGCCATGCACCAGGCTGAGCGCCACCGAGCAGACGATGCCGGCGCCGAGACCGAGCCAGGCCGAGCCGGTGAGATAGGCCACGCAGGCGGCGGCGAAGGCCGAGCCCAGCATCTTGCCCTCGAGCCCGATATCGAAGATGCCCGCGCGCTCGGAAAACAGGCCTGCGAGCGCTGTAAAGATCAGCGGGATCGACAGACGGATCGTGGAGGCGAGAACACTGACGAAAATTTCATAATAATCCATCGTCCTGCTCCTTAGCCGCGCCTGAACTGTTGATAGAGACGCACTATCGCCGGCCGGAACATGTATTCCAGTGCGCCGGCGAACAGGATCACCAGACCCTGGATGACGAGGATCATTTCACGGGTGATGTTCGGCATTTCGAAGGAGATCCAGTCGCCGCCCTGATAAAGGATACCGAAGAGGATCGCCGCGAAGATGATGCCGAGGGGATGATTGCGGCCCATCAGCGAGACGGCGATACCGACAAAACCGGCGCCGCTGACGAACCCCACCTGCAGGCGTGCAGACGCGCCCATAACAGGATTGAGCGCCATCATGCCAGCCAGCGCACCGGAAAGCATCATCGCGATCATCACGATCCTTACGTAGGGAATACCGGCGTAGGAAGCGGCGGTGGGGCTGACGCCAAGCGTGCGCATCTCGAAGCCGAGCTTCGTGCGCCAGATAAGAAGCCAGACGACATAGCACATAACCAGCGCGATAATGAAAGAGACGTTTAACGGGGCAGCGCCGAGCTTTGTCCCGAACATCTCCATCAACCACGTCAGCTTCGGCAACTGCCCACCCTCAAGGAAAGTCCGGGTTTCCGGCGCCATTTTTCCGGGCACGATCAATACGTGCACAAGCAGGTAGTTCATCAGCGAGGCGATGATGTAGTTGAACATGATCGTCGTGATGACGATATGGCTGCCCCGCTTCGCCTGAAGCCATGCTGGAATGAAGGCGGCAATCGCGCCGAAGAGCGCGGCGCCAACAACCGCAACCGGCATCGTCACATACCATGGCACGTAATTGTCGAGCGAAAGCGCCACCAAGGCACAGCCGAGGCCGCCGACATAGGCCTGGCCTTCCGAGCCGATATTGAAAAGACCGGCATGGATCGCGACCGCGACCGAAAGTCCGGTGAAGATGAAACTCGTCGCATAGAACAGCGTCAAGCCGATGAATTCGCCACTGCCGAGCGAGCCTTCGATCAGCAGCGACAGTGCACCGAGCGGGCTCTCGCCGATCAGCCAGACGACGAAGCCGGAGATCAGGAAGGCGACAATGAGGTTCAAAAGCGGGATCAGGCCGTAACTGATCCAGTTGGGCAATGGAACGGAAGCAGTGCTCATAAAGTCCTCACGCGGCAATGCCGGCCATCATCAGGCCGAGGGTCTGTTCACCGGCATCGGGCGTCTTCTCGCCGACGACATGGCCGGCGAACATGACAAGGATACGGTCTGAAAGGGCGCGGATTTCATCGAGTTCGACGGAGACGAGCAGGATCGCCTTGCCCGCATCGCGCATCTCGATGATCCGGCGGTGAATAAATTCGATGGCGCCGATATCGACACCGCGGGTCGGCTGGCCGATGATCAGCATCTTCGGGTCGCGCTCGATCTCACGGGCGACGACGATCTTCTGCTGGTTGCCGCCGGAGAAATTCGCCGTCTTCAGCCGTGGATTCGGCGGGCGGATGTCGTATTTCTCGATCTTCTCCATCGCATCCCTGCGGATGGCTTCGAGATCGAGCAGCGGCCCTTTGCTGTAGCCCGGGCGGCGGTGATAGCCGAGGACGGAATTTTCGTATTCCTCGAACTTCAGCACCAGTCCCATGTGGTGGCGGTCCTCGGGGATATGAGCAAGGCCGAGTTCGCGCAGGCGGGCGGGATCGGCCTTGTCGATCGTCTGGCCGTCGAGAAGGATCTCGCCGGAAGTGGGCTTGCGGATGCCGGCGATCGCTTCCAGCAATTCGGACTGGCCGTTGCCGGCGACACCGGCGATGCCGACGATCTCGCCGGCGCGCACGTCGAAGGAGACGTTATCGACCATGGTAACGCCGCGATTGTCCTTGACCGTGAGGTTGCGGACGGTGAGCACGGCAGCCCCCGGGTTCGCCTCACCCTTCTGAACGCGCAGCAGCACGCGGCGGCCGACCATCAGCTCGGCAAGCTCTTCCACCGTCGTTTCCGCCGTCTTGCGGGTCGCGACCATCTCGCCGCGGCGCATGACCGACACCGTATCGGTGATCGCCATGATCTCGCGCAGCTTGTGGGTGATGAGGATGATCGTCTTGCCCTGGTCGCGCAGCACCTTGAGGATGCGGAAAAGGTGATCGGCCTCCGCCGGCGTCAGCACGCCTGTGGGCTCGTCGAGGATCAGGATCTCGGCGCCGCGATACATGGCTTTCAGGATTTCGACGCGCTGCTGCAGGCCGACCGGAAGCTCTTCGATGAGCGCATCGGGATCGACTTCCAGGCCGTATTCCGTTTCCAGCCGCTTCAGCTCGGCGCGGGCCGAAGCGACGCCTCTCGCCAGCAGTGAGCCGCCTTCGGCGCCAAGCATGATATTCTCGAGCACCGTGAAATTATCGACCAGCATGAAATGCTGGTGCACCATGCCGATGCCGGCTGCGATCGCCGCCTGGCTGTCGCGGATGGTGACCGGATTGCCGTTGACGCGGATCTCGCCGCTATCGGCATGGTAAAAACCGTAGATGATCGACATCAGCGTCGATTTGCCGGCGCCGTTTTCACCGATGATGCCGTGGATCGTCCCCTTGGCAACGGTGAGGTTGATATCCTTGTTGGCGTGGACGGCACCGAATTTCTTATCGATGCCGACAAGCTCGATAGCGGGCTTATCTGTCACTGCAGGCTCCAAATAAGAAAAGGGCGTATGGCGAAAATCCCCTCCGCCATACGCCCGATCTCAATCGTCGATTACATCAGGGCGCGGATCACTTCGGGCAAGCGTTGTCCGAGGTATAATCGTGAACCTTGACGGTTCCGGCAATGATGTCGGCCTTCGCCTTGTCGACGGCGGCCTGCATTTCCGGCGTGATCAGCGACTTGTTGTTGTCGTCGATCGCAGCGCCGACACCGTCTTCCTTGACGCCGAGCGCCTGGACGCCGCCGGTGAACTTGTCGTTCTTGGTGTCGGTATAGGCGTTGTAGACGGCGAGGTCGACGCGCTTGACCATCGAGGTCAGCACCGAGCCCGGATGCAGATGGTTCTGGTTGGAGTCGACGCCGATCGACAGCTTCTTGTTGTCGGCGGCGGTCTGCAGAACGCCGAGGCCGGTGGCGCCGGCTGCCGCGTAAATGACGTCGGCACCCTGGTCGATCTGATTCTTGGTGAGCTCACCGCCGCGAACCGGGTCGTTCCAGGCCGCACCGGTGGTGCCGGTCATGTTCTGGAATACTTCGATATCGGCCTTTGCGGCGCGGGCGCCCTGCTCATAGCCACATTCGAATTTGCGGATCAGCGGAATGTCCATGCCGCCGACGAAACCGACCTTGCCGGTCTTGGAGGCCATGCCGGCGAGAATGCCGACCAGATAGGAGCCCTCTTCTTCCTTGTAGACGACCGAACGGACGTTCGGCTTGTCGACGACGGAATCTACGATGATGAACTTGGTATCGGGGAATTCGGCTGCGACCTTCTCGATGGCCGAAGTCCAGGCGAAGGAAACGGCGACCACCGGATTGAAGCCGCGGCTTGCGAAGTTGCGGATGGCCTGTTCGCCCTGGGTGTCGCCCGTCGGCTCGAAATCGCGATAGGCAATGCCGGTCTCGGCCTTGAATTTCTCTGCGCCGTTATAGGCCGCTTCGTTGAAAGACTTATCGAACTTCCCGCCAGTGCCGTAAACCAGCGCCGGCTTGACATCGGCGGCCAGCGCCGTCGTCGACATGGCAGCCATGGCAAGGAGGGTGAGAAGGGATTTTTTCATGAGTTGCAGCCCTGTTGTTGCTATTTGTTAGGGGTCCTCCCGCAAGTCCTTTCAGGACATGTCTGCGGAACCACCGACCTCCCCCCGGAGGCCAGGCTGCGCGCATCCTTGCATGGCTCACGGAAAAATTCACCAGAAATTTTTCGGTTGGTAAAGATTTGCGGCGATTGCTGAAAATCAGTTCTTGGAGACCGATTTTTGGACGTCCCCGCTCGCCTGAATGCGGATTTTCTAGCCAATCCGGCCATCGACGTCGAGAGGAAGGAAGGGCGGCAATCCTTCGAATTTCTCACCGGATCGTGCCGGCGAGACTTTCCTTCTATGCGATGAAGCGACCGGAAATCTGCGGCTTCTTGTAGCCGACCATCCAGAGAAGCAGCGCGATCACCAGGAAGACGGCAAAGGCCGGCTGCAGCATCAGCCACTGGAAAATGAAAGCATAGAAACGCGGATGGACGTAGTAGGAAAGGGCCGATTGCAGCGAGGTCAAGGTCGCCGGGCTTACATCCTGCCAGGCATCGGAGATCGGGGTCATCACCACGGCCGAGGCCGCAACCGACTGTATCGAATCGATGGTCCCGGCAATAACGGCTGCCGCAAGCGCGACAAGACTCGCCAGACGCAACAGGAAACGCATCAATCCCTCCGACGCTTCGATATGCCGGACAATTCCGGCCAACCCGCGCCATTCTCCACCTTGAGAATTACATAGTCGTCGATGAGGTGAAGCACAATGGGATGGGCGCAGGCGAGTTTTATCGGAAGAAGTCAAAAAACTGTTAGATTTGGGTTGATCGGCAAAAATTCATCGGTATATATCGCGCCGTTCCGACGATTTGCTCCTATCCGGGCGCGAACGCCAAAGGACAGGTGGCCGAGTGGTTTAAGGCGCACGCCTGGAACGCGTGTGTACGTGAAAGCGTACCGAGGGTTCGAATCCCTCCCTGTCCGCCATTTTCCGTTAAAACCGCTATTTTTTCCTTCGCACACCGCGACAATCTTCGCGGTGATCATCGACTATGGCAGCAGCACGCAACGCGCCCGCTTATATCTCCCGGACAGTCGCAGATGTTGGACTTGCCGCTGGGTCAGTGGAAGCACGACCAGAATAGTCCACGGGCGCGCAGAACCACTCCAACCTTTTGTTTTGATGCAATTTCCGGCAAAAGCGCTTCGCGCTGGAGTTGCTCTGATCCTATTCGAAAATTTCCGAGACGCTCGTCGCTGCGACCGCACCTCCTTGACGTCCGTCTATAGGATGCCGCGGAGCCTCGGAATTTAGCAATTTGCGAGCCAGAACGATCGAAACATAGCATATGCCGAATGTCGACACGCATTGGCAAATCACCAGTATTGCCAAAGCGATGAGGTTCAGTTTCCCGGCCGAGAAGATGCTGTCGGCTTCGTATGACATCGATGTCGCTGCCGCCATCAATATCGAAGCACTGATGAAGGGAAGAGCAAATCCGCCAAACAGGCGCAAAAAGGTGCGGAGCAAACCGCGTTTCCCGCGGTTGAAGGCATCTGAAAGCCCGCTTTTAGAGCCCGCAATTCCGGCAATGGGCCAGGTGCCGACAACTGCAAGGAGCAGCGGAAAGATGATTGCTATCATCGCAAGACATGAAAATAGAAATACATTCCTGGATAGGGAAGCGGCGCCGAATGCGACAGGGACACCAATCCCGACTCCCATGACGACGAGCATGATAAGCAAGTTCTTCCAGATGTAGCCACCAAACCCACGCATGCCGCTGGTTAGGTTTGAAACTTTCCCGTCCCCATTTAATATTGCATTCTGAATGAAGAATCCAAAAGACAAGGCAACGAAAAATTGCGTCGAACTACTTTTGTTTCCGCCGCTGTAATCATCAAAAGCGACCAGCGCGCAATTAACTGCAACAACAACACATACAAAAGACAGATTACGCCTTACAAAGGAAATCGCTTCACCTAACATTATGCCCCTGCCATTCCTCGCCCGTGGATGGAAGATATCGCCAATAAAGTATGGCGTTGTCAAACGTCGATCTTTCTCTCCAGCTAATGCGTGTATCGAAACCCCGCAGAAGCCATCAATCGGGGGTCGAGGTGTGGCGACGGTAAGCGATTGACGTCCTCACAACCTGTGGCAAGATTCCGGATTTTTTACCATGCCGCTTCACCGCATCTTTGCACGTGTGGAGCTATGCTCCTCTCAATTAAAAGAAGCAGAGGTAAAACAGGTGGAAGAACTTTCGGTCAAATCGAAGATCATCAAATCCGTCTATTTCAACCAGGAAGATGGGCGGCTCAGGATCTGCTTCAAGAATGGCGAAGAGCGCCTGTTCGAGGGCGTTCCGTCGTCGGAAGCCCATGCGATGACGGCGGCGGCGTCTCCCGGTAATTATTATCTCGACAGGATCAGGACGCGGTTTCGCAGACTGGCTGCCTAGGTCGGAAAGGGGTGCCAGCCCACGTCGGGATTGGGTCGGATTGGGACGAGGCCGGTGGATATTAACCCTTGGTTAATGCTCGCACTCATCGCAGTTGGATCGAGCAGAGCGGAAAGCGGCAAGTTGTCGACGCTGCCGGCTTTGAGAGATTCGGACAGCCGGGAGGTTCGGTGGCGGACCCCAGCCAGGAAACCGGACCTCCCCGTCACGCTCCCTCCGTTACACTGAGATCGACCTCAGATCGGGCCGTCATCGGCCCAAAATAGCGAATTGGGGCTAATCCTGTGAAAAACCGGAATGGCGATATCCGGACTCGACAATGCTTCATTAGCATGATTGCATAAACACATCGAATGGAGGGTCGGGGTGATGATGTTCGAGAATCTGCTTGAGATGCAGGAGCGCGGCGTGCGCGACCGTGCACTTGGCCGTACCTTGGCCGACAATCCGATGTCGAAGCCGGATGTGCTGCCGATCACCGATCTGCAGGAATGGTATTCGATGTTCGACGCCTGGCGCTTCGGCTGGTCGATCGAGGATGCGATGGCGGGGCATATCGATATGCCCCGGGACGGCCGCGCCGCGCCGCGCGCCTATACCAGGACGGTCTGATCGACCCGATCCTCGGCGCCGAAGAATTTCAGGTAGCGTTCGACCTCCGCCGGTTCGCCGGTTGCCTTCTGCGGATTGTCCGAGAGTTTTACCGCCGGTCGGCCATTGGCGTCGCTGACCTTGCAGACGACGGAGATCGGGTTGAGGCCTGATATTTCGGTCGGCGCGCAGCCGGCAAAATCATTCGTCAGATTGGTGCCCCAGCCGAAGCTCATGCGCACGCGGCCTTCGAAATGCCGGTAGGTATCGATGATGGCGTCGACATCGAGGCCGTCGGAAAAGATCAAGAGCTTCTGGCGCGGATCGCGGCCCATCTTCTTCCACCAGTCGATGATCTTTTCGCCGCCTTCGATCGGCGGTGCGCTGTCCGGGCGGAAGCCAGTCCAGTCGGCGACCCATTCCGGCGCGTCGCGCAGGAAGGCCGCGGTGCCGAAAGCATCCGGCAGGACGATCAGAAGGTTGCCGCCATAGAGCTTGTTCCAGTCGCGCAGGATCTTGTAGGGCGCGTTGCGCAGTTGCTCGTCGGTTTCCGCCAGTGCTGCGGCTACCATCGGCAGTTCATGGGCATTGGTGCCGACCGCTTCGAGATCGGAATCCATCGCCAGCAATACGTTGCTGGTGCCGGTAAAGGCCGGGCCGATGCCCTCCTTCAGCGCCTCGACGCACCAGCGCTGCCAGAGGAAGCTGTGGCGGCGGCGGGTGCCGAAATCCGAGATGCGCAAGCCGGGAAGCTCCTTCAGCCGCTCGACCTTCGACCACATCTTCGCCTTGGCGCGGGCATAGAGCACATCGAGGGTGAAGGGGCCGAGCGCCTTCATCGCCGAGCGCGAACGCAGCTCGTTGACAATGGCAAGTGCCGGGATCTCCCACATGGTGGTTTCTTTCCACGACCCGTGGAAATCCAGGACATACTGCCCGTCCTTCTTCGACAGCTCGTATTCGGGTAGCTGGAAGTTGGAAAGCCAGGCGAGGAATTCCGGTTCGAAGATCTGGGCGCGGCCATAGAAACTGTTACCCGCAAGCCAGATCATCTCTTTCTTCGAGAGCCGGAGCGTACGGGCATGGTCGAGCTGTTCGCGCAATTCGCCCTCGTCGATCTCCTCGGCGAGATGCACGCGCTTGGTCCGATTGATCAGCGTGAAGGAGGCGTTCACATCGGGATAGAGCTTCCAGATCATCTGCAGCATCAGGAGCTTGTAGAAGTCGGTATCGATCAGGCTGCGGATGATCGGGTCGAGTTTCCAAGCGTGATTGTAGACGCGTCTCGCGATATCAGTCTTGGCCATGAGATTCCTGCCCCTGTCCACTCCGGTCAGGCGCTGCCAAGTTCCGAGGTGCTGCTAAGCTCCGGCCGGGCGCACGAAACCGGCTCGTGCGCCTTCTTATCGAAAAATCGGCAGAGAAAGTCCAGACAAAACAATAAACATCCCGCCGCGCTACGGCGGCGGGATGCAAGAGATCACCTCCCGAAGCTTTACTGGGCCGGCGCTGCCGGCTGGGCTGGTGCAGGCGCGACATTCGGAGCGGGTGGCGTGGTGTTCGGCGTTTCGGTCGGAATCGCATTACCATTCTGCAGCGTCGGCGCAGGCGCTGCGCCTGGCTGCTGCGACTGAAGCTGCTGACCGGGCTGTTGCGGCGCCACTTCCTCCGCCTCGCGATTGCCCCAGATTTCAACGGGAATCCAGACCACGAAAGCAAGCACCAGGGCGGCGAGCAGCACCATCAGGATGCGATAACCCATGCGCCCCTGCCTTGCCTTCACCGGCGGGATCTGTTCTTCCCGGTGAAGCTTGCCATCGGACTTTTCCCAGCGTGTTTCCGTCTGATGCGCCATCATCGTCTCCTTCCGCTGTCTTGACGGCCGATCGGCCATAAAGAACTCTGCAGGAAAACGGTCTGATGTCTCGAAGGTTCCGGGCCCTCAATAGCCGACGGCGCGGTCGACGACGAATTGCAGCGTCTCGCCGCGCTCGAACCGGGCGATCTGCGCCTCGACATGACGGAAGAGTGCGTTTTCTTCCGAGACGGCCGCATCATGCGGCGTGATGAAGACGTTCTCGAGCTCCCACAGCGGGCTGGTTGACGGAAGCGGCTCGACTTCGAAGACATCGAGGGACGCGCCGCCGAGGGTGCCATCAGCTATTGAGGAAACGATATCGGCCTCGACCTGGCTCCTGCCGCGGCCGGCATTGATGAAGACCGGCTTTCCAAGCGCCCCATCGCGGCGGAGCTTTTTAAAGAGCCCGCTATTATAAAATCCTGTTGTCTCAGGCGTCAGCGGCAGAAGGCCGACAAGAATGTCCGTCTTTGCGAGGAAGCGATCCAGCGCGCGTGCATCGAAGGTTTCGACGCCGTCGATCTCCTTGCGGGTGCGCGACCAGCCGATGACATCGAAACCCATCACCTTGAGCTTGGCGACTGCATCCTGGCCGAGAATGCCAAGGCCCATCACGCCGACCGTCACCTCGGCCGCCTCCGGCGCAATCAGCTTGGCCCATTGGCGCTGCCGCTGGCTGATATCATGGGCGTATTGGCCACGCAGATGCATCAGGCACTGCATGACCACCCATTCGCTCATGCGGGTCGTCAGGCTGCGATCGACGAAACGGACGATCGAAATATCAGGCAGGCCGTCCATGCCGATGATATGGTCGACGCCGGCGCCGCCGGAAAAGATCACCTTGAGGTTTGGCGCCCGCTGGAAGAGATCGGCATCCGGCTTCCAGAGAAGGGCGTATTCAGCTTCGCTTAGATCTCGCCCGCGATTGGCGGGGTCGGCGAGATTGATGCTGCCGCGATCGGCAAAGGCCGTCTTCAGGACGCGGGCGACGCCTTCGGGATTGAACTTGATATCGACGAGAATGGGAGGGCGCGCGGACATGATCTTCTTTACTGCTGCACGGCGGGCGTCGGCACCGCCTCGATGTTGAAGGCGGCGGCCATCAGCGCCCTGGTGTAATCGTCCTTCGGCGCGCGGAAGATCTCCGCGGAAGGCCCCTGCTCCACCACCTTGCCGAAACGCATGACGATGACGTCGTTGGCGAGAGCCTTCACCACCTTCAGGTCGTGGCTGATGAAGAGATAGGCGAGATCGTGCTTCTTCTGCAGGTCGCGCAGGAGATCGACCACCTGCGCCTGCACGCTCATGTCGAGGGCGGATGTGGGCTCGTCGAGCATGACGAAGCGCGGCTTCAGCACCATGGCGCGGGCAATGGCGATGCGCTGGCGCTGGCCGCCGGAGAATTCATGCGGATAACGCCAGCGGGTCAGGGGATCGAGCCCCACCTCCTCCAGCGCCCAGCAGACGCGCTGGTCGCGCTCTTCGGCGCTCAAGGCGCGCTCATGCACCTTCAGCCCTTCGGCAATGATATCGCCGACCGACATGCGGGGGCTGAGCGAGCCGTAGGGATCCTGGAAGACGATCTGCAGCTGATTGCGCAGCGGCCGCATCTCGCTGAACGAATAGCCGGCTATATCCTTGCCGACGAAAGCGATCCGCCCTTTCGAGGAGATCAGCCGGGTGAGCGCGAGACCAAGCGTGGTCTTGCCGGAACCGGATTCGCCGACGACGCCCAGAGTCTGCCCGGCGCGCAGCAAAAGATCGATGCCGTCGACCGCCTTCACATGATCGACGACGCGGCGCATCAGCCCTGCCTTGATCGGGAACCAGACGCGGATATCGGAGCCTTCCATCACCACCGGCTTCGACGGATCGGCAAGCGGCGGCTCGCCGCGCGGCTCGGCGGCGAGAAGGTGGCGGGTATATTCGTGCCTCGGATTGGTGAAGACCTCCTCCACCGTGCCGGCCTCGACGATCTTGCCCTTGGTCATGACGCAGACGCGATCGGCGAATTTGCGCACGATGCCGAGATCATGGGTGATGAACAGCAGCGACATGCCGTGCGCCGTCTTCAACTGCCGCAGCAATTCGAGGATCTGCGCCTGCACGGTGACGTCGAGCGCCGTTGTCGGCTCGTCGGCGATCAGCAGTTCCGGCCGGTTGGCGAGCGCCATGGCGATCATGACGCGCTGGCGCTGGCCGCCGGACAGTTCGTGCGGATAGGCCTTCAACCGCTTCTCCGGCTCGCGGATGCCCACCTGGTTCAACAGTTCCAGCACGCGCTCACGCGCCGGCTGGCCGCTGAGACCCTGATGCAGAGCGAGGATCTCACCAATCTGCTTCTCGATCGTGTGAAGCGGATTGAGCGATGTCATCGGCTCCTGGAAGATCATGGTGATGTCGTTGCCGCGCACCTCCCGCAACACCCGCTCCGGCGCCTTCAGCAGATCCTTGCCCTTGAACAGGATTTCGCCGGAGGGATGGCTTGCGGAGGGATAAGGCAGGAGCCGCAGGATCGAATTGGCAGAGACGGACTTGCCGGAGCCGGATTCGCCGACGAGCGCCACGACCTCGCCCTTGGCGATGTCGAAGGAGATACAGTCGACGGCGAGCGAGGTCTCGCCGCCCTGGTGAAAGGCAACCGAGAGATCGCGGACGGAAAGCAGCGGTTCTGTCATATCACTCATTGAAACGTCTTCCTCGGATCGAAGGCGTCGCGTACGGCTTCGCCGATGAAGATCAGCAGCGACAGCATGATCGACATGGCGAAGAAAGCCGTCAGCCCAAGCCATGGCGCCTGCAGGTTGGTCTTGCCCTGGGCGATCATCTCGCCGAGCGAGGGAGAACCCGGCGGCATGCCGAAGCCCAGGAAATCGAGCGAGGTCAGCGTCGTGATCGAGCCGGAGAGAATGAAGGGCAGGAAGGTCAGCGTCGCCACCATGGCGTTGGGCAGCAGGTGGCGCCACATGATGGTGCGGTTGTTGACGCCGAGCGCGCGGGCGGCGCGGACATATTCGAAATTGCGGGCGCGCAGGAATTCGGCGCGCACGACGCCGACGAAGCCGACCCAGGAAAAGAGCAGCATGATGCCGAGCAGCACGAAGAAGCCAGGCGGCAGGATGGCGGCGATGATCAGCAGAATGTAGAGCACCGGCATCGACGACCAGATTTCGATGAAACGCTGCAGCAAAAGATCGGTCCAGCCGCCGAAATAGCCCTGCACCGCGCCGGCCGTGACGCCGATGATCGCCGAGCAGATGGTGAGCGCCAGACCGAAGAGCACCGAGATACGGAAACCGTAGATGACGCGCGCCAGCACGTCGCGGGCCTGATCGTCGGTGCCGAGCCAGTTGAGATTGCCGAGGGTGCAGGCGGGATCGTTCACGCCTTGGGGATAACCGGCGCAGCGCTCCTCCTTGGTCATCAGCCAGAAGGGGGCGGTCGGCGCCGAATGCGGGATGTTCGAATTGACCGAGCGGTAGGAATAGCGGATCGGCGGCCAGATCATCCAACCATTGGCGTTGATTTCATCCGCGATCACCGCGGAGCGGTAATCGGTTTCCGCCAGGAAGCCGCCGAACTTCTCCTCGGGATAATCGACCAGCACCGGAAACAGGATCTCGCCCTTGTAGGAGGCGATGATCGGCCGGTCGTTGGCGAGGAATTCGGCAAACAGGCTGAGCCCGAACAGCAGCAGGAACAGCCACAACGACCAGTAGCCGCGGCCGTTCGCGCGGAAATTCTTCCAGCGGCGGATGTTGGTCGGCGAGAGCAGTCCCTTGCGCGGCGGCTTGACGGGGGTGGTGGTGGCGGGATTTGCGGCGGCGTCCATCAGACATCCCTCCGCTCGAAATCGATGCGCGGATCGATCCAGGTGTAGATGAGGTCCGAGACCAGGCTGACGAAGAGGCCGAGCAGCGAGAAGATGTAGAGTGTCGCGAAGACGATCGGATAATCCCGGTTGACCACCGAGAGATAGCCGAGGCGGCCGAGGCCATCCAGCGAGAAGATGTTTTCGATGAGCAGCGAGCCGGTGAAGAAGGCGGAGATGAAGGCGCCGGGAAAACCGGCGATGATGATCAGCATGGCATTGCGGAAGACATGGCCGTAGAGCACCTGCCGCTCGTTCAGGCCCTTGGCGCGGGCGGTGACGACATATTGCTTCTTGATCTCCTCGATGAAGGAATTCTTGGTCAGCAGCGTCGTGGTGGCGAAGGCGGCGAGAGAAAGCGAAATCAGCGGCAGGGTGAGATGCCAGAAATAGTCGAGCGGCTTCTGCCACCAGGCGAGCTGGTCGAAATTATCGGAGACGAGGCCCCGCAACGGAAACCAGTCGTAAAAGGAGCCGCCGGCGAAAAGCACGATCAGCAGAATGCCGAAGAGGAAGCTCGGCACGGCATAACCGATGATGATGACGCCCGAAGTCCAGACGTCGAAGGTCGATCCGTCCTTGACCGCCTTGCGGATGCCGAGCGGGATGGAGATGGCATAGGAGAAGATCAGGATCCAGATGCCGAGCGAGATCGACACCGGCAGCTTCTCCTTGATGAGATCGAGCACGGAGGTGTTGCGGAAGAAACTCTCGCCGAAATCGAAGCGGATGTAATTCCACATCATCTCGCCGAAACGCGTCAGCGGCGGCTTGTCGAAACCGAACTGCTTTTCCAGCTTGGCGATCAGCTCCGGATCGAGCCCCTGGGCGCCGCGATATCTCGAGCCTTCGTCGCCGCCGCCGTCACCCAGCAAATCGCCGCCGCCGGACAGGCGCTGGTCGGCGCCATCGGCCTGGCCGGTCAACTGGGCGATCACCTGCTCGACGGGGCCACCTGGCGCAAATTGAATGACGATGAAGGAAATCGCCATGATGCCGACGATGGTCGGGATCATCAGAAGCAGGCGGCGAATGACATAGGCGCCCATCAGCCTTCAGCCTCCGGAAATGTTCTTCTTGTCTGCCTGCCGTCCAGTCTGATGCCGCTCAATCCGCCAGCCTTCCCTTGCCGGCTTTGCCGGCTTGTCGTGATTCGCTTGTGCCATTTGGAGCCGAGGGGCCCTGCAATGCAAGCCCGCTCATTTTGCCGAAGCTGACCACCAGGCATCGGGGAAGCCGAGGCTGTAGGCCGGGAATTCGGCCGGATGGGTGATCGTGTTCCAATAGGCGAGGTTATAATTGCCGCGATAGAACAGCGGAATGACGTAGTGGTTCGCAAGCAGGACCCTGTCCATCGTCTTGATCGCCGCAACCTGTTCATCGCGGTTCGGCGCGAAAATGATCATGCGGATGAGTTCGTCGACGGCCGGATTGGCGATGCCGGCATAATTCTGGGAGCCTTGCTGGTTGACCGAGCCGGATCCCCAATAGTCGGCCTGCTCGTTGCCGGGGTTCATCGTCTGCGCCCAAACATTCCAGATCATGTCGTAGTCGAAGCTGCGTTCGCGATTGACAGCTTGCGATGCATCGACTGTCCGCACCCGCGCATCGATGCCGATTTTCCTCAGATTGTTGGCATAGGGCACCGCCCAGCGCTCCAGTATCGGGCTCGACAACAGGATCTCGAAACTCATCGGCTGGCCGGTCTTGGTGTTGACCATGCGATTGGCCTTGAGCTCCCATCCCGCTTCCTTCAGAAGCGCAATCGCCTTGCGCAGGTTGTCGCGGCTTTTCTGCGGATCGCCGCCGACGGGATTGGTGTAGGGCGTCGTGAAGACCTCGGGCGGAACCTTGTCCTTCATGCCCTGCAATATTTCCAGCTCACGCCCCTGCGGCAGGCCGGACGAGGCGAGTTCGGTGTTCCAGAAGTAACTGTCGATGCGCTTGTAGCTGTTGAAGGCAACCGTGCGGTTCAATTCCTCGAAATCGAAACCGTAGTTCAGCGCCTCGCGGACGCGCTCGTCCTTGAAGATGTCGCGCCGCATATTGGGCACGAGAGCCTGCAGGATGCCGGTGGAGCGCAGCGGGTTTGCAACCTCCTCCTTCTTGACGCGTCCCTCCTTCACCGCGGGAAAATCATATCCCGTCGCCCAGCGGGAAGCCGTCGTCTCCTGCCAATAGTCGCTGTTGCCGGCACGAAAGGCTTCGAACTCGACATCGCGATCACCGAAATAGGTATAGATGACGTTGCGGAAATTGTTCTGGCCAACATTCACATTGAGGTCCTTGCCCCAATAGTCGTCACGCAGCTCATAACGGATCGTCGACCCGGGCGAGAAGGACGCGATCTTATACGGTCCGGAACCCATCACCGGCTCGAGCGTCGTCTTCGAAATATCGCGCGGCTTGCCGTCGGGTCCCTGTCCTTCCCACCAATGTTTCGGCACGACCACCAGCTGGCCGAGAATATTGGGGAGCTCGCGATTGTTCTTCTCGTCGAAGGTGAAGGTGACATCGCGATCACCGGTCTTTTCGGCCTTTACCACGTGGCGATAATAGTTGGCGGTGACGGGATTGAGTTCCTTGGTCTTGTCCAGGCTGAAGATGACGTCCTCGGGCGTCACCGGCTGGCCATCCGCCCATTTCGCTTCCTTGCGCAGGCGAAAGGTCGCGCTCGAGACGTCAGCGGGAAAGGACAGCCCCTCGGCAAGCAGGCCGTAGGAGACGAGGAGCTCGTCATCGGCTGATTTCATCAACGTGTCGTGTACGAGCGAAAGACCGACCGCCGTCTGGCCTTTGGCAAGCAGCGGATTGAAGGTGTCGAAGGCGCCGCTTGCGGAAAGGCGCAGGTCGCCGCCCTTCGGAGCATTGGGATTGACGTAATCGAAATGCGCAAAGCCGGGCTTGTACTTCATCTCGCTGATGACCGAGCTTCCGATCTGAAACGGCTGATCCTCGGCCATAACAGTCACTGGCGCCAGAGCACCGGCAAGCGACAGAACCAGACCGATCTTCGACCACAAAGCCGCCATTCACACTTTCCCCTAATTATTGATAGATTCGACAATACGGAAAATACTGGCGAAAAACAGGAGAGAGTTTGGTTTTTGCCGGGCTCGCGAAATTTTGACCTTCGCCCGTAACAAGGCTCCGATACCGGCGTCGCCGCGCGATCCGTCGGCACGTGGTCCAACCCCGCACGCCAAAACATCGATTCACCAAAATCACTTTTCACGATAGATTCGAACGCAAATCACTTCTCAAGGGAACAGCATGGCATTCGGCTTCGCTCAGGCTTTCAGGACATTCGGCAAACTGGCGCTCGCCGGCACGATCGGCGCAAGCCTTGCCGCCGGCGACGCCGGCGCTCAGCAGAAGACGCCGAGCCCGGGCAGCGCCAAGGCCCTGTTCGGCGGTGCCAGCCTGCCGACTGAGGGGCCGGCGCAGCCGATCGGCTTCTACGCCAAGGGCTGCATGACCGGCGCCGTGGCGCTGCCGACCGACGGGCCGACCTGGCAGGCGATGCGGCTTTCGCGCAACCGCCGCTGGGGCAACCCCGCGATGATCGCGCTCCTGGAACGGTTTTCGCAGGATGCGGTCAAATATGCCGGCTGGCCGGGCATTCTCGTCGGCGACATCGCCCAGCCGCGCGGCGGGCCAATGCTCAACGGCCATTCCTCGCACCAGATCGGCCTCGATGCCGATATATGGTTCACGCCGATGCCCGCACGCCGCCTGACGGCCGAGGAGCGTGAGAGCCTGCCTTTCACCACCATGCTGCAGAAGAACAAGCTCCTGACCGTCGATCCCAAGGTATGGACACAATCGCGGGCGCGCCTTTTGATGCTGGCGGCAAGCTATCCCCAGGTGGAGCGCATTTTCGTCAATCCTGCCATCAAGAAAAAGATGTGCGACACCTGGACGGGCGATCGCACCAACCTCGGCAAGCTCCGGCCGATATACGGCCATGACTCGCATTTCCACATCCGTATGAAGTGCCCGCCCGGCGCCGCCGGATGCACGCCGCAAGCTCCCATCGCCGCGGGAGACGGCTGCGACAAGTCGCTCGCCTATTGGTTTACGCCGGCCCCGTGGGCGCCACCCAAGCCACCGAAGCCCGGCGCCAAACCGCCGAAGCCGCCGCGCGAGATGATGGTCTCCGATCTGCCGAAGGCCTGCGGCGCCGTGCTCGATTCCGCTTCCGTCGCCTCGGTCCAGGCCGCGACTTACGGCGGATCTTCCGCCGCCGCGAGCGCGCTCACCGCCGCTCCGGCCGCCGACCCTGCCGCCGATGCCGAGGGGATGCTGCCGGATGTCGGCCCGTTTCCGAACGACAAGCCGGTGATGCAGTGAGCGGCGCCGGTAGGCTGTCTTTCAAATCGCAAACTCTTGGTATAGAAGCGGTCAAATCGATTGAATTGTTCGGGCGGAGATTGGGTTCATGGCCGGCGGCAAATGCCTCGCTTTGATTGCGCATGACCAGAAGAAGGACGATATGGCGGATTTCGCCCGCGCCAACAGGGACGTCCTTTCCCGCTGGAAGATCGTCGCGACAGGCACGACCGGCGGGCGTGTGCTCGACGCCGCCCCCGATCTCGACGTCACCAGGCTGAAAAGCGGGCCGCTCGGCGGCGACCAGCAGATCGGCGCACTGATCTCCACCGGCGAGGTCGGCGCCCTGATCTTCTTTGTCGACCCGCTGACGCCGATGCCGCATGATGTCGACGTGAAGGCGCTGATGCGGCTGGCGATCGTCTACGACATTCCGATGGCGCTCAACCACGCGACCGCTATAAAGCTCCTTCCCACACTCGAAGCCTGATCAGCACGGGACCGGCCATGCCAAAACCGAACAACAGTACCGCTCCGCTGCCCTTCCCGATCCTGATCGGCGATATCGGCGGCACCAATGCCCGCTTCTCCATCCTGTCCGATGCCTATGCCGAACCGAAGCAGTTTCCGAACGTGCGCACGGCGGATTTCGCGACGATCGACGAAGCGATCCAGAAGGGCGTGCTCGACAAAACAGCGGTGCAGCCGCGTTCGGCGATCCTCGCCGTCGCCGGCCCGATCAACGACGACGAGATCCCGCTGACCAATTGCGACTGGGTGGTGCGGCCGAGGACGATGATCAAAGGCCTCGGCATCGAGGACGTGCTCGTCGTCAACGATTTCGAGGCGCAGGCGCTGGCGATCGCCGCCCTGTCGGATGAAAACCGCGAGCGCATCGGCAGCGCCACCGGCGACATGATCGCCTCGCGCGTCGTGCTCGGACCCGGCACCGGCCTCGGCGTCGGCGGGCTCGTGCATGCCCAGCACAGCTGGATCCCGGTTCCGGGCGAAGGCGGCCATATCGATCTCGGGCCGCGCAGCAAGCGCGACTATGACATCTTCCCGCATATCGAGACGATCGAAGGCCGTGTTTCGGCCGAGCAGATCCTCTGCGGGCGCGGCCTCGTCAATCTCTACAACGCCATCTGCGTGGTCGACGGCATCCAGCCGACGATGAAGGATCCGGCCGACATCACCTCGCATGCGCTTGCCGGCAGCGACAAGGCGGCGGTAGAGACCGTGTCGCTGTTTGCCACCTATCTCGGCCGCGTGGCGGGCGACATGGCAATGGTGTTCATGGCGCGCGGCGGCGTCTACCTCTCCGGCGGCATCTCGCAGAAGATTCTCCCCGCGCTGAAGAAGCCGGAATTCCGCGCAGCCTTCGAGGACAAGGCGCCGCACAGCGCACTGCTTCGCACCATCCCGACCTATGTGGTGACGCATCCGCTGGCAGCGCTCGCCGGGCTTTCCTCCTATGCGCGCATGCCGGCCAATTTCGGCGTTTCCACGGAAGGCCGGCGTTGGCGGCGCTGACCCAGCGCGCGTCCTCCCGGGACGCGCGCTGGTCTAGCCAAACCAGTCCCAACTCTTTATAGAGCCCGCGAAAGTGCGCGCCACATTTACGGCGCGCTTGGCCTCGGACAGGAAGCTTAATATTTGGAAGCCGTGGAAAGCAGAAAGCAGAGCGTCAGCAGCGATACCGTCACCGGCATCCTGAAACGCATCATCGCTGAAAACGGCCGCGACCATCTCTGGGGTTATGTCTTTGCGATCGCCTGCCTCGTGGTCGTGGCGCTTTCGACGGCATTCACCGCCTGGATCATGCGGGCAATCATCGACGAGGCCTTCGCCAACCGCCGCGCGGACGTCGTCTGGATCATCTGTCTTTCGATCTTCGTCGCCTTCGTGCTGCGCGGCTTTGCGAGCTACGGCCAGGCAGTGGCGCTTTCCAAGGTCGGCAACGATATCGTCGCGCGGTATCAGCGCCGCCTCTATTCGCATCTGATGACGCTTTCGGTCGGCTTCTTCAGCGAGGCGCGCTCGGCTCATATCGCCGCGCAAGTGAGCCAGAACGTCACCGGCATCCGTGACGTGCTCAATCTGACGATCACCTCGACGGTGCGCGACCTCCTGACCTTCGTGTCGCTGATCGGCGTGATGGTCCTCCAGGACCCGCTGCTCAGCCTCGCCGTGTTCATCATGGCGCCGCCGCTGCTCTATGCGCTTCGCTATGTTTCCAAGCGGCTGCGCTCGGCGACACGCGAGGCGGTGCATCTCAACAGCCACGTGCTGGGCGCGATGCAGGAGACGATCCAGGGCATTGCCATCGTCAAAGCCTTCACGATGGAAGAGGAGCTGGAAAGCAAGGTCAACAAGCTCATCAGGGCCGCCGAAAATCGGGCGAACCGGATTGCCCGGCTTTCCGAGCGCACCTCGCCGCTGACGGAGAGCTTCGCGGGCTTTGCCGTCGCCAGCGTGCTTGCCTATGCCGCCTATCGCTCGATCTATTACAATGTGCCGCCGGGCGCCTTCTTCTCCTTCGTCACAGCCCTGCTCCTTGCCTATGATCCGGCCCGCCGGCTTGCCCGCCTGCAGGTGCAGATGGAGCGCGCCGTCGTCAATGCGCGGATGATCTACGAGTTGCTCGACATGGAGCCGCGCCAGCGCGATCTGCCGGATGCGCGGCCGCTGACGGTGACGCAGGCGCGCATCGAATTCCGCAACGTCTCCTTCGCCTATGGCAATGAGAGCGTGCTGAGCGGCGTCAGCTTCGTCGCCGAAGGCGGAGAGACCACGGCGCTCGTCGGCCCCTCGGGTGCGGGCAAATCCACCGTCATCAGCCTCATCCCGCGCTTCTACGATCCGCGCGAAGGCGAAATCCTGATCGACGGGCAGGATATCGCCCACATCACCAAGAAGTCGCTGCGCCAGCAGCTCGCCTATGTCTCGCAGCAGCCCTATCTGTTCGAGGGCACGATCCGCGACAATATTCGCTACGGCCGGCCGGAAGCGACCGATGCCGAGGTGGAAGAGGCGGCGCGGCTTGCCTATGCGCATGATTTCATCTGCGCCCAGCCGCAGGGTTACGATACGCCGGTCGGCGAAAACGGCGTGACGCTTTCGGGCGGCCAGCGCCAGCGGCTGTCGATAGCCCGTGCTCTGGTGCGCAACGCGCCGATCCTGCTGCTCGACGAAGCGACCTCGGCGCTCGATACCGAATCCGAAGCCGCCGTGCAGAAGGCGCTCGACGAGGCGATGACCGGACGCACCGTCGTCGTCATCGCCCACCGGCTTTCGACCGTCGTGCGCGCCGACAAGATCGTCGTCATGCAGCAGGGCCGGGTCGTGGAAGAGGGCAATCACGAGACGCTTGCGAAGGTCAGCGACGGTCTTTACGCTCGCCTCAACAATCTGCAGAGGCCTTCGGCCTCCGATTCAAACTGACCTGATACGGATGACCGAGATGAGCGATGCTGCGATGAAACTGGTGGTGGTCGGCGCAGCAGGGCGCATGGGGCAGACGCTGATCCGGCTCATCCATTCCATCGAGGGCGTGACGCTGCATGCCGCCGTCGAGCGCGCCGGCTCGCCCTTCGTCGGCAAGGATGCCGGCGAGATCGCCGGGCTCGGCCCGACCGGCGTCATCATCGGCGACGATCCGCTGCAGGCCTTCCTGCATGCCGAAGGCGTGCTCGATTTCACTTCGCCCGCAGCAACGGCGGAATTCTCCGGCCTCGCCGCACAGGCCCGCATCGTCCATGTCGTCGGCACGACCGGCTGCTCGGCAGACGACGACGCCAGGATCGCGGCAGCGGCCCGCCATGCCCGCATCGTCAAGTCGGGCAATATGAGCCTTGGCGTCAACCTGCTCAGCGTTTTGACGCGACAGGCAGCCCGCGCGCTCGACGCCAATGACTGGGACATCGAAATCCTGGAAATGCATCATAAGCACAAGGTGGATGCGCCTTCCGGCACCGCCCTTCTTCTCGGCGAAGCCGCGGCCAAGGGCCGCAATATCGATCTCGCCTCGAAATCGGTACGGGTGCGCGACGGCCATACCGGAGCCCGCGAGGCCGGCACGATCGGCTTTGCGACGTTGCGCGGCGGCTCCGTCATCGGCGAACATTCCGTGCTTTTCGCCGGAGAAGGCGAAATCGTCACCCTGTCGCACAGTGCGGCCGACCGCTCGATCTTCGCGCGCGGCGCCATCAAGGCCGCGCTCTGGGCGCGCGACAAGAAGCCGGGTCTCTATTCCATGCTCGACGTGCTCGGGCTTTCTTCCCAATAACGACATATCGGAGGCATATTCATGAGCGGTACCCTCGTCCTCGTTCGCCACGGCCAGAGCGACTGGAACCTGAAGAATCTCTTCACCGGCTGGAAGGACCCCGACCTGACGGAGCTCGGCATTCAGGAAGCCAATGCCGGCGGTGCCGCCCTTGCCGAATACGGCATCAAATTCGACGTCGCCTATACCTCGGCACTTGTGCGCGCCCAGCACACGCTGAAGCTCATCCTCGACAAGGTCGGCCAGCCCGATCTGCAGACGATCCGCGACCAGGCGCTGAACGAGCGCGACTACGGCGACCTCTCCGGCCTCAACAAGGACGATGCGCGCGCCAAGTGGGGCGAGGAACAGGTGCATATCTGGCGCCGTTCCTACGACGTGCCGCCTCCGGGCGGCGAGAGCCTGCGCGATACCGGCGCCCGGGTCTGGCCCTATTATCTCACCGAGATCCTGCCGCGCGTGCTGCGCGGCGAAAAGGTGCTGGTCGCCGCCCACGGCAATTCGCTGCGTTCGCTGGTCATGGTGCTCGACAAGCTGACCAAGGAAGGCGTGCTCGCCCTCAACCTCGCGACCGGCGTGCCCATGGTCTACAAGCTGAAGGCCGATTCCACCGTGGCTTCCAAGGAAGTGCTCGGCGATATGTCCGGCGCACATTGATACCAGCGGCCTTCCCTCTTCCGACAGGGAAGGCCAACCTCAATTCTCGATCGTGAACTGCACCCGGTCGGCCGCGAAGCGGCTGATCGAATATTGCACCGGCACGCCGTCGAGATCGGTGTTCATCGCCTTGGCGATCAGCAGGATCGCGCCGGGGGTGAGTTCCAGATCGGCGAGATCGGCCGTGCTCGCATGGGCGGCCGTCACCTCGGTCGTCGCGCGGACATAGTCCGACAGGCCGAGTTCGGCGAAAGCCTTGGTGATCGATTCGTGCTTGCGATAGGCCTCGCCGATGCCGGCGAAGCGGGCGGCGGGAAACCAGCTCGTCGCCTTTGAGACCGGCCGCTTGTCGGCATGGCGCAATGTTTCCAGCCGGACCACCTGTTCTCCTGGTTTAAGGCCCAGCCAGCGGGCGACCTCGGCGCTGGCCCCCTCCCTTGCCTCATCGAGCAGAAGGCCGCGTGTCTCGCGCGCCTGATCGCCGATTCCTGCGGTGAAGCGGGTGCGCCGGGTAATCGGGAAATTCAGCCGCTCCTTGCGTTCGATCAGCGTGCCGCGGCCTTGCACCGCGCGCACGATCCCCTCCTGCGCCAAGGCCGCAAGCGCGCTGCGCACCGTATGCCTGTTGACGCCGAATTGCAGCGCCAGCACCGTTTCCGGCGGCACCATTCCCGTCTCGTCATAGGCTCCCGTCCCGATCGCCTCACGAATCCGGTCGGCGATCTGACGCCACAGCGCCACGCCCGTCTGCCTCTGCACCTGCTTCAAACCTGCCATTCAGCCCCGCCCCAATGTCACACGCTTGTCACGACATCGATTTAAGGCTAAGTATAGCTTGTATGGTTGTCTATATCAATAGACATTTTAGAGGAAGTGGCGATGGCATCAGCGGACAGGAACGACGCTGCGTCACAGGCGGTCTCAGGGCGCAAACGCGCCGCCGACCTGCTGGCGCGTGCGGAACGGAGCGAACTCCAGGCGGCCTGGGATGCCTTGCCGCAAAAGCCCGCAGCGCATCCGGTGCGCGGGCCTGAGACCGGGCTGGTCATGGTGCGCGGCCGCATCGGCGGCGGCGGAGCGCCGTTCAATCTCGGCGAGGTGACGATGACGCGCGCCACGGTCCGGCTGGAATCCGGCTCCATCGGCCATGCGCAGGCGCTCGGCACCGACCGCGAGAAGGCGCGGCTTGCGGCGATCTTCGACGCGCTCTGGCAGGAGGACGCGACGACGGATTTCGTCGAACGGGCGCTGCTTTTACCGATCGCCGAACGCATCGCCGCCGCCGAACGCCGCAAGGCGGAGGAGACGGCCGCGACCCGCGTCGATTTCTTCACAATGGTGCGGGGAGACGACTGATGGCAATCACGACAGAAGCATTGACCGGCGGCTTTGCCGATCCGGTTTTCCATGCGCAAAGTGTCTTCAAGACGCTGATGGACGGCATGGCTCGCCCCGGCACCATCCAGACCGCAGAACCCGATATCGATCCGCCGGCGCCGCTCGGCATCGCCGCAGGCACGATCGCGCTCACCCTTTGCGACCACGACACGCCGGTCTGGCTGACGCAGGGATTGACGCGATCCGCCGTGCCGGAATGGCTCGGCTTCCATGCCGGCGCTCCCTTGACCGCCGAAAAGGCCGATGCGCGCTTTGCCTTCATCGAGGCGGGCACAGCACTTTGCTCCTTCGGCCTTTTTGCGTCGGGCACGCAGGAATATCCCGACCGTTCGACCACCCTCGTCATCGAACTTCCCGCACTCGAAGGCGGACACAGATTGGCGCTGATGGGTCCGGGCATTGAGAGCGTGACGGAGATCGCGCCGGTCGGCCTGCCGGAGACCTTCCCGCGGCTCTGGGCCGAGAACCGCGCGCTCTTTCCCCGCGGCATCGACATCGTGCTGACATCGGGCAAGCGGTTCCTCTGCCTGCCGCGCACCACCAAGATCACAGCAACGGAGATCTGAGCTCATGTATGTTGCCGTCAAGGGTGGCGAGGCCGCCATCGCCAACGCCCACCGCCTGCTTGCCGACCGCCGGCGCGGCGACCGCTCGCTGCCGGCGATCGGCATCGACCAGATCGTGGCGCAGCTGGCACTCGCCATCGACCGCGTCATGGCCGAGGCCTCGCTGTTCGACCGCGCGCTTGCGGCGCTCGCCATCCGCCAGTCGCGCGGCGACATGATCGAGGCGATCTTCCTGCTGCGCGCCTACCGCACGACGCTGCCGCGCTTCGGCTATTCCAGGCCGCTCGACACGGCTGATATGACCATCGAGCGCCGCATCTCGGCGACCTACAAGGATCTGCCGGGCGGCCAGCTTCTTGGGCCCACCTTCGATTATACCCATCGCCTGCTCGATCCCTCGCTGCTTTCCGACGAGACGGTCGAGACACCCGACCAGCGCACCGCCGAAACTGGCCGCGTGATGCGCGTCTCCGAAATCCTCGGCGAGGAAGGGTTGATCGAAGCCGACGGCGACATGCCTGAAGATCACGAGATCGGCGACCTCACCCGCGAGCCGATGGAATTCCCGATGAGCCGTGATCTGCGCCTGCAGGCGCTTGCCCGCGGCGACGAGGGTTTTCTGCTGGCGCTCGGCTACTCCACTCAGCGCGGCTATGGCCGCAACCACCCCTTCACCGGCGAGATCCGCATCGGCGAGGTCGAGGTGGAATTCGACGTGCCGGAACTCGGCTTCGCCGTCTCGCTCGGCACGATCCAGATCACCGAATGCCAGATGGTCAACCAGTTCAAGGGTTCGGCCAAGGCGCCGCCGCAGTTTACCCGAGGCTACGGCCTGGTGTTCGGCCAGAGCGAGCGCAAGGCGATGGCGATGTCGCTGGTGGATCGCGCATTGCGGGCTGAAGAGCTCGGCGAGGACATTACCGCGCCGGCGCAGGACGAGGAATTCGTCATTTCCCATTCCGACAACGTGCAGGCGACCGGCTTCGTCGAGCACCTGAAGCTTCCGCATTATGTGGACTTCCAGGCCGAACTCGATCTCGTCCGCCGCATGCGCCGCGAATTCGAAGCCGCCCGCAGCGGCGAAGAGATGAAGGAAGCCGCCGAATGAGCGATCTGGCCAGCTACAACTTCGCCTATCTCGACGAACAGACCAAGCGGATGATCCGCCGCGCCATCCTGAAGGCAATCGCCATTCCCGGCTATCAGGTGCCTTTCGCCTCGCGCGAAATGCCGATGCCCTATGGCTGGGGCACCGGCGGCGTGCAGGTGACGGCCTCGATCATCGGGCCCGACGACGTGCTGAAGGTGATCGACCAGGGCGCCGACGACACGACCAACGCCGTTTCCATCCGCGCCTTCTTCAAGAAGGTCGCCAATGTCGCGGTGACCACCCATACGAGCGAAGCGACGATCATCCAGACGCGCCACCGCATTCCGGAGGAAAAGCTCAAGGCCGGCCAGGTGCTTGTCTATCAGGTGCCGATTCCCGAGCCGCTGCGCTTCCTCGAGCCGCGCGAGACCGAGACGCGCAAGATGCATGCGCTCGAAGAATACGGCCTCATGCATGTGAAGCTCTACGAGGACATCGCCCGCAACGGCCGCATCGCCACGACCTATGCCTATCCGGTCAAGGTGCATGGCCGCTACGTCATGGACCCCTCGCCGACGCCGAAATTCGATAATCCGAAGATGCACAGGTCGGAAGCGCTGCAGCTTTTCGGCGCCGGCCGCGAGAAGCGTATCTATGCCGTGCCGCCCCATACCGATGTCGTCAGCCTGGACTTTGAGGACCATCCCTTCGAGATCCAGCGTTTCGGCAAGCCTTGCGCGCTTTGCGGCGCGGAGGAGGTCTACCTCGATGAGGTCATCCTAGACGACAAGGGCGGGCGCATGTTCGTCTGCTCCGATACCGACCATTGCGAAGATCGCCGCGCACAGGGACATGCTGGCGAAATGCTGGCCCGGGAGGCTGCAGAATGACCGACACACCGCTTCTCAAAGTCAACGACCTCTCGAAATTCTACGGCAATCGCATCGGCTGCCGGAACGTCTCTTTCGAGCTCTGGCCGGGTGAAGTGCTCGCCATCGTCGGCGAATCCGGTTCGGGCAAGACGACGCTGCTCAACTGCATCTCCACCCGGCTGATGCCATCGACCGGCAGCGTCGAATACCATATGCGCGACGGCAGCTACCGCGACCTCTACCGCATGAACGAGGCAGAGCGCCGCTTCCTGATGCGCACCGACTGGGGTTTCGTGCACCAGAACCCGGCCGACGGGCTGCGCATGACCGTCTCTGCGGGCGCCAATGTCGGTGAACGGCTGATGGCGATCGGCGACCGGCACTACGGCAAGATCCGCTCGATTGCCATCGACTGGCTCGAACGCGTCGAGATCGACGCCGACCGCATCGACGACCAGCCGCGCGCCTTTTCCGGCGGCATGCGTCAGCGCCTGCAGATCGCCCGCAACCTCGTCACCGGTCCGCGGCTGGTCTTCATGGACGAGCCGACCGGCGGCCTCGACGTCTCGGTGCAGGCGCGCCTGCTCGATCTCGTGCGCGGCCTCGTCAACGATCTCGGCCTCTCGGCCATCATCGTCACCCATGATCTTGCCGTCGCCCGCCTGCTCTCCCACCGGATGATGGTGATGAAGGACGGCTACGTCATCGAACAGGGTCTCACCGACCGCGTGCTCGACGATCCGCACGAACCCTACACGCAGCTGCTCGTCTCCTCGATCCTGCAGGTCTGAGCGCCGCTGCAGGTCCAAAACCAGGGAAGAAGACATTATGCCAACACCCCTCGTCGTTTCCGAAGTCTCGAAGAGCTTCACCATGCATCTGCGCGACGGCATCAGGCTGCCCGTCGTCTCCGATGTCGCCTTCTCGGTCGCGGCTGGCGAATGCGTCGTGCTCGGCGGCCCCTCGGGCATCGGCAAGAGTTCGCTGCTCAAGATGATCTACGGCAATTATGCCGTCGACACCGGCCAGATCCTCATCCGCCACGATGGGCGCATCGTCGACCTCGCTTCCGCCGATCCGCGCACCGTGCTCAATGTCCGCCGCAATACGCTCGGCTATGTCAGCCAGTTCCTGCGCACCGTGCCGCGCGTGGCGGCGATCGACGTGGTGGCCGAGCCGCTCGTGGCGCGCGGCGAAGAAATGGCCGCCGCTCGGGAAAGGGCAGGCGCCCTGCTCGCCAGGCTCAACCTGCCGGAAGCGCTCTGGCAGCTTCCGCCCGCCACCTTCTCCGGCGGCGAGCAGCAGCGCGTCAACATTGCGCGCGGCTTCATCACCGAGCATACGATCCTGCTTCTCGACGAACCCACAGCCTCACTCGACGCGAAAAACCGCGCCGTCGTCGTCGACATGATCGCGGAGAAGAAGAAGGCGGGTGTCGCCCTTCTCGGCATCTTCCACGACGAGGAGGTTCGCGAGGCGGTCGCCGACCGCATCCTCGACATCCAGCAGTTCTCGCCTGGGAAGATCGCCGCATGAGCCGCAAGCTTGATATCGAGCCCTATATCCACGCAACGGCCGAGGTCAGCGATTCCACCTTCGGGCGCTATACCGAGGTCTCCGAACGCTGCCGCATCAGCGAAGCCAGCTTCGGCGACTATTCCTACATCATGCAGGACGGCTCCGTCTGGTGCGCGACGATCGGCAAGTTCGTCAACATCGCCGCCGCCGTGCGCATCAACGCCACCAACCATCCGACCTGGCGCGCGACGCTGCACCATTTCACCTATCGCGCCGCCGACTACTGGCCGGACGCCGACATGGAAACGGACTTCTTCGCCTGGCGGCGCGCAAACCGCGTGACGATCGGCAACGATGTCTGGATCGGCCACGGGGCGACCATTCTGCCCGGCGTCAATGTCGGCAACGGCGCCGTGATCGGCGCCGGGGCCGTCGTTTCGAAGGATGTCCCGCCCTACGCGATCGTCGGCGGTGTGCCGGCCAAGCTCATCCGCGAACGCTTCCCGCAAGAGATCGGTGAACGCATGGACAGGCTCTCCTGGTGGGACTGGGAACACGACCGGCTGCGTCTGGCTTTGCAGGATTTCCGCAACCTGAGCGCGGAAGATTTTCTGTCGCGCTACGAGCGCTAGACCCTCCCTCAGCCGGGGACGATTTGTGACACCACTTACACAAATATGACACGCGAGGTTCACGAAGCGGGACTAATGCGGTGCTCATCAGGGCCTGGACCACAAGGGAAGAGCATGATGTTCGAGCTGAAGAATGTGACGCGCCGTTTCGGAAACAAGCTCGCCGTCGATGCCGTGACGCTCAGCATTCCCCAGGGCCAGATGGTCGGCATCATCGGCCGCTCCGGCGCCGGCAAGTCGACGCTGCTGCGCATGATCAACCGGCTGCAGGAGCCGAGCTCCGGCTCCATTCACTTCGCCGGCGTCGAGGTCTCCGGGCTTCGTGGCCGGGCGCTGCGCAACTGGCAGCGCGACTGCGCGATGATCTTCCAGCAGTTCAATCTGGTGCCGCGCCTCGACGTTCTCACCAATGTCATGCTCGGCCGCCTCAATCACCGCTCGACGTTTCTCAGCCTGCTCAACATCTTCACCCGCGAGGAGCGCGTGCATGCGATCGCGGCGCTCGAACGCCTCGGCATCGAGCAGACGGCGCTGCAGCCGGCCGGCACGCTTTCCGGCGGCCAGCAGCAGCGTGTGGCGATCGCCCGCGCGCTGATGCAGAACCCGAAGATGGTGCTCGCCGACGAGCCGATCGCCTCGCTCGATCCGCTGAACGCCAAGATCGTCATGGACGCGCTGCGCGATATCAACGAGCGCGAGGGCATCACCGTCATCACCAACCTGCACACGCTCGATACCGCCCGCAACTATTGTGAGCGGATCGTCGGCATGGCCGGCGGCCGCGTCGTCTTCGACGGCAAGCCCTCGGAGCTGACGGCCGAAGCGGTGAAGGCGATCTACGGGACGGACAGGGACGGGGCCGGCATCGACGAAACGATGACCTCGACATCGATCACTATCGCGCCCGAGCGGGCGGACAATCAATCCGCCGGCGTCCAGCCGCTGGCGCTGGCCGGCCTCTGAGCGGGCGGGCCGCGATCGCAGGCCCGCGTCAAGGGCACACTATCTTCGTAACGGGAAGGCCGGGGATACCGGCCGATAGGAGAGAACGCATGTTGAAGAAAGCACTCTTTGCGGCAACGGCGCTGTTCGCGCTCGCCGGCGCCGCCAATGCCGCGGACCTCAAGGAATTCCGCATCGGCATCCTCGGCGGCGAAAACGAAACCGACCGCCTGCGCAACTATTCCTGCCTCGCCGACCACCTGAAGCAGGAATTCGGCTTCGAGAAGGTGTCGCTGTTCCCGGCCGCCGATTATGACGGCGTCATCCAGGGTCTGCTCGGCGGCACGCTCGACTTCGCCGAACTCGGCGCCTCCGGCTACGCAGCCGTCTACCTCAAGGATCCGAAGGCTGTCACGCCGATCCTGACGACGCAGCAGAAGGACGGCTCGACGGGTTACTACTCGATCGGCCTGGCGCTGAAATCCTCCGGCATCAAGACCATCAAGGACGCCAAGGGCAAGAAGCTCGGTTATGCCGATCCGGATTCCACCTCCGGCTATCTCGTTCCGCTGACGCAGATCCCGAAGGACACGGGCATGCCGAACGACAAGTTCTTCGCCTCGACGCAGTTCAACGGCGGCCATGAGAACAACCTGCTGGCCGCCTATGACGGCAAGGTCGACATCGCCGTCGACGACTCCTCGGGCATCGGCGATTTCAAGGACGGCTACACCTCCGGCACTTTCCGCAAGGAAGTCGACAAGGGCGCCGTCGATCCGAACAAGCTCGTTGAAGTCTGGCGCTCGCCGCTGATCCCGAACGGCCCGCTCGTCGTCCGCAACGCCCTCGGTGAGGAGTGGCAGACGAAGCTTGCCGCCTTCTTCACGGCTCTGCCGGCAAAGGATCACAAGTGCTTCACCGCCGTCGAAGGCGGCGACTACCAGGGCTACGCCCCGGTCAAGCACGACTTCTACAATGCCGTCGTCGACGTTCGCAAGGCTGCCATCGGCGGCTGATTGTCTTTCGAAAAGGGGCGGCCGGAAACGGCCGCCCTTTGTCTTATGATCGTGCGAGGCGTCCATGACTATTGCCGATACACAGCCGCATATGCAGAGCACCGAGGAGATCGGCACCGCCTGGGAGCGGATGGTCGCCAGGCGCCGCTTCTACACCGTGCTCGGCCTGGTCATCCTCATTGCGGCTTTCGTGAGCTCCGTCCGCTTCGCCGACGAGAGCAATGCCGGTCATTTCTTCGACCGGCTGCCGCATCTCTTCGACTTCCTGAGCTGGCTCATCCCGAAGGATTGGAACGACGTCTGGCGCGCGCTGTTCGACATAGCAAGCGTCAACGACAAGGGCGGCGAGGAATTCAATTTCGACAAGGGCCGCGTCTATATCTCAGGCGACTTCTACATTCCTGAATATTTCGAGCTGATGATCGTCACGATCAACGTGGCGCTGATCTCGACGATCGTCGCCTTCATCTTTGCCGTTCCCCTGAGCTTCTTTGCCGCGCGCAACCTGACACGTTCATGGCCGCTGCGCGTCTTTTCCAAGCGGCTGATGGAATTCCTGCGCGCCTTCCCCGAAATCGTCATCGCCGGCCTGTTTTCCGCGATCCTGTCGATCGGGCCGGTCGCGGCCATCATCGCCATTACCCTGCACACGATCGGCGCCCTCGGCAAACTCTTCTACGAGGTGGCCGAGAACATCGACATGAAGCCGCATGAGGGCATGAAGGCCGTCGGCGCCAACTGGTGGGAGCGTGCGCGCTTCGCCGCACTGCCGCAAGTGATGCCGAATTTCACCTCCTATGCGCTGCTCCGTCTCGAAATCAACGTGCGCGCCTCGACCATCATCGGCGCCGTCGGCGGCGGCGGCATCGGCGAGGAGCTGAAGCTTTCGATCTCGCGCGGCTTCGGCGCCAAGACGATGGCGCTCGTGCTCCTGCTGTTCGTGACGATCGTCGCCGTCGACCAGTTCTCCGCATGGCTGCGCCGCCGTCTCGTCGGCGAGCACGCTTTCCTCCTGCAACATTGAGGCCGCCATGACGGTGATCGACGCAAACCGCATGAACGAGATAGAAGCGCGCTATCCGGAATATTTCCACCGATCGTTCCGCCAGCGTTTCGGCGGGCTGATGATCGCGATCGCGACGCTGCTCTACGGCCTCTACGCCGTCTGGTTCTTCGACCTGCCGAAGCTCTTCGCCGAAGCCCATTGGGAGCGCGTCGGCATCTATCTCAGCCAATGGATAAGCTACGACGTCCAGCCGGAATTTCGTATTCAGGACGACGGCTCGATCGAGGTGCGTTATCCCCGTTTCTCGCCGCTCGGCGACAATCCGCATCCCGATTGGCTGGTCAACAACCCGGACGGCAGCATCACCGTTTCCGTCAGCGGCACGAGCCGGAGCATCACCGTTTCGAAAAGCCAGACGATCGTGACAGCCCACGGGATCAGCGTTCCCGTCGACGTTTCGAGCGGCGCGCCCAAGGTCGTCGGACGGGTGCCGAGCTGGATGACCGTTTATGACGACAACGTGCTCGCAAATCTCGGCTTTGCCGGCGACGTCAGCATTTCCGTCGACCGCGTGAAGATCCGCAAACGTTTCATCGGCTGGGCGAATTTTCTGTTCGATCCGCAATCGTCCTTCTTCGACAAGCCGGCCGGCGAGGTTATCAGCCTCATCGTCTCCGGCCCGCGCCTCAAGCCCGACCAGTCCAACCTGTCGCTTGCCTTCGACGATATCTGGAACAACAGCGAATGGCAGCATGGCGACGTCTGGACCAAGCTCTTCCAGACAATCGTCATGGCATTTCTCGGAACGCTGCTCGGCTCGCTCGCCGCCTTCCCGCTCGCCTTCCTGGCGGCGCGCAACATCACGCCGAACCGCCTCTTGAACCAGATCCTCAAGCGCTTCTTCGATTTCCTGCGCTCGGTCGACATGCTGATCTGGGCGCTGTTCCTGACCCGCGCCTTCGGGCCCGGCCCGCTTGCCGGTTCCGGCGCGATCTTCCTCACCGAGACAGGCACGCTCGGGAAGCTCTATTCCGAAGGGCTGGAGAATATCGACAACAAGCCGCGGGAGGGCGTCAAATCGACCGGCGCCGAGGCCGTGCTCGTCCACCGTTACGGCATTATGCCGCAGATCGTCCCCGTCATCGTCAGCCAGACGCTCTATCAGTGGGAATCGAACGTGCGCGGCGCGACCATCATCGGCGCCGTCGGCGCGGGCGGCATCGGGCTGAAACTCTGGGAGGCCATGCGCACCAACGCCAATTGGGAAAACGTCGCCTACATGGTCATTCTGATCCTGATCGTCGTCTTCCTCTTCGATGCGGCTTCGAACGCGCTGCGCCACCGGCTGATGGGCACGAAAGCGCACTGACCCACCAATTCAAAGGCGGTGGCGGCGCTGCCGCCATCATCATTCTGTCACGGAAATCTTTTAGCCGGGAGCCTGCTTGCGGTTCGCCGCCAAATCACTGCACATTGCGCTCCCCCGTCTCGACGATCCCCAGGATAAAAGCCTTGCGCTACGCTCTCTATTTCTCGCCGCCGAAGGATGATCCCCTGACCGGCGCGGCCTCGCTCTGGCTCGGCCGCGACGCCTTCACCGGCGAGACCTATCCTGCGCCGGAGCACGAGACGCTGAGTGCCACCGAGCAGTTCGAGCTGACCGCCGACCCGCGGCGCTATGGCTTTCACGCCACGATCAAGGCGCCGTTTTCGCTTGCCGCCTCCGTCACCGAGAAGGATCTCATGGCGGTTGTCGAGGAATTTGCCACGCGCACGCCGGCTTTCGAGATCCCCGAGCTCGTGCTTGGCCAGCTCGGCCGTTTTTTTGCCCTTGTTCCCGGTTCTCTTCATCAACCTCTTCAGGATTTCGCCGCGAAGGTGGTAAAATCCTTCGAGCCGTTTCGCGCAGCACTCTCCGAAGCCGATATCATCAGGCGCAATCCGGAGAAGCTCAGCGACAGCCAGCGCGCCAATCTGCAGCGCTGGGGTTATCCTTACGTCATGGAGGATTTCGGCTTTCACATGACACTGAGCGGCCAGGTGCCGGAGACACGTGCCGCAGTGATGAAGGCGATCCTGGCCGAACGTTTTGCCGGTTTCACCGGCCGGCCGCTTTTGATTTCCGGCCTTGCCGTCTTCACCGAGGAGACGCGCGGCGCCCCGTTCAAAGTTCATTCCTGGCTGCCGCTTGCCGGCGCCAAACGCTGAAAGATCAGACGCCCATGAGCAAAGAGACCGTGTTTTCCAATGCCCGCATCGTTCTCGAGGACGACATCCTCACAGGCTCGATGCTCATTCGCGACGGCAAGATTGCCGATATCTCCGAAGGCAAATCGGTAGCCGGCGAAGATTTCGATGGCGATTACATCATCCCTGGCCTCGTGGAACTGCACACCGACCATCTCGAAGGCCATTACCAGCCGCGTCCCGGCATCCGCTGGAACAAGACGGCGGCGGTCCAGGCGCATGACGCCCAGATCGTCACGTCAGGCATCACCACCGTCTTCGACTGCCTGCGCATGGGGGCGGACGAGGACGGCGGTTTCGAGCATGGGGAGATGCGCGAGATGGCCGATGCCATCCAGTCGGCGGAGAAGGAAGGGCGGCTGCGCGCCGAGCACCTGCTCCACCTTCGCTGCGAGGTCTCGGCCGACAATGTGCTCGAACATTTCGCCGATTTCGAAAAGGACCCGCATGTACGGCTCGTCTCGCTGATGGATCATGCACCCGGCCAGCGGCAGTTCCAGACCATGGATCAGTACATCTTCTACTACCAGAAGAAGCGCGGCCTCAGCGACGAGGCCTTCGCCCGTTTCGTCGCCAAGCGCCAGGCGGAATCGGCGCGCAATTCGACGCCGCACCGCAACGCCATCGCCAAGGTCTGCGCCGAACGCGGCATCACCGTCGCAAGCCATGACGATGCGACGCTGTCGCATGTCGACGAGGCGATCGACAACGGCGTGCGCCTTGCCGAATTCCCGACCAGCTTCGATGCCGCCCGCGCCTCGCACGAGCACGGCATGAGCGTGCTGATGGGCGCGCCGAACATCGTGCGCGGCAAATCCCACTCGGGCAATATCGCCGCCCGCGATCTCGCCGAAATGGGCGTGCTCGACGTGCTTTCCTCCGATTACGTGCCGCTCAGCCTGCTGCACGCGCCTTTCATCCTCGCCGACGAGGTGGAGAGCATCACGCTGCCGAAGGCGATCGCCATGGTGACGTCAACGCCCGCCCGCACCGTCAGCCTCGACGATCGCGGCCGGATCGCAACCGGGCTACGGGCCGATCTCGTCCGCGTTCACCGTTCGCACGGCGTGCCGGTGACACGCTCCGTCTGGCGCCAGGGACGCCGTGTCGCATGATGCCGCACGAACCCCATCCCGGAGCCGGAGCCGAGCACGGCATCATGGTCGTCGTCGTCGGGCCGAGCGGCGCCGGCAAGGACACGCTGATGAAGCTTGCCGCCCGGCATTTCACCGGCCGCGCCGAGGTTCATTTCACCCGCCGCGTCATCACCCGCCACCGCGACGCCGGCGGCGAGGATCATCTTTCCGTCTCCCTCCAAGGCTTTGCGGCCATGGAACAGTCGGGCTCCTTCGCCGTCTGGTGGGAGGCGCACGGCCTGAAATACGGCATTCCCGCCGAGGTCTCGGTGGCGCTGTCGAAGGGCCATATCGTCGTCGCCAACGGTTCGCGCTCGGCGCTTCACCGTTTCCAGGCCGCCTTCCCGCGGCTGAAGGTGATCAACGTCACCGCCCGCCCCGATGTGCTCGCCGGCCGGCTGGAGGCGCGCGGACGCGAGACGCATGAGGATATCATGGCGCGGCTCGCCCGCGGACCGCTGACGGTGCGTGGCGAATACGACGTGACGGATCTCGACAATAGCGGCTCGCTGGAAGAGGCCGAGCAGAAGATGATCGAGATTCTGGACGGGCTCCTGGCCGAGGTGCAGTGACCGCAAGCGAGAAGCCGACATGCGCGCCATCAAAGTTGTCGATTACGACCCTTCCTGGCCGCTGCTTTTTGACGACATCAGCGCCGAGGTCTCCGCCCTACTCCCAGGCCTCGTACTTTCCATCGATCATATCGGTAGCACCTCCGTGCCCGGCCTGGCGGCCAAGCCGAAGATCGACGTCGATGCCGTGACGACTTCCGACGAAGCACTACAGACGGCGATCGAACTGTTGCGCGCGGCGGATTTCACCTTTCACGGCGACCTTCATGGAGAAGGCCGATGGGTCTTCACCCGGGACTGTGAAGGGTACGGGTTCAAGCTCTATCTTTGCGGACCGGATAATCGCGCGCATCGGCAACGCATCCTGTTTCGCGACTATCTCAGAGACCATCCCGAGAGAGCGACGGCCTATGCCGAACTGAAACGGCGGCTGGCTGTGGAGGCAGGCGGTGACTGGGACGTCTATACCGGCGGAAAGACCGAATTCGTCAGCGAGACGGTGCGATTGGCGGCGCTGAGGCCGTGAGACGGAATGCGCCCGCACTCCGTCCCGCCATCAATCAGTCGCCCTCGCCCCGTCCCGAGACGATCTCGCGCTTGCCGACATGGTTGGCCGGTCCGACGAGACCCTCCTTTTCCATGCGCTCCACCAGCGAGGCCGCACGGTTATAGCCGATGCCGAGGCGGCGCTGGATGTAGGAGGTGGAGCATTTCTTGTCGCGCATGACGACCTTGACCGCCTGCTGGTAAAGCTCGTCGCCGTCCTCGGCGCCCATGGCGCTCTTGTCGAACACCGCGCCGCCCTCTTCCTCTTCCGTCTCTTCCTCCTCATCGGCGGTGACGGTGTCGAGATATTCGGGGCGTCCCTGCGTCTTCAGATGGGCAACGACCTTTTCGACCTCGGCATCCGAGACGAAGGGACCGTGAACGCGGGCGATGCGCCCGCCGCCCTGCATATGCAACATGTCGCCCTGGCCGAGAAGCTGTTCGGCGCCCTGTTCGCCGCGAATGGTGCGGCTGTCGATCTTCGAAGTCACCTGGAAGGAGATGCGGGTCGGGCAGTTCGCCTTGATCGTGCCGGTGATGACATCGACCGACGGACGCTGCGTCGCCATGATCAGATGGATGCCGGCGGCACGCGCCATCTGGGCAAGGCGCTGGATCGCGCCTTCGATCTCCTTGCCGGCGACCATCATCAGGTCGGCCATCTCGTCGACGATGACGACGATATAGGGCATCGGTGCAAGATCCAGCTCCTGCTGCTCCTCGATCGGCGCGCCGGTCTGCCGGTCGAAGCCGACCTGGACCATGATATGGATGGTTTCGTCCTTTTCGCGCGCCTGCGACACACGGTCGTTATAACCGTCGATGTTGCGCACGCCGAGGCGCGACATCTTGCGATAACGCTCCTCCATTTCACGCACGGCCCATTTCAGCGCCATGACCGCCTTCTTCGGATCGGTAACGACAGGCGTCAGCAGATGCGGGATGCCGTCATAGACGGAGAGTTCGAGCATCTTCGGATCGACCATGATCAGCCGGCACTGCTCCGGCGTCATCCGGTAGAGCAGCGACAGGATCATCGTGTTGATGGCGACCGATTTGCCCGAGCCGGTGGTGCCGGCGACGAGCAAATGCGGCATCTTGGCCAGTTCGGCAATGACGGGCTCGCCGCCGATGGTCTTGCCGAGGCCGAGCGCCAGCTTGTAGCCGCTCTTTTCGAAATCCTGGCTTTCGATCATCTCGCGGAAATAGACTGTTTCGCGGGTGACATTCGGCAGTTCGATGCCGATGACATTGCGGCCGGGGACGACGGCGACACGGGCCGAAAGCGCCGACATCGAGCGGGCGATATCGTCGGCAAGGCCGATGACGCGCGACGACTTCACGCCCGGCGCCGGCTCGAATTCATAGAGGGTGACGACGGGACCGGGGCGGACATGGATGATCTCGCCCTTGACGCCGAAGTCCTCCAGTACGCTTTCGAGAAGACCAGCATTCTGCTCCAGCGTCTCCTGCGACATGATCTCGCCAAGGCGTTCCGGCGGCTCCTGCAAAAGAGCCCGCGGCGGGAACTCGTAGCCTGACGGATCGACCTTTTCCGGCCTTGCCGCAAGACGCGGCGACGGCAGGACCGCGGCGACGGGCGGCGTCTGCCGGGGGGTCGGTGCAGCCTGGGCCACAGGGGCAGCTTGAGGAACGGGTGCTGCCTGAGGTGCCTGGGCGACCTGAAGCACCGGTGCGACGGGCGCCTCCGGAGCTGGCGCGGGTCTTTCCCGCGATATCGCCGCGGGCGGGCGCACGGCGGCCCGTACCGGTGCCGCGGCAGGCGGCTGGACCGGGCGGGATGCGGCGGGCGCGATTTTCGGGGCGCCCGGGCGCCATTCCATGACGCGGAACAAAGAGGTGATCGATTCGGGCGCGGTCTCGATCTTCGGCAGAATGATCGCCGGTGCACGGACCGGCTCGGCCTCCTCGAAGGCCATGACTTCCCAGAAGGCGAAATCCGAAATCGAAGATAGCTCGGACGCCGCACGCAGGCCCGGCGCTTCAGCTGCGACGAGGAGCGCCGGCTGTTGCGGCTCGATCAGGGGAGCAGGCGCCGGGGCAAGCTCTTCCGGCTCCGGCAGGTAAATGTCGAAGGGCACGTCGACGGCGACCGGCTCGATTCGGATCGCCTGCTGTGCAATCTGCGAATCGTCGCGAACAGGCTCGTTCGGCGCGCGGCGCCGGCTGATCAGCGTTTCCGGCGTTCGGGTGAAACGAACGTTCGGCGCCAGTGAAAAATTGCTCTGCCAAATCGGCGCCGGCGGCCTTTCGCCGGCATCTTCCTCTCGAAGCTCCGTTTCAAGCCCGCTGGAAAAATCTGCGGCATCCGTCAAATTGGTTCTGGGAAAACGCATGCGTCCGCTACTCACTCACGCTTGGCAAATTACGACCCTACCGGGATAGAAAAGGAAGGTTAATAAGTTCCTTCCTGCCGTATCGTTCCGATACGGCTTCTGGGCGTAAATCGCTGCGATTTCAATGAATTGCGTAAATCGGAAAAATCTTCGCTTTTTTAAGGGAGGAGCTAGTGGGCCTCGTCCCAATTGGTGGCGGCGCGCGCATCCACCTTCAGCGGCACGCGCATTTCGAGCGCCGGCATGGTGGCGTTTTCCATGACCGAGACGATGATGGGCATCGCCTTTTCGACATCCTCCTCCTCGACTTCGAAGATGAGTTCGTCATGCACCTGCAGCAGCATGCGAACGCGCTCGGCAAGGCCGGCTTCAACAAGCGCCGGCTCCATCTTGATCATCGCCCGGCGGATGACGTCGGCGGCCGAGCCCTGGATCGGGGCGTTGATCGCCGCGCGCTCGTTGAAGGCGCGCACGGATGGATTGGAAGACCGAATCTCAGGATAGTTGATTCGCCGGCCGAAGATCGTCTCGACATAGCCCTTGTCGCGCGCCATCGCCTTGCGGCTGTCCATATAGTCGCGGATGCCGGGGAAGCGCTCGAAATACTTCTTGATGTAATCGCCGGCTTCCGACCGCTCGATCGAAAGCTGGTTGGCAAGTCCGAAGGCCGAGATGCCGTAGATGATGCCGAAATTGATCGCCTTGGCGCGGCGGCGGACCTCACTCGGCATGCCTTCGACGGGCACGCCGAACATTTCCGACGCCGTCATGGCATGGATGTCGACGCCCTCCTCGAAGGCCCTGGTCAGTTGCGGGATATCGGCGACATGGGCGAGCACGCGCAGTTCGATCTGGCTGTAGTCGGCCGAGATCAGCTTGTGGCCCGGCGTCGAGATGAAGGCGGTACGGATCTTGCGGCCTTCGGCGGTGCGCACGGGAATGTTCTGCAGGTTCGGCTCGGAAGAGGACAGGCGCCCCGTCGTCGTCGATGCCAGCGAATAGGAGGTGTGGACCCGCTTTGTTTCGGGATGGACATAGCCGGGCAGCGCGTCGGTATAGGTGGATTTCAGCTTGGTGAGCTGGCGCCAGTCAACGATCTTGCGCGGCAGTTCGAAACCGGCGGCGGCGAGATCCTCGAGCACCGAAGCGGAGGTCGACCATTGCCCGGTCTTCGTCTTGCTGCCGCCGGCAAGGCCCATCTTGCCGAACAGGATATCGCCCAGCTGCTTCGGCGAACCGATATTGAAACGCTCGCCGGCCAGCGTGTAGATCTCGTCCTCCAGGCGTGCGGCGCCCTGGGCGAGCTCGCCGGAGAGGCGTGACAGGATCTGCCGGTCGACGGTGATGCCACGCGCTTCCATGCGCGCCAGCACCGGCAGCAGCGGCCGTTCCAGCCGCTCGTAGACGCTGGTCAGCCCCGCGCCCGCAAGCCGCGGCTTCAGCACCAGCCAGAGGCGCAGCGTCACATCGGCATCTTCGGCGGCATAATGGGTGGCGCGGTCGATATCGACCAGATCGAAGGTGACGTTGGCCTTGCCGCTGCCTGCCACATCCTTGTAGGGGATGGGCGTATGGCCAAGGAATTTTTCCGAAAGCGGGTCCATGCCGTGGGCGCCGGTGCCGGCGTCGAGCACGTATGAAATCAGCATCGTGTCGTCGAAACTTCTGGTTTCGACGCCGTAGCGCTTCATAAGCAGGTAATCGTATTTCAGGTTCTGGGCGACCTTGAGAACCGATTCGTCCTCCAGCAAAGCCTTCAGCCGCGGCAGGGCATCGCGCATCGGGATCTGGTTTTCGGCAAGGCCGCCGCCGAGCAGATCGCCGACGCCGTTCTTGTGCGCGAGCGGTACATAGGCGGCGCGGATCTTCGTGCCGGTGGGATCGGCCAGATTGTCGGCGATCGCCAGCGAGAAGCCGACGAGTTCGGCCTGCATCGCATCGAGCGAAGTCGTCTCGGTATCGAAAGCGACGAGGCCGGTATCGCGCGCATCGGCGATCCAGCGGTCGAGGGTGGCGAGATCGCGGATCGTCACATAGGCGGAATGATCGAAGGGAAGCGTCGCGAAGGCCTCGGCCCGCGTCTTGGCAAGGTCCGCCGGCGAAAAGGCGCCTTCGACTGCGGCCTTCGCCTTCGCACGCTGCGGCACCGGCACGGCTTCACCGGCAACATCGGGGATGCCGCCGGCGACCGGTTCCGGCTCTGCCACGCTGAGATCGGGACCGTGGGCCTTATCACCCCATTCGATGCGCACGACCGCCGGCTCGATGACGCTCGCATCGCAATCGCAGACTTCGGCGACCCGGCGCGTCAGCGTGGTGAATTCCATCGCCTTGAGGAAGCCGATCAGCTTCGGTCCGTCCTGCGGCTCCAGCACCAGCGCATCGAGATCGAGATCGAGCGGCACGTCGATGCGCAGCCGCACGAGTTCGCGCGAAAGCTTTGCCATGTCGATATTGGCGAGGATGGTCTCCCGGCGCTTGACCTGCTTGATCTCGGTGGCGCGTTCGAGCAGCGTATCGAGATCGCCATATTCCTCGAGCAATTGGGCGGCAGTCTTCGGGCCGATGCCCGGAATGCCGGGAACGTTGTCGACGGAATCGCCGGTCATCGCCTGCAGATCGATCATCTTTTCCGGCGGCACGCCCCATTTCTCGATGACGTCAGGGATGCCGATCTGCTTGTCCTTCATGCTGTCGTACATGTGGACATTCGGTGTGACGAGCTGCATCAGGTCCTTGTCTGACGAGACGATGGTGACATCGGCGCCCGATGCCTCGGCCAGGCGGGCGTAAGTGGCGATGATGTCGTCGGCCTCGAAGCCTTCGGTCTCGATGCAGGGCAGGTTGAAGGCCCGCGTCGCCTCTCTTATGAGGCCGAATTGCGGAACGAGTTCCTCCGGCGGCGCCGAGCGATTGGCCTTGTAGGCGTCGTAGAGATCCTTGCGGAACGTCTTGGCGGAATAGTCGAAGATGACGGCAAGATGGGTCGGCGTGACGCCGACATCGGTATTGCGCGCATCCCTCAAGAGCTTCCACAGCATGTTGCAAAAACCGGAAACGGCGCCGACCGGCAGGCCGTCGGTTTTGCGCGTCAGCGGCGGCAGTGCGTGAAAGGCCCGAAAAATGAATCCCGAACCATCGACTAGGAAGAGGTGATCGCCTTTTTTCATGCGTGCATGGATAGCGCGGGCACGGGACGAGGTCCATATAAAGTTCGGGACGTCTGGAGATTATGGCGTTCGAAATGCAGGGGATTTCTGCTCACCAAACTGTTACCGATTTGTAACGTACCGTTACCCTTGAAAAACCACATTCGTAATCACAAATCCATGTCACCGGCGCTTGATGCGCCGCGGGTCTGATCACCGGCTTGTCCCCCGCCGCGTCAGGCTTGGACAAAGGCCTTATCCCCCTCTCCGGGCCTTTGTCCTCACCATCAAGCCGCCATGGCCAACCTCCAGGCCATGGCGGCTTTATGTTTTTTGCAGCCACTCGAAATTATGGTCCCGGCTCATATGTTTTGGATCATCCTGGGCGATTTGCTGCATTGTCTCCGGCATGCTTTTGAGCCAACTTGCAATCATGGGATTTAACCGCATGGATTCGGGAGCTTACCTTGCCAGCCAGTTGGCGAAAGGTTTTGCCCGCTCGCTGCACCAGCGCGCGGTCGGGCTTGGTTTTTCTCCGGGCCAGTTTCCCATCCTGCTGGAGCTTTGGGCCGAAGACGGGCTGACCCAGAAACAGCTTCTCGAACGGGTCGACATCGAGCAGGCGACCATGGCCAATACGCTTTCGCGCATGGTGCGCGACGGCTTGATCGAGCGCCAGCCGCATCCGTCCGACAAGCGGGCGCAACTGATCTTCCTGACGCCGAAGGCGCGCGCCATGGAGGCGGAGGCGATCGAGACCGCGCGCGAGGCCGACCTTGCGCTGTTCAAAGGTTTCCGCTCTTTCGAGCGTGAACTGACGCTCGAATATATTCGCCGGCTCCTGGAAAACGCCAAGGCGCTCTGACTATCGCAAAACCGCGCACACATTTGCGCGGCACGCGGTAAGATCAGTCGCTGACAAGGCTTGTGCGCCATCGCGGCGGCGTGCCGGTTTCGCCCTGCCTGGGCATGAAGCCTTGATGAGCGGCAAGCTTTACGCTCGGCTCGATATCCGGCTCGCCGAGCAATATGCCCTGCACCTGCGCGCAGCCTTCCTCGACGACGATCCGGCGCTGCACTTCGGTTTCCACGCCCTCGGTGACCACGGGCATGCCGAGGCTGTGACCGAGACCGATGATGGCGCGCACGATCGATCGTGCCGTCGCATCATGCTCCAGAACGCCGGTGAAGCTGCGATCGACCTTGATCTTGTCAAAGGGGAACGAGCGCAGGTTGGAGAGCGAGGAGTAGCCGGTGCCGAAATCGTCCATGACGATGTGCACCCCCAATTTGCGCAGGCGCTGCAGCGTCACCATCACCCGGTCGCGATCGCGGATCAGAGCTGCCTCGGTGATCTCGAGTTCCAGCCGATCGGGCGCGAGTCCCGTCTCGGCGAGGACCGCCCCGATCCGCTCGCACAGATTGGGCAGCATGAACTGCACCGGCGAAACATTGACTGCAATCCTCAGCGGCTGCGGCCAGCGCATGGCCTCCATGCAGGCCTGCTGCAATATCCATTCGCCGAGCTGGACGATCGAACCGCTTTCCTCGGCGATCGGGATGAAAACGTCCGGCTCGGTCATGCCGTGGCCCGGCCGGTGCCAGCGCATCAGGGCCTCGTAGCCGCTGATCTCGCCACTCTGCGCATTGAGGATGGGCTGATAGCTGACATGAAGCTGGTTGCGGATGATCGCGTGGCGCAGGTCGCTTTCGATCTGGCGGCGGTTGCGCGCCGCTTCGTCCATTTCCGCATCGAAGAAACATGCCTGGCCGCGACCGTCGTGCTTGACACGGTAGAGCGCGGTATCGGCATTGTTGTAGAGTTCTTCGGCCGTGCTCCCATCCCTGGGATAGAGCGCGATGCCGAGGCTGACGCCGACGGCAGTCGGATCCCGGGCCGTGTCCATCTCGGCGGCAAATTCGTCGATGATCGCAGCCGCAAGCCTTTGCGCCGACGCCGGCTGCTGCGCGGCGGGCTGGATGATGGCGAATTCGTCGCCGCCGAGGCGGGCGATCGTATCGCTTTCACCCGCCACCCGGCGCAGGATCGAGGCCACCTTGCAGAGAATGCGGTCGCCTTCGGCATGGCCGAAGATATCGTTGACCGCCTTGAACCGATCAAGGTCGAGAAGGAACAACGCGACCTCGGCGTTCTTTCGTTCGGCCACCTGCAGCGCCTGCCGGATGCGGGTGTCGAAGAGCGACCTGTTCGGCAGATCGGTCAGCACGTCGTGATGGGCGAGGTGCTCTATCATCTCCTCGGCCTGCTTGCGCTCGGTAAGATCGCGCACCGCCAGCACTTCGCAATTGCGGCCACGATAAACGATCCTGCTGGCGGTCGCCTCGACGGCAATTTCCCTGCCGGTGCGGGTGTTCAGCAGCGTCTCGCCGGGCCTGTTCTCCCGCGCTCCCTGAACGACCGTCAGGACATCCGAGGGCGCCTTGCCCAAGAGGTCGGCGAGCGTCCAGCCTGACAAGGCCTGGAACCGCTCGTTGGCGTCGATGATCCGGCCTTCGCGCAGGATCAGCAGCCCCTCCTGCGAGGCATTGGCAAGTCCGCGCAGATCCGTCAGATGGCTTTGGACGAAGACTACGGCAAGGACGACCAGGATGAGAGCGGTTGCCGCCACCACGACGATGGCGGCGAGCACCCTGGTGTCGAGCACCAAGGTGGGAACCTCCTTGCCGGGGTCCGGCACGAGCGTAATGCTGCCCATCGAGATGAAATGGAGCGTGCAGATGGCAAGGACGAAGACCAGCGACGAGGTCAGCAGCCGCCGCATGCCCTTCAGAGTGAAAAAGATATGGAAGGCGGCGCTCGCCAGAAGCATTCCGGCCAGAACCGCTGTCAGCGTCATCACGGGATCGTAGAGGATCACCGCCTGCATCTCGATCGCCTGCATGCCGGTCAGGTGCATGGCGGCAATGCCGAGCGCCATCAGGACGCCGCCGCAAATGCGGGAAAATCGTCCGTCGCGTTGCGTCGCGGCAAGGATCGCCAGCCATGAGCTTGCGACCGACAGAAGAAAGGAAAGCAGGGTCAGGTCGAGCGCATAACTGATCGGCCTGCCGCCGTCATAAGCGAGCATTGCGATGAAATGCGTTGCCCATACGCCGGTGCCGAAGGCAAAGCCGGATGCGCCGATCCAGAGCTTGCGCCGCCCGGCGTCGCACTCCTGCGCACGGGAAAGCAGCAGCATCGCCGCCATGGCGCCAACCAAGCAGACAGCGGCCGCCACCAAGACCAGACGCCAATCGTGATAGTCGCGAATACATGCAATGACCGAAAACATCTGCTCCCCCCGAACAGCTTGCTTCGGCCGATGCTATTTAGCTTGTGCTAAATAACTGTAAATTGAATTAGAACTTTCTTCTTTATTACTAATGCATGTCCTCAGGACGTCTGCAGCGGTTCCGGGATAACGACATGCTCAAAACAAAGAGCGAATGCGCGTCGCATGAATCAAGTTTGATATGACGCGCTTCCGACAAGCGATCCGAGTCGTTTCGGCGCGCTTGCGCCCTATCGATTTTGCTTTTTCCGCCTCGCCTGCCTTTCCGGTTTGGTCTATCGTCCCGCCGAATTTCGAAAAGGAGTCGAAAATGACCGATATACAACCGGTGCTTTCGCGCGCGGACCAGAATCTTTCATCGAGCCTTGAAAAGCTGTTCGAGCTTCTGCGCATCCAGTCGATTTCCACCGATCCCGCCTACAAGGCAGAATGCCGCAAAGCCGCCGAATGGCTGGTCGCCTATCTCCAGGGGCTGGGCTTCGAGGCGTCGGTGCGCGACACGCCCGGCCATCCGATGGTGGTCGCCCACCATGCCGGCGCCGGCGCCGATGCGCCGCACGTTCTGTTCTACGGCCACTACGACGTTCAGCCGGTCGATCCGATCGAACTTTGGGAAAACGACCCCTTCGAGCCGTCGATCAAGGATGTCGGCGAAGGCCGCAAGATCCTGACTGGCCGCGGCACGTCGGATGACAAGGGCCAGTTGATGACCTTCGTCGAGGCCTGCCGCGCCTATAAGGAGATCAACGGCGCCCTTCCCTGCCGCATCACCATCCTGTTCGAGGGCGAAGAAGAATCCGGCTCGCCGTCGCTGAAGCCCTTCCTGGAAGCCAATGCCGCCGAACTCAAGGCCGACTATGCGCTGGTCTGCGATACCGGCATGTGGGACCGCGATACGCCGGCGATCGCCGCAGCGCTGCGCGGCCTCGTCGGCGAGGAAGTGGTCGTGACGGCTGCCGACCGCGATCTGCACTCCGGCCTCTTCGGCGGTGCTGCGGCAAATCCGATCCATATCCTCGTCGAGGCCCTTGCCGGCCTGCACGACGAAACGGGCCGCATCACGCTCGACGGCTTCTACGACGGCGTCGAGGAGACACCCGACAACATCAAGGCTTCCTGGGAGACGCTCGGCAAGACGGCGGAAAGCTTCCTCGGCGAAGTCGGCCTTTCCATTCCATCGGGCGAAAAAGGCCGCTCGGTGCTGGAACTCACCTGGGCGCGGCCGACTGCCGAGGTCAACGGCATCTGGGGCGGATATACCGGCGAAGGCTTCAAGACGGTGATCGCCGCCAAGGCTTCGGCGAAGGTGTCGTTCCGCCTCGTCGGCACGCAGGATCCGGCCGCCATCCGCGAGGCCTTCCGCAGCTATATCAGGTCGAAGATCCCGGCCGACTGCTCGGTCGAATTCCATTCGCACGGCGGCTCGCCGGCGATTCATCTCTCCTATGATTCGCCCGTTCTGACCAAGGCGAAGAGCGCGCTGTCCGACGAGTGGCCGAAACCCGCCATCGTCATCGGCATGGGCGGCTCGATCCCGATCGTCGGAGATTTCCAGAAGATGCTCGGCATGGAATCGCTGCTCGTCGGCTTCGGCCTCAGCGATGACCGCATCCATTCGCCGAACGAAAAATACGAACTCGTTTCCTACCACAAGGGCATCCGCTCCTGGGTGCGGATCCTTCAGGCGCTCGCTGCCTGACCACGCGGCGTTTCGGATACGATAACAAAAAGGCCGGTTGAAACCGGCCCTTCGTCATCCGCTCGCTCAGTGCCAGTTCATCCGTGGTCAAGGAGAAGCGGGTATTGCAGCGAGACTGCCCTCGAAAGGTTAACGCATCGTTAACGCCCCTCAAGCGCGCGGGGTTGCCCGGCTATGGGAAGCGCCGGCTGGCTTCCTGGCATCGGCGGAACATTCCTCGTTCAAGCTGCGTTCATCGCGACCGTCATATAAGCCATTGAAAGACAAGGTGAATGATAACGCTCTCTCGCGTGGAGGGCGAAGGTTTCACCGTTCGGTCGGATGGCAAATACAGTCAGGCGCTGCCCCAAAATGCGCCTATGAGGAGTAAGAGAAGCGTGAAAAATCTGTTTGCTAAAATCGCTGTGGCCAGCCTGTTCGTGCTGGCGCCTGTGATCGCGCAGGCTGCCGAGGGCTATTCGACGGCGAACGTCAATATGCGTGCGGGACCGAGCACCCGGTATCCCGCCGTCGCGGTCATACCCGCCGGCTCTCCCGTCGAGATCCGCGGCTGCCTTTCCGACGTCAACTGGTGCGACGTGGAATTCTACGGCGGCCGCGGCTGGGTCTCCGGCCAATATGTCCAGGCCCTCTATCAGCAGCGCCGCATCTATGTCGGTCCGCAATATTACCGTCCGCTCGGCATTCCGGTCGTCCGCTTCAGCGTCGACAATTATTGGGATCGTTATTACCGCAACCGAGATTTCTACCGCGAGCGTGACCGCTGGAGCCGCGGCCCGGACTATTACTACCGCGACCGCGACAATCGAGACCGGGACCGGGATCGGGACCGGCGGGATCGGGACAACCGGACCGACGACCGGAACTGGCGCGACGGGGACAGCAACCGGGACGGCGACAGAGATTGGCGCAATCGAGCCGGCGACCAGGAGGGGCAGGACGGCTGGCGAGATGGAAATCGCAGGCCGGATCGCAGAGATCCCGATTGCCTCCCCGGCGATCTTTCCTGCGACCAATGATATATAAGGGGCGGCGGCAGCGCCGCCCTTTCGGCATGTGTCGGCACGGCGGGCACTCGAGAAAAAGCCCGGCGATCCCTTGGGGGATGCACCGGGCCTGATGTCGATCGGCGCGTGTTGAGGGGGAGACGGCCGATCATTCGCGGGACGTGAGGGGGCTGTCCCGCTTCCCCATAAACAATCCCGAAGCCTGTTGGTTCCACCTGCCCGAGAAAAGATGTGCGGCGCAGCGGCGTGGGCGTGACAGACGCTTCACCGACAATTTGCTGTGAGGGCCTCGTGACGCCCTTGTCTTGCGGGGTTCTTTATTGCACCTTCACGACGTTGCGGATTGATTTTGATCCGTTCGAGGCTGGAAGCTGATGACGCAAGACTACCTGGCTTTCTTCGGGCTATTCGGCCCTCGGGCGGCCGCCAAAGACGTTACCGTTTGGCATAAATACAATCCCATCCTGCCCGTGCGTCTCACCGATGGGACAAACCTCAATCCTTCCGGCCAGATCTGGCGCCGTTTCCATTTGGGCCAATGGGAATACAAGCAGGACCCGGAGACCGCCGATGATTATGAGGCTCGCCAGTATTGAAGGCGAGAGGCCGTCGTTTCCGCCACTTTATGTTCTTTAACACCCCGTTAAATCGCCGCAATTAAAGTTCACTCGGATGATCACGTCGCTCGCGAGTGCGCCGTTGTGCGAAGCCGGGCTTCGCGATCGAACAGGGGTGTGACCGGTCGGCGATGGCAGGCAGCGGCAGATCAGGCGACAGAATCGAACCTTCCTTCAGCGGCCGTCCGGCACGCGACGATGACGAATTCTCGCTCGATGCCGACGACCGCATTGGCGGAAACCGGTCCGCGCGGCGCGGCAGCTCAAAGCTCCCGAAGCAGCGGGCGGCTCCCCGCCGGCGGCGCGAGCCGCGCGAACGCGAAGGCGGCGGCTTTTTCGGCTTCCTGCGCGGCGTGGTCTACTGGTGCGTCGTGCTTTTCATCTGGGCCGGCATCGGCGTCGCCGGGCTTGTCGTCTATTACGGCTCGCGCATGCCGAGCGCCAGCACATGGGCGATCCCGGAACGGCCGCCGAACGTCAAGATTACCGCCGTCGACGGCAGCGTCATCGCCAATCGCGGCGCCACCGGCGGCGAGGCGCTGTCGCTCGAAAACATGTCGCCCTATATTCCGGAAGCCGTCATCGCCATCGAAGACCGGCGTTTCTATTCGCATTTCGGCGTCGATCCGCTCGGCCTCGGCCGGGCGATCGTCACCAACTTCACCGCCGGCCACATGGTGCAGGGCGGCTCGACGCTGACGCAGCAGCTCGCCAAGAACCTCTTCCTCTCTCCGGAAAGAACCCTGGAGCGCAAGGTGCAGGAGGTGCTGCTCGCGCTCTGGCTGGAGCAGAAATACACCAAGGACCAGATCCTTGCGATGTATCTCAACCGCGTGTTCTTCGGATCGAATGCCTATGGCGTCGAAGCGGCGTCGCGGCGCTACTTCAACAAATCGGCGCGTGACGTGAACCTCGGCGAGGCCGCCGTGCTGGCCGGCCTGCTGAAGGCGCCGTCGCGGCTTTCGCCGGCCCGCGACGCGGAAGCGGCGAATGCACGCGCCCAGCTCGTACTCGCGGCGATGCGCGAACAGGGCTTCATCACCGATTCCGAGGTGAAGACGGCGATGTCGCAGACCCCGGCTTCCGCCAAGAGCTATTGGTCCGGCGCCGGGCACTATGTCGCCGACATGGTGATGGACCAATTGCCCGGGCTGATCGGCGACATCAAGGAAGACGTCATCGTCGATACGACCATCGACAAATCGCTGGAGAAGAAGGCCGAACAATCGCTGGTCGACGTGCTTGACAAGGAAGGCGGCAAGCTCGACGCCTCGCAGGCGGCGCTCGTCTCGATCGACGGGACCGGCGCGATCCGCGCGCTCGTCGGCGGCAGGGATTACGCGGCAAGCCAGTTCAACCGCGCCGTCAAGGCCAAGCGCCAACCGGGATCCTCGTTCAAGCCCTTCGTCTATGCCGCTGCGCTGGAGAAGGGACTGACGCCTTTTTCGGTGTTCAACGACGCGCCGATCCGCATCGGCGACTGGACGCCGGAGAATTACGAGAAGAAATACAATGGCGAAGTGACGCTCGCCACTGCGCTTTCCAAGTCGCTGAACACGGTTGCCGCGCAGCTGGTGATGTATGACGGGCCGGATCAGGTGATCAAACTCGCCCACCGGCTCGGCATCGAAAGCGAGCTGCAGCCGAACGCCTCGATTGCGCTCGGCACATCCGAAGTCTCGCTGATGGAGCTGACCGCCTCCTATGCCGCGTTCATGAACGGCGGCTACAAGGCGACGCCGCACGTCATCCGCCGGGTGACGACCGCCGAAGGCAAGGTTCTCTACGAAAATACCTATGACAGCCCGCCGCGCGTGCTCTCCGAGCAGATCGCCGCCGAAATGGATGCGATGATGATGGGCGTCATCGAAAACGGCACCGGCAAGAGCGCCAAGATCCCCGGCTGGCAGGCGGCAGGAAAGACCGGCACGACGCAGAATTCGCGCGACGCGCTGTTCGTCGGCTTCACCAGCAACCTCACGACAGGCGTCTGGTTCGGCAATGACGACGGCAAGCCGATGAAGAAGGTGACCGGCGGCGGTCTTCCGGCCAAGGCCTGGAAGGAATTTATGATCGCCGCCCACAAGGGTCTTTCGCCGGCTCCGCTCTTCGGCAACGGCCAGCTGATCGGGGATCAGGACAATGGCCAGCCGATGGCGCAGGCCGTACCCGACGGCGGGCAGCCGGTCACGGCCGAGGCGCCGCCGTCGACGACGATCGGCGGCATCATTTCCGGCGTCTTCGGCGGCGACGAAAGTGCCAATCGCTATCCGCAGGCGCCCGTGCGCCAGCAAAATGTGCCGTCCGGAAACGGTCCGGTCCCGCCTTCCGACGTTGCCGAAGGCGACGGGTCCGGCTATGGAAACGTCGTGCCGCCCGGCGATGTCGGGACGCCGCAGGCGACCTCTTCGGTGCAGCCGCGGCGCACCACCCTGCTCGACCTGATCATGGGCCAGTGAGATTTTTGCGGCACGCCCGGCGCAAGCCCCGTACCCTAGGAAACAACTGCCTTGCAGGCCGTCGGCAGACCTCCCTCCCGGCTGCCGTCAAAATTGAATGCAACACATTCGTTTTGCTGGATTCCGGGCCAATTCCCGCCTTGCAGTCCAGAAAACCGCTCCTTATATACGCCGCATCACCGCAATCACGATTGCGTAATCTCAAGTAGACCCATCCCGTAAGGGGCTGTCAGGGAAATGCCTTCTCGGGGTTCCGACAGCTTGCTTCAAGGAGAGAATGACATGGCAAAAGTAATTGGTATCGACCTTGGAACGACGAATTCCTGCGTCGCAGTCATGGACGGCAAGGACGCGAAGGTCATCGAGAATGCGGAAGGTGCGCGCACGACCCCTTCCATGGTGGCTTTTTCCGATGACGGCGAGCGCCTCGTCGGCCAGCCGGCCAAGCGCCAGGCGGTCACCAACCCGACGAACACGCTCTTTGCGGTGAAGCGCCTGATCGGCCGCCGCTATGAAGATCCGACCGTCGAGAAGGACAAGCATCTCGTTCCCTTCACCATCGTCAAGGGCGACAATGGCGACGCCTGGGTCGAAGCCAATGGCAAGGGCTACTCGCCCGCACAGATTTCCGCGATGATCCTTCAGAAGATGAAGGAAACCGCCGAATCCTATCTCGGCGAAAAGGTCGAGAAAGCCGTCATCACCGTTCCCGCCTATTTCAACGACGCCCAGCGCCAGGCAACCAAGGATGCCGGCAGGATCGCCGGCCTTGAAGTGCTGCGCATCATCAACGAGCCGACCGCTGCCGCTCTCGCCTACGGCCTCGACAAGAAGGACGGCAAGACGATCGCCGTTTACGACCTTGGCGGCGGCACCTTCGATATTTCGATCCTCGAAATCGGCGACGGCGTCTTCGAAGTGAAGTCCACCAACGGCGATACCTTCCTCGGCGGTGAAGACTTCGACATGCGTCTCGTCGAATATCTCGTTGCCGAGTTCAAGAAGGACAACGGCATCGATCTGAAGAACGACAAGCTTGCCCTGCAGCGCCTCAAGGAAGCTGCCGAAAAGGCCAAGATCGAGCTGTCGTCCTCGCAGCAGACCGAAATCAACCTGCCGTTCATCACGGCCGACGCCTCCGGCCCGAAGCACCTGACGCTGAAGCTGACCCGCGCCAAGCTCGAAAGCCTGGTCGACGATCTCGTCCAGCGCACGATCGCGCCCTGCAAGGCAGCCCTCAAGGATGCCGGCGTCACCGCTGCCGAAATCGACGAAGTCGTTCTCGTCGGCGGCATGAGCCGCATGCCGAAGGTGCAGGAAGTCGTCAAGCAGCTGTTCGGCAAGGAGCCGCACAAGGGCGTCAACCCGGATGAAGTCGTCGCTCTCGGCGCCGCCATCCAGGCCGGCGTTCTCCAGGGCGACGTCAAGGACGTTCTACTCCTCGACGTGACCCCGCTGTCGCTCGGCATCGAAACGCTCGGCGGCGTCTTCACCCGCCTGATCGAGCGCAACACGACGATCCCGACGAAGAAGAGCCAGACCTTCTCGACCGCGGAAGACAACCAGCAGGCCGTCACCATCCGCGTTTCGCAGGGCGAGCGCGAAATGGCTGCCGACAACAAGCTGCTCGGCCAGTTCGACCTCGTCGGTCTGCCGCCGTCGCCGCGCGGCGTGCCGCAGATCGAAGTCACCTTCGACATCGACGCCAACGGCATCGTGCAGGTTTCGGCCAAGGACAAGGGCACCGGCAAGGAACAGCAGATCCGCATCCAGGCTTCCGGCGGCCTCTCCGACGCCGACATCGAGAAGATGGTCAAGGATGCCGAGTCGCATGCCGCCGAAGACAAGAAGCGCCGCGAGGCCGTGGAAGCCAAGAACCAGGCCGAAAGCCTGATCCACTCCACGGAAAAGTCGCTGAAGGATTACGGCGACAAGGTCTCCGAAGCCGACCGCACCGCAATCTCGGATGCGATCGCCGCTCTGAAGTCCGCGACCGAGGCAACCGAAGCCGACGCCGAAGACATCAAGGCCAAGACCCAGACGCTCATGGAAGTTTCCATGAAGCTCGGTCAGGCGATCTATGAAGCACAGCAGGCCGAAGGCGGCGCTGCTGCCGATGCCTCGGCGGAAGACGGCGACAATGTCGTCGATGCCGACTACGAGGAAATCAAGGACGACGACCGCAAGAAGTCCGCGTAATCCGCGGCGGCGTGGTTATGCTTCAACACCTGATCCGGCTGCTCACCATGGCAGCCGGAAATCCATTTCCGGGGTTTAATCCTTAATGGCAAAAGCGGACTTTTACGAAACTCTGGGTGTAGCCAAGTCGGCGGACGAGAAAGAGCTGAAAAGCGCCTTCCGAAAACTGGCGATGAAATACCATCCGGACAAGAACCCGGATGACAAGGACGCCGAGCGGAAGTTCAAGGAAATCAACGAAGCCTATGAGATGCTCAAGGACCCGCAGAAGCGGGCGGCCTATGATCGCTACGGCCATGCGGCCTTCGAGCATGGCGGCATGGGCGGCGGTGGCGGCGGATTTGCCGGCGGCGGCTTCTCGGACATTTTCGAGGATATTTTCGGCGAGATGATGGGCGGCGGACGCGCGCGCCAGCGCTCGTCGGGCGGGCGCGAACGCGGCGCCGATCTTCGCTACAACATGGAAATCACGCTGGAAGAGGCCTTCTCCGGCAAGACGGCGCAGATCCGCGTGCCGACGTCGATCACCTGCGACGTCTGTTCGGGTTCGGGCGCCAAGCCCGGCACGCAGCCGAAGAACTGCGGCACCTGCCAGGGGACGGGGCGCGTGCGCGCCGCGCAGGGCTTCTTCTCGATCGAGCGGACCTGCCCGACCTGCCATGGCCGCGGCCAGATCATTCCCGATCCCTGCCAGAAGTGCCACGGCCAGGGCCGGGTGACGGAAGAGCGTTCGCTCTCGGTCAATATTCCCTCGGGCATCGAGGACGGCACACGCATTCGCCTGCAGGGCGAGGGTGAAGCCGGCACCCGCGGCGGGCCGGCGGGCGACCTCTATATCTTCCTGTCGGTGAAGCCGCACGAGTTCTACCAGCGCGACGGAGCCGATCTCTATTGCGCCGTCCCGATCTCGATGACGACGGCCGCACTCGGCGGTACTTTCGACGTGGCGACGCTCGACGGCACGAAGTCGCGCGTGACGGTTCCCGAGGGCACGCAGGCCGGCAAACAGTTCCGTCTCAAGAGCAAGGGCATGCCGGTGCTGCGTTCGGCGCAGACGGGCGACCTCTACATCCAGATCCAGATCGAGACGCCGCAAAAGCTGACCAAGCGCCAGCGCGAGCTGCTGCAGGAATTCGAGCAGATTTCCTCCAAGGAGAACAATCCCGAATCGACGGGCTTCTTTGCCCGGATGAAGGAATTCTTCGAAGGCTGAGGCTCCGATCGATACGCAATCGCAAAAGCCGGGGATGGAAACGTCTCCGGCTTTTTTTCGGGCAAGTCCCGATTTGGGACATCTGTTCCAGATCGATACGGCGTTCAATCGGAAAAGAAACTGCATTAACGCAGCCGGATGATGCCGCTTGCAAGTTTTCCAAATGACTTCAATCTTTGCCGTCAGCGCATAATCAGGAGATCGGCACCGATACCGGGAGGATGATGCGCAATTAACATGACACAGCGTTCTCAGCGCGCCCCATCGGACGCGGGACCACGGAAGCAAGAGTATCTATCATGGCGCCAGCCTTTTCCTCTCAGTCCGAAGACATCGACGTTCTCGCCGGCGCCATCTACACATGGTGTGCCGAACGCAACATCAAGCTTCGCAGCCAGCAGGGCCTTTCCATCGCCAGCATGGCGATCGACCTCTATCATGCCGGCCACCAGACGCAGGACGATCTGCTGACGGCGCTGCACGGATGCGAGATTCACTAAAGCATGCAGCGATCTTTCGGATCGCTTCGCGCGCTTCAGGTCTATTTTCCTCGCACATCGTTGTCGCAAGACCGCTGCCCCTTCGCACGCCGTCGCCCCAGACGCTCCGCTCTTTAGGTGATGTGGGTCTGCCTCGCGATTGCGCCGCAGACGTGCAAATGTCCCGGCGCGGCCCCTCCATTTCTTGGAGAGGTCCTGTCTTTCCCAGCGTAAAGCTGCCGCTCAGGCGGCGCTGTCTACCGCTTCGCCGGTCATGAGCGTGAGAATGGTCTTGACCGCTTCCTTGCCGGCGGCGGAGCTCAGCTTGTCGTAGCTCAGGGCAAGCGCATAGGCGTCAGGGCTGAGTTCGATCCGGCTGCCGAATTCCGATATGCCCGTTCCCTCGAAGAGAGCGGAGATCTCGACACCGAGAAAAACCGCGATCTGGTGCAGCTTGCTGGCGGAAACGCGGTTTGTTCCCTTTTCATATTTCTGGATCTGCTGGAAAGTCAGTCCGAGTGCTTCACCAAGTTCGAGCTGGGAAACACGGCGAAGGGCGCGAAGCTGTCTGATGTTGCGACCAACGATAATATCAACCGGATCCGGCACTTCACCACTCTCTTTACATAAACGCTTTGTTCACCATATCGTTTCTGCGGGATAACTCAACCCGAAAGTTGCAAATTTCAACCGACTTTTTCTGGACTTTACGTTACGTCAGTCGATTCGGAGAAATGCGTCAAAGCCCCTGATATCAAGGCGCGCAAGCCGCAGCTATCGCTGCAGGCGGCACGGCCTGAGGTCGCCAGCCATGGCCTCACAGGTTGTATTTTTCTTAACCTTGGGAACGCTGCCCCGTTCTGTCGCCGCCCGTTGCGGCGGTGATTTTCGCCAGCGCCAACAGGAGGTTACGATAGCAAAGAAGCGGCGAGCCTTGCCATCGGCGCCGCTTCGGCTTAGCTGTCACGCTTAACGATTCCGGACATCCGATGCCGCACAAGGTTTTCCTTTCCCGCCTGAAGCTGAGCGACTTCCGCAATTATGCGGCGGCAACGCTTGCCCTCGACGGCCGGCACGTGGTGCTGACGGGAGACAATGGCGCCGGCAAGACCAACCTGATGGAGGCGGTCTCGCTGCTTTCGCCCGGCCGCGGCCTCAGGCGCGCGGCCTATGGCGATATTACCCGCGTCGGCGCAGCCGGCGGTTTTTCGATCTTCGCCGCGCTCGATGGCATGGAGGGTGAAGTCGAGATCGGCACCGGCATCGAAACCGGCGAGGACACCACCACCCGCAGGCTGCGCATCAACGGCACGCCGGCGAGGACGGCCGACGAATTGACCGATCACCTGCGCCTTCTCTGGCTGACCCCGGCGATGGACGGCCTCTTTACCGGCGCCTCCTCCGACCGGCGGCGCTTTCTCGACAGGCTGGTGCTGTCGCTCGATCCCGCCCATGGCCGCCGCGCCAGCGATTTCGAGCGTGCCATGCGCAGCCGCAACAAATTGCTCGACGAAGGCCGCTTCGATCCGTCCTGGCTCACCGGCATCGAGGAGCAGATGGCAAGCCTCGGCATCGCCATGGCGCTCGCCCGGCAGGAGATGCTCGGCCTGCTCGCCCGGCTGATCGAGGAAACGCGCGAGACGTCTCCCTTTCCCTCTGCGTCCCTGCAGCTCTCCGGCTTCATGGACGGCCAATTCTCGCGCCCTTCGGTCGACCTCGAGGACGACTACGCGGCGATACTCGCCGAGAGCCGCTACCGCGATGCCGGCGCGGGGCGCACGCTGGAGGGGCCACACCGGGCCGACCTCATCGTGCACCATCGCGAAAAAGCGATGGAGGCCGAACGCTGCTCCACCGGCGAGCAGAAGGCGCTGCTCGTCGGCCTGGTGCTTGCGCACGCCCGGCTCGTCGGCAATCTCACCGGCCACGCGCCGATCCTGCTGCTCGACGAGATCGCAGCGCATCTCGACGAGGGCCGCCGCGCCGCGCTGTTCGACCTCATCGACGGGCTCGGCGGCCAGGCTTTCATGACCGGCACGGATCGCGCGATGTTCTCCGCACTCGGTGATCGGGCGCAGGTCTTCACGGTGGCCGACGGCAAGGTGTTCGAATGACGGAGGCGGCTTTTCCCGACGTCGGGCGCCATGATACGATCGGCGCCATGGAACCGCTCAGCACCGATGAAATCGCCCGTTATCACCGCCACATCCTGCTCCCCGAAATCGGCGGCGCAGGCCAGCAGAAGCTGAAAGCCGCCCGCGTGCTCGTGATCGGCGCCGGCGGCCTCGGTGCGCCGATCCTGCAATATCTGGCCGCGGCCGGCGTCGGCACGCTCGGAATCGTCGACGACGACAGGGTTTCCCTTTCGAACCTGCAGCGCCAGGTGATCCATGATTCCGGTACGATCGGCGAGCTGAAGACGGAAAGCGCCGCCTTGGCGATCACAAGGCTCAACCCGCATATCCGGCTGATCCGTTTCGAGGAGCGCTTCTCTCAGGAGACTGCCCGCCGTCATTTGTCCGGCTTCGATCTCCTGATCGACGGCTCCGACAATTTCGACACGCGTTATGCCGCGGCCGACGCGGCGGAAGAAGCGCGCATCCCGCTCGTCACCGGCGCGGTCGGACGTTTCGACGGTTCGCTGACGGTTCTGAAACCCTATGAGACAGCCGAGGACGGGACGCCCAACCCCCGATATCGCGACCTGTTTCCCGAGGCCCCGCCGCCGGGGCTCATCCCTGCCTGCTCCGAGGCCGGCATCATCGGCGCACTCACCGGCGTCATCGGCACGATGATGGCGATGGAGGCGATCAAGCTCGTCACCGGCGCCGGCGAACCGCTGATCGGGCGGCTGCTGCTTTACGACGCCCTCTCGGCACGGTTCGAGACCGTGCGCTACAGGCGCCGCCGCGCAAGGCCGGCGCAATGACGATCATCCGCCTCGATGCCAGCTTCACGCGCTGGGACGAACTGCTCGCCCTCATCCTGACCGCCTTCGCCTCGATGAACGGCAGGATCGATCCACCATCGTCGGCGCTCAGCCTGACGGCCGAAGCGCTGGCAGCGAAGGCCGAAGCCGAGATCGGTCATGTCGCGATCGATAACGGCAGGCTGACCGGCTGCCTCTTCCTGCGGCCGGAAGCCGATTGCCTTTATGTCGGCAAGCTCGCCGTTCTCCCTTCGGCGCAAGGCAAGGGCCTCGGGCGGCGATTGCTTGATATCGCCGAGGAGACGGCCTCAGCGCTCGGCCTTCCCGCCTTGCGGCTGGAGACACGCATCGAGCTTACCGACAATCACGCCGTCTTTGCCGCCTGGGGCTTTTCCAGAACCGCCGAGAAGGCCCATCCCGGTTTTGCCAGGACGACCTTCATCGAGATGCGCAAGGTCCTTGCGCCCCAAATCAACCCCGCCTGATCGAGCTCGAAGGGGCGTCTTTCAACGGCCGGGCAGCACCCTGTTCGGCGGCCGATGGCCGTCGATGAAGGTGCGGATATTGATGATGACCTTGTCGCCCATGTCGACCCGGCCTTCGATCGTCGCCGAACTCATATGCGGCAGCAGTACCACCTTGCCCTCATTGGCGAGCTTGACGAGCTTCGGGTTGACGGCGGGTTCGTTTTCGAACACGTCGAGGCCGGCGCCGGCGATCTTGCCTTCCCTCAGGCACTTGATCAACGCGGCTTCATCGACCACGTCGCCGCGGGCGGTGTTGACGAGATAGGCGGTCGGCTGCAGCAGCGCCAGGCGGCGCGCCGAGAGCAGATGGAAAGTCGCCGGCGTCGAGGGGCAGTTGATGGATACGATGTCGACGCGGGCAAGCATCTGGTCGAGGCTTTCCCAATAGGTCGCCTCGAGTTCGTCCTCGACGGCCGGATTGGCGCGCTTGCGGTTGTGATAGTGGATCGAAAGACCGAAAGCCTTGGCGCGCCGCGCGACCGCCGTGCCGATGCGGCCCATGCCGACGATGCCGATACGCTTGCCGTGGATGCGCCGACCGAGCATCCAGGTGGGAGACCAGCCGGCCCATTCGCCGGGCTTGTCGGTCAATACGCGTGCGCCTTCGCCGAGCCGTCTCGGCACCGCGAGAATGAGCGCCATCGTCATGTCGGCCGTGTCCTCGGTCAGCACGTTCGGCGTGTTGGTGACGGTGATGCCTTTGCGCGCCGCCGCCTCGACATCGATATGGTCGGTGCCGTTGGAGAAGCTCGCAATCAGCTTCATCTGCGGCCCGGCCTCTTCGATCAGCGCCGCATCGATGCGATCGGTGACGGTCGGCACCAGCACGTCGGCGGTCCTGACGGCGGCGATCAGCTCGGGAACGGAACGCGGCGTGTCGTCGATGTTGAGCTCGGCGTCGAAGAGTTCCCGCATGCGGGTTTCGACGGCATCCGGCAGCTTGCGGGTGATGTAGACCTTCGGTTTTTTCTTCGCTGTCATGGCTGCCTGTCGTGCCTTGTTCAGAGGTCTTTAACCAAGAGGGGTGATAATTTTCCCATTCCGGGCATTTTCTACCAGACCCGCACGCGAAGACAAACAAAACTCGTGGTGCAGCCGGGGAATGTCAGTGCCCGGCCAGCGAGCAGGCAGGGCCTGGCCCGCAGATTCGAGCAAACGGAAGCTTCCATGCGCAGCAAAGTCCTGAAGTCCTGCCTCGCCCTCGCGATCGGTCTGGCCGCATCCCTGGGAACTGTTGAATTTGCCCATGCGCAGGCGGCCAAGGGGCCGAGCGGACTGCCGTTGCCGCGTTTCGTGACGCTGAAATCCAAACGCGTCAATCTGCGCATCGGTCCGGGAACGGATTACGCCGTTTCGTGGATGTACCTGAAATCCGGGCTGCCTGTGGAAATCATTCAGGAATATGACAACTGGCGGCGCATCCGCGATGCCGACGGCACCGAAGGCTGGGTCAACCAGTCGCTGCTGTCAGGCCAGCGCGCCGCAATCGCCGCGCCGTGGATGAAGACGAAGGGCAAGGGCGTCTACGTCAATCTGCGCCGCGAGGCGCTGCCTTCCGCCTCGGTCGTCGCCAAGCTGGAACCCGGCGTGATGCTGACGATCGGCGAATGCACCGGCGACTGGTGCCGCGCCGAAACCGACGGCGCCTCCGGTTGGGTGGCGCAGTCGGAGATCTGGGGCGCCTATCCCGGCGAAGCCTTCAAATAAGCCCAGCCCGCTTGGCGGCGTCGGACAGCGAGGTCATCGGGCGCGGACCGATCTGCTGGATGACGATGCCGGCCGCCAGGCAACCGAGCTTACCGCAATCTTCCAGCGACCGTCCCTGCGTATAGCCATAGAGGAAGCCGGAGGCGAAGAGATCGCCGGCACCCGTCGTGTCCACGACTTCCTTGATCCTGATCGCATCGACATAATAGCGCTCGCGGCCCTTCAGGATGACGGCACCGTTCTCGCTCATCGTCACCGCAGCGATCTTGCAGTCTGCGGCGATCTTGTTCAGCGCCTCTTCGAAATCTTCGGTCTGGTAAAGCGACAGCGCTTCATGGCGATTGGCGAAGACGATATCGACCTTGCCGGAACGCATCAGATCGAGGAACTCGCCGCGATAGCGGTCGACGCAGAAGCTGTCGGAAAGCGTCATCGACATTTCGCGGCCGTTCTCATGGGCGATACGGGCGCAATCGAGAATGGCTTCCTTGGCGCGCGGCGGATCCCAGAGATAACCTTCGAAATAGGTGACCTTGGCGTCGGCCACGACATCGGCCTCGACGTCCTCCGGGCCGAGTTCGACGCAGGCGCCGAGATAGGTATTCATCGAGCGTTCGCCGTCCTCAGTGACGAAGATCATCGAACGCGCCGTCGGCGGGAAGGTACCCTTCGGCTTCGTCTGATAGTGGACGCCCTGGGCGCGGATATCGTGCGTGAAGATGTCGCCGAGCTGATCTGCGGCGACATTGCCGAAATAGGCGGCCTTGCCGCCGAGGTTCGCGACGCCCGCCGCCGTGTTGCCGGCGCTGCCGCCGGAGGCTTCGAGGGCCGGCCCCATGCGCGAATACAAGAGTTCGGCGCGCTCGGCATCGATGAGATTCATCGCCGCCTTGGTGATCTGGTTGTCAATGAGGAACTGGTCGTTGCAACGGGCAATGATATCCACGATTGCGTTGCCGACTGTCAGAACATCGAATCTGGTCATGAAATGGGGAGTCCCGGATTTGTGATAGCCGGGGTTCGGTCTTAGCGAAATTTCCGCGGTTTGGAAGGATAAATGGTGAATGGCGCAGCTATTTCTTCGCAAAAGTGCCGCTTATTCGTCATGCCCCTGTCATCTTCGAAATCTAGAAATACTCGCAAGAAGACCGGCATGAGCAGCTTTCGGTTGCAGCCGGGCGCGTAAGGGATGATCCCTTCGATCTTACCGGCGCGACGCTGACCACGGATGAACTGGCAGCTTCGTGATTCGGATATCCGGCAGGGCCGGAGCGGAAAAGCGGGCTGAGCCCGCTTTTTTTGCTTTGCGGACGGCTCTGTTGGCGATCGGGCGGCCTTTGCCTTTTCAATCCGGGCGGTTTGCTGTTAGAGGTGGGACCTCCCGCGCAAAGCAGCCTTTCCCATGTCAGCCATCATTCTCGACGTCCTTCCCATCTTCATCCTGATTCTCATCGGCTGGGTGATCGTCCGCAGCGGATTGATGGCATCGAATGTCGGCGAAGCGCTCAGCGAATTCGTCTTCAAGATCGCCGTGCCGCTCTTACTCTTCCGCACGATTGCCGAGGCGGATTTTCACGGCGCCTCGCCGTTCCGGCTCTGGATCGTCTATTTCTCCGGCGTCGCCATCACTTGGGCGGCCGGTCATATCGCCGCCACGCGCCTCTTCGGCCGTGACGAACGGATCGGCGTGCTCGCCGGCGTGTCCTCGGCCTTCGCCAACAATGTCTTCATCGGACTGCCGCTCGTCGAGCGCACCGTCGGCGACGAGGGGTTGGTGGCGCTGTCGATCCTGCTCGCCGTACATCTGCCGGTCATGATGGTCGCCGGCACCGTTCTGATGGAGCATGCCGAGCGAAAGATCGCCGGCAAAAGCGACCGCAGCATGCTGTTCGTGCTGCGCCAGATTGCCGTCAATCTCGTCCGCAATCCGCTGGTGATCGGGCTTGCGGCCGGCATGGCCATGCACCTTTCCGGCCTGACCATGACCGCGGCGCTGGCGACGGTCGTCAACCAGATCGCCGGCATTGCCGGCCCGGCGGCGCTGATCTCGCTCGGCATGGCATTGGAAAAATACGGCGTATCCGGCAATCTCGGCATCGCCAGCGTCACCTCGGCCTGCAAGCTGCTGCTGCTGCCGGGCTGCGTCTGGGCGGCAAGCCATCTCCTCGGCCTCAGCCCCGAATGGACGGCGGCGATCGTGCTGACCTCATCGGTGCCAACAGGCGTCAACGCCTGGCTGATCGCCAATCGCTTCGGCGTTGGGCATAGCCTCGCCGCCTCGACGATCTCGGTCACGACGGCGCTCGGCGCCATCACCGTCTCGCTCTGGGCCTATTTCCTCGGCGCCTGAACCTGCTCCCGGAACGAAGAAAGCCCGGCTTGCGGCCGGGCTTCGATTTTCAGGCGATTGCGCTTCGCTTTACTGCGTAGCCGTGTTCGGATCCGGCAGCGGCACCGGCGAATCGGCCAGCGTATGCAGATAAAGGATGACGTTGGCGCGATCCTGGTCCTTCGGGAGACCGGCAAAGCCCATCGCGGTGCCGGGAACGTCCTTCTTCGGCGCCAGGAGGAACTTGTTGAGGAATTCGAAGCTCCACTTTTCGCTGCTGCCCTTGGAGAAATCCTTCATGGCGGCGGAATAGGCGAAGCCTTCATGCGAGGCGATCGGGCGATCTACGACACCAAAGAGGTTAGGACCGACTTTGTTCGGCCCCCCTTTGGTGGCGTCATGACAGGCCTGACACTTCTTGAAGACCACTTCACCGGCCTTGGCATCTGCAGAAGCGAGCAATTGCGCGATCGGAACGGCAGCGGCCGGCGCGGCTTCGCCACCGGCGGCCGGCGCCTCTTCGGCAACGATCGCGAAACCTTCCTTCTCCGGCGCTTCGGAATGGAAGATCCCCTCGGACGCGATCGAGACCGACATCAGAACGAAAATCGTTCCGAGCAGTGCCCCCACGGCCGTATTGACGTATGAATTCATCTGCAATGCTCCCCTTGCAGCCGGCAGACCATAAACCGGACCATCTTGAAATCGCGCGGAACCTATGTCTTTTGGCTGATCGTTGCAACTGTCTAAATGGTCTTGCGTGTGAGACTTTTTGACACTTTTCAGCCCGGAATAGAAGGCCCGAACCATGAGTGATTCAAATTTAGACGAGGTGCTCGTATTGATCCCGGCGCGGATGGCCTCCACTCGGCTTCCGGGCAAGCCGCTTGCCGATATTTGCGGCCTGCCGATGATCGTGCAGGTGGCGATGCGTGCGAAGGAGGCGGCCATCGGCCGCGTGGTCGTCGCTGTCGACGACCACGAGGTGTTCGATACCATCGCCGCCGCCGGCTTCGAAGTCGTCATGACCAGCCAGGATCACCAATCGGGTTCCGACCGGATCTTCGAGGCGCTGCAGAAAGTCGATCCCGACGGAAGGGCGAAGATCATCGTCAACGTCCAGGGCGATCTGCCGACGATCGAGCCGGAAACCGTGCGGGCGGCTTTGCGTCCCCTCGAGAACCCGGCGGTCGATATCGGCACGCTGACGACCGAAATCGACAATGAGGAGGACAAGACCGCGCCGCACATCGTCAAGGTCGTCGGTTCGCCCGTTTCCGAGACCCGTCTGCACGCGCTCTATTTCACCCGCGCGACCGCGCCTTACGGAAAGGGGCCGCTCTACCACCATATCGGGCTCTACGCCTATCGCCGCGCGGCGCTCGAACGGTTCGTTTCGCTCGGCCCGTCAACGCTCGAAAAGCGCGAGGCGCTGGAGCAGCTGCGGGCGCTGGAGGCCGGCATGCGCATCGACGCCGAGATCGTTGACACGGTTCCGCTCGGTGTCGATACTCCCGGCGACCTCGAAAAGGCGCGGCGCATCCTCGCCGCCAGAACAGGATGATTTTAAGCTCAGTTGGCCTAAAATCTGAATCCTGTTCTCAATTAAAGAGTTAGAGCATGATGTCGTCCGAAAACCGCTCACACTTTTCGGCATCATGCTCTAAGTCGAACTGACGGAATCACCCATGAACATCAAGACCAACAGGATCGCCTTCCAGGGCGAATTCGGCGCCAATTCCGACATGGCCTGCCGCGACATGTATCCGACCATGGAGCCGCTGCCCTGCCAGACCTTCGAGGATGCATTTACGGCGGTCGACAACGGCGACGCCGACATTGCGATGATCCCGATCGAGAACACGATTGCCGGGCGCGTCGCCGACATCCACCATCTGCTGCCGGAATCGCGGCTGCACATCATCGGCGAATATTTCATGCCGATTCGCTTCCAGCTGATGGTGCTGCCCGGGGTCACCAAGGACGAGATCCGCACGGTGCACAGCCATATCCACGCGCTCGGACAGTGCCGCAAGATCGTGCGCGCCCATGGCTGGAAGCCTGTTATCGCCGGCGATACCGCAGGCGCGGCGAAACTCGTGAAGGAAACCGGCGATCGCTCGATGGCCGCGCTTGCCCCGCGTCTTGCAGCCGATCTCTACGGGCTGGAGATTGTCGCTGAAAATGTCGAGGATACGGAAAACAACGTCACCCGCTTCGTCATCCTGTCGCGGGACGAGGAATGGGCGCAGCGCAATTCGGCTGAAGAGAAGGTCGTCACCACTTTCGTCTTCAACGTCCGCAACATTCCGGCCGCGCTCTACAAGGCGCTCGGCGGCTTTGCCACCAACAACATCAACATGACGAAGCTCGAAAGCTACCAGCTCGGCGGAAAATTCGTAGCGACGCAGTTCTACGCCGATATCGAGGGCCACCCGAACGATCCGAACGTTCGCCGAGCGTTGGAGGAACTGCGGTTCTTCTCCGAGAAGGTGCGCATTCTCGGCGTCTATAAGGGGCATGCGATGCGAGGCCTGCTCTAAGCAGGCCCCGTCTATCCAGCATATTACTTATCCGGCTCACAGACGCGCAGGCGATGTCCGTCCGGATCGAGCACGACGAAGGTCGGGCCGAAATCCAGTTCCGTCAGTTCCTGGGCGATCGGCAGGCCGCGCTGGCGCCAGTCCTCATATTGCCTGGCAACGGCATTTTCTCCCGCGACCATGAAGGCCACCTCACCCCGGTTGCCGATGGCGGAGGGCTGCGGCTCGACCTTGCTGCGCCGCCAGAGGCCGAGCGTGAAGCCGCCATCCAGCGGGAAGGCGACGAAATTCGGCGCCTCCACGGCCGGTTCGCGGTTCAACAGGTTCCGGTAGAAGCTGGCGCTTTCGCCGGGTTCCTTGACGTAGAGGATAATCAGATTGGGGCTGGTCATTTCGGTTCTCCCGTTGCTGGTAATTGGGCACGGCGAGGAACGGCCTGCTGCCAATTTATGGCAGCAGGAGCTGAAGGCGCTGCTAAAGCAGCGCCCCGTTCTCGGCCGGCGATGTGGATGACGATCGGATGGTCTAGAGCGAAAAACGGCTCTGGCGGCGCGGACCGCGTCCATCCATGAAGCCAAGGTCGCGCTTGCGGCAATCCGGCGCCGCTTCCAGATCGAGGATGGTGTGATTTGCGCTGCGAATCCGAAAGATGTTCATGATTAGACGCCGAATACCGGAGTGCTCGGACTGCCCGACATCGGCGAAAGTTTCGGCCGAAATGACATCGGCAAAGGCGTCAACTGCAAAACGGTCGCTGGCTTGGCGGATGAGTGAAGACGTTGCCATGATCGGTACTCCTTCCCTGATGGATTGAGACTGATCATAACGCCAGCTGCTGACAGTTTATGGCAGCAGCATTCACCGCTCGATCGGCACGTCCTGCGTCTCGCGCCACTCCTTGAGAAGTGCGGTACGGCGGCGCGGATAACGCACCTCGTGCAGCGCCATGTCGATGATGCGATCGGTGCGGAAATGGCGGAAATCCTGGCGCAGCTCGCACCATGCCATGAGAACGCGCACATGCTCGAAATAGCCGAGCGCGAAAGGCCAGACGCGTCGCCTGGAGATCCGGCCCTGCTCGTCGCCGTAATGCAGTTCGAGAATGCGCTCCAGACGGATCGCCCGGCGGATGGCCGAGACATCCGCGCTATCCTCATCCCGGCGTTTGGGGCCGACGAAGAGAGCGGCCGAATCGATCATTTCGCGCATATCGGCCGGCAGAACGGCGGCGATCTTGGCCAGAGCATCGGCGCCGGCGCCGGCAAGGCGCGGCTCGGCGGCGCGGGCCACCCAGCGCGAGCCGAGCACCAGTGCCTCCAGCTCTTCCTCGGAAAACATCATCGGCGGCAGCATGAAGCCGGGCTTCAGCACATAGCCGATGCCGGCCTCGCCTTCGATCATCGCACCCTGGGCCTGCAGGCTGGCGATATCGCGATAGAGCGTGCGCAGGCTGACGCCGGTCTCCTGGGCAAGCACCGTTCCGGTCACCGGCCTGCGATAACGCCGAAGCGTCTGGAGCAGCGTCAGGAGCCGTTCCGAACGGGCGACGGGCATGGCACTAGCGCTTCCACTCCACCCAGTCGCGCATCAGGCGGTGGGCGATCGCCCCTTTCGGCGGCGAGGCCTTGCCATTGGCGCCTGGACGCTCGAGCATCTCGAGCGTTTCCTCGCGGGTGAACCAGCGGCAATCCTCCAATTCCGTCTCATCGCGCTTGATCTCTGTGGATTTCGCCTCGGCATAACAGCCGATCATCAGCGAATGCGGCATCGGCCAGGGCTGCGAGGCGTGGTAGCGGATACGGCCGGTGCGGATGCCGGATTCTTCCAGCGTTTCGCGGCGCACGGCGTTCTCGATGGTCTCGCCGGGTTCGACGAAGCCTGCGAGACAGGAATACATGCCGGGCGCGAAATGCGGGCTGCGGCCGAGCAGGCAGAGATCGCGGCTCTCGTCGATCGTCAGCATGATGACGACCGGATCGGTGCGGGGAAAGATCATATGCTCGCAGGCGGTGCAGACGCGCTTGTAGCCGCCGATATGGATCTCCATCGCCGAACCGCAGCGGCCGCAGAAGCGGTTGTCGCCGTTCCAGCGGATGAGGCTGGCGGCCTGGGCGAATTCGCCGAGCAGCACCTCGTCGATCAGCATCTCGCGAAACAGCGTGCGGCCGTCGGCGGGCTTGTACTGGCTGGCGAGATCCTCGACATCGATGCCGACGGGAACCGCGAGCCGCGGCTCACCTGTTTTGCGGTAGCCGAGAAGCACCGTCTCGTCCCAATCCGGCCGCAGTTCCTGCAGCTCGTAGCGGGCAAAGAGCGGATCGAGCACCTGCCCGTCATGCTTCAGCACCAGCTTGTCCCTGGCGAAGGCGAAGATATGCGTCCCTTCCCTCGCCAGCGCCCTTTCGACCGACTTCTCATCGCGATGCTCTGAATCACGATTGAGGTCGTTGGCGGCAAAGGCGGTGAGGTTGCTGGGTTCCGGATGCGGCACGTCCGAATCGAAAAGCGAATGACTCATGATGAAAGGGCTTCCCGCAGCTTCGCTATGAATTCGTCTCTCTTCCCATCCTCGTAGGGCTCAGCGCGCCCGAAGCCCCAGACAGGACCCGGCCAGTTGGCATCACCTTCGAAGCGGGCAATGACATGAACATGAAGCTGGCGGACGATATTGCCAAGAGCCCCGACATTGATTTTTGCAGCACCGGTGATCTCCTTCAGAGCCTTGGCGACCATGTCCGTCTCGAAGGCGAGCAGCACCTGGTCGAGCGGCGTCAACTCGAAAATTTCGGTGATGCCGGCGCGGCGCGGCACGAGAACGAGCCAGGGCCACCTGGCATCCCTCGACAATCTCAGATCACAGAGGCCTGTGACCATGATGCTGATGCTGTCTTTTTCCAGCCGGGGGTCGAGCTCGAAACCGTTCAAGGGCATTCCTCCTATCTTTTCCAAGGACTAGCAGTTTTTTATCATGTTGGCTTGCTTTTGATGACGATATTGCCGATATGTGCACTCGGGAGGTTGGTGGTGGACGAGCCACTCGCCAACCGGGTCAGGTCCGGAAGGAAGCAGCCCTAACGAGCCCGGCACGGGTCATCGTGCCAGCCTCCCACCTTCTCTTCCAAGAAGCCCGAGCTTCGGGCGCAAGCAGGGCGATGAGCGAGACCGAGCGACAGTCACAAGATGCCGCCTCGACGGGCACCGGATACCGGGTGCTGGCACGAAAATACCGCCCCAAGGATTTCACGGACCTGATGGTCGGCCAGGAGCCGATGGTCCGCACGCTCACCAACGCCTTCGAGACCGGCCGCATCGCGCAGGCCTACATGCTGACCGGCGTGCGCGGCGTCGGCAAGACGACGACGGCGCGCATCCTGGCGCGGGCGCTGAATTACAAGACAGCTGATATCGACAAGCCGACGATCGATCTGCGCGTGCCCGGCGAACATTGCCAGGCGATCATGGAAGGCCGCCATGTCGACGTGATCGAAATGGACGCCGCCTCGCATACCGGTATCGACGATATCAGAGAGATCATCGAGCAGGTGCGCTACCGGCCGGTTTCGGCGCGCTATAAAGTCTATATCATCGACGAAGTGCACATGCTTTCGACGCAGGCCTTCAACGGCCTGCTGAAGACGCTTGAAGAACCGCCGGAACATGTGAAGTTCATCTTCGCCACCACCGAAATCCGCAAGGTGCCGATCACCGTGCTGTCGCGCTGCCAGCGCTTCGACCTGCGTCGCATCAGCGCGTCGGATCTCGTCGGGCTGTTCACCACGATCGCGGCCAAGGAAGGCATCGAGGCGGAAGCGGACGCGCTGGCGATGATCGCGCGCGCGGCCGAAGGCTCGGCCCGCGACGGCCTGTCGCTGCTCGACCAGGCGATTGCCCATGGCGCCGGCGTGGTGCAGGCGGAAGCGGTGCGCGGCATGCTCGGCCTTGCCGACCGCGCCCGGATCGTCGATCTGTTCCAGCATATCGTCAAAGGCGACGTCGCCGCAGCACTCGGCGAATTCCAGGGCCAGTACGAGGCCGGCGCCAATCCCGTCGTGGTGCTCACCGATCTTGCCGATTTCACCCATCTGGTGACGCGGCTGAAATATGTGCCGGATGCGGCGAACGACCCCTCGCTCAGCGAAATCGAGCGCACCAAGGCCGCGGAATTCGCCAAGGGCGTAGCGGTCACGACGCTGTCGCGCATCTGGCAGATGCTGCTGAAGGGCATTCCCGAAACGGAAGGCTCGTCGCGCACGGCAGGGGCAGCCGAAATGGTGCTGATCCGGCTGGCGCATGCGGCCCATCTGCCGGCGCCCGAGGATGCGGCGCGCCGGCTTGCCGAATTTTCCGGCGACAATGGCGGTTCGCGCCCCTCCTCCCCGCCTTCCGGCAATGGTGGCGGCAGCGGAACGCGTGTTCCCTATCAGAGCAGTGTGGCGGCGCGCGCGGCCGAGCCGACACCGCGGCCGCAGCCCTCGGGGCCGACCGCCATGCTGCGGGCCGTGCCCAATCCGGAGCCGCAGACCATCGGCCGCACCGAGGCGAAGCCCGCAGAGGCTCCGAAGCCGCTCGTGCGCATCAATTCCATTGGCGATATCGTCGACCTCGCCGGCGAAAAGCGCGATGTCAAATTGAAGGCGCTGGTGCGCAACTTCGTGCGGCCGGTTCGTCTCGAGCCCGGCCGGCTTGATGTGAACCTCACCGAAGGCGCCCCGAACACGCTGCTCAACGAGCTCGCCGTCAAACTCAAGGAATGGACTGGAATCCACTGGATCGTCAGCACCAGCCGCGAGGAAGGCGGGCCGACGATGGTGGAAGCAGAGGCCAGGACGCGGGAACAGCACGTCATCGACGCGCGACAGGATCCCGACGTCGCGGCGATCCTGGCGCATTTCCCGGGCGCGAAAATCATCGACGTGCGCGTGCGGGCACCGACGCCGGAGGAAGAGGCGGACGAGGCGACACCGCCGGCCGCCGCCGAATCCGAGGAAGGCGACATCCTGCCGGGCGACGACATAGAATTCTAGCGTTTCAAGAAGGAGCGAGACGATGCGCGACATCATGGGCATGATGGGCAAAGTCAAGGAAATGCAGGCCAAGATGGAGCAGATGCAGGCGGAGATCGCCGAGCTCACCGCCGAAGGCAAGGCAGGCGGCGGCCTCGTCACCGTCATCATCTCCGGCAAGGGCGAGTTGAAGAGCCTGAAAATCGACCCGTCGCTCTTCAAGGAAGACGACGTCGAAATCCTCGAAGACCTGATCGTCGCCGCCCACAAGGACGCCAAGGACAAAGCCGAAGCCCTCGCCGCCGAAAAGACCAAGGCGCTGACCGCCGGCCTGCCGATTCCGCCCGGCTTCAAGCTGCCGTTCTGATAGCAGGCAATTCGATTTTTATTTTCACCTCTGCTGCGCCGACGCTGTGACAATTGCGTTCGCGATGGACAGGTGAAATTGAGCTTAAGGCTGCGCGTCCAGCATCGCCCGCAGCTTATAGTGAATAGGGGCGGCGAGATATCGAGCCCGGTCCGCCTCTGAAAGCCGTCGCCCAAAAGTTTCCATCAGCTCCGGCATGGTGATTTTCTCGCCGGCAAATGACTGGTGCTGCACCGGCATTCCGGCCTCGGCCACGCCGCCCTGGATGACCCGGCAATAGATGCCGGGGCGGGCGGCTACCGTATAGCGTTTGACGAATTTCGGATCGGCCATCCTGGCGGCGAAGGTGGCGCAGGGCATGCGGCATGCCGTGACTTCGAGAACGAGGTCGCCTGATAAGAAGCGGTCGCCGACGGCAACGTCGCGATTGTCGAGATCCGAGATCACCAGGTTCTCGCCGAAGGTGCCGGGCTCATAAGGCCGGCCGAGCTCCCTCGCCCACCAGTCGAGCGTCAGCGAGCCCTCGATATAGACGGCCTGATCGATGCCGCCATGGTGCTTGCGGTTGCAGATCGCATCGCCGACCAGCCCCTCGGCATCGATCATGACGGCGCCATTGACGGCGTGTTTGAAGATGCCGGTCTTGTAGCTCTTGCCGGGCAGCCGTTCCGCATTGCCTCTGCACAGCGCCAGGATTTTCATGGGACGGCCGATCCTTCCGCGATTCCGTTTTCGTTCCATATCAGTTAAGAACGGCGCATGGCAAAACGAGTCACCGGCCCCGAAATCGAAAAACTCATCCAGCTTCTGGCGAAGGTGCCGGGCCTCGGGCCGCGCTCGGCCCGCCGGGCGGCGCTGCATCTGATCAAGAAGAAAGACCAGCTTCTCGGCCCGCTGTCGAATGCGATGGGCGAGGCCTATGACAAGGTGAAGATCTGCTCGCGCTGCGGCAATGTCGATACCGTCGATCCCTGCACCGTCTGCACCGACGTGCAGCGCGATCAATCCGTGATCATCGTCGTCGAGGACGTCTCCGACCTCTGGGCGCTGGAGCGGGCGGGCGCGATGAACGCCGCCTACCACGTGCTCGGCGGCACGCTGTCGCCGCTCGACGGGATCGGGCCCGATGATCTCAACATTCGCGGGCTGGTCGACCGGATCGGCGAAGGCGGCATCCGGGAATTGATCATCGCGGTCAATGCCACCGTCGAGGGGCAGACGACGGCGCATTACATCACCGATCAGTTGCAGGGGCTGGAGGTGAAGATCACGCGGCTGGCGCACGGCGTGCCTGTCGGCGGCGAGCTCGATTATCTCGACGAGGGCACGCTGGCGGCGGCGCTGCGGGCGCGGACGGTGATATGAGAGGCTTGCATATGTCGCACCGCACCCCACGACGACTGCGGATACTCGCATTCGCCATAACGGCCTCTCTCCTCCCCCTCTCTGCCCACGCAGCCCCATCGAAAGCCGATGTCGAAGCGCAGTTCGAAAGCTGGGTGCAAAAGGACCTCTGGCCGGAAGCCAAGGCGGGCGGCATTTCCGAGAAAACCTTCAAGGCGGCTTTTTCGGGCATCACGCTGAACTGGAACCTGCCGGATCTCGCGCCGCCCGGCTTCCCGCCGCCGAAGGAGCAGAAACAGACGCAGGCTGAGTTTTCCTCGCCCGGTCCCTATTTCAACGAGGACCGGCTGAAAAAGCTTGCCGCAACGGGGCGCGGTTTTGCCGGGCAATATGGTTCGACGCTGAAGCGGATCGAGAAGACCTATGGCGTGCCGGGGTCGATCGTGCTTGCCATCTGGGGCCGGGAGACGGGCTTCGGCGCGGCGAAGATCCCGAATTCGGCGGTCGAGGTGCTGGCGACCAAGGCCTTCATGTCGACCCGCAAGGAAATGTTCCGCAATGAGCTGGTGGCCGCCCTGCATATTCTCGACGGCGGCGACGTGACGCCCGCCGATTTCAAGAGTTCGTGGGCCGGTGCGCTCGGCCAGCCGCAATTCATGCCGACGAGCTATCTGAAATATGCGGTCGATTTCGACGGCGACGGTCACCGCAATATCTGGACCTCGGTGCCGGATACGCTTGCCTCGATCGCCAATTACCTGGTCAAGAAAGGCTGGCAGCGCGATCGTGACTGGGGCTTCGAGGTATCGATCCCGGAGGCGGTCTCCTGCGCGCAAGAGGGTCCAGACCTCGCGAAGCCGCTTTCGAATTGGGCCTCGCTCGGCATCGAGCGCATCTCCGGCAAGGACTTTCCCGCAAACGAGATGAAGGCCGAGGGCATGATGCTGGTGCCGGCCGGCCGCGACGGGCCAGAGTTCATCGTCACGCCGAATTTCTACATCATCAAGGAATACAACAACTCCGATCTCTACGCGCTCTATATCGGCAATCTCGCCGACCGGATCGGCTCCAATGCCGGCGCCTTCCAGGGCCGATGGGGCGATGTCGGCAAGATGCTGCGCTCGGATGTCGCCGCCATGCAGAAGGCGCTGGAACGGCAGGGCTATGACGTCGGCGGTTCCGACGGCCTGCCGGGCTACAAGACGCGGCGCTCGATCGGCCAGTGGCAGGCGAAAAACGGCATGACGCCGACCTGCTTTCCCGAGGCTACGATGAAAGGCAAGCTGAAGTAGCGGCTTCAGAGACTGCGCTTCAGCCCTTCATGGCTCGCGACGAAGCCGAGCTTCTCGTAGAAGCGGATCGAATCCGCCCGCGTCTTGTCCGATGTCAGCTGCACGAGGCCGCAGCCGCGCTCGGCGCATCGGGCGATCGCCCATTCGATGAACTGAGAGCCGAGGCCGGAGCCGCGAAGGTCCCGCGCGATACGCACGCTCTCGATCTGCCCGCGCCACATGCCCGCTCGCGAAAGGCCGGGAATGAAACTCAGTTGCAGGCAGCCGACAATCTGAGCATCCGCATCGCTTGCCACGGCGAGCATCTGGTTCGCATCCGCCTCGATCGCAGCGAAAGCCGAGACATAGCGCGCATCGATCGGATCCGAGACGGCCTCCCTGGCGCTGCCGAGATCGTCGTCGGCCAGAAGCCGGACGATGGCGGCAAGATCGGATTGGCGGGCGAGCCTGAAATCATACATGGCTGTTCTCAATGATGCAGGTCGACCGGCGCCTTATGGAAGACGTCGTCGCCGGGCGGAATGGCCTGACGCTCGATCATGCGATGAACATGGGGCGGGCCTTCGCCGCGATGGAGCGCGTGTAGCCTGTCGATGTTTTCGGCATCGGCCTGCGTGCGCCGCTGGTTGTGTCTGATGTATTCGACCCAGGTCGGCGTATGGTAGCTCTCGGTCCAGAGTCCGGGATTTTCCAGATCGCGCATCAGCGCCCAGTGCCGGGCGCCATCGCGGATGCGGATGCGCCGCCGCTCTCCCATCAGCGCCATGAATTCCGCAAGGTCGTCGTCGGCGATCTCGTAATCGACCTGGATGACGATCGGGCCGCTGCGCGGCGTGATGTCGAGACTCAAGGCCGGCGCGGTGAAGCGGTTCAGCGGATCGAGGTTGAGCGAGGCGAAGGCGGGCATCGAAAAACGCAGGCCGATCGCAATGCCGAGCAGCATGACAACCGATGACATCAGCAGCGCATTAGCGACGCCGTAGCGGTCGGCGGCCACACCCCAGAGCCAGCTGCCGCCGGCAATACCGCCGAAGGTGACGGTCTGATAGAGCGACAACGCGCGGCCCACCACCCAGCGCGGCGTCGAAAGCTGCACGATGGTGTTGAAGAGCGAAAGCGCGGAGACCCAGCAGGCGCCGGAGATGAGCAGGCCGGCGGACGTCAGGACGGCGCTCGGGCTGAAGGCGGCGATGACGGCGCTCAGCGCAAAACCGGTAAAGGCCAGCCGGATGATGATCTCGCTCGACAGCATCTGGCGAAGCCTCGCATTCAGCACCGCGCCGCCGATCGCGCCGACGCCGAAGGCGCCGAGCATGAAGCCGTAGGTCAGCGGGCCGCCGGCGACGAGATCGAGGGCGACGATCGGCAGCAGCGCCAGGATCGAACTCGCGCCGATGCCGAAGATGAGACCCCGGACCAGAACCTTTTCGAGATTGGGCGACATGGAGACATAACGCAGGCCGGCGAAGATGGCGCTGCCGAGCGCCTCCCGAGGCAGGGTGGAGACCGGCGTGCTCGGCCGCCAGCGCGACAGCGCGTAGATCAATGGCAGGTAACTCAGCGTGTTCACCGCAAAGGCCGCGGCGGCACCGGCCGCCGCCACGATGGCGCCGCCGATCGCCGGGCCGACGCTGCGGGTGATATTGAAGCCCATGCTGTTCAGCGTGACGGCGCCCGGAAGATCGGCGCGCGGCACCATATCGCCGACCGAGGCCTGCCAGGAGGGATTGTTGAGCGCCGTGCCGCAGCCGATCAGGAAGGTGAAGAAGAGCAGCAGCCAAGGCGTGATCCAGCCGAGAAGCGCACAGGCCGTCAGCAGGCCCGAGACTGCGAGCATCATGCACTGCGCCGTCAGCATGACGCGGCGGCGGTCGTAGTTGTCGGCGAGCGCGCCCGATATCAGCGAAAACAGCATGATCGGCAGCGCGGTGGAGGTCTGCACCAGCGCGACCATATCCTCCGAAGCGGTGATCGTCGTCATCATCCAGGCGGCACCCACCGCCTGGATCAGGCCGCCGAAATTGGAGGAAAGGCTCGCAAACCATATGGCGCGATAGGTATCGTGCCGCAAAGGCGCCAATGTCGACGAAGTATACGCCACGATTTCTCCCGCTTTTGCCAGTGCCCCCGAACCGGCAATATATGCGCAAGACCGGCGCTGGCCATAGGCGCGTTCACCTTGCCGGAGGCAAATTGGTGGAATCGGCCGCAGACCTTGCAATTTCGTAAAAACCCGACTATATCCCTCTCAAATTCTTGATCGCTTGATGAAGAGTGGGCCGCAAGGACCCGCTCTTTTTTATTAGCTCGATCGCCTGAACAGCAGAAATTGCGAGGAGCGCACCGCTTGTCGGACATGACGAACGCAGACAACGAACTTGAGCCGCGGCTGATTACCGAAACCGGGCTTGACCAGCGTCTTGCCGATATCATCGAACCCGTTCTGATCGGGATAGGCTTCCGGCTGGTCCGCGTGCGCATGCTGAACCAGAACGGCGCGACGATGCAGGTCATGGCCGAACGCAACGACGGCACGATGACGGTCGAGGACTGCGAAGAAGTCTCGATGGCGATTTCTCCGGTGCTCGATGTGGAAGATCCGATCGATAAAGAGTATCATCTCGAAGTGTCTTCGCCCGGCATCGACCGTCCGATGGTGCGGAAATCCGATTTCGTTCGCTGGCAAGGTCACCTGGTGAAATGCGAGACGTCGATCATGATCGGCAACCGCAAGCGCTTCCGCGGCAAGATCGTCGAAGCCGACGCAGATGGTTTCACGCTCGAGCGTGACCAGGTTGCCTACGGAGAAGAGCTGAACGTCACCATTCCTTTCACGGCGCTCAGCGATGCGAAACTCATTCTGACCGACGATCTGATCCGCGATGCGCTGCGCGCCGACAAGCTGGCGAAAGCGCAGGCCGCCAATCAGAACGAAGCGGACGAGCAGGAATAACCGATCAACAGACCGCTCCAGGGACGGGAACCCGGGAGTAAAGACGGAGAAACAAGACAATGGCAGTCAGTGCGAACCGGCTCGAACTTCTGCAGATCGCAGATGCAGTGGCGCGCGAAAAGGTCATCGACCGCGAGATCGTGCTTGCCGCAATGGCCGATGCCATTCAGAAGGCGGCACGCTCGCGTTACGGCACCGAATCCAACATCCGGGCCGACATCAATCCGAAGACCGGCGAAATCCGGCTGCAGCGCCTGCTCGAAGTCGTCGACAAGGCCGAGGATTATTCGACTCAGATCCCGCTGGAACTCGCCCGCGACCGCAATCCCGACGCCGCACTCGGCGATTTCATCGCCGATCCGCTGCCGCCGATGGATTTTGGCCGCATCGCCGCACAGTCCGCCAAGCAGGTGATCGTGCAGAAGGTGCGTGAAGCCGAGCGCGACCGCCAGTTCGACGAATTCAAGGATCGCGTCGGCGAAATCGTCAACGGTACCGTCAAGCGCGTCGAATATGGCAATGTCATCGTCGATCTCGGCCGCGGCGAAGGCATCATCCGCCGTGACGAAATGATCCCGCGCGAGAACGTGCGCTATGGTGATCGCGTCCGCGCCTATGTCTACGACGTCCGCCGCGAGCAGCGCGGTCCGCAGATCTTCCTGTCGCGCACGCATCCGCAGTTCATGGTGAAGCTCTTCACCATGGAAGTGCCCGAAATCTACGACGGCATCATCCAGGTGAAGTCGGTCGCCCGCGATCCGGGCTCGCGCGCCAAGATCGCCGTGATCTCGAACGACTCATCGATCGATCCGGTCGGCGCCTGCGTCGGTATGCGCGGTTCGCGCGTCCAGGCCGTCGTCGGCGAGCTTCAGGGCGAGAAGATCGACATCATTCCCTGGAGCCAGGATCCCGCGACCTTCGTCGTCAACGCCCTGCAGCCGGCCGAAGTCGCCAAGGTCGTTCTCGACGAGGATGCCGAGCGCATCGAAGTCGTCGTTCCCGACGAGCAGCTGTCGCTTGCGATCGGCCGCCGTGGCCAGAACGTCCGCCTCGCCTCGCAGCTGACCGGCTGGGACATCGACATCATGACGGAAGCCGAGGAATCGGAACGCCGTCAGAAGGAATTCAACGAGCGCACCAACCTCTTCATGGACTCGCTCGACGTCGACGAAATGGTCGGCCAGGTTCTGGCCTCGGAAGGCTTTGCCGCCGTCGAGGAACTCGCTTATGTCGATCTCGACGAAATCTCCTCGATCGACGGTTTCGACGAGGATACGGCTCAGGAAATCCAGACCCGCGCCCGCGAATTTCTCGAAAAGCTCGAAGCCGAGATGGACGAGAAGCGCAAGGCGCTCGGCGTTCAGGACGAGCTGCGCGGGATCGACGGCATGACCGCCCAGATGATGGTGGCGCTCGGCGAAGACGGCATCAAGACGATCGAGGACTTCGCGGGTTGCGCCGCCGATGATCTCGTCGGCTGGACGGAGCGCAAGAACGGCGAAACGAAGAAATTCGAAGGCCTGTTCTCGAAGTTCGACGTCTCGCGCGTCGAAGCCGAACAGATGATCATCCAGGCCCGCCTTGCAGCCGGCTGGATCACCGAAGAGGACCTGGCGAAAGGGACCGAAGAAGAGGTCACCGAAGCCGAACAGGAAGCATGATGACCGCGCATGAGCCGGACGCTCTCCCTGAGGAGGACGATCTTGCAGGTTATGACGTGAACGGACGCATGTGCATCGTGACGCGTGAAAGCGGATCGCCGGATGAGCTGATCCGCTTCGTCGCGGCTCCCGACGGAACCGTCGTCGCCGACCTGAAGCGCGAGCTTCCGGGACGCGGATGCTGGGTGAAAGCCGACCGGTCGCTGGTCGACAAAGCCGTGGCGAAGAAGCTCTTCGCCCGCGCGCTAAAGAGCGATGCGAAGGCAGCAGACGATCTCGGCGCGAACGTCGACCGGCTGCTGGCGGCGCAATTGATGCAGATGATGAACATGGCGCGCAAAGCCGGCCAGTTCGTCAGCGGCTCCTCGAAAGTGGATGCCGCGGTGAGAAGCGGAGCAGCCCTTGCGGTGTTCCATGCGACTGATGCAGCGGACGACGGCGTCCGGAAGATCGACCAGGCCCGCAAGGCCTGGCACCTCGGAATGGAGACCGAGGAGGAGATACCTTCCTTCCGTCTCTTCTCGGAGAGCGAAATGGAAGGCCTGATGGGCCAGAATGCTTTTATCCATGCCGCAGTGCTTGCAGGGCAGGCGGGTGAGGGTGTAGTGAAGCGCGCAAAGATGCTCGAACAGTACCGTATTGGCGGTCAGTCCCGGGCAGCGGGCGGCGCTGGCCGGCAAAAGCAATGAGAAGGTCACCGGCATCGGCCGGTCCTATTCTCATTGATCGACAGTATTTGAACGACAGGGTCTGATCTAGTCATCGCTCCCTGTCCGAAGGAACGGGAACGAATGACCGATAGTAATGACGACAAGACACTCAGCGTAACGGGCAAGAAGACGCTTACCCTGAAACCATCGGGGATGAGCCAGGGTACCGTTCGCCAGGATATGGGTCGCGGTCGCACCAAGGCGGTCGTCGTCGAGACCCGCAAGCGGCGTCCGATGCGCCCGGAAGACGAAAAGCCGATTACGCCCGCCGCCCCCGTGGCCCCGGTCCGCGCCGCCGAACCGGCACCCGCGCCGGCGCAGGCACGTCCGCAGCAGCCGACGCCGGCGCCGCGGGTCCACCAGCCGGGCAGCAGCCAGACCAGCCAGCGTCCGCAGCAGTCCTATCAGCAGCCGCGCTCGAACGATCGTCCGCGCCCTGTCGTGCTGAACCACCTGTCGCCGGAAGAGATGGACGCCCGTCGCCGGGCGCTCGCCGAATCCCAGGCGCGTGACGCCCAGGATGCGATCCGCCGCGCCGAGGAAGAAAAGCGCCGCGCCGCCGAAGAGGCTATCCGCAAGGCGGCCGAGGCCGAGGAAGCCGCCCGCAGGGCCGCCGAAGAGGCCGCCCGGCAGGCTGAGGCTCCTGCCGTCGCCGAACCGGCGGCGCCGGCTCCCGTTGCGGCTGAAGCCCCTGCGAGCACGCCGCGGCCGGCATCATCGGCCCCAACTGCCCGCCGGCCCGACGGCGCAGCACCTGCCGCCGCCCGTCCGGCCCCCGGCGCCGCGGCGCCGGCAGGCGTCCGCGGCCGTCGCAATGACGACGGCGACGATGATCGCGGCGCCGCACGCGGCGGCCCGGCTCGTGGCCGTGTCGTCCGTCCGGAACCCGCAAAGCCGGTTACGACGCGTCCGAAAACGGACGAAGAGCGCCGCCGCGGCAAGCTGACGATCACCACCGCCGACGTCGACGGTGAGGACGCCGGCCGCAGCCGTTCGCTTTCGGCGATGCGCCGCCGGCAGGAGAAGTTCCGCCGCAGCCAGATGCAGGAAACCCGCGAGAAGATCTCCCGCGAAGTGGTTCTGCCTGAGACCATCACCATTCAGGAACTGTCGCAGCGCATGTCCGAACGCGCCGTCGACGTCATCAAGTACCTGATGAAGGAAGGCCAGATGATGAAGCCGGGCGACGTCATCGACGCCGACCTTGCCGAACTCATCGCCGGCGAATTCGGCCATACGGTCAAGCGCGTGTCTGAATCCGACGTCGAACTCGGCATCTTCAATGTGTCCGACGAAGAGGGCGAACTGGTTTCGCGCCCGCCCGTCGTCACCATCATGGGCCACGTCGATCACGGCAAGACCTCGCTGCTCGACGCCATCCGCCATGCCAACGTGGTCGCCGGCGAAGCCGGTGGCATTACGCAGCATATCGGCGCCTATCAGGTGGAGCAGAACGGTCAGAAGATCACCTTCATCGACACCCCCGGCCACGCAGCCTTCACGGCGATGCGCGCCCGCGGCGCCCAGGCGACCGACATTGCGATCCTCGTGGTCGCGGCCGACGACAGCGTGATGCCGCAGACGATCGAATCGATCAACCACGCCAAGGCGGCCGGCGTTCCGATCATCGTGGCGATCAACAAGATCGACAAGCACGAGGCGGATGCGCAGAAGGTTCGCAACCAGCTGCTGCAGCACGAAGTCTTCGTGGAATCCATGGGCGGTGAAGTGCTCGACGTCGAGGTTTCTGCCAAGACAGGCAAGAACATCGACAAGCTGCTCGAGGCGATCCTGCTGCAGGCGGAAATCCTCGACCTGAAGGCCAATCCGAACCGGACGGCAGAGGGCACGGTCATCGAAGCCCAGCTCGACCGCGGCCGCGGCTCGGTCGCGACCGTGCTCGTCCAGAAGGGCACGCTGCGTCCCGGCCAGATCATCGTCGCCGGCGACGTCTGGGGCCGCGTGCGCGCCCTCGTTACCGACAAGGGCGACCATGTGAAGGAAGCAGGTCCCGCGACGCCGGTCGAGGTTCTCGGTCTTTCCGGAACGCCGCAGGCCGGCGACAAGTTCGCCGTCGTCGAAAGCGAAAGCCGCGCCCGCGAAATCTCGGAATACCGTCAGCGCCTTGCCCGCGACAAGGCGGCTGCCCGCCAGTCGGGACAGCGCGGCTCGCTGGAACAGATGATGACGCAGATGCAGAGCACCGGCATCAAGGAGTTCCCGCTCGTCATCAAGGGCGACGTGCAGGGCTCGATCGAAGCCATTGCCGGCGCGCTGGAAAAGCTCGGCACCGACGAGGTTCGTGCCCGCATCGTCCATTCGGGCGCGGGCGGCATCACCGAGACGGATATTTCGCTCGCCGAAGCCTCGAACGCGGCCATCATCGGCTTCAACGTTCGCGCCAATGCGCAGGCACGCCAGTTCGCCGAGCGCCAGGGCCTCGATATCCGCTACTACAACATCATCTACGACCTCGTGGATGACGTGAAGGCAGCGATGTCCGGCCTCCTGTCTCCGGAACGCCGCGAAACCTTCATCGGCAATGCCGAGATCCTGGAAGTGTTCAACATCACCAAGGTCGGCAAGGTCGCCGGTTGCCGCGTCGTCGAAGGCAAGGTCGAGCGTGGAGCGGGCGTCCGCCTCATCCGCAACGACGTCGTCGTTCACGAAGGCAAGCTCAAGACGCTCAAGCGCTTCAAGGACGAAGTCTCCGAAGTGCCGATGGGCCAGGAATGCGGCATGGCCTTCGAAAACTACGAGGACATGCGCGTCGGCGACGTCATCGAGTGCTTCCGCGTCGAACATATCACGCGCACGCTCTGATCCACGGCGTCACAGCAGCTTTGCAAAAAGCCATCCGCTACCTGGCGGATGGCTTTTGCGCCTGCCGCGCTTGACCTTTTCGGCCAAAAGAGTCATGGACGCTCTCCTTTGACGGGTTCGATTCCCAGCCGCATCGGCAAATAGAGATAACAATGACCAGACCAACTTCTTCCGCGCCTTCGCAGCGCATGCTGCGCGTTGGCGAACAGGTCCGCGCCGCGATCACCCAGGTGCTGCAGCGCGGCGAAGTGCGCGACGACGTCATCGAGGCGACCGTGATTTCGATTTCGGAAGTGCGCATGTCGCCCGACCTGAAGATCGCCACGGCCTATGTGACGCCGCTCGGCGTTTCCGACCACAGCATCGTCATTGAGGCATTGAACCGCCACGCGAAGTTCATCCGCGGCCGGCTCGGGCCGCAGCTTCGGCAGATGAAATACATGCCGGAGGTGCGCTTCCGCGACGATACCAGCTTCGATAATTACAAGAAGATCGACGAGCTCTTGCGTTCGCCCGAGGTGAGCCGCGACCTCGACGGCGACAACGACGAAAAATAATAGAAGAGACTGATGTCCAAACCACGCAAACCCAAGGGCCGGCCGATTTCCGGCTGGCTGATCCTCGACAAGCCGGTGGATTTCGGCTCGACGGAAGCCGTTTCCAAGATCAAGTGGCTCTACAAGGCCCAGAAAGCCGGCCATGCCGGCACGCTCGATCCGCTCGCCTCCGGCATGCTGCCGATCGCACTCGGCGATGCGACGAAGACCGTCCCCTATGTAATGGACGGCCGCAAGATCTATGAATTCACGGTAAGCTGGGGCGAGGAGCGCGCCACGGACGATCTCGAAGGCGAGGTCACGCAAAGCTCGGACAAGCGGCCCAGCGAACAGCAGATCCGCGATATCCTGCCTGGCTATATCGGCACCATCAGCCAGGTGCCGCCGCAGTTTTCGGCCATCAAGATAGCAGGCGAACGCGCCTATGACCTGGCGCGCGAGGGCGAAGCCGTCGAAATTCCGTCACGCGAAGTCGAAATCTTCCGCCTGACGCTGCTTGCCTGTCCCGATGCCAATACGGCACATTTCGAAGTGGAATGCGGCAAGGGCACGTATGTGCGCGCACTCGCCCGCGATTTCGGCCGGGAGCTCGGCTGCTACGGCCATATATCGGGGCTCAGGCGCACTTTCGTGGCACCCTTCGCGGAAAGCGCCATGGTGCCGCTCGCAGACCTCGTGGCGCTCGAAGCAATCGAGGACATGGACGAACGGCTCGCCGCCCTCGACGCGCTGCTGATCGACACATGCGAGGCACTTTCGGCGCTTCCCCATCTCGTCATCAACGACGACCAGGCTCATCGGCTGAAGATGGGCAATCCGATCCTCGTGCGCGGCCGCGATGCGCCGATTGCCGAAAGCGAAGCCTACGCGACGGCCCGCGGCAGACTGATCGCGATCGGCGAGATCGGCCAGGGCGAATTTCGCCCAAAGCGAGTTTTCGCCTAAGTCTGCACAGCTGACGATTGTCATGCCGCGGCGATGCGATATGTTCCTTTCGGGCCATGCCGGCCCGAGGGGAAAATCATGCGCGCAATCGCAGCTGGAATTCTGACGTTCTTTTCGCTGTTCCTGACCGTTGCCGGCGCCCGATCCGCCGAGCGCTGGGCCGAGCTTCCGGCCTTTCCCGCGATGCCGGCGCCGAAGACGAGCGGCATGGCCGATGTGAACGACATCAAGATGTATTACGCCGAATATGGCGAGGGCGAGCCGCTCCTCTTCATCCATGGCGGTCTTGGAAATACCGATGTCTGGGGCAACCAGATCGCCGAGTTCGCGAGGGACCACCTAGTCATCGTCGCCGACAGCCGCGGTCACGGCCGCTCGACGCGCAGCCAGCAGCCTTTCGGCTATGATCTGATGACCTCGGATTATGTGGCCCTTCTCGACTATCTGAAGATCGACAAGGTGACGCTTGTGGGATGGTCGGACGGCGGCATCATCGGCATCGACATGGCGATGAAACACCCGGAAAAGCTGACCCGCGTCATTGCCCAGGCGGCCAATGTGACGACAGATGGCGTCAAGCCTGACGTCATGAGCAACAAGACTTTCAACGACTATATCAACGTAGCTGGCGAGCAATACCGGAAGCTGTCGCCGACGCCCAACGAATACGAGGCCTTCGTCAACCAGATTTCGCAGATGTGGGCGACGCAGCCCCACTGGACGGCAGCGGAACTTGGGAAGATCGCGGTGCCGGTCACGCTTGCCATCGGCGATCATGACGAGGCCGTCAAGCTCGAGCATACGGAGATGATGGCAAAAGACATTCCGGGTGCCAAGCTGGTCATCCTTGAAGACGCCAGCCATTTCGCCATGCTGCAGGATCCCAAGGGCTACGATGCGATGATCCGGGACGCCATGGCCGGTCGCTGAAGGCCGCTGCGGGTATCCCCCTTTCCATCGGTGCTTATTTGGTTTATAGGCAGCGCCAGCGTCAGGTACGCCTGCTCGCATTCACGGCCAAAGCTGGACGGCATCCCGGCTTTTGGCGACTTCATCTCCTCTCATAGAAAGGATCATCCGATGTCGATCACTGCTGAGCGCAAGGCTGCGCTGATCAAGGAATACGCAACCGCCGAAGGCGACACCGGTTCGCCGGAAGTTCAGGTCGCGATCCTGACCGAACGCATCAACAACCTGACCGAACACTTCAAGGACCACAAGAAGGATAACCATTCCCGCCGTGGCCTGCTGACGATGGTTTCGAGCCGCCGCTCGCTTCTTGACTACCTCAAGAAGAAGGATGAAGGCCGTTACTCCAAGCTGATCACCAGCCTGGGTATCCGCCGCTAAGATTGTCCGGCGGGCGCTTCCGAGCGTCCGCCGGATTTTTGTTTCGGGACGATGTTCCCGATGAAATGTTCCAGCCGCGCCCTATCTCACGCGGTGGAACGACCGGCAGACCCGGATGGGCCGGTTCTGCCAAACCAACCGCTGACCTGTCATGGGGCAGGATTGCCGGATGCTTTCGGCCAAAGTTCCTAGCGGCTTTGGCCCAGTTTCTCAGAGAGCGCGCGTTTTCTGGGACGCTGAGATTTCCCGGGAACCGAGGTTCCCCCCGGAAATCTGAAATGAAAAGCCTCCCGTTGTCTTGCCCGTGATACGTCACATTGATTGCGGTCGACTGTGCGCTGCGCCCTGATATCGGCGACGGCGCGTGCTCCCGCATTGAAGGACAAGACATGTTCGATACACATACAGTGGAAATCGAGTGGGCCGGCCGCCCGCTGAAGCTCGAAACCGGCAAGATCGCCCGTCAGGCCGACGGCGCAGTTCTCGCCACCTACGGTGAGACCGTCGTCCTCGCGACCGTCGTTTCGGCCAAGGCGCCGAAGCCCGGCCAGGACTTCTTTCCGCTCACCGTCAACTACCAGGAAAAGACCTATGCCGCCGGCAAGATCCCCGGCGGCTATTTCAAGCGCGAGGGACGCCCGAGCGAAAACGAGACGCTCGTTTCCCGCCTGATCGACCGGCCGATCCGCCCGCTCTTCCCGGAAGGCTACAAGAACGACACGCAGGTCGTCGTCACCGTCATCCAGCACGACCTTGAAAACAACCCTGACATCCTGTCGATGGTCGCGACCTCGGCAGCGCTGACACTCTCCGGCGTCCCCTTCATGGGCCCGGTCGGCGGTGCGCGCGTCGGCTACATCAACGGCGAATATGTTCTCAACCCGCATCTCGACGAGATGGACGAGTCGAGCCTCGACCTCGTCGTCGCCGGCACCCACGACGCCGTTCTGATGGTGGAATCCGAAGCCAAGGAACTGCCCGAGGACGTCATGCTCGGCGCCGTCATGTTCGGCCATAGGGGTTTCCAACCGGTTCTCGACGCGATCATCAAGCTCGCCGAAGTCGCTGCTAAGGAGCCGCGCGACTTCCAACCGGAGGACTATTCCGCGCTCGAAAGCGAAATGCTCGGCCTTGCCGAAACCGAATTGCGTGAAGCCTACAAGATCACCCAGAAGGCCGACCGTTACGCCGCCGTCGACGTCGTCAAGGCAAAGGTGAAGGCTCACTTCCTCCCCGAGGAAGGCGAAGCCCGGTACACGGCCGAGGAAGTCGGCGCGATCTTCAAGCATCTGCAGGCCAAGATCGTCCGCTGGAACATTCTCGACACCAAGAGCCGCATCGACGGCCGCGACCTCGAAACCGTTCGTCCGATCGTTTCGGAAGTCGGGCTTCTGCCGCGCACCCATGGTTCGGCGCTGTTCACCCGCGGTGAAACGCAGGCGATCGTGGTTGCCACCCTCGGCACCGGCGAAGACGAGCAGTATGTCGACAGCCTGACGGGCATGTACAAGGAGCGCTTCCTGCTCCACTACAACTTCCCGCCCTACTCCGTCGGCGAGACCGGCCGCATGGGCTCCCCGGGCCGCCGCGAAATCGGCCACGGCAAGCTCGCATGGCGTGCCATCCGTCCGATGCTGCCGTCGGCCGAGCAGTTCCCCTACACGCTGCGCGTCGTCTCCGAGATCACCGAGTCGAACGGCTCGTCCTCGATGGCGACCGTCTGCGGCACCTCGCTCGCCCTGATGGATGCGGGCGTTCCGCTCGCCAAGCCGGTTGCGGGTATCGCCATGGGCCTGATCCTGGAAGGCGAGCGCTTCGCCGTCCTCTCCGACATCCTCGGTGACGAAGATCATCTTGGCGACATGGACTTCAAGGTTGCAGGTACCGCCGACGGCATCACCTCGCTGCAGATGGACATCAAGATCGCCGGCATCACCGAAGAGATCATGAAGGTCGCTTTGGGTCAGGCCAAGGGCGGTCGCGCCCACATCCTCGGCGAAATGGGCAAGGCCATCACCGAAAGCCGCGGCCAGCTCGGCGAATTCGCCCCGCGCATCGAAGTGATGAATATTCCGGTCGACAAGATCCGCGAAGTCATCGGCTCCGGCGGCAAGGTCATCCGCGAAATCGTCGAGAAGACGGGTGCGAAGATCAACATCGAGGACGACGGCACCGTCAAGATCGCCTCCTCTTCCGGCAAGGAGATCGAAGCGGCTCGCAAGTGGATCCACTCGATCGTCGCCGAGCCTGAAATCGGCCAGATCTACGAAGGCACCGTTGTCAAGACCGCCGACTTCGGCGCCTTCGTCAACTTCTTCGGTGCCCGCGACGGCCTCGTCCACATCTCGCAGCTCGCTTCCGAGCGCGTCGCCAAGACGACCGACGTCGTCAAGGAAGGCGACAAGGTCTGGGTCAAGCTGCTCGGCTTCGACGAGCGCGGCAAGGTTCGCCTGTCGATGAAGGTCGTCGACCAGGCCACCGGCCAGGAGATCCCGAACGAGAAGAAGAAGGAAGAAGCGGCCGAGTAAGCCGCCCTTCCCGCGCATAGGCTGGAAAATCGAAACCGATTTTCGCAAAGTTTATGCGCAGACTTAGCTCCGGGCGCGGGAATCTTCCGCGCCCTTTTTGCATCCGAAATCGAGACGAGATCCATGAGCCGCGAGACGCTGAAGACCCTGTTCCATCCCTTTGCCAGCGGCACAGTCCAGGCGCCCGGCGAGGGCGAGCGCGTGCTCTTCCTCGGCGCCGAGGCAGGCTTTCAGCTGCCCGAAGGCTTTGCCGCCTCGCTCAGCGCCGTCCAGGGCTTCCGTCCGCTCTATCGGCAGCTGCTGGCGCAGCGGATCGAAGCCACGCCTGAGATCGACGGCGAGGATTATGATGCCGCTCTGGTGCTCTGCACGAAGCACAAGGGCGAGAACGAGGCGAACCTCGCCGCCGCGATCAGCCGCACGCGGGCCGGCGGCCTGATCGTCGTTGCCGGCGCCAAGGAAGACGGCATCCAGCCGCTGCGCAAGCGCATGGAAGGCTTCGGCCTCGCCATCGACCACATGCCGAAGTACCACGGCGTCGCCTTCTGGTTCGGCCGGCCGGCGGAGACGGGAGAGATCGTCTCCAAGCTGGCGAAAGCGCCGGTGCGGGTCGACGACCGCTTCCATGCGAGTGCCGGCATGTTCTCGCACGACCGGATCGACGCCGGATCGGAACTGCTTGCCTCGCGCCTGCCGCAGGACTTCACCGGCGACGTCGCGGATTTCGGCGCGGGATGGGGCTATCTCTCCGTCGAGATGGCTCAGAGATCGCGCGGACTTGCGCGCCTCGACCTATACGAGGCCAACCACGCGAGCCTGGAAGCCGCCAAGGACAATCTGGCGGAGAACTGCCCGAACGCGCCTGTGCGCTTCTTCTGGCACGATCTGGCGGGCGAACCGGTCAAGGACAAATACGATCTCGTCATCATGAACCCGCCCTTCCATGAGGGCCATGCGGCCGAGCCGTCGCTCGGCCAAGCGATGATCAAGGCCGCCGCATCCGCCCTTCGCGGCGGCGGCCGCCTGATGCTCGTCGCCAATCGCGGCCTGCCTTACGAGCCGGTTCTGGCGGCGAATTTCAGGGAGAGCGGCGAAACCTGCCGCAACGCCCGCTTCAAGGTGCTGTGGGCGAAAAAATAAGACTGTTCAGCCGGCTCGGTGCCGGCCGATCGGCCAAACAAAAAGGCCGTGCGCATCATCTGCGCACGGCCTTTTTGTTTTCGATCGGGATGCGCTTACTCGACGTCCGCCTTGCGCAGCGTTTCCAGCGTCGGCATCGAGGTGATGTTGAAGCCGGCATCGACGAAATGGATCTCGCCGGTGACGCCGGCGGAAAGGTCCGAAAGCAGGTAGAGCGCCGAGTTGCCGACCTGGTCGATCGTCACCGTCTTGCGCAGCGGCGCATTGCGCTGGTTCCAGGAGAGGATTGCGCGCGCATCCGAAATGCCGGCGCCGGCAAGCGTACGGATCGGGCCGGCTGAAATGCCGTTGACGCGGATGCCGCGCGGGCCGTAATCGGCGGCGAGATAGCGCACCGAAGCCTCGAGCGCTGCCTTGGCGACGCCCATGACGTTGTAGTTCGGGATGACGCGCGTCGAGCCGTTGTAGGTCAGCGTCAGCATCGCGCCGCCGTCTTCCATCAGCGGAGCGCAGCGCCTGGCGATCTCCGTGAAGGAGAAACAGGAAATGACCATGGTGCGGCTGAAATTCTCGCGCGTCGTATCGGCGTAGAGACCCTTCAGCTCGTTCTTGTCGGAGAAGCCGATGGCATGGACGATGAAATCGAGCTTGCCCCAGCGCTCGCCGATCGAGTCGACCACAGCATCGACGGAAGCGATATCCTCGACATCGCAAGGCAGCACGAAATCCGAATTGACCTCGGAAGCAAGCGGCCTGACGCGCTTGCCGAGCGCATCGCCCTGATAGGTGAAGGCGAGTTCCGCACCCTGTGCGGCGAGCGCTTTTGAAATCCCCCAGGCAATCGAATGGTTGTTTGCGACGCCCATGATGAGGCCGCGCTTACCCTGCATGATTCCAGTCATATTATTATCCGTTATAGCGCTGGAAGACGAGCGTGGCGTTCGTCCCGCCGAAGCCGAAGGAATTGGAAAGAGCGATATCGATCTTCGCATCGTCGATACGCTTGCGCACGATCGGCACGCCTTCGAATTCGGGATCGAGTTCGGTGATATGGGCGCTTTCGCCGATGAAGCCTTGCTGCATCATCAGCAGGGAATAGATCGATTCCTGCACACCGGCGGCGCCGAGCGAATGGCCCGTCAGCGACTTGGTCGACTGGATATGCGGGATCTTGGATCCGAAGACCTCGCGGATGGCGCCGATTTCCTTGCTGTCGCCGACCGGCGTCGACGTGCCGTGGGTGTTGATGTAGTCGACGTCGCCCTTCACGGTCGCAAGCGCCTGGCGCATGCAGCGGACAGCGCCCTCGCCCGAGGGAGCGACCATGTCGTAGCCATCAGAGGTTGCGCCGTAGCCGACGATTTCAGCATAGATCTTGGCGCCGCGGGCCTTGGCGCGCTCCAGCTCCTCGAGCACCAGCACGCCGGCGCCGCCCGCGATGACGAAACCGTCGCGGTTGGCGTCATAGGCGCGCGAGGCGGTGTCCGGCGTGTCGTTGTATTTGGAGGACATGGCGCCCATGGCGTCGAAGAGATTGGACATGGTCCAGTCGAGATCCTCATGGCCGCCGGCGAATACCATGTCCTGCTTGCCCCACTGGATCATCTCGGCCGCGTTGCCGATGCAATGCGCCGAAGTCGAGCAGGCCGACGAGATCGAATAGTTGACGCCGTGGAGCTTGAACCAGGTTGCCAGCGTCGCGGATGCGGTGGAGGACATCGCCTTCGGCACGGCAAAGGGGCCGATGCGCTTCGGGCTGTTGTTCTTCGTGGTGATATCGGCGGCCTCGATGAGCGTGCGGGTGGAGGGACCGCCGGAACCCATGATGATGCCGACGCGCTCGTTCTGCGCGTAGTCCTTCTCTTCCAGGCCGGAATCGGCAAGGGCCTGCTTCATGGCCACATGGTTCCAGGCGCCGCCCTGCGACAGGAAGCGCATGGCGCGGCGATCCACCAGTTCAGCCAGCTCCGCGGCGCCGAGCTTGGGGCTGCCCCAAACCTGGCACTTGAAGCCGTGTTCCGCGAAATCGCTGGAGAAGGAAATACCCGACTTTGCCTGCCGCAAGGATTCGGTGACCTCGGCCGCGTCGTTTCCGATCGAGGACACGATACCCAGACCCGTAACAACTACCCGTCTCATCTGATCAAACCTTTGTTGTTTTCGTCAGCCGCTCGAAATGCGGTTCAGGCCGTCTTTTCTTTCGACAGACCGACACGAAGGTCGGTCGCCTGATAAATGGTTTCACCGTCCGCCTTCAGCCAGCCGTCGGCGGTGCCGAGCACCAGCCGGCCGCGCATGACGCGCTTGAAGTCGATGCCGTATTCGATCAGCTTCGTGTGCGGGCGCACCATGCCCTTGAATTTCACTTCGCCTGTTGAAAGCGCCATGCCGCGGCCTTCCTCACCGAGCCAGCCCAGGAAGAAGCCAGTCAGCTGCCACATGCCGTCGAGGCCGAGGCAGCCCGGCATGATCGGGTTGCCTTCGAAATGGCAGGGAAAATACCAGTCGTCGGGGCGTACGTCGTATGCGGCGCGCAGATAACCCTTGTCGAAGGCTCCGCCCGTTTCGGAAATTTCCGTGATGCGGTGAACCATCAGCATGGGCGGCAGCGGAAGCTGCGCATTGCCGGGGCCGAACAGGTCGCCATGTGCGCAGGCGATGAGTTCTTCGTACGAGAAGCTGGACTGTCTGGTGGTCATAAAGTTTCTTTTTCCCCCCGCGTGAAGCCGATGGATGTGAACGTGTAGTCCAAGTTCTTCAGAAAATGAAGCATGAGCAAGGCAGCTTCATTCATGGCTCCGGACCAGGCTCTCGCCTTTATTTGGTGGTCGCATACAGGAAGGCTAGGGCCGCGACCAGACCTATTTGCGTCAGAAGCCCGTTTTTGCCGCCTTTATCAGGCTCCTGTCCCCATTGAACTATTGAAAGGCCGCGATGCAAAAGTTATACCGCTTGAAGAAACATGATTGCTTTATGCAGGAATAACCGGAGTTGGTCTTGATGACGGGTGCGTCCCCGATCGCCATAGAGGTAAGGCTGCGCGGCGCTGGCCTGCGCCCCACCCGCCAGCGCGTCGCGCTCGGCGACCTCCTGTTTGCCAAGGGCGACCGGCATCTGACCGTCGAGGAACTCCACGAGGAGGCGGTCGCCGCCGGCGTGCCGGTTTCGCTGGCGACCGTCTACAATACGCTGCACCAGTTCACGGAAGCCGGCCTCATTCGTGTTCTCGCCGTCGAGAGCGCCAAGACCTATTTCGACACCAATGTTTCCGACCATCACCATTTCTTCGTCGAAGGCGAGAACGAGGTGCTCGATATTCCCGTCAGCAACCTGACGATCGGCAATCTGCCGGAGCCGCCCGAAGGCATGGAGATCGCCCATGTCGACGTGGTGATCCGCCTGCGGGCGAAGCAAGGCTGACCCAAAGCCGCCTCACATGACATCGTCGGGATGCCGGCCGGGCTTGTGCTTGTAGGTCGGGAAGGTCCAGCCGAACCAGAGGGCGCCGCCGCGCACGGCAAAGGCCGCCACGACGCCGCAGGCGGACGCCAGATAGAGCTGCATCTCCAGCGCATTGGCGAGCGTGAAGACGCTCGCGCCGACGAGAGCGGCCGTCACGTAGATTTCCGGCCGCAACAGAACGGAAGGCTCGTTTGCCATCAGATCGCGCAGGATGCCGCCGAAGGTCGCCGTCAGCGTGCCGGTGACGATCGCGATGGTCGGCGAACCGGTTGCGGCAAGGCCCTTGGCCGCGCCGAGCACGCAATAGGCGGCAAGACCGATCGCATCCAGCCAGATCAGCAGGCGATAGCGCGATTCCAGAAGATGGGCGGTGAAGAAAACGAGGACGCCCATGACGCAGCAGACGAGGATATAGGCGGGGTTCAGCACCCAGAAGACCGGCACGCGGCCGAGCACGATATCGCGCACGGTGCCGCCACCGGTTCCCGTCACCATGGCGAAAAACAGAAAGCCGATCAGGTCCAGCTGCTTGCGCGAGGCGGCGAGCGCGCCGGTGGCGGCAAAAAGCGCAATGCCGGCATAATCGAGATAGACGAGCAAGGACATGCGAACCCCGGAACCGGCAGAAATCCACCGAAAGAACCACGGCGGCAAGGGCGGCGCAAGGCGGGGCGGCCATAAAGCCAGGCGATGGAGCCTTTATCCAAAAGAGGAAAGCCGTGAAACCGCTGGTGCTCGCCCTTCTCAATATCGTCCTGCTGCTTGCCGTGCCCGTTGCCGCCTTCGGCCAGCAATCGCTGATCTCCGATCCGGAGATCTACGAGAAGAAACACTTCCAGGAGCAGTGCAAGGCGGCCGAATTCGCCGACGGCTTCGTTATCCGGCAGGACATCAACAATGACGGGCTGATCGACGCGGTGGTCAACGAGGGCCTGCTGACCTGCGACGGGCAGAAGGGGCCGCAATGCAACGACGACGGCTGCACCTATAATTTCTACCTGCAGGTCGCCGAAGGCGGCTATTTCATGATCGCGACGGCGCAGATCTACGGCTACGACTTCGTCCAGCGCTTCGGCAACATGGTGCTGGCAATGAAGATGCATCCGCGTTTCTGCGACCGCACCGAGGGCGATCCCTGCATCGTGACGGCGCGGGTGCGCGGCACGAAGTTCGTCACCATCTCGAAGAAATAGCTCAGCGCGGATAGAGTTCCGACGTCCGGCCGGCGAGATAATAGCCGATCAGGCCGTACCATTCGCGGATCGCCGTCGCCATGTTCTGGGCATTGAGGTTCGGCTGGGTGAAATCGAAGCCGAGCTTTACCTCGCCATCGGTGCGGTAATCGGTCGGCCAGGGCACGACGTCGATTTCAAGCTTGCGAAAAATGCCGACGGAGCGCGGCATATGGAACCCCGAGGTGATCAGCAGACAATGGACAAGCCCCTGGCTCGCCAGGAATTCCTTGGTGTTGACGGCGTTTTCGAAGGTTGTGCGCGATCGCCGCTCCTCGATCAGGCGATCCTTGCCGACACCGAAGAGCGGGAAGAAGCGCTCGGCGGCTGCCGCATCGCCTTCATAGATGCCCGAGAGCGAGCCGTCGCCGCCTGAGATCAGGATGCGCGACTGCGGAAATTTCTGCGCGAGCCGCAGGGCTTCGACGAAGCGGTCGGCGCCGGCGTTGAATTCTATGCCATGGCGCGCCGTGTTGACCTCGTTTTCGAAGGCGCCGCCGAGCACGATCATGCATTGCAGGCTATCCGGATCGGCCGGCTTGGCGAAGCGCTGCTCGAGATCCTGCATCAGAAGATTGCCGGTCGTGGTGTAGAGCGTGACGAAAAGGATGAGGGCGGAGCCAGTCGCGCTGAGGACGCTCAGCATGCGCCAGCGCAAAAGGCCGGCGACGAGGGCGAAGAAGACGAGAAAGAATGCCAGCGACAGCGGCTGACCAAAAACCCAGACAAGCTTCGAGACGACGAACAAGACCTACTCCTCGAGGATGGGACGGCAATCCTTCCTATCCGATTCGCCGGTGACAGGAATGCGACGGTTCTATTTCCCCGAGGCAATGGCCGAGCGATGCGCCGCGATCTTCTGGTTGAAGCGCCGCTGCAGCGGCCGGGGGATGAGCATGGCGGCAAATGCCAATCCCATGGCGAAGAGGGAGACCAGCCACAGGGCATGCGCGCCCACCAGCCGCGTCAGGACGGCGCCGGCGATCGCACCGAGGACCATTCCGCCCCAGGGCACGATCTGGATCGTCCAGTCGAGGCGACGATCGCCGATGATCCACCGGCCGATGCCACGGCCGAACCGCGACAGGGCGCCGGTCACATAGGTCAGGCCGATCGGCAGGCCCTCGATATGCTCGACGGCCGCGTTCACCATGCCCATGGCGAAGACGATCATGTAGAAGCGCATCATCAGCATGTCCCGCATGGTCAGCATCGACGCGATCGCCAAAACGAGGCTGACGCTGCCGAGCATCACGAAAATACGGCGCTGAGAGACGTGCGAGATGACGATTCCGGCCGCATTGCCGAGCACGAAGACGAGGATGGCCGAAACCAGCACAGCGGCGTGATTGAGATTGCCGTCGCTCAGGGCGAGTGCGGCGCGCGTCGTGTTGCCCGTCATGAAGGACACGAAATCGCCGGTCAGCAGAAGGCCGGTCGCATCGGTCATGCCGGCAAGAAAGGAGATCGCGCCGACGAGCACGACCCCGGTCACGGTTCGTCGGGTGCGGATGATGCGGCGGCGTCTTGCTCTGGTCATTGGCTGCGGGTCCTGAGGCCGAATCGCTGAGATTCCCGCAACAAGGATAAATCCTCTCATTGAGGAATTGGCAAAGACCGCGGGGACAGGCGGGAAAATTCTACGCGCTCCGGCTTATTGCCGGAATCGCCCTTCTAGTGTTCGCTGTCTTGGCTTCGGTCTCGCGATCTGGCAGACGGAGCGCATGAGCCATCATCGTATCGCTGGGGAATGCATGGAACACGAGGATTTTCCCATTCCAACCGGAGCCTTGATCCGACAGGGCGGGCGGGCCTGTTTCTATCGGCTCGTCAACACGAGCCCCCTGCTGATGCAGGTGCTGTCGGGAACGAAGATCGTCGCCGTCCATGACGAGGCTTTGCGGTTCGAGGCCGGCGCCTACGGCCTGCTGCCCGATTATCAGCCGCTGATGATGGAAAACATCCCTAAGGCGCCGCAGCCCTATCAGACCGTCGCCCTTCCCGTTCCTCGACAATTGTTCGAGGATGCCTATGCCCGCATGGGCTCGATTGCCGTCCCGTCGATGCCTCTTCCCGCGCGTTCTTCCGGCATGCCGGCGGAAGCGGCCGCCTTGTTCGACTATTGCTGCCAGCCCGGCAATCTGGCCAGGCTTCCCTTCGCCATCGCCAAGGCACGCCTGATGGAACTCGTCACCTGGTTTGCGCTATCAGGGGCGGTGCTGGGCCAAAGCCGGAGTTCCCGGCTCGAAGACCGGCTGCGGCAGATGATCGAAACCGATCCGGCCTTCGGCTGGACGCTGCGGCATGCGGCGCATGCGTTCAACATGAGCGAAGCGACGCTCAGGCGCAGGCTGGCGGCCGAGAATAGCGGCTTCAGCGAAATCCTGAGCGATACCCGCATGAACAGGGCCCTCGCCCTTGTTCAGACGACCGCCCTTTCCATGGCGCAGGTCGCACTCGAAGTCGGTTACGACTCGCCGTCCCAGTTCGCGGCGCGCTTCAAGGAGCGGTTCGGCGTCAGCCCGCGCCACGTGCGCAACGGATCCGAGCCGTTTGAGCGGATCGGGACAGAAGTTGAGCATAGCGGGGCAGACGCGCTTTCGCGGTGACGATAGCTCTGCGGCATCATCAACCGCAGGAAAGCAAAATGCGTTTCATAACAGCACTTCTCGCCACGTCCCTCATCGGCGCCACGGCCGCACAGGCCGAAATGAAGCTCACCTCCACCGATCTGACCGCCGGCAAGGCCATGGCCGAGGCGCAGGTCTTCAACAGCTTCGGCTGCTCAGGCAAGAACATTTCGCCGGAACTCGCCTGGTCCGGCGCTCCCGAAGGCACCAAGAGCTTCGCCATCATGGCCTACGATCCGGATGCGCCGACGGGTTCCGGCTGGTGGCACTGGTCGGTGTTCAACATTCCGGCAAATGTCTCGAAGATCGCCACCGGCGCAAGCAGTGAGAAGAAGCTCCCCGAAGGCGCCGTCGAAGGCCGCACCGACTTTGGCACTTCGGGATATGGCGGCGCCTGCCCGCCGGCCGGCGATGCGCCGCACCACTACCAGTTCACCGTCTACGCGCTGTCGGTGGACAAGCTGCCCCTGCCCGACACGGCCCCTGGCGCCATGGTTGGCTTCTATGTCAGGGCCAATACGCTCGGCAAAGCGTCTGTCGAAGTCACTTACGGCCGCTGACCTCCGCTCGTTGTTGCGTTCGATCCGGCCATGAAGCCTGGCCGAGGTTTTTAGCCTCGGCCAAAGCGCCGTATCGAGCGGTCTGCGAGCCGATGCCTGTCCGATCAGACGTGTTTTTCCTTGACTATCCCGTCGCCCGGCCGAACCTGCCCATCGGAAAAACCTCTCAATCAGGAGAATAACGTGGCCGAAAACGAGCTGTTCGAAAAAGGTTTGGAAATGCGCCGCGCCGTGCTCGGCGCCGAATATGTCGATAGAAGCCTGGAGAAGGCCGACGACTTCATGATGGCTTTCCAGCGGCTGACGACGGAGTGGTGCTGGGGCTCCACCTGGACGCGGGAGGGATTGGACCGAAAGGCGCGCTCGATGCTCAATCTCGCGATGCTGACGGCGCTCTCGAAGCCTTCCGAATTGAAGCTGCACGTCAAGGGCGCGCTGCAAAATGGCGTCAGCGTCGAGGAGATAAAGGAGATTCTCCTGCACGCCACCGTCTATTCAGGCATTCCGGCGGGGCTGGAGGCCTTCAAGGCCGCTCATGAGGTTCTTGTCGCGGAAGGAGCGATAACCGCTGAACGCTGAAGCGGAGGCGCAGCGCGTCGTCACAAGACGGTTTCGACGAGCGGGATCAAGGCTGCGCCGATCGCACCGGGGGCATCGATGACCTCGGCCACAGCAAGCCTCGGGACATCGCGCAATGCGCCATGGCGAGGCAGGTTGTTGAATTCGGTCCGTTCGATCAGCATTCTTGCCAGCGAATGCGGAAGCTCGCCGCCGAGGACGATCAGGGCCGGGTCGAACACCGCGCAAATGGCGTTGATGGCGCGGTTGTGCGCAGGCGCGACGCGATCGACCCATTCGGCAACGCCGTCCCACTCCACCAGATTTTCGTTTTTCAGATCCTTCAGCGTCAAGTTCTGATAGCCCCTGGCATGGAGTTCTTGAAGCAGGAGGCTGAGCGCAGGGCGGTCGTCGTAATCCTGGCGCGCGAAGAGAACGGAATATTCGCCGGCATTGCCGAAACTGCCGCGAAACGGCATGCCGCCGGATACGAGACCGCCGCCATAGCCGTGAAGATGGGCAATATAGGCGAAATCCGCGACATCGCGGCCGACACCGAAAATCGCTTCCGCCAAAGCTGCGGTTCTGGCGACATTATCGGCCCAGACCGGCAGGCCGAGCTGCTCTCCGAGCAGGGGCGCCAGATCGATCAATGACCAATGCGCGAGCGGCAGCGGGCAATTGAAGGCCGTTTCCAGCATGCGGTGGCCGGTGACCGCCAGACCGACGCCGAATACGTCGCGCCGCTTGGCGCCGCGGCGGGCGAGAAGCTCTTCGACCGCCGCTTCGATCCTATCCATCTCTTCGGCCAGCGAAGATCCTGACTGGAGAATTTCCATGTTTTCCAATGGTTCTCCGAACCCCATGAGACAGAGGCCGATCGAACCGACATTCACGGAAATGCCGAGCGTCAGGCACCAATCCCTGCAGAGCGTGAGCTCCGGACTCGGCGGGCCGGAGCGCCGATTTTCCGAAGGCGAAAAGGCGATCATTCCCCGGTCGTGAAGCCGTCCGACAATCCTGTGCAAGGATTGCTGGGTGAGATCGAGCGGCTCGGTCAGATCAGAGCGTTCGATGCCGGGAGATTTCCAGATCAGCCGCAAGAGATCCCGCTCATTGCGGGAGGCCACCCGCAATGGTTGAGAGTCGCGCAGAAAATGCGGCGCAACATGGTTTAGAGGGACGTACTTCATTTTCCGATCATTTTGATTTACACTGGGGGTGTGAAACTCGTCGGGGATGATTTGCTTCTGCCAAACCGAGGTCCTGCCTGCCGCGTCGAGATTGGCCGAGCCAGCCGGGACGACAGTATTTTGGGAAGAGAAAGGGAGACTGATTCTGAGCGTTGGAAGGAAGGATATAGCCATGCCGCCCGAGATAGAAGAGGGCGTTTCGACCGGCAGGGTGTGGAAAACGGAAAGAGCCGAGCTGCATGGTATGGCTAAGATCTAATAATTCGCGGCGCGAGCATGATTACGGCTTTGTGCCCACTCTTGAAGGTGACGACTTCGAGTCGATGGTGCGTGCCTTCACAACCGGCTACGGCGTCTTTGGCGCAAAGCCGCTCGGCAACGACCGAGCCTTCAACTGGGCGGCGGACATGAGGCGGGGTGGCCCGCTGACGGCGCTTCACTCGGTTTACCCGACCTCCTGGAAAATCCGGACGCTCGACGAGAGCCCGCAACATCTTGCGCTTTTCATTCCCCATAAAGGGTCCTTCCAACTGACGATCGGGAATAGGACCGTGGACGGCGGACCAGGCCAGATTCTGATGGCAAACAATCATGAGGCCGACGATCGGGTGGTCCACGGCCCCCACCGCTCGGACGTGCTTTTCCTGGATTGGAAGGTGGTGAGACGAACGCTCTTTTCGCTCCTGGAAACGCCGACCCTCGAGTCGCTCGACCTGGAGCCCGTCGTGGACCTTTCAACCCCGGCGGGCCGGCTGATCGGCAATCTGACGCAGACGGTCATCCAGGGCATGCGCGACGGCGGTCCGCTCCTCTCCTCCCCGCTCGCCTTGTCGACAATGAGCGAAGCGCTGGCCGACCTGGTGATCCGCTTCGCCCAGCATCGCCTTTCCGGTCATTTCGAAAAAAAGAAAGTCTCGGCGGTTGCGCCGTGGCATGTCCGGCGCGCGATCGACTACATGCATGCCAACATCGCCGAGCCTTTCACCATGTCGATGGTGGCCGATGAAGTCGGGATTTCGCTGCGCGCGCTGCAAACCGGCTTCAAGACCTTCCGGGGAACGTCACCCGGCGCCTATCTGCGCACGATCAGGCTGAAAGCCGTTCACGACCAACTGCGGGATCCATTGAACCAGCAAACCCTCCGAGACATCTGCATGACCTGGGGCTTTTTTCATCCCGGCAGGTTTTCCGCGATCTACCGCAGCGCTTTCGGAGAAAGCCCCAGGGATACGCGCTTGCGCGCCGCCATCGGCTTCGGTGCGACCGCGTAGGCTCCAGGCTCGCGCCATCTCAGGAGCGATCGCACGCTCCTGTCGATCGCCTTGAAAGCGAACAGATATTACGTGATGCTACAGGCGCCGGCCTGTGCCGCCTGCTAGTATTCAAGCCCAGAAAGCCTCCTCCCCGAGCGATTGCTGGATGCGTGAATGGCAAAGCATAATGCGGCTCTTTTTCTTCTCTTGATTCTGACGAGTTGCGGACATCCGGAAGGCGTGATGACGCCGGTTTCAACGTCATTGTCGACGGCGCAGACATCCAAGGTCGACATGCTGGTTGCGACCACGCGATCGCCGTCCGGGGATCCGGCGACGCTCTTCAACGGCGAACGCAGTTCCAAGCCGCATCTGACCCAGATCTCGATTTCGATCCCGGCAAAACGCGAAACCGGCACCGTGCAGTGGCCGAAACGCCTTCCACCCGATCCCGCCACGGATTTTGCCGTGACCAATGTTCAGCAGATCGACACCGTCGCACAGGGGCGCGTCTGGTTCCGGCAGCATGTGAAGGGCGGACATGCGCTGGTCTTCATTCACGGCTTCAACAACACCTATGAGGATTCGGTTTTCCGGCTGGCGCAGATCGTGCACGACAGCAAGATGCAGGCGACGCCGATCCTGTTCACCTGGCCGTCGAGAGCTGAGATCACCGCCTACCAATACGACAAGGAAAGCACGAATTATTCCCGCACGGCGCTGGAACAGGCGCTGCGCACACTGGCCGCCGATCCTGACGTCAAGGACATCACCATCATGGCCCACTCGATGGGGACCTGGCTTGCCATGGAATCCCTGCGGCAGATGGGGATACGCGACGGCCACGTCAATTCGAAGATCCGCAACGTCATCCTCGCCTCGCCCGACATCGACATCCAGGTCTTCGCCAAGCAATATGTGGAGATGGGCGATCCGCGTCCCAAATTCACGATCTTCGTGTCCCAGGATGACAAGGCTCTCGCGGTTTCCAGCTTCATCACCGGCCGCGTTTCCCGTCTCGGCGCCATCAATCCGGCGGAAGAGCCCTACCGCTCGAGGCTGGAAAAAGCCGGCATCACCGCCATCGACCTGACGAAGGTGAAAACGCACGACAGGCTCAATCACGGCAAATTTGCCGAAAGTCCCGAGATCGTCCAGCTCATCGGCGAACGCCTCATGACCGGCCAGACCTTGACGGATTCCAAGGTCACTTTGGGCCAGGGCATTACGGCCGTCGTCGGCGGAACGATGACGAATATCGGCACCGTCGCCGCCACCGCGGTCGCAGCACCGGTTGCGATCATCGAGCAGCCTGTGACGAAGAAAAGACCGCCTCGTTCCGCCGACCAGACGCTCGACGGCGACCTGAAGCAACAAACGCTGACGCAGTGAGGAGTTCCGGGTTGAGATGGCTTCTTTCCTTTACCGCCGCCTTGCTCTTCGCGTTGAATGCCTTCGCGCAGACGCCTGCGGCCGATCCGAGCAAGAAAATCGACGAACTCGTGCGCCTTCTGCAGGATCCCGACGTCAAGGCCTGGCTTGATAGCCGCAAGCAGGGGAGCGAGCCTGCGACACCGCCCTCACCATCGGCCAATTCGACCTTGGCCAAATGGGAAGCCGGCGCGCGGGCGCGCGTGAACGAGATCGTCGCGGCGATACCTGCCATACCGACGGAAGTGGCGGCGGCGGCGACAAGGGCAAGGCAGGACGCCATCAGCAGAGGCTATGCACCGGTTTTCGTCATCTTCGCCGGCCTCATCGCCTTTGGCCTCGTTGCCGAGGCTATCTATCGCAGGTTTGCCGTTCGCCGCGATACGCTGGTTGGCCGGCTTATCCCGGTCGGCATATTCGCGGGCGCCATGAGCATCGTGTTTTTCGCGATCGAATGGCCGCCTCTCGCGCGGCTGACGCTGCTTGCCTATCTCTCTGCGTTCATCCTATTTCGACTGGCGGCGGTGCTGCTGTCGGCAGCGGCAGTCGACTCCCCGCTGCGCAGAAGGCTGATGATCCTCTTCGGGGTGATCTGTTTTGCGGTCGCCACGGCGGCCATCGGCGAACCGCTCGGCGTTCCTGCCCCCGTCAGCGAGGCAATCAATTACTGTTTCTCGGTGATTGGACTGCTGCTTGCCATCGAGGCCGTGTGGTCGATCTGGGCGGGAAGCCGCACCTGGAAAGTGGCGATTACGGGCTTCCTCGTCATCCTGTGGCTCGTCTGGTGTGTCGGCATGAAGGGCCTGTTCTGGATCGGCATCTATGCACTCGTATTGCCGGGAATCCTCAGAGCCGTCGGCCGCATCGCACTCTCCTTCACCAGCGATCCCGGCAGCCTGCGCGGAATCCTGATCGCCCGCGGCGCGCGCGCCGCGGTTATCGCGCTCGCCGTCGGATGGCTTGCGCTCGTCTGGCGCCTCAATCCCGATACGTTGGGCCAGCGCGACCCGACGGCCGTCGCTCTGTTTTACGGCGGCCTGAAGAGCGTTCTGATCCTCGTGGTCGCAGACCTTCTTTGGCAGGTAGCACGGGGCTGGATCGACCGAACGCTCCGGGTATCGACCACAACCACATCGCTCGCGCCGGCCGACGCGGCCCGGCGTGCGCGGTTCCGCACGCTTCTCCCGATCTTCCGCAACGCGCTGGCCGTCGCCGTCGCAGTCATGGCCGGATTGATCGTGCTGGCGCAACTCGGCGTGCAGATCGGTCCGCTGATCGCGGGAGCGGGAATCTTCGGCGTGGCCATCGGGTTCGGCTCGCAGACTTTGGTCAAGGACGTCATCAACGGCGTCTTCTACATGCTCGACGACGCCTTCCGCGTGGGCGAGTACATCCAGGCCAAGGACTACAAGGGAACGGTGGAGAGCTTCAGCCTGCGCTCGGTCCGCCTGCGCCATCATCGCGGACCGGTGTTCACGGTGCCCTTCAGCGAACTGGGTGCCGTCGAGAACCTGAGCCGGGATTGGGTGATCGACAAGTTCAGGATCACCGTCGGCTTCGATACCGACATCGAAAAAGCGCGCAAACTGACCAAGAAGGTCGGAGCCGAACTGATGGAAGATCCTGAACTCGGCCAACATTTCATCGAACCGCTGAAGATGAAGGGCGTCGAGCAGTTCGCCGACTACGGCATCGTGTTAAGCTTCGCCATGACAACGGTTCCCGGCATGCAGACCTATATCCGCCGCAAGGCCTACGCCAAGATCCGCGAGGTGTTTCTGGCAAACGGGATCTCGTTCGCGCAGCCGACCGTGCAAGTCGGAGGCGACGACAAGGGCGGCGGCGCGGCGGCGGCCACTCAAGCGATCCGCGCGCAGCAGGCGAGCGCTGCGACGCCGGCAAAGTGATCTGGTCGGCGCGCGGCTGCAGGGAAGAATGCAGCCGCCGATACGGCGGTATCGCGGGAGGTCGAGATGGCACCGGTAGAGGAAGAGGACGGCCAGGCGCGTCAGGACCCCGCGAGCATTCGCGCGCAGCTTGATCGCATATTGGCAAGCTCGGAATTCCTTGCCTCCGAACGCGGCCGCCGCTTCCTGCACTATATCGTGGAACAGACGTTGGAAGGGCACGGCGAACAGCTCAAGGCCTTTGCGATCGCACAGGCTGTCTTCGGGCGCGACGCCTCCTTCGACGGGCAGAACGATCCTGTCGTCCGTATCGAAGCCGGGCGTATCCGTCGCGCACTCGAACGGTATTATCTTGTATCTGGAAGCAACGACCCGATAAACATCACCATTCCCAAAGGCGGTTATGCCCCGCACTTTTCGGGCGGTGAAGCCGCCTCGAACACAGGCGAAACGACAGCGGCGCCAAGCCGCGAGAATCCGCGGCGGAGGCCTCATCGCGATCTTCTGCTGCCGGTCGCCGTTGCCGCTCTGATCGGCGCGGCTGCGGCACTCGTCCTCATCCGTCCGCTCGCATCCTATTTTTCGACGCCGCAAGCGCCGCCGGCATCCGCCGCCTCGCCGGCGAAAAGCAAGGCGACGATTATCGTCGAACCCTTCGCGGCGCTCGGCGGCACTGACCGAGGAGCGGATTTTGCCAAGGGACTGGCCGATCAGCTGATCGCCAAGCTGATGAAGGTGGACAGCCTCGTCGTTCTTGCGCCCGGCCGATCCGGCGTGGCGACGCTCGGTTCGCTGTTCAATCTGCAGGGAAGCGCTCTCATCGACGGCACCGTCCTGCATCTGCAGGTCCGCCTGATAAACGGCGCCGACGGCGCGGTCGTCTGGGCCAATCAATATGATCGCGACCTGCGCATTCAAACCATTCTCGATGTCGAGGATGAGATTGCGGCTCAAATCGCCATGGAGATTTCACGCAGCCGCAAGCTCAGCGCCACAGGTCCGTTTCCATAACGGAACCGTCCGTTCCGAAGCGTTCGTCACCGTTCCGGAGGCGAGGCGACGGTCACCCCGGCAGCGCGCAGCCCGTCGAAGAACTTCTCCTGATCCTCCGGCCGTTGCAGGCGCAGGGAAATCTCCTGGCGGATGTTCGTCATCAATGCCGGCGCGTGGCTTTGCAGCCAATCGCGCTCCAGCCTGGCCTCGTCCATCTTGCCTGCGGCTCCGAGAATGGACAGCAATGCAAGGTGACGCATGGGGTTGCCGTCGGGATCGGATATTCGCGCCCATTGTTCCGCCGCTTCGATATCGCCCCTCATCAATGCGCACATCGCCATCCCGCCCTCGTAATGGCCTCTGAGACCGGCATTCTTGTCAATCGCGATGGCTACCAGCTCGCAACCCGATTGCCATTTTCCGGACATCGCCAGTCGCAAGCCATATTCGCCCGCGACTTCCACGTCGTTGGGATCTACGGCATAGGCCGCGGTCCCTGCCGCCAGCGCCTTGTCGATATCTCCTCTGAAGAAGTTCGCCAGCATGACGGCGCGCTGCACCTTGGGATCGTCAGGGGCGAGCGATGCCGCCCGTTCCGCCGAAGCGTTTGCCAGTTCGAGAGATTCGGCCGAAGCCGGCGTGCCGAGCTTGTAGCGGAATCGCACTTCATCAAGGTAAATCAGTGACAAGAGCGCCCAGGACGCAGCATCGTCGGGAGCCCGTCGGGTTGCCTGTTGCAGGCACTCGCGCACCGCGCTGTGGCTTTGCGCGGTCATCGCCCTGATATAGCTGGCATAGGCGGGACGGCAGGCAAAAGCAGCCTGATCCGCCTTCCGTACCGGCTCGGCGACGACATCTGTTTCGGCCTGAAAGATGACGCCTTGCGGCTGTGCTATCGCATCGGCGATCTGCCGGGCGATACTTGCCTGAATTGCAAGCTTGTTCTGAACACGAAGATCGGCATCGAAATTATCGGCCCAAATGACGGCTCCGTTCGCCTGACGCACGAGCCGCACAACGGAGCGCAGCCTCGTCCCGTCCATCTGGACGTTGCCCTGAAGCACGTAGCCGGCAGCAGCGGCGCGACCACCGGTTATCGGATCGGTCACCACGACAATGTCATCGAGCTGGGCAAGCTGGCCGATGACATCGTCTCTCAGGCCACGGGCGATATCCGAACCCGAAGCAACCGAGCTGTTTTCCGCAAACGGCTCGACAGCAACGGTCGGCAGGGCTGATGGTTGTGAGCCGGTCGGTACACCCCGCAGAATGAAAATCGCAGATGCAAGAGCAAGCAGGAGAAGAACGAGGGCGGTCGGGAGACCGGCTCCAAGGCGGCGAGCGGCCGGCGGAGCCGGAGAATGCTCTTGCTGAAGCGGATGATTTGGATCGGCCGGTTCCTCGGTCCGTGAATGGTCCCGCTCGGCCGGCGGCGACGCCGGTTCGTCCCTCAGATATTCGAAATGCGGCACGTACCCGCCTTTGGGCACCGTGATAATGACCTCGTCCGCCTGGCCCGCGACGAGATAATAACGTTCCAGCGCCTTTCGAATGCGACCGGCCTCGATCCGGACGACCGGATCATTCTGCGGGTCGAACGAAGCTTCCCGGCCGAACACCACATTGGCTATGGTGAACGCCTTCAGGAAGCTCGACCGACCGGCGAGCGTCTCGCTGACGACGAATTCTAGGAAATTTCGACCGCGCTTCGGCGCGTGAAATTCCTCACTTGCGAGAATTCGCTCGACTTGTCGGCAGATTTCCTCAGCCGTCGGCCCAAGACTGCTGAACGCATTGGCCTGCGTTGCGTTTCTCATGCTCGCCCCTACGACAAGATCACGCAATTATGTAAGCACTTTCTAAAGCATCATAGCCCAGGAGCTTGGAGTTGCAAGAGCCGCTTCGCATTATCGAGCGTTGGTTGACGTAAGCCAGTTCTGCGATGCGAGTTTTCCTGTCTCAAGCGCAGCACCTCCCGGCGCCTCGCTGCCGAATCGGTACATTTATTTGTGATCCAGGGAACGATCCGGCGCTTTCATCACTTCGTATCCATTGCGGGCATGTCTTGAATACGGAGCTGATCGATGAGCCAGGAGCGCGGTCGCAGAAAACTGATGTTGAGACTCCCCGATATCCGGCATCTTCTGGCTGGCGTGACCAGTGAGGCTCTCGGGGAAATGTTTGAAGCCTATGATCTTGCCGTCGATGCGCTGGACCGGTTTCGAAAACAGAGCCCGATGGCGGAAGAGCTGATCAGCGAGTATGAACAGCTCTGCCGCGAGATAGAGCAGGAGGTTGTCGTCTATTGCAAGAGCCGCTAAGCCCCGGCCGGCGCGGGCTGCGACAAGCATTTAATCAGCGGGTCCGATGCGTTCCGTCTGGACATCGAAACCGGCTGTGCTGCCTTCCGGCTCGGTCGAGATCACTTGCGGCCATGCCCAGGCCCTCAGGAGCTCATAGAAAACGCTGAGCACGACCGGCCCCAGAAACAGGCCCAGAAGCCCGTGGGAAAGAGTGCCGCCGATGACGCCGATCAGGATGACCGGCATCGGCGTCGAGAGACCTCTCGCCATCAGGATGGGCTTCAATATGTTGTCGATGACCATGATCGGCACCGCAACGACGGTGAAGGCAAAGGCAATGGAGGGCGACCACGAAAACCACGACCAGATGATGACGGGAAGAAGCACGAGGCCAGGCCCGAGCTGCATCAGGCAGAGCATGAAGATCACGAACGTCAGTGCCCCACGCGCCGGGACGCCGAAGACGGCAAAGCATAAGCCGCAGAGGAGCGTCTGCAGGAAGGCAACGCCGATGACGCCCCGGGATACGTTGCGCACCGTGGCTCCGGCCAACCGGGCAAAGCCGACGCCCTTTTCACCGGCGATCCGGCTCGCCAGCACCTGTATTGCCCCAGCCAGCGGTGCCGCCCTCGTCAGAAATATGCCGGAAAGAATGATCGAAGCGACAAAGCTCAACACGCCGCCGCCGATCGAGGCGAGCTTTGCGACGATAACGGCCGCAACTTCACGAATGGGCGCCTGAAACTTGACGACGGTGGCAGCCAGATCGCCGGCAAGCTGATTCCAGATGTCATGAAGACGTTCGCCGACGACAGGCCATTCCCGAATGGCGGCCGGCGCCGAGGGCAGCGTAAAGTTTTCCGTCCACAATTTGCCGATCAACATCTGCGCGGCATCGGCAAAATTGACCGCAACGAGGGCGAGCGGCGCAATGATCAGGACAAGGCAAAAGACGACGATGATGATGGCGGCGATGACGGGCCTGTTTCCAATCACCCGAGAGAGCGCCTCGAACAGCGGGAAAAGCGCGATCGCAAGGATGGCCGACCAGATGACGATCAGTGCAAAGGGGGCGATGAGAACCAAGGTCCAATAGGCGAAAAGCCCGATAATGCCCAATCGGACGAGATCGCTTATCCTTGCCTCTATCGAAATCTGCCCCGGCCCCGCTGCTTGCGCCGCCCGATCGCCTGTATTCTCCATGGCTGCATCCCGTCCGCCTCGTTCGAGAGCGGTTCAGCTTTTCACGCAAACGCAGAACCGCTCCAACCTTTTGTCCTGATGCAATTTCCGGCAAAACCGCTTCCCGCTTTGCCTGGGAATTGCTTCAGCTGAGGTCGCCTTACGACGTCGCATCCGGCACAACGTGACGGACGCTGCGGTCTTCCATGAAGTCAGCCGGCCGCTTCTGGCGTTTCCCGAGATCCGGCGCTTCGAACTTCACGCGTTCGTAAGGGATGGACTGCAGGATGTGCGAGATGCAGTTGATCCGGGCGCGTTTCTTGTCATCCGAAGGCACGATCCACCACGGCGCATGATTGCTGTCGGTCATCCGCAGCATCTCGTCATAGGCGCGCGTATAGTCCCACCAGCGCTGATAGGATTCGACATCCATCGGGCTGAGCTTCCACTGCCGCACCGGGTCGTCGATCCGGCGGCGGAAACGACGTTCCTGCTCCTCCTCGGTGACGGTCAGGAAATATTTCAGCAGAATGACGCCGCTTTCGACGATCGCGGCCTCGAAGCGGGGGGCCAGTTCGAGGAAGCGCTGCGCTTTCTTTTCGCTGCTGAATCCCATGACGCGGTCGACGCCGGCGCGGTTATACCAGCTGCGGTCGAAGATGACGATTTCACCGGCCGCCGGCAGATGCGCGATATAACGCTGCATGTAGATCTGGGACTTCTCGCGATCGGTGGGCGCCGGCAGCGCCACGACGCGAAAGACGCGCGGGCTGACCTTTTCGGTTATACGCTTGATCATGCCGCCTTTGCCGGCGGCATCTCGTCCCTCGAAGATGATGACGACCCTCGCGCCCGCCTTTTTGACCCAGGCCTGCAGATGGGCCAGTTCCACCTGCAGCCGGCCGATTTCCTTGTCGTAATCCCATTTCTTTTTCTTCTTGTCCCTGCCGACGCGGGCCTCTCCGTCCGTTTGTCTCGGCTCGTAGTTCTCGTCCATCTTTCTCCCTCCGGTTTGCCTAGAACGCATGGCCCGCCGAAGCGGCATTGCCGCTCTCGCCGGCATTTCCGGTCAGCGCTCTCAGCGCCTCTTCTCTGCCGTTGAAAAAATTCTCGGGGCCGATCTCCTTGACGACGCCCGCACGCTCGAGAATGCCGCGGCTTTCCTCGCCGAGGTCGGCCACCGCGAAGACGATATTCCGCTCGGTGAGAACCTTGGCCACGACGTCGAGCGCGGCGGAGCCGGTGCTGTCGATATGGGTGACGGCGCCGGCATCGAGCACGAGGCATCTGGTGTCGGCGGGAAGCTCCTTTGCGACCGAGGTCAACCGCATGCGCACATAGTCGGCGTTGTAAAACAGAATGCTGCCCTGGATCGCGAAGACGGCCGCACCCTCGATGGGGCGAGCCTCCGGAAAGCGCGCAAGTTCGAAGAAACCGGGCCGCCCTTCGATGCGCCCGAGAAGGCCGTCGCGGGGGAACATCGTCCGACGCAAGAGATAGACAAGGGTTGCAGCAACCGCGACGACGACGCCGTTGAGAACACCGAAGCTGATCGCGCCCCACATGGCGATCAGCGCGAAAATGAATTCCATGCGGCTGATGCGCCAGATCTTCTTCAGTTCATGAACGTCGATGAGGCTGATCGCCGCCGTTGCGAGGATTGCGGCAAGTGCCGGGATCGGAAGGATCCGCAACGCGCTTTGAAGGAAGACGAGTGCAGCAATCAGGGTCGCGGCCGAAACCAGGCCGGCGAGTTGCGAAACACCCCCCGTCGCCAGGTTTATCGCGGTTCGCGAATCCGAGACGCTGACGGGAAACGAACCGAATAGGCCGGGCGCGATATTGGCGGCGCCAAGCCCGACCAGTTCCTGATTGGCATCCACTTCCTCGCCGGTCCGCGACCCGAAGCTTCTGGCCGCGACGATGCCGGCGCCGAAGCTGACGAGGAAGATCGCGGCCGAACCGAGCACGATCTTGTCGAGAGGCATCTGATGCAATGCGGGCAGGGACAAGCTCGGCAGTCCGCTTGGAATGTCGCCGACGACGGCGATGCCCCGGCCCTCGAAGTCAAAGACCGCGGAAAGAACGACCGAGAGGACGACCACCAGAACAGGGCCTGGAATTCTGAAACGAAAGGCCCGGACAATCCATAGCAGCATGAACATGGCGAGGCCGAGGATGAGCGAAGGCCAGTGGATCAGGCCGCTCTTGGCGAGCATCTCGGCGAGCGGCGGGATCAATCCGTCCGATTCGATCTTCACCCCCGTGAATCGGCCGATTTGCCCGACAAGGATCGACAGCGACACGCCGGCAAAAAATCCGACGAGGATGGGACGGGACAGGAAGCTCGCGAGAACGCCGAGCCTCAGCAATTTTGCCGCGATGCAGAGGATGCCGACGCCGAGGGCAAGGGCCGAGGCGATGGCGACCCTATTGGGATCCGCCCCAGCGGGTTCGGCTGCGATGATGGCGCCCATGGCGGCCGCCAGCACGGTCATGGTCGCAGCATCGGGGCCGACGACCAGAAGCCGGGAGGGACCGAAGATCGCATAAGCGATCGGCGCGACGATGCTGGCATAGATGCCCATTTCCGGCGGCAGGCCGGCGATGGCGGGATAGGCGATGGCGCTCGGCAAGCCGACGGCGGCGATCGACAGCCCGGCTGGAATGTCACTGCGGAGCCAGTCCTTGTTGAAGCCGGCAAGGCCCCGCAACATCGGAAGACTTCCTATCACGGCTGGCTCCCTATCCCTTGCCCCGGCGCCCTTGTGCCCGTCCTCGCCCAAATCGCATCGGCGACGGCTCCAGGAGCGGCACCCGTTTTCAGTGCTCGAGGAACACGTAGTTCATCCAGCTGCTCATGCGCAGCAGGACCTTGCGGAGAATGGCGACGTGGTGCCAATGGTGCGTGTAGACAGCGACGTCCGCGACCACCCCGCCCGGCAGCTGATATTCGTCGGTATTTTCGAGCAGCTCGATACGAGCCAGCGTTTGCCCGGCCGCCAGGCGCTCGGGCGATTGCGGGTCGATCAGCGCACCGCTCGGCTGCAACTGGCCCTGGGCCATCACATCGATGACCTCCTGCACCCGCGCCTTGAATATCTTGCCGGGCACGGCTTTGAAGGAGACCTCCGCCTCATCGCCGACACGGACGCGCTGCAACGAGTTCTGGATGAAGGCAGCCGCCAGCATGCGGTCCTGGCTGTCGATGAAGACCATGACCGGCCGCAGCGGAAGCGGATTGGCCATCATGCCGGGACGAAGGAAGACCTGCGTGACATAGCCGTCGGTCGGCGCCCGCACGACCGTCTGGTCGAGCTCATATTCCGCATTCTTCAATTCCGCCTGCAACCTGGCAACCGTCGGGTTCGTTCCATTGATTTCGGATTCATAGGCAAGCTTTGCCTGCACCGCTTGCGCGCGGGCCGTATCGACCGCAGCCTCGGAGGTCAGGTAGATGCCGCGCCGGTTTTCGACCTCGAGTTCGGAGAAGACCGCGCCCCGGCCGCTCGACTTCGCATTTTCGTTCGACTGCTGGAATTTTTCGAAGGCCTGCAAGGACCTGTCCCTGGAGGCTTCGGCGCCCGTGACCGCCGAATTGGCAGCGTCTACCGCCGCTTTCAATTGCAGCACGGTCTGCTCGGCTTCGGCGAGCGCGGCTTTCTTCTGATCGACCGTAAACTGGTATGGGCGAGGATCTATGCGAAAGAGGATGTCGCCCTTCTTCAACGGCACGTTCGGCGTCACCGGAACCTCGACGACCTGGCCTCCGACGACGGGAATGACGGGAGCCGAGGTGAAATAGATGCGCCCATCGCTCGAATAGGGATGATTGTAGCTCATCAGAAGCAGGAGGGCGGAGATCAGGAATATGCCGCCGAGGACGGCCGTCGCGAGCGTCCACTGGTTCACCGGAATCCTGAATATCTTGAAGATCGTCCAGCAGATCGCGGCATAGGTCAGGATGAGAAGCAGGTCCATCAGGCGTTCTCCCTCTGCGGCTCCGAGGTTTGCGCCTCGAGCTCGGCGATCCGGGCATGGAGACGGGCAATTTCCGCATTCGCTTCGGCTTCCGCCGACAGCTTTCCGTCCTGCCGGATGCCCCAGCCGCGGTCTTCGCGGTAGATCGTTGCCCAGATGAACAGGAACGGCCAGATCGCATGAAGCGTGAAAAGGCTGACCCATCCGGCAACATGGATGGCGTCCTGATGGGGGTGATTGCGCGCCTTGGCCATCAGATGCGGAATGTCGTGAATGGCAATCACCGCATAGAAGAGCGTGACGACGACGAACACCAGCACACCCAAGGCAAAATAGTCGAGAAACACGACCCCTCCCCTTCCGGCTTGGTCCAGCCGAGCCATTGATCGCAAGCGAGGACGGAATAGTAGGCCCGTTTCGGCGCAAAGGCCCGTAGCATCGCGTAATCTCTATCGAGACCTTCGCGGATGATCCGACGGATCAAATTGCCTGTGCGGCAAGTGGAAATGCGAGATCAGCGAGTCGCATCGTAAGATCGCGTATTTTACGTCTGCAGCCGGTTCGCCTGATATATAATTTCTCTCATCTGCTTAGCGCAGTTCGGCGGCGGGGGCGGAAATGGCGTCGGGAGAAGGCACATCGACATATTTGTCCGCCCTTGAGACGGCCGAGGCTTATTTTTCCGACCAGGCGAGGCTGGTGCAGCGACTTTTCTACGTCAGCGACGCCTTTCGCAGCATGTGTGAGGATCTCGCTGCCGCAGCGGAGGCTTTGGCGCGTGTCGAGCAGCTGCCTCTCCCGGTGAGGGAGGCGCGGCGGCTGGAATATGCAGGCCTGGTCGAGGCGCTGTTGAAAGAGATGCGGGAGGCGATATCGCAATCGAAAATCGTGATGCTCCGGCGGTCGCCTGCCGCCGGTCCCAAGTCTCCGTGAACACATTCGTCATGCAACTGATTCAGGGGAGGTCGACGTGCGATGAAAGCAATTTCCCGCAAACTGCTGGGTGGATTGTCGGTTCTGGCGATCATCGCGCTGCAGCCGGCCTTTCCCACGCGAGCGCAGGCTCCCGCCCCGGCTGCCGCGCCTGCCCAAACGGGCACAGAACAAGCTGCGGCGACCCTTCTTTCGGAAGATGAACTCGAGGTGCTGGTGGCGCGGATCGCGCTCTATCCGGACGAGCTGGTGGCTGCGATTTCGGCAGCATCGCTCTTTCCCCTGCAGATCATCGAAGCGCAGCGCTTTCTTGACGCGAAAAAGAAGAACGCCGATCTCAAGCCTAAAAGCGATTGGGACGGCAGCGTCGTTTCGCTGCTCAACTACCCCGACATTATCAAGATGATGAGCGAGGATCTCGATTGGACCCAGTCGCTCGCCGATGCGCTTGCCAATCAGCAGAAGGACGTCCTGATCGCCATTCAGCAGCTTCGCGACGAGGCGGTGGCAAAAAACATCATCAAGACGGATGACAAGGTGACCGTTGTCACCGAAAACGACAACGTCATCATCCGGCCGACTGATCCCGAGAAGATCTACATCCCGCAATATCCGCCGGAAATGCTTTATGAGCCGGACTATGCGGCGGCGCCGATCTCCTATTATCCGGATTACTACGACAACTACTACTATCCGGGCGCGGGGTTCTTTGCCGCTGCGGTCACCGGGCTCACCTGGGCGGCCATCGTCAATTGGGACGATTGGGGCGTGTGGGGCGGCCGCTGGGACGGCGATATCGACATCGATTGCAACAATTGCCTGAACGACCGCAACTTCAACGGAAAAATGAAATGGAATGATGTCGACTGGGCCAATGTCGACCGCAGCAAGCTCAGCATCGGCAAGGATCAGCTTGCCAAGCTGGACCGGTCGACGATCAAGTCGGGGCTTCAGGCCGACAATCGCAACCAGCTGCGCAACAAGGCCTCGGACATGAAGGCGGCACAGAGACCGGGCAATCGCGGTACCGCGGCGCGCGCGGAGGATATCAGAAAAGGAACGGTGCAGGGGCTGAAGGCCAAACCGCAGGCGAAGCCTACGGCCGCCAATCGCCAGAACGTGTCCCGCCCGGAAAACCGTCCGCAAAAATCCGCCAATCGCCCGTCCAAACCCACGCAGAAATCGGTCAACCGGGCCAACAAACCGCAGATGGCCGCCAGGCCCGACAATCGCGGACGCCAGCCGAGCGCACTCGGCAATGTCCAATCCGGCCGCCAGCAGGTCGTCGCCTCGAAACGGGGGGCGCAAAGCATGGGCGCTCACCGCCAGTCGGCGCGTCCCGTTCATCACTCGCGCCCGATGCCGTCGCGCGGCGGCGGCGGCCGCGGCGGCGGTGGCGGCAGGGGACGGCGATGACACCCATTACGACCCATGGAGTTACGTCATGAGACCTCAATCGATCGTAATCCCGCTCATGCTCGCCACAGCGCTTTGCGCGGCGCAAGCAACGCCGGCGCTCTCACAAGGACGACAGACGGATCTCGCCGAATACAAGGCGGCAACGCCTTCACCGCAGTTCGACAGCCCGGATGCGGCGCTCGATCGACTGAAATCGGTGCTCGGCTCCGATAATATCGGGGATCTCGCCGATGTACTTGGCCTGAATGCAGACAGGCTGCGCGCCAGCAACGAAGCCATGATCGCTTATGGCCTGATCCGGGAGGGCGCCGGGCGGCGGATGAGCTTGAAGGACGCCGAAGGGGCGAAGATCGTGCTGATCGGCGATCGGCTCTGGCCGCTGCCGTTTCCGCTGACGGAGAACAAGGACGGCAAATGGTCCTTCGATACGCAACGCGGCCTCGAGGAGATCGTCAATCGCCGCATCGGCGAAAACGAGCTGGCGACGATCGACACCATGCATGAATATGTGGCGGCGCAGTATGACTATGCCTCCGCCGACCGCGATGGCGACGGCATTTACGAGTTCGCAAAAAGATTGATCAGCAGCCCGGGCAAGCTGGACGGCCTCTACTGGGATCCCAATGTCTATCCCGAAGAAAGCCCGGCAAGCGGCCTGGTCGAAACGGCCGCCTTCGGCGCCGCCAAGCGCGGCGAGGGTTATTTCGGATATCGCTATCGCATCCTGACCGCCCAGGGCGACAATGTGCTGGGCGGCAAGCAAAGCTATATCGTCAACGGCTACATGACCGGCGGCTTTGCGCTCATCGCCTGGCCGGTCACATATCGGGTCACCGGCGTGCAGACTTTTATGGTCAACGGCATGAGCGTGATCTACCAGCGCGATCTCGGACCGCAGACGGAACAGCGCGCCGCCGCGATCAAGGACTTCAACCCGGACGCCAATTGGACCATCGTGAACGAATAGGTTATTCGAACGGTTCGGGATCTTGCGAAAGCGCCGGACCGTTCCAGATGGAAAGCCGTTCAGACTTTTCCTGGCATTGCTCCGGCCATTCGCGCCTGATGCGGCTCGCACAGGGCAGCGGCCATGGCGCGATTGGAGTAGCGTTTGTTGCCCGTGACCTCACGTCCGAGCCATTGGGGCAGGTCGGGCCGATCATCTTCGCTTGCCATTTCGATCTCTGCGAGGGTCAATCCCTCATAGGCTCCGGCAAAGACGTCGACATCCCAGGTTCTTCCGTCATGGAGGACGCGGTAGCGAGTCTTTTCAATGATATGACCGGCCGCATGAAGAAGCAGGTCTCGCGCCTCCTCGACGGGAATCTCGTATTCATATTCGTCTTTGGCTAGCCCCGCCGTGCGGAATTTGATCGTCAGGCAGGCGGAACGGCCGTCGATCAAACGGACACGTACGGAGTTTTCATCATGTGACAGGTAAGCTTGCTGCAACACGTGTGACATGCCGGCGCAATCGCGCCAGCTATCGTTGCGCACGAGGAACTTGCGCTCGATCTCGGTCGCTTTCACGGTGATATTCCTTCGTTCCCGCTTCTGCCGGTCAATCGACAGGCGGCTCCCAGGTGAGGAAGAAGCCGACGTCCCCCGGCATGCCTTCCGGGAAGTTGATGATCATAGCCTTCAGCCCATAACCCTGCGGTTTGGCAACCTCCTCGAAGAGTTCAAGAAGTTCCTTTGCCTTTCCCTGCAGCGTCTTCTGCCATCCGGGCAGACCGTTATTGATGGCCCGGCCGCTATCCGTGCAGAAACTCGATGGAAAGCTGTAGATCAGCGCCTCATATTTGCCGTCCGCGGCCGCCTTCATGACCAGCCGCTTGATGACGGTGCGTTCCGTTTCACCGATCTGCTTGCGGAAAAAGTCCTCGACGAAATCCGCATGTTTCTTCGCTTCGCGCGCCTTGATCTTTTCGCTGCGCTCCATCTCCAGGAGTTGAAGCTCCAGAGCACGTTTGCGCAGCTCCTCCGCGCTGGTCATGGCATGGGGAGTAGAGGTCTCGGGTGACGTCATCGCAGCTTCCTCCATAATACAAGGTAATGATAGAGCGAGCTAAGAGACGAAGGCAGTAAAATACATGTCCTCACCGGTAGAATACGGTATCCTACGGTGGCATTCGGCAAATTGTGTCTTATGCCGGTCATTGGTTATTCATTGAATTCGTTCGGCATCAAGCAGGCTACTCCGCTGGGCGGCATTGCCGTGATGCCGGGTCGGGACTATTGTTGGGGCAGCATGCTACGAGTTGTCCGCAATCGGAATCCGGGGGGAAGCCGATGCAGAATGCAGGCGTTGATAGGCGGGGCCCTTCGCAGGAAGAGGTGCAGCGGCAACTCGAGCGCATTCTTTCGAGCCGGGAGTTTCGTCTTCCCGAACGGGCAAGAAAGTTTCTCGAATTCGTCGTCACGGAAACGCTTGCAGGCCGGCGCGACTACCTGAAAGCCTTCACCATCGCACAGGCCGTTTTCGGTAGGGATGCGAACTTCGATGCCCAGCAGGATCCGTGCGTCCGTATCGAAGCAGGCCGGCTGCGACGGGAACTCGAACATTACTACCTGACAGACGGCAGCGCCGACCGGATCGTCATCACAATTCCCAAGGGCGGCTACGCGCCGGTCTTCGAAGCGGTCAGGGGCGCCGAGCCCATGGACATGCTGCCGCTCGATCAGTCCGATCGGTCGGGATTGCCAGGGCCGGGATTGCCAGGGAATGACGCCGAACAGGCCGATGTGGTCGAGGATACAGTCGGCCGGGACACAATGAACCAGCGCTTGCCGCGGCCGCGATATCGGCTGCTGGCAGCGGGCGCGGTGATTATCATCGCCGCGGCGGCCACCGTATTTCAGCAGATGAGATCGCCGGGCCCGGAACGCGAGACGGCATCGGCAGCCGATCATCGCCCCACCATCATCGTCGAGCGCTTCGAAAGCGGCTCCGAGGGAAAGCTTGCATCCGACATCTCCCGCGTCATGACCGATGAAATCATCGAAAAGCTGGTCCGCTTCGACGACATTGTCGTCGTGACCGCCATGCCGCGGAATAAGAACGGCGAAGCTTCGCCGGAAGCGCTCTACGCTCTCCAGGGAAGCGTGAGGCTCGAGGGCAGCAAGCTGCACTCGACGGCAAGGCTCGTGCGGCGGTCGGATGCGGCGGTGATCTGGGCCAGCAATTATGATGCCGACATGACGGTGCAGGGCACGCCGAAAACGCAAGCAAGCCTCGCCGGCGATATCGCGACGGCGGTCGCGCGCCCGTTCGGCGTGATATTCCAGAGCGATACCGCCACGATTGCCGGCAAGGCCGATGCTTTCTCGTGCATTCTGTCCTACTACAGCTACCGCAGCGAAATGACCGTGCAGGCTCAGGCGGTGGCGAAATCCTGCCTGCAGCAGGCCGTGGAAAAAACGCCGGCCGATTCGAATATCGTCGCCCTCCTTTCGCTGATCCATCTCGACGAGTTCCGCTTTTCGTACCAGCTTCAGATGAAATCGACGTCCGCAACACTCGGCGTTGCAAAGGAACTCGCCGAACGCGCCGTGCGGCTCGACCCGAAGAATGCGCGCGCGCTCCAGGCGCTGATGCTCGCCGACTTTTTCGGCGATGACCCGGCCGGCGCGCTCGTCGCCGGCGCTGCCGCCTATGCCAGCAATCCGAACGATACCGAGGTGGCAGGCGAATACGGCCTGCGCCTGTCGATGTCGGGGGAGTGGGATAAAGGCTGCACGCTGATTTCGGAGGCCGTCGGCAAGAATGCCGGCCCTCGCGGCTATTACGAGGTCGGAATGGCGCTCTGCGCCTTCATGCGCGGCGATACGCAGGCCGCGGAACTATGGTCGCGCATGTCCGACCTCAATTACAACCCGATGCATCGCCTGGTCCTGCTCTCCATCCTCGGCGCCCGCGGGAAAACGCAGGAGGCTGAGGAGCAGCTCGATTGGATCAACAGCAAGGCACCCGCATTGATCCCGAACGTCAGACGCGAAGTGATCAAGCGGCTGGCGCGGGTGGAGGACCAGGAGCGGTTCTTTGCGGGGATGGAGGCCGCCGGGGTGTCGGTGCGGGGTGGTGAAGCGCTGAAAGAGTGATGGTGGTGGTGTGGATGCGGCTCGAGGGAGCGAGCCTACCGGAGTTCACTAGGGCGCCTAAAGCTTTTTCTTTGTGAATACGCCAAGCATCTCACCTGCTCCAGCTATTCGGCTTTCGCACGTACTGGCGCTTATTCGGAATCGGTCTTTCGCTTGACGCGGCGATTTGGATCGAGATTCGACTGGACCAACCTCTTGCTGGCAAACGCCCTGCCGGAATGCGATTTCAGATAGGTTTCGAATTCAAGGGCTTTGTATTTGTCGGGAAAGGCGCAGTACCAGAGCAAATTCCACGGTGCGAATTTGGCAGTGTGGGTAGATTTTCCGGCATTATGAGCGGCAAAGCGCTGTTTCAGATCTGCGGTAGACCCGGTATATTCCTGATCGGGAAAATCAACGCTGCGGAGAATATAAACATACCACATCAATGTTTCGGCCTAATGGTTTCCCGCGGCTGCGCCGCGCGAAGCCCATAAGGGCGAAGCGTGGTGGAGCTAAGCGGGAGACAACCCCGCCTAAGAAATTTCTATTCTATGTCAAATCCTTATTGAAATTCAGATGCCTGTGGTACTAGATATGGGTACTTTCTTGGGTACTCGGAGGCATTCTTGGCCCTCTCATCTGATCGCATGTTTTTGGAACTTCACGGCAACCAATGGCGCGTTGTAGTGAACGTGCCGAAAAAGCTGCGTGCGGAACTTGGCACCAAACTGAAGAAATCACTCGGGACGGACAGCCTCAAAGAAGCGAACCGGCTCAAATGGGATGTCATAGCCGACCTCAAAGCCACTATCGCACATGCGGAAAACCCATCACTCTCGTTGGAGGCCGCCCGATCAGTAAGCCGTGAGCGGGCAATGCAGCAGGCCGTTCGATTTGCCGACCAGCGTAAGCGTGCTTTCGATCCGACGCAGCGAGACGAGATAGATGAGGAGATCGATTGGCAGGCGGAGTCCCTTGCAGGTCGACCGATCGCCGTTGACGAGGACGGCAGTGAAGTTTTCGACCCCGATCGCTTGCGCCTCGCTACGGATTTTTCTCAGTTAGCGCGCGGGGACAAGACACCAATCGATCTTCATCACCAAAAGTTTCTAGGGATGTCACACGTCAAGGCTCGCACGTTGGCAGACGATAAGCGAGCCATAAAACTCTTGAAGGATTGGTGCGAAAAGGCCGGTGTGCCGCCTTATCTTCAATCGATGACCAAGAAGGAGGCCGTGCGGTTTTGCGATGAGCTTCCGGACCTCACTGCCAACCTCACCCCTGTCACCCTCAACAAATACGTTAGCCGCCTTTCGGTCTATTGGACATGGTTAGAGAACCGGCATGAGGTCGATTCCAATGTCTGGAAGGGACGCCGCTTGCGTGAGCCTCAGCAGACGACCGACCAGAAGGAGCGTCCGTTTACTGACGACGAAGTCAGGGTTTTGCTCAGCGGACCCACCAAGCCCGAGATGGACGACCTTATGAGGATTGCTGCCCTTTCCGGTGCCCGCTTGGACGCCATTGTGTGCCTCAAGGTGAAGGGCTGCCGAGATGATGGGGTGTTCATATTTAAGCCCCAAAAGAAAGAGCCTGGGCCACGCCTCTGCCCCATCCACCCCGACCTGGTCGAGATCATCGAGCGAAGGAAAAAGGGGAAGCTGCCTAACGATGATATCTTCCCCGAATGGCCTGGCGTGAAGAAATCCACGTCGCTCCGTGAGCGGTCCTTCAAGACTTCCAATGAGTTCACTGATTACCGCCGCAGTGTCGGCGTCGAGGACAGGCGCGAAGGCAAGCGCAGGGGTCTTGTAAATTTCCATAGCTTCCGCCGCTGGTTCATCACCAAGGCCGAGCAGGCAGGACAGCCTGAAAGCACTATCGCCGTCGTGGTCGGGCACAAGCGTCAAGGAATGACCTTCGGCGTCTACTCCGGGGGGCCGCTGCTTGAACAAGCGCGCCAGTGTGTCGAGGCCGTAAGACTGCCGTCTGAATTCTTGCGCAAAGGTTAATTGGAGTCGGTGGCTCGCGCATCGCGCCGGACGCTATTTGTGCGACCTGTGACTATGCACGCTGAGCAAGAATACCGTTGACTAAAAACAACCACGCGCCCATTATTTAGCTTCTTCTAATTCATGGAGTTGGGGTCATGAATAGAGTAGTTTTGGCTGCAATATTTTTTATACCGATGAATATGCTGCTCGCAGCGGATTTGATTCAACCTTCCGGCGTCACAATTCGCAATCCACGCTGCCATATTTCCGGCGGCAAAGAGTACTGTCGGATTTACGGTTCAGCGAACTGCGATCGGTATGAGCGTCATGATGTATGGTATCCCAAGCCATTGCCGGCAGGGAAGAAAGCTATCTCGGGAACTGGGCGAGCTAAGCAAACTGAAGTTCGCAACACCGGCTCCGTTCGCTTTATGGGCGCGTGGAACAATCCTCAGCGTAAGAGGAGCGAAATGGGGTGCAAGTTCTATTGTAACGCTGGCTGGGATGATTCGTTTGTTTATGGTTATTGCCAAATTGAAGTGGAACAATGGCAATGACACAAGCGACGCCCGCCTAAGCCGATACTTTCTAAAATCATAAAGTGATCAAAACAAGATCGAGAGGCCAAGAGTAAGCTTGCGGTGCAGGACGCGGTGGCAATTTGCGCACAAGCACTTGAGGTCTTCCATGCTGGTTTTGTGTCCAGGCTGCATGTTCGCCACGTGAGTTCCGTGGTGGTGAACCTCAATGCACGCGGCCCCCGCTTCAGGGCCATATCGCTCAACAGGGTCGAGCTTACAATCCTCACAGAAAAGCCGCTTATGTTCTGCAATGAAAGCTTCCCGCTTTTCTTTTGCTAGACCGGAGGCTCTTTCACGCTTTAGGTGGGAGACGATTCTCGGGTTACCCTCTATCCAACTGCGCTCCTCTTCGGTCGGCGCAAAATCAGCCAGCTCCAATTCTAACTTCTTGGGGTCAGGCTTGGGACGGGCAACGCCCCCCTTTTTCGGCGTGATCCAGAGGCCAGCTTCTTCGAGCAGCTCGAAGCAGATTTGACCCCATCCCGCGCTAAAGTGGGCAGGATAAGCCTCTATTCCAAGCGCTTCCTCAAGGGCCAGACCGAAGACCTTTTTGGGCGCTAGGGGAATGCCCGTATCGGTTAAAGCATCATAATCCCGCGATGGAGCAAAGTTAGGGGCATCACCGCCGTCAAGAAGCTTTCGGACCGCCTTATGTATATGGGATGGTTTCACCTTCCGCAGTTCGCTGGCGGAAAGGCGGACTATGTTGCTTTTGCCTTCGACGACTTCGCGGAGCCGCGCAAGTCCCGTACCAGGGGTTTCAATCAAAAGCCGCCGCAGAGCGCCATTGCTGGGGCTGTCCTTATTCATCGCCCGCACAAGTTCGCGAAACCTCGCTTCGACCGGCGACACACGATCAAAAGAAAGCTCGCGCTCGGAAAGACTGACCCCCTGAACCGGCCTGCTGTCGAGGTAGATTCGGTAGGCGATCTGAGCGTGGTCCAAACGGGATAGAAGCATTTCGAGTGCCGCGCGGTAGTCGCGGTTGCGGCTCGTGCCGCTGCGACTGTGCAGGATGAGTCCTCGCTCATGCATCTCAACGTTAGCATCGAGCTGCGCGCCATCATCACTCAGGAGAATCAACCGGTCAGACATAACGCAAGGTTGAACAGCAACAGCGATACTTGTCTAGTTGTAGTTAATGCAATGGAGTTTCGCCTGAAAGTTTCCCGCGCAGGAGTCTCAGTTAGCTTGCGTCCCATGGCAATCATGTTGCCCGGTCCAAATTACATCGTATCCCTCCGGTGAAAGCCGCGTAAACATCGGA
>NZ_NWSX01000081.1 GCF_002531825.1 Rhizobium sp. J15 | reverse complement strand
TCCTGGAGATCGAGACCACGAAAGTGACGAATGTGCTGGAAGCCTCCGCCAGCGGTACGCTGAGGCAGATTGTTCTGGCGGAAGGCACGACGGCCCCCGTCGGTGCGCTGGCCGGCGTGATTGCCGACGAGAGCGCCACGCAGGAAGAGATCGACGCCTTCATCCAGAGCTATGCCGATCGCATCGGCAGCGGCGAAGAGGGCGAGGGTGGGGTATCCCTCCCGCGCAAGGTCGCGGTCCCGGGCGGTTCGCTGAACCTGCTGGAAGCCGGCGAGCCGAGCGACGACATCGTGCTCTTTCTGCACGGCTTCGGCGGAGACCTGACGACCTGGCTCTTCAACCAGCCGGTGCTTGCCGAAACGATGCGCACGATCGCCGTCGATCTTCCCGGTCATGGCGATTCCTCGCCGGCGGCGGGCAGCAATGTCGTTGACGAGATCGCCGCGTCGATCGAAGAGGCAGTCACCCCGATCGCGTCTGGAAGGATCCATCTCGTCGCGCACTCCTTCGGCGGTGCGATTGCCGCGGCTCTTGCTGCGCGTCAGCCCTCGCGTATCGGATCGCTGACGCTGATCGCACCGATTGGCCTGAGCAAGCAGATGAATCGGGACTTCCTCACCGACTTCATCGCCGCCGAGCGCCGGCGCCCGCTGCAGGCTGTCCTGGAGCGGCTGTTTGCCGATCCCTCCAAGATCACCAACGACATGGTCGAGGGCACGCTGCGCTTCAAGCGGCTGGAAGGCGTTCCCGAAGCGCTTTCGGCCATTGCGGACGCCATTGCCGATAACGGCGGCCAGAAGCAATCGATCGGCGCAGCGCTCAGCGCCCTGTCATGCCCGGTCACGCTGATCTGGGGTGACCAGGACCAGATCGTGCCGCTGCCGCAGCAAGGCGAAATCCCCGCCAACGCAACCTTCGTCAAGGTCCCGGCGACCGGCCACATGCCGCAGATGGAAGCCGCTGCTGCCGTCAACGACCAAATCAAAAAGACCATCAAACAGGCCGGGGCCTAAAAGGCGCCGCAAGCGCGGTCGGCAATCATCGAACAACAGGAAAGGGAATGCGATGTCAGGACGTCTTTCAGGAAAACGGATCTTGCTTACCGGTGGGGTTGCAAACATCGGCCTCGCGATCCTTGAACAGTTCGTTGCCGAAGGGGCAACCGTCAGCGTCGTGGATATCGACGCTGAGCGCGGCGCGGCCGTCGAGAAGCGTTTTGGCGGTGCGGTGAAGTTCATACGTGCCGATCTCTTGCAGGAAGCCGAGATCAAGGCGGCGATCTCTCAAGCGGCTGAATGGATGAAGGGCATCGATACGCTATGCCTCAATGCCGGCATCCAGCTTTCCGGCAGGCTGGAGGATTTCAGCACCGGTGACTGGGACAAGGTCTTTGCGATCAATGTCAGGGCGAATTTCGTCTTTGTTCGCGAGTCGGTCCAGGAGCTTCGTAAGTCCGGCAAAGCTTCCGTGGTGCTGATGTCGTCCCTTGCAGGCAAGCGTGGTGCCGCCGGTCTCCTCGCCTATTCATCGTCCAAGGCCGCAGTGATCGGTCTGACGACCACGCTGGCGATTGAACTGGCGCGTGACGGCATCCGCGTGAATGCCGTATGCCCTGGCTGGATCGACACACCTTTCAACCAGCCGGTCATCGACTTCATCGGTGGGCGCGAAAAGCAGGAAGCGCTTGTTCCCCTGGTCATTCCGCTCGGCCGTCAGGCACGGCCCGACGAGGTTGCTCCCCTGTTCGTGTTCCTGGCATCGGACGAATCCTCCTATGTGACCGCACAGGCGATCAACGTGGACGGCGGGATCTACAATTAGGCATGAACGAGGATGCGGCGGTCCGTTCGAGCGGACCGCCGCACGCATTGCTTTCCAACAGGCTCAGATCGAGGAACTACGATGGTCAGAATCATCACGCATGAAGAAGCCTTGAACGCCATTGCCGCGGGCGCTGCAAAGGTTAGAGAGATCAAACAGCCGTCGTCCCTGGCGATCGTTGATCTCGGCGGCAACCTGCTGGCTTTTCTGCGGGTCGACGACGCAGCACTGTCAACGGTACAGATCGCTCAGAACAAGGCCTGGACGGCGCTTGCTCTGCGTTCGCCTTCCGGTCAGTGGATGGAGGCGGTTCAGCCGAATGGCCCGCTTTACGGCCTGGAAGCGGTCGGCGCGCGGCCGTTCGTGGTTTTCGGCGGCGGCCTGCCGATCATTCGCGACGGCAAGGTCGTCGGCGCCGTAGGCGTTTCGGGCGGCCCAGTAGACGACGATCTCGCGATCGCCGAAGCAATGTTGGCGGCCCTCAGCTAGTGGGAAACATCTCCGCGACCTTTACGGCGCAAAATCGGGTTAAAGGGTGACAAGGATGTCAGAACATATCGTTCGTATTGAGTGGGAAGCCGCTTCACACGAACAACAAAAGAAAACGTACAGCCGTGACCACAAGGCGATCATCAGCCCGACGGTTACCATTCCAGTTTCTGCCGCCGCCGAGTATCTCGGTAACGCGTCACTAGCAGATCCGGAACAATTGCTGGTGAGCGCGTTGGCGAGCTGCCATATGCTGTACTTCCTCGCCATTTGCGAAGGCAGCGGTTATGCCGTGACCGCCTATCAGGACGAGGCTTCCGGGAGGGTGTCGAAGAGCCCCGCGGGCGGCATGTGGGTCTCCGACATCGCTCTGCGTCCCAAGGCGACGTTCAGCGGCGAAAAGCAGCCTGATCGCGAGGCGCTCCGACGCCTTCACGATCGCGCGCATAAGGGCTGCTTCATCGCAAATTCGATCAAGTGCCACGTATCCATTGAGATTCAATAATCTGGAGGTCAAGATGAAGAACAAACTCGTTGTGGTGGCGACCATCATCGCCCATGAAGGCAAGGAAGATGCAGTAAGGGACGCGCTGCTGACGCTCGTGCCTATCGCAAAGACAGAGCCAGGCTTCGTCCAGTATGATCTCCACCAGTCGAATGATCGGCCGGGCGAGTTCCTATTCTACGAGATCTGGGACGATGAACAGGCGCTCGACGTCCACAACAATACAGACTCAATGAAGGCCTTCGGTGCCAAGAATGGTCATCTGTTCAAATCGGTGGCGCTTGAGAAATACACCCGCATTTCCTAACCTGAGGCGAAGCTGGCCGGCGGCATCGCTGGCCAGCTTCTAACGGGAAGGGTGTTTGGGGCCAACAGCGCCGTGGTTTGCGACTTCCTGTGCAAGTTTGGCGACCACACCGCTCAGTGGCATATCCGGACGAGGGATGAAGCTTGCTGTGAATGAGAGTACGGGCAGCGTCTCTTCATGGGCCAGCAGGCGCAGACGGCCGTTATCAAGGTGCTCGAGCGCAACTTCCTTTGGAATTGCTGCAATTCCCAAGCCATCGAGCGTCATGCGAATAATCGATGACAGCGATGCGTTTGCAAAGAGACGGACACCTGTGACACCAGCCTTGCGAAAGAGTTCTTTCAATTCCGAGTGGGGTCGTGTGTGGCGGGCAAAAGTGATGATTGGATATTCGGCGAGCTTGCGAAGGCCGATGCTGGAGCCAAGCTCAGGAAAATCCGAGCGGACGATAAAATCCAGCGGGTAGCTGCAAAGATGAATGTTCGTCACGTGCCCGGCAGTGATAGGGCCCATCAACAGCGCGACGTCGATCGCATTGTTGAGCAATGCGTCGGCGAGGCCCGCTGAAGCATCGACGTCGATCGCCAGCGTTATTCCAGGATAGTCGGAACTGAGCCGCTTTAGAAGCTCGGGCAGCCAAGTGTGAACAATGGTATCTGAAACGCCAAGATGCAAATTACCGCGCAGGGCACTATCGCCAGCGATCGCCGAGACAAGCTCCACGCGGAGCGCGATCATTTGCTCGACATATCGTAAAAGGTCACGTCCCTTAGCCGTCAGATGACTGCCGTGCTTGTTGCGATCGAATAGCCTGACATTCAGATCCTGCTCAAGCTGGGCTATTCGTGCCGAGACCGCCGGTTGCGTGGTGTGGAGCTTCTCTGCGGCACGGTTAAAACCGCCGGTCTGTGCAACGAAGTAGAAAGTCTCCAAGGTACGAAGATCAATCATGCCGTTCCCCCAGTGCTGCGCGCGCCGGCGCGGAAAGCAGGACGATAACAGATCCTTCGTGTCCACGGGCAGGCGCGCCCGAGAGGCGGGCCCGATTGCGCGGTCACAACTCTGGCGCAGAAAAGCGAAACTTTCCAGTAATTAGATCATCGTCGGGGATATCGGTGATCAGCATGCATCCCGGTGAGTGGGTGATCGCGATCGGTGGCTTTGCGTTAGCCAAGGCCACCTGCGGCGTGACACCGCACGCCCAGAAGACCGGGATCTCTCCCTCTCTGACGGGCACCGGATCGCCGAAATCGGGATTGGTTATGTCTGCGATCCCGATCGCTGACGGATCACCGAAATGAACCGGGGCACCGTGAACCTGCGGCATCCGAGAGGTGATCTCGATTGCGCGAATGGCCTCTGCAGGCTTCATCGGGCGCATTGACGCGACATACTGGCCCGAAAAGCGTCCTGCCGATACACATTCGATATCGGTTTTATACATTGGCACGTTTGTGCCAAGTTCAATGTGGCGGACAGTGAGACCGGCGCCCAGCAGTGCCCATTCAAACGAGAATGAGCATCCGATCAGGAAGGACACGAAGTCGTCCTGCCAGATACTTGTAATGTTCTCAACTTCGTCAACCAAATTTCCGTTGCGGAAGATCCGGTAGCTCGGCACATCGGTACGGATATCGATGTCTTGCCCCGCGCCAGGTAACGATGGATTACCCGGCCGACCCACGGCCAATAGCGGGCAGGGTTTGGGATTTGCGAGGCAGAAATTCAAGAAATCTTTCGCCCATTCTCTTGGCAGGATAACAAGATTTCCTTGTGCAAACCCTCTGGCCATTCCGGAGGTCTGGCCACTGATAGTACCGGATCTTGCGCCTGCACGAATGGCTTCTGGCGCGCGGTCCGCAGCGCTATTTGAAGATAGCAACACGAATTTTTCCTCGACGATCAAGAATGTTCTGATTTTTATTTGCTCGTCAGTCGCAGGCGTCAAATTATGAAATTGAATGGTGGGTGATCAATTTTCCTTATCGAACTGGCGTTTGATCGCATATCGCCTGGTTATCAGCATTCGTTATCACAGGTCATCGTGAATTGCGATTTGACCGTCGGATGCAAGAGCGGGAGGATGATAGGGCTGAACGGTAGGAGGTCCTTCAGCAAACGACCTGCCGGACTCGAGGACGTCCGGGCAGTCAAAAAGCATCCCCGTTAATATTCGCTGGGCCTAAGACATGGCCGGCAACGACATTTGGATCATTAACCGAACTGTCGTTAGTTAGGCTAACTTTAAGGCTCCTTGGACCAATGACAAAAAAGGGAACTCTAAAAATGACCAACGATTCGACACGCTTTACCGCCAGCCGTCGCCAGGTCCTAAAAATTGGTAGTGGGCTCGCCGCCGCAGGTTTGTTTACACCCTTCCTCGCATCCGTCACCCGTGCGGAAGAGGAGCCGATCACGCTTCTGACTTGGGAAAGCTACGACGAGCCGGACTGGATCGCCGAGTGGGAAAAGGCAAACGGCACGAAGATCAAGCCGGTCATCATTTCCTCGCTCGATGAGGTTTTTGCGCAGCTTCAGTCCGGCGCGGTCAAGCCGGATGTGGTCTATTCAGAGGCCTCAACGGCCGGCCGTCTCAAGAAAGCCGGTCAGATTGCGCCGTTTGATCTATCTAAGGTCCCCAATGTCGCCAACATTCTTCCCGGACTGAACTGGAAGGATCCGCTTTCGGTCGATGGTACGCTGATGGGCATTCCGCTGCATTGGGGTACCCAGCCGCTTCAATACAATGCTGACGTTATCAAGGAAGCTCCGACGAGCTGGGCCGCCCTTTGGGACAAGGAGTATCAGGGAAAGGTCACCATCTTCGATGACGCGACCGTCACCATCCCGATGATCGCTCTCTACGTCGGGGCGAAGGATCCGTTCAAACTCAGCGAGGACGAGTTTGGCGCGGTTACGAAGGCACTTCGCGAATTGCGTCAGCAGGTTCGCGTCGTCACGCGTGGCTTCGACGATGCGGCAAACGTCTATGCTTCGGGCGAGGCGCTTCTCGGTTACTGCCACAACGTTACAGTCGTGAACACGCTGAAAAAGAAGGGTCTGAACGCGAAGTACTCGCTTCCTAAAGAAGGAACCCCCTCCTGGATCGAGGGAACTTTCGTCACGCCCAAGGGACAGCGGGATATCGTCTACAAATTCCTGAATGACACGATGTCCGTCGAGTGGCAAACGCGTTTCATGAAATTCTCCGGAAGCAATGGCGTTTTGACGCCGGAGGCGGCGCGCAAGGCCGGCCTCACCGAGGAGGAGCTCAAGAACACGAACATTCTCGACTCCGAGGATCCCTCGTTCAAAAGCAACCTGGTGTTTTTCCGCGAGCCGGAAGATGTCGAGCGGCGCATCCAGATCTGGAATGACTTCCTCGCTGGTACGCTTTGAGCCGATACGCGAACGCGGAGAAGACAGATGGGTACCTCCCAGACAACGGTGCTTTCGCTTGAAGGCGTGTCGAAAACCTATGACGGCGCAAACAAGCCTGCGCTCGACGACGTTTCCTTTGCCGTAAGAAGCGGAGAATTCTTTTCAATTCTAGGCCCGAGCGGTTCTGGAAAGACCACTATCTTGCGCACAGTTGCAGGGTTCGAGCATCCGGATCGGGGCGCAATTACGATGTCGGGGCATGCCATGAACGGCGTTCCTCCGTTCAAGCGCGACGTACGCACTGTCTTTCAAAGCTACGCTCTTTTCCCGCACCTCACGGTGCGGGAAAATGTAGAATACCCACTACGGATGCGCGGCGATGCGAAATCCAGCCGATCTACTGCGGCGATGGAAGCTCTGTCGCTCGTCGAGATGTCGGCGTTTGCCGACAGGCTTCCACACCAGCTGTCAGGCGGCCAGAGGCAGAGGGCGGCTTTGGCAAGATCAATTGTCTCAAGGCCGAAGCTGCTGCTTCTCGACGAACCCCTGGCGGCGCTGGATTTGCGGCTGCGCCAGCAGATGCAACATACGCTCGTGGCTCTGCAAAAGGAGCTCGGTATCGCGTTCATGTATGTGACGCACGACCAGGGCGAAGCGTTGTCGATGTCGGATCGCGTGGTGGTGCTCAATGAAGGAAAGATCGCGCAGCTTGCCACACCTCGCGAAATCTATTTCGCGCCGAAGAATGAATTCGTTTCCCGATTTGTCGGCCGGTCCAATCTCATCCCCGTGACATTTGAAGCCGCAGGAAATGGTGCGGTCGCGCACGTCGAGAATGTGGCGCTGCCGGGTCTCGTTGCTTCACGCTGTGGCGCGGCACGTATGGCTATCCGCTATGAGGCAGTTCAGGTCAGCGAAAACGTTGCCACGCCATCTCCAGGTTCGCTTCATGGAACTGTTGAAGACGTTCTGTTCATGGGAACGAGCTGTGAGGTTAATGTTCGCTGTGGTGCGATAAACGTGATCGGCTTGGTGCCTGCAGCTCACAATTCATCGCTGGAAGTCGGTCAGCCGGTGCAGGTCAACTTCGACCTGCAGAATACGCAGGTGTTCTATGACTGATAATGTCGCATCGAACCTCACGAAACCTTTGCGGGCTGCACCGCAGGGCTTCAGGATCAGCCTCAACCTGGCAAGCGTGCCGGTCCTTGCCTGGTTGTTCCTGATCGTTGTCTTGCCGAACGTGCTATTGATTGGCGTGAGCTTCCTCAAAACCTCGGGTGGGGTCATCCTCCTTGAGCCATCGCTTATAAACTACGCGCGGATCTGGAACTCGGCCGGCTTTTGGGTTTTGCTTACGCGCACCTTGACGTTCAGCTTTCTTGGCTGCGTTCTCGCAACCGTGATCGCTTTTCCCTTGGCCTTTTACGTCGGGCGAATGGCAAGGCGCTACAAGACCCTGCTGACCGTGCTGGTTGTTCTGCCGCTCTGGATCAGCCTTCTGATGCGCATTTTTGCCTGGCGCATCATTCTTGGCCAGTCGGGCGTTCTCAATGCTGCCCTGGTGTCCAGCGGTATTCTTGATCAACCGTCAGATGCCTTCCTCTATAGTCCGACCGCGGTCGTCATCGTATTTGCCTACATCTCCATCCCATTCATTTTCATTTCGACAATGGGAGCTTTCGAGAAAATTCCCCGTGATCTGATCGAAGCGTCGCAAGACTCTGGCGCGACACCAACCCAGACATTTCTCCACTTGATCTGGCCGTTGACCCGTCGCAACTTCGCCATCGGTTTTTCACTGGCGTTTCTCGTGACGGTCGGAGATTTCGTCACGCCGGCCATGATCGGCGGTATCGACGGCACGACGCTTGGTGTGGTGGTCTCCACTCAGTTCGGATTTGCCAACAACTGGCCATATGGCGCAGCAGTTGCGGTTGCGCTCATGATGAGCGTGGCTCTCCTGCTCGGCACTATAATCACAATGCTGCCAACGAAGGGCGTGATGCTCAGCGAGGAGGCCGAAGGCACATTGCCTGAGAGCAACTCTTTACGGCGTAGCACCGGTCGTCGCCTCGGAACCGTTGGCGTTGTCGCGTCCATCATCTACCTTTATGCACCGCTCGCGATCATCGTCCTGTTTTCGTTCAATTCCGCTAACCTGCAGATCTTCCCGCTGCAGGGCGTTACCCTTCACTGGTATCAAGAACTCCTCCAGGATCAATCGTTGATGGAAGCAGCCCGGCGATCGGTGATCGTGGCACTCTGTGTCGTGACGATGTCGGTGGTGCTGGGAACCATTTTCGCGTTAATCATTCATTACGCCAGGTTGAAGGGCGCTCGTTTTTTCGAACTCGCCTTCGCACTGCCGATCGCCACGCCCGGCGTCGTTCTCGGGATCGAGATGGTGCTTGGCACAGAAATATTCTCAATTCCCTCTGGCGTCGCGCGAATCGTCATTGGGCAGATGAGTTTCGTGATGCCGGTGACAATGCTGCTGCTGCTTGTACGGCTGCGACGTCTCGATCCGAGCCTCATGGAAGCCTCGCTCGACCTTGGCGCCAATCGCTGGCAGAGCTTCGTGCATATCCTGTTTCCGATGATCCGCGGAACCGTTATCGCCGGTGCCTTTCTCGGGCTCACGCTGTCGGCCGACGATGTGATGGTCACCTTGTTCTTGTCGGGCGGTGCGCCAACCCTTCCGATCTGGGTGTTCAACCAGCTCCGCTTCGGCTTCACGCCGTCGGTGAATGCAATCTTCTCGCTGCTCCTCTTTGCATGCCTCTTGGTCGTCGGTTTCGCCACATGGAGAACCAGCACCAAACTCGCCAAGGCAGCGGCTTAGTCGCTCGATAATCGATAAGGAGGTTCACAATGGATATGCAGGACTGGCGCTCAAGCGGAATTGAAGGTTTCGCGCGCGGCTTTCTCACAGTCGAAGGAGTTCGAATTCACTACGTTTCAGGAGGACGAGCAGACGGAGACACGATCGTCCTTTTTCCCGGCTTTCCGCAAAGCTGGTATGCTTGGCGTAAAATTCTGCCTGTGCTTGGCGAGCGCTACCGGGTCATTGCGCCAGATCTTCCAGGGCAGGGCGATTCCGATCGACCTCTGCGTGGATGTGATACGCTTTCGATCGCGAACCTCATGCGGGAGTTCACCAAAAAGCTCGGGATCGAGAAGCATTATCTTGCCGCTCATGATATTGGCGCGTGGGTCGCCTATCCTTATGCGGCTTCCTATGGCGAGACGGTTCTTGGCCTCGCAATACTAGATACCGGCATCCCGGGGATTAGTCTGCCTGACACACTACCGTGGTCTCCCGATACGGCGTGGCGAACCTGGCACGTAGGCTTTCATAATCTGCCTGATCTGCCCGAAGCTCTCATCAGGGACCGGGAAGACATTTACCTCAGATGGTTTTTGCAGCGCAAAGCCGCGAGCCCGGCATATTTTTCTGAAGACGATTTCGACGAGTATTTGCGGGTTTTTCGCACCAATGGCCTGACGGGCGGCCTAGCCTACTATCGCGCGATTTCCCAATCGGCGGACCAGAATAAGGAGCTCAGCAGTCGCGGCAAACTCGATATGCCGGTTCTGGCAATTCGTGCCGACCAAGGCTCGATGCCGGATCTCGTGGCTCAACTGCAGAAAATCGCAACCGACGTCTCGGGCACCGCCATCGAGCATTGCGGCCACTATTTGGCTGAAGAGCAACCTGCGGCGCTTGCCGATGCATTGACGCGTTTCTTTTCCTGACGCGTCGACGAAGAATTGAATGCGTCCACCTCTCCCAAGACGGGTGGGACGAGCCGGATTGCGGATGTCGGCGAATATCCGCAATCCGGCGCCGCGAAAGATGATGAACAGCAGAGGTCCGACGAGGATCTGCCGGAGGAGCACATGTCAGGCTTACAACTTTCTCAGGACAAGCTGATTGAGGTTTATCGAAGCATGCGGATGATCCGCCGCTTCGAGGAGCGGGTGATGGAGGAGATGGCGACCGGCGACATTCCGGGCAACACCCATCTTTATGCGGGCGAGGAGGCGAGTGCCGTCGGCATCTGCCTGCATCTTCGCGAGGACGACTATATCTCCTCGACCCATCGCGGCCATGGCCACTCGATCGCCAAGGGCGTGGATATCGACAGCATGATGGCCGAACTGTTCGGGCGGGCGACGGGGACCTGCGGCGGCAAGGGCGGATCGATGCACATTGCCGACCTGCGCAAGGGCATGCTTGGAGCGAACGGGATCGTTGCGGCCGGTGCTCCGATCACCTGCGGAGCGGCGCTCAGCGCAAAGCTGCTGGGGACCGGCCAGGTTGCGGTCGCCTTCGCCGGCGACGGGGCGATGAACGAAGGCGTCATGTCCGAAAGCTTCAACCTTGCCAAGATCTGGAACCTGCCGATCG
>NZ_NWSX01000080.1 GCF_002531825.1 Rhizobium sp. J15 | reverse complement strand
TCTAGCATCCGGTGGTCCAACGTTTGGGAGCGGTTCAGAAATTCTCAGTGGCAGGTCAGACGCCGGATGAAAATTCAGTGGCAGGTCACACTGTCTCGACCAAGAGATGGAGGACCGCGTCAGCGGTTTCCGCCTCGCCTAAAAAGATAGCGTAAATGCCAAGGTGATAAGGCTGAGGATGCCGCCGAACTTCCCGCGCAGTTTCTTGGCCGAAACGACGATACAGCCGCTCCCCCTAGCAGCGCCTGCACCGGCCGTCAGGCCGGTTAAGCGAAGCGGGTTACCTCGATGAAGCTTGTTTACGGAGGAAACATTTGATTGATGAAAGGATAAACGCGCGCGAGACCGGCTTCTTACTTTTGCTTTCCCACAATAAAACTCGCTAAAATTTCCTGGCTTTTCGATCGACTCTCTTTTGAGAGGAACCCACAGGTGCCCCAGAAGACGCTGGCGATTTATCAATAGATGAAGAACCTGCCGTTGCCATCCCTTCCTCAGGAAGCGTAGCTACTTGAGCGGCACTGTCAATCGCTCTACGGCAGTCATCAAGGAAGTCAGCTATATATTCATTGACATAGACAACCAACGGCTCCTTTGGAACAACAATCAGACGCCGTTTGTCCGTTTTATCCCGAGTGATGTCGATGAACCCACGCAAATGCGCTGCCTCGACATACTTTTGGCAAACAGTCTGGTTTTTGAAAGGCAGATAGCGACACGCCTGCATCTTCGTCATGGGTTTGTTATTGGCGTCCATATGATATACTTTAAGCATCAATCCAAGAATATTCCTCAGGAATAGTTTTTCTTCGGAATTTTCGCTAACGAGATCTGACAAAAACGAGTCAATTTTCTCAAGCTTATGCTTTACGCCGACGTCGATCTGTTCTGGCGTATATATTTCTCTTCGTGTTGTCTTCGCCACGGCCACGCCTCTGCGCAATGGGTCGTTCTGTTTTCACCCAAAGCCTGTTACCGGATCCCATCGCGGCGACATTTATCATATGTATGTCTTCATAACTACGACGAATATAAGAATTTGCGGGCGGTCCTGAGACTAACCTTCATCGTGCACGAGCCCCCGCTCTTGTTTTCACATCCATTTAAAAAAACAGTTACACAAGTGTAACTACGAGTGCTACCAAAAATTCGGGAGCTTCGCTTCCGATGGAAGGTCGGTCTCTTGATTGGCCCCCGACCAGCTCGCCCGCCGCCCGAGCTGGCATGCAAGAGCCCGACCTTCCGTTTTGCACGTGGCTTTTCGAACCAGGGATCCGAAATGAATAAAGAAATTTGGAAAGATTACAGCCAACCTTTCGGGACGATTGGTCCATTGATGACAGTGGGCGAAATTCTGGAAAAGAATATTGATGCGGGATACAACGCCTATGATGAGTATGCAAACGCAGCTCTTCAGAAATTTGCTCGGTATGCCTCAGAATTCCTCTCCAATCCACATCCTCATTTAGGTCGGGACGGGAGCGTTTGCCCTTTCGTTCCCGAGGCTCTGACGAAGGGGCTTTTACGGGTTGCCGCGTCGCAAGCTGTTGCAGTTGACGAAATCGAAAACGATTTGGCGCGTATGCTCGCCGTCTTCAGCCAGATGAAACCCGTAAAGTCCTTCAACGATCGAACGGGCGACTGGATCTATAAGGCCATTATCATTGCCCTTCCTGGAATACAGGATGAAGGAGAGATTATCAGGATTGGTCAACTGCAAAAACGGCTGAAGCCCGACTTCATTCAGGAAGGTTTCATGATCGGTGAATTTTATCCAGGTTGCCCGGAGCCCGGTTTGCACAACAGGATGTTTCGACCGCTCGACACAACGGTTCCAGCCTTGGCTATTCGGCATATCACCAAATATGATGCTCCTTTCATGCTCGATAGCGATAAGTGCCTGGAGGCTTACTTCAGTATTTTTGGGAACGAGGGTCGCCGCCGCATTAGGCAGCTTTTGGAGCGAACCGCCTGAAACTTACTCGCAAGAGGGCTGTACTCGCAGTCGCTGAAACAGCTATCCTCGATCGTCCTACCAGGTGAACCGGAAGGAAACGACTATGTTGGACGTTCATCCGAACGTACTTGCTGAACTGCACCAGATCGGAGCGTCGACGGTACGATTGTGGCGCTATAGTGAGTTCGCCACCCCTATTACATCTCCTTCCGATTTAGCCTCCGCTATCGGCGTTCCCGTGGGGCGCGTTGCAAAGACGATGATTATTGCCGAGCAGAAAGCGAACGATGTGATGCGCCGGTCTCATCCTGCGCGCCACCTTTGTGCCGTTTTGCTGCCATCACCTTCAAAGATTGACATGAAAGCGGTTGCTGGCACGTATGGATGGAAACGAGCCGAGCTTGCTCAGAAAGAACAGGTACTCGATCTCTTCGGCTACCCGTCAGGAAGCGTATCACCATTCGGTCTCCAGAAGATCGCTGTACTGATCGACACCGCCCTTTTTTCTTATCCTACCGTAGTCACAGGTGCGGGCAAGGTTGGAGTCGAGCTTGAGATCGACACAAGCATGCTTTGGAAGATCGGGCAGCCGTTACAGACGCGTGGACGGGCCAGTCAAACCTAACGCCTCGTCACCTTTCATAGAGATGCCGTGAGGTAGGTTATTTCTTCGGGAAAGGAAATGCGGTTCCACGTAACGGCGCCTCGATTAGAGAATGAGGGTTCAATACGTATGTTGCGTAATCGGACTCATAGTGCGCACTATAACGAAAATCGTCACACCCGTCCCAACGTCTGCACGACATCTTCACCTCGATAGCTGTGAGGCGGATCAAGCGCGGGAACATAGCGTGAGAAGGTGGCGACCACCGTCAGGACCCGCAGTTTCTTTCCGGTTGCGAGCTGGTCGTGCACGAAGTCCATCGCCCACACGTCATTTGGTCCGACAGCCATTTGCCGATCCTCGCGAAGTTTCGCCTTAACACGGCGCTTCCGAGTCTTATTCCGCAGCTGCAGTCCCAAGTCCCTGTAAATGCGATAGGTTCGCTTGATGTTGGTGCCCCAACCCTCGCGTTCCAAAAGCACATGCACGCGACGATAGCCGTAGCGCACCCGCGCTCACAGGTCTAGACCGGCCTCGGCGCGGCGAGAGATGTAGTGATCGGTCGACCGATCGAAGTTCAACGCGCCACAGGCACGCCGGATCGAGATCGCCCAATCGCGGCACATGACACCACCTCCCGCTACCCCTCAGGCCTTAGAGCTTTCGGCGGATGGCGTCCTGCAGCATCTCACGGTCCAACGTCAGATCCGCGACGATCTTCTTCAATCGCGAATTCCCGTCCTCAAGCTGCTTGCGCCTCTTCATCTCTGGCGGCAACATGCCGGCGTACTTTTTCTTCCAGTTGAAGTAAGTCGTCTGACTGATCCCCGCCTTGCGACAAATCTCCGCGATCGAGACGCCCTCATCACCCTGCTTCAAAATGAACGCCTTCTGAGCGTCCGAAAACTGCGATGCCTTCATCGTGTTCCGTTCCTTTTCCCAGCCAGGAAAATGCACCGGAAAACTCTAACCAAAATTGGTCCAGTTTGAAGGGTTGAGAGCAATTTCCCTATCGTAAAACCTGTGATCCTATGAAGTTAAGATGGGGAATGTTAAGGACATACAACAGCGTGCACGAAAGACGCGGAAGCCAACTGCGTCACATCTATTTCTGGTATCGGCGCTGTTGCGCTGCGGCCAAAACCGCACTGGCTCCTGATCCTTCCACCTTCGGAAGGGGCCGTGATCTCGCCTGGGTCGACCGTATGCTAGTTCGATCAGCAACCCTTTGACGGTGAAGATTCCTGGTTATTCACCTGGTGGATCAATGCCATACAAACAATCAATTTTACGAAGCCATGGGATGTTATTAAACACCTCGATTATGAATTGGGGACCCCATGATGTTGCTCCACCGAGAGCAGCCGAGGGCAAGGTCACAGACCTGGCCGGTAAATGGAGACGAACATGGCCAACGTGGAACTGCAGAAGGCGCTCTCGTCTGCCAATCAAGCGCCGAGACATAGCTCTGGGTCCTTTCTTCGCCTACTGCAGGAGCCTCGTCGCATTAAACCGAATACCAGCTTTAACACATTTGGGTCGCCACAAAAGCTGAACAACCACTATCCGATCTTGCCAATCCTTGGCTTCTCAAAAGTGAATGGAGCTGTGGGTATGCGAGATGGGGTGTTACCCACCGCGAAGTCATACATGAATACGAATGATTCAATGTCATTTCAACGTGAGCATTATGATTAGCTCATCGGCGTCAGCATCGTTTTTTAGAACCAGCAGCTTTTCGATGATTCCTGGCGAAAGACATCGGGGCCACCCTCCGGTCTTGGTCACCGAAAATTCGCCGCCAAACTTGGAGACATTTAAATGACAAACTCTCTTCCCGCAAAGCTGATGGTTGGTATCTTCGACCATTTGGACGAAGACGGAAGGGAGATTGGGCGCCAGTATGAAGATCGGATGAAGTTGGCAGAGGTCTGCGATCGCCTTGGCTTTTATGGATATCACGTCGCAGAGCACCACTGTACTCCCCACGGCAGAGGACCTTCGCCGAATCTATTTCTAGCAAGCGTAGCTCAGCGCACGCAGCATCTTCGTCTCGGTCCTTTGGTTATGCTGTTGAACCTTTATCATCCGTTACGTGCGTTTGAAGAAATTTGCATGCTGGATCATCTGAGCGGTGGCAGGCTCGAGTTGGGCATGGGGCGCGGCTCCTTACCAATCGAATGGAGCTTTTTCGGTATTGATGAGGAGGTGGCCACATCGCGCTATCTCGAAGCCAGCGAGATCGTCATCCAAGCGATGAAGGAAGGAGCTCAGGCTCTTTCCTACAAAGGCGACCACTTTGAACTAGACAAAGTCCCGTTGATGTTGCGGCCACATCAACGTCCTCAGCCTCCGACATGGATTACAACCAGTCGTCCTGAGGTTGCGCGCTGGGCGGCTGAGAACGATACAAATCTTGCCTGCGGGGGCCCTGCTTCTGCTGTTCGCCAGATCACTGATGCCTACCGAGCACACGAGAGACGTACCGCCGGGGACAGGAAACGGGCGCCGTTCCTTGGGTTGGTCCGAATGGTGGTGGCCGGCAGCACGACGAAGCATGCCATTTCGCTCGCGGCCCCGGCTTATCAACGGTGGCTTCGGAGCTTTAGGTTTCTGTACGAGATTAACGGGATACAGACTCCTCAGAACCTCCCGCCGGATTTTGATGCAGCAGTAGACTGTCAGTTGTGCGTAGTTGGTACTGCTGCTTCAGTTAGGCAAGATCTTCTCGATCATGTCGAGGAAGCAGGTGCTAATTATCTTCTTTGCCAGCTGGCGTTTGGTGATTTGCCATTGGAGGCTTCCTATTACACTGCAACGAGCGTTCACTCTGGAGTTATGGCTTAATCTGGACTGGCCTCAGGTTGCTTTCCGATCACAGAGATTAAGTCTCTGTGGCCGCGCCCTCAAATCGATTGAGGAGCGTCAAGGCGAATTCAGCCATCGCCGTAGGAACAGCCATTGTGGAATGGGCTGCACTATTGGATAGTTAAAAGATATGCGATTTAAGGGCCTCGATCTAAATCTCCTTGTCGCGCTCGATGCACTAATGATTGAGCGCAACCTTACTGCGGCGGCACGTAGCATTAATCTGAGCCAGCCCGCAATGAGTGCAGCTGTCCGCCGGCTCCGCTCCTATTTCCGCGATGAACTATTTACGATGCGTGGTCGTGAGTTCGTTCCAACTCCGCGTGCGGAAGACCTCGCGCCTGCGATTCGTGAGGCTTTACAGCATATTCGGCTCAATATCATACCCTGGGATAAATTTACTCCTGATCAATCAGATCGTCATTTCCGAGTAAGCTTATGCGATTTCGTTACAGTTGTTCTTTTTCAGAAGATACTGGAGCGTCTTGCGCGGGAAGCACCCGGCATTAGTTTTGACTTGCTGCCTCTTACTGACAATCCAGACGAGCTTTTGCGACGCGGCGACGTAGACTTCCTTATTAGCCCACCGCTATTCATGTCGAGCGCGCACCCTAAGATAGATCTATTTCAGGAACGACTGACTTGCGTCGGCTGCAGTAATAACAAACAACTTGAGGAAGCCCTTACTGCCGAGGAGTATTCTTCAATGGGGCACGCGGTAGTTAGGTTCGGTCGGACGCAGCAGCCTACCATAGAAGATTGCTTCTTGCAGGAGCATGGCCTCAAGAGGCGGGTCGAAGTCGTTGTTTCAAGCTTTAGCATGATCCCCGCCGCCCTAATGGGCACCGATCGCATTGCAACCGTTCCGTTACGACTAGTTGGGCTTTTTGAGGACACGATACCATTGCGGATGACTGCGCCCCCGATAGCGCTGCCGACATTCACCGAGGCAGTCCAATGGCCGGTACTTCACGACAAAGATCCGGCAAATATCTGGATGCGAGATATAATGGTTCAGGAGGCAGCGCGATTGCCGTGACCATCCTGAAACCTAGGAAGCTGGGCTGCATTGGGAGCGACGACCCGCGACGCGGCCGATTAGCTGAAGGCGGCACCACCTGTGAGTGACCCGCAGGCCATTTTATCGACGAAGCTGAGCGCTACGCCCGTCGCCGATCGGCCGCCCTTCGGACGATTGCGCGACGTGCTGTCTAGCACCTTCGGCGGCAAATCGAAGGGTGCTGGGGGACCACAATTGCTCCGCACCGCAACCCGCCGCTACCGCCGCAAATACAGCAACCCAAAACCGTCGGAGCGAACTCAAAACTGGATAAAACTTGGGGGCAAGGTCAGCGGCCTTCCCCGGATGGATACCTTTGAAAAGCCTCTTTGGTGGCTGTTGAACTTATTCGGGCTCGGGCGGATCTTACTCAAGCAGGAACCTTGGTCAGGAACCGGATTGTTGTAGCAACCCATGTATTTTAGGTGCGTTGGAGGACATCATACGGGAAGCTTCCTCAACCAATATCTCCCTGAACCAGATGCTCCCTGGATCGGCATTATGGAGCGCTGGCCATTGAACAGCTTCTGTGAAGACGGGGAGCGGTAACGGAAGGTTGATGATCCGCAAAGGGAAAGTACTTTCGTAATGCTCGACTAAGCGAAGCGGTAGGTTAGCTATGCGGTTCGTGCCACGCAGGACTGGTGGTATTAAGCTAAACCCTTGCACGACGACCTCCACCCGCCTCTGAATACCATTCTCGAGCAAGAACCAGCCCTCGACCGATGGCTTCAAAAAGCGCCCAAACGCGGCAGCGACGTGTCCCGTGGAGACATATTGCTCGATCGTCAGCGCTGAAGGTAGGTCCACATTTGTCGAACAGGCTACACATACAAACTTCTCTGTGAACAGTTTTGCGCTCGGGTGTGCGCCCGAGAGAAAAAATTCAGGCACGATGAGGAAGTCGACGTCACCGCGGCTAAGCATCTCGTACGGATCACTATCCAAAGGCAGCAACTCAAAGCTGACTGCGGGCGCTTCTCGAGCAACTCGCTCAATGATTTTATTGAAGTATATCAGCATCATGAAATCGGACAGAACTATTCTAAAGCATCTGTCAGACTTCGACGGGTTAAACGGCTCCCAAGAGATGATTGAGCATTGTACCTGCAAGAGAGTTTCACGCACTGCCGAGGCAAGTCCTTCGGCACGGGGCGTCAGCCGAAGTTCTCGACCATTCATTGTAAACAATTCGTCGCGGAAATAGTCCCGAAGCCTACCAATGGCGGCACTCATTGCTGGTTGACTTAGATTGATACTACGTGCGGCAGCCGTTAGGTTGCGCTCGGTCGTGAGCGCATCCAATGCAACGAGCAGGTTTAGATCAAGGCCCTTGAAACGCATCTTTAGTCACATCCAAACAACGGATATTTTATATCCAAACAATCGATTTTTCCAGTACAGAACCTTCCAGCATAGATCCAATGAAGGTTCGTCAAAAAGGCTTAGGTTAGTTTGGTGATCAATTAAGTAGGCCGCATAGTTACGATAGACGTTATAGTTGCAGATAATCCACTTTAAATATCGAATGGCACCTTAGCAATAGGCGATGTGGAGCGGCGTCACCGAGCGACATGAAATGCTAGTGAACGGATGGGCGGAAGTAGGTTCATCATATCGCGATACCGGAGAGGCTTTGCCGTACGCTGGCTATCGACTGGCGGGCTCCTTCTGTTTGGAAGCATGTTCAAGATATTGGTGGCGTGCCAGTAATTTGTGATGAAAAGATCAACGCGCCTGAAGGCGCTTGAGGAAGAGAACGCCACACTGAAGAGACTGCTCGCCGAGCAGATCCTGGATACGGCCCCACTTCCCGAGCTCCTTAAAAAAATAGAAAGGCCCGCCGCCAAGCGCGACGCCGTCGCACGCCAGAAAGCCGTCGTGGGCCTTTCGGAACGAAGTAGGTCGCCCGACTGCCGCCTTGCGTTCTCCGCTATCGAGATGCCGTCATCCGGTCGGCGTCCGCGTTACTCGCCTCGGGATCGTCAAAGCGGTTGCCGTCATTAAAAGCTAAGAATTCGGCCGGACTTGCCTAAATCGTCTTTCATAAGCCTCTATGAAGGCTTCCGGAATCGGGTCGCTAAACAATGGGAAATCAACCGGTTTGCGTAAGCCGGTGCTTGGCCGGATAGTGCCGCCATCGAGCCCCGGCCGCCATCCGGCTCCGAAAAAGAAAGCACCATACCGCGCCGCAAGCATCGGGGTCACAGGATTAAGAAGGCTTAGAAATACGGAAACTTCCGCTGCGCTGACTGAGGTATCTGCCCTTGAAAAAGACGCAACGTCGAAAAAGGCGTCTATGGCGTCCATGGCATCCCAGACGCGCAAGTCCTGCACCGCTTCGGAATATCGTTTAACATTGTGGTTCTGCTCGACTGTCAGCTTGTCGGCCGTCAGCGTCTCGTTACATCCGGCGTACTTGCGCAAAGCCGTTTCGAAAGCACGAATTCTAGCCGCGGTCTGAAGCAGCCCCTCGATCAGAAAATCGTTGTCGTTTGCGCCAAATGGCTTGGCGAGGCTAGCCAAATAGTAGCGCAGCACGTTCGTGTCGATATCTGCTGCCACCTCGTCAGCCCACACAGCGTGGTCACGGCTAGTAGAAAATTTCGCGCCTTCGAGCTTATAAAAGTCCTGAATTGCATGGTTGTATGGAATCGCATAACCGCGCGAGAACAAACTAGCAGTAACGCCGATCGTGTAATAAAACCGGTTATCCTGACCCATGAAGAATACGAGTCTCGTGCTCGCGTTGCGCATAGTGTCATCGAGATCTGCGCCATTTTGCTTGCAGAGGCGTTCGATTCCTGTCTCATAGCACCACAATCCTTCAAACCAAGTCATTAAAGTTTGGCCTGCCACCTCCACCGGGGAGTTCAAAGTCACACCACGGTCGAAATGCCGCGACATCGGCAATGCCATCAGTTTTGACCGTAGCCAGTCAAGTTCTTTGCGCTTTATGGATTCCGGCCATCCGCTCGCCTCAATGGCGTGATCGAGCCCCGGAGCAAATTTTTCAAGCTCAAAATGAACCTGTCGAATCGGGCGCAAGATAAGGCTCTGGCCGCATGTCGTGTGAATCGGGTTGCGTAGTAGATTGTGTTGCAGCGCCGAGCCGCAATCTTCGCAAAGGTTACTATCTGTTGGCGCGTTACAAGCTGGACACTCTCCGACCGCGAGTGAGTCTGCGGCGAACTCTTCGCACGTCCCGCAATACAGTTGCTCTCCGTCGCGCAGCTCAACGTAGCCGGACGCTCTTAGTTGGTCGTAGATCGCCAAGCTGCGGTCTTTGTGGTCTTCGCTTGAAGTCCTTACAAATACGTCCGGTTCAATATCAACTGACCGCAGACACTGCAGAATTTCTTCAATGTGCATGTGTGCGACGTCATCAACCGGCCTGCCAAGCTTTCGGGCTTTCACCAGCGTGTAAGTGCCATGTTCGTCCGCACCTGTCACGTGATAGGCCGCGTTGCCTACCATGCGGTGGTAGCGTACGAACACGTCGGCGAGAAGGTACACGCCACCTATATGCCCAAGATGCAGCTTGCCGTTCGGGCACGGCGGCGCCGAGCAGGCAAAAAAAGTATGTTGGTTTGCTCTCAATTCAATCCCACCATATCGAAAGGAACTTTAAGCTGGTTTGAGGGCTGCTATTTTTGATCGCGTGTTTTTGGTGCGGCGCTATATAGACCATCGTGTCCCCACTGACTGCGGAGGTTTCTCCATCGGATTGAAACACGCCGCTGCCCGAGATCAATACCCAGAGTTCGTGCTCTGGGTGCGAATGAAGATCGACCGCATCGCCAGGTACCACCTCCACAATCGATGTGCCGAAAGCCGTTGCGACTGCCTGCGGTAGATGCTCAAGTAACCGGCACACCAGAACGCCATACTCCTGGCGCATGATTGAGCGGTCGATCTGTTTCGTATACATGTTTGCCTCTGTCCTCTGCCTTCAATCGCGATAGAAAATGCCGTTCGGCGGCTTGAGCTCGTCGATGTTGGAGACCTTGCCCTCGGGAGGGTTGTAGGCGCGTTTCAGTTTGTTGTATTCGGCCCTCGTTGGCCCACCAGTTGAGGCACGCTGGAACACGAGATAAATCACCCTTCGAGAATTTTCACTTTTGTTGGGCTTTGAGTAATGTGGGGCATAGTCGTCAAAGATGAAAATGTCACCGGCCTTCCACGTTACGGGCTCCCAGGCCAGCCTGTCCGCGACCTCGGGGTACATTACGCCGCCGGCGTCCATTGGGAACACGCCCTTTTTGTGGTTCCCGGGGCTGAAGAAAAGCCCTCCGTTGTCTGGGCCGGAATCGTCGATGCCTATTGCAACAATCGCGTGCACCATCCGGTCTGGTAGCTTATGTGGGATATGGTAGATGTCCTGATGCGGGCGATAGCCGCCGCTGTCGGAGTACTTAAAGATCAGCAACTCTTTGAGCATGCGGGCATTTTCCCCCAGTAACTCTTCGACGATCGACTCGATACGGTGGTCAGCCAGCAGTAAATCACGCAGGGGGGCGTTAAATTCGAGGAAGTTCTCGACCTTCGAAATGATCCTCCTACCGTCAGTTGTTTTTTCGAACCATATCAGCCATTTGTCTTCACTTGTCTCCCAGCACGAAACATCAGCCACAAGAGCTGAAAGTTTATCTCGGCTTTCTAGATCGAGAAATGACTCAATCCTAATGTATCCAACGTCATCCCATGTTGATTTTTGTTCTTTGGTTAACATGTGTAACTCCTTTTTAGATTTAAAGCCGCCTGGTAAAGCTGCGTCGTGAGCAGGCGCCCCGAGCTGCACTGCACTGGAGTGTTATCTTGCGTTTTGTGTCTCTTGAGCGGGAAGTAAACCTAGGCACCCAAGGATCGGCCGATCTGGGACGTTCAGATAGTATTCACGCCGAAGCAGGCTATTGATGATGCGACCGTTTCGGTAGGCGACGAGCGATAGATTCACACTCTGCAAGCCACTTTGGACTGGGGATCGGTTTTGCAGATATACCTGGCCGGGGGCGTTGTCCTCGAATTGAACGGAGTAATCGTCCTTCACGACCGGCAGACCGCCTTCCATAGAAGCGGAAGCCAATAGGCGATCGATAAACGCTAGCGGGCGAGGCTCGAAACCGGTGGCGAGTACGACCCGATCAGCCACTACAGTCGGTCGCTGACAGGTGCCGTGCGAAGCCAACAGCGCGTGCCAACCGTCCGCATGAGGAGACAACTCCTTCATGACGACTGCGGGTAGCAGTTGAATGACATCGTCAATATTGCCAGTCGCGCTGCGGTGATAGATAGTTTCGTAAATGCGGTTGCTCAATTCTGCTGAAATGCCGTCACTGGTGAGTTTTTCGTCGTCGACAATAGTGCGACGTTTTTTAAGTGGCAGCGAATGAAAGCGCTGGCTGTAAGACGGCGTGTATGACACGTTGATAAAAGAGCTGTCATCCCTCGTGAACAGGTTCCCGCGTGACGTCACCCATGTAATTTTACCGATACCCGGACTGCCCAATAGGTGTTCAACAACCTCCGCACCGCTCTGCCCCCCACCAACGACTAATACGCGTTCACCGATGTCGATTTGTGGCCGATCCAGATAGCTCGCCACATGGTAGACCTTCTCGCCCAGCCAAGGTTTGGCGCATTCGGGAATTGTTGCAACGACACCGACGCCAATCGCAACTGAGCGTGCATGGTAGTGATCTCGAGTCGTCGTCACGCGGTAACCCTCGTCTAATCTGGTTACGTCGGTAACCTCCTCCCCAAACCGGAGTTGTGGCAACTGATGCGCAACCCATTGGAAATACTGTGTGAACTCTCTTCGCGACGTGGTCGCGTCGCACCGGTTTACGAAGCTGTACAGCCGTCCATGCACCGCGAGGTAGTTGAGAAACGAAAACGGACTGGTCGGATCTGCAAGTGTCACACAGTCCTTCAGCGGAGATACCTGCAGGCGACTGTTGGGCAGCAGCAGCCCAGGATGCCAATCGAAGCCGCTTTCCTTTTCGAAAAAGGCAGTGCGCAGCGGCGTCGGACACGCGAGTGCTGCAAGACTAAGATTAAAGGGTCCGATGCCTATACCGATGAGATCCAGCACTTGCATAAACACACTTCCTTTGGTTGGGCGGGCACGTGGGCAGCGATACGGAAATCATTATCGAAGGACGTCTGTCTCCTACACCGCCCTCCACAATGTCTGACTGGCGATTGCGATGTTGAGAGCGACCAGACCCGCCATCACGAGCATGGCAACGTCGATGCCATAAACAGCAATTAATGTGCCACCGAGATACGGGAATTCGAACGAACCCACGAAAATAAGCGAGTGTAAAGACTTGGGAGGCCGTTGAGATTGACAGACCACGTTCGCCAGCGAGGTTCACCACCATCGCATTCAAGGTCGAATAAGTGAGACCGTAGCCTATCGCAAAGAGAACGGTGGCGACGACGTACAGCAGCTCGCTTCCCGGGTTCAAAACCAAAAGTCCGATCCCAATCAGTGTCGTCACGAAGAGGGTGAGTGCTAGGCGCCCAAGCGGCAACTTACCGATCATACCCGCGACGGAGAATCGCAATGTGACAGTCGTGACGGTGAATGTCAGAAAGAAGACATTCGGTGAGAGTCCGCGCGTTTCGGCATATATGCTTTGAAACGTGGACAGGCCTGCGAACGTACAAGCACCGATCGCCAACATGACCACCGGCAACACCGTTCTCCCCCACAAAATAGACATGGTCGTCGGATCGGATAAGCGACGGCGCTGGTAGAAAGTTGCGGCTGATGCTGATCTGAACCCTTCAAACTGGACCAATTTTGGTTAGAGTTTTC
>NZ_NWSX01000079.1 GCF_002531825.1 Rhizobium sp. J15 | reverse complement strand
CCCGAAGTTGGGTGTCCAACTTTCGGGGGTCAGTTCATCTCTGACCGGGTTTTCTTTTGCCTTGTTCAGCCTTCAGCGCTTCGAAACCGGGATGTAGTCGCGCTTCGGTTCGCCGACATAGAGCTGGCGCGGACGGCCGATGCGCTGCTCCGGATCCTCGATCATCTCGTTCCACTGGGCGATCCAGCCGACGGTGCGGGCGAGCGCGAAGAGCACGGTGAACATGGTCGTGGGGAAGCCCAGCGCCTTCAGCGTGATGCCGGAGTAGAAGTCGATATTCGGATAGAGCTTCTTCTCGATGAAATATTCGTCGGTGAGCGCGATGCGCTCCAGCTCCATCGCCACTTCGAGCAGCGGATCGTCCTTGATGCCGAGTTCGCCGAGCACTTCATGCGTCGTCTTCTGCATGATCTTGGCGCGCGGATCGTAGTTCTTGTAGACGCGGTGACCGAAGCCCATCAGGCGGAACGGATCGTTCTTGTCCTTGGCGCGGGCGATATACTCAGGAATGTGATCGACCGTACCGATCTCCGTCAGCATGTTGAGCGCTGCTTCGTTGGCGCCGCCGTGGGCGGGGCCCCAGAGGCAGGCGATGCCGGCGGCGATGCAGGCGAACGGGTTGGCACCCGACGAACCGGCGAGGCGGACGGTCGAGGTCGAAGCGTTCTGCTCGTGATCGGCATGCAGGATGAAGATGCGGTCCATGGCGCGGGAAAGCACCGGATTGACCACATATTCCTCGCAAGGAACAGCAAAGCACATGCGCAGGAAGTTCGACGCATAGTCGAGGTCGTTCTTCGGGTAAACGAAGGGCTGGCCGATATGATATTTGTAGGCCATGGCGGCAAGCGTCGGCATCTTGGCGATCATGCGTAGGCTGGCGACCATGCGCTGGTGCGGATCGGTGATGTCGGTCGAGTCGTGATAGAAGGCCGACAGCGCGCCGACGCAGCCGCACATGACGGCCATCGGATGCGCATCGCGGCGGAAGCCGGTGAAGAAGCGGCTCATCTGCTCATGCACCATCGTGTGGTGCGTGACACGATAGTCGAAATCCTTCTTCTGCGCGGCCGTCGGCAGTTCGCCGTAGAGAAGCAGATAGCAGACCTCGAGGAAGTCGCCGTGTTCCGCGAGCTGCTCGATCGGATAGCCGCGATGCAGCAGAACGCCCTCATCGCCATCGATGTAGGTGATTTTCGATTCACAGGATGCGGTTGAGGTGAAACCCGGATCGTACGTGAAGGAGGCGGTGTTCTTGTAGAGAGCACCGATATCGATGACGCTAGGGCCGATCGTGCCGCTTTTGACAGCGAGGTCGACTGATTTGTCACCGATTTTTATTGTAGCGCTTTGATCCGTCATACTGATCCTCCGAAATGTCGGTGGCGCCACAAAAGCGCCATAGGGGTTAAGCGTCCTCACCGATAGCTATATGATCGCGAAGCTAATGCCAAGTTACCGTGACGCCATTTTGTGCATTGCGGCATCACCTTTTAGGCACTGCAGCGATGAGCTGCGCGCATAGCGGAAGCCGATGATTCGACTGGTCTTTTGGTGCCCGCGATTTTCCCTCATATTTCAATCGATTATCCTTGCGGGATTTGATCGGACGCTGCATTCTGGCTGCCTTGGCGAGTGATTTTTGGCGGCGCATGCAGGGGTTGAGGACAGTCGAATTGCGGCCGGAAGCAGGCGCCGGATCTGCCGATTCCGCAGATCTTGCGGCGCCCGTGGTGACGCGGCCGGCAAGGACGCAATCGGCGGCGCCGCTGCGTCACCGGCTGCCGGCCGCAGCCGCGCGAGCGCTGCGCGCCGGTCTTCGCATGCTGGGCGAGGAGGCGGATCATGGCCGGCTGCTGTTGTTCTCGCCGGTTTTCCTCGGTGCAGGAGCCGCTTTCTGGTTTCTCGCGGCATCGGACTTTCCAGTCGTTGCATTGCTGCTCTGCCTGTTGGCGCTGACGGTCGCGATCCTCGTGATCGGCAGCAGCAGGGTGGTTTTGCGGGCAATGCTGCTGGCGCTTGCTTTCGTGGTCTGCGGCATGCTGTCGGCGCAGCTGGAGACCTGGCGAGCCTCGACGGTGATCCTCGATTCCGCCGTGACGACGACGGTGACCGGCCGCGTCGAGCGGCGCGAGGGCGACGACCGCGGGCGATGGCGCTACATTCTCGCCGTCACCGCCACCGAAGCGCCGACGCTGAAGCGGCCACCGGAGCGTGTAACCGCAATCGCCCGCAGCACCGGCGCACCCTTCGAGATCGGCGACATCATTACCGGCAGGGCGCGGCTGACGCCGCCGTCAGGTCCGGCGCTTCCCGAACTCAACGATTTCTCCTTCGGCGCCTATTTTGACGGCATCGGCGCGAACGGTTTCTTCTACGGCGCGCCTGAGAAGATCGACTTGCAGGCAGGCCCGCAGGCCGCGGCATCGGTGCCCGAGGCGCTGCTCGAATGGCTCTACCGGCTGCGCAGCGGCATCGGCGATCGCATAAGATCGGTGCTGCCCGGCGACACCGGCGCTTTTGCAGCCGCCCTCGTGACCGACGAGCGGCGCGCCATCTCGAACGAAACGACGGAGGCGCTGCGCCAGTCCGGCCTTGCTCATATCATCGCCATATCGGGTCTCAATATGGCCTTGTCCGCCGGCATCTTCTTCGTCGGCTTTCGAATGCTGCTCAGCCTCTTTCCTGTCGTCGCCCAGGCCTATCCGACGAAGAAGATCGCCGCCGCCGGCGCGCTCCTTGCCGTCACCGCCTACTTCCTGATCTCCGGCTTCGCCGTCTCGGCCGAGCGCGCCTTCATCATGATGGCCGTGATGCTGATCGCTGTCTTCTTCGACCGGCCGTCGATCAGCCTGCGCAATGTCGCACTATCCGCGCTTGTCATTATCGCCATTTCGCCCTCCGAGGTACTTGGCCCGAGCTTCCAGATGTCCTTTGCCGCGACATTGGCATTGGTTTCCGGCTATCAGATGTGGAAGGACCGGCGCGTCCGGGAAAACGCGTTTCTCAACCTGCCTTTCATCAGGCCCATCGTTCCGGTCGCGGGCTTCTTCATCGGTGTCTTCCTGACCTCGCTGATCGGCGGCTTTTCGACCGCGCTGTTTTCGATCGAGCACTTTCATCGCCTGACGGCTTACGGTCTTCCGGCAAATCTCGCGACGATGCCGATCATCTCCTTCATCGTCATGCCGGCCGGGCTGCTGGCAATGCTGCTGATGCCTTTCGGTCTGGATGCCGTGCCCTGGAAGGTGGTCGGGTTCGGCCTCGATCTGGTGATTGCGGTCGCAAAGACGGTTTCCAGCTGGGGTGGCGACATCGGGGTTGGCCGGTTGCCCGGCTGGTACTTTGCAGTGGCTGTCGCCGGCTTCCTGCTCGTGACGCTGCTGCGCACCCGGTTGCGCCATATCGGTGCTGCCGTCATTGCGGGCTCGACGCTTGTCTTGCTGCTTCTGCCGGCTCCTCGCGCCCCGGATCTGGTGATTTCGGAGGATGGCGCTCTCGTCGCGGTCGTTGGACCGAGCGCCATGGCTTCCAATCGCGAAAAGCCTTCGGATTTCATCTTCGATCAATGGCGGCGAGCGTTGGTCCTGCCCACGCATCGTCCTCCGAAGATGCTGGACGGTCCGGCGATTCCCGAAGGAGAAGATCGGCGTCTCAAGCTTTCCGCAGATCAGCAGGAGGAAGCGAGGACCGCGATGCAGGCCGCCGCAACAGGCGGCGAGACAAACCGCTTTTCCTGCGTCAAAAAGGCCTGGTGCATATCGCGGCTTGCCAGTGGAAAGGTCGTGACCGTCATCGACAATGCCGCCTATCTCGGTCCGGCCTGCGATGTGGGCAATATCGTCGTGACGTCGGTGCGGCTGCGCTTCGACCGCTGCCGCTCAGGCGCAACGCTTTTCACCGGTGAGACGCTTCGCAGGAGCGGCTCCGTCGAATTGCGCTTTGCCGATGACGGCCCACAGACCGTCACCGCATTCGGGCCGCTGTCGAGGCCTTGGATGCGCCATCGCGCCTATGACTGGCGCAGCGGCAATTTTGCCGAATCCGGCGTAATCGATGTCAGTGATAGCGGCGGATGAGACCGACGAGCTTGCCCTGAACCTTGACGCGATCAGGCCCGAAGATACGGGTCTCGTAAGCCGGATTGGCGGCTTCCAAAGCGATGGATGCGCCCTTGCGGCGGAAGCGCTTGAGCGTCGCTTCCTCGTCGTCGACGAGCGCGACGACGATATCGCCGGGATTGGCGGTGCTGCCGTTGCGAATGATCACGGTGTCGCCGTCGAAGATGCCGGCATCGATCATCGAATCGCCTTTGACCTCGAGCGCATAATGCTCGCCATTGCCGAGCATATCGGCCGGAACGACGATGTCGTGGGTGTTGTTCTGGATCGCCGAGATCGGAACGCCGGCGGCGATGCGGCCCATGACGGGCACCGAGACCGAGTTGCCGTTATCGGCGACGGGCTTTGCTGGGGCGGGCGCGGCCACAGGCTGAGGCTTGCCGAGGCTGCCTTCGATGACGCTCGGAGAAAAGCCGCGCCGGGGCTGGATGCTGGGGCTATAGGCTTCCGGAAGCTTGATGACCTCAAGGGCGCGAGCGCGATTCGGTAGGCGGCGAATGAAGCCGCGCTCCTCGAGCGCCGTGATCAGCCGGTGAATGCCGGACTTGGAAGCCAGATCCAGGGCATCCTTCATTTCGTCAAAAGACGGCGGAACGCCGGATTCCTTCATGCGCTCGTGAATGAAAAGGAGAAGCTCCTGTTGTTTGCGCGTGAGCATCGACGTCAGACCCCGTGATTGAAACAAATCCAGAACAGACACTATATGTTCCATATGTGTTCCGCAAGTGGCTAAATTTCCGTAAAACTTGGCGCCAACTCGTTGAGATTTTTATTTTCATTCGCCGGATCGCCGGGCAGGCCTTGAATTGAGATGAGCGCTGGCGCACATCTCTAGCTGTTTCGGGAGGGGATCTCATGAACAGGCATTCCGCCAGCCCGCATCCGCTGGATCATCTGGTGCTGCCCGTCGTCAATATCGATCTGGCGCGCGAGAGGCTCGGCAAGCTCGGCTTCACCGTCGCCGCCGATGCGCGCCATCCCTTCGGGACGGAGAATGCCTGCGTCTTCTTTGCCGACAAAACCTATCTGGAGCCGCTCGGAGTAGCGAGCGTCGAGGAGAGCGAGGCATCGGCGCGGAAGGGCAATGTGTTTACCGCCCGCAATCAGGCCTTCCGCTTCCGCTGCGGCGATGAGGGGCTTTCGGCGGTGGCTTTCGGCACTGCGGATGCTGGCCGCGATCATCATAACTTCGTTGGCAAGGCATCGAGCGCCGGTGAAATGCTGCAGTTCAGCCGGCCGATGACGATGCCGGATGGGTCTGAAAGCATCGCCGGCTTCAAGCTCGCCTTTGCCGCTGATCTGCGCGCGCCTGACCTCTTCCTTTTCAGTGTCGAGCGCATCAGTCCGCTGCCAGCAGATCGCGGCGCGCTGGAAACGCATGCAAACGGCGTCACGGGCATTGCCGAGGTGGCGCTTTGCGCGCCGGAAGCTGCGGCATTCGGAACTTTCGTCGGCCTTGCCGCGGGACAATCGGCAATCGAGAAAACCGGCTTCGGCGTCAAGATCGCGGCGTCGAATGCAAAGATCAACCTGATGACGCCGGAAGGGCTGGAAGCCTATTTTGAAATCGCCGTTTCGCACGCCGAACGCGGCCTGCGCGGCCGGGCCATCCTCTTCAATGTCGCCGATCTTGCCGTGACAGAAGCGCATTTGGCTGCTAACGGGGTGACCTACACGCGCAAGAACAATCGCATTCTGGTGAAGCCCGCGCCCGGGCAGGGCACGCTCTTCGCCTTCGAGGAACCACGATGAGCTCCAATACGAATTCCGAAGTCAAGATCGGCGAAGGCAACGGCCAGGTCACCTTTTCCAATACCGGCCGCCTGTCGCTGATCGCCGGCCCCTGCCAGATGGAAAGCCGCGATCACGCCTTCATGATGGCCGGCACGCTGAAGGAGCTTTGCGGCAAGCTTGGCATCGGCCTGGTTTACAAGAGTTCCTTTGACAAGGCGAACCGCACGTCGCTTTCGGCCGAACGCGGCATCGGGCTGGAAAAGGGCATGGAGGTCTTTGCCGATCTCAAGAAGGAATTCGGTTTTCCCGTTCTGACCGACGTTCACACCGCCGAACAGTGCGCGGAAGTGGCAAAGACCGTCGATGTCCTGCAGATCCCGGCTTTCCTCTGCCGCCAGACCGACCTTCTGATTGCCGCCGCCAGGACCGGCCGCGTCGTCAACGTCAAGAAGGGCCAGTTTCTCGCCCCCTGGGATATGAAGAACGTCCTGAAGAAGCTCAACGCCAGCGGCAATCCGAACGTGCTGCTGTGCGAGCGCGGCGCTTCCTTCGGCTACAACACGCTGGTCTCCGACATGCGCTCGCTGCCGATCATGGCGGCGATGGGCGCGCCGGTCGTTTTCGATGCCACCCACTCGGTGGCGCAGCCGGGCGGGCAGGGCGATTCCTCCGGCGGTCAGCGGGAGTTCGTCGAAACGCTGGCGCGCGCGGCAGTCGCCACCGGCATTGCCGGCGTCTTCCTCGAAACCCACCAGGACCCGGACAATGCGCCCTCCGACGGCCCCAACATGGTCTATCTCAAGGACATGCCGCGGCTCCTCGAAAAGCTGCTGGCCTTCGACGCGATCGCCAAGGCTTGATGTTCAACAGGCTGACATGATCGTGTTATAGGCCACACCCGAGCACTGGTCCGGAGGCGTAAAACTGCAGCATTGTAATTTGCACGCCTTCGATTATGACAGGCTTCGAACGATTGATCACCCACCGAGCAGGAAGAACCCATGACTGCAATCACCGATATTATCGCCCGCGAGATTCTCGATAGCCGTGGCAACCCCACCGTCGAAGTCGATGTCTATCTCGAAGACGGCAGCATGGGCCGCGCGGCCGTTCCCTCGGGCGCCTCGACGGGAGCGCATGAGGCGGTCGAACTGCGTGACGGCGGTAAGCGCTATCTCGGCAAGGGCGTTGAAAAGGCTGTCGAGGCTGCGAACACCGAGATCTTCGACGCGATCGGCGGCATCGACGCCGAAAACCAGATCCAGATCGACAACATCATGATCGAGCTCGACGGCACGCCGAACAAGTCGCGCCTCGGCGCCAACGCCATCCTCGGCGTGTCGCTCGCCGTCGCCAAGGCTGCAGCCCAGGCTTCCGGCCTGCCGCTCTACCGTTATGTCGGTGGTGCTTCCGCCAGCCTGCTGCCGGTGCCGATGATGAACATCATCAACGGCGGCGCGCATGCCGACAATCCGATCGACTTCCAGGAATTCATGATCATGCCGGTCGGTGCGGATTCCATCCGCGAAGCCGTCCGCATGGGCTCGGAAGTCTTCCATACGCTGCGCAAGGAACTTGCCGTACAGGGCCACAACACCAATGTCGGCGATGAAGGCGGTTTCGCGCCGGGCCTGAAGAGCGCGCCCGAGGCGCTCGACTTCATCATGAAGTCGATCGAGAAAGCCGGCTACAAGCCCGGCGACGACATGTATATCGGCCTCGATTGCGCCTCGACGGAATTCTTCAAGGACGGCAAGTATGTTCTCGAAGGCGAAGGCCGCACGCTCGAGCCGGGCGCCATGGCCGAATATCTGGCCGAACTCGCCGGCAAGTACCCGATTATCTCGATCGAGGACGGCATGGCCGAAGACGACTGGGACGGCTGGAAGGCGCTGACCGACCTGATCGGCAAGAAGACCCAGCTGGTCGGCGACGACCTCTTCGTCACCAACTCCGCCCGTCTTCGCGACGGCATCCGCATGGGCGTCGCCAATTCGATCCTCGTCAAGGTCAACCAGATCGGCTCGCTGACGGAAACGCTGGACGCCGTCAACACGGCGCACAAGGCTGCCTACACCGCCGTCATGTCGCACCGCTCCGGCGAAACGGAAGATTCGACGATTGCCGATCTCGCGGTCGCCACCAACTGCGGCCAGATCAAGACCGGCTCGCTGTCGCGCTCCGACCGCCTTGCCAAGTACAACCAGCTGATCCGCATCGAAGAAGGCCTCGGCCCGCAGGCCCAGTATGCCGGCCGCTCGATCATCCGCGGCTGATCGGATCTGATTTTCAATCGCTTGATCCCCGCGCCTTGTGAGAGGCGCGGGGTTTTTTATTGCCCGTTTTTTAGAGTCAACGAACGGTTAATCTCTGCGCGTTAGATTGAACGAATTGGTAATGCGTTCAAGAGCATGCGTGTATGTGGACAAAGCATCATAAGAAGAGAAGAATCGGTCGCTTCGTCATTCCGGCCATGACGGTCGCCTTCCTCTCCTACTTCGGTTATCATTGCATCCATGGCGATTACGGCCTGCGCGCGACGGAGACGTTCGAGCGCCAGCGGATCGAGCGCGAAAAAGAGCTTGCGGTCTTGAAGGCGAAGCGCGAACATCTGGAAAGTCAGGTCGCGCTCCTGAGTGACGGCTCGCTCGACAAGGATATGCTGGACGAAAAGGCGCGTTACCAGCTCAATATGTCGCGCGCGGACGAGATCGTCATATTCAACCACTATTCCAATTAACCTGAATTCGGTTAATTGAGATTTCTGTAATATTATCAACGATTTAGCTCAGAATATGAGCCATGCAATTATGGCATTGCTGTGGTCATATTTCTTCCCTATGGTACGCGCCATCGAGAACCGATAAACCCATAGGGAGGGTTGAATGGCGCCGCGAAAGACCGCGACCGTTTCCAGCCGCAAAACTGCAGCAAAATCCACAGTCAAAGCATCGAATGGCGGCCCGGTAGCCGACTTCGATCGTGATGAAGAGCTCAAGGCCTATCGCGAGATGCTGCTGATCCGCCGCTTCGAGGAGAAGGCCGGCCAGCTTTACGGCATGGGCTTCATCGGCGGCTTTTGCCATCTTTACATCGGTCAGGAAGCTGTCGTCGTCGGCATGCAGATGGCGCAGAAGGAAGGCGATCAGGTCATCACCGCCTATCGCGACCACGGCCACATGCTGGCGACCGGCATGGAAGCGCGCGGCGTCATGGCCGAGCTGACCGGCCGTCGCAGCGGCTATTCCCGCGGCAAGGGCGGCTCGATGCACATGTTCTCGAAAGAGAAGCATTTCTACGGCGGCCACGGCATCGTCGGCGCCCAGGTTTCGCTCGGAACGGGCCTTGCCTTCGCAAACCGCTACCGCAACAACGGCAATGTCGCCGTCGCCTATTTCGGTGATGGTGCCGCCAACCAGGGCCAGGTTTACGAGAGCTTCAACATGGCGGCTCTCTGGAAGCTGCCGATCGTCTATATCGTCGAGAACAACCGTTACGCCATGGGCACCTCGACGGCGCGCGCCACGGCGCAGTCGAACTATTCGCTTCGCGGCTCCGGCTTCGGCATCCCCGGCATCCAGGTCGACGGCATGGACGTGCGCGCCGTCAAGGCCGCCGCCGATGAGGCGCTCGAACACTGCCGTTCCGGCAAGGGTCCGATCATTCTCGAAATGCTGACCTATCGCTACCGCGGCCACTCCATGTCGGACCCGGCGAAGTACCGCACCAAGGAAGAAGTGCAGAAGATGCGCTCCGAGCAGGACCCGATCGAGCAGGTGAAGGCACGCCTCATCGAGAAGGGCTGGGCTTCCGAGGACGATCTGAAGGCGATCGACAAGGATGTCCGCGACATCGTCGCCGACAGCGCCGACTTCGCCCAGGCCGATCCGGAGCCGGATGCATCCGAGCTCTACACCGACATTCTGCTCTAATCGGGGAGGGAACCCATGCCTATCGATATCCTCATGCCCGCCCTCTCTCCGACGATGGAAGAAGGCACGCTGTCCAAATGGCTGAAGAAGGAAGGTGACAAGGTCACTTCCGGCGATGTGATCGCCGAAATCGAAACCGACAAGGCGACGATGGAAGTCGAAGCCGTCGACGAAGGCGTCATCGGCAAGCTGCTGGTCGATGCCGGCACCGAAGGCGTCAAGGTCAACACCAAGATCGCCGTGCTGCTGCGGGATGGCGAATCCGCCGCCGATATATCGGCAGCCAAGCCCGCTGCCGCAGCGGCCCCCGCGGTCGCCCAGGAAGAGAAGCCGACGAATAGCGGCTCCGCCGCCGCGCCGCTTCCGGCCGAGCCGAAGGCCGTCGTTCCGAACGACCCGGAAATCCCGGCCGGCACCGAGATGGTGTCTATGACCGTGCGCGAAGCGCTCCGCGACGCCATGGCCGAAGAAATGCGCGCCAGCGACGATGTCTTCGTCATGGGCGAGGAAGTCGCCGAATATCAGGGCGCCTACAAGGTTACGCAGGGTCTGCTGCAGGAATTCGGCCCCCGCCGCGTCATAGATACGCCGATCACCGAACACGGCTTTGCCGGCGTCGGCGTCGGTGCCGCCATGGCCGGCCTTCGCCCGATCGTCGAATTCATGACCTTCAACTTCGCCATGCAGGCGATCGACCACATCATCAACTCCGCCGCCAAGACGCTTTATATGTCCGGCGGCCAGATGGGCGCGCCGATCGTCTTCCGCGGCCCGAACGGCGCTGCCGCCCGCGTCGGCGCCCAGCACAGCCAGGACTATGCGGCCTGGTACAGCGCGATCCCCGGCCTGAAGGTCGTCATGCCCTACACGGCATCCGACGCAAAAGGCCTGCTGAAGGCGGCGATTCGTGATCCGAACCCGGTCATCTTCCTCGAAAACGAAATTCTCTACGGCCAGCACTTCGACGTGCCGAAGCTCGACAATTTCGTGCTGCCGATCGGCAAGGCCCGCATTCATCGTCCGGGCAAGGACGTGACGGTCGTTTCCTTTGGCATCGGCATGACCTATGCGACGAAGGCCGCCGCCGAACTCGAAAAGATCGGCATCGATGTCGAACTGATCGACCTTCGCACCATCCGCCCGATGGATCTGCCGACGGTCATCGAATCCGTGAAGAAGACCGGCCGCCTCGTCACCGTCGAGGAAGGCTATCCGCAGTCGTCCGTCGGCACCGAAATCGCCACCCGCGTCATGCAGCAGGCCTTCGACTATCTCGATGCGCCGATCCTGACGATTGCGGGCAAGGACGTGCCGATGCCTTACGCTGCCAATCTCGAAAAGCTGGCGCTTCCGAACGTCGGCGAAGTCGTCGATGCGGTGAAGGCCGTTTGCTACAAATAAGGGGAGGGTATTTCGATGCCGATCAATATCACGATGCCCGCCCTCTCTCCGACCATGGAAGAAGGCAATCTGGCCAAGTGGCTGGTCAAGGAAGGCGACAAGGTCAAGTCTGGCGATGTGATCGCCGAGATCGAGACCGACAAGGCGACGATGGAAGTCGAAGCCGTCGATGAAGGCACGGTCGCCAAGCTGGTCGTTGCCGCCGGAACCGAAGGTGTTAAAGTCAACGCGCTGATCGCCGTTCTCGCTGCCGATGGCGAGGATGTCGCCGCCGCCGCAAGCGGCGCGGGCTCAGCCGCTCCGGCAAAGGCTGACGCTGCCCCGGCTGCGAAGGCCGAGGCTGCACCGACCCCGTCCGCTCCGGCTGCTGCACCGGCGCCTGCCGCCGCACCCGCGGCCGTTTCATCAGGCGGTAACCGCACCTTCTCTTCGCCGCTTGCCCGCAGGCTCGCCAAGGAAGCCGGCATCGATCTGTCGGCTGTCGCAGGCTCGGGCCCGCATGGCCGCGTCGTCAAGAGCGATGTCGAAGCCGCCGTTGCCGGCGGTGGCGCCAAGGCTGCGCCCGCCGCTGCGGCTCCGCAGGCTGCCGCTGCTCCGGCACCTGCCGCAGCGCCGAAGGGCGCCTCGGACGACGCCGTGCTCAAGCTGTTCGAGCCGGGCTCCTACGAGCTCGTGCCGCATGACGGCATGCGCAAGACGATCGCCCGGCGCCTGGTCGAATCCAAGCAGACGATCCCGCATTTCTACGTCAGCGTCGATTGCGAGCTCGACGCTCTGATGGCGCTGCGCGCCCAGCTGAACGATGCGGCGCCGCGCAAGGATAACGCTCCGGCCTACAAGCTTTCGGTCAACGACATGGTGATCAAGGCCATGGCGCTGGCACTGCGCGACGTTCCCGACGCCAACGTCTCCTGGACCGACAGCAACATGGTCAAGCACAAGCACGCCGATGTCGGCGTCGCCGTCTCGATCCCCGGCGGCCTGATCACGCCGATCATCCGCAAGGCCGAGCAGAAGACGCTGTCTGTCATCTCCAACGAGATGCGCGATCTCGGCAAGCGGGCCAAGGACCGCAAGCTGAAGCCCGAGGAATATCAGGGCGGCACGAGCTCGGTCTCCAACATGGGCATGATGGGCGTGAAGAACTTCGCCGCCGTCGTCAATCCGCCGCATGCAACGATCCTCGCGGTCGGCGCCGGCGAGCAGCGGGTCGTCGTCAAGAACGGCGAAATGGCGATCGCCACGGTGATGTCCGTCACCCTCTCGACTGACCATCGCTGCGTCGACGGCGCGCTCGGCGCCGAGCTGCTCCAGGCCTTCAAGGGCTACATCGAAAACCCGATGGGCATGCTCGTCTGATAGCTAGGCGGAGGCGGAAATGACCAAGACCGTTCTTTGCTATGGCGACTCGTTGACCTGGGGGTATGACGCCGACACGATCGGCCGCCATGACTACCAGAACCGCTGGCCGAGCGTGCTTCAGGCGGCGCTCGGAAGCGAGGCGCGCGTTATCGCCGAAGGGCTGAATGGCCGGACGACCGCCTTCGACGACCATCTGGCCGATTGCGACCGCAACGGCGCGCGTGTCCTGCCGACGATCCTGCAGACGCATGCGCCGCTCGACCTCGTCATCCTTCTGCTCGGCACCAACGACATGAAGCCGGTCGTGGCAGGTTCGGCCTTTGCCGCCTGCCAGGGCATCGGCCGGCTCGTGCGGCTGATCCGCAATCATGCCTGGCCTTTCGAGTTCGATGGGCCGGAAATCCTGATCGTAGCGCCGCCGGCGATCTGCGCGACGGGCAATGTGCCCTTCGCCGCATCCTTTCCCGGCGGCATCGAGGAATCGGCAAAGCTCGCAACGCTTTACCGCGATCTCGCCGACGAACTCGGCTGCGGCTTCTTCGATGGCAATTCCGTCGCCAAGACCACGCCGATCGATGGCATCCACCTCGATGCGGAGAATACACGTGCGCTCGGGCGCGGGCTGGAATCGATCGTCCGGATGATGCTGGGGATCTGAGCATGGCTTCCTTCGTCGCGCTGCGGCAGGCGTCACGGCGGGATGCTTCGGAGCTGGCGATCCTGGCGGATATCGCGTCGCACGGTTTTGCCTCCTGGCTCTGGTTCGCCGATGTGGCGAATGGCCTGAGCGATACGCCGCTGGAGCGGGGGCGGCTGAAGATGAGCGAGGAGGAGGCTGTCGGCGGCTGGCGGGATGCCGTGATCGCCGAGGCCTATGGCGAGGTCGCCGGCGTGGCGATCGGCCATGCGCTGGGGGAAGGCATACGCAATATCGAGGCGACGATTGCGGCGACCGCGCCGATGCTCGCCTTGCAAAAGACGGTGGTCGGAAGCTGGTTCATCGGCAGTCTCGGCGTCTATCGCCATCTGCGCGGCATCGGCATCGGGAAGAGGTTGCTGGAAGATCAGATCGAAAGGGCCGATCGCAGGCCCGTCAGCCTGATCACCGCAAGCGATAACGAAGCGGCTCTGTCGCTTTATGGAAGAAACGGATTCTTGGAGGCTGCGCGTGCGGATGCCGTGCCGCTCTTCGAAAACAGCAAGAGGCACGCGTGGGTGCTCATGACCCGCAGCGCAGCATAACAAAGGCAGGAAACACATGGCTGAATCCTACGACGTCATCATTATCGGCTCCGGCCCCGGCG
>NZ_NWSX01000078.1 GCF_002531825.1 Rhizobium sp. J15 | reverse complement strand
CGCCGGGGCCGGAGCCGATAATGATGACGTCGTAGGACATCTGTTTTCCTTGAAAAGATGGGGGATCCGCCACCAAGTCTTCGCGCCGTGGCAAGATCCCCCGAGGCTCGGGAGGAAGCTAGATCAGCATGCTCATCGGATTTTCGATGAACGCTTGGAACTTTCCGAGAAGCTGTGCGCCCAGAGCACCGTCTACCGCACGATGATCGGTTGACAACGTCACAGTCATGACTGTCGCGCTCGACAAATCACCTTGAGCATTGACGACAGGCCTTCTTTCCCCAGAGCCAACAGCCAGGATGGTTGAATGGGGAGGGTTGATGATCGCGGCGAATTCCCTCACCCCGAACATGCCGAGGTTCGAGATTGCTCCTGTGCCGCCCTGGTATTCGGCCGGCTTCAATTTTCCCGATCTGGCGCGTGCGGCCAAATCCTTCATCTCATTCGAGATCGTGGATAGCGTCTTGGATTCCGCATGTCGGATGATTGGCGTGATCAGCCCGCCCGCCACGGAAACGGCAACTCCCACGTCAACGAAATGATGACGCAAAAGACTCTCTTCCGTCCAAGACACGTTCGCGTCGGGCGTTGATGCTAGAGCCAGCGCGTAGGCCTTGATGACGATGTCGTTGACTGACAACTTAAATTGGGGCGTGCCGTCTGTCATCGGCACAGACGCGTTGAGCTCCGCTCGCAACTTGAGCAACGCGTCGATGCGGCAATCAACTGTCAAGTAGAAATGGGGAATGGTGGTCTTCGCTTCCAGCAGTCGCCGGGCGATCGTCCTTCTCATGGGGGTGTGAGGCTGGACATCGAACGTGCCCTCGGCAAACAGCGCCAGGCACCCCTCGGACGAAGGTTTCTGCCCGATATGCTGCGTGCTTGTGGGCGCGGGCGGAGCAAGCGGCACTTCGGAAAGGTGAGCCTTCGAAACATCAGCGCTCAAAATCCTTCCATGTGGACCGGTCCCGGCCACGGATCCGAGATCGATGCCGTTTTCCCGAGCCAGACGCCTTGCCAAGGGCGTAGCCCTGATGGTTCCTCCGGCATCGGTCGATGGATCGTGATTTTGCGAATTGTCGACCCCGGTCGCTTCCGAAGCCTCCGTCTTTACGGGAGCGGCCGGCGCAGATTGCGCAGGCGCGGCTTGATATTCCTCGCCCTCCGCGTAGATCCATGCAACCGCCGAGCCGACCGCAATGTCAACGCCTTCTTCGCCGTTGACGTTCCGAAGAATGCCTGCAGCAGGAGAGTCTATCTCCATTGCTGCCTTGTCAGTCTCGATCTCGAACAGGACGTCGCCCTTTCCGACGCGGTCACCTTCCTTGAAGAACCACTTCGAGATCTTGCCGGTCGCCATATCCATGTCGACCTTCGGGAGGATGATTTCTGTCGCCATCCTATCGTGCTCCCCTCACAAGATCCCGCGCTGCACTGAATATGTCTGGGACTTGCGGAACGGCAGCCTTCTCAAGCTCCGGATTATACGGAATTGGCGTTTCGGAGCCCCCAAGGCGGACAATCGGCGCATCGAGATAGTCGAATGCGTCGCTTTCCGCGATCATCGCACTTATTTCTGCACCCACTCCAAGCGTTTTGACGCCCTCATATACGCAGAGCAGCCTAGTCGTCCTTTTCACACTTGCGATCACGGTTGCCCTATCGATCGGACGCACCGAACGCAGATCGATCACTTCTACGTCGATTCCCTCAGCCGCCAGCTTTTCGGCTGCGTCGAGCGCCTTGTGAACCATGATCGACGTTGCGACGATGCTGAGATCCTTACCCTGTCGGCGGATAACTGCCTTATCGAGGGGAACCGTGTAGTGACCTTCCGGAACCGGTCCCTTCATCTTGTACAGGAGCTTGTGTTCAAAGATCATCACCGGGTCGGGATCGGCGACAGCGGCGAGCAGCATGCCCTTAACATCATGTGGAGTTGCCGGCTGAATAACCTTCAAACCGGGGACATGTCCCAGCCACGCCTCGAGGCTCTGGCTATGCTGTGCTGCCGCCCCCGTTCCGGAGCCGGCTGGGAACCGCATGACAACCGGTACAGAGACTTCGCCGCCGAGCATATAGCGCATTTTGGCCGCCTGATTGACGATTTGCTCCATCGCGAGAGCGGCAAAGTCTGAGAACTGAAATTCGAATATTGGTCTCAGTCCGGTCATCGCGGCACCAACCGCGACGCCTGCGCCGCCAAGTTCGGAAATCGGCGTGTCCATTACGCGATCCGGTCCGAACCTGTCGATGAGATCGCCGGTGACCTGAAAAGCGCCACCGTAGACACCAATGTCTTCGCCCATCAAGATAACGCGCTCGTCCGCTTCCATCGCGATTGCCATGGCTTCCTGGATAGCTTGGGAGTAGCTGAGCTCTCGAACCGTGGTATCCATTACGCTTGCTCCGTATAAACGTTATCGGCCAAGCCGGAGATCTCAGGCATCGGGCTTTGCTTTGCGAATTCAATCCCGGCCGCGATTTCCTCCTCTACGGACTTGCGGATTGCCGCCAGTTCAATGTCATTCGCGACACCGAACTCCCGGAGTTCTGTTTCGAACCGAACGATTGGATCGCGGTTGCTCATCCAGTCCTCGATTTCGTCTTTCGTGCGGTAGCGATTTCGGTCGCTTTTCGAATGACCTCGGTAACGATAGGTTTTGCACTCGATAAGGGATGGCCCCTCGCCGCGCTTCGCGCGCTCGACGGCATTGTGAGTTGCTTCTGCCACCTCGGACAGCACGTTCCCGTCGACGATAACGCCTGGCATGCTGTAAGCGGCGGCACGGTCTGCGATATTGGCAACCGCCGTGGATCGCGCGGTCGATGTCGACATGCCGTAGCCATTGTTTTCGCAGACGAAGATAACGGGCAGCTTCCAAACGGCAGCCATGTTCAATGCTTCATGGAACGCACCTTCGTTGTTTGCGCCGTCACCAAAAAAGCAGACGACGACCTTTCCGGTCTTCAGGCGCTTTGATGTCAGTGCTGCGCCAACGGCGATAGGCAAGCCGCCCCCGACGATACCGTTCGCGCCGAGGTTGCCGGTCGTAACGTCGGCAATATGCATGGAACCGCCACGGCCGGCACAATAACCGGTCGTCTTGCCGAAGAACTCCGCGAACATGCGTTTGACATCCGCGCCCTTGGCGATGCAGTGACCATGGCCTCGATGGGTCGAGGTGATCTGATCCTGTTGCGTCAGCGGGAGGCAAACGCCCATGGCGCTGGCTTCCTGACCGATCGACAGATGCATCGTCCCATGGATGAGACCACGTGTGTAGCTTTCTTCAGCGCCTTCTTCGAACTGACGGATGAGGTGCATCTTCCGAAGAGCGTCCAGTAGCTGATCGCGGGTATATTGTCGGTAGATGAAGGGCAGATTGCTGGTCTCGGCACTCTTCATCGCTCTTGCTGAGTTCGCCATTTACGCCTCCTTGCCGTAAACCAGAGCGTCTTGCCGGGCACGCAAGGCGGCCAGACGAGAACCTTCCGCGACCGATGCGTTGCTGTAGGTAATCAGCTCACCCTTCTTGATCGGCGCGGTGACCTTGCCTCCCTGCAGCATTCCGCAAGGAATGGCAGAGGCGCTCCGCGCTTCAGGCGCGGTCATGATCCAGGCGCGATAGCAGTACTCGCCGATTGCATCGAGCTTGTCGCCTGGCTGGAGATCTTTCTTGGCCACCGCACATACCTCAGCCACAGGCGTAGACAGAGGAACCATGTCCGGCTTTCCGTAAAGCACGACACGGGCACAGGTGAGCGGGACTTCCAATGAGGTCAGATGATACGGCCGATGGAAGGTAAAATACGGCCCCTTGCCCATCTTCAGATCTTCCATGCGCTCCGAGATTCGCGGATGGGACATATCCGCAACGACGAACACACCGGGAGCCACACCTTTTCCGATCGAATAGTCGACAACACCTGCCTTCGTCAGCACGCCGCCGTCTTTTTCCGGCACGAGAACCTTTGACAGTTCGTCGAGCGTGGCCGCCGGACCGTGCATGCCAGGCTTATCCGGCACAAGACCTGTCGCGTTTGCGATGGCGGCCATCTCCACCATCGTTTTCGAGCCGTCGACGAATTCGACAAGCATGCGAACGTTCATGTTTCGGCGCGCCGCTTCTTCGGCGTATTGGTCCGGGACCGCGTCGATGTTCAAGGGGTTGTTTTTGCCCTTGCCTGCAGCAACGATCGGATGACCCATCGCCGATACAAACTCGATCAACTCGATGCAAGACGATGGCTCATCTCCTGCTCCAAGCGAATAGGTAACCCCGAGCCGCTCGGCTTCACTTTTGAGGTAGGCGCCGATCGTAACGTCAGCTTCGACGTTCATCATTACGAGGTGCTTGCCGTGCTCCATGGCCGAGAGGCCTATTTCCGCACCGACGGCAGGGACGCCGGTGGCATCGACGACGACATCGATCAAGCCGCTGTTCAGAATATTGGTGGAGTCGGCTGTGATGGCGATTTGACCCGCTTCAATCACGGCATCGAGTTGATCCGAGGTCGATGCTTCCCGATGGTGGCCTTCGGCCCGGTAAGCGATGTCGACTGCCTCGCGAGCGCGTGCGGCGTTGAGATCGCAGATTGCACCGATCTCGATCCCGGGCATATGTGCGACGCGGGTCACGATGTCGGTGCCCATCTCCCCGCTACCGATCAGACCAATTCGAATAGGTTTTCCTTCGGCCTCACGACGCACGAGGTCGCGTGCAAGCCCGGTTGGCGCAACGTTAATGGGCATTCCATTCCTCCCGAATTCACTCGAGGGATTGGTAATGTACATTTGTAACTCAGTCAACAACTATGTTCGCAAAGTGAGCCTGGGCATGCCATTTCTCCTAATTGTCGACAACCTCAAGAACTTTTGTTGCGAGCCTGAACGGCATTTCAAGCCATCGCAGCGAGCGAAGCCCATCATCCAACGAGCGCGTCTCGCCCGACTAGCTTGTTTGCTGATATAAATTTTCCACGCGATATGCCGCGCCAACCTGCTGGACAGGGCGAAGGCGGCAAATTAGCGAACATTGGCGCAAAAAATGGAGGGCCGGTCTGGGTTCCGGGCTCCGCGCGACCCGATTTACGCTGAGGCTAGCAGAGCGCCCGCAGTCTGCTCGTCGGTTATCAAGGTTGTTGGCTTGAGTGTAATAAGGCTGGCGCGAAGTGCTGCCAGCTTTTCTGACCCACCGGAGATCAGGATGCGTTCTGGTGTTCGCCGCAACCGCTCGAGATTCACTGATATTACCCGAGCATTGACCTCGTGGTCGATAACATTGCCGTCCTTGTCAATGAAGTTATAGAGCACGTCTCCGACGGCGCCAGCCTCTATCAAAGAGCGACGATCTGCCTCGCTCAGATACCCGGTACGGTAGCTTGTCGTCAACGCGGAGATCCCTCCGACAGAAAGTAGCGCAACGTCGAGCTTGTCCGCCATTTCAAAAATCGCGGCAAGGCCGCATCGTTCCAGCAGCGCATGCTTCGTCTCAGGGCTATCCACCACTGCCGGCGCCGTAACCAGAAAACCCTCACCTTTGAAAAGCTCTGCGAACTGCCAAGCAAACTCGGCAGGATTAAAGCGACGCGCGGCCGAAATGCCTCCGAGCAATGAGACTACGCGAAAATCATCAAGGGCGGCGCCGGCAATGAATGGCAAAGTGTTATAAAGGGTGCGCCCCCAGCCCACGCCAACGATCATGCCGGAATGCATCAAGCCGGTGATCAGCGTTCCCGCCGCTGCAGCAATCACCTTCGTTGGATCGCCTTCTGAGTCGGCAAAGGGGGCAACAATCACTTGCCTGATGCCAAACGTCGTCTCAAGCTCTCTTTCTAGAGCAATCATGTCCGAAAGCGGCGAGGATATTGTAACGCGCACCTCGTTGCGCCGACGCGCCTCCGCCAGCAGCCGGACAACCATGACTCGGTTGATGCCCAACTGGGCGGCGATATCCTGCTGCGTGTAATTCTCGATGTGATAGAGCCACGCGACTCGCGCTCGCAGCCTTTCAGAATCGCTCTGAACCATGGCAACTGGAGACGTGGTCTGCATCTAGTTTCCTTTCGGGCCTCTAAGGGATGGCCGATGACGTGGTGGGAACCAGTTCTTTTCCTACAAGGTCAGTGCCCTTCACCGTCGTTACAAGATTTACCTTGCTGTGGATAGATCGGCAAGAAATGGCGAGCGCCCCAGTTATCGCGATGCACAAATTTATCATTTATAGGATCAATGTTCTCTAGCGCCGACAGAGATGGCGACAAAAAATCGATTGACAGCCGCCCGATATGAACACATTGTATTTTTTGTTAGCAAATGTTCTTGCTTCGGCAGGAGGGTGCTATGATGGGAGCGGAGTGGAGGCCGCGCCGAAACGGTCTTGCCTCCATTGGCATTCAGCTGATTTATTCAGATTGGGAGGAGTACAACATGACAGTTTTAAGTTCGGGCGTTTCGCGCCGCGGATTCCTGAGACATTCGGCAGCTTTTGGGCTCGCCGCAGGCGCAGCCTCAGCCCTCAAGCTGCCGGCGTTTGCGCAATCGGGTCTACCAGATGTCCAATCCGTTTTGGACAAAATTTCCGTTAAAGACTATGTCCGCGAGGACTACCGCAAGCTCTATAAGATGTCGGACGATCCGCTGTGGGATCCAGCAAAGGACTGGATCCGTACCGTGGATTGGGAAAAAGTTCGCTCGGAACAGAGCGGCAAAACCGTCAGGTTTGCCGTCGGCGCTGCTGACCAAGAGTCGGCTGCCGAGGGGCTGAAGCCTTTTGAACAATTGTCAGGCATCAAGGTCGAGCTGGTTCCAATCCCCGACGACAGCTTTTATGACAAGGCAGTTTCCGAATTCATTTCCGGGAACGCATCCTTTGACGCCTTGCAGTTCTTCTCGCCGTGGCTCGGTGATTTCGCCGGCCCAGGCTTCCTTGCCGATCTCAGCGAATATGCGGAAAAGTGGAAGCTGCCGCTCGATGACTTCTATGACACTTATCGTCTGAACTACGGCTATGTCGGCGGTAAGCTCGTTGGCATCCCCTTCGACTGCGATGTTCAGATGGTGCATCTGCGCAAGTCGATCATGGAGAAGATCCTCGGCGGCCCCATAGATCGAGCTCAATCGGTACCGACTTATGACGAACTCATTCGTATCACTGGCGAAGCAAACAAGCTCGGTGGCGGCGTAGCCGGCGTCGGTTTGATGGCGGCCCGTGGTTTCTGGGCAACTTACACCTGGGAACATATCGCGGCGCAAGCCGGACTTTCCCTGTTCGACAGCCAATGGAATCCGCAGCTCACCAGTGATGCCGGAATGAAGGCCATGGATATCATCCTGGCTCTCCAGAAAAACGCCATCGAAGGCGTTTCCGGCGCTGGCTGGGGTGAAAACCGCGCTGCCTGGCTTGGTGGCCAGGTTGCAGCAAATATCAGCTGGCAGGACAGCGGCACACAGGCCATGCGGCCTGATCAATCGAAGATCGTTGACGATTTCGTGACAATCTACGAACCGCGAATCTCGGGGGGTGTATTCGCCCCGCCGAACATTGCCGGCTCGACTTCCTGTGTTGCTGCCACGTCGCAAAACCCCGAGGGCGCGTTCCTTATGCTCGCCTTCCTCACGACTTCGTCTATCATGGCGATGAACGAAGCGAATGCGAACGGTGTTGCTCCGGGCTACCGCTCGGTTTTGGCAAACGAACGTCTTCGGGCGGTGAGCCAACCGATGAAGGTCTGGGCGGACAGCCTGGAGCACGCATGGTGCGCGCCCCGTATCCCGGGGATGTTCGAAATGGAGCAGGCGCTCGGAAACGAGATCAACCGCGCAGTCACTGGTCAGATTTCAGCCAAGGAAGCCCTTGAGAACGGGCAAAAGGCCTGGAAGAGCATCCTGGAGAAGAATGGCTTCTCCGGTGGAAATGCCCCGATTGCTTACGCGGACGCGGAGCCAGGGCTCTATGTAGGCAAAGGCAAGGCGCTGCCTTTCTAAGATCATGACCCATTCGACTCAAAGACTTGAAACGGAGGCGGCGTTTGCCGCCTCCACCGTAAAGGTACCCGCAAGACCTCGCCCCCGCTCGGCTACGGCGCGGAAGGTCTTCCCGTACCTCTTGGTTGGACCTGCTGTAGCCTACCTGCTCGCGATCACCCTGTATCCAGGTCTGTTCGCGATGTACCAAAGCCTCTTTGTCGTCAAGTTCGTGAACTGGTCTTGGGTCGGGCTCGGCAACTACACGAGGATCATCCAAGATCGCGAATTTTGGGCGGCGTTGGGAAACACCGCCATCATAGGCGGAATCTCCCTGACCCTGCAGTCCGTGATCGCGATGACCGTAGCTTTCTTCTGTTACCGCGACCCACTTGTCCGCGGTTGGCGCATCGTTTTCCTGATGCCGATGCTCTTTATGCCCTCGGCAGTGGCATTCATCTGGAAGCTGGCGTTTAACGACGGCCGGGTAATCTCCGACATCCTCATGTCGATTGGAGTGGTCTCCAACAATGTCGACTGGCTTGCGTCCGTCTGGCTCGCCAGACTTACACTGATCATCGCGGACGTGTGGCAGTGGACGCCCTTTCTTTTCATCATCTTCGTCGGCGCTCTTCAGGGGCAGGACGAGGAAATCGAGGAAGCGGCTCGATTGGACGGGGCAAGCTGGGGTGCCATTTTTTGGAACATCTCACTGCCGATGATGAGGCCGATCATCGTGGTTGCCGTAACGCTGCGCGGCATCGACATCACAACGATGTTCACAAACGTCTACATCATGACCCAAGGCACACCAGGCGGTGCGACGGAGACGATGAGCTACTTCATCTATCGCCAAGGCTTCAGGATGTTCAATTTCGGATACGCCTCCGCGGCATCTGTGCTGATGCTGATCTTCACGATCGTAATCGCTCAAACTGTCGTTAAGCGCGCATTCAAATCTGGGAAATCATGAGATGGCTAGTATTCGAAAAAGCGGCGGTGAAAGCCTTCTTCTTCGCTACATCATACTTGTCGCATGGGCGCTCGTTTGTCTCGTTCCAATCATCTGGTTCCTGACGATCGGCTTCAGGCCAAGAACGGAAATCATCGTACCAAGGCCCATCTACTGGCCCACCTGGAGCTTGGACGCCTGGCGCCTTCTCGTCAGCGACTGGCCCATAGCTTCTTATCTGCGAAATTCGGTTGTTGCGGTCGCGGGCTCTGTCGTTATTGACCTGATTTTGGCGATCCCCGCAGCCTTCGCTTTGGCTCGCTATGAGTTCCGCGGTCGGGAGGACATCGGCTTTTACATCCTGTCGACGCGGATGATGGCGCCGGCCATTGTCGCAGTGCCGATCTTCTTCCTCTTCAAGAATATGGGTCTGCTGGATTCCGTCTGGGCTCTGATGCTCATTTACGCGGCGATCAATCTCAGCCTCGTCACATGGATTATTCGCAGCTACATGCTGGATATTCCAAAGGAACTGGAAGACGCTGCCCGCACCGACGGCGCGGGCGACCTAACCATTCTTTGGGAAATAATGATCCCGGCGTGCCTTCCTGGAATCATAACGGCTGCGGTGATCGCCGCCATCTTCGCAATCAACGAATTCCTCTTCACCCTCCTCATCGCATCGACCTCGAAGGCCTATACGATGTCCGTTGCTCTCGCCAATTTCACCGGCGGCTCAGACGGGGTGATCTACAACGCTATCGCACTCGTCTCGTTCCTCGCATTCGCTCCGATCCTGATCCTCGTCATCCTGATCCAGAAGCATCTCTCGCGCGGACTCACGATGGGCGCTGTGAAAGGATAATTCCATGGCCTCTATTGAACTTAAGAACGTCGTGAAGAGCTTTGGCTCCTTCTTTGGTGTCCAAGACGTGACCCTCGATATCGCCGACGAAGAGTTTCTTGTCCTTTTGGGACCATCCGGCTGCGGCAAAACCACGACGATGCGCATGATTGCTGGTCTGGAACAACCGACAGGGGGTGAGATCCGCATCGGCGGCAACGTGATGAACGAAGTCGATGCACGAGATCGCGACGTTGCCATGGTCTTTCAGGGCTATGCCTTGTACCCGAACATGTCGATCTACGAGAACATTCGGTTTCCTCTGAGAATGAGGCGCATCCCAAGGGACAAACATGACAGCCTCGTTCGTCGCGCCGCCGACATGGTCGAGCTCGGACCGTTCCTCGAACGCAAGCCTGGCGCGCTTTCCGGTGGCCAGAGACAGCGCGCTGCGCTCGCCCGTGCCATTGTTCGTCAACCGCAAGTCTTCCTCATGGACGAGCCGCTTTCGAACCTCGATGCAAAGCTGCGCGCCAGCATGCGCGTCCAGATCAAGCACATGCAGCGCGACCTGAAGGTAACCACGGTTTATGTGACGCACGACCAGATCGAGGCAATGACGCTTGCTGATCGGATCGTCATCATGAATAAAGGGATAATCCAGCAGATCGGCACCCCCGATGAGATCTATTCGAATCCGGCGAATACCTTCGTCGCGGGGTTCATCGGATCGCCCCCGATGAATTTGGTGTCGGGGGCGGCGCAAGGTGGAGTCTTCTCGGCTCCTGGCGTGAAGGTCGCCTGCCCTGCCGAGCTGTGCGGTCAGGTCACGCTCGGTTTTCGGCCGGAGGATTGCGTGGTCGGCGGCGGGAATCTCCAAGGCACGGTCTACGGCGTAGAGCCGACCGGCGATATCACCTACCTGTCGGTCCGTACTCCAGAGAAGACGTTTGAAATCAAAGCCGGCCGAGATTTCCGGGCGAAGATTGATTCCAGCGTATCGATCGGATTTGATCCCGGTCGGCTCTACTACTTCGATGGTGACGGCAACAGGATCGGAGCTCAGTGATGTCGGCGACCTTTGATTTCAGTTGCGTCGGCTTTTACACTTTCGACGCTCTTTGCCGACCGGTTACGGAAATCCCTCCGGGTGGGCAGACTTTGTTCGTGGAAGACTTTACCCTGGCCGTATCCGGCGCGGCAGGTTCCGCCGCCATTGTGGCCGCCAAATACGGCCTTAAAGTGCAAGCCGTCGGCGGAGTTGGTTATGATGACATGGGCGATTGGGTCCGGATGAAGCTCCAGTCGTTCGACGTAGACACCACTATGATGCAACGCTACGAGGGCTACTCAACGTCCTGCTCAATCGTGACGACTCGACCGAACGGCCAGCGGCCGGCACTCCACAAGCGCGGTGCCACCGATGCATTCTTCGTGTCGGATTCCGAAATTGATCGCGTTCTTGACACTAAAATCCTGCATGTCGGCGGTGTCGGTCTGATGAACCGGATGGATGACTGTGGTCGTACTGCAGAAATCATGGCTGAAGCACGTCGGCGCGGCGTCATTACGACGCTCGACGTCTTCGCTTCGACATCCGCCGATCTCCCCAAAGTCGAAGCTCTTCTGCCCTACACGGACTACTTTCTTCCCTCCGAAGAAGAAGCTCAGGCGCTTTCGGGGTTGACCCACAACAAGGATCTGGCGGATTTCCTGCTTGGCAGAGGGGCGAAATGTGTGATTCTGACGTTGGGAGCAGAGGGCGCCTACTACCATGACGAATCAGGCCTAGAGTTTCACTCGCCGGCATTCCACGTCGATGTGAAGTGCACATGCGGGTGTGGTGACTGCTTCAACGGCGGTTTCGCGAGTGGGTTGGTGAAGGGACTTTCGCCTCGAGATGCAGTCGAACTCGGTCAAGCGTCCTCCGCATTGAACGCTACGGGCCTAGGAAGTCAGGCCGGCGTGGCCAATTACGATGCGACTCGTGCATTTATTAAGGCGACACCCAGGCGTGACTTGCGATATGATATTGTGGCCTAACAGAGGCGCAATGAGAGATGAGGGTAGGTTGGCATGTCGCCAGAATTCGCTCCACAAACGACGCAACTGAAAGACGTTTTGAGGTCGTTGCGCTATACCCTTAAAAAGGGGCGCGATACGGTGAAGGAGACTGCGCCTCGCCGGCTCCCAACGCCGGCATCGGGCATCGCGCTTTCCGCTCTTGGAGAGATTGAGATCCTCGCTCGCAACGTCGATCATTTCGTGTGCGATTTTGCACATTCCATCTTGAGCGACCCTGCGACGAATACACAAGGACTGCGCGAGATCGCTGCCTCTTCGCGGCCCGACTATAAGTTTTCGGTCGCTTATTATCAAACGATGAAACGCGTCTTGAGCCGTCTTGGCGCTAAGCGAGCGTTGGTTCGTCAAACTGCCGGCCGCCGGGCCTTTTTACGACTGGATCATTCACAAGATATTTTCGAGCTTGCGGCCCAATTGACGTTGCAGCTAGGAGATGACGGCTCGATAACAATCGATCGGTTGGAAGACCAATCACCCGTGATACGCTCTCGGGTCATAGTCGTCGCGGTTTTTGCAGCAATGCTCTCATTGCTCGCGGAGTCGGACGACGCTGACAGAGAAGCGATCATCTCTGCTTCCACCGATCTTGCGGCGGCTCTTCAAGTGACGATCCAGGATCTATATCAGAAGAAAGACATCTCGGCTCTCGCGTCGCTTCTCAAACGGTGCGCAAGCCATGTTTGATTTGTCCCGATCCGTGCAGAATCTTCCTCGGACCAACAAACCGCTAAGGGTGGCGGTCCGGCAGCTACACTGGTTCAAGGCTGCCTTTCATACACACGCTGCGCTATGCGACGAAGCGATGGCGTGCGATTTCGCTATTGACGACGTCAAGCTGGCAGGAGCATTCGTTCGGTGGCTAGAGAATATTGACCGTCAAAAGCCGAAAGAGAAGGCCGAACGACGCGAGTTTTTTCAGTTTGCACCCTCTATCGTATTGCGCGAACTTGTAGCGGACATGCCGATCGAGGCGGCTCGCGCCCCGGCCCACGTTGACCCGAAATCGCCGGCGGCGTTCTGGCCTGAGGGATATGTGGTCACGACATTTTGCCTGACTGTCTATGCCGCCACGATGGACCAGGAATTTCACGTGGACGTCCACGTTAACCAAATGGTCGACGATCTTCGTAGCTGGTGGTCCTTTCGGGAAAATGCGAACCAGGACATGAATTACGCGGCGGGCTTTTTCCAGATGTTGCTCGGCAATGAACCCAATTGGTGGATGCCTAGCAATTTCAGCGCTCGAACGCGCTCCGTCGGTGACGTCGACAATGTGAACGCACCCCCACCAAATTAAAGTCCAGCGGCCTTTCAGCGGGAGGACATATTGAAGTGGCTAAGCTGGCGCATAAGTGAGCTACGGCACAAATGGCCGCTGACGCTGAATTTTGAAGCGAAATCGGAACATCGGTCCGGAACGTAATATAACCGCATTCCCAAAAGGTGTAGCGGTGTGCTGCTTACACCTTGACTGAAATCGTGTGATCTGCGGAGGCTTTTCGAGATCCAAAGCGGATTTCGTCAATCCGAGTGATGAGATAATGGCGAGTGGAGAAGATCGTTCTAATATCTCGGTACAACCGCCGTTTATGAATACCCAAGCCGACACATGACGAAGTCTCTAAGGCGACGGCTGCGGTCTGAAGGAACATCGACCGAACGCTATGTAAACGGTTCAAAGCTTCGATAATCTCGCCCTGCGTTCATCCGCTCATGTCTAGGTCGTGTGTATATAGATACGGCGAATGAACGTTCGGATCGCCAACGCCTTCTTCATAAAGAAGCATTTGCGTCCGTCGAATACGGGCATCGAATTACAAAAATTAGAACTCTTCTCTGAGAGGCGTTCATTGGCCTCGCGTTTTGCTAGTTCAAGATCTGCAATCATACTGCCTCCTCGAAGTTACAATCACAAAGTTGCAGATGCTGACGACAACTTCGGTTGCCGAGGTTACATATTCTGATAGACCTGCCCCTCGTCGCTCCGGCGGCACCCTAATGATGTCTGATGGGGTTCCTTGATGTCGCAGAGCTTGCAGTGCACGCAGTTCTGGGCGTTGATGACGGATGTCGCAGCCGGACATATGCCAGCTTTTCCTCATCGTTCAGAAGAAGATCGGCACCAGGTTTGATTG
>NZ_NWSX01000077.1 GCF_002531825.1 Rhizobium sp. J15 | reverse complement strand
TTGCGTCCGTCAGTTGGTGGACGATCCGAAGGCAGGTGCCGCCAGTGGCATTCGGAGTGATCGTGAACGTCACGGTGCTTTCAAGGAAAGGTGGGCTGTCGTCGCGCAGCCTGTAGCGAACTTCCTGGCCGGGGGTGACGGTGATCGCATCGGGATCGGCCAATGCTTCCTTCGGCAACCACCTTTCCCGAAGTTCGGGAATGGTGACGGCACGCCAGACCTTTTGCGGCGGATCGCCCAAGTCGAACTCCAACGCGACGCCGCTCTCCTGCTCCTTGGTCTTCCCTTCGTTCATTGATCCATGTCCTTCAGCAAGACTTTGAGTGCTGCGATACGCTCCGGCCAATAGGCGCGGTATTTTGCGAGCCACTGGGCGATGAGAGCCAACCCATCGGGGTCGACTTCGTAATTCACGAAACGCCCCTGCCGTTGTTCCCTCACGAGCTTTGCACTCCGCAGAACCGCAAGGTGCTGCGACATTGCCGGCTGGCTGATCTCCATGCCTTCACGCAAGGCGCTGGCGTTCATGCTCCCGCCCGCCAGCTTCTCGAAAATCACGCGGCGGGTCGGGTCTGCCAAAGCTCGGAAAATATCATTCTCGATCATGCCAACACATAAGCACGCGCTTATGCGATTCGCAAGCCCGTTCGACGGGGTCGCGGAAATCCTGACATTCGCGGCTAAATCGCCGAAGCTGCTTATTGCGCCTGAACGCCCGGCACCTGGTCGAAATTGAGCGAACCGGGCGGCAGCTGGGTGGCGCGCCGCGCCGCTTCCGCTTCCGCCTCGGCAGCCGCCCTCGCCTCGGCATCCGCCTTGGCCTTGGCTTCCGCCGCCGCGCGCGCGGCTTCGGCCTCGGCGGCAGCCTTCTCTTCGGCTGCCTTCTGCGCCAGCGTGCGCAGACGCTCTTCCTCTGCCTGCCGCTGCCGCTCGATCTCGACCGCCTTGACGCGCTCGGCATCGTTGAACCGGTAGAGCGCCACCTCGCGGCGCAGCCGCTGCTTTTCCAGCACGATCGCCTGCAGTCGCTCGACACGGCGGCGCTCGCGCTCGAAGGCGCGCAGCGAGAGATAGCTGGTGATATCGGTCACATCCATCGTCTTGCCGGGCGACATCAGCATGCCGGAGAAATTCAGCCGGAGCGACGGTTCGGCGCCGGAAAGCGCTTCCTTGCCCGGATCGAGCCCGACGCCGAGCGTCGCGCTGATCCGTTTTTCCGGCAGCGCGATCTGCGCATCGGCGGTGATCCGGGCGAGATCGTTGGCGACGCTGACATTCTGCACCCTCAGCGTCCCATCGGCGATGTTGAAGGGGATGCCGAGCGGCGGCAGCTTCGCCTCGCCGTTGCTGAGCAGCGTCTCGACGATCGGATGCACCTTGCCGGCATTGATCTGCTCCTGCATCGGATCGGTTGCGGCAAGCAGCGGCGGCAGGATGGCGAGGTTAAGTCCGCGTATGCTGCTTTCCCCAAGCCTCAGCTCTCCGGAACCGTTGAGCGAGCTTGCGATCTCGCCGATGGTCTTGCCCGAGGCTTCCATCGACAGCGACAGGCCGAACTTGCCGTTGGCGATCGGCGCGCCGTCGCGCAGCCACACGACGCCACCAAGATCGGAATCGGCAAGCGAAAGCTTCGTCTGCAGAAAGCCGGTGCCGTCGGCATTGGTGAAGAGCAGGTTGCCGGAAAGCTTGCCGCCATCCCAGTTGCCGGTCATGTCGTTGAGCTGCAGCTCGTCGCCCTTATAGACGACGTTGCTGGTGAAGTCGGAGACCGCCGTTTCCGGCAGGCCGGGCCAGAACTCCTTCGTCGAAAGCTTCACATTGACGTCGAGGTCCTTGAAAACGGGCATGCCGAGCGGCGCCTTCGTCAGCGCGCCGTTGGCGGGATCGACGATCTGGCCGAACACCGCCTCGCCGAGCCAGCCGGCATCGGCCTTGGCGAGCGCCAGCTCGCCGCGCGCCGTCGTCTTCGCAGCCTTGCGATCGAAGGTCAGCGCCCCTGAAAATTCATTGTCGGCGGCATGGCCCTTGAGATCGGACAGCACGATCTTGTCGCCGTCGATGGCGGCCTTGGCCTGCAGGCCGAACGGCAGCCCCGTCCCGGTCTGCGGCAAGGCAATGCCGTTCATGATGAGATAGGGGTCGAGATCGGCGCTATCGAGCGACAGCGCGATCTTTCCGTTCATGAAGCTGTCCGGCCGGACATCGACCTTGCCATTGGCGGTAAAGGAGGTCCGGTCGGTCGCAAAGGTCAGCGCCGCCTCGGCGGGATCATTGTCCGAAGCCTGGACTTTGAGCGTCAGGCGGCCATTGGCGCCGACATCGACCGGCAGCGGATCGAGCCCCGCCTGGCCGAACAGGATCGACGGCACGGCGTTTTCGAGCGTCGCCTCGAGGCTCGTCGTGCCGCTGCCGGTCAAAGCCAGCAGATCGGACATGCGGTAATCGAGATTGACGCGGCTGCCGTTCGCCACACCGGCAAGCGTCACCGTCAGCGCATTGCCCTCGTCGCCGCCGAGCGTCAGCGCGCCGCGCAGCGCCGTATTGCCGTACCAGCCGGCATTGCGCACCAGCCGGTCGAGCACCGGATGATGCGGCAGGTGCTCGCGCAGCATGGTGAAGAAGCCGCCCGGATCGGCCGACTTGAAGGTGATTTCGCCGGCGCCCTTATAATCGAGCAGCGAGCCTTCCGCCCTGCCCGTCGCCGTCAGCTCGGCGCCCGCGATATTCTTGATCGCCAGCCGGTCGACCGCGAGCGCGCCGTCGGCGATCGTGAAGGTGGTTTCGACATTCTCCGCCTCGACGCCGAAGGCGGTGAACTTGTCGGCCTTCAGCTGGGCGGCGATCTTGTGGTCAAGCACGCTGTCGCCGGCCTCCTGGCCGGTCAGCAGCCCCGTCAGCGCCTGCAGCGCGTCGAGATCGAGCGTGTCGCCATTCAGCGCCACCGACATGGTCGGCGTCTGGCCGGAGACCGCCTGCCGCTCCAGCCGCCCCTTCAGCGTCGCCGGGCCGATGGCGACCTCGAGATTTTCGAAACGCTGCAATTCGTGCGTCAGGCTGACATTGGCGGAAAAACCCGCCTGCCGCAGCTGCCGGATAGCCGGATCGACCGAGCCGGCAAGCCAGGAGGCAAGCCCGGTCGGCTGGCTGGAGGCCACGACGATCTGCCCGTTGAACGAGGGCTCGTCCTTGAGCAGGAGCTTGCCCTTGCCTTCCACCTGCGTGCGTCCCGGCAGGGTGCCGGTGGCGCTGTCGATCATCCAGCCGGTGCCGGCCGGTTCGAGTTCCAGCTGCACGTCGCGCAGCGTCGTGTCGCCGGCGACGATTGCCGGCAGTTTGACGCTCGCCTTTCCCGGCACCTGCGGGATCGGCACCTGGGCGACGATATCGATCAGCGTACTCAGCCGCTGGCGCGCCGAAACCGCCGGATCGCGCGTCGTCTTGCCGGAAGAGCCTTGATTGCCGATGCGGTTGACGTCGATCTGCTGCCCGTCGGCGGTCAGCAGAAATTCCGGCGCGTTGCCGGTATCGAGCGTCGCCTCGCCTGTGATGATGTAGGGATCGTCCGTCGGGCCGATCTCCATGCGGTATTCCGGGATGCGGATGCGTTCGTTGGTCAGCTCGAAGCGGCCTTTGACGCGCGGCGGCTGCTCGTTCTTGTTGGCCGACTTCGCGCCGTTGCGGTTTTCGACCGCCGCCGAAAGCTGACCTTGATAATTCGGCTTGCTGTCGACGAGCTTCAACTCGCCGTCGAGATCGACGCTGACGGGATGTTTGTCCGGCGAAAGCTTCGTGCGCATGCGCAGCACGCCCTTCTCGTCCGGCTGGCTGCTGGAAATCGAAAATTTGCCGTGCTCGCCGTCGAGCGCCGCATCGCCTTCGATGCGCCAGGGACCGGCAAGCGATTTTGCCGACATTTCCGCATTGAGGCCGGTCACATGGCGAGAGCGGCCGGACTGATCGTCGATGAACTCGATCTCGCCGCCGTTGACATGCACGTTTTCGAGAACGACGGTCTTTGCCGGAATTTCCGGGCGACTGCCGCGCATCCAGTCGAGCGCGCCGTCTTTCAGCAATCTCAGGCGCACCTTCGGGTTGACGACGCGCATGTCGAAGATCAGCGCCTCGCCCGACAGGAAGGGCGCGAGCTCGGCATCCATGGAGAACTGCTCGACCTTGACGATCGGCGTGCCGTCCGCCTCCTGGCCGACGCGCACGTCGTGCAGCGTGACCGACGGGAATGGCAGGAGCCTTGCATCCACCGTGCCGTAGACGGTGACTTTCTTGCCGATGATGCGGCTTGCCTGATCCTCGAAGTTCTTGCGGAAGTCCGTCCAGTCGATGAACAGCGGCGCAAGCAGCGCCACGAAGAGCACTACGACGATCAATCCCCCCAGAAAGACGAGGAACCGGCCTACCAATGCAAGGAGTCTCCGTTCGGGATGGTGTTGCCGACGCTAGAGCATGATGCCGAAAAGCGTTCGTGGTTTTCGGGCGACATCATTCTCTAACCCTTTAATGAAGAACAGGATTCAGACATCAGGCCGCCGCAGCCTGAAATCATCCTGTTCTAGCGCTATTCATGCCGGGGGCAAGGCCCAACTTCATGAGGATGTTCGTTTTCAGCCATGGCGGAAGATCTTGCCGGGATTGAAGATATCGTCCGGATCGAGCGCCCGTTTCACCTGTCGCATCAGATCCACCGCGCCTCCGAGCTCCTGCTCGAGAAATGCCATCTTGCCTTGCCCGATCCCGTGTTCGCCGGTGCATGTTCCGTCCATTTCGAGCGCCCGGCTGTTGAGCCGCTCCACGAAGCGCTCGGCCTTGGCAATATCTTCGGCGCTTTTGTCGTCGAACAGCAGCAGCACATGGAAGTTCCCGTCGCCGGCATGGCCGACGATCGGGCCGAGCAGCCCATGTTCCTCGATGTCCGCCTGCGTTTCAGAAACGCAATCGGCAAGCCTCGATATCGGAACACAGACATCGGTCGAAAGTGCGGCAAGCCCGGGCGCCAGCGCTCTCGAGGCCCAATAGGCGTCGTGGCGTGCCTTCCAGAGCTTCGTCCGCTCCTCGGGATTGGCGGTCCACAGGAATTGCCCGCCGCCGCATTCGGCTGCGATCTCGGCAAAGGCCGCCGATTGCAGCGGCACGGTTTCGTCGGTGCCGTGGAATTCGAGGAAGAGCGTCGGGCTCTCGGTGTAGGAAAGCCCGGAATAGGCATTGCAGGCCCGCATCTGCACCGCATCGAGCAGCTCGATGCGCGCCACTGGAATGCCCATCTGGATCGTCATGATGACGGCGTCGCAGGCGGCCTTGACGCTCGGAAAGGCGCAGGCCCCGCCGGCGATCTTCTGCGGGATCGCCTGCAGGCGCAGCGTCACCGAGGTCAGGATGCCGAGCGTGCCTTCGGCGCCGACGAAGAGCCGCGTCAGGTCGTAGCCGGCAGACGATTTGCGGGCGCGACGGGCCGTGCGGATCTCTTCGCCATTGGCGGTAACCGCGGTGACGGCGAGCACATTGTCCTTCATCGTGCCGTAGCGCACGGCATTGGTGCCGGAGGCCCGCGTCGAGGTCATGCCGCCGATCGAGGCGTTGGCGCCGGGATCGATCGGAAAGAACAGGCCGGTATCGCGCAGGTAGACGTTCAGCTCTTCACGCGTCACACCCGGCTCGACGGTGCAGTCGAGATCTTCGGGATTGACTTCGAGCACCCGGTTCATCCGGCTGAAATCGATGGAAATGCCGCCGCTTGCGGCATTGATCTGCCCTTCCAGCGAGGAGCCGGTCCCGAAGGCGATCACCGGCACCTTGTGGGCGGCACAAGCCTTCACCGCCGCCTTCACATCGTCCGCACTTTCGGCAAACAGCACCCCGTCGGGCAGCTGCGAGGGGATATAGGTCGTCGTATGGGCATGCTGGGCCCGGAAGGACTGGCCGGTCTGGAAGCGCTCGCCGAAGCTCTGCTTGAGAATGCCGAGCACGGCTGATATCCCCACCTCGTTGCGTATGCCGGCCTTCGCGTCCTTCAGCGCCATCCCTTTGATCTCCCTGCCATTCCGCGGATGCTTATCCTCTTTCGCAGATAGGCCGGGTATGGGGCAAGTCAAAGCGGCTGTCCAGTTAAGATTGGCAGAAGTTTTCATTCCCCCTTTGTTGTAGCGGCCCGCCTCCCGGCCCTTCCGCCCTGCCCGCGCGCCGGTCATGCCTTTTTCTTGAACCTGCCTATTGACAAGTCATCGGTCATGCCGCTCGATAGGCCAATCCAATAAACAAGACACATGTCCAATATATTGGATTCTCAAATTGAGCGTTCAAACAAGGGGAACCATCATGACCGTCTCGCTCCGCACCAGCGCGCTTTCGCTGGCCACCGCTCTCGTTCTTTCCGCCATGCCTGCCGCCGCCCAGGAGCCGAAGAGCAAGCTCGATGAAGTGCTGGCCCGCGGCCATCTCGTCATGGGCACCGGCAGCACCAACGCGCCGTGGCACTTCAAGAGTGCCGACGACAAGCTTCAGGGCTTCGACGTCGACATGGGCCGCATCGTCGCCAAGGCGCTGTTCGGCGACCCTGAAAAGATCGAGTTCGTCAACCAGTCGTCCGATGCCCGCATCCCGAACATCACCACCGACAAGGTCGACATCACCTGCCAGTTCATGACCGTCACCGGCGAGCGCGCGCAGCAGATCGCCTTCACCATCCCCTACTATCGCGAGGGCGTCGGCCTGATGCTGAAGTCGGACGGCAAATATGCCGACTATGCCGCGCTCAAGGCGGCCGGCTCCTCCGTCACGGTGTCGGTGCTGCAGAACGTCTATGCCGAAGCCATGGTGCATGCGGCCCTGCCGGAGGCGACCGTCGACCAATATGAATCCGTCGATCTGATCTATCAGGCGCTGGAATCGGGCCGCGCCGATGCCGTCGCCACCGACCAGTCGTCGCTTGCCTGGTACATGACGCAGAACCCAGGCCGCTATAAGGATGCCGGCTACGGCTGGAACCCGCAAACCTACGCTTGCGGCGTCAAGCGCGGCGATCAGGACTGGCTGAATTTCGTCAACACAGCCCTGCACGAGGCGATGACCGGCGTCGAATTCGACTTCTATGCCAAGTCGTTCAAGACCTGGTTCGGCAAGGATCTGACCCCGCCGCAGATCGGCTTCCCGGTCGAATACAAGTAAGTCGCCTGGGACGGCAGGGGCCTCCGGGGAACGTTCTCCCCTCCGGAGGTCTCCTCCGCCCGTTCTTCACCCTTGATTGCAGGATTGCGCCATGGGTTATACGCTTAATTTCGCTGCCGTCTGGCGCAGCTTCGATCAGTTGCTCGAAGGTTTGCTGCTCAGTCTCGGCCTCGCCTTTATTTCCATTCTCATCGGCGCAGCGATCGGCCTCATCATTGCCTTCGCGCTCATCTCGAAAAGCGGCTGGCTGCAGCGCCCCGCAGCACTCTACGTCACCATCATCCGCAACCTGCCGATCCTGGTTCTCGTTCTCTTCGCCTTCTTCGCGCTGCCGCAGCTCGGCCTCAGGATCGGCAAGATCCAGAGCTTCATCGCGGTGCTGTCGATCTATTCCGGCGCCTATCTGGCTGAAGTGTTCCGGGCCGGCCTGCTCTCCATTCCGAAGGGGCTGACGGAAGCGGGTCTCGCGATCGGCCTGACGCCGATGCAGATCCGCGTATCGATCATCACGCCGCTGATGCTGCGCAACGTCCTGCCGTCGTTGTCTTCGACGATCATCTCGCTGTTCAAGGATACCTCGCTCGCCGCCGCGATCGCAGTGCCTGAACTCACCTTCGAAGCAAGGAAGATCAATGTGGAAACCTTCCGCGTCATCGAAACCTGGATCGTCGCCTCCGGCCTCTATGTCGCAACCTGCTCCGTGCTCGCCGCGCTGATGCGCGTCGTCGAGCGCCGGCTTGCCGTCCCGAGGTGATGTCATGATGGGTTTTACTGCTTTTCTCGACCAGCTCTGGATCGCCCGCTTCGTCATCCTCAAGGGGCTCGGCGTCACCGTTTCGATCTCGCTGCTGGCGATCGTCATCGGGTCGCTGCTCGGCGTGCTCGTCGGGCTGGCGCTCGTCTACGGCAACCGCGTGCTGCGCCTCATCGTGCGGGCTTACACCGATTTCATCAGGGGAACGCCGGTTCTGGTGCTGGTGCTGGCGAGCTATTACGTGCTTTCCACCGTCGGTATCGAGCTCGGCCCGTTCCAGGCCGGCGTGCTGGCGCTCGCGGTCTTCTGCTCATCGCATGTCGGCGAGATCGTGCGCGGCGGCCTGCAGGCGATCCCCAAGGGCCAGACCGAAGCGGCCAAGGCGATCGGGCTGACCTTCAATCAGACCTTCGCCTATGTGCTCTGGCCGCAAGCGCTGCGCCAGTTCCTGCCCGCCTGGGTCAATACGGCGGCCGAAATGGTCAAGGCCTCGACGCTGCTTTCGGTCATCGGCGTCGCCGAACTGCTGCTGCGCACGCAGGAGATCATCTCGCGCAATTTCCTCAGCCTCCAGTTCTATTTCTTCGCGGGGCTTCTCTACTTCGTCATCAATTACGGCATCGAGCGCCTCGGCAAATATGTCGAGCGCAAGACGGTCGTTCCATCGTGAGGGCTCGGTCATGAGCAAGGTACTTCTCGAAATTCAGGGGCTTCACAAGCAGTACGGCACGGTCGAGGTGCTGAAGGGCGTCGATTGCACCATGCAGCAGGGAGAGGTGATCTCCATCATCGGCTCCTCCGGCTCCGGCAAGACGACGATGCTGCGCTGTATCAACATGCTGGAAGACTTCCAGGGCGGGCACATCCTGCTCGACGGCGAAGAGATCGGCTACGAGCAGTCCGGCGGCGTGCGCCGGCGCAAGAGCGAGAAGGAAATCGCCCGCCAGCGGGCGCTGACCGGCATGGCCTTCCAGCAGTTCAACCTGTTTCCGCATATGACGGCGGCCCGCAACGTCATGCTCGGCCTCGTCAAGGTCAAGAAGATGCCGCGCGACGAGGCGCGCGCCGTCGCCGAGAAATGGCTCGACCGGGTGGGATTGGCGTCGCGCGCCGATCATTACCCCGGCCAGCTCTCCGGCGGCCAGCAGCAGCGTGTCGCGATCGCCCGCGCCATCGCCATGAACCCGCGGTTGATGCTGTTCGACGAAGTCACCTCGGCGCTCGATCCGGAGCTCGTCGGCGAAGTCCTGCAGGTCATCAAGGGGCTGGCGGCCGACGGCATGAGCATGCTGCTCGTCACCCACGAAATGCGCTTCGCTTACGAAGTGTCTTCCCGCGTCATCTTCATGAACAAGGGCGTGATCTGCGAGGAAGGCGACCCTAAGCAGATGTTCGTGCAGCCGAAGACGCAGCGCCTGGCGGAATTCCTGAAAACATCCAGTTTCAATTGAAGAAGAGAGAGATCCCATGACGATCAAGCGTTACGGCGCCGGAGAAACCGGCGCCGGCGGTCAGCCCCTGCCCTTTGCGCGTGCAGTGGAAGCCGGCGGCTGGCTCCACGTCTCCGGCCAGGTGCCGATGGAAAAGGGCGAGATCATCGACGGCGGCATCGTTCCCCAGACCCGCAAGGCGATCGAAAACCTGATCGCCATCCTGCATGAGGCAGGCTACGGGCTTGACGACGTGGTGCGCGTCGGCGTCTGGCTCGACGATCCGCGCGACTTCTGGAGCTTCAACGGCGTCTATGCCGAATATTTCGGCAAGCACCCGCCGGCCCGCGCCTGCGTCCAGTCGCGGATGATGGTCGATTGCAAGGTCGAGGTCGATTGCATCGCTTATCGCGCCGACAGGCGCTGAGCCTTAAACGATCGGCGGATTGAGCCGAGCAAAGCCCTCCTGCCGCCGATACGGGAAATAGGGATAAGGCGCCGTGACGGCGCTCACGGCATCGAGCCTTTCGATCTGCTCCTTCGACAGGCTCCAGCCGACCGCGCCGAGGTTCTGCCGCAGCTGCTCCTCGTTGCGGGCGCCGATGATGACGCTCGAAACCGTCGGTCGTCCCAGCAGCCAGTTGATGGCGATCTGCGGCACGGTCCTGCCGGTCTCGGCGGCGATGGCATCGAGAACCTCGACGATGTCGTAGAGCTTTGCCTCATCGACGGGCGGCCCGTATTGCGCCGTCTCGTGCAGCCGGCTGGCCTTGGGCAGCGGTTCGCCGCGGCGGATCTTGCCGGTCAGCCGCCCCCAGGCAAGCGGGCTCCAGACGAGAGCGCCGACACCCTGGTCGGCGCCGAGCGGCATCAGCTCCCATTCATAATCGCGCCCCGCCAGCGAATAATAGACCTGATGGGCGACGTAGCGCGGATAGCCCAAGCGCTCGGCCGCCGCGAGCGACTTCATCAGCTCCCAGCCGGAAAAGTTCGAAACGCCGGTATAGCGGATCTTGCCCGATGCCACGAGGAGATCGAGCGTCGACAGCACCTCTTCCACCGGCGTCGAGGCATCGAAGGCGTGCAGTTGCAACAGGTCGATATAGTCGGTCCCGAGCCGGCGCAGCGCATCCTCCGTCGCCCGGATCAGCCGCGCCCGCGAGGTGCCCCAGTCCTGCGGCCCCTCGCCCATCGGCAGTGCTGTTTTCGTCGAGATCAGCACGCCGTCGCGCCGGCCGCGGATCGCCTGGCCGAGCACCTCTTCCGAAGCACCGGCCGAATAGACGTCGGCTGTATCGAAGAGGTTGACGCCGGCTTCGAGGCAGATGTCGACGAGCCGCCGCGCCTCCCCGGCATCGGTATTGCCCCATGCACCGAACAGCGGGCCGCTGCCGCCGAAGGTGCCCGCGCCGAAACTTAAAGCCGGCACTCTGAGGCCGGATGCACCGAGATGTCTGTATTCCATGGATCTGTCTCCTTCTTCTCCTGAGATAGACCCGGCCGCTCCGTTGATATAGATTGCCTTGCAGCACATCATCTGTGACTTGAATTCATCATGAGTCGTCAGGACATCAACCGCTCCGGCGAAATGGAGGTCTTCGTCAGCGTCGTCGAGCGCGGTGGTTTTTCCGCGGCCGCCACGGCGCGGCGCATGACGCCCTCGGCCGTCAGCAAACTCGTCGCCCGGCTGGAAGCACGCCTCGGCGCCCGCCTCGTCAACCGCTCCACCCGAAAGCTGCAGCTGACGCCGGAGGGCTGCGCCTTCTACGAGCGCAGCGTTGCCATCCTCGCCGATATCGCCGAGGCCGAGCGCCAGGCTTCGTCAGGCGAGGAAGTCTCGGGCCGCATTCGCATCAACACCAGCGGCTCCTTCGGCAATCACGTGCTGGCGCCGCTCCTGCCGGCCTTCATGGCGCTTCATCCCGCCGTGACACTGGATATTTCCCACACCGACAAGGTGATCGACCTGATGGAGGAGCGCGCCGATGTCGCCATCCGCACCGGCCCGTTAAAAAATTCCAGCCTCACCGCCCGCAAGCTCGGCACCGCCAGAAAGATCATCGTCGCCTCGCCGGATTACCTCAGGCGGCACGGCGAACCGCTGAGCGTTGCCGATCGCGCCGCCATTGCCGCATCGGCTTTTCCTACGCCCGCGCCGTCGAGGGCTGGCCGGTCCGCGAGAACGGCGAGACGGTGACGGTGCCGATCACGCCGGGCGTGCAGGTGGGAGACGGCGAAGCCATGCGCCATCTCGCGCTCGCCGGCGCCGGTCTGGCGCGGCTGGCCGCCTTCACCGTGCGCGCCGATATCGAAGCCGGCCGGCTGGCGCCGGTGCTGGAAGCGGCCAATCCCGGCGACACCGAGGAATTCTACGCCCTCTATATGGGCCAGGGCGGACCGCTGCCGGCGCGCGTGCGCGCCCTGCTCGATTTCCTCGTGAGCCATGTGCGTCTCTGAGAGAGATCAATGACTTGAAGCGACGGCTTGAATCGAATTCGCATCAGGGATCGCCGGGAAGCCAGATTTCGCAATTGACCGCGCTTGCGGCACCCGCCTATACCGGAGCCGCGCCGACCGGCCCTTGAGCCGGCCTCTCTTCGTCATGCCGGAGCTTCCTCCCATCTTCAGCCTCAGGGCTTGCACCGGCCGGAAAAGACATGGGGAATCATGCCAATCAGCCACGCACGCCGCCTGCTGCGGGATGCCGGCCTGCCGAAATGGGCGCTGCTGCTTGCGCTTTCCACCGCCTTTACCGTCTTTCTCGAACTCTTCGCCCTGCCCGCCTCGCTACTGATCGGGCCGATGGTGGCGGCAATCATTCTGGCGCTGACCGTCGGCAAGGGAAAGCTCCGCGTGCCGCTCTGGCCGCTGCAACTCGCCCAGGTTCTCGTCGGGCTGATGATGGCGCGCACCGTCACGCCTGATATTCTCGGCACGATGGTCAAGGACGCGCCGCTCTTCCTGCTGTTCATCTTCTCTGTTATCGCCATCGCCACCGGCCTCGGCTGGCTCCTGACGCGCTGGCAGGTGCTGCCCGGGACGACCGCCGTCTGGGGCTCCTCGCCGGGCGGAGCGTCGGCCATGGTCATCATGTCGGAAGCCTATGGCGCCGATGCCCGCCTCGTCGCCTTCATGCAGTATCTGCGCGTCGTCTTCGTCGCGGTCGGCGCTTCGGTGATCTCGCGCCTCTGGGTAGCGGCAGACGGCGCCGAGCCGCCGCCCCTCGTCCTCTTCCCCGCAGTCGACTGGCCGGCCCTTGCGGCGACCCTCGCCTTCGCCGGCTTCTGCGCCTACGGCGTGCGCCGCCTGCGCATCCAGGGCGGCATGATCATCGTGCCGCTCTTTCTCGGCGCCTTCCTGCAGGGCGTCGGCCTTTTGAAGATCGAGCTGCCGATGTGGCTGCTCGCCATCGCCTATGCGCTCGTCGGCTGGAGCATCGGCCTGCGTTTCACCCGCTCGATCATCAGCCACGTGGCGCGCGCCCTGCCGCGCGTGTCCGCCTGCATCGTGGTGCTGATGGCGCTTTGCGGCTGCATGGCGGCCGCCCTTCACGTCTTCGCCGACATCGATCCGCTGACGGCCTATCTCGCCACCAGCCCCGGCGGCGCCGATTCCGTCGCCATCATCGCCGCCTCGAGCGATGTCGACGTGCCCTTCGTGATGGCGATGCAAACCGGCCGTTTCCTCGTCATTCTGCTGATCGGCCCGGCACTCGCCCGCTTCATCGCCCGCCGTTCCGGCCTCGCGGAAAATCCCGCCTGATGCAGATCAGCTCACTCCCACTGTTTAAGACCCAGCTTTGTCGGGTTGGCTATCTTGAAGGTTCGGGTAAGTCGCGCGCCAGCATAAAGACAAACTCTTTCTTCATGACCACCAGTCGCTTTAAGATCGACGACACAGCGGCGGAATGGTTATCGAACCGATAGCTCTAGCGGAAAAAGCGTTGTTTGCCAGGCCGGCGCTGAACACTCGACAGCCATCCTCGGTTCGCTGCAAGCTCAACCATAATAAGCTGAAGGACGATTCGAGCGTCGTCGTGCGACATATCGGCCTGCTTTTAAGAGTTTGTCTTGCTTGGTGTTCTCGTGTCTGAGAACACCAAAACAACTTTTGGTAACGTTGCGGGGAGGCGTTGCTGCAGTCCTATCTCAGCGAAAGTGAGTTCTTCCCGGCTGCGGACTTGCGCGGCGTCGGCGGCAGGCCGGCGTCGCAGTTGCGCGCGATGATGGTTTCGGTAACGGATTGGTCCGCATAGGTTTCCTGCATGCGAATGTAGGCCGCCGACAGAGCCGGATCGAGCGAAAGGGCTTGCCGAACCAGGAGTTTAGCCCTTTCGGCATCGCCGCAGGCCATGTTGGCGGCGACCTGATAGAGCGATTTCCGCCTGGTCTGGAAGGGCAGCGTCACGGCGACGCGCATCATCTCTTCAAAACGATTCAGCGCGTAAAGCGCCGCAACCCGCTCTTCGGTAATCCAGACGGGCAGGAAGGGATCAAGCGTCTCGGCCCGATCAAGCATCTCCAGGGCGTGTTCCGCCTCCCCGGCATAGACATAGAAAGCGGCGCTGCGGCCAAGAATATAAGCGTCGTTCGGAGCGAGTTCATGGGCGCGAATGTGATGGTAACGCGCCGAAACGAAGTCGGCCGACTTCATCTTGATCGCGCCCATGATGCGATGGGCCTCAGGGTCGGACGGGTCGAGAGCAAGCGCATGTGCGACCTGCTGTTCGGCCTTGTTGATGTCGAAACTTGCCAGATTGCTCCACGAGCAGACATGCATCGCGAAGGGACGGCCGAAACCGGGGTCGGCCGCCATCGAGCGCTCGAACCAGGTCATGGCTTCATGGATGTGAAAATCCGACACGCCACTCAAACGATGATGATCCAAACCCCGAAGGTAATATTCATAGGCCGTCATGTTTTCCGGGCGCTTCAGCCGTGCTGCCGCAAGTTCCGACTGCTCGATCCGCCCCGAGACGGTTGCTGCGACGCGCACGATGATCTCGTCCAGCACATCGAGCAATTCGCGAAACGGACGCTTGATGCGGTCCGACCAGATCACCAGCCTCTCTCCCGTCTCGGCAAGCGCGATATTGATGCGCAGGTCATCGCCCGCCTGACGGATCGAACCGCTGATGACGTAGCCGACGCCGAGAAGGCGGCCAATCTCGACCGGGTCTTTCGTCGTCAGCGCGGCGGCCGCCGAGCGAGAGCTGACGAACAAACCCTTGAGGCGGCTAAGTTCGAGCGTCAGGTCATCGGTAATGCCCTCCGCCAGGAAACATTGATCCGCAACAGCGCCCGGCGCTACGTCGAAGCGCGCCACCGCGATCGAGTTGGAGCGAAGGGATGGGGCGGCACCGGGCACAGATCGCGTCGGGGCGAACTGAAAGACGTGACGGTCCATCAGTTCGGTGACGCGGTAGATCCGCATCGGCTCGATAATGCCCTTCAGTCGGCGTTCACCGACATCTTCAAAGCCGCAAGGCGAGACACGCCGGACCTGGTCGTAGAGCAGTTCCGAAACCTCGATTGCGCCAGGAGGCGCTGATGCCTCGATGCGCGCGGCGATATTCACACCGTCGCCGCGCAGGTCCGAGCCGACGACGACGACGTCAGCGAGGTGGAGGCCGAACCGCATATCGCCGCCGCTCGATCCCGGAAGGGCGGTGATCTCGGCGCGCGCCTCGATGGCAGATCTGAGGGCATTGACGGGACTGGCGAACTCCGCAAGCAGCGCGTCCCCCGCCGTGCCGAAGACACGGCCGTCATGCCGCTGCACGACCGTGCGAACGGTGTCGAGAACGGTGCCGATCCGGGTGATCGCGCCCTCCTCGTCCGTTGCCATCGCAGGGGTGGAGCCGACGAAGTCCCCGACCATGATCGTGGCCAGCTTGCGCTGCATTCTCGATCCCTCCTGCAAAGAAGCCCGTGACGAGGCAATGTAGCACATTCGCGCGTTCTAATGTTCGGCGATTGGCCATGCTGCGCCGGCTATTACGAGCCCGGCTTCTCCAACCTCCCTCATGCTGAGGTGCGCAGCCCAAAGGGTGAAGCCTCGAAGCACGCCCGCGACAGCCCACCTTTCCTTGAAAGCACGGTGACGTTCACGATCACCCCGAACGCGACGGGTGGAACCTGCCTTCGGATCGTCCACCAACTGACGGACGCAA
>NZ_NWSX01000076.1 GCF_002531825.1 Rhizobium sp. J15 | reverse complement strand
TATTGCTGCGCAGCAACAACTTGTCGCACATATGCGAGCCAATGAACCCGGCTCCGCCTGCCACCAGAACACTTTTCATTCCATGCCCCTGTTTCTTCATTTGCCGAACCTCGTGCAAATATAAAACAATGCCGAATTAAGCAGTCATACGCCTGATGGATTAGCTTTAACATGGTATAATATCGCTGATGACATATTTTCTTCAGGGATATTTGCAACCGCTGCAAGATAAAATCAGACGAATGGGAAATTGCTTACCCGAGCGCGACAATAATAGTATCGGCAGGCGCTGTCGTCAGACGTTAGTCTGATGTCGCGACGATTGAGAAACTTGGTTGATCTCAATGCGCGAATGTATGAATCTGCCGCCTTATCAGGCCTTTTGGCGGCAAAGAACCGCAACCACACGTACATTCGGCAGTTTTGATCGGCCTCGCCCCGGCCAGAAATCTTTCGCGACGCAGCAAAAAAATTCCTCTTCGGCCGGCAGTGCGACGACGTCAGCCATGGTGGATGGTCTCCCCTCCCCAACCCCTCCCCACAAGGGGGAGGGACTTAACTCGCCGCACCGCCGCATGCCAAAGCGAGCGTTCTTGCGGACGAGAGGTTGCGCGAGAGCGGAGAGCGTCCGGCAAGTAAGCCCCTCCCCCTTGTGGGGAGGGGTTGGGGAGGGGTTTTGCTGGGTCAGAAGTGCATTTTCGACTTCCCGGCACTCGCCATAACGTTGAAAATACAGCACTAGGATGCAAGTACCCAAATAATTTCGATGCGTGGCGGTGAAATTGAATGACCAGGAACGAAGCTCTGGAAATCATGCATGCGTTTCTGAGAGACGCCGAGAAAACCCGTATACGGCCTGAAAATGCACCGCTGGCAATCACAGGCATGAAAGAGTTGGCCGATCCCCCGGGCTGGGTCTTCTATTTCAACACGCAGAAATGGGCGGAGACCAGACTCTTCGAACATGCCATAATCGGACAAGGGCCAACGATCGTTCTCGCCGACGGACGTTTGCTGGACGGGGGCTCCGCCGAAAGCGTGGATATGGTTCTCAGAAGATTCGGCGTATCAAAATCCGCCCCTGCCGAGTTCAGCCCTCGATCCACCTAGATAAGTCGGTTCCGCTTTGCCGCGGGTTCATTGAGAGCCTTCAAGCCGCCTTCCCGACCACCGCCTCGCCCATCGCCTGCGGCTTGCCCAGCAGATAGCCCTGCGCCTCGTCGCACTGCTCTTCGAGCAGCGTATCCAGCTGCGCCTGCGTCTCCACGCCTTCGGCCAGCACCGGCACTTCGAGGCTGCGGCCGAGCGCCAGGATGGCGCGGACGATGGCCTTGGATTGCGGGCTGGTCTCGACCTCGGCCATGAAGCTCTTGTCGAGCTTGATCTTGTCGAAGGGGAAGGAGCGCAGCGTTTCCAGCGAGGAATAGCCGGTGCCGAAATCGTCGATGGCGATCGAGACGCCGAGCGCCTTGATCTCGCGCATGGTGCGCAGCGCCTTCTCCTTGTCGACGATGATGGAGCTTTCGGTGATCTCGATTTCGAGGCGGCGCGGGTTCAGCCCGGTTTCGAGCAGGACGCCGGCGACCACCGCCGCCATGTCGGCATGGCCGAGCTGGATCGGCGAGAGATTGACGGCGATCTTATAGCCGTTGTTCCAGCTCGCCGCCTCCCGGCAGGCTTCCCGCAGCACCCATTCGCCGATCGGCAGGATCGCGCCGCATTCCTCGGCAAGGCCGATGAAATCCATCGGCGGGATGTTGCCGCGCTCGGGATGGCGCCAGCGCAGCAGCACCTCGTAGCCGGTGATCTCGCCCGTGCGCACCGATTTCTGCACCTGATAATGCAGATGCAACTCCTTGCGGTCGATCGAGGCCCAGAGATCGTTTGCGAGCGCGCGGCGGCGGCGCGCCATCTCGTCCATATCAGCCTCGTAGAAGCAGACCCTCTGCAGCAGCGATTGCTTGGCGCGGTACATGGCAAGGTCGGCATTGGCAAGCAGCCCGTCGACGCTTGCCGCATCGCTCGGATAGATCGCGACGCCAAGGCTGGCGCCCGTCTTGATCTCGAAGCCGTCGATCGCAACGGTGCCGGCAAGCGCGCCTTCCAGCCGCGCGATGAAATCATGCAGGGCGCTCAAATCGTCGAAGCGCTTGCTGGCGGCGAATTCGTCGCCGCCGAAGCGGGCGATGAACTCGCCCTCCTGCCGCGCCGCATCGAGCCGCGCCGCAAGCTCGACCAGCACCTTGTCGCCGGTGGCGTGGCCGTGCTGGTCGTTGACCTCCTTGAACTTGTCGAGATCGATGCCGATGACGGCGACATGGCCGCTCACCCGCTCGGCGATCATCATTTCCTCCGAGACGTTGTCGCCGAATTGCAGCCGGTTCGGCAGGCCGGTCAGCCCGTCATGCTTGGCGAGGAAGGCGACCTGCTCTTCGGATTTCAGCCTATCGGTGATGTCTTCGAAGGTGACGACCCAGCCGCCATTGGCGAGCATGTTGACATGCTGCTGGATGGAGACGCCGCTCGCATATTTATGGACGGCGCTGCCGGCGCCGGAGCGGATCAGCGCCATGTTCCTGAGATAATGCGCCTCGGAGAGGGCCGCGGCCTCCGCCGCATCCTCGGTATTGGCGCCATAGCCGATATCGACGATCTCGCGATAGGCCATGCCTGCATGCACCGAGCCCTCGGGAAAGCGGAAGATTTCGAGATAGCGCTTGTTGCAGAGCAGCAGCCGCTCGTCCCTGTCGAACATGCAGATGCCCTGCCCGATATTTTCGAGCGCGACGTCGAGATTGCGGCTCACCTCCTCGATCCGGTCGGCATCCGCCTTCTGCTTGCTGTTGTCCTTGGTGATCTTGGCATAGCCGATCAGCGCGCCGGTCTCGTCATAGATCGGGTCGATCACGACATAGGCCCAGAAGGAGGAGCCGTCCTTGCGATAGCGCCAGCCCTGCGCCTCGAACTTGCCCTCGCTGCGGGCCGTCTCCAGAGCCCGCTGCGGCAGGCCGTTCTGCCGGTCCTCCTGCGAATAGAACAGCGAGAAATCCTTGCCGACGATCTCGTCTGCCGTATAGCCCTTGGCGCGCTCGGCCCCGGAATTCCAGTTGCTGACCTTGCCGTCGGGATCAAGCATGTAGATCGCGTAATCGGTGACACCCTGCACCAGCAGCTTGAAATTGCGCTCCGCCCTTGCGGTCTTGGCGCCGGAGCGCACGGCGAAGATCGCCGCAGCAAATCCGCCCGTCAGCAGCGAGAAGGTGACGGCGACGATCGTCACCACCATCAGCGCCGGCGAAAGCAGCATGGACGGGTTGAAGGCCGAAGCATCCGGCACGACGGTCACGCCCGCCGTCGCGGTGAAATGCAGCGCCACGACGCCGAGCGTCAGGAGAACCGTCGAAGCGAAGCGGCCGAGCGTCGACCGCCCGCTCCGGCCGGCAAAGCGGAAGGCCGCGATCGAAAAGCCGATGCCGAGCACGACCGAGGCCACCAGGAACTTTTCGTCCCAGGAGATGACGCCCGGAAATTCGATCGCCAGCATGCCGCTGAAATGCATGAGCCCGATGCCGGCGCCGAAAAAGGCGCCCGCCAAAATATCCGCCGCCCACCTGCCATAAACGATCTTCGCCGCCACCGCCGCACTCGTCGCCACGATCGCGATCAGCAGCGAAACCAGCGTCAGCCCGGCATGATACCCGACGACGACGCCAGGATCATAGGCGAGCATGGCGATGAAATGCGTGGCCCAGATCCCAAACCCGCCAGCCGCCCCCGCCGTCACCAGCCATGTCAGCCGCACCGCCCCCTCCGACGACATCGCCCGATCGAGCAGAACCATCGCGCAATGGCTGGCAAGAAAGCAGATCAAACCCGCAAGCCCGACCAGCGTAAGATCATGCTGCTCGGTGATGCACGTCAGAACGGTGTACATGGAAAGGCCCTCGATTTCGGGGCCACGCTATGCGGGGGGCGCTTAAGGAAGGTTGAAATGGGCGGGGTGTGGGAGTGCGGAAATGCCGGGGTTGGGGCGGGTTGTGGGATTAGGGTTTATGGTGCGTGTGTGGGTATGGTGAATGGAATGGTGTGGTGGGATCGAGGTGCTCACGGCAAGACGGTTGAACGTCTCATCAGTCACATGCGTCTTCGCGCTACTAGAGGGAATTGGCGTGATGTGGATCAGAATCGACATTCGCAGTAAGCTATATTCACATTCGCGCCTAAAAACAGTCGAATTGGCATATTGTTTGCGGTACTGGCGAGGCGGAGTGGTTCAACGCGGCGAAGAGCGACCAAGGTAAGATGGACCAAGTAGCGGCGGAGGTAGCGAAAAACGAGGATGGTGGCTCTAGCCCGATTGGGCGTGGGGGCGCCGGAACTTATATCGAAGGTGAGCTCGGCGCTTTCTATCTTCTGCAGATGCTCGCCGGCAGCGAAGCGCGCGGGCTTCCCCATGCCCGCATCGAACGGATTCAGTTTCAGGGGGCCGACGAAGGATATGCGCTGGACGACCTCATCGTTCACGGCACTTCGGATCGAGGCAGCTCGCTTCTCGAGATCCAATCGAAGCGCACAGTTACCTTCGCACCGAAGGACAGTATCTTCCAAGATGTTTGCGAACAGATCGTGAAGAGCGCACCGGCGGACAAACCGACAGACCGCCATGTGTTGGCAGTCGCAACCCAACGCTCCAGCTTCGCGATTTCCGGCCCCTATCAGGATGTGCTCGAATGGGCCCGCACGGCCAAGACCGGTGTCCAGTTCTTCGCGCGGTTGGGGTTGAAAGGCGTCGCCAGTGACACCATGCGCAGCTTTGCAGGGACATTTCGCAGCAATCTTGTCGCCCAAGGCGTCGCGGATGATGACGAGACAATCTGGAGTATCATCCGACGATTCCAGATCCTCGAGTTCGATTTCGAGTCGAGCGCGCCGCAGGCCCGGACCTATGCGCTCACGATCGTGTCGCAGGTACTCGCTCCGGAGGACGTAGTCCGCGCCGAAGCACTGTTGAGCAACCTCATCGAGCTTGTGATCAAAACTGGTAAAACAGGAGGCTCGATTACACGCGACGAGCTACCAGGCATGTTGGCTGACCGTGGATTTCGCCTGACTGGCAATCGGAACTATACGTCGGCGCGCGCGCGCCTCGCCGAGATGTCGCGATTCGCACTCAGAGATATCGGATCGACGGTCGGTGGCGTGAACGTCCCCCGCCGCGGCGCATTGGCAGCCCTTGAAAAAGCCCGCGACCGACACCGCTTCATCGAGATCACAGGAAACCCGGGCGTCGGCAAATCCTATGTGCTGCGCCACCTCGCCGAGCGGATAGGAAGGGAGGCGCATGCCATCGTTCTTGATCCAATCGGAACACCTGATGGCGGCTGGGCAGCTCTTGCTCAACGCCTCGATATATCTGGCACCGCAAAGGAATTCCTCGTTGATCTTGCCGCTAGTGGTGGCGGTATTCTGTTCATCGACGGTCTCGATATGTTCACTTCGGCCGAGCGGCGGCGAACCGTCAATGACCTCCTTCGAGAGATTGCCGCGATAGATGGGTTCTCGGTTGTGGTGTCGACCAGGCCTGATTTCGATACCGAAGGTCGGAATTGGCTCGCCGAAGATGCTCTCGCTGTCCTCGGCCCCCCTCACCGGGTACTCGTGAACGAACTCGACGACGAGGAGGTCGCGGCACTCAGCCAATTGGCGCCTGAATTGAGCGCGCTTCTGGCACCTGGCCATCCTGCCGCCAGCATATCCCGCAACCTCTACCGATTGACCCAGCTACTTAAGGTGCCAAGCACGGTTGAGATTCGCACGGAGGCGGCGCTCGCCGATCGATGGTGGCAATCCGCCGACGGGGCGCAACCTGCGGACGTTCGCGCCGCCCAGCGCATTCTCGCAAACCTCGCGAAAGGCGCACTGGCCGGCCGTGAGACCATCGAAGCGGCAGTGGATTCACCAGCACGCGACCACCTGCTGCGAAGCTTGACCTTGAGCGAGCCGAAGCGGGATCGGCTCGGTTTTTATCATGACGTGCTGCGCGACTGGGCGATCGGTGCAGTCCTACACGAAGATGTAACGCTGCTCGAAGGAGTCGATCTGGCGATTGCGCCATCGCCACGTTTGATGCGCGGCATCGAATTCGCAGGCAGGTTCGCGCTTGAAAAGACGCAAGACAGTTCCGTCTGGGAGGAGCTTTTGGCTGCGCTGTCGCGGGCTGGCGCACACGATGCATGGCGGCGCCAGGCGCTCATGGCCGTAGTCAGGTCCGAGCTTTCTCCACAGCTTTTAAACCGCTGCAAGTCGGCCTTACTCGCTCGGGGCGGCGCGCTACTGTCCGAACTGTGCACGGCAATCAAGGCAGTGGAAACTACTACTGTGGCCGAGCTATTCGCACGGGCGGGAGCAAAGGGCATTGAAACTTTCGAAGCACCGCGGTCGCTGCGCGCCGCCATAACGCCGTCGGCGCCCACTCTTGTTACTTGGTGTGCTGCCAATGCCGCCGAGATACCCATCCAGGCGATCGGGGCCATCGTCAAACTGGTCGAAATTCAGTTCTTCCTGGCCGTCAGCGTCTCTCCGTATGGGCAAACGATCGCCAGCATGCTGTTTAAATGGCTGATGCAGCTCGATTTTCAGCCTTTTTGGACTGATATCACCTCTCCACCGGACGCCCCGAAACTTCAAGGACAGGCGCGTCAGCGGATGATCAGCGACCTTCGCTCCATCACGATCTTGCTGGCAGCGAACGCGCCAGACGAAACGAAAGCTTACCTAACGGCGGCAAAAGAAGAGAACAACCCATACAAGCTCAAGGAGATCCGACCGTTTAGTCGCGCGTTAGCGGGCGTCGCTCCCAAGGAACTTGCAGGGCTTGTCGAAACCAGCCTGATAGAAACGCTGCATCGCGACGGGACGAACCGCCACTTTATGGACCGCGCATTCAGTTTTATCGACAGTGATTATTTGCCGTCTTCGCCGGCTCAGCCACCTTTTCTCGATTTGCTCGAGGCAGCGCCGGAGATCGGTCTCGCGCTCATTCGGAAGCTTGTCGAAACGGCGGTCGCATTTCACGCCCGTGGCAAGACGACAACTACCAACGGCTACACTCTTGTCTTCGACGGGAAGCCGCGCTTCTTCCCATGGGTAGAAACCTATTTCTGGGCTCGCGGCCAAGCTCGGGAATATTCTGCTGCGTCAGGACTGATGGCGCTTGAGGCCTGGTCCCAGGAGCGGCTCGACAAAGGCGATGACGTTCAGTCAGTTCTCAACGATATTCTAGGGCCACAAGGAAGTTGCGCGGCATATCTTCTGATTGCGATTGATGTGCTGATGTCCCATTGGCCCAGCACGAGAGACCCACTCGTCCCTTTCCTGGCCAACCCTGAACTGCTCGCCAATGATCGCACGCGCAGCGCGTATGAGGCTCTCGGAGTCATGGTGGTCGGTAAGGAGCCGAACGGGCGGATCAAACTGGCCGATCTGGCCAAGCGTGCATCGCGCCGGTTGATACTGGAGCACCTCGTTCCCTATTACCTTGTTGATGACGATGCCGGACGCCGCCTTCGCGCACTCCTTCGCAATGCCGTCGAGGAGATCGGGCCATACGCGGACCATGCAGACTTTGGCGACCCCGCATTCATGGGCGCTTATGCGCTCAATATGCTTGAGAGGGCAAATTGGATCGAAGTTGATGGGGCGCATTCCTATCAATCGCCGCCAACAGAAGCCAGCCATCTGGCGAGGCTCGAAGAGAGCCGGCTGAAGCTCGTCGGTTCGAGTGCGATCGAAGCGAAGATTCAGCTAGCGGCGAATGATCCGGCCAAGGGCTCTGTGGAAGTCGCGCGGGAGGCGGTGCATTATGCCGCCGGCAGCCTTCCCGAAAACAGCGACACTGATGACCTCAAGTCTCGGTCAACCCGCCTGATTGCGACCGCGATGCTCGTTGCACGTGACGGTGACGATACCCTTCTAGAGGAGCATGAGGCCTGGATCAGACAAGTCATCGCAGAGTCGCTGAAAGAAGAAAGCGAATCCTACGTCTCCATCGAGACGCTAGGGTACAACCGACCGGCCATGGGCATTTGTGCAATGGTCCATCTTTGGCATCGGCGCGGACTGCCGGCCGATCGCAATCTTCTCGTGGAGGCCACAGCGCGGAAGGATTTTGCCGCCGTCCCGGCGTTCGCGGCGGCATTTGCGCGTATCAAGGAGACCGATCCGCGCCTCCTCAAATCTTCCCTCAGGATCGCGTTCGCATGCCGCCGCTGGCGATGGCATCCTTACGATGAGGATTTGACGAGCCGTGCCACCTATGACGCCGAGCAAGGACGCCTTGATGGAGAAGTGGTCGCCTCGGAGATAGCTTGGCTCGATGGCGGAGCAGAGCCGGTTTGGCCGGTCTTACCGGATGAGAGACCGACCTTGCGAGATAGGCCACGTATTCGGGTTGCCAAAGGCCGGGAACGCTCCAAGCCGAGCGGCGATGATGATCGCGCCGCGAGGCTGTCAGAAAGGGCGTCTGTTCATATTGATGCGCAGGGCATTGCAAAATGGCTCTGGCTCTTAAACACCGACCCAACGGCGACCCCAAAGTGGTGCGAGGAACTGGTCGCCGCCTATGCATTATGGTCTGCCCGGTTGAATGGTCATGGCTATTCATCCGACACAGATCTGGACCGGGTGCCAGACGACTGGAATCATCAATTCTATATTCTGATGGCGGCGGCACTGATGGATGCCACGGAGGACCAATGTGAATTGCTTCTTGCGCCTATTTTAGAGCTTCCGGACCAGTCGTTTTGCGATGTTGCAGATACCCTCATTCACGCTATCGACGTTATTTACTTCAACGATCGAAGCCGGGCAGCCGATCGTGCCTCCAAACTGCGCGAGAGGTTTGTTGCACGAGTGACGGCGCTCAATGGTTGGTCATGGGATTACCACCGCGATGGTTTACAAATCGACTATGAAACCGGCCCGCCTATCGCGAAGCTGCTCATGAACCTCTACAATCCGTTCGCCAGTACCCGGAGCTATCTGTTCCCGGCAGTTTTCGATCGAATCGATCCGCTTCTAAAAACACTGCGACCACTTCTGCGGGGCGGTCCGACCGCTTTCGTCGCGCTATGCACCATGAATACGTTGTTGGTCGCGCCCACAGCGCGGCATCTAGATTTCCTACTGAGCGCTGTGGAACTCTGGCTGGAAGCCACACGAGACGATCAGTCGATGTGGCACGCACTCGGCATTGGACGAAAGGTTGCACAGTGGTTTGAAAAGGCTGCGTTCGCGGACCCATCTTTGCTTCACCAAGGTCATCTCGAACGAGCGAGGATCGACGCTACACTCGGCCGGTTAGTCAGCCTAGGAGTGTCAGAAGCACACGACCTCGAGATGAGAATCCGAGCCGCACACGACCGTAGCACAAATAATACTTCAAGTTGAAGCGTTGTTCGAGCAGCGAAGCCTTTACAAACCTCCGCGCGCCAAGAACGCGCAGACACCTTTCTTCATTGTCGGCTACCGCCCCCTCACCCCTCCAACTCCACAATCGCACACCCATACCCCGCAAGCGCCAGCGTCCCCCTCACCGCCTTCTCCCCATCCAGCAGATCCCGCCCGGCCGGCACGCCGCCGACCGTCACAGCCTGATCCGTATAATTCTGCACGAACAGCAGCCGCCGTTCGTCGTTCATCCGCATCGTCACCTCCACGCCCTCGGGCAGGCCGCCGACCAGCGGTTCCACGCCGGCTGGCGTAAACAGGCGTTCGGTCAGCGCTTCGGTCAGTTCAGGCGTGAGGTAGGTGCCGAGATAGACCACCTGCCCCTTGCCGACCTTGCGGGAGGTCGCCATCGCCTGGCCTTCGGCGTAGCGGTTGGACCAGGCGGCGATCACTTCGACTTCGGGATCGACGGTCAGGTTTTCGTAGAAGTGGCCGGCGGTCAGTTCGCGATTGCCGAGCTTGAAGCGGCGCTGGCGGCGGTTGCTTTCGGCCGGCTTGTTCGGCGGGATGACGAGGCCGCCGGAGCGTTCCATCACATCGAACAGGCCGTTGGCGCCGGGTGCGGCCAAGCGGCCGAAATCCTCGACGCGCACGCCGGTGAGCTTCGAAAGGGCGGTGCCCGGCGCGGTTTCGCGGATGACGTGGTTGTCTTCATCGCGGGTGCCGGTGCGCGCGCCGATGACGACGGTGCCGCCGGCGGCCGCGAAGGCTTCGAGCCTCGCCGTCCATTCGTCCTTCCACATCACCCAGTGGGGCACATAGAAGAGCTTCAGCCTGGAAAGATCGTCCTCGGGATGGATGAAGCCGCAGGCGATGCCGCGATCATAGCAATATTGATGCAAGAGGATCGCATCGTCCTGCGGGCTCGGCAGGCCGATCGGATAGGTCTTGTGGGCCTCCTGATTGTCGAAATCGGAGCCGGCGATGCCGACGTCCATGCGGACATAGGTGCCGAGGATCTTCGGCTGCAGCGCGATCATCTCGCTTGCGAAGCGGCTGGCCTCCTCATAGCGGTGGCGGCCGATATCGTCATGGTCGATGATGCCCATCCAATAGATCTCGGCGCCGAAATGGGCCGGCCGCCAGCGGAAGAACATCAGGCCGTCGGCCCCGTGGGCGACCGAGGAGAGCGCCATGCGGCGCAGTTCCCCCGGCTCCGGCGTCAGCGTGCAGAAACCCGGCTGGCTGCCGAAGCCCGATTGCTGCTCGGGCACGATGTAATTGCCGGAGAAACCGCGGCAGATATCGAGATGCAGCGCCTGCACCTTGGCATGGTTGCCGAGCCGCATGAACTCGTCATAGAGCATGGGATAGATGTCGTAGCCGACGAAATCGAGATCCTTGCTGAACTGGCCGCGGAAATCGATATCCCTCAAGCCGCCGAGATTGTGGAAGACGAACCAGGCGGGTTTCACCGCGCGCAAGATCTCCACCTGGTCGTGCTGGAAGCGCGCCGTCGAGAAGGCGAGGAAGCGGTGGTAATCCTGCAGATGGCCGGGGCTCGGGAAGGTCGGGCCGAATTCGATCGGAAGCACCACCTGATCGAAGCTGTCATAGGCCGTCGCCCAGAAATCGCCGCCCCAGGCGCGGTTGAGCTCGGCGATCTCGCGGTATTTGTCGGCGAGGAACAGCTGGAATTCGCTGAGCGTCGCCTTGGAAAAGCTCTCCGGCATGCTGGTGTTGAGCTCATTGTCGGTCTGCCAGCCGACCACGAAAGGATTGTCGCGGTAGTGCTCGGCCATCGCCTGCGTGATGCGCTTGCTGTGCTCGCGGAAGACCGGGCTTGCCGTATCGCAGTGCTGGCGCGAGCCGTGGCTCATCGGCCGGCCCTTGCCGTCCACCCTTAAAATTTCAGGGTGGGCAGCGGTCAGCCAGCGCGGCGGGGTGGCCGTCGGCGTGCACATGATCGTATCGATGCCGTGGCGGCCGAGGATTGCTATGGCGCGGTCGAAGAGATCGAAATTGTAGGTGCCGAGCTTCGGCTCGAGAATGTGCCAGGCGAATTCGGCCATGCGCACCACGTTGAAGCCGGCTTTCGCCATGCGCTCGGCATCGCGCTCCCAATAGCTTTCGTCGACATGCTCGGGATAATGCGGGACGCCGACGAGAAAGCGATCGGTCTTGACGGTGTTCCATACGGAGAGGGTCTTGTCGGACACGGGGCTGGTCTTTCCTATTTGTCGAGAATGGTCTTGCGGGCGCTGATCGTGCGGCCGCCATCGGGAGCAAAGAGATAGAGCTCGCCGGCATCGAGCTTCAGCGCCACCTTCTGGCCGGCGGCGAAGGGCGCGACATAGCTCAGCTGCGCGGTGATGTTGCCGGTGCCGCTTTCCGACGCGATGGTCTGGAGATTGCCGGCATCGACATAGAGAATGGTCTCGCGGCCGAGATGCTCGACGAGGCGGACCTCGCCGTGAACAGCCCCGCTCTCGCTGCCCTCGGCGACCACCGAGATCGCCTCCGGCCGCACGCCGAGCGTGAGACCCGTACCTTTCGAAAGCGTCGTCGGCTGCGACAGTTCCACCGTCAGCGGCGAAAGGCCGGGCGCGGAAACCGTGACATGGCGGCCGGAGACGGCATCGATGGTGACGCCGAGGAAATTCATGCGCGGGGCGCCGAGAAAGCCGGCGACGAAGAGATTGTCGGGGTTGCGGTAAAGCTCCAGCGGCGAGCCGACCTGCTCGATGATGCCCTGATTGAGCACCACGATGCGGCTTGCCATGGTCATCGCCTCCACCTGGTCGTGGGTGACGTAGACCATGGTGGCGCCGAGCTCGGCATGCAGGCTGCTGAGTTCGACGCGCATCTGCGTGCGCAGCGCCGCATCGAGGTTCGACAGCGGCTCGTCGAACAGGAAAACCTCCGGCGAGCGGGTGATCGCCCGGCCGATCGCCACGCGCTGCCGCTGGCCGCCGGAAAGCTGCTTCGGCCGCTTGTCGAGCTGGTCTGTGATGCGCAGGATCTTGGCGGCGCGCGCCACCGCCGCATCGATCTCGGCCTTCGGGCGCTTTGCCATGCGCAGGCCGAAGCCCATATTCTCCGCCACCGTCATATGCGGATAAAGCGCATAGGACTGGAAGACCATGGCGATGCCGCGATCGCCCGGCTCCTGCCGGCTCACATCGCGGCCGTTGATCATGATCTGGCCCGACGAAATCGTCTCCAGGCCGGCGATGGATTTCAAGAGCGTGGACTTGCCGCAGCCGGACGGACCGACCATGACGATGAACTCGCCTTGCGCGACGGAAAGGTCGATGCCGCGCAGCGCATGGTAGGCGCCGTAATTCTTGTTGATCTCACGAAGTTCGAGACTGGTCATGTCCTGGCCCTCTCTTGTTGAAACGGAAGACGCCGGCTCATCCCTTCACCGCGCCCATGGTGAGGCCGGCGATGAAATGCCGCTGCATCAGGAAGAACATCACGACGGGCGGCACGGCGACGACGATCGTGCCCGCCGAAACCAGGTTCCAGGCCGAGACCCACTCGCCACGCAGATTGGCAAGGCCCGCCGTCACAGGCTTGACGCTGTCGCTGACGGTCAGCACCACGGCCCAGAAATAATCGTTCCAGACGAAGGTGAAGATCAGGATGGCTAGCGCCGCAAGCGCCGGCCGCACCAGCGGGATCACCACATGGATCAGCGTCTGGAAGGGCGAGGCCCCTTCGGCGCGCGCCGCCTGGAACAGCTCGTCCGGCAGGGCCGCAATGAAATTGCGCATGAAGAGCGTCGCAAAGCCGGTCTGGAAGGCGACGTGGAAGATGATCAGCGCCACGGTGGTATCGATCAGGTCGAGCCGCACCATCAGGTCGCGCACCGGGATCATCATGATCTGGTGCGGCAGGAAATTGCCGCCGACGAAGAGCGCGAAGATCAGCATGTTGCCGGGAAAGCGGTAACGCGACAGCACGAAGCCGGCGAGCGTCGACAGCACCAGCACACCGAGCACCGACGGGATGGTGATGATCAGGCTGTTCAGGAAATAACGCGCCATCGGCGTGTCGGTGAAGACGGCCCGGTAATTGTCGATGAGGCCGATCTCGGTCGGCCAGCCCCAGAGATTGCCGCCCATCACGTCAGCCGTCGAGCGGAAGGAGGTGAGGATGATGGCAAAGAGCGGGCAGAGCCAGAGGATGAGCACGATGACGACGGTCAAGACATAAAACCGGCGCTGCCAGACGGCACTTTCGGGAATGGGACGAGGATACATCAGCCTCCCCTCTCTTCGCTGCGGATGATGTGGGTGAGATACCAGGCGATGAAGACGGCCATGATCACGAAAAGCACCGAGGCGATCGCCGCGCCGTAGCCGAAGCGGTAGGAGAAGATCGATTGCTCGTACATCTGGTAAGCGAGCACCGAGGAGGAGCCGAACGGCCCGCCCGATGTCATCACCGAGATCATGTCGAAGGAGCGCAGCGCGCCGACGACCGTCACGGCGATGGCGATGAAGGTGACCTGCGTCAGCTGCGGCAGCACGATGTGGCGCAGCATGTTCCAGCCCCTCGCCCCATCGACGCGGCCCGCCCCGATCAGCTCTTCGCTCAGATTGTTGAGGCCGGCGAGATAAAGCACCATGCAGAAGGTGATCTGCGGCCAGAGTGCGGCGATGACGATCGCGAAAGTGACGAAGTGCTCGTCCGACAGCACCGCCGGCGCCACCGCCCCGAAGGCCCTGAAGATCAGCGCCAGCAGCCCGAACTCAGGCGTATAGACCCAGGTGAAGACGACGCCGACCGTGACGGAAGCGAGCACCAGCGGAATGAAGAACAGCGACTTCAGGAAGCGCATGCCCGCGATCTTCTGGTTCACCAGCAGCGCAATGGCGAGCCCGATCGGCGGTGCCGCCATGAACATGACAAGCCAGATCAGATTGTTCTTCAGCGACACGTAGAATTGCGGATCGTTGTAGAGCTCGACGTAATTGCCGAGCCCGATCCACACCATCGGCCCGAACCCGTCCCACTCGTGAAAACTGATCCAGACGCTCCTGACCGCCGAGAGCAGGATGACGGTGAAGAACAGCACGATACCGGGCACGATAAGCAAAGTCGGGGTAAGCCACCAACGCTGGCGGCGCCATAATGTCTGCATCTTGAGAACCTTGTTTAAGGATAAGAGCGAGCGACCCTCGTGGGCTGCCCCTCATCCGGCTGCCGCCACCTTCTCCCCGTAAACGGGGCGAAGGGACTATGCCGCAGCCTCTCCGTCCCCATCGACGTCTCGTAAGGCACGTCCCCTCTCCCCGTTTACGGGGAGAGGGTTAGGGTGAGGGGCAGCAGAACGCGCCTGAGCCTCAAATCTTATAAATCCGCTTCCGCGTCCCCTCGAGCCGCGTCAGGATCGCCTTGCGCCGGTCGGGCTTGGCCATGAACTCCTGGAAGCCGACGAGGCCGGCCTGGGCCATGTCGGGGTCGCTGTCGCGGTCGTAATATTGCGACGTGCCCTGCACCGTCTTCATCGTCTCGACGGCAACGTTGACCAGCGGGTCCTTGCTGGCAGGCAGGTCGTTGCGCGGCGGCACGTTGCCGCCCGGCTCCAGATAGGCCGCCAGGTTCTCCGGCTTGTAGAAATAGGCGAGGAAATCGCGCGCGCCCTGCTTGTTCTTCGCCTTGGCGGGAATGTGGATCGAATTGACCGAGAACTCCTCGAAATGGCCGACCTTGGCGTCGAGCACCGGGAAGGTGGCGTAGCCGAGCTGCGGCAGGTCCTCTTCGGTGAAAGCCGAGCGCAGGAAGGCGCCGAGGTTCATCATGCCGGCCTTCTTCTGCGCCAGCAGCGCCGCAGCCTCCTGCCAGCCGAAGGAGGTGTGGTTCGGCGTGAAGAAGCCCTTTGATATCATCGCCTCCCACTGGTCGAAGACATCAGTCAGCGACGGATCGAGATAGCTCATCTCGCCGTTCATCAGCGCCATGTGCTTGTCGAGCCCGTTGATGCGCAGGTTCATCTGGTCGAACCAGCCGGCCGCCGGCCACAATTCCTTGGTGCCGATCGCAACCGGGGTCAGACCCGCCGCCTTGCACTTCTCGCCATAGGCCATGAAGTCTTCGGCGGTCTTCGGCACCGTCAGCCCGTGCTCGGCGAAGACGTCCTTGCGGTAGAACATGCCCCAGAGCGTGCCGCCGGTGGGAAGGCCGTATTGCTTGCCGTCCTCGGTGACGGCGCCGGCCGTCGCCCCCAGCACGTCCTTGTATTTTTCCTTCTCGAACAGGTCGGAAATATCGTCGAACAGGCCGCGCTTGACGAAGGCGCGCATGCGGTTGCCCGAGAACCAGGAGCAGACATCCGGCGCGCCGGCGACGAGATAGTTGCGGATCGCCGTCTTGTGGGCCTCATGGTCCATATTGTTGATGACGACGTTGACGCCGGTCTCCTTGGTGAAGCCCGCCGCGATCGCCTTCAGCGCATCGAGCGCGGCGCCGTTGTTTTCGGCGGAGATCATCGTGACCTCCTGCGCCTGCGCGATGGCGGGGATCGGAAAGCCGCCCGTGACGGCCGCCGCGGACACCAGGCCCGCCCCCTTGAGGAAGGTCCTGCGGGTGGTTGCGGGAAACTGCTTCGAAAATCTCATTGAATTCCTCCCGGTTGATCGATCAACACCGCCCTCTTCCAGCGGCCTCCTCCTTGAGGTCCGCCCGGCCGGGCGCTCGACTGCCGATCCCTCAACGATGCAACGCCCCTGATCCGTTTGCTCGTTCTGTTGATCGGCGGGCAGACTTATGCATAAATTGACCCAGCCCGCAATAATTAATTTACAAAATTAAGGAATGCATCGTGAAGCTAAAAGGCGACCAGACCACGGCGAGAGCCATGAACCGACGCCTCATCCTCAACCTTCTCAGACGCGAAGGGCCGAGGAGCCGCGCCGATATCGCCACCGTCATCGGCCTCTCCCCAGCTGCCGTCACCTTCGTTGTTTCAGACCTTCTGGAGGAAGGTATCGTCGCCGAGGGCAAGGCCGTGCCCGGCCCCGCCGGCCGCCGGCCGATCCCCGTCGAGATCAATTACGAGCATGCCCTCGCCGTCGGCTTCAAGCTGATGGTGGATTCGGTGGAGTGCGTCGCGACCGACCTCGCCACCAACCCCGTCGCCGCCATGCGCGTCGGCCTGGAGGGCCATGATCCCGATTATGTCGCCGATCTCCTGGCGGCCACGGTGCCCGAACTGGTCAAGCTCGCCGGCCGGCCGAAGGCCAAGCTCGCCGGCATCGGCATCTCGATGCCCGGCGTCATCAACCACGAACAGACCGCCTGCGTGCGCAGCCACCGCTTCAAATGGGACAACGTTCCGCTGGCCTCGCTGGTCGCCGCCCGCGTCCACGTGCCGGTCTGGCTGGAGGACGATACCAACGCCTATGCCATCGCCCAGCAGCTCTTCGGCCTCGGCCGCCAGCACCGCAACATGGCCGTGCTCGCCGTCGGCGTCGGCATCAGCTGTGCGCTTGTTATCGACGGCAAGCTCTATCGCGGCGCAAACGGCGCCGCCGGCAAATTCGGCCACACGCTGTTCGAGGAAGGCGGCCGCCTCTGCGAATGCGGCAAACGCGGCTGCCTCATGGCCTACCACTCCGAACTCTCGATGCTGCGCCGCTGGCGCGAGACGACCGGCCGCGACGACCTCGGCCTGCCCGAACTGCGCGAAGCCCTCACATCAAACGACCCCACAGCCACCGCCCTCGTCGCCCATTCCGGCCGCAGCATCGGCACCGCCCTTGCCAACCTCGTCAACATCACCGACCCCGAAGTCATCGTCGCCGGCGGCGAAGCCGTCTCCCTCGGCGACCACTTCCTCACCCCCCTGCGCGAAGCCCTCACCGCCCGCACCTTCCGCCCCGCCCCGCCGCTGCTCCCCGACTGGGAAGACAATTCCTGGGCCCGGGGTGCCGCCGCGCTGGTGACGCAAAAGATCTTCGACTTTGAATCGTCCGGCGGCGTGACGGACATTGCGACGCTTGGTGCGAGAGGCTCGCCGTCGGCGGCTTGAGCGGTGCGTGTCGCTCTGCCAGACAGGGCATGCCGTGCAGCCCCCTCAGCCGCCTGCCGGCACCTTCTCCCCGAGGGGAGAAGAGATTTGTGGCACCGTCCTCATTCCCCATCTAAGGCCTCAGGGACGCGAAACGTCGCCACGAATCTCTTCTCCCCAGTGGGGAGAGCGACTGTCTTCGTTGTCAAGCGTTTTGCC
>NZ_NWSX01000075.1 GCF_002531825.1 Rhizobium sp. J15 | reverse complement strand
TGCGGCTTGTTGCGCTCAAACTTACTCTTTGCCATTTTCGGCTCTCCGTTTTGTTAGCCCTCGAGGGGATCTAATTCTTGTTATCGGTCAATTGGTATTCCGGTCACTTCTGACCGGAATACTTTGCCTGGATTTCAGTTGCGACGTTCGACGGAACCGGCGCGTAGTGATCGAAGGTCATCGTGTACTGAGCACGGCCCTGCGACATGGAGCGCAGGTTATCGACGTACTTGAACATGTTCGCCAGCGGGACGTTGGCGCTGATGACGATCGCGATGCCGCGCTGTTCCTGACCCTGGATCTGACCACGGCGGGAGTTGAGGTCGCCGATGACGTCGCCGACGTAATCTTCCGGGGTGACGACTTCGACCTTCATCATCGGCTCGAGGAGCTGAGCGCCGGCCTTCTTCGCTGCTTCACGGAAGCAGGCACGGGAAGCGATTTCGAACGCCAGAACAGACGAGTCGACGTCGTGGAAGGCGCCATCGATGAGCGTCGCCTTGACGCCGAGCATCGGGAAGCCAGCCAGCGGACCGGAGGACAGAACGCTTTCGATACCCTTCTGAACGCCCGGGATGTATTCCTTCGGAACAGCACCACCGACGATCTTGGATTCGAACTTGAAGTCTTCGCCTTCCGGGTTCGGTTCGAAGACGATCTTGACGCGGGCGAACTGGCCAGTACCACCGGTCTGCTTCTTGTGCGTGTAATCTTCTTCGGTCATACGCGTGATGGTTTCGCGGTAAGCAACCTGCGGCGCACCGACGTTTGCTTCGACCTTGAACTCGCGGCGCATGCGGTCGACGATGATGTCGAGGTGCAGTTCGCCCATGCCTGCGATGATCGTCTGACCGGATTCCTGATCCGTCTTCACGCGGAAGGACGGGTCTTCGGCTGCGAGGCGATTGAGCGCGAGGCCCATCTTTTCCTGGTCGCCCTTGGACTTCGGCTCGATGGCGATCTGAATGACCGGCTCGGGGAATTCCATTCGCTCGAGGATAACCGGCTTCAGCGGATCGCAGAGCGTATCGCCGGTGGTGGTTTCCTTGAGGCCGGCGAGAGCAACGATGTCGCCGGCGAAGGCTTCTTCGATGTCTTCACGCGAGTTGGAGTGCATCTGCAGCATGCGGCCGACGCGCTCGCGCTTGTCCTTGACCGTGTTCAGAACCGACGAACCCTTTTCGAGCTTGCCGGAGTAGATGCGTGCGAAGGTGAGCGAACCGACGAAGGGGTCGTTCATGATCTTGAACGCCAGCATCGAAAGCGGCTCGGCGTCGTCTGCATGACGCTCGATGTCGGCTTCGGTCTTGAAGTCGATGCCCTTGATCGCCGGAATGTCGAGCGGCGACGGCAGATAGTCGACAACGGCGTCGAGCAGCGGCTGAACGCCCTTGTTCTTGAACGCGGTGCCGCAGAACATCGGGTGGAACTTGACGTCGATCGTACCGCGGCGAACGAGCTCACGGATCTTGTCGTTGTCGGGCATGTTGCCTTCGAGGTAGGCTTCCATCGCAGCTTCGTCGATCTCGACAACCGTCTCGATCAGCTTTTCGCGATATTCTTCAGCCTTGGCCTTCAGGTCTTCCGGGATTTCGACGACGTCCCACTGGGCGCCGAGCGATTCGTCGCGCCAGATCAGAGCGTTCATCTCGACGAGGTCGATAACGCCCTTGAAATCGCTTTCGGCGCCGATCGGCAGCTGCATGACAACGGCAGTCGCGCCGAGACGGGTTTTGATCATCTCGACGGAGCGGTAGAAGTCCGCACCGGTCTTGTCCATCTTGTTGCAGAAGATCATGCGCGGAACATTATACTTCTCAGCCTGACGCCAGACGGTTTCCGTCTGCGGCTCTACGCCAGCGTTGGCGTCGAGAAGAGCAATCGCACCATCGAGAACGCGCAGTGAACGCTCGACTTCGATGGTGAAGTCGACGTGGCCGGGAGTGTCGATGATGTTGAAGCGGCGCATCTTGCCGTCACGGCCCTTCCAGAAGGTCGTGGTGGCGGCAGACGTGATCGTGATGCCACGCTCCTGCTCCTGCTCCATCCAGTCCATGGTGGCTGCGCCGTCGTGGACTTCGCCGATCTTGTGCGACTTGCCGGTGTAGTAAAGGATACGCTCGGTGGTCGTGGTCTTGCCGGCGTCGATATGCGCCATGATACCGAAATTGCGGTAATCTTCGATCTTATATTCGCGAGCCATTGTGGACTGCCTTTCGATACCGTTCGGAATTACCAGCGATAGTGCGAGAACGCGCGGTTGGCATCAGCCATCTTATGCGTGTCTTCGCGCTTCTTGACGGCGGAGCCGCGGTTGTTGGACGCATCAAGCAGTTCGCCGGACAGACGGTCGATCATGGTCGTTTCATTGCGCTTGCGGGCGGCGGCAATCAGCCAGCGGATGGCGAGAGCCTGGCGGCGCTCCGGACGGACATCGACCGGAACCTGGTAGGTCGCACCACCGACGCGGCGCGAGCGGACTTCAACGTGCGGGGCGATATTGTCGAGCGCAGAATGGAAAACCGCGAGCGGCTCCTGCTTGGACTTGCCCTGGACGGCGTCGAACGCACCGTAGACGATGTTTTCAGCAACGGACTTCTTGCCATCGAGCATGATGGCATTCATGAACTTGGTGACCACGAGATCGCCGAACTTCGGATCCGGATTGATCTCACGCTTTTCTGCTTTATGACGTCTGGACATACTTTTCGTCTCTTCAACCGTTAAGGCGCTTCATCACGCGGAGGACCTCGCGCAGCGCCGAATTATTCGAAATCCGAATTACTTCGGACGCTTCGCACCGTACTTGGAGCGACGCTGCTTGCGGTTCTTGACACCCTGGGTATCGAGAACGCCGCGGATGATGTGATAACGGACACCCGGAAGGTCCTTGACGCGGCCGCCGCGGATCATGACGACCGAGTGTTCCTGAAGGTTGTGACCTTCGCCGGGGATGTAACCAATGACTTCGAAGCCGTTGGTCAGACGGATCTTTGCGACCTTACGCAGAGCCGAGTTCGGCTTCTTCGGCGTGGTCGTGTAGACGCGCGTGCAAACGCCGCGCTTCTGCGGGTTCTCCTGGAGAGCGGGAACCTTATTACGCTTTACGTTCGCCTGGCGAGGCTTGCGGATCAGCTGGTTTACGGTAGGCATTCAACCATCCCTTACGTTTATCTCAGTACCCTTGCGGGCTTGAACTCGCCGTCTCCGGCAATGACGCATGTTTTACGCCCAATGCGCAAAATATGGCCCGATCCGCTTCCGCAGATGGACCACAAGGAGCAGAGGACGCATAAAATGATGCGTCATGCGTGCAGCATCATGACTTCAACGTGCGTTTAGAACCTTGTTTGAGGTGAACTTCAGGGCGCGTCGCTCCGAATAGCCAAGCCTCACATGGGATCTGATGGCCGGGGTACTACTGGTTTCCACCCGCCCCGTCAAGGCCGGTTAGGAAATAAACTTGGCCGCATCACCTTGATATGCGGGCAGAACGCCCTGTTTTCACCCTTCTAGACGCATTCAGTGGCGTGCGCCAAGATAAAACCTTGGGCCTTGCAGCAAAAGCAGTTAAGGAATCAGCAATTGCGGCGTTAGGTCCTCTCAGCGGATTCGACAAAGCGAATCTCAGAACCGAAGGACAGGCGATGATCACGACACCTGACAACGACAATAATTTTGACGGGCCGATGATCTTCATCATCATTGGCAAAGGCTATGAGTCCGATTCCAGCGATGGCATCGATCTGCACATCCTGCTGAAGGCGCCCGATGACGACACCGCCGTGCGCGAAGCTCTGAACGCCCTTGCCGAAGAAGGCTTCATCGAGGCCGATCTCGACCAGATCGGCATGCTGACCGAAATTCCGGCCGAAGAGCCGCACGCCTCGGCCTATCAGGGCGCCGTCGACGGCGAGGTCGCGATCATCCGGTTCAACTGAGGAGACGCTCGGCGAAGCTGGCCGCAGGCAGGAAACGCCTTCCCTCCCCCAAAATCAATCGAGGAATAGCAAAGCGAAAACCGCCCGGATCGCTCCGGGCGGTTTTTCAATTCGCGGACCTCAGCTGCGGATTATTCCGCAGCCGGGGCGTTTTCGGCCATGTCCTGCAGCATCGGCGTGGCAACCGCTGCCCCGGTGCCCTTGCGGCGCTCCTCGAGGATCAGCTCGTCGCGCGAAGTCGCGATGCGGCGGATCTGTGTCATGGTGCCACCGGTGCCGGCCGGGATAAGACGGCCGACGATGACGTTTTCCTTCAGACCCTGCAGGCCATCGGTCTTGCCGGCAATCGCAGCTTCCGTCAGCACCTTGGTCGTTTCCTGGAAGGACGCGGCCGAGATGAAGGACGGGGTCTGCAGCGACGCCTTGGTGATGCCGAGCAGAACCGGATCGCCATAGGCAGGCTTCTTGCCCTGTTCGATCAGGTGGTCGTTGACGTCCTCGAGCTCGATCCGGTCGACATTGTCGCCGACGATGTAGGTCGAGTCGCCGGCATCGGTGATTTCCACCTTCTGCAGCATCTGACGGACGATCACTTCGATGTGCTTGTCGTTGATGACGACGCCCTGCAGACGATAGACTTCCTGGATTTCGTTGACGAGGTAGGAAGCCAGAGCCTCCACGCCCTTGATCGCCAGGATGTCGTGCGGAGCCGGGTTACCGTCGAGGATGTAGTCACCCTTTTCGATGTAGTCGCCGTCCTGAAGGTGGAAGGGCTTGCCCTTCGGGATCAGGTATTCGACAGGCTCGACACCGTCTTCCGCCGGCTCGATGATGACGCGACGCTTGTTCTTGTAGTCGCGGCCGAGGCGGATCGTACCATCGATCTCTGCGATGATGGCGTGATCCTTCGGACGGCGTGCTTCGAACAGTTCGGCAACGCGCGGCAGACCGCCGGTGATGTCCTTGGTCTTGGCGCTTTCCAGCGGCGAACGAGCGAGAACGTCACCCTGGGAGACCTTCGTGCCCGGCTCGACCGACAGAATGGCATCGACCGAGAGCATGAAGCGGGCGTCACCGCCACGCGACAGCTTGGCGACATTCCCGCTGGCGTCCTTGATGACGATCGCCGGCTTGAGGTCCGAACCGCGCGGGGTCGAACGCCAGTCGATGACCTGACGCTTGGTGATGCCGGTCGATTCGTCGGTCGCTTCGAGAACGGAGAGACCGTCGACGAGGTCTTCGAACTGAACGGTACCGGCCACTTCCGTCATCATCGGACGGGTGTAAGGATCCCACTCCGCCAGACGCTGACCGCGCTTGACCTTGTCGCCTTCATCCACGTGCAGCTTCGAACCGTAGGCGACGCGCTGCGAAGAGCGCTCCACGCCACGCTCGTCCAGGATCTGGACGGTCATGTTGCGGCCCATGGCAACGAGGCTGCCTTCCGAGTTGCGCAGCACGTTGCGGTTCTTGATCTGCACCGTACCTTCGTACGAGGCTTCCAGGAACGACTGGTCGACCACGGTTGCCGTACCGCCAAGGTGGAAGGTACGCATGGTGAGCTGGGTTCCCGGCTCGCCGATCGACTGAGCGGCGATGACGCCGACGGCTTCACCCATGTTGACAGGCGTACCGCGCGCAAGGTCGCGACCGTAGCAGACCGAGCAGACGCCGGTCTGGATTTCGCAGGTCAGCGCCGAGCGGATGCGGATCGACTGGATACCGGCCTTCTCGATCTCGATGACATCAGGCTCGAGGATCATCTTGCCGGCATCGACGATACGCTCGCCCGTCACCGGATGATCGATGTCGTCGAGCGCCGTGCGGCCGAGGATACGGGCGCCGAGCGAGGCGACGACCTGGCCGGCATCGACGATAGCCGTCATGGTCAGGCCGGTCTCGGTACCGCAATCGACGTGCGTGACGATGCAATCCTGCGCGACGTCGACGAGACGGCGGGTCAGGTAGCCGGAGTTGGCGGTCTTGAGCGCCGTGTCTGCGAGACCCTTACGGGCGCCGTGCGTCGAGTTGAAGTACTCGTTGACGGTCAGACCTTCCTTGAAGTTCGAGATGATCGGCGTCTCGATGATTTCACCCGACGGCTTGGCCATGAGGCCGCGCATGCCGCCCAGCTGGCGCATCTGGTTCGGAGAACCGCGGGCGCCGGAATGGCTCATCATGTAGATCGAGTTCATCGGCTTCTGACGGCCGGTGTTTTCGTCGAATTCGACCGCCTTAATGCGGGCCATCATCTCTTCGGCGACCTTTTCGGTCGCCTTGCCCCAGGCGTCGACAACCTTGTTGTACTTTTCGCCCTGGGTGATGAGGCCGTCATTGTACTGCTGCTCGTATTCCTTCACCAGGTTTTCGGTGTCGGCAACGATCTTCGCCTTGGTGGCCGGGATGACCATGTCGTCCTTGCCGAACGAAATGCCGGCGCGGCAGGCATGGGCGAAGCCGAGCTGCATGATGCGGTCGCAGAAGATGACCGTGTCCTTCTGGCCGCAATGACGGTAGACCGTGTCGATCATCTTGGAGATGTTCTTCTTGGTCATTTCCTGGTTGCAGATATCGAAGGGCACTTTGCCGTTCTTCGGCAGCAGTTCGCCGATGAGCAGACGGCCAGGCGTCGTCTCGTAGATCTTCGAGTAGGGCTTGCCATCCTCGTCGACCGACTTGAAACGGCCGCGGATCTTGGTGTGCAGCGTCACGACCTTGCTTTCAAGAGCGTGATGCAGCTCGCCGAGATCGGAGAAGGCCATGCCTTCGCCCGGCTCGTTCTGGTTCATGATCGACAGGTAGTAGAGGCCGAGAACCATGTCCTGCGAGGGAACGATGATCGGCGCGCCGTTCGCCGGGTGCAGGATGTTGTTGGTCGACATCATCAGCACGCGGGCTTCGAGCTGGGCTTCGAGCGACAGCGGCACGTGAACGGCCATCTGGTCACCGTCGAAGTCGGCGTTGAAGGCCGTGCAGACGAGCGGATGCAGCTGGATGGCCTTGCCTTCGACCAGGGTGGGTTCGAAGGCCTGGATGCCCAGGCGGTGCAGCGTCGGTGCGCGGTTCAGGAGAACCGGATGCTCGCGGATGACCTCGTCGAGGATATCCCAAACCTCAGGCTTTTCCTTTTCGACCAGCTTCTTGGCCTGCTTGACGGTCGAGGAGTAACCCTTGGCGTCGAGACGGGCGTAGATGAACGGCTTGAAGAGCTCGAGCGCCATCTTCTTCGGCAGGCCGCACTGATGCAGCTTCAGTTCCGGACCGGTGACGATGACCGAACGGCCGGAATAGTCGACGCGCTTGCCGAGCAGGTTCTGGCGGAAGCGGCCCTGCTTGCCCTTCAGCATATCGGACAGCGACTTCAGCGGACGCTTGTTGGCGCCGGTGATGACGCGGCCGCGGCGGCCGTTGTCGAACAGCGCATCGACAGATTCCTGCAGCATGCGCTTTTCGTTGCGGATGATGATGCCGGGCGCACGCAGTTCGATGAGGCGCTTCAGACGGTTGTTACGGTTGATGACGCGGCGGTAGAGATCGTTGAGATCCGACGTCGCAAAACGGCCACCATCGAGCGGAACCAGCGGGCGCAGATCCGGCGGGATGACCGGAACGACCTTCATGATCATCCATTCCGGACGGTTGCCGGACTCCATGAAGTTCTCGACGATCTTCAGGCGCTTCATCAGCTTCTTCTGCTTGAGATCCGACGTCGTGTCGGCAAGCTCGGAGCGCAGATCGCCAGCGATCTTTTCGAGGTTCATCGATGCCAGCATCTCGTAGATGGCTTCTGCACCGATCATGGCCGTGAACTGGTCTTCACCATATTCGTCGACGGCGAGCATGTACTCTTCTTCCGAGAGAAGCTGGTGCTCCTTCAGAGCGGTGAGGCCCGGCTCGGTAACGATGTAATTTTCGAAGTAGAGAACGCGCTCGACATCCTTCAGCGTCATGTCGAGCAGCGTGGAGATACGGCTCGGCAGCGACTTCAGGAACCAGATATGGGCAACCGGCGCGGCGAGCTCGATATGGCCCATGCGCTCACGGCGAACGCGCGACAGCGTGACTTCGACGCCGCACTTTTCGCAGATGATGCCCTTGTACTTCATGCGCTTGTACTTGCCGCACAGGCATTCGTAGTCCTTGATCGGCCCGAAGATGCGCGCACAGAACAGACCGTCGCGTTCAGGCTTGAACGTACGGTAGTTGATGGTTTCCGGCTTCTTGATCTCACCGTAGGACCAGGAGAGGATCTTCTCCGGAGACGCGATCGAAATCCGAATGGAATCGAAATTCTGTGCAGGCACCTGCGGATTGAAAAGATTCATGACCTCTTGGTTCATGCCTGTCTCCTTCATGGGCGAAAGCGCCCTTAGCTTGCGAGGTTGGCGGCAAATCCCGGGAGCCGCGCCACCGCATAAAACGACGATAACCGCAGAATGCGGCAAAAGCGTCCCTGCCCGGCCGACACGTTACGGGGCCTTGGCGGGAACGGTGTGCGCCCTTTTAAGAGCGCACACCCTATCAAGTGGTTACTCGGCAGCGTCCGGCAGCTGGCTTGCAGCCTGCAGGTCGTCAACCTTGGAGTTCTCCAGCTCGACTGAAAGACCCAGCGAGCGCATTTCCTTGACGAGAACGTTGAAGCTTTCCGGAATACCGGCCTCGAACGTGTCGTCTCCGCGGACGATGGCTTCGTAGACCTTGGTGCGGCCGGCGACATCGTCCGACTTCACCGTCAGCATTTCCTGCAGCGTATAGGCGGCGCCATAGGCTTCGAGTGCCCAGACTTCCATTTCGCCGAAGCGCTGACCGCCGAACTGCGCCTTGCCGCCCAGCGGCTGCTGGGTCACGAGCGAGTAAGGACCGATCGAACGGGCGTGGATCTTGTCGTCGACCAGGTGGTTGAGCTTCAGCATGTAGATGTAGCCCACGGTCACCTGGCGGTCGAACTGCTCGCCGGTACGGCCGTCATAGAGCGTCGACTGGCCGGTGTCCTTGAGACCCGCCAGACGCAGCATGTCGTTGACGTCGCCTTCGTTCGCGCCGTCGAAAACAGGCGTCGCAATCGAAACGCCGCGCTTCCACTGGTCTGCGAGACGCAGAACCGAGTCATCGTCGAAGTCCTGGACCTGTTCGGCCTTGGGACCGTCCCCGACGACATCGCCGATGGTCTTGCGCAGCGGCTCGATGTTGCCATTCGCCTTGTATGCTTCGATCAACTCGCCGATCTGGCGACCCATGCCGGCGCAAGCCCAGCCCAGGTGCGTTTCCAGGATCTGGCCGACGTTCATGCGCGAAGGCACGCCGAGCGGGTTCAGAACGACGTCGACATGCGTGCCGTCTTCGAGGAACGGCATGTCCTCGACAGGCACAATGCGCGAGACCACGCCCTTGTTCCCGTGACGGCCGGCCATCTTGTCGCCCGGCTGGATCTTGCGCTTCACGGCGACGAAGACCTTGACCATCTTCATGACGCCCGGAGGCATTTCATCGCCGCGCTGGACCTTTTCGACCTTGTCCATGAAGCGCTGTTCAAGGCGCGACTTGGATTCGTCGTACTGGCCGCGGAGCGCTTCGAGTTCGCTCTGGACCTTCTCGTCCTCGACGGCGAACATCCACCACTGCGAGCGGGGATATTCGGAGACGATGGCGTTCGACAGCTCGGTGCCCTTCTTGAAGCCCTTCGGGCCGGCGATGGAGACCTGGCCGCGCAGCATGTCAATCAGACGGCCGTAGACGTTACGGTCGAGGATCGCCTGCTCGTCGTCGCGGTCCTTGGCGAGACGCTCGATCTCTTCGCGCTCGATCGCCATCGCGCGCTCGTCCTTTTCAACGCCGTGGCGGTTGAAGACGCGCACTTCGACGATCGTGCCGTAGGTGCCGGGCGGCATGCGCATGGAGGTATCGCGCACGTCGGAGGCCTTTTCGCCGAAGATGGCGCGCAGAAGCTTTTCTTCCGGCGTCATCGGGCTTTCGCCCTTCGGCGTGATCTTGCCGACGAGGATATCACCCGGCTGAACTTCGGCGCCGATGTAGACGATGCCGGCTTCGTCGAGGTTCTTCAGCGCTTCTTCCGAAACGTTCGGAATATCGCGGGTGATTTCCTCGGGGCCAAGCTTGGTGTCGCGCGCCATCACTTCGAATTCTTCGATGTGGATGGAGGTGAACACGTCGTCAGCAACGATACGCTCGGAGAGCAGGATCGAGTCTTCGTAGTTGTAGCCGTTCCAGGGCATGAACGCGACGAGCGCGTTGCGGCCGAGCGCCAGATCGCCGAGATCGGTCGACGGGCCGTCGGCGAGAATGTCGCCGCGGTTGACGACGTCACCGACGGTGACCAGCGGACGCTGGTTGACGCAGGTGTTCTGGTTCGAACGCTGGAACTTCTGCAGGCGGTAGATATCGACGCCGGACTTGCCGGCTTCGAGGTCTTCCGTGGCGCGGATAACGATACGCGTCGCGTCGACCTGGTCGACCACGCCGCCGCGCCGCGCGCCGATGGCGGCACCGGAGTCACGGGCGACGACCGGCTCCATGCCGGTGCCGACGAACGGGGCTTCGGCGCGCAGCAGAGGCACAGCCTGACGCTGCATGTTCGAGCCCATGAGCGCGCGGTTGGCGTCGTCGTTTTCCAGGAACGGGATGAGCGCGGCTGCGACCGAAACGACCTGCTTCGGCGAAACGTCCATCAGGTTCATGCTGTCGCGGGGCGCGAGCATAACTTCGCCGGCATGACGGCAGACGACGAATTCATCGACGAAGGAACCGTCGGGATTCATCTCTGCGTTGGCCTGAGCGACGTAATACTTCGCCTCTTCCATGGCGGAGAGGTAGAGCACGTCGTTCGTCACCTTGCCGTCGACGATGCGGCGATACGGGCTTTCGATGAAGCCGTATTTGTTGACGCGGGCAAAGGTCGCAAGCGAGTTGATGAGACCGATGTTCGGGCCTTCCGGCGTTTCGATCGGGCAGATGCGGCCGTAATGGGTCGGATGCACGTCGCGGACTTCGAAGCCGGCGCGCTCGCGGGTCAGACCGCCCGGGCCAAGAGCCGAAAGACGGCGCTTGTGGGTGATTTCCGAGAGCGGGTTGACCTGGTCCATGAACTGCGAGAGCTGCGAGGAGCCGAAGAATTCGCGCACGGCTGCGGCAGCCGGCTTGGCGTTGATCAGATCCTGCGGCATGACCGTATCGATCTCGATCGAGGACATGCGTTCCTTGATCGCGCGCTCCATGCGCAGCAGGCCGAGACGGTACTGGTTCTCCATCAGCTCGCCGACCGAGCGGACGCGGCGGTTGCCGAGGTTGTCGATGTCGTCGATCTCGCCCTTGCCGTCGCGCAGTTCGACCAGCATCTTGACCACGGCCAGGATGTCGTCCTTGCGCAGGATGCGGACGGTGTCTTCGACGGTGAGGTCGAGGCGCATGTTCATCTTGACGCGGCCGACGGCGGAGAGGTCGTAACGCTCCGCATCGAAGAACAGCGAGTTGAACATGGCTTCGGCCGATTCCATGGTCGGCGGTTCGCCCGGACGCATGACGCGGTAGATATCGAACAGAGCGTCCTGACGGTTCTCGTTCTTGTCTGCCGAAAGCGTGTTGCGGATATAGGCGCCGACATTGATGTGGTCGATGCCGAGAACCGGGATTTCGTCGAAACCGTTCGACAGGATGATGCCAAGCGTCTTCTCGTCGATCTCGTCGCCGGCTTCGAGATAGATCTCACCCGTCGAGTAGTTGACGATGTCTTCGGCGAGGTAGTTGCCGTAGAGGTCATCGTCGCCGGCCTTCAGCGCCTTCAGGCCCTTTTCGGAAAGCTGGCGCAGCAGGCGCGGGGTCAGCTTCTTGCCGGCTTCCACGACGACTTCGCCGGTATCGGCGTCGACCATCTCGGTGATCGCCTTGGCGCCCTTCAGCGTTTCCGGCTTGAAGGGAATGCGCCAGCCTTCGCCGTCGCGCTTGTAGAGCGACTTCGTGTAGAAGGTGTCGAGGATTTCCTCGCCGTCCATGCCGAGCGCCATCAGCAGCGACGTCACCGGAATCTTGCGGCGGCGGTCGATACGGGCGTAGACGATGTCCTTGGCGTCGAATTCGATATCGAGCCAGGAGCCGCGATAGGGAATGACGCGGGCAGCAAAGAGCAGCTTGCCGGAAGAATGGCTCTTGCCCTTGTCATGGTCGAAGAAGACGCCCGGCGAACGGTGCATCTGCGAGACGATGACGCGCTCGGTGCCGTTGACGATGAACGTGCCGTTGTTGGTCATGAGCGGCATGTCGCCCATGTAGACGGACTGCTCCTTGATGTCCTTGATCGACTTCGCGCCGGTATCCTCGTCGATATCGAACACGATGAGGCGCAGCGTCACCTTCAGCGGCGCGGCATAGGTCAGGTCGCGCTGGCGGCATTCGTCAACGTCGAATTTCGGCGGCTCGAACTCATAGGATACGAATTCCAGCATCGAGGCGCCGGAGAAATCGGTGATCGGGAAAACCGACTTGAAGACGGCCTGAAGACCCTCGTCGGGCCGGCCGCCCTTCGGCTCTTCCACCATCAGAAACTGGTCGTAGGACGCCTTCTGAACCTCGATGAGGTTCGGCATTTCCGCGACTTCGGGGATCTTACCAAAAAACTTGCGTACGCGCCTGCGACCGTTGAACGAAAGGGTCTGAGCCATCGTCGCTCCTTCAAAATCTTGCACCCGGGCCTGCAACGGACGGGAACCGATGGCCAGTCGATCCCGTCAATCAATGGGTAGTTCAATCTCGTCCGACTACCGGAACGCTCAGCTCGGATTGCTGTGCTGCCCTCGGTGCGAGACTATCCTTTTGAAGAACCCATTACCCAAAAGCCGTTTTGACGCGGCTTTTGGGTAATTCGTTCAGAAAAACGGCAAATGGGAGGCAGCAAATGCCACCTCCCAAAAGCAGTTCAAGCTTACTTGACGTCGGCCTTGGCGCCAGCGTCTTCGAGCTTCTTCTTGATGTCAGCGGCTTCAGCCTTGGAAACGCCTTCCTTGACAGCCTTCGGAGCGCCTTCGACGAGGTCCTTGGCTTCCTTCAGGCCGAGACCGGTGATGGCGCGGACTTCCTTGATGACGTTGATCTTGTTTGCGCCGGCATCCGTGAGGATGACGTCGAACTCGGTCTTTTCTTCTTCAGCCGGAGCAGCTGCGCCGCCTGCACCACCAGCAACGGCAGCGACAGCTACCGGAGCAGCGGCGGAAACGCCCCACTTTTCTTCGAGCAGCTTGGAAAGCTCAGCAGCTTCCAGGACGGTCAGAGAGGAGAGGTCTTCAACGATCTTTGCGAGATCAGCCATTTTCTAGTTCCTTTTGTTCGGTTCGAACTGTTGAGTATGTACAGCGAAAAACCGCCTTAAGCGGCTTCGTCCTTCTTGGCGTAGGCCGAGAACACGCGAGCAAGCTGACTTGCCGGTGCTGCAACAACGCCTGCGATGCGGGTAGCCGGAGTCTGGATCATGCCCAGCAGCTTCGCACGCAGTTCGTCCAGCGAAGGCAGGGTCGCAAGCGACTTGACACCTTCGGCGTTCAGCGTTGTCGTGCCCATGGCGCCGCCGAGAACCACGATCTTGTCGTTGGTCTTGGCGAAATCCATGACGACCTTCGGAGCGGTGATCGGATCATTGCTGTAAGCAATGAGCGTCTGACCCTTGAAGAGATCGGAGATCCCTTCCGCTTCCGTACCCTGAAGGGCAATTTTGGCCAGGCGGTTCTTCGCGACTTTGACGGTGCCGCCAGCAGCGCGCATCTTCGAACGAAAATCGTTCATCTGTGCGACTGTAGCACCAGCATAGTGGGCCACGACAACCGAGCCCGATGCCTTGAAGACATCGTTCAGTTCCGTGACGAATTCGCGCTTTTCCGCTCTTTCCACTGCCTATCTCCAGTTGGCGGGACCGTTTGAACGGACCCACCGGGTTGCCTTTTGCCTCCCGGGATCAAAAGAGATCCCAAGCGACGCTTGAGGATCCTGTCCCCTCGCGCTCCGCGCCACTTAAGGCAAGGAAGGCACAAGGCATCCAAGGCTCGAACCGATTTCCTAGAAGCAGAACTTCATGCAATTCGGGTCTTACCCGTCTCATGCAGGCAAAGTGATTAAGGGAAAACCACCTGCAATCTCGGACAGGATTCCGGATTTCTCCGGAATATCCCGGCCCCTTGCGAGGCCGGAATTCTTGCTATCGGACCGAGGCCCGATGAAACTTAAGCAGCCGTAACCGCTGCCGTGACCGAGCCGACTTCGATCTTGACGCCCGGACCCATGGTCGAGGAGATCGCGACGCGCTTGACGTAGTTGCCCTTGGCGCCAGCCGGCTTTGCCTTGATGACGGCGTCGGCGAAGGCGCGGATGTTTTCTTCCAGGGCCTTAGCATCGAAGGAGGCCTTGCCGATGCCGGCATGGACGATGCCAGCCTTTTCGACGCGGAACTCGACGGCGCCTCCCTTGGAAGCCTTGACGGCTCCGGCGACATCCATGGTGACGGTGCCGACCTTCGGGTTCGGCATCATGCCGCGCGGGCCGAGAACCTTACCGAGACGGCCGACGAGCGGCATCATGTCGGGGGTGGCGATGCAGCGATCGAATTCGATCTTGCCGCCCTGGACGATTTCGACGAGGTCTTCGGCGCCGACGACGTCAGCACCGGCGGCCTTGGCTTCGTCAGCCTTGGCGCCACGAGCGAAGACAGCGACGCGGACCGTACGGCCGGTGCCGTTCGGCAGGTTGACGACGCCGCGAACCATCTGGTCCGCATGACGCGGGTCAACACCGAGGTTCATCGAAACTTCGATGGTTTCGTCGAACTTGGCGACAGCCCGTTCCTTGACCATGCCAATGGCGGTCGTCAGAGCGTAGAGCTTGGTCGGATCAACACCTTCGTTGATCTTCTGAGTGCGCTTGCCTGCCATGGTCTTAACCCACCACTTCCAGGCCCATGGCGCGGGCAGAGCCCTCGATCATCGCCATTGCACCTTCGATATCTGCTGCGTTCAGGTCCTTCATCTTGGCTTCGGCGATCGTCTTGATCTGAGCCTTGGTGAGGGTACCGGCCTTTGCGCCCTTGCCCGGGGTCTTGGAACCGGACGTGATCTTCGCTTCCTTCTTCAGCCAGTAGCTGACCGGCGGCTGCTTCATAGCGAAGGTGAAGGACTTGTCCTGGTAATAGGTGATGACGACCGGAATCGGCATACCCTTTTCCATTTCCTGCGTGGCGGCATTGAACGCCTTGCAGAATTCCATGATGTTAATGCCACGCTGACCAAGCGCCGGGCCGATCGGCGGGGACGGGTTCGCCGATCCTGCCTTAACCTGAAGCTTGAGCTGGCCTGCAACTTTCTTAGCCATATCTCTCTGCCTTTCATGAACGGCCGGTTGCCCGGCCCGTGATGCCGGATCGCTCCGGCGGCTGCGGTTGCGTGGTGCGGATCATTAGGGTCTGGCTAAGACCCCTCACCTTCCACGCGGATGCGGACAAGGTCCGCAGGAAACAGGCCGCAAGGGCCGGCTTCCAATTCTGCAATCAGACCTTCTCGACCTGTGCGTATTCCAGCTCGACCGGCGTTGCGCGGCCGAAGATCGACACCTCTACCTTCAGGCGCGAACGCTCTTCGTCCACATCCTGAACCGTGCCGTTGAACGAAGCGAACGGGCCGTCGGAAACGCGGACCTGCTCGCCGATCTCGAAGGTGATGGACGCCTTCGGCCGCTCGACACCTTCCTGGACCTGGCCGAGAATGCGCTCGGCTTCATAATCCGGAATCGGAACGGGCTTATTGTCGGAGCCGAGGAAACCGGTGACCTTCGGCGTATTCTTGATCAGGTGGTAAGCCTCGTCCGTCAGATTGGCGCGAACAAGGACATAACCGGGGAAAAACTTGCGCTCGCTATCGACCTTGCGGCCGCGACGCACTTCCACCACCTTTTCGGTCGGCACGAGAATCTTCTCGAACAGATGCTCAAGCCCTTTCTGGCGAGCCTTGTTCTCGATGTCTTCAGCCACCTTCTTTTCAAAATTGGAATACGCGTGGACGATGTACCAACGTGCCGCCATTTTTATCTCCACCCGTATCAGTTGCCGATATTCAGCACAAAGCTGAGGGCCCAGCCGATCAGCTGGTCAGCGGCAAAGAAAAACAGCGCGGCGAAAACCACCATCACAAGCACCATCACCGTCGAGATCATCGTCTCGCGGCGCGACGGCCATGTGACCTTGGACGTCTCGGAGCGAACCTGCTGCAGAAACGCAAATGGATTGGATTTGGATGCCATCGACTGCCCACGCAATTACGGCGCGTAAAGCTGAAACTATCAGCCCCACGCACCGCGTGTCTGTTGAACCCTAAATAAACACCGATTTCCGAATACACAAGAGGGAAACCGAAGTTTAACGAAATTAGTTGCCACCGATTATTCCCGCTCCGAAACGCTGCAAGCACGTCCGCGCTGTCCCGTATTCAGGAAAGTGGCAGGGGCAGAGGGGCTCGAACCCCCGACCTGCGGTTTTGGAGACCGCCGCTCTACCAACTGAGCTATACCCCTTCATGCCGATCATCCAGCGCCGAAGCCAAGGCCCGCAAATCGCTGTCGAAAAGCATGGCGACCCTTTAAGACGGCGGCGCGGGATTGGCAAGCACGATTTTCGATTTTCAAAGCCATTCTCCTCATATGCGGGCAAATGGCTTTTCAGTCGCGCGGCCGACGCATGGTCAGACCTTCACGTATTTGCGCCAATCGTGCTCCTCCTTGAAGCCCAGCACTTCGCGAATCTTGCGGTTGGAGAGCAGCCCCTCATATTCGCCGATATCGCGCGTGAAGGGCACGTTCGGGAAGAATCGCTTCGCAAGCTCCTTCGACGGCGTATTGGCCGAGACCGTGTCGTTGGCGGCGTTGAAGACCTGATAGCCGAGCCCGTCCTTTTCGATGCAGAGATGGCAGATCTGGCCGAGGTCGCGCGCGTCGATATAACTCCAGGCGATGCGCTTGCGCATTTCGGGATTGGCGAAATAGGTGGGAAACCGCTCATATTCGTGCGGCTCGATGACGTTGCCGATGCGCAGCGCATAGATGTCGAAGCCGGAGCGTTCGGCAAAGGCGCGCGCCGTCTTTTCGTTGACCACCTTCGAAAGGCCGTAGGAATCCATCGGATTGACGTCATAGTCCTCCTCCAGCGGGAACTGGTGGAAATCGCGATGCCCCTCCGCAAAGCAAACGCCGTAGGTCGTCTCGCTCGAGGCGACGATGATCTTCCGGATGCCGAGCTTCACCGCCGCCTCGATGACGTTGTAGGTGCCCATCGTGTTGATGCGGAAGGTCTCGTTGTCAGGCTTGATCAGGATGCGCGGGATGGCGGCAAAATGCACGACGGCATCGAAGGGCTGAACGCCCCTGCCCGCGTCGAGATCGGGAAAATTGCGATGCATGGAGAGCGCGTTGAAAACCTGACCGCTATCGGTGATGTCTGCGATGAGGTTGGTGACGCCGGGGCTATCCAGCGGCACGAGATCGAGATTGTGAACCTCGTAGCCAGCATTGACGAGCCATGGCACGGTATGGCGACCCGCCTTGCCCGAACCGCCTGTGAACAGGATTCGTTTCTTCATGGAATATCCTCCGCATCATGAAGCCGGAGGCATAGTTAGACGCTTCCGCGCGAAGAGCAAGCGAGCGTCCTGCAAGGGGTTTCACCCCACCTCGCCAGGAGCACCCTGTCTGGGAGCACCTGGTTAATCATTGCCCTATCACCGCAGCCCCCTGCGATGACCTGGTCGTCACTTGACGACGCTTACCTCATTAATCTGCACACCGGCCGACTGAACGACCTCTTGCGGAATTGCAGCGATGAAAAACATCGTGAAAACATACATCGCGAATATCGTCGCAACGAATGTGGCCTTTGGAATCATCCGGGCTCTCCTCTCTACAAGGAGGAGTCTGGACTAAAATGAGCCAATCACAACCGCTTTCTGAACGTGAGATGAACAAAATACTGTGACGGGCGGGTTTAACGATATTTTTACAACACCTGTTAAACGGCCCAGAAGGCATCAAAAAACCCCGCTGTTTCCAGCGGGGTTTTCTGATTGTGGATAACCTAAAAGGTTACTCGACGATCGAAGCGACGATGCCGGCGCCGACGGTGCGGCCGCCTTCGCGGATAGCGA
>NZ_NWSX01000074.1 GCF_002531825.1 Rhizobium sp. J15 | reverse complement strand
AGATCATCGCTCAGGGCCTGTCCCATCATCCACCTCTTCTCTGTGGAGTTGAATCAGCTTCGATGGACGCCGTCACATCACAATCGATTCATCGATCGCAGGACTTGCTCTAGGTCGCTCGTGGCGGGGCGAAACTCGGTTGCTGAAAACGATGATGCTCTTCGAACGGCGCCAAATGAAATTTTGCCGGCTGCATCCTCCTTGTAAGCGCGGACGATCCATTGGACGCCTGACTATCCTTAAAACGTCGTCTTTTTGCATTCGAGACGGGCAGGAAAGGCTTCATTAACCAACGCAACCAATAGGTATTCTCAGCTATGTCACAGACCCACAAGATTGATCTGCCGTTCGAATGAATGAAACGGCAATTGGAAGATTTGAGTAGACAAGTCGATCGTCCACCTCACCTAAAAGGTTTGCCTTTATGCCCAAGTCCATTAGACTCGCTTTATCTTTGATATTTGTTCTGCTCTCTCTTCTCGCGGCGGGCCAGGGCATCGTGAGTATCGTCAAGCTGCTGTCCATTAGGAGCAATATATCCGAAGTTGCCAGCAACTGGCTGCCATCGATCGATGTGATAAATCGGATCAATACGATCACCGGGGACTACCGCATCCTGCAGTTCAGGCTGGTGACAAACTCATCAGATTCGACGAGCCTTGCGCATAATATCACCACCTTCCGCCAGAAGATGGAGGATCTCGCGAATGCCCGTGGTGAATATGAGCCGATGGTGACATCCGGCGAGGAGCGTCAGGCCTATGACGCGTTCTCCGCTTTGTGGACGCAATATCAGGAGGATGGCGAGCGGATTGTTAAACTAATGCAGGCAGGCAAGAAGGATGAAGCATTTGCTCTTCTAACGAGTGACGCCACGACGAAACTGTATAATGATAGCGGAGCGCTCCTTGACCAGGATGTCGCAGTTAACAAGCGTGGTGGAGTCGCGGCCGTCGGAAACACGATGGGCGCCGTTTCATCGACGGTTTTGGTCACCATTCTTGCCATGGCGCTGGCAACTACGACGGGCATTATAGCCCTGCTTTACTGCATCCGGAAGATTACCGATCCGATCTCGCGGTTGACTACCACGATGGGCGTACTGGCAGATGGTAATCTCGACACTGAGGTTCCTTTCGCAATGCGCGCCGACGAAATCGGCAAGATGTCGAGAGCCGTTGAGGTATTCAAGCAAAACAGCATCAAGGCCCGCGATCTGAACGCGCAGGAGGCCGCGTTGCAGGCCAAGAGCGCCGACTTGCAGTCGAGCATTGCCGAGGTGGTGTCAGCCGCCGTAGCCGGTGACTTCACCCATCGCATCACCAAGAAATACGGCGATGCGGCTCTCGACCGTTTTGCAGGAAGCGTCAATGAGCTGGTCACCTCTGTTGACCGGGGCATCGCCGAAACTCGCCGAGTTATCTCAGCGCTTGCCGATGGGGATCTGACGGAAAACATGTGCGGCGAGTTTCAGGGAGCCTTTGGTGAACTGAAGAGTAATGTCAACGCCACCATGGCAGCCCTTCGATCCGTATTAGGCGAGGTTCGCTCCGCCGTCGACACGATCAACGGCGGAGCCGGCGAGATGCGCATCGCCTCAGGCGACCTTTCAAAGCGCACGGAACAGCAAGCCGCGGCCCTGGAGGAGACCTCTTCGGCGCTTGAGGAAATCACGGTGGCGGTAAAAAGCTCGACAGAAAGAGCCACGGAAGCCAGCCATATGGTCGATGAGGCACGCAGAAGCACCGAGCAGTCGAGCGCGGTTGTCAAAGACGCGGTCGCCGCCATGGGCCGCATCGAGCAGGCCTCGGATGAAATCGGCCAGATCATTAACGTCATTGACGAGATCGCCTTCCAGACCAATCTTTTGGCCCTTAACGCCGGCGTCGAGGCGGCGCGTGCGGGTGACGCTGGAAAGGGTTTCGCCGTTGTGGCTCAGGAGGTGCGTGAACTGGCACAGCGCTCCGCCACTGCCGCCAAGGATATCAAGGCGCTGATCAACCGGTCCGGCGACGAGGTCAAAACTGGGGTCAGGCTGGTAACGGCCACAGGCGATGCCCTTGGTCTAATCCGAGGCCACGTGATCAAGGTGAACGAGCACGTTCATACGATCTCGACGGCGGCACGAGAGCAATCGACCGGGCTGGCGGAAGTCAGCACTGCGGTCAACCAGATGGATCAGACGACCCAGCAGAATGCGGCGATGGTGGAAGAATCGACGGCGGCCACCAACCGGTTGGCGGATGAGGCTTCCAATCTGGCGCGGCTTATTGCGCGCTTCAGGCTCGACGGTTCGACTTTTGTACGGCGTGTTGCCCACCAGAACGGTAAGCCGGCCGCCTCGCCAGCGCGTGCCCTCTCCCAGAAGCTTGCCGGCGCCTTCGGCGGACGTACTACAGCCGCTGTCGCGACTAAGGAATGGGAAGAGTTTTAATGAATCATGTCATAATTCACCGCAGGATATTATCGGTTTCCATCTGGCAGCCAGCAGTTCTGCATGAAGACGACGTTGATCCCGGAAATCCGGGGGTTAGCAGAGGCGACGCCGCTGCCCCTAACGCATGTTCTCGGTTCAGGGATCTGCCGGTTCTGTCATTCCGGTGATAGAGCTTGCTGCCGAGATAACCAATGCCATCGGTCTAGCCACAGCGCCATTGTCGTCGTTGAGGTAGCAGATGGTATCATCGGCCCGGTCGTCGATCAGGTCTCTGGCATTCTATCGATCAACGGCGATCGGATCCAACCGGTTCGCACTTAGGCGCGACTTCGACCCAACCTTCAGCTACGGAATCACTCCGCTTGAACAAGGGATGGAATGCTTCCTTAGTTTTGAGCAAAGGTTTGGCACCAATCAGGACGCATCGCAGCTGCCTAGCAGACTTTTGCTTTTTCACCTTCCGCGACTGTCTTCCTTCAAGACGCGGAGTATTAACGAAATTCAACGAGAGTTCGAAGATGTCCAAAGTTATCGCAATCAATTTCGGGCAACAGGCTAAGACAGATACCCACTTAGAAAGCCACGAAGATGCACAGTCGCAGCGCCTGGAGCAAGAGCGGCTGCAAATGATCCAAATCACCAATCACCTTGAAGCACTGTACGCTCGGCTGCTGACCGTCTGTGGCGACAGACCGAAAAATTAAGGGCGCAGCGATGGTATAGCCCGGTGGAGCGCTGCGAACCACAGCGCCATCGCGAAGGGCTATTTCCGGGTCAGCTTTCGGGCGGAGAGGCCTGCGAAGCACACATAGATCGCCTATGCGGCAGAACATCGCTCATATGCACTGTTTTAGATGGCAGTTCGCCGTAACGTCTCTTGTACTCTGCAGCAAAACGGCCGAGGTGTGTGAAGCCCCACTTAAGCGCTATTTCCGAAACGCTGATTTTAGCGCCGTTTTGCAGCAGTTCCTGTCGAGCTGCGCACATACGCAAGTCTCGGAGGTGCATTGTGGGGCTGGTATTACGAAATTGTCGGAAGCCGTGCTGCAAAGTCCGCACGCTGACCTTGGCCGCAGCGGCGATATCGTTAAGGGAAATGGGTTGAGCCATATGCTCTTCCATAAACTCCATTGCCCGTTTCACGTGGCGAGGCGTGGGAGACGGAGCCGGACGACGAAGTTCATCGGTATAGCGATGCATACAGCTTTCGATCAAAAGGTACTCTATCGCGTCGAGGAGCGAGCTATAGGCCGACGGGCATTGTCGCAGAGCCCCCCCGGCACTGAGGCCGCGATGGGCAGACAGGGCTAGTTCTCGCATGAGCGTTCCCGCGCTCGATGCAAGATCAAGGGTCGGCTGAATTTGCAGATTTCCGCTGATCGTCCGATCGAGCATGCGAGAAAGCTTGTCACGCAAGGATTGCGTATCGATCGTCAATGACAGTTGAGATCTTATGCCATCTTGTCGGGCATTCAGCGGAGCATTTGCAACATGCGGCGACTCTACCTGTTGCCCAGACCAATGAAAGACTGCATTCCCGGACGCCGGCAGGAAGACCGTTACGACGTCAACTGGGGAATCTATCATGACCGAGAACGCCTCTTCATGATAGGCATCCGCAACGCCAAAAAGGGAAATTCCACTGCAGCGAGAGTTAAGCGATCTACTGTCGTGTTGAGCAAGGTCAGAGGACGCCAGGGGCGATGATATCAAAGGCAAAAGACGTTCGGGATCGGAGCCCTCGATAAAGTTGTCTTTCACTAAGGTCCCTTCATCGGGCTTGTTGAACAAACTTTCGGTCATCCAATATAAACCTATCTATGAACACCAACTCGCACATGCCGGGACTAGTTTTCCAAACCTTCAAAGCTCGAGACCGGATGGCGTGCGAGCGATTTTGATCGCGTACATGACCGATTCGGACCTTTGTGGAGGCCGGTTGAATCTCTCATTCCCTAGGCTTTCGTCATGGCGGATCATCACCAGCACCGACATCCACGTTCTCCCGCTCGAGATGGCCTCCTAGTTTTTCAGCGCTGCAGTTGGGAAGCCTCTAATGATGCGATGACTGGCTTCCACAAGCCTCGAACAGATTGACAGATTGTCTGATATATGTTAATGCTATTCCTGATCAAAGGCAAGGCAGCATTAGGGAAATCTGCCACGGTTCTAGTGGAGTTCCCGCACGGGAAATCAATCTAAAGATGCCTCCCAAGGCGAGGGGTGACGGGCTGCTTTCGATCGCAGCCCGTCACGGGAAGGGTGGGAGTGCTGTGAGTGGGAGAGAACCTACGCCAACCCACCTTGGAGGCCGTTGAGTCGACACGGAGAAAAATGATTGTGCTGTAGGATGGCCCCACGATTTCGCCACACGCTGGTCCTCTTAACCTGCGCATCAGCATACTTCGGTTATGACGTATCAGAGAGGCACGCTCCAGGCTCAACACTCGGAGACGCAAAGACGTCGACGAGTTCTTTTGGCCTACTAAGCGAGGCGGTCGCGGCAAATATCAATGCGTAAGCCGCGCCTCGTCGCATTGAGTTGACTTTGCGCTCTTCTTAGCGGGTACGCACTCCGGGCGTCTGATTGGGCAAAAGAAGAGCTTAAGGACGAAACCTGATGATGGTCAAACAGCTTGTGCTGCCATAGGCGTGCTGTTGTCTGTGCCGCGCGAACGCGAAAAGCGCGATCAAATCGGAACGTGGCGGCGAGAGAAGACTAACAGGAAAGACCACATCAAACTCAACCGGGTGTCGGAATACCGATGCTTACGGAATTGCGGGCATGAGGCCTCAAAATGACGCCGGTCTCGACATGTGTCCGCCGAAAATCGCAAAAAGGAATTGACAGATTGTCGGACAAAAATTTTACTATATCGCCCGCGCATTGCTTGTTCGCGGGAGACGCAGCGACGGACCGGGAGTTATAAGTGCTAAACTTGGCCAAAAATGCACAAATTGTCGACCTTCTTAATCTGCCGGAAGCGGCGACCGGCGCGTGATACAAGCGTCTCTGACTCACAAGGCGTGTCATACTCCATCGACCGAGGTACTGGTTGAACGTGACAGTGACGCCAACATTTCTCCTGGGGAAAAAGTCTGTGTCTTGATAGGCGCGTCAAATCCTGTTGGTCTTTGTTTGGCGCGCTCATTTATAGAAAAAGGCTATCGGGTCGCCGTAGGCGACGCCAATCCCGCCGACTTCGCCTCCCTGGCTGAAGGCCAGGGAAACAATTTTTTACCGGTCAAAGTCAACCCGAACAGAGACGTTTACGTCAACTCAATGGCTGACCAGGTGTATTTGCGCTGGAGACGGGTCGACGTTCTGGTGAACATAGTTTTCCGCAGAAATGAAACAACCCAAACTGTAACGGGATCGCTATCCAGCGCGAATCTGGGGCTTGATGCCGTATCCAATCTAATCAGAGTTACAGGTGCCTTTAGCTCTCGACTTCAGGGCGCGGAGCTTGCCGTAGTGGACGTCGCATGGTTCGAAGAGACGACCTCGCTGGAAGCAGAAGCCGTCCTTCAAGCGGCGCTGCGCACTACTACCTCCGCAATTGCCAGGCAATATTTCGGTTCCGGGCTGAGGATAAATGCTGTACACGCCAGCGATGTGAATTCTACGTCTTCAAGCGAAAATGACGTGCTTCGAACAGTGATCCACGCCGTGCAATTCCTGGCGAATTCGGAACTGTCCGGAAAGCTGACAGGGAACGTGCTGGAGATCGATCCTCGGTGCAGATAGATCCACTCCCACGTTCTGATCCGGCAAATCTGCAGGTATTAACCTTCCGTTAAGTTTCTCGAAAGACGCAATGGGTAAGAGGTCAAATCCTAACAACACGTAAAAAAGTTTCGATTGTTTTAGTGAAACTCTTATCCATGTTCGTTCAGGCTCAAACATTACTATTCCAAAAGCGAGGCCCCAGCACCGTTTGAGCCCTTTGGAGGTAAGTATGTTCGTCGATCGCCTGTTGTCCACCTTTACCATAAGAGCAAAGGTGTTATTGGTACTTGTACCCTTGATCCTGATATTGGCGGCAGTTGGTGGGGTCGGCTTAAAAGCAACTGGCTTGCTTCAGTCTCGTCTTCGGCTTTCAAATGAGGTTCTTCAGACCTTGAGCGGGTTTCGAAGTGTCGCGGAAAGCATGAACCGCTTTTTGGCGCAAAGCTCAACGGAGTACCGAGATGAGGCGCTGACAAGTTTAAACGGGCAGAGTGCAACCATGCAGTCGCTCCAGGAAGCGGCGGCAGGTAGCGGGAGCGATACTGGTGCGCTCGAAAACAGTGTATCGGCAATGTCCGTTATCTCGGGCAGCATCGGCCGCATGTGGTCTTTGCATAATGACGAGGAATCCGTTCGCAGCGACATTGTTTCCAACTTGTCGAAGATCAAGGAGGTCGGAGGCGCCCTTAAATTGGCTGCGGTTGATGTGCGCTCACAAGTACGCAATCAGGAGAACTCCGGGAAAACCATGCTCCGGGAGGCTACCCGCTCACTCGATACGGCATCAGTTATGCAACACATGGCGGAAGACTTGGTGAGCTTGCCGGACGGAGCGAAGCAGCCTCCGACTGTCGCCCAGCAAGGGCTTGTGATCAAAAAGTCGCTAAAAACAGTTAAGCGGGTAGTCTCGACTGCTGACGAGCAGGCCGTTACTAAAATAGAGAGGACTATCGCCAAGCTAATCGCCAACCCCGAATTTGTCGACCCTTCCACACGGCTTGCCGGCTCTGACCTACAGAGCTTTGCGACGAACCTGCGAGTGGATGCGATCCAGCACATGATTGAAGGAACAAATGCGATCCGGGCGTTGGATAAAGCGTTGACGGATTCCGAAATGCTTGTTGCGACGGCGACAACGATCGGCCAGGACGCCGATTCGATCGAAATCGAAATCAATAACCTGTTCCGTACAGCCAACGCAGAGAATCAGCAGCGCCTCGTTGAGCAACTTACAAAATTGGCGCGTGACACCGTGGCAGTTGGAGGCGTTGCCAGCTCGATATCTGGCTTCGATAAAATGCAGGAAGATCTATTCGCCCAGGTGGATTCTATCCAAGAGAACACAGAGAAGCTGGTCAAGATAGCGGAAGCCCGCCAAGCGCAATATTCTGAGGCGGACAAAACCGGCCAGGAGATCTGGAAAAACCTCGTAACCTTTGCAGCAACTCAGGAAAACGATGCTCGCAATGAAAGCAATCTTGCCCGCTTGCTGTCAACTATCGCCACAGTGTCCGGCGTCTTGGTAGCCTTGGCGGCTGGCGCCGGCCTGATGGCGACACTTCGCGCCCCGATCGAACGGATCGCGAAGCGCATGCAAGAGCTGGCAAAGGGCGATCTTCGATCGCAGATTGTCGGGCGTGACCGGAGAGACGAAATAGGTGAAATGGCTCGCGCACTCGAGGTTTTCCGTGAAAATGCTGTCTCGAAGATGGACATCGAGACACGAACGGAAGCCGATAGGAAAACCGTTGAACAGGAGCGGATGGATCGTGAACGCGAACGCGCTCAGATGGAGGAGGAGGTCGCAACTGCCGTCACCATTCTAGGAGAGGCGTTATCTCGATTGGCGCGTGGCGACATCTCTCAAGAAATTGACCGCCAATTCCATCCCAATCTTGAGCCGCTGAGGCGCGATTTCAATCACTCGCTTTCGATCCTGAGAGAGACAGTGTCTCATATCGACGAGAATACCAATCAAATTCAATGGGGAACCAGCGAGCTTTTCAAAGCCTCAGATGATCTGTCGCGGCGAACTGAATTGCAAGCCGCCTCACTGGAGGAGGCTGCGGCCGCCGTCGAACAGGTGACGGTCACGGTCAGAAAATCATCCGAGAATGCCTATGAAACCCAGGCTTTCGTGTCCGTTGTTAAAGAACACGCCGAGGGTGCGGCAACCATTGTGACCGATGCGATCAACGCAATGGGCAGAATAGAAGACGCGTCCCACAAGATCGGCCAAATCATTGGTTTGATCGATACGATTGCGTTCCAGACAAATCTTTTGGCACTAAATGCTGGTGTCGAGGCGGCTCGTGCTGGAGATGCCGGAAAGGGTTTTGCAGTCGTAGCCCAGGAAGTGCGCGAACTTGCCCAGAAATCATCAGCTGCAGCCCGCGAGATTCGCCACCTGATTTCGGAATCCTCTTCGGAGGTGGCGATCGGCTCAGATTACGTGGGGAAAGCAGGTGAGGCGTTACACAACATAACGGCGTCGATCTTGAAGATTTCCGATCGGATTGATCAAATCGTCAATTCGAGCCGCGAGCAAGCGGCGTCCCTCGCCGAGATCAACAATAACGTCAATGTACTTGACCAGGGAACACAACAAAACGCTGCCATGGCCGAGCAGACAAATGCCGCGGCAAAGACTCTCTCGGATCAGACTAACGAACTCAGCGAGCGGCTCGCTTCATTCAAATTGACCGAAGATAAGTCGACGCGTCGGGTTAGGTTAGTGGCGTAAGCTACGCATCGAACGAGACTGCCACGCGTCGGATGGCCACTGTGATAGCGGCGTTCTACTGAAGGGAAATCCGCTTACGGAAGCGAAATCCGGCCTTAGGCTCTTGGTCTCCCTTTCGCCGCCCGTCTGACTGTAAAAAACCCACCTAGAGCCGATCAACCTTCAAGAGATCAACTGCTTTGCAATGCTCAGAGACACGAGAGGTATCAAATCCGTGCGCATACGTGAAATTACAAGAGCCATTATTCTAATCACCGGCTTGGTGATCCCTTCTGTAGCGGCCGCCGGTGGCCTTACGGAATTGCCGCGGGAGGAACGAAAAACCTACGAGTTGCTCGATCCAAAGTTGCCTACAGGTGAATCTGTCTTCCGCACGTTTAAGGCACAGCGAGCACCGCCGTGGAAAATTGGGTACGCATCGACATATGCTGACAATTCTTGGCGTGCGAGTATTCTTGATGAGTTCACAAACAAGATTGTTCCAGCTTTCAAGAAAGCGGGGCTGGTCTCCGAGTTCATCGTCACCCAGTCAAATCTTGAAGACGCTGTCCAGATCAGGCAGATGCGGCAGATGGTAGACGACGGCGTTGATGCAATTATTATCTGCTGTTCGAACCTCACGGCGCTTAATCCTACGATAGAGTATGCGTATTCAAAAGGAGTGCCTGTGTTCTCGTACTCTGGTTACGTAACATCGCCGTTCGCCGTCAACGCAACTGAGAACAACATGCAAGGCGGGTTTGAGGCGGCGAAGTGGCTCGCTGAAGAAATCGAAGGAAGTGGCAATGTGCTTCTCGTTTCGGGGATCTCCGGCTTTGCCTCCTCGGACAGCTTTGACGTCGGCGCAAAGAAGGCTCTGGAGTATTATCCCGAGATAAAGATCGTAGGTCATGTCGACGGGAAGTGGACAGACAAGGTCGCGCAGGCCGAGGTGCAAAAATTCCTTGCAGCGAATCCCGGTCGAATTGATGGTATTATCGTTCAGTCGGGAGCTGAGAATGGTGTTATCAACGCGGTGCGCCAGTCCGGGCGCGACATGATCCCAATCGTTCTAGGGGGCGAAGCTTCGGCAGCCTGTTACTGGCGACGGAACCCCGACTTCGTAAGCAAGAGTTTTCATTTCTGGCCGCCGCGCTCTGAGGCGGGTTTCGTATGGGACGTAATGATGCGAACTCTTGAGGGACAGGGCCCCAAAATTCAGACAATCCTGCGGCCAGCAATTCCCAGTACCATAGAGGATGTAATGGCGGTTTTGCCAGCTGATTGCGATCCTAACTCTGAGGATTGGATCGAGCCGAAGAATACAGCTTGGTGGTCTGCCAGCGCTGCTGCTAAATATTTCGATAACCCAGCGGATCCGCTCTCCTGGAAGCCGGCCGATTGAAGATCGCATGCGGGGTCTGTGTGGAATGCGGTGCCTTCATGATCGGCTCTCGTGCAAGGTAGGCTGCGCTAAGGAATGACAGTTCAAATTGGGAAATGCCCGGGTCGCCTCAGGAGACATGAGACAAGCGATCCGGTTCCAACGAACATATTTGCTCCGCGGTAGCATTCTTCCTCCGGCCCTCCTCTCGCCAAACGGGACAACATACTCATTGCGCCTTTCGATCTACGTGCTGCCGCGAAGGTTGTTGCTTCGAATGTGAAAGCAAAGTTCATTTCCGACCGCACTATCCGGCTCAGGCCGACGCGCGGTTCGACGCCTTACTGACATATCTGCATCAATTTGTTGCTCGAATGATTTGGGTGGCGTTCCCGGAATTCCTGATCGGATGGATGATGCATCTGTCTTGGCCCTCGGTAAGGAGCTTCACGATGAATTCGACTTTACAACCGCTTTGGCAACGCTCCTTTTTTCAGAAAAGGCGCAATCGCCGGAGAGACGAAGCGCTGCATCATGATACCTCAGCCGACCGAGGAGCGCTGCTTGAAGCATTGATCGGCGTGTTGCCCCTCCCAATTTTCTTCAAAGATCTGCACGGTCGCTATGTCGGTTGCAACAAGGTTTTCGAAGATCTCCTCGGTCGCTCGCGCGACGAGATCATCGGGAATACAGATTTTGATCTCAGTTCAACGCAACTGGCGGAAATTTATTCTATTGAAGAGAAAGGCCTTCTTGAAAGGGGTGGAGCCCAAGTCTCCGAGCGTAAGATCGCTCTCGCAAACGGCGCCATCCTGGATGTTGTCTGCAACAAGGCAGTTTTCAGAGGTCACGACGACGAGCCCGCGGGTCTGATTGGCGTTATCATCGACATAACCGAACACAAGTTGGCGGAGCAGGAACTCAAAAACGCTCTCGAACTAGCCCAAGGGATCGTCACCGCTATTCCAGACGTTCTGTTTGAGGTCGACGAGGATGGGCGATATCTTCAGGTCTGGACCAGAAATCCCGAACTACTAGCCCAGCAGCGGGAAATGCTACTGGGTAGGACGGTCGACCAAGTTCTTGCGCCTGATCAAGCGGCTATTGCAATGGAGGCGCTTCGAACTGCAAGCAGTGAAGGAGTTGCCTACGGTCGATGCATTAGCGTATCCTTGCCAAACGGCGAGACCCGATGGTTCGAGTTGTCGGTGGCTAGACGACCAAGCGCCGATCCTGACGCCGCCACCACGCTCCTGGCATTTTCGCGTGATGTCACGGAACGAAGGCAGGCGGAAGACGCCATCAACTCCGTGCGGACGCAATTGCTAAGTGTGCTGCAAACCATTCCTGACATGGTTTGGGTAAAGAATGTCGATGGCGTACACCTGTTGTGCAATCATGCATTTGAGCGGCTGACCGGGAAATCGGAGGCGGAGGTCGTTGGAAAAACGGACCTTGAATTGTTCGGGGCTGAGAGAGCTCACATTTCCGGAAAATCTGATGAGGCCACGATCGAAGCCGGTGGCATACTTATCGACGAGAATTGGGTGGTTTCCCCGGAGAACGGTCAGTCCATTCTTCTCGAAACACGTAAACTTGCGGTCCTCGGCGCCGGGGGAGAGGTTACAGGAGTCCTCGGGGTCTCTCGCGATGTCACGGAACTGAACGCCTCGCGGGAAAAAATCAGGCAAATGGCCTTTTACGATCCGGTGACTTCTTTGCCGAACCGCTTGCTGTTTAACGAGCGATTGCAAAAGGTCGTCAGTGACGCGTCGTCTCAACGTCGGCGGACAGGGGTAATGCTGATTGACATCGACCATTTCAAAGTCGTGAACGATACGATGGGTCACCCTGTGGGTGATCAACTACTCTGCCAGGTCGCTACCCGGCTTAAGAAATCTGTCCGCGATCTCGACACGGTTGCGCGTCTCGGCGGCGACGAGTTCGCGATTCTGTTGCCGGAAATCCAGACAACCGACGATCTCGATTGGGTTGCGTGCTCGATCCTCGAGAGATTCAAGGAATCTTTCCTATTGGATGGCAAGGAAGTCTACGTGTCATGCAGTGTAGGCATCGCGATCTCGCCCGACGACAGCACAGATGTCAACGATCTGGTGAAATACGCCGACTCTGCGATGTATCTTGCCAAACGCTCGGGGAGAAACAGTTTTCGCTTTTATTCGAAGGATTTGACTGTGGGCGTGGAGGAGCGGATGCAGTTGGAATCTGAATTGCGCCGCGCTATCGAGCGCGAAGAATTGGAGCTGCACTACCAGCCCAAGGTGCTTCTGGACAGCGGCGTAATGATAGGATCGGAAGCGTTGTTGAGATGGCCTCATCCCGAGATGGGCATGATTCCGCCGGTTCGATTCATTCCGGTCGCTGAGGATACCGGGCTGATCGTTGAACTCGGGCGATGGGTGCTGCGTGAAGCGTGCAAGACGGCGAAGGAGCTGAACGCCGATTGCCACCACCTGCACAAGATTGCAGTCAACCTTTCGGGTAAGCAATTCCAATGCTCACGGTTGGTAAACGAGATCGCTGCAATCCTCGGTGAAACCGGTTGCCGCGCGGAATGGATCGAAATCGAAATCACGGAGAGTCTGCTTCTCGATCGGAAGGGCGAGACCCTGCAGACGCTTCTTAAGCTGCGTCAAATGGGATTTTCGATTGCTATCGATGATTTTGGCACCGGTTACTCGGCGCTCAACTATCTAGCCCGCTTCCCGATCGACACGCTGAAGATCGATCGGTCATTCATAAATAGCTCGGACAAAAGGAACGAAGAATTGGTCAAAGCGATTCTGTCCATTGCACAATGTCTTGGGCAGGACGTGGTGGCGGAAGGTGTTGAGACCGCCGAGCAGGCAGCATTTCTCGCAGCGAACGGATGCGGTTCGGCGCAAGGCTTCTTTTACAGCAAGGCCCTGCCGAAGATGGAATTGATCGCTCTTTGGGTGCGCGCGTCCGCCACCGGCTTCGTTTCAGATCGTTACGCCGCTTCGCGATGATGAGCGCGAATAAGGGAAAATGTCACCTGTCTGATGGACGGTGATGCGGTGCGCGCTGTGAGACAACTCAACTTGAGCCTCGTCAATCTCTGAATGTCTGCGGTTTTTCGCGGAACAGGGGGCAACGCTGGGTCAACGACCATGCGTTGTGCGGCCCCGCGAGCCGCATTCTCGAATGCTCTGCTCCTACTGCGCGGCATTCGGTAGGCCGGGGAAAACGCGGTACACCGGCTCCTAAAGCAAGGCAGTCGCTCTCGATATGGCTTTCTTCAAAAATATTTGACAGATTATCATACAATCTGCCAAAAATGTCGCCAAGCACCTGATGGGAGGAAAATCAGTGTCTCTTAGTATGCATCACCTGGCCAAGCTTCCGTATTTTTATCCGTTCGAATTTGGCGATGGAAAAATCACGGTACTGTCCGACGGGCCGTTAGAGCTAGGAGATCCTCGCCTGAACTTCTTGGGGGTAGAGCCACGCACGGTCAGCCTGATGCTAGAGGACAATTTCCTGCCAACGAACAAAGTTGTACTCGAGCAAAACGTGCCGCTTGTTGAGATAAATGGAAGAACAATTCTATTTGATACCGGGATGGGGTCTTCCAAAGCTTTCGGGCCCACCACAGGTCGACTCCTAGCCAGCCTGAGAGAGGCAGGTCGAGATCCGACGGAGATCGATGCGGTGGTTCTGTCGCACGCCCATATCGATCATATCGGCGGTCTGTGCGATGCCAATGGAAGGTTAAATTTCCCGAACGCCGACATCTTCATCAGTGAGCGAGACTTCACGGACTGGACGGACGGGTCGTCGATCGATTCTTCATTTCAATTTCAAATCGATAACGCTCGGCGAAACCTGCTTCCCCACAAGGATCGGACCTTCTTTTTCAAAGACGGCGAGGAGTTCTTGCCGGGCGTTCACGCGATTTCGGCCCCCGGCCACACGCTCGGTCATCATTGTTTTATGCTGCAGTCGGGAAACGATCGCCTCTGTTTTCTCGGCGACCTTACGCACCATCATATCCTGTTGATGGAGAGGCCGATGATGGAATTCCGATACGACACGGACCCGAAGCTGTCAGCTAGATCCCGCACGCGCGTGCTTGATATGCTGGCGACAGATCGCATTGCGGTAATGTCCTATCACTTCGCATGGCCAGGTGCCGGGCATGTGGTGCGAAACGGAGACGGATTCCGCTATATCCCCTCTCCAATGCAGTTGCTTGCACATCGATAAGGAATTTCAAAGATGCAGATGCGTTCGGTAATCCTCAGGGAGTCGGGTCTGCCGAAGCCCTATTCAAATTCGAAACCTCTTAAGATTGAGCTTGTGGAACTGACGCCGCCTGGCCCCATGGAGGTGTTGGTCAAGATCAAGGCTGCCGGTGTCTGCCACTCTGACCTGTCCGCAATCAATGGGGACAGACCGCGTCCGCTTCCAGTCGCTCTAGGCCATGAGGCATCTGGCGTCGTCGCAGCAATCGGACCGAGTGTCGAGAAGGTTGAGGTTGGTGACCATGTAGTCATGTCATTTCTGCCGGTTTGTGGCCATTGCTCATATTGCGCTGAAGGCCGCGCCAGCCTCTGCGAACCGGGCTACCAGGCCAATGCTGCAGGAACGCTTCTATCCGGCGGCAAGCACATCCGTTTGAGAGGATACGAAATTAACCACCATAGCGGCGTTTCTGCGTTTTCCGAATATGCTGTCGTGTCGGCGAGCTCGGTAGTCAAAGTGACCAAAGATATCGATTTGGCGACAGCTGCTCTCTTCGGCTGTGCCGTTATGACCGGCGTTGGAGCTGTGATGAACACGTGTGGGGTCCGCCCAGGCCGTAGTGTGGCGGTAATCGGGCTCGGCGGCGTAGGCCTTTCGGCGATACTTGGCGCTGTTGCGAGCGGTGCAAGCGATATCGTGGCGATCGACCTAATCCAAGCGAAGCTGGATCTTGCCAAGGAGCTGGGAGCGACGAAGACTTTTTTGGCCACCTCGCCGAATATTGTTGCCCAAGTAAAAGGCGCGACAAGCGGCGGGGTAGACTACGCGATAGAGATGGCTGGATCCAAAAAGGCATTCGAGCTTGCATATGAGATTACCCGGCGCGGAGGGATGACCGCTACGGCCGGACTGGCCAGCGCAAATTCCCGTTTCGAGGTTTCGCCCTTGCCGTTGGTCGGAGAGGAGAGAACGATCAAGGGCAGCTATATGGGTTCCTGCGTGCCATCGCGCGACATACCCCGCTATATCGACCTTTACCTCAAAGGTAAGCTGCCAGTGGACAAATTGCTGTCGAGCACTGGCCCCCTTGATGAGATCAATGAGGTTTTCGACCGTCTTGACAGGGCCGAGATCAATCGACACCTAGTCTTGATGGACTGATGGCGGGGAGAATTCTCTTGAACGAGTGGACAGTGCTCGCCATCCATTACGGCACCGCGCAAAGACCAGTAAGTGACCTGATACTAGAGACGAATGACATTCATGATCGTCCATCACAAATCGACTACTTCGTGTGGCTGATCCGTCTCGAGGACCGATTAATTCTTGTTGACACTGGTTTCGAAGCCGGAGAGGGCGCGGCCAGAGGGCGGACCCTCTTGATCCATCCGGTGGCAGCACTGAGCAGCCTTGGCATCAAATCCAGCGAAATTACTGATGTCGTTGTGACACACCTGCACTACGATCACGCCGGAAACCTCCCGGCCTTTCCTAACGCCACTTTTCACATTCAGGATCGGGAGATGGCGTATGGAACGGGGCGGTGTATGTGCCATGAGCGAATGCGTCGGCCTTTTGCTACAGAAGGTGTCGTCGACGCGGTCCGGCTCGTTTTTCAGTCACGGGTACGGTTCCATGATGGGGATGGGGAAATTGTTCCTGGATGCAGGGTGCATCTGGTTGGCGGTCACTCGAAAGGTTTGCAAGTTGTTACGGTGGCAACAGGCGGCGCTTTGCTGGTTATCGCTTCCGACGCGCTTCATTTCCAGCACTATCTTGAAAATGACGGCGCGTTTCCCCTGTTTGCAGATTACCTAGAGGTCATCGAGGGTTACAACAAGCTCCGCGTCCTTGCCGGAGCAAACGGACTCATCATTCCGGGTCATGACCCTGAGGTGCTACAGAAATTTTCTCCCCTTGCGCCAGACCTCCAGTTCGCTAGAGTTCTCCTGTGACCCACAATAAACCGATTGAAATTTTTTGCTGTTTGCAGACAATCGGGTTGTCCTACGAAACGCTCCGGCAGTATATTGATTCTGTGCGTCACTAGAAATTTCATCGAAGGTTTGTTGTGAATGGGAACGATCGACCTCCAGATTAGACGTCAAAACGCCTCTCTTCGAATCCTTGTTGAGGATAAGCTCCGGCAGGCTATTTCAAGTGGCCGTTTCAAGCCCGGGCAGCGGCTGGTGGAGCGCGAGTTGTGCGAACTTATCGGGGTTGGCCGAACTTCAGTTCGCGAGGCGCTACGCCAGTTAGAAGCTGAAGGGCTTATTACTAGCTATCCGCATCGGGGGCCGGTTGTCAGCACTATCAGCTACGAGGAGGCTAGGCAGCTTTATAGTGTACGCGCGCTGCTTGAAAGCTTTGCCGGCCAGGAGTTCGCCGAGAACGGTTCGAATGAAGAGATCGTTGCTCTCCTCGAGACCGTGGAAGCGTTCGAAGCCGCAGCCAAGAGCGGTTCCGGAACGCGGATCATCGAAGCCAAGACCGCTTTTTACGATTGTTTGATGACCGGCAGCAAGAACGTGTTTGTGAAGCAAATGCTCACGTCGTTGCACAACCGGGTCACATTGTTGCGGATGACATCGATGACCCAGCCAGGGCGGCTGCAGAACAGCGTTTTCGAAATAAGAGAGATTGCGGCCGCTATTGCGTTGCGTGATGGCGACAGGGCAGCCGCGCTTTGCAAGCGCCATATCGAAATCGCGGCTAAGGTGGCGTTGGACTACTTGAGCAAGAACCCCGTCGAAACCTCCGAGTAGTTCCACAAAACGAAGTTCAGGCGACGGCTAAGGTTGACAGATTGTCTGAAAATCTGCTTACCTCTCTTATGGGAGGTGAGACACAGGAAGTGCGGCTTCCCAACAACATCATTTTGTTAGGGAGGACGTATGGGCGCCCATGCCGAGCTGATTAAACGCGTAACCCTGGCGATCGAAGATCCGGAGCTACCGCGACTGACCCCAGGTCTTACAACACGGATCTCGTTGCAAGTTGGACCAGAAAAGTCATCACTTGCTGTGGGAGGCGGGATAGTCGCACTGGACGGCGCGGACGAAAATGCTGACGTCATACTGAGTGCCCCAGAAGGAGCTTGGGAAAAGGTTATGCAGGTGCCGCCGCCGGCAACCTACCATTCGTTCACCGCCTTTCAACTCGCTAACCCTGAGTTCACGTTATCTGGTTCGCCCGTAGCAATCGCTCAAGCGCGTCCCGCTCTGGAGCGACTGTTCGAAATCGTCGTAGCGTCTCCGCCCCTAGTTGCGCCGAAGGTCGATCGAAATATTGAACAGGTCACCGGACGCTATAAGCGGGTAGAGGTCGGCGGCGTAGAACACGATATCTTTTACGAGGAAGCCGGTGCAGGAACTCCTATCCTTTTCCTCCATACGGCTGGCGCAGACGGCCGTCAGTTTCTACCGCAACTCTCCGACACTGGGTTTGCGCGTACGAACCGATTGATCTCAGTTGATCTGCCGTTTCACGGACGTTCGATGCCTCCTTTAACTTGGGACGGCTCGCCCTATCAACTCACAACGGATCTCTACCTGACCTGGTGCACGGCGATACTCGACCAGCTCGTCGGAGACAGAGCTATCGTCGTTGGAGGATCTATGGGCGCGGCGATGTGCATGGTGCTGGCGGCGGAGCGACCGGAACGTCTAATGGGTGTAATTGCGGTCGAGCCGCCGTTGAAGTCAAAGGGCCGTCGCAACCCCTTTCAACACAACGTCAACGTTCATGGGTCGCTTCATAACTCAGCCTATGTCCGCGGAATCATGAGCCCGCTCAGCCCGCAAGAAGAGCGACGCCGCGCCAGTTGGATCTACTCGCAGGGTGCTCCTGGAGTTTATCCCGGCGATCTTTCGTTCTACAGCGACGAGTTCGACGGTGCCGTCGTCGGTCCGAAGATTGATGCCAAGCGAACACCGACCGTTCTTCTCTCCGGGACCTATGACTACTCTGCGACGCCTGCAGACGGAGCAGCGCTAGCGGCCCTCATTCCTGGCAGCCGTCATGTCGTTATGGAGGGGCTTGGGCACTTTCCGATGTGCGAAAATCCTGACTATTTCCGGAGCTTCTTGCAAGACGCTATTCGGTTCGTCGAAGATAACGGCTGATCACAAAGCAACCGCGTTGGCCATTTACCGATCGTGTCCCAGTACGTGGCGTAGGTGACGGTAGGG
>NZ_NWSX01000073.1 GCF_002531825.1 Rhizobium sp. J15 | reverse complement strand
ATTTTAACCGGACAGCAGTGGCACAAGGCCGAGGATGACGACCAGTGGCGACAGGTCACCCTACTGCGCCGCCTCCTCCGTCATCTTCGCGTCGGAATAGACCTGATTGCGGCCGCGGTGCTTGGCCATGTAGAGGAACTGGTCGGCGGCGTTGAGGTAGTTTTCGAAGGTTTCGTAGCTGCCGATTTCGGCAATGCCGATCGAGATGGTGACGCCGAGGTCCTCGTCGTCGGCCGTCACCTTCAGCCGCGAGATGTCCGAGCGGATCTCGTCGCAGAGCTTGGTTGCGGCGGCCGAATCCATCTGCGGGAAGAGGATGGCGAATTCTTCGCCGCCGAGGCGCGACAGCAGGTTGTCGCTGCCCTCGAAGATCGTGAACAGCCTGTTTGCGACGGCCTTCAGCACCTTGTCGCCGATCTCGTGGCCATAGGTATCGTTCAGCCGCTTGAAATGGTCGATGTCGAGGATCGCCACCGAACTCGGCACTTTCAGCCGCAGGCACTCGTTCACCAGCTTCGGGCCGTTATCGTAGAAATAGCGGCGGTTGTAGAGACCGGTCAGGTAGTCGCAGGCCGCCGCCGCCCGCAGCTGGCGCATCTGCGCCAGGGTTTCGGCATTGTTGGCGATACGGCATTGCAGTTCCTCGGCAACGAAGGGCCGGTAGACGAAATCGCTGGCGCCGGCCTTCAGGAAACTCGCCGACAGCATGCGGTCGTTGGAGGAGGAAACGCCGATGACGCGCAGCCGGTCCGAGCCGAAGCGGTGGCGGATGCGCCGCGTCAGCTCGTAGCCGCTCATATCGGGCATGTGATGATCGGTGACGACGAGTTCAATATCGCTGTAGGCTTCCAGCGCGGCGAGCGCCTCGAGCCCGGAATTCGCCTCGACGACCAGATATTGCTGCGCCTTCAGGAGATCGACCAGCACCTGGCGGGCCGAGACGACGTCGTCGACGACGAGCACCCGCGTCTTGCGGTTGGAGATTGCGCGGCGGACGGTGGCGACCAGATTGTCGAGCGCGAATTCATTGTCCTTCAGCACGTAGTCGATGACATTGCGCTCCATAATCCTGTTGCGCGTATTGAGATCGAACGTGGCGGTGAAGACGATGGCCGGAATATCGTGCTCGATCGTACAATCGAGCGCCTCGCCATAGGGCGAATCCGGCAGGTTGAGATCGACGACGGCCATGGTGTAGCCGTGGCTGTCCTCGGCGAGTTCCCGGCGCAGCGCCTTCAGCGACGGACAGGCTTTGACGGTCAGGCCGAGCTCGGTCTGGAACCGGTGACAGAGCACGGCGGAGAACATCCTGGAATCTTCAACCAGGAGTATTTTGAGGCCGCTGGAGCGCAGCCCAATACCATCCCGCTGAAAATCCCCCTGAAAAGCCACAGCCGCTACTCCCCCATGCGCCTGACGGGCTCGACTCGGCCCTCCCCCCGGCGCGGCGGACGATAGCCGAGAGGCCCGTCCGCGTGAAGGGGACAAATTTTGGGATTACCTGCAATTGCAAAAATCCGGCGCCCGGCGGCGATGATCGCCCCGGGCCTCCTCGCAATCCGGATTCTGGAAGAGCCGTCAGGCAACCGCCCGCTCCTTGCGCATCGACTGGATCTGCAGCAGCGTATCGAGGTTCTGGTTGACGCGGCAGTAAAACTCTTCGTCGATGAAAGGCCGCAGCATGAAGTCATTGCCGCCCGCCTTCAGGAACCGCGCCGAAAGCAGCCGGTTCGACGAGGAGGAAACGCCGATGATGCGCAATTCGTGCGAACCGATATGGGCCCGGATGCGCCGCGTCAGTTCGAAGCCGTCAATATCGGGCATGTTGTAATCAGTGATCATCAGGCCGATGTCGCGGTTGGCCTTGAGGATCTCCAGCGCCTTGGCGCCGTTTTCGGCGGTGCTGACGCGGAAATTATAGCGCTTCAGCCGGCTCGACAGCAGGGCGCGGGCCGTGGCGCTGTCGTCGACGATCAGCACGTGATGGCGGTGATTGGTCAGGAAGCGGCAGATCGATTCGGCCAGGAGGTCAACGGCGAAGACGTTGTCCTTGAGGATATAATCGACGATATCCTTGGCCATCAGCTTGTCGCGCATGCCTTCATGGAAGGTGCCGGTGAAGACGATGGTGGGAATGGAGAGATCGACCAGATATTCGAGCGCCTCGCCGTTTTCCGCGCCGGGCAGATTGATGTTCGAAATCGCCAGCTTGATCGGCTCGGAAGACTTGTCATAGGCAAATTGCAGGTCTTCGAAGTTGCGGCAGATCTCGACCTCAATGTCAAACAGCTCCTTGAGGCGTTTGCTGATCATCGAGGTGAATACGTTGGAATCTTCCGCGACAATAATTCGCGCGCCGGCAAACATCTCTCCGGAATATTGCATCCCCGAAATACCTAGAAACGCCATAAGCAAACCTTTGATGTAAATTCTGTCCCCGGCCCAATTCGATACATCAATTGATTTGAATAATTATTAATCAGCATCTGCCGTTGCGAAATGAACAAGCCGCGCACTGGTGCGCCCGCGATTTCTTTGCGGATATGCTTAAGAGATTCATTCGGCTGGCCGGCCTCCCGCGAAGCCATTATAAAGGCCCATCGATCCGAAACGCCGACAGGTTCCCATGACCCGATCCGATCCCGTGATCGAATGGCTTCTCGATTCCGACCCGGCCATCCGCTGGCAGGTGATGCGCGACCTCATCGATGCGCCGGAGCCGGAATGGATGGCCGAGCGGGCAAAAGTGGAGATCGAGGGCTGGGGCGCGAAGCTCCTCTCCTTCCAGGACGAAGACGGCCAATGGGCGGGCGGCGCCTTTCTGCCTGCCGGATTCGATCCGCAGGAGTGGCGCGAGCGCGGCCAGCCGTGGACGGCGACGAATTTCTCGCTGTCGCAGCTGCGCGAATTCGGCCTCGACCCTTCATCGGACCGCGCCAGGCGCAGCGTCGAGCTGATCGGCGCCAATGCCCGCTGGGAGGAAGGCGGCCAGCCCTATTGGCAAGGCGAAGTCGAGGAATGCATCAACGGCCGCACGGTTGCCGACGGGGCCTATTTCGGTGTCGACGCCTCCTCCATCGTCGAGAGGCTGACAGGCGAGCGCCTTCAGGATGGCGGCTGGAACTGCGAACGCTGCAACGGCTCTATTCGCTCGTCCTTCGCCAGCACCATCAACGTGCTGGAAGGCCTGCTGGAGTTCGAGCGGGCAACCGGCGGCACGCAGCAATCCCGGCAGGCGCGCAGGACGGGCGAGGAATTCCTGCTCGAACGCCACCTCTTCCGCCGTCTCGCCACCGGCGAGCCGGCCGACGAACGCTTCCTGCACTTCCTCCACCCGAACCGCTGGCGCTACGACATTCTGCGTGCGCTCGACTATTTCCGCGCCGGCGCCATGCTGACCAGCGCCGATCCGGACCCGCGCCTCGGCGAGGCAATTCAGCATCTGCTTTCCAGATGCCTCGAGGACGGCCGCTGGCCGCTCGACTGGACGCTGCCGGGCCGCGTGTGGTTCGAGGTCGACGACGGACCGGGCAAGCCCTCGCGATGGATCACGCTCCGCGCGATGAGGGTGCTCAAATGGTGGGATGGGCGGCCGTCAATCGGAGCCTGACGGCAGGCCCAGCGAGTGCAGGAAATGCGCCTCGATCTTGTGCAGCAACTCGGCGCGGGCGGCCGGCGTTTCGCCGATGCCGGGCTGATTGACCACACCATGCAGGGCATTGAACAGGAACACCGCCGTAAAGCCGGGATCGCCGGCCGACCAGGCATTTTCAGCAGCACCGGCGGCGAGCAGCTCGCTCAGATGCGCAATCAGCATATTGCTCGAAAGCCCCTCCCGCGTCGCCGGCGGGGCGGCCACGAAGGCGAGATGGTGCAGCCCGGAGGCATCGAGATAGCCGATGGCGCAGGCCGTCGACCAGACCGAGAGCCTGCCGCGCCAATCCTGTTCCTGCCGGCTTTCGACCGCCGCCACGATGCCGTCGAGCACGCCCTGGACGAAACGGCCGCGCAGCGCCTCCAGAACATCGGCCTTCGAGGAGAAATGCAGGTAGAAAGTGCCCTTGGCGACCCCTGCCCCTGTGGTGATCTCCTCGATGGTGGTCTGCTCCACGCCCTTTGCCAGAAACAGCCGCTCGGCCGCCGTCATCAGCTCGTCGCGCCGCTCTTCGGCAGGCTTGGTTCTCGGTTTCGAAACATTATCGGCCGGCATCGGCGAACTGGTCCATTTTCATTGGCGGCGCGCGGGCTCAGCCCTATGCAGGTAGCCGGTAAACACGTCGCGCATTGCGGTGCTCTCGATTTCAGGTAGCAGCCGGCCGACCTCCCCGCGATGATAACCGGCATGCGTGACCACATGCGCCAGCATCTCCTCGCGGGACATACGCCCATGCCCGCCATCGGTGAAGGTGAAGCCGACGACCTCCTCCAATTCGTCAGGCGTTATACGCGCGGTATAGTCGACATACCAACGGTCTGTTTCCCTGATATCGGCGGCGAGCTGCGCCAGGGGCGGCGCTTCGCTGCTCCAGCTTGCCGTATAGGAATGGCCGAGACGCTGGAGGTTCGCGGAAAAGATGCGGTCGACGCGATGGGCGTGGTTGAGCACGCGAAGGGCAGCGGAAAACGCATCCGATCGCCTCTCCTCGCCGAGCGAATTCAAGGCGTCGAGAAGCTCCTCGTCGACGCTGGCTTTGTATCGGAACAGGGAGTTCAACAGGGTCTGCGCGCTCATGGCGATCTCCGGACGGTGAACGGATGCGCCGGCATCGCGCCGGCAGCCCTGTTTACGGGACTGACTGGTAGTCAGTCAACCACCTTGATCGTCCTCTACGCGCAGCAGGCGCTCCCCGTCGCTGACGGTCCGCAGCAGGCCGCAGCCTTTCTGCTCTCCTCGGCGAGCCAGCGGTCGCGTGGCTTGCAGCTTGCCGGCCGCGGGGAAAGTTCGACATGCACGGCGCCGGCGCAAAGAACCGGCATTGCCGCGCAATAGAGCTGCATCGGCCGCACGCCGTTGCTGACTTCGAAGGTGAGCTTGGCCGAAGAGTCGAGCTGCATATGCTCCGTCACCTTGCGGACGATGGCGCAGAACTTGCCGGCCGGCATGTGCTTGCGGTCACCTTCCTCGATATCCCAGAGCTGGATGAAGATCTCCGTCCAAGCCTCGGGATTGGCGCCGCAATCGAGACCCGCGAATTGGCCCGCCTTGACCTCGGTGATATGGTAGCCTGATTTCACCGGCTCCCCATCGTAGTAGAAAATCAGCGGCGCATCCTTTTGGCCGGCGAGCATATCGAGCAGTGTGCCAAGGCTGCTATCGTTCTCTTGGATTTTTCCGTTGTCGATTGCGTTCATATCGGCTAGTCCTAATTTCAACGATTCAAGGATTATTGAAATATGGATCAACGTCAAGCCCTCGCCGCATTCGGCGCGCTGTCGCAGGAAACGCGGCTTCACATCATCCGCATGCTCGTCGTCTCGGGTCCTGATGGAATGGCGGCGGGCTCCATTGCCGAAAAGGCGGAGGTTTCTCCGTCCAACGTCTCCTTCCATCTGAAGGAGCTGGAACGCGCCGGGCTGATCACGCAGCAGCGCGAATCCCGCTCGATCATCTACACCGCCAATTACGAGGCGCTCGGCGGCCTGATCCGTTTCCTGATGGAGGATTGCTGCGGCGGGAATGCCGAGATCTGCGCGCCCGCCTCCGCCGTCGCCGCATGCTGTGCGCCCGCAAACAAGCTGGCGCCGGAATCTCCGCTGCGCCAGATGGAAGGCACGACCACAAAACCGGCAGGTGCCGGCTGATGGCTTCCTACGATCTTTCGCGCCGGCTCGTCGCAGAGGCCTTCGGCACCGCCATGCTGGTCGCAACCGTGGTCGGCTCCGGCATCATGGCGACATCGCTGACGGAGGATGCCGGCCTCGCCCTGCTCGGCAATACGCTCGCGACCGGCGCCATGCTGGTGGTACTGATCACCGTGCTCGGGCCGATTTCCGGCGCCCAGTTCAACCCGGCCGTCTCGTTGATTTTCGCGATGTCGGGCTCGCTGCAAAAACGCGACCTTGGATTCTATGTGCTGGCGCAATTTGCCGGCGGTGTGGCTGGGACGATCTCAGCCCACCTGATGTTCGGCCTGTCGCTCCTGGACCTGTCGAGCAAGGTGCGCACCGGCGGCGCGCAATGGTTTTCCGAAGGGATCGCGACTTTCGGCCTCGTCGCGGTCATTCTCGCCGGCATCCGCTTCGAGCAGAAGGCCGTGCCATGGCTGGTCGGGCTCTACATTACTGCCGCCTACTGGTTCACCGCATCGACCTCGTTCGCCAATCCGGCCGTGGCTTTCGCCCGCTCGCTGACCGACACTTTCTCCGGCATCCGCCCGGTCGACCTTCCGGGTTTCTGGCTTGCCGAAATATCAGGTGCGGTCGCAGCCCTCCTCCTCTTCAACTGGCTGCTGCAGCCGGCCGAGACAGCATCAACCCTATCCTCAGAGGCAAAATCATGAACGTCACCATCTATCACAATCCCGCTTGCGGCACCTCGCGCAACACGCTGGCGATGATCCGCAATGCCGGCATCGAGCCTGATATCATCGACTATGTGAAGACGCCGCCGTCGCGCGCCGAGCTGGCCAAGATGATCGCCGATGCCGGCCTGACCGTGCGCCAGGCCCTGCGCGAGAAGGACACGCCCTACGCCGAACTCGGCCTCGACAATCCCGATCTGACCGACGACCAGCTGCTCGACGCCATGCTCGCCCAGCCGATCCTGATCAACCGGCCCTTCGTCGTCACGCCGCTCGGCACGCGCCTGTCGCGCCCCTCCGAGCTGGTTCTGGAAATCCTGCCGGAGACGCACAAGGGCGCCTTCACCAAGGAGGACGGCGAGAAGGTGCTCGATGCCGAAGGCAAGCGGATCGTCTGATCCGCCGATCTACTTGACGACGGCCGAACCCTTGATGATGTCGATCGTCTCGCCGCCGTCGAGGCCGATGCGGTCGCCGTCGGGCGTCGTCATGAAGCAGCCGGAGGGGCAGAGGTTTTCCGAAGCCCCGGCATCGACCACGACCTCGACGCGCTGGCCGCCCTCGGTGATGACGAGCACCACGGCGGCAGGATCGGTGTTGGTGATGGATGCCGCATGGGCCGCCGGCGCGGCAAGCAGCGGGACAAGCAGAACGGCGGCAAATCTTGCCATCATGTGCGGCGGCGCGGGTGCGCCCTCCCCTCGAACGATCGGTGCTGCCCTCGGCAGCGATCCCGATTGTTGAGATCATGCACATAGACCTGTGAATGATGGCTGAATGAGCCGTTCAGCTCTCGGCGGCCCGTCCGCGCAGCTGCCGCACCGGCCGATCCTCTTCCTCCATCGGCTTCTCCTTCTGAGCCTCCTGGCTCTCCGCCGGCTCCTTGCGCGCGGCGGGAAGGCCGGGCACGGCATCGCGATGAATGGTGAGATCGCTCTGCGGCATCGGAATTTCGATACCTTCGGCCTTGAAGCGCCGGAGGATCTCCATCCTCAGATTGTTGCGCACCGTCATGCCGTCGCCCATATCGGCCAGGAAAAAGCGCAGCTCGAAATCCAGCGAATAGGGGCCGAAGCGCAGGAATTCGACATGCGGCTCGGGATTGCGCATGACGAGCGGGATCTTCGCCGTCAGCTCCAGCAGGATATCCATCACCTTCTGCGGATCGGCGTCGTAGCTGACGGAAACCGGAATTTCCGAGCGGCCGATCTTGTTGCGGTGCGTCCAATTGCCGACCAGCCCGTTGATGAGCTCCGAATTCGGCACGATGATCGACTGCTTGCGGAAAGTCTCGATCTCGGTCGCGCGCACCGAGATGCGCTTGACGATGCCTTCGGCCGTGCCCGAGACGACGTGGTCGCCGACCTTGAACGGACGCTCGACCAGCAGGATCAGGCCCGAGACGAAGTTGGAAACGATGTTCTGCAGGCCGAAACCGATACCGACCGAAAGCGCCGAGGCGACGAGCGCGAAGCTCGACAGATCGATGCCGGCGGCCGAAACACCGATGATCGCGGCAATGCCGACGCCGAGGTAGCCGATGCCCGTCTTGACCGAATTGCGCACGCCGAGATCGACATGGCTTCGCGCCATCACATTGCCGTCGAGCCAGCGCTGCAGCCAGCGCGTCAGCAGATAGACGCCGGCAAAGAGCAGGATGCCGGTGCAGATGCCGAGCAGCGAAATGCTGATGCCGCCGAGCTTGACCTCGGTGAACAGCCGGTAGGCGATCAGCTGCAGGTCCTGCACATGGAAGCCCCAGAGCAGCAGGATAAGCGGAATGCCGACGAGCAGCGCCACGGCGTAGATGGCAAGGCCGACGAGCAGGCCGACCTGATCGATCGCCACCGGCCCGAGATTGAAGCGCCGCGTCAGGAAGCGCGCGAAGAAGGTGTCGCCGAAACTCTCCTGCCGCGAGATCGCCTTGCCGGAGAGCAGGCCGACATACATGGTGGCGACCACCGCGCCGGTGATGATGAGCTGCGTGGCGACGAAGCGGGCGAGCCCGACATAGCCCGCAAGCGCCGTGACGATCAGGCCGGCGCCGACGACGCGCAGGATGATCGCCATGCCGCGCGGCCAATGCCTGCCCGGCGCATCCGGATCACCGCTTCTCGCCAGCATCGGCTTGCCGAAGGAGGCGACGATCAGGATCAGGCCGATGATGAGCGCGGCGATCAGGCTCCTGACCACGGTCAGCACCAGCGGCGAGCCCATCGCTTCGCCGATGGTGCCAAAGAGATAATCGAGCCCGTTGATGACGGCCATCGCCAGCAGGCAGTAGCCGATCGAGCGCGCCCCGAGATTGGAAAGCTTGACGAGCCGCCAGTGCGGTTCGCGCGGCGCGAAGATGGCGTTGACGAAGCGCCCGACGAAATAGACGAGCCCGATCGTGCCGAACAAGGCGCCGATCACGGGCGCGATGTCGGGCCGCAGCACGTTGAAACTGTTGAGGAAGAAGAACGAGGTGACGAGCAGCACCGCCAGCGCCAGCGTGCGGATCAGCGTCGACCAGAAGGCGATCGACAGCCGGCCGATATAGGACGGGTTCTCCACCGCCTCGTCGCGCCTGAGATAGGAGCCGAAGACCCGATAGCTGCCGGAGAGCAGGATCAGCGCCGAGGCGAGCGACAGGAAGATCGCCGCAAACAGCGGGAAACGCTTGAACTTCCAGACGAAAGTCGCCCAGCTCGCCAGCGCCTGCGAGAACTCGCTGGTCTCCCGCACGAAGGCGCTTGCGGCATCGTCGAGCACCGAGACGGAAATCTCCGTGCGCCTGAAAAGCGTGTCGGCGAAAAGCTGCCGCCGCATCTCGATCACTTCGTTGACGAGCTTCGTCACCGCGATCGACAGGTTTTCGGCGTCGCCCGTCACCGCATTGATCTGCGCGCGCTCGGCGGCGAGCGCATTGCGCTCATCGGTGACGATCTGCGCCTCGGGCGGCTGCCCGTCCTTCGGCGGCTCGCCGATCTCGGTGAGCCGGTTCTTGATCTGGTCGAAACGCGGCCGCAGATTGACCGAAATGGTGATGACGGCACGGCTGAGCTCGTCGGCCTTGGTCGCCAGCCCGACCAGCGCATCGTCATTGTCGGCGTTTTCCTTGACGCTGTCCTGAAGCGAGGCAAGCTGGGTCTTGGCCTTCTCGATCTCCTTCGCCGCCTGGGCCGACGGCGTCTCGACGATCGGCGCCTCTGCTGCCGCCTGCGGCTGCGGTTCCTGGGCGAAGGCTGCCGCACTCTTAAAATGCGCGCCGGCAAGTGCCAGCGTCACGAGAAGAATGGTGCGAAGCAGAAGGGATCTCAGCCGCAAAAACGCCTCCGGAAAGGTTGTCATTGAATTAGAATGTCAGCTTCTCCTAGCAAAGAAAGGCGACACAAAGGCGGAAGATGCCGAAAGCGCCTTGCGCCGAACTGTTCCATCCGCCCTCCGAGGTCGCCCTTCCCCCTTTGGACGCAGCCGCTCAGAAGCCGGCGCCGGGCTTGGCGAGGTAGTCGCGTTCCGCCGCCGTCGATTCCCGCCCGAGCATGGCATTGCGATGGGGAAAACGGCCATAGGCGGCGATCACCTCGCGGTGGCGGATCGCATAATCCAGATATTCCTCGTCGCCGAGCGCGCTGAACAATGCCACCGAACGGTCCTGTTCGTCTAGGTTTTCGGCATGTTCGAACGGCATGTAGAAGAAGGTCCGGCATGCGTGCTCCACCGCCTGATCGGCGCCCGCGGCAAGCGCGAGCTTCGCCTCCCGAAGCGCCAGCCCGTCCGTCGCGACGGCAAGCGGCGTGCCGCGATAGATGTTGCGGGGAAACTGGTCGAGCACGATGACGGCCGCCAGCCGGCTCACCGGATCGGCCCGCCATTCGTCACCGACGCCTGCGGCCAGCGCCAGATGCGTATCGCGGAAGACATCGCGGATCTCGACGTCGAGTTCCGGCGGCGCACGAAACCACAGCTCCCGGCCGCAACGGACGAACCAGAAATCATAGACTTCGCGCGGCGTGCGGATGGTCGTCATATCTCTTCCTCCCCTTGCGTTAGGCATTTTATATGATTGTAGCAAGCTATTGATATAGGCGGTAAATGATGTGCCAAAGCAGCCCCCTCATCCGCCTGCCGGCACCTTCTCCCCGAGGGGAGAAGAAACTTGGGGCAGCGCCTCTTTCCCCTTCTACCCAGCGGGGAGAAGGTGGCGGCAGCCGGATGAGGGGGCGGCAAACTCGGCGGCAGATGAAACAACCTCCACCAGCTAAATTCTACTTCCCCTCATGCAACGGAAACACCAGCGTCGCCCTCGTCCCGGCATGTGCGGGATCATAAGCGAAATCCGATTTCAGGCTCGCGGCCATCGCCGTCAATATCCGCGTGCCGAGCCCCGTTCCCCTGGCCGGGCCTTCCGGATCGAACCCCGCCCCGTCATCCTCCACGACAACCCGCAATTCGCCGTCCGTCTGGTCGACGGCAACGCGGATCTCGCCGGGCACCGCTTCCGTATAGGCGTATTTGAACGCATTGGTGACGAGTTCGCTGACGATCAGCCCGAGCGTGATCACCTTGTCGGTCGCCAGATTGACCGGTTTTGCGTTGAGCACGATGCGGTGCGGCCGCTTGTCGTCGCGCATCGAGGCTTCGAGTTCGGTGAGCAGGCTATCCAGATATTCGTCGACCTGCACCGAGCCCACCTGCCGGTTGGTGTAGAGCCGGCGATGGACGCTCGCAATCGCGTTGATGCGCATCTGCGTCTCGTGCAGCGCGTCGATCGCCACCTGGTCCTTTGTCATGGAGGACTGCATGCGGATCAGCGCGCCGACGAGGCCGAGGCTGTTGGCGATGCGGTGATTGACCTCGGCAAGCAGCAATTCGGCCTGGTCGCGCTGCTGGCGGATCACCTCCTGCGCCTGCGCCGTCTCGCGGCGGAAACGCGCCCGCTCCAGCGCCTGCTCGAGGGCGGCGGCGAGCAGGTCGAAATAATCGGCCGAAATTCCCTTGAGCATATAGTCGTCGGCGCCGGCCTTGAGCGCCGCCACCGCAATGCCCGTATCGTCGGAACCCGTCGCATAGATGACCGGCGGATGATCCGGCACGGAGGTGATGCAGGGCAGAATGTCGAGCCCGGTCTCGCCGCTCAGGAGATGATCGAGCACGACGGCGTCGATGCCGCCCTCGGCGATCCGCGCCAGGCCGGCGGCGCCATTCTGCACCCACTCGACCGAGAAGCCGCGCCGCAAAAGGTTCTTCTGCATCATGAGGGCGAGCCCCTCATCGTCGTCGATATAGAGGATGTGGATCAACGCATCCGCATCGCCGCTAGAATTGCTCATTCCGTCTCCCGGCGTTCTCTCTAAGCAACGACGGCCGCAAGCGTCCGAGTCGTCGGCATGGGCAATGTCGTATTGCATTGACCGCCTGAGGTAAACATCGCTCACCCCTCGCCCTTGTCGCAGACGGCTCTAACTCTTCTGGAATTTCCGGTGGCCGGAGACCTCGGCGCCCGCCTCCTTCGGCAATTGCAGGAAGCGCAGCGACGAGACGATGCCGATCGCGCCGACCACGAGAAAGGCCCAGCGGAAATCGGCAAGGACCGGGTTGTCGGCGCCCCTCAGAGCCGAGGCAATGTTGAGAACGGCGGCGGCGGCGGCGACGCCGAGCAGCATCGATACCTGCTGCAGCATGCTCGACAGCGTCGAGGCCGAGCTTCGCTGCGCCGGGCCAATATCGGCAAAGGCGAGCGTATTCAGCGCCGTGAATTCCATCGACCGCGACAGGCCGGCGAGAAACAGCAGCGCATGCATGAGGAACGGCGGCGTGTTAGGGGTCAGGAAACCGCAGGCGACGATCGACAGTGCGGCGATCAGCCCGTTGAGCCCGAGCACGGTGCGGAAGCCGAAGAAGCGCAGGAGCGGCGTCGTCACCGCCTTCATGCTGAAATTGCCGAGGAAATAGACGAGCAGATAGGTGCCGGCGGCAATCGAACTCAGCCCGAAGCCGAGCTGGAACAGCAGCGGCAGCAGGAATGGCGTCGCGTTGATCGCGGTGCGGCAGGCCGTGCCCGCCGACAGCGTCGACATCGAAAAGGTCTGGACGCGGAAGGCCGAAAGATCGAGCAGCGGATTGTCGGCGGCGAGGAAGTGCCGCGTCGCCATGACGGAGAGCACGATGCCGGCCGCCAGCATCGAAATGACAGGCCAGAGCCCACCTTCCCATTTGACCGAAAGCTCGAGCGCGGCAAGCAGGAAGGTGAGCCCCGCGGCACTCAGGATGAAGCCGAGAATATCCAGCCGGCCGGGATCGGCCTCGCGCTGTTCCGGCACGAAGCGCAGCACCAGCCCCATGCCGATGATGCCGATCGGAATGTTGATCAGGAAGTTCCAATGCCAGCTGGCATAGGTGGTGATGAAGCCGCCGAGCACCGGGCCGACCACCGGTGCGGTCAGCGCCGGCCAGGTGATCAGCGCGATTGCCTGGACGAGTTCGGATTTGCGGGCGTTCTTCAGCACGATGATGCGCCCGACCGGCGTCATCAGCGCGCTGCCCGCCCCCTGCAGCGCACGCCACAGCACGAATTCCGTGAGGCTGCCGGAAAGACCGCAGAAGAGCGAGGCGCCGGTGAAGACGCCGATCGACATCAAGAACACCCGGCGCGCGCCGAAACGGTCGCCGAGCCAGCCCGACAGCGGAATGAAGGCCGCCATGGTCAGCATGTAGACTGTTATGCCGATGCTCATCGATACCGGCTGCACGCCGAAACTCGCAGCCATCTGCGGCAGCGAGGTCGCGACGATCGTGCCGTCGAGGATCTGCATGAAGAAGGAAACGGCAACGACCAGCGCCACGATCTTTGCCTGGCGGCCGTCCGCCGCCTCCTGCCCTTGCTCGCTCGTCTCTGCCGTGGTCATGGATCTGCCAATGAAAATTCCGGATGATGCGGCAGGAAACAGGAAGGAAACCGATAGGAAATCTGCCGCGCGAGGGGTGCGGAAAATGCCGCGCCCTGGCTGAATACGCCCGTTGCGGCCGGCCGGAAAGGCTAAATCTAGCACTGCGCGGGAATATTCCGGATGCCGCCGGTCCCTCAAGAAAAAAGCCCCGCCGAAGCGAGGCTCAAGTTTGATCCGCTCCCGGGAAAACAGGAGCGGCGTAGAGGTGCATAGCCTGCCACCCTTCCGCCAGCGAGGCCAGATTTCGCCGTATCGGTACGCTCGCGCTCGAAATTTTGCGATTCGTCAAACATCGGACGCCCTTTCAACCGCAGAGAACCCATCGTCACCGAAGCCTTCGAAGGCCCGCTCGTGACGAGCGGCAATGCCGCGTCGTTGCGGCGGCGGCCTTCGCGGCGGCGGCTGGCCTTCGCACGAACGCCGCAGCGGTTCATACAACCCTGAAGAACTGTCCGATCTTGTCGCGCAGAGCCGCCTCCTGCTCGGCGCTTCCAGGGTAATCGAAATGACCGGCGTCCAGGATGAAGATTTCATTGTCTTTCGGCATCGCATTTGCGACAGCGAACTGGCAGGGCGGCGCGACGGCGGGATCGAACAGCGCCACCGCCGTCAGCATCGGCACCTTGATCCGCCGCGCCGCGGTCGCCGCATCGTAGAAGCCGAGCGTTTCCAGCACGTTTCCATGTTCCGCCTGATAGGCCTGCACGCCCTCGGCGCTGCCGACACTCGGCAGCTTGAGGCGCAGCGGCTGGTCGCCGAAGCTCGGCAGCGCCAGATGGCCGCGGTCGATGCGCAGGTCATAGGCGATCGCCATGGCGCCGATGCCGCCGCCGAAGCTGATGCCGCTATAGCCGATATGGCCCGAGAGCCAGGGATAGAGCCCGACAAGCGTCGAGACGGCAAGCCAGATATCTTCGACGCAGCCGCCGATGATGTAGGAGTCCCGCTTGTCGATATCGTGCAGCACATGCCAGGACGGGTTCTGCGAAATCGGCGGACGGGCGCTGAGCGACAGCCCGCGGCAACAGGGAAAGACAAGCGCCGTTTCCTCGACCGGCAGATCGAAATCCGGCCGGTCCCGCCCGCCATAACCATGCCCGACGACCAGGCCGCGCCGCACCTTCCCTTCCCGCGGCAGCAGCAGCCAGCCGCCGATCCTGAATTCACCGGTGGAGCGATAGACGAGATCAAGCACATGCCAGTCCGGATGACTGAGCTCGCTGCGGGAAAGCCCCGGTCGCGGATCGACCGCCAGCGCTTTGCGATACCGCGCCTCCCAGAACGCATCGAAATCTTCCGGCTCCTCCGGCGGCTTCACCGCAAGAAGCTCTTCGAGCGTCATGCCGTAGGTGGGATCGAAAGCGAAGGGATGTGTGTTGGGGATGCTCATCCAGGCTTTCTCCCGCGAAAAAGCCGGCCGCGCAAGGCTTGCCACTCTGCTGGCCCCAGGACGTCATTGGCATTGATCGCGATGCTACCATATCCTGAGAGAACGCCAACGAGGGATGCCGAATGACCGATGCATGCAGGAAGAGCTTCGATTGCACATGCCGCAATGGCAGGGCGGCAATCTCAGCGACTATCATCTGAGTTCCCAACTGCTCTCCTGGCTTTTGCCGCCTTCCGGCGGCCCGGAAGAAACTGTCCCGGTCCCTTCTCCCGGCGCTGCCGGATCGCTCAGAACGGAAGACGGCATTGTCGCGAAGACGGCGCTTCTCGAGCAGGCGCGGTCCGCCCGCCGAGCCATCGAGAAGCATCGGCCGGACAGGGTCCTCACCATCGGCGGCGATTGCCTCGTCGATCTCGCGCCGATCGTTTATCTCAACAAACGCTATGACAGGCTCGGCGTCTTGTGGATCGACGCGCACCCGGATGTGCAGTCGACGAAGGAAACGCCCCATGCCCATGCGCAGGTGCTCGCCATGCTTCTCGGCCAGGGCGATCCCGATTTCGTCGGCGAGGTTGAAAAACCCGTCGACCCCACCATGGTGATGTATGCCGGCCTGGACGAATGGTCGGCAGCGGAAGACGAGGTGCTGAGCGGCATGCGGTTGCGGCAAACGGGCGCCGCCGACCTGATGAACGACAGTTCTTCGCTGCTCGACTGGATCGACGAGCAGCGCATCACCCATCTTGCCGTGCATCTCGATGTCGATGCGATCAGCCCGGCGCATTTCCGGCCGATCCTCTTCAACAAGCCCGGCGCCGATTCCGGCTTTCTCCAGGGCGTCCCGCGCGGCCGTCTCGAACCGGCTCATGTCGTCCGCCTCCTCCGGGATGTTGCGGCGAAGGCTGAAATCGTCGGCCTGGCGATCACGGAATACATTTCCTGGGACGCCATTCAGACACGGGCGCTGCTGGCCGAACTGCCTCTCGTCGGAGACTGAAATCCGCTGACGCCAGTGCCGGAACTTACGCCCGGTTGTTTCCCGCCGCCTCCAGGATCAATTGGCTGATTTCATCGGGGTGAGAGATCAGCGACAGGTGGCTGGCCTGCACCTCGATGGTCTTCGCCCCCATGCGCTTGGCCATGAAGCGTTCGAGATCGGGATTGATCGTCCGGTCCTCGGTCGAAACCGCATACCAGCTCGGCTTGGAGCGCCAGGCGGCCTCGGTCGTCTTGCCGGCGAGCAGTGCCTTCTGGAACGGCTGCTGCACGGCATAGAGTACCTTGGCCCTGGCTTCCGGCAGGTCGCCGGCGAAATCCCTGAGGAAGGCGGCTTCGCTCAAGCGGCCCTCGTCACCGTCGAAGACGATGCCGGCCGAGGCCGGCGGCGTTGGATAGGTCTTGGCAAGCGCGGTATAGTCCTCGCCGGCATCGGGCGCCCGGGCCGCGACATAGACCAGCGCCGAGACGTTCTGATGCGCGCCGGTCTCGGTGACGAGCATGCCGGCGAAGGAATGTCCGACCAGCACCGTCGGGCCGTCCTGCCGGTCGAGCACCCTTGTTACGGCGGCGGCGGCTTCGGGAAGCGTCGTCAGCGGGTTCTGCACCGCCGTCGCATTCAGCCCGGCCGCCTGCAGCCGCGCGATCACCTCGCTCCAGCAGGAGCCGTCGGCAAACAGCCCATGCGCCAGCACGACATTGCGCGCTTTGACGGGTGCAGCCATCGCAGCCATGCCGCGGCTGGAAAGAAGGGTGGCGGCAGCGCCGGCAACGAGGGCGGCCGAAAAAGCCCGTCTGTTCATCATCATGATCTGGTTTCCTTACATTTGAGACTGTTGAAAGGGTCGAGAGCATGGGGCCGAGGCACTGATGGCGCCCGGCAAAAATCGCTGATCGATGACATTGTGTTGGAAGCGTTCATCGCAGGCGCATGGCGTCGAGAGCGTGCTTCCGTATTCCAATTCGGCTTGCGCGGCGGACCGCGTATACAGAACTCCGCCGACAGGGGATTTTTGTATTCCCATTCCGCCAAATGTCAATTATTGGATACGTAACACCTTCGTGATACCGGGTGCGCATACGCGCATGGCGTTACAGGACTAATTTGCATACAAGAAACAGGTCAGGAGATCAGCGATGGCGAGTGGTTTCGAAACCGAGGACGACGACGATCGCGGCCTCATCTCCGACCGCATCCGCAACGCGCTGACCGACGAGATCGCCGCCGGCACGCTCGCGGCAGGCGCAGCATTGGACGAACAGCAGCTCGCCGACCGTTTCGGCGCCTCCCGCACCCCGGTCAGAGAAGCGCTGCGCCAGCTTGCGGCCGGCGGCCTCGTCGAGCTTCGCGCCCGCCGCGGCGGCGTCGTCGCCCGCATGACGCCGGAGCGCATCATGGATATGTTCGAGACTGTCGCCGAGATCGAGGCCGTCTGCGTCCGGCTCGCCACCTACCGCATGACGCCGCTGGAGCGCAGCCGCCTGATCGAACTGCACGAGCTATCCCGGCCGATCGCGGAAAGCGGCGACGTCGATGCCTATGACAATTTCAACCGCCAGTTCCACGAAACCATCTATCACGCCACCCATAACGGCTTCCTCGCCGAACAGGCGATCGCCATCCGCAACCGCCTGAACGCCTTCCGCCGCACGCAGCTGCGCCAGGGCGAAAGGCTGAGCCGCTCCCGCGACGAGCACGAAGCCATCATGCAGGCGATCGCCGAAGGCGACGGCGAGATGGCCTCACGCCGCATGCGCGCCCACATGCTGAACGCCGCCACCTCGCTCAGCCGCTTCATCGAGGCCAACAAGCCGGCGTGATTGGCCCTCAGGGAATCGGGCAACGGTATTTGTAGTGCGTCATGGTGGTCATCAGCTCGTCGCCGGTCGACTCGCGTATGCCGGGATTCTCTTCCAGGAACGTGCATAGCGTATTGCCGACGGCTTCCGCCGTGGTTCCCTCGGGAATACAGACGTTGACGCCGACGGCGATGGCAAAATGCGCCGCGTTCACCATCCTGCTGGGCTTGGGAGGCGCCTCGGTAAAAATGCGACGGGCGAGATACTCGTCACTGTTCCATTTGTCCAACCAGCCCGCGACATAGCCGACGACGAACTGCCGGGACCCGCGGCAGTCGGAATAGAGAACGTCACCGCCGGCCAATCCGGCGGGAATCTTTGCGGAAGCCGTTGCCAACAAGGTAGCGATAAGAATGCCCGACATCACATCCCCCAAGTCTCAATGGCGCGGAGCTTCGATCGGGAAAGTGTCGGAAATTAGCTTCAAACGTGTCATCTTTGGCGCCGCGTGCAAAAGTAGCAATGAGCGGCGATTGGTGTGGTTGCGAGGTCGTCCTGACCGGATCGGCGGCCGAAAGTTAAACTTCGGCAATGATCGGCTTTGATGGCCCGCGAGCCGTTGCGCATCCCGTCGCGGTCGGCTACATCAAGCCCGTCAATGGCCGGGTAATCCCGGCCACGTAAGCGTTAACGTCACTCAACGCGTATGATCGAACGGCTTTGCGGCTTCGATCTGCGCGACTGTGTCCTGCGGATCGAGCCTTGAAAGCTCCTGAGGACACATGGACAACAAACCCTTCAACGAACAGGCTTCATCGGCTCCCGGCATCGAACGGATCCGCCACGACACGCGCCGGCGCTCGCTGACTGTCGAAAGCATCACCGACATCACCCCCGGCATGCGCCGCATCATCCTGCGGGGCGATGAGCTTGCCGATTTCATCAGCCTCGCCCCCGACGACCACATCAAGATCTTCATTTCCACGGCCGAGGGCGAAGAGCGCCGGGATTACACGCCGCGCCGCTATGACAACGCGGCCCGGTCGTTGACCATCGATTTTGCCCTGCACGAAGCAGGCCCGGTGACGCGATGGGCGCTCGGCGCCCGCCCCGGCGACAGGCTCGAAATCGGCGGCCCGCGCGGCTCGGCCGTCGTTTCCGCAAGCGTCAAACGCTGGCTGCTGATCGGCGACGAAACGGCGCTGCCGGCGATCGGCCGCCGGATCGAGGAAAGTGCCGCCGGCACCGCCATCACCACGCTTGCCGCCGTCACCGGCCCGCTGGAAGAGCAGGCCTTCGAAACCCGGGCCGAACTCGACCTCCGCTGGGCGCACCGGCCGCTATCTGAGGCGACGGACGCCGCAGCGCTGCTGACACTGTTGAGCACGGTCGATATCCAGCCCGGAACCTTCGTCTGGATCGCCGCGGAAGCCGCGGTGACGCGCGACATTCGCAACCATCTGCTGACCGAGCGGGGCTACCCGCTGAGCTGGATGAAGGCATCCGGCTACTGGGTGTTCGGCAATGCAGATGCGACGGAGAAATTCGGCTAGGACGAATCGACATTCATCTGAGCCAGATCAT
>NZ_NWSX01000072.1 GCF_002531825.1 Rhizobium sp. J15 | reverse complement strand
AAGATGCGCGGGCGGTTTTGGCTGGGAATTGCGTAAACAAAGACGGCAGTCTGACAAATCACCACGCTTACGGTTCTTGCCACATACGTTCCCCACCCGTCCTCGGGCTTGACCCGAGGACCCATGGCCGCAAGCACTGCGGTCAAACCCGAATGTGACGGAGGGTGATGGGACAGGAAGAAGGAACCTACCTTACGAACAGAGGGATCGCGGCATGTCCCTTCTCCCCTGGAGAAGGCGGCGGCAGCCGGTTAGGGCTGGTCGCCAACCTTTTCCTGACGTGTCAAAGCGCGGCCTTGACCTTCTCGGCGACGTCGGCCGGGACCCATTGCGACCAGATGCTTTCGTCCTGCTGGAGGAAGCGCTTGGCGCCGTCTTCGCCGGTGCCCTGGTTTTCCGTTTCCCAGGCCATGATCTTGCCGACCGTGTCGTTGCTCCAGCCGCGCTTGTTGAAATAGGCCATGACTTCGGGGCTGGTGCGGTCGGCGAATTTCTTGGTCAGCACCGTCATCACCTTGTCGACCGGCCAGTCGGCAACCTTCGGATCGGGGCAGGCGAGGTTGGTGATGCAGCGCTTCCATTCGACGGGATCGGCCGAACCGTTCTGCTTCAACATCACCAGCTGATATTTGCCGAGTAGTGCCGTCGGCGCCCAGTAATAGGTGATGAAGCCTTCCTTGCGCTCATAGGCCTTGCCGATGGCGCCATCGAGGCCGGCCGCCGAGCCCGGGTTCATCAGCGTGAAGCCCTTGTCGGCCGCATTGTATGCCTTGAACAGCTGCGTCGTCACGACGGTCGCGCCCCAGCCTTCGGCGCCGTTGAAGACCACGCCCTTGCTCGGGTCTTCCTGATCGGGGAAGAGTTCGGGATGGGCAAGCGCATCCTCGACGGTCTTGATCTCGGGATGGGCGTCGGCGACATATTTCGGGATCCACCAGCCCTGAATGCCGCCATCGGGAAGGGCCGGGGCGCCGAAGACGATCTTGCCTTCCTGGATGCCGCGCGGAACGATTTCCGGCAGGAGGTCGACCCAGGTTTCGGAGGAGACGTCAGGTTCGCTCTTTTCCACCATTGATGTCGTCGTCGGCACCGTGTCGCCGGGAACGGTCTCGACGTTGCAGCCGTAACCGTTCTCGAGGATGAACTTGTCGACGAAGGTCAGGACTTCGGCGCTCTGGGCATTGTGCACGGCCAGCACCACGTCGCCGCATTCGGCGGCGTGCGACAGCGATGCGCCGCCGGCAAGGCCGGCCAGCAGACATGTGGACGCAAGCAGTTTTTTCATTTTCGTTCCCTCTTTTTGCGGCGTCGGATAGGACAGGGCGCCGCGTCTCCTGTTTAGAAGTAGCTTGCCACCGGCTCTCCGAGCACTTCGAGGCGCGGCGCAATCCCAAGCCCGGGTGCGGTGGGCGCGGTGACGCGGCCGTTGCGCACAGTAAAATCGCCGTCGGCGGTCTTGATCGCGACGATGTCGCGGCATTCGAGCACGCAGCGCAGGTTCTTTTCCGGCACCGTCTGGCCGAGATGGACGATGGCGGCGAAGGCGATGTCCGAGCCCGTCGTTTCCTGGACGCTGACGGTGTAGCCGGCGGCGACCGAAATATCGCGATGGCGGCGGCCGCGGGTCAGGCCGCCATTCTTGGAGATCTTCAGGCCGATGCCTTCGGCGGCGTCGTCACCGATCAGCTGGGCAATCGCCGCGTCGTCCGTCGCCAATTCGTCGAAGATGATCGGAACATCCGTGCGCCGGCGCAGCGACATGCATTCGCGCCAGGTCGCGCAGGGGGCTTCGAGCACGAAATCGAGCCCGGCCGGCAAGAGCCGCAGCATGCGAAGCGCGGTTTCGACGGTCATGCCGCCATTGGCATCGACGATGAAGAATTCGCCGGGCCGCTTGTCGGCGAGCGAGGCGGCAATCCTGGCGGCGTCGACGGCCGGCTCGTCGCCGATTTTGACCGAATGGGCGATGTAACCCATCTGGCGATGCTCGGCGACACGCCGGCGCATATCGTCCGGATCGCCCATATAGATCGACGAGATCACCGGCATCTCGATGTCGGTGCGCCCGCCAAGCAGCTCGCAGACGGGCAGGCCGACCGATTTGCCGAAGAGATCCCAGCAGGCGACGTCCAGCGCCGTCTTGGCATGCAGATGCCCGACCAACGCCTGGTCCATGGCATCGTTGATGCGATCGACGCGGCGGGGATCGAGCCCGATCAGACCAGGCGCAATTTCCGCAATGCCGGCGCGCACGCCGAGCGCGTGCGAGGCGATATAGGTCGAGCCGAACGGAGTGCTCTCGCCCCAGCCCTCCAGCCCGTTCTGCGCCGTGATCCTGACGATCGTCGCATCAAAGCTTCGGTATTCGCGCCCGCCCGACAGCCGGTAGACGCCGCCCCGGTAGGGCAGATCGACCTTGAAGACATCGATTTTTTCGATTTTGAGTTCGCTCATGTTGGTTCTTCTATTCAGGGATGACGAGAACGAGCTTGCCGGCGATGCGCTTCGACAGGAAATCCCGCTGCGCCTCGACGATCTCGCTCAGGGGATAGGTCTTGCCGACGAGCGGCCTGATTTCGCCGCGCTCGACATAGGAGACGAGGTTTTCGAAAACGACATCCTCCTGGAAGGTGCAGCCGAAGAAAGTCAGGTCCTTGAGATAGAGCGTCCTGACGTCGAGCTCGACGATCGGCCCGGCGATGGCGCCGGCAACGGCGTATCGCCCGCCCTTCTTCAGGACATCGAGGAGCTCACCGAAGGACGGTCCGGCGGCGACATCGAGGACGACGTCGACCGTCTCCCGGCCGAGGTGGGCCGCGATGCTTTCGCCGCGCGCAAGCACCGTGTCGGCGCCGATCGCCAGCAATTGCTGGGCCTTGTCGGGGCTGGCGATCGCCGTGACGGTGGCGCCGCGGCGCTTCGCCAGCTGGATCGCCGCCGAGCCGACGCCGCCCGAGGCGCCGGCGATCAGGACGTGCTCGCCGGCGCCGACGGCTGCGCGGTGCAGCATGCCCTCGGCGGTGGAATAGGCGCAGGGCAGCGACGCCAGCTCGACATCGCTCCAGTCGCACTCGACCCTGTATGTCTCGCGCGCCGGCGCCACCGCATATTGGGCGAAGCCGCCGTCGCATTCCGAGCCGAAGGTCCAGCATTCGAAGGGGCGATAATCGACATGGGAGCGCAGCATATTGCGCACCAGCACCCGCTCGCCGATCCTGATGGGATCGACACCGTCGCCGACATCGACGATGCGCCCGCAGCAATCGGCCCCCTGGATGCGCGGAAAGGCCAAGGGCACGCCGGACCAGCTGGCGTCGGTGTCTTCTGCCGATTGGAAACCCGTCGCCCCGCCGCTTTCCGTGCCTGTTGTCACCGCCTTGGAGTACCAGCCGATGCGGGTATTGATGTCGGTGTTGTTGATGCCGGCCGCGGTAACGCGGATCAGCACCTCGCCGGCTTTGGCCCGGGGAAGCGGAATGTCCTCGCGATATTCGAGTTTCTCGAAGCCGCCGTGGCCGGTGAGGAGAACGCCCTTCATCCGCTCGGGCAGCCCTTGCGCGGCCGGTTTCGACCTTGTCGTCTCGATGTTCATGCTTGTTCGGGACCTCGAAAAATAGCGTCGCCCAACGCGCGGCCGGGCACCGGACGGGCGTCTTTTCCTCGCGACATGCTGTTTATGGGTCCCATGAAAACGGCAGGCAGGCCTTGAAGGCAAGACTCATAAAAATCCGGCATGCGTTGAGTTGAACTCAAGACAGGGCGGTTTGCTCGCGTTATCATGGCGGAAATATCAACCCGCGCCCCCAGGCGCTGAGATGGGGAGAGATTAATGGTCCGTCGTTTCTATGGCCTGCCGTCGCTGACCGCCCTTGCCACCTTCGAGGCCTCCGCCCGGCACGGCAATTTCACCCTGGCGGCGGCCGAGCTCAACGTCACCACAGGGGCCGTCAGCCGGCAGATAAAGTCGATCGAGCAGGAACTCGGCGTCGCCCTGTTCGTGCGCACCGGCAAGGGCGTGATGCTGACGGCGCCGGCCGAGGAACTGCACCGGGCGCTCGCCAGCGGCTTCTCCAGGGCCTCCGAGGTGGTCAATTCGATCAAGCAGGGAAACAGCGCCCGCAACGTCACCATTGCCTGCAGCGAAGTGTTCGGCTCGATGTGGCTCATTCCCCGCATGCCGGATTTCTGGCGGCGCTTCACCGACATCTCGGTCGATCACCTGATCGGCGACAACTTCAAGGTCTTCCGCCGATCGGAGCTGGAGCTGCGCATCCGCTACGGATCGGGCAAATGGATCGACGAGACGGCGGAATTGCTGTTCGACGATTGTCTCTATCCGGTCTGCAGCCCCGGTTTCGCCGAAAAACACGCGGGTGCTGCGGCCGCCGATCTTGCCGATCTGCCGCTGTTGAACGTCGAATGGGTCGAGCCCGGCTGGACCGGCTGGGAAGAGGTGCTGCTGCGTGCCGGCGTGCCCTATCGCGCCGTCAGCGGCAGGCGGTTCGGCAAGTTCAGCGTGGCGTTGCAGGCGGCAATGGCCGACCAGGGGCTGGTCGTCGGCTGGCACCGCCTGGTCGGGCCGCTCGTCGAAAAGGGAGATCTGGTGCGCTTCACCGACCTCGTCGTTCCCGATCCTGGCGCCTATTACCTCACCTGGAGCAGCCGCCGCACGCTTCCTCCGGCCGCCGTGGCGCTGCGCGACTGGATCAGGATGCTCGCCGAAGAAGAAAGAACAGCACCGACGCCCCGCAGCGCGGCAATATCCCGCAAACCGTCCTGATGGTCGCTTTCGTCCGATGCGCGGCCTGACCCGATAGCGCATCGCCTCGACAAAGGCGGCTGTCCTCGGGTGTCGACCCGAAAACGTCACAGCGCCACCCTCAACCTTCCTTATTCCTGTGACGAGTACAGGAATAAGGAAGGTTGAGGGTGGCAGCAGCCGGAAGGGGCCGGTCGCGGTCTCAGATACCCGTGTCCTCGGACGAACCGTCCGTTACTTCTGTTCCGGCGCCAGGAACTCCGCGCAATAGGACGGACCGTTGACGCCGGGAATGTCGGCGACGGTGCGGATGTCGCGGATCGTGTAGTCGGAATTGGTGGTGATTTCGGCCTGGCAGCGCAGATAGGCGGTGCGGGCGGCGGAGATCTGCTTGCCGCGCTTGCCATCGGCGCCTTCGGCATATTTCGCGGGAATGCGCACGGTCTTGTAGCCGCCGCGCCAAGTATAGATGGTGGACGAGCCTTCCTCGCGGTCGCTGATCGGCGGGCCGAAGGCGGCAAAGAAGATGCCGGCCGACTTGCCGACCCAGCGGGCCTCGATCGGATTGCCGGCGGAAGGAATGGTCGTGCATCCGGCAAGCGCAATTGCAAGCCCGGCCGCGGTCATAGTGCGGAGTTTCATCGTGTCGTCCCTGATCTCAAGCGCAGTGGCTGCGAAGCCGCCGTCGCGGCGGTTTCGCCTGTCCCGCCGAGCCCTTTAGCGCGGAACCCGGCAAAAGAAAATTGCCCGTTCGGCACTTCCGCTCAATTTGCTCCGGGTGTGTCTTTTTGCAGCAGCCGCTGCCCTTCGCGGCCTGTCACGCCCCTGTCAAAAATTCCGTCGACTTTTTGGAATTTGGTGCTTGTGCAACCAGATAGGCTGTTCTATAGAAGCGCCGCTGGTCACGGAGTGTAGCGCAGTCTGGTAGCGCACCACGTTCGGGACGTGGGGGTCGAGTGTTCGAATCACTCCACTCCGACCAGCTAGAAACCCCGCTTCGGCGGGGTTTTTCGTTTCCGCTGCAAATCGGCAGTGAAACGGGCTGGCATCGATGGCTTGATGCCGTTTCCCGGCGTTGAAGGCATCTTCTTCTTCGCCCGAACTGAAACACCGGGTCTTAAATTTTAGATATTGCTAACGAACAAATCGGCGGCCTGATGGTTCTCCTTCCAGGAGGAAATAGCCATGAAGACCATGAACAATCGCCAAGTTCGTATCCCCGGCCCACGTGAGCACGATGTTGCGGAGCATTGCCGCAAGTTCGGGATCGGTCCGGCGGAAGAGAAGAAGCTGAAGAAACTGCTGGGCCACCGGGCGCCGCTTCATGAGATCCAGGCCAATGCTCCGCCGCGGCAGCCAAGGTGGCGTTAGCCGCGCCGTCTACCGACGCCTCATCGCAGCGTGGAGATGCGGGCTGGAATATGCATCAGTGGCGTGGCTGACGCGACAGCATGAGAATGTAGTCGTCGGCGATATCGGCAACCACCATGGCTGCTTCCGCAGGCGAATATCCCTTGCTGACGGCATCGCTGACGATCTTCATCACGGCCGCTTCAAGCACTCCCCGGCAGTCGGAAAGAGTTTCGGCCTGCGGGCATTTAGCACGAAATTCCAAGACGTTGCTCATGGCATACCCTCCGTTTGAATTGCTGAGCCATGCGTATAAGCCCGCCTTTTCGGGGAAGGGCCGAGCCGTGGTCCCGGTGGCGTGTCGCTCTCGGGGACCAGAATGATTATCGCAAGGCTACGATGGCACAGGGGGCGCCGTATTCAAGCGGATGCTGATATTAAGGTAAGCCAGTAGGGTTAATTCACCCACAGATTGTGCATCGGCGTTTCGATGGGGCTGTCAGGCAACGGTGCAACGCCTGTTCCTCTGTCATTTTCCTGGACAGAAGCACGCTCTTTCTGCACCGAGGCTGGACATTCCACGCTCTGATGGCGGGCATAACATTAACGCTTGCCGTCGGCGGAAAGCCCGCTTCCGCAGGCTTTTCCTTATCCAGGATCACGCGGTCTAACGCGCGTCGCGATCTTTCAGATCCCTTACGCTCTAGCTTGCCGCGAACGGCACGGCGACAAAGGTCTTGTTGCCGTCGCGTTCGATGAGCAGCAGCACGGACTTGCGGCCGGCCTTGCCGGCTTCCGCAACCGCGGCCTTGACGTCGCGGGCGTTGTGGACCGATTTGTCGTTCACCGAGACGATGACGTCGCCCGACTGGATGCCGGCGGCAGCGGCCGCCTTATCGGGATTGACCTTGGCGACCACCGCGCCGCTGACGGAGCGCGGCAGGTCGAGCTGCTGGCGCACATCGGGCGTCAGGTCGGCGAGACCGATGCCGAGGCTCGGCTGGCCGGCGCCCTGGCTCTCGCTGCCGGAACTCTCGGCTGCTGCCTGTTTCTGGGTGTTCTCATTGCCGCCGACGGTGACGGCGAGATCGATCGTCTTGCCGTCGCGCCAGACACTGACGGATTCCTTGGCGCCCGGCGAAAGGTCGGCGACGAGGCGAGACAGGTCCTTCGGCGTCTTCACCGTTTCGCTGCCGACGGCGGTTATGATGTCGCCGGACTTCAGGCCGGCCCGTGCCGCCGCCGTATCGGCGGTGACGGCGGTAACCAGCGCGCCGCCGGTTTTGGCGAGGCCGACGGCATCGGCAACGTCCTTCGTCACAGGCTGGATTTGCACGCCGAGATAGCCGTGATCGATCGAGCCGTCCTTCTGCAGCTTGGCGACGATCGCTTTGGCCTCGTCGGAGGGGATGGCGAAGCCGACGCCGACGCTGCCGCCGTTCGGCGAGTAGATGGCGGTGTTGATGCCGACGACATTGCCCTGGCGATCGACCAGCGGTCCGCCTGAGTTGCCATGGTTGATCGGCGCGTCGATCTGAATGAAATCGTCATAGGGCCCGCTATGCAGGTCGCGGCCACGCGCTGAGACGATGCCGGCCGTCACCGTGGTGCCGATGCCGAAGGGGTTGCCGATCGCAAGGATCTGGTCTCCGAGCTTCAGCTTGTCGGAATCGCCCCAGGTGATGGTTTGAAGCGGCTTCGGCGCCTGGATCTTCAACACGGCGATGTCGGATTTCGGGTCGGTGCCGATGAGCTTGGCCGGAAGCTCCGTGCCGTCGTCGAGCGTCACCTTGATGTCGACGGCATTGTCGATGACATGATTGTTGGTGACGATCACCCCGTCGGAGCTGATGATGAAGCCGGAGCCGAGCGCCATCGCGTGCTCTGAACCTCGGTGTTGCGGCGCCGGGTGCGGCAGCGGGATGCCTTGGTCTTCGAAGAACTGGCGGAACTGTTCGTCCATCGGCGATTGCTGATCGGCGCTGACGTCGGTCGCCTTCATCGTCGTGGTGATGGTGACGACGGCAGGCTTGTCCGCGTCGACGATGGAGGCGAAGGAACCGCTGGCGGCAAGAATCCCGCCGGTATCCGAAGGTGCGGCAAAGGCGCTGGACGAGTTGACGGCGAAGGGCAGGCATGCCGCGCCGGCGATGACGGCGGCGCCGACAAGCGCTGCGGCGCGATGTTTGCTGAGAATATGTGACATGGTGAGGGTCCCTTGCGAGAGCGTTGGCTTTTGATGGCGTCGTGGTTCCATGTCATGGACCTGGCGTCGGATGGCGTATGGGCGCCAATTCCTCTTTTCGGAACGCGCTGTCGTCGAGGTGGTGTGGCGACGGGGAGGGAATAGAAGAATTCGCGCTGAAGATTCATATGATCCCGTCAGGATGATTTGCAAATTAAATATTGATCATGTTTATATTGCCGATTTGTAAGACATTACTGGAGTTTAATCTTTCTGCTCTGTGCTCCCGGTTCGGTGGTCGAGGTATGGAATTTCCGGCGCGGTTTGCGCCTGCATCGCGATCCCCGGCGATTTTCATCCAAAAATAAAACAGACTTACGCCGCGGGGCGGTGATCCGATCGTCCCAAGTCCGCGTAATTTTCCAACGAACGGAACGGCTGCTCTTGATGAAAGTTATATTTCGCGACGGCGGTGCGAATATAAAATGTTAGTAGACTCTAAATTATTTCTTCTTCAGAAAGTAAGGGACTGCGAATCGAGGGCAGGCGAGTCTCGCGGCGGCTTATGAGGCGTGATGGTAAAGGCAGGTGAGCCGGGGCGTAAGCCCAGGCGCGGGGCGCATGTGAAGCTCAGCGATGTGGCGAAGAAGGTGGGCGTCAGTCCCATCACTATTTCGCGCGCGCTTCGAAATCCTGAAATCGTTTCCGAGGATCTGCGCGAGGTGATCCTGCGCACGGTGGAAGAGATGGGTTATATCCCCAATCTCGCCGCCCGGGCACTTGCCGGCCGCCACAACGGCATCGTCGGCGTCATCACGCCCGCCTTGCACCAGTATGGCTTCACCGGCCTGATGGTCGGTATCGAGGACCGCTTTCGCAACACCGAGTTCACCGTGCAATATTCCAGTACGCTGCACCACGTCGAGGGAGAGGCCGGCCTGCTGAAATCCTTCCTGACGCAGAAGCCGGCGGGCGTCATCATCGCCGGCGCCGAATCCTATCGGAATCTTCTGTCGCTGATCGACAGCGCCGCCTGTCCCATCGCCCATATCACCGATCTCAGCCAGGAGCCGCAAAGCCTGGTCGTCGGCCTCGATCACTACACGGCAGGCGCCGAACCCACCCGTTTTCTGCTGTCGAGGGGCTATAGGAAGATCGCCTTCATGGGCCGCGGCGCCGATGTCCGCTCGCGGCGCCGCATTGAAGGCTATGAGGCTGTGATGCGGGAAGCCGGATGTTTCGATCCCGACCTCGTCATCGGCGGGGATGCCGCAAGCCGCACCGGCCTCGGCAGGGAGCTGTTCTCCCGCCTGTTGGAGCGTGTGCCCGAGATCGATGCCGTCTTTGCCCAGAGCGACGAACTGGCGCTTGGCGTCCTCATCGAATGCAAGGAGCGCGGCATCCGCGTGCCGGAGAATATCGGCATCTGCGGCTTCAACGATCTGGAATTCTCGCCCTTCGTCGAGCCGTCGCTGACATCGGTGCATATTCCGCGCTACGATATTGGCTACCGGGTCGCCGACATGCTGCTGCGCGCCATCCGCGAGGAGCCGCTGGACGAAGACAAGGCCGACTTGGGCTTTACCATTATTCCGCGGGGTTCGACGCGGTAATCGGCTCCGATCTCTTGAGTTGATGGCTGCCCTCGCGGCGCCCCCCCGCCTCGTGGCTGCGGCTGGCGAAGCGTTCGCTGGCCATGATCTGTTCGGCAAGATTGGCCGGCAGCGAAAGGATGGCTCGATCTCTGCTCATCCCATCACTTTTCGCAAAGCCGCCGGCCGCCGGAATATGGCTGATAGGTACAATCGGACGGCCGGAAGGAGCGGTAGCTGCGCGAGCAGGCTGTGATGTTGCAGGACTGGGATGCGCCTTGGCCATCGACGACTGCTTCCGACGATCGCACTCCGTTCAGCGTCGGTTCGCTCGTCGCCTCGCGCATGAAGTCCCGCCAAATATGCGCCGGCAGGGTGCCGCCCGTCACCCCCTTCATCGGCGCGTCGTCATCATTTCCAACCCAGACACCGACGACGAGCGTTTCCGTGAAGCCGACGAACCAGGCATCACGATTGTTCTGGCTCGTGCCGGTCTTGCCGGCCGCAAACGTGCCGGGATCTGCGCCGCGTCCGGTACCGTGCTCGACCACCAGTTGCAGCAGGCCGAGGAGATCGGACTGGTAAGGCGAAAGATCGACATTCGGCTTTGATTGTGAGCCAACGCGAAACGTCTTGGGCTGCCCCGCGGCTTGAAAGTCGATGATGCCCCAGGGTTTGACGGGGGCCTTGCCGAGTTGGACGGACGCATAGGCGCTGGTGAGGTTGAGCAGATTGACTTCGGATGTGCCAAGCGCCAAGGACGGCGTATTGGCCATGGGCGCATCGATGCCGAGTTCGCGCGCTGCGGCGATCACATTGTCGAGACCGACCTCTTCGGCAAGCGCCACTGACGCGGCATTGAGCGATCGCGCGAACGCCTCGGCAAGCGTTACCCAACCGCGATAATTGCCACCGGAATTTTCCGGCGACCAGCCGTTGATGTCAATTGGCGCGTCCAGAACCCGGTCGGACAAGGTGAGCCCAGCCTTCAAGGCTGCGTAATAGACGAACAGCTTGAAGGTGGAGCCCGGTTGGCGCATCGCAGTGACGGCGCGGTTGAACTGGCTTGCTTTGTAGTCGCGCCCGCCAACCATCGCAACGACCGCGCCGTCGGGCGTCATCGCAACCAAGGCGGCCTGCGATGCGCCGACCGTCTTTCCCTCACTGTCCAGGGCTCTTTTCACGACCCGTTCGGCGATCTGCTGCAACTGCGGCACCAGCGTGGTGCGCACCGAAGTCGAACCTGGCGAGGCGCCGGCGATTTCGCTTGCCTGCGGCGAAATCCAGTCGGCAAACCAGCTTCCGGAGCGCGGCGTGGGCGTCGTTGGGTGCAGCCTGGTAAAACTCGTCTTGGCCTCCGTCGCCTGCGGCGCGGTGATCTTGCCATTGGCCGCCATGGCGTCGAGAACGACCATGGTGCGCTGCCGGGCGCCTTCGAAATTGTCGATGGGATTCCATTGGCTCGGCGCCCGCAGCAATCCCGCCAGCATCGCCGACTCCGGCAGGTTGAGGGCGCCGATGTCCTTGTTGAAATAGATGCGCGCGGCGGCAGGCATGCCGGTGGCGCCGGCGCCAAGATAGACGCTGTTGAGATAGCGCGTCAGGATTTCCGCCTTGCCGAGCTTCCACTCCAGCCAGAACGCGATGACGACCTCCTGGATCTTTCGTTTGATCGTTCGGTCGCTGTCGAGGTATTGCAGCTTGATCAGTTGCTGGGTGATCGTGCTGCCGCCCTCCACCACCGAGCCAGCCTCCAGGTTCCGCAGAAACGCCCTGCCGATGCCCCTGGGGTCGATGCCGAAATGATCCATGAACCGGCGATCCTCGATGGAAAGGACAGCATCGATCAGATGCGGCGGAAACTGGTTGTATCGGGCATATGGCCCTTGATAGGGTCCCTGTCGTACCAGCGGCGCACCGTCGGCGGTTTCCAGCACGACGACCGGCTTCAACGTTCCATCCCGGATCTCGCTCCAGGGCACGTCTTTCAGTGCCCACACCAGCACGCTCCCGACGATGAGGCAGACAAGAAAGACGAACCCCAAAGCGAATTTCCGCCATCCGGCAATGAACGATGCGCTCTGTCGGCTTTTACTCGGGCTTGAGCACCGAACGCGAATACGGCGCGCCGCCCCGGCCAAAGCAGTCGTCATCCATGTCAGGGGAGCCGACGCCATTCCAGGCCGTATCGACCTCCTGAGCTTCGCTCCCCCAAACAATGCGGCCGTCTTGATCTTTGCCGCGGCAGAACTTGCCTGCACATCCTGGCGTATCGCGCGCAACAGAGTTCTGGCGGCCTGCCTGGTCTGGCCGAAGGAGCCATTCGGCGGCTGCGACCCGTCCCCTTGGGTGGTTTTCGGCGAAGCCGAGGCGGCTGCCGGCGCTGCCGAATCCGGGCTCTGATTGCGATCCGAACTCGAACTGCTAACACTTTCACCTGAGGATTCGGGAGAATTGGGCATCGATTACCGCTAAAAAGGCCACGCAGCATGAGCTTTATAGCCGGGTGATGTCGCGTGTTCTACCGCAAAAGCCCCGGCAGACTGCGTCCATGACAGTGAAGCTTAAAGTGCGATTTCGGAAGCGACCGACATCAATTCCTGGGAATTCGGTGCCTTGAATGTCTGGAGCCCGGCCTCCAGAACTTCAGTGAAGCTCCAGCGCACGATGCCTTCCCGGTCTATCAGGAACTGACCGACAAGCTGCCCGTGGTCGGCAGTCATCATCTGCTGATCGGCCTCCGTAATTTGATATCCTTCCTTCTCGTTCAGAAAATCGTCCATTGCCATCACGCTCATAGGCTCGGGCAACTCGCCCGGAAGATCGATCCGTATCGCCATGACCGCGTCGATCCCGACCTCCCGTAGGCCGAAGGCTTGGTGCGAAGCCCGTACCGGGTCGGAAGCGGCAAGAAGATCGGGTATCGGATGGTAACGGAAATAGAGCCGCGCGCGTTCGACCGGCGTGTTTACGACAGCCAGGGATTGGACGCCTTTCTCACGCAGCATCGGGTTGAGATATGCCATGGCCGCGACATGGCGCCGGCAGAACGGACAATGCAGGCCTCGAAACAAACCGATCAACAAGGGGCTGCGGCCACGAAAATCTTCAAGTGCGATCTTCCCCTCGCAGGAGATCGCATCGAACTCGACGTTCGGCACCCGGTCGCCCGGTTGTAGCGGATGGTCGACATAGCGCGTGGACATGGACAACCTCCTCGCTCGGGGATCAGTCGAGAAAAGGCGCCACGTCAGTGCTTCGAGGTCGAGATTGAGCGTTGCAGGCCTGACCTCTCGGCTTACCGCACCGCCAGGATCCGATCTAAAATGGGCTCATATTGGCCCGCGGACAAGCGGCAAACAGCGAATCGTGAATTGAAAAAGCCCGTTTTCTGCAAACTCTGATATTTTTGGGCGTGCGTAGGCCGGCACAGAAAGCTGAGCTGGGAGACCAGCCACACGGCACCCCGGGATGAGGGCGGAGAGAGGGCGCGGCATCCCTTTTCTCTACAGGCCGGGCGGTGTTGGCAGGCGGGTGAGGGGCTGGACCGATCTCTCGTGGCAACCCCTCAATCCCTATCAGATATCGCTTGCCGCGCTCGACCAGAGTTCGGCCGCTTCCGACGCCGTCATGCGACGTACCTCCGCCTCGTGGCGGCGGTTGGCGAAAAGCTCGCTCGCCATGATCTGTTCGGCGAGATCGGCCGGTAGCGAGAGGATCACACGGGCATCGCTGCCGTGCAGGCCGCTGACATCGGCGCGCTTGCCGGTCACCATGCCGCCGGCGATGGTGTTGTTCGTCTCAGGATCGATCAGGATGAAGGAGCCGGTGGCGCGGTTCTGCTCGTAAGGGTCGAAGATCGCGGCTTCGTCGAAGACGAGGCGCACCTTGCCGATGGCGTTCATATAGAGCCGCTGGGCCGCGTTCCACGAGCCGGTCTTCAGCTCGAGCTGGCTGACGGGCTCTACCTGAACGCGCTGGCGGCGCGAACCGCTCTTCAGCCAGTAACGCTTGCCGCCTTCGATGCCTTCCGGCTGCAGGGCGACGACCTGCGCGTCGAAGGCGAGGCCGGTCTGCGGCTGGCTGTCGATCGAAACGATCATGTCGCCGCGCGCCACATCCACCTGGCGGTCGAGCACGAGCGTGATCGCATCGCCTGCAACGGCGGCATTGCGCACCAGGTCGAAGGTGACGATCTTGGTGACGTTGGCGACCATGCCCGACGGCAGGATCATGACGCTGTCGCCGGGCTTCACCGAGCCGCCGGCAACCGTGCCCTGATAGCCGCGGAAGCTTTCGCCGGGACGCGAGACGCGCTGGACGGAGAGGCGGAAGCCGGTCGTCTGGCCGGAGCGGACGGTCGCATGCTCGAGCGTTTCGACCAGCGTCGGGCCGTTATACCAGGGCATGGCGCCTTGGCCGGAATAGACGACGTTTTCGCCCTTCAGCGCCGACATCGGGATCGCGGTGATCTGCTTGACGCCGAGCGACAGCGCGAATTCCTTGAACTCGTGGGTGATCTTGTCGAAGCCGGCCCGGTCGTAGTTCGTCAGGTCGATCTTGTTGACGGCGAGCACGAACTGCTTGATCCCGAGCAGAGAAGCGATCGTCGCATGACGGCGCGTCTGCTCGAGGATGCCGGCGCGGGCATCGACCAGGAGCACGGCGAGATCGGCAGTGGAAGCGCCGGTCGCCATGTTGCGGGTATACTGCTCGTGGCCGGGCGTGTCGGCGACGATGAAGGAGCGCTTGTCGGTCGAGAAGTAGCGATAGGCGACATCGATGGTGATGCCCTGTTCGCGCTCGGCCTGCAGGCCGTCGAGCAGCAGTGCGAAGTCGGGAAGGCCGAGATCGTTCTGCTTGCCGGTGGAATCGCGGCGAAGCGTCGCCGCCTGGTCTTCCTTGACTGCCTTGGTGTCCCAGAGCAGGCGGCCGATCAGCGTGGACTTGCCGTCATCGACGCTGCCGCAGGTGATGAGGCGCAACGGGCGCGAGTCGCGCTGGGCCTTCAGAGGCTCGGCGGCGGGCACGGCGACGACGTTTGCGGGAACGGCTGCGGTCATCTCAGAAATATCCTTCACGCTTCTTCTTTTCCATGGAACCGGACTGGTCGCGGTCGATGGCGCGGCCCTGGCGCTCGGAAACCGTAGCGATTTCCAGCTCCGCGATGATGTCTTCAAGGGTGGTGGCGGTCGAGCGGATGGCGCCCGTCAGCGGGAAGCAGCCGAGCGTGCGGAAGCGGATGAAATCTTCCTGCTTGGTTTCGCCGGGCAGCAGCTCGAGGCGCGGATCGGAGGCGGCGATCATCATGCCGTCGCGCTCGACATAGGGGCGCTTGGCCGCGAAATAGAGCGGCACGATCGGGATCTCTTCGGCCTGGATGTAGCGCCAGATATCGACTTCGGTCCAGTTCGACAGCGGGAAGACGCGCACGCTTTCGCCCTTGCGGATCTGGCCGTTATAGACGTTCCACAGCTCGGGGCGCTGGTTGCGCGGATCCCAGCGATGGTCGGGCGTGCGGAAGGAATAGATGCGTTCCTTGGCGCGGGAGGCTTCCTCGTCGCGCCGCGCGCCGCCGAAGGCCGCGTCGTACTGGCCGGCATCGAGCGCATTGCGCAGCGCTTCCGTCTTCATGATGTCGGTGTAGCGGGCCGAGCCGTAGGTGAACGGCGTGATGTTTTCGGCCGCGCCGCGCGGATTGATGTGCTCGATCAGATCGAGATCGTATTTCTTCACGATCTCGTCGCGGAAGGTGATCATTTCCGCGAACTTCCAGCCGGTGTTGACGTGCAGCAGCGGGAAGGGCACGCGGCCGGGATAGAAGGCCTTGCGCGCAAGATGCAGCAGCACGGAGGAATCCTTGCCGATCGAATAGAGCATCACGGGACGCTCGAATTCGGCGGCAACTTCGCGGAAGATGTGGATCGCTTCGTTTTCCAGCGCCTTCAGATGCGGGTCGAGCGGCGGCTTGGCGCTCTGCGGATTGGTCAGTTCCGTATCCTGACGGGTATCGGGCATTTCAAACTCCAGACGTGTCATTGCTGTGCGGCGACTGCCGCGGCCTCTTCGGCGACATGCAGGCCGCATTCGCGCTTTTCGTCCTGCTCCCACCACCAGCGGCCGGCGCGTTCGGGCTCGCCCGGCTTGATGGCGCGCGTGCAGGGCTCGCAGCCGATCGAGGGGTAGCCACGGGCGTGCAGCGGGTTGATCGGGACGCCGTTGTCGGCGACGAAGGCATTGATCCTGTCGATGTCCCAGTCGGCGAGCGGGTTGATCTTCAGAAGGTGGCGCTCGGCGTCATATTCGGCGAAAGGCGTCTCGGCGCGATTGGCCGACTGGCCGCGGCGCAGCCCGGTGATCCAGATCGTCGCACCCGTCAGTGCTCGCGCAAGCGGCTTCAGCTTGCGCACGCCACAACAGGCATGCCTGGCTTCGACGCTCTCGTAGAAGCCGTTCATGCCGTATTTCGCCGCATAGGCATCGATGTCGGCCTGCTCCGGCTCGTAGCGGATGATATGGATGTCGTACTGGCTTTCCGTCTCATCGATCAGCGAAAGCGTCTCGGGAAACAGCCGGCCGGTCTGCAGCGTGGCGACATCGATCGGCAGGCGGTGCGTGCCGATCTCGGCGGTGATGACCTGGTCTTCGATGCCGAGAGAGGTGGTGAACACCACGCGGCCGCCGAGGCCCGCAACCAGCGACAGACGTCCGGCGAGGTCGAGGCCCGCCAGCTTGTCGTTCAGCGCCTCGGCTTCTGCAATTGGATTTGTAACAGTCATGAGAATCCTGTCCTTAGTTGACGGGAGTATCGCAGCTCGAGCATGGATCGGACAGAAAAAGGGATTTCGAAAGCTGCGGCCGCAAGAGCAAATATCTCTCCGAAGCTGCCGCAATGCAGAAAAGCAGCCGCCCGCGGACAAAATCCGCGGCAGCCGCCTTAATGTCTACAGAAATAGTAGAGTTACACGCAGCCTGTCAATCGGAAATCTGAATTGATGCCGAAAAACGTGCAGACCGCCCGGTTTTGGCATAAATTACTTGAGTTTGGCCAAGAGCGAAAAACAAGGCCAAAAACGCTTGTCTCTCAAGGCTTTCTCCGGCGCGTTCAAATTCCGTTCATGCTGGCTGTGCAATAGAGACGGAAGTATTCCTGAAGTGGTGCGAAGATTCGTGCCGCCTGTGTGTGTTGATGGTCTGAGATGATTACGCAAAAGGCGAAATATGCGCTGCGTGCGCTCACGGTCTTGGCTGATGCCGATGCCGACGAACCGGTGATGATTTCCGATATCGCGGCGCAGCAGAAGATCCCGAAGAAGTTTCTCGAACAGATCCTCCTCGACCTGAAACATCACGGCATCGTCGTCAGCCGTCGCGGCAAGCAGGGGGGATATCTTCTCCTCAAGCCGGCCGATGCCATCACCTTCGGCGAAATCCTGCGCATCATCGACGGCCCGATCGCTCCGCTTCCCTGCCTGTCGATCACCGCCTATCGAAAATGCGACGATTGCGACGGCGAGCAGAGCTGCCAGATCCGCCACGTCTTCGCCAAGGTGGCCGACGCCACCCGCAAGGTGTTGTTCTCGACGACCATCGCCGACGCCGCCCAGCCGGCCCGCACCGCCGAGGTCACGCGGCTGCTGGCCTGAGCAACAGCCGCGCACCCTTTTCCCTTCAAGATTTGGTGAAACGCCTTTTCTTGGCCTTATGATGCTCCACCTGCCTGTCCATTCGGGCAGGGAGAACATCGATGTCTACACGTTCAACGAAACGTATCTTCGCGGCGGTCGGGATGACGGTTGCGCTTGCGACGGGTGCGGCCGCTCATCACGGCTGGTCGTGGGCCGAGGCGGATCAGATCGAGCTTCGCGGCACCATCCAGACCATATCGATGGGCGGGCCGCATCCCACACTCGATGTCGCGACCGCAGATGACGGCGTGTGGCGGGTCGAACTCGGCAATCCGCGCCAGACGGAGCGCTCCGGTTTCGTCGAAGGTGTCGCAAAACCTGGCGACCAGGTCGTGGCGCTCGGAAACCGTTCGCAGGATCCGAAGGAGAAGCGGATGAAGGCCGTGCGCATCACCATCGGCGAGAAACGCTACGACATCTATCCGGACCGCATCCGCACGAACTGACCGGCCGATATGGACGCTCTCGAATGGCTGCAGGCCACGACACTTGCGGTCGCGCTCCGCCGCTCCGCGACGCTCTACATGTTCGTCAATGCCGCGCATATTCTGGCGATCGGCCTTCTCGTCGGCGCCATTCTGCCGCTCGATCTCAGGCTTGCCGGCGTCTTCCGCAAGGTGCCGGTTGAAATCATCGCTCCGTTCCTGTCCCGCGCCGCCGGCATCGGTCTCGCCGCGGCCATTTTGACGGGCTTCTGCCTCTTCAGCGTGCGAGCGGTGGAATATGCGGGAAATCCGGCATTCCTCGCCAAGCTTGGCCTGATCGGACTGGGGCTGCTCAACCTATTGACGGTTCACCTCGGGCGCGGCTGGAAAACGGCGATCTCGATCGGAATCGTCCGCCCGGGCCTGCGTTTCTCCGCGGCACTGTCGGCGGCGATCTGGATCGCCGCCGTGGTCGCCGGACGCTGGATCGGGTTTCTCTGAAGCTCCGATCGCCTGATCTTATCGATCGCTGACCGCCGCGCGCGGATTGATCCACGGTTCCTGGTTCGAGCGCGCCAGCGGCTGTTTGCCCAGAATATGGTCGGCCGCTTTCTCGCCCGTCATGATAGACGGGCCGTTCAGATTGCCGTAGGTGACATGCGGGAAGATCGAGCTGTCGGCGACGCGCAAGGCCTCGACGCCGATCACGCGCGTCTGTGGATCGACCACCGCCATCGGATCGTCCTTGGCGCCCATCTTGCAGGTGCCGCAGGGGTGATAGGCGCTTTCCAGATGCTCGCGCAGGAAGGCGTCGATCTGTTCGTCGCTTCGCACGCCTTCTCCCGGCTGGATTTCCGGTCCGCGATAATTGTCGAAGGCGCTCTGCCCGAAGATCTCGCGGGTCAGCCGCACGCAATGGCGGAACTTCTCCCAGTCCTCCGGATGGCTCATATAGTTGAAGCGCAGCACCGGATCGGCCTTGGGATCGGGTGAGCGTAGCGTCACGCTGCCGCGCGATTTTGACAAGTTGTAGCCGACATGCACCTGGAAGCCGTGGCTTTTGGCGGCCGCCTTGCCGTCATAGCTGATCGCCACCGGCAGGAAATGATACTGGATATCGGGCTGCTTCAGCCCCGGTGCCGAGCGCAGGAAAGCGCAGGCCTCGAATTGGTTGGAGGCGCCGAGCCCACCCTTGGAGAGCAGCCATTGCGCGCCCGCCACCCCCTGCCAGAACCAGGGCAGCCAGGAATAGAGCGACACCGGCTTGGTGCTCACCTGCTGGAAGTAAAATTCCATATGGTCCTGTAAGTTGGCGCCGACGCCAGGCCGGTCGGCCTTCACCTCGATGCCCATCTCCTTGAGATGTTCGGCCGGGCCGATGCCCGACAGCATCAAAAGCTTCGGCGAATTGAACGAGGAGGCCGCGACGATCACCTCGCGATTGGCCTTGACCACCTCCGCCTTGCCGCCGCGCTCGATTTCGACGCCGGTCGCCCGGCCGTTCTCGATCACGATCTTGCGCGCCAGGCCGTAGAGGATTTCGACATTTTGCCGCTTCAGCGCCGGCTTCAGATAGGCGTTGGCGGCAGACCAGCGGCGGCCGGCAAAGATGGTCTGCTCCATCAGCCCGAAGCCTTCCTGCTTGCTGCCGTTATAATCCTCCGTGGTCTCGAAGCCCGCCTGTTTGCCGGCCTCGACGAAGGCGCGAAACAGCGGATTGGTGAAGCCGCCGCGCTGGACATGCAGCGGCCCGTTCGTGCCGCGCCAGCCTTCCTCGCCGCCATGCGAATGCTCCATCCGCTTGAAGTAGGGGAGAACGTCGGCATAGGCCCAGCCGCTGGCTCCGAGCTCCTCCCAGCGGTTGAAGTCCTCCGCATGGCCGCGCACATAGACCATGCCGTTGATCGAGGAAGAGCCGCCGATCACCTTGCCGCGCGGCGCGGTGATGCGCCGGTTGTTGAGGTTCGCCTCCGGCTCGGAGAGGTAACCCCAGTTATAGCGCTTCATGCTCATCGGCCAGGCAAGTGCTGCCGGCATCTGGATGAACGGCCCGAAGTCGCTGCCGCCCGCCTCGATGACGATGACGGTATTCTTGCCGTCTTCGGAGAGGCGATAGGCGAGGGCGGAGCCGGCGGAGCCCGAGCCGATGATGACGAAATCTGCTTGTTGCATGTCGTTCCCTTAGATTCTTTTGCAACGGTCCCGAAGACCGGGCATTAAGACCCCGCCCCAAACCCCTCCCCACAAGGGGGAGGGGCTTAACTTGCGGCACTGCCTCACCCCAAAATCAACGCCGCAAACGGTGCCATCGAAGGAGGGCAACACCGATGCCGCGGGCTAGCCCCTCCCCCTTGTGGGGAGGGGTTGGGGAGGG
>NZ_NWSX01000007.1 GCF_002531825.1 Rhizobium sp. J15 | reverse complement strand
CCGAAGTTGGGTGTCCAACTTTCGGGGGTCAGTTCAGGTTCACCCGGCGGGGTTTTTGATGAGGCAGCTGATAGCTCAGTACTGAGCTTCGTCGTCTTCGTCCTTCGGGGCCGAGCGCAGCGAGCTCAGCTTGCGGAAGACAGCATCGGCGTCGATTTCCTTTTCCTCTTCGCGCTCATAGCTCGGGGTCAGGCGCTCGGTTTCCTGGGCCGATTGCAGCGTTGCGCCAAGCTCGGCAGCGGTCGGCAGCGGACGGCCCTTGGAAGCCTTCTCCACTTCCATGTCGAGATCGATCTGGCTGCAGAGGCCGAGCGTGACGGGATCCATCGGCGCCAGGTTTGCGGAATTCCAGTGGGTGCGCTCGCGGATCTGCTCGATGGTCGATTTCGTCGTGCCGACGAGGCGGGAAATCTGCGCGTCCTTCAGCTCCGGATGGTTGCGAACGAGCCAGAGAATGGCGTTCGGGCGGTCCTGGCGCTTGGAAACCGGCGTATAACGCGGGCCGCGGCGCTTGGATTCCGGCACGCGCACCTTGGGTTCGGAAAGCTTCAGCTTGTGGTTCGGATTGGCTTCGGCGCGGGCGATTTCGTCGCGGGAGAGCTGGCCGGTCGAGATCGGATCGAGGCCCTTGATGCCCTGCGCCGCTTCGCCGTCGGCGATCGCCTTGACTTCCAGCGGATGCAGTTTGCAGAACTGCGCGATCTGATCGAAAGACAGCGCCGTGTTGTCGACAAGCCAGATGGCGGTCGCCTTCGGCATGAGCAATGTTTGAGCCATGGATATAGTCCTTCTATCGTCCGCGCCGGTCGCGGTCCGTGGATTGTCACCACAATGTCCGGGAAATATGCCGCTATATAACCGTACTGTCGCAGAATTGCAATTCTTCCGAAATCAAATGACCTTTGTCTAATTGCCGTGGCGATGCGACCTGCTATGAATTGCCGTGATTTGAAGTCCGGGCTCATAGATCGCTTGGCCCGTCGCATGTCCCATGAGGAGGAGTTCCATGTCGGAGAAGATCCATCCGGTGCCGAAGCCGGTGAAGGCGCGTGCCCTGATCGATAAGGAAAAGTACCTGAAATGGTACGAGGAGAGCGTCGAGGATCCGGACAAGTTCTGGGGCAAGCACGGCAAGCGGATCGACTGGTTCAAGCCCTATACCAAGGTTAAGAACACGTCCTTTACCGGCAGGGTTTCGATCAAGTGGTTCGAGGACGGCCAGACTAACGTTTCCTATAACTGCATCGACCGCCATCTGAAGACGAATGGCGACCAGGTGGCGATCATCTGGGAAGGCGACAATCCCTACATCGACAAGAAGATCACCTATAACGAGCTCTACGAGCATGTCTGCCGGATGGCAAACGTGCTGAAGAAGCACGGCGTCAAGAAGGGCGATCGCGTCACCATCTACATGCCGATGGTTCCCGAGGCGGCTTATGCGATGCTCGCCTGCGCCCGTATCGGCGCGGTGCATTCCGTCGTCTTCGGCGGCTTCTCGCCGGAAGCGCTGGCCGGGCGCATTGTCGACTGCGAATCCACCTTCGTCATCACCTGTGACGAAGGTCTGCGCGGCGGCAAGCCGGTGCCGCTGAAGGACAATACCGATACGGCGATCCACATCGCCGCCCGCCAGCATGTGCATGTCAGCAAGGTGCTGGTGGTGCGCCGCACCGGCGGCAAGACCGGCTGGGCGCCGGGCCGCGATCTCTGGTATCACCAGGAAGTCGCCACGGTGAAGGCGGAATGCCCGCCGGTAAAGATGAGGGCCGAAGATCCGCTTTTCATTCTCTATACGTCAGGCTCGACAGGCAAGCCGAAGGGCGTGCTGCACACGACGGGCGGCTATCTCGTCTACGCCTCGATGACGCATGAATATGTCTTCGACTACCATCATGGCGATATCTACTGGTGCACGGCCGATGTCGGCTGGGTCACCGGCCATTCCTATATCGTCTATGGGCCGCTCGCGAACTGCGCAACGACGCTGATGTTCGAGGGCGTGCCGAACTTCCCCGATCAGGGCCGCTTCTGGGAAGTCATCGACAAACACAAGGTCAATATCTTCTATACCGCACCGACGGCGATCCGATCGCTGATGGGCGTCGGCGACGACTTCGTCACGCGCTCTTCACGCTCTTCGCTGCGCCTGCTCGGCACTGTGGGCGAACCGATCAACCCGGAAGCCTGGGAGTGGTATTACAATGTCGTCGGCGACAAACGCTGCCCGGTGATCGATACCTGGTGGCAGACGGAAACCGGCGGCCATATGATCACGCCGCTGCCGGGCGCTACCGACCTGAAGCCGGGTTCGGCAACGACGCCGTTCTTCGGCGTCAAGCCGCAGCTGGTCGACAATGAGGGCAAGGTGCTGGAAGGTGCGGCCGACGGCAATCTCTGCATCACCGACAGCTGGCCGGGCCAGATGCGCACGGTCTATGGCGACCACGAGCGCTTCATCCAGACCTATTTCTCCACCTACAAGGGGAAATATTTCACCGGCGACGGCTGCCGCCGCGATGAAGACGGCTATTACTGGATCACCGGCCGCGTCGACGACGTGCTCAACGTTTCCGGCCACCGGCTGGGCACGGCGGAAGTCGAATCCGCGCTCGTCTCGCATAATCTGGTTTCGGAAGCCGCGGTCGTCGGCTATCCGCATTCGATCAAAGGCCAGGGCATCTATTGCTACGTGACGCTGATGGCCGGCCACGAGGGGACGGACACGCTTCGCCAGGAACTGGTGAAACACGTGCGCGCCGAAATCGGCCCGATCGCCGCTCCCGACAAGATCCAGTTCGCGCCGGGCCTGCCGAAGACCCGCTCGGGCAAAATCATGCGCCGCATCCTGCGCAAGATCGCCGAGGACGATTTCGGCGCTCTCGGCGATACCTCGACGCTTGCCGACCCGGCCGTCGTCGACGATCTGATCGCCAACCGGCAGAACAAGGTGACGGCCTGATATTCAGAGCCGCCCTCTCCGGGGGCGGCTCATTTTTCCTCTGCGCAGGGCGAGCGCGGTTTGCGGCCTCCGCCATATTCACGCGCGAAGCCGTCGGAGAGAAGATTGCCGGCGACGTCGCGTCCGTCCGCTAGGGTGACCGTCGCCAGAATGCGACCGAAATATTTGTCGCCGGAGATGTTCGTCAGCCGGATTCTGGGCGAATGGGCCGCCATCTCCTCCAGCGCATGGCGCGCCTCCAGACCTGCCTGCCGTACCTCATGACACTTGGAATGCAGTTCCGGCGCATCGATGCCGCGGATGCGCACATAGACTTCCATCGTCTGCTGCGGTCAGGGCATTGCCTGCACCAGCAGCGTATCGCCATCCATGACGCGAAGGATTTCAGCCGATACCGGACCATCGATCGCGTCCCGCGCCGTGACAGCAGAGGCGGCGAGAGCGACGAAGACGAGCATCGGCAGGAATCGTGTCATGAAAGGAATAAATTCCGATCATGACGCGAAGTCAATAGGAATATTTACTTAGAAATCGATTGCCCGGCCATTGATCTCATAGTCGCCGAAGCGGGCGGGCTCCGCTCCGCCGCGGCCGCCGATCTCGGGCGGTAGTTCCAGGGGCTTCTGGTTCTTGCGCCGTTCCTCGGCTTCGGCAAGTGCACGCCTGGCAGCCGGAGACAGCATCTTGCGCGGCGGCTCCGATCCCTCGGCGGCCGCGATTTCGCTATTGTCGTTGTCGGCTTCCTGCATCGGCTTCTCCTGCCGGAAAACATTGAAAATGGCGGGTGAATAACCAAATCATAATGCGCCGGCACCGGGATTGAAAGCTCGTGACGGCGAAATCGGAGTTGGAGATCCGCGATGAACCTCGTCCGCACTGCCATGTTGCTCGCCTTCATGACGGCGCTTTTCATGTTTGTCGGCTTCCTGATCGGCGGTCGGGCCGGCATGATGATCGCATTCGTCATTGCGGCCGGCATGAATTTCTTTTCCTACTGGAACTCCGACCGCCTAGTGCTTTCGGCCTACCGCGCCCAGCAGGTCGATGAACGCAACGCGCCGGAATTCTTTGCGATTGTGCGCGATCTCGCCCGCAATGCCGGCCTGCCGATGCCGAAGGTCTATCTCTACGACAGCCCGCAGCCGAATGCCTTCGCCACCGGCCGCAATCCCGAAAATGCCGCTGTCGCCGCCTCGACGGGTCTGCTGCAAGCATTGTCCCCGGAGGAAGTCGCCGGCGTGATGGCGCATGAGCTTGCCCATATCCAGAACCGCGACACGCTGACCATGACGATCACGGCAACGCTTGCCGGCGCGATCTCGATGCTCGGCAATTTCGCCTTCTTCTTCGGCGGCAACCGCGAAAACAACAATCCGCTCGGCTTCATCGGCGTCCTCGTCGCGATGATCGTGGCGCCGCTCGCCGCCATGCTGGTGCAGATGGCGATCAGCCGCACGCGCGAATACTCGGCCGACCGCCGCGGCGCCGAGATCTGCGGCAACCCGCTCTGGCTCGCCTCGGCGCTCGGCAAGATCGCGCGGGGTGCTGCGCATGTTCCGAACGAAGACGCCGAACGCAATCCGGCGACGGCGCATATGTTCATCATCAATCCGCTCTCCGGCGAGCGCATGGACAATCTGTTTTCCACGCACCCGAATACCGAAAACCGCATCGCCGCGCTGCAGGAGATGGCGCAGGGCGGCATGAATGTCTCGACGGGACCGGTTCGTGCTGCTAATCCGTCGCGCAAATCGCGCTCTGTTCCGAATACGGGTCGCGGTGGTTCGCAACCGCCAAAAGGTCCGTGGTCTTGAATTCTGACGGCACGAAGAAGCCATTCCGCAAACAGAAGCCCTCCGCGCCCCGATCGGCGCCGGCCAAGCCCGGCCTGCAGGCCCGGGCCGCGGCGGCGAAAATCCTGGCTGCCGTGGTCGACCGCAAGCTGCCGCTCGATGGCGCTCTCGACCACGAACATGGCAATCCCGCCTATAAGGCGCTGGGCGAGGGCGATCGGGCGCTTGTGCGCGCCATCCTGAATACCACACTTCGCCATCTGCCGCGCATCGACGCGGCAATCGCTGCCCTCCTGGATTCGCCGCTGCCCGAGGGCGCGCGGGCGCTGCATTACGTTCTCGCCATCGGCGCGGCGCAGATCCTCTATCTCGATGTGCCCGATCATTCGGCCGTCGATCTTGCCGTCGAACAGGCCAATCAGGATCCGCGCAATCGCCGTTTCGCCAAGCTGGTCAATGCCATCCTGCGCCGTCTCGGCCGCGAGAAGAACGAGGTGCTGGAAGAGATCGGCAAGGTTGCGCCGATGCCGGCCTGGTTCATTGCGAGGCTGGAAAAAGCCTATGGCCGGGAAGCGGCGCTGGCGATTTCCGAATCCCAGCTCGAGCCCGCGGCGATCGATCTGACCGTCAAATCCGCACCCGAAGATTGGGCGAAGCGCCTGAACGGCGTCGTTCTGCCGACGGGCGGCGTGAGGCTTGCGGCCTTTGAAGGCGGCATCCCCTTGCTCGAAGGTTTCGACGAGGGCGCATGGTGGGTGCAGGATGCGGCGGCCAGCATTCCGGCCAAGCTTTTCGGCGATCTCTCGGGTAAACGCGCTGCCGATCTCTGTGCCGCGCCCGGCGGCAAGACGGCGCAGCTCATCCTTGCCGGGGCTGCCGTCACCGCCCTCGACCAATCGGAAAGCCGGCTAAGACGGCTGCGGTCGAACCTGGAACGGCTTGGCCTGAAGGCGGAGACGATCGCGACGGACCTGACCAAATTCGAGCCGGCCGAGCGCTTCGATGCGATCCTGCTCGACGCTCCCTGCTCCTCGACCGGCACCACCCGCCGGCATCCCGACGTGCTGTGGACCAAAGGGCCTGACGATATCGCCCGGCTTGCGGCGCTGCAGGAGCGGCTGCTGCGTCATGCGCTGACTTTGCTGAAACCGGGCGGCATGCTGGTATTTTCGAACTGCTCGCTCGATCCGGCAGAAGGTGAAGAGGTCGTTGCCCGTATTCTCGCCGATACGGATGCGGTCGAGCGCGTCGCGATCGACGCCTGTGACTGGCCGGGCCTCGAAGCGGCGGTCACGCCGCTCGGGGAATTCCGAACCCTCCCCACAATGCTGAAAATGACCGGCGGTGTTGCCTCCGGCCTCGACGGCTTCTATGCGGCCGTGCTGCGTCGAACAGCGTAATCGCAGCTCCGAGAACCGTTGGATAATCTCCGGCGGCGCGCATGAATTTGAGTATATTCGAACCTTGTCACAAATTAATTCATTGCGGGCGATGAAATCGGCCGCTTTTCACCTATTCTTAACCACGAGGGTCAATAGACAATAGAATATGCAGTCCGGTCGGCGTTTTGCGAGCATGTATGTTCGGGAGGCTTGGCGGCGCGCCTTGCGCCGCGTCGCGTTGCTGCGCCTGAAGCTCATTCGCCATTCCATCAAACCGCCCGAGCGCCTGATCGTCGCGCCGACCGACCTTCGCGGCATCGATCCGCATGTCGCCGACGAGATCCTCAACGGGCGCTTTCTGCTGGCCGGGCGTATGCTCGAGACCAGTGGAAAATCGCCCTTTACCTTCACCCTGCCCTCGCGCCCTTTTGCGATTCGCCTCCATAGCTTCGGCTGGCTGCGGCATATGCGGGCGCACAAGACGGAGCGCAGCGCGGCCGCTGCCCGTGCAATCGTCGACAGCTGGCTTTCCATCCATGCCGGCCGCATGGAGGGCGTCGCCTGGGAGCCCGACGTCACCGCCCAGCGCGTCATTGCCTGGCTCTCGCACTCGCCTGTCGTGCTGCAGAATGCCGATCGCGGCTTCTATCGCCGTTTCATGAAGTCGCTGGCGTTCCAGGTGAAATTCCTGCACCGGATGGCGCCGTTCACGCTGGGCGGCCTGGAGCTGTTCCGGCTGCGCATCGCGCTCGCCATGGCCTCCGTGGCCATGCCGACCCGCGCATCGACGTTGAAAAGAGCCGCGCAGGCCCTCGACCGCGAGTTCGATAGCCAGATTCTGCCGGATGGCGGCCACGTCTCGCGCAACCCGCGCGCCGGCCTGGAACTGCTGCTCGATCTGCTGCCGCTGCGGCAGACCTATGTCAATCTCGGCCACGATCTGCCGCAGAAGCTGATCTCCGGCATCGACCGCATGTATCCGGCATTGCGGTTCTTCCGCCATCAGGACGGCGATCTGGCGCTTTTCAATGGCGCCACCTCGACACTCGCAAACGAGCTGATGTCCGTGCTCAGATATGACGAGACGGCAGGCCAGCCGTTCAAGGCCTTGCCGCAGTCGCGCTATCAGCGGCTTTCCGCGGGTAAGACGGTGATCATCGCCGATACCGGCGTGCCGCCTTCGGGAGGCGCGCTGCGAACCGCGCATGCCGGCAGCCTCTCCTTCGAGATGTCGTCCGGCCGGCATCGCTTCATCGTCAATTCCGGTTCGCCGAAATTTGCCGGGCATCGTTATGTCCAGATGGCCCGCACGACGGCGGCGCATTCGACCGTCATCCTCAACGACACCTCGTCCAGCCGTTTTTCACATTCTCCTTTTCTCAGCCATGCGATCATCGAACCGGTCAGAACCGTCACCGTCGAGCGGGCCGAAACGGAGGATGGACGCGACGGCATCAAGCTCAGCCATGATGGTTATCTCAAAGCCTTCGGCGTGATGCACGAGCGCGAACTGACGCTCAATGCCGCCGGCTCGATCGTCACCGGCCGCGACCGGCTCGTCGTCCGGGAAGGATATGAGAGTGACGAGCCGCTGAAGGCGGTCGCCCGCTTTCACATTCACCCGTCGATCGTGCTGGAGCAGAGCGACGGCGAATCCGTGCTGCTGACGGCGCCGGACGGCGAAAGCTGGCTGTTTTCCGCGCCCGGCAATGAAGTGCTGATCACCGAGGATATTTTCTTCGCCGACAGCTCCGGCATCTGCGGCTCGGACCAGATCGAGATCGATTTCGATCTTGCCGGGAAGACGGAAATCCGCTGGTTCCTGTCTCGCAAGGGTTAGAACGTCTCGCAATCGCGATCCGCTGCAGCGTTTTGAGCGACATGTGTCAGATCCTGTGCTGACTCCTGTTTGCGCGGGGGCAAAGCTGTGCTAACGCGACGCCAACATGCAGGCGTCCCCTCCGGATGTCTCCCGAGCCCGAACGGAGAAGGTTTCATGGCCGTCATTTCCAAGAAGATCCCCGCCCCCGACAAGGTCGAAATCAAGACCGCCCTCCTCTCCGTCTTCGACAAGACCGGGGTCGTCGAGCTTGCCCGCTCCCTGTCCGAGCGCGGCGTGCGGCTGCTGTCGACCGGCGGCACTTACAAGGCGATCGCCGCTGCCGGCCTTGCCGTCACCGATGTCTCCGAAATCACCGGCTTTCCCGAGATCATGGATGGACGGGTCAAGACGCTGCATCCGACGGTGCATGGCGGCCTGCTGGCGATCCGCGACGATGGCGAGCACCAGGAGGCGATGAAAAAGCACGGCATCGAGGCCATCGACCTCGCCGTCATCAATCTCTACCCCTTCGAGGAAGTACGCGCGGCCGGCGGCGATTATCCGACGACGGTCGAGAATATCGATATCGGCGGTCCGGCGATGATCCGCGCATCGGCCAAGAACCATGCCTATGTGACGATCCTGACCGATCCGGCCGATTATGCCGAACTGCTGGAGCAGCTTTCCGCCGATGGCGGCAAGACCGCCTATGCCTTCCGTCAGCGCATGGCCGCCAAGGCCTATGCCCGCACCGCGGCCTATGACGCGATGATTTCCAACTGGTTCGCCGAGGCGCTGTCGATCGACGCGCCGCGTCACCGCGTCATCGGCGGCGCGCTGAAGGAAGAGATGCGCTACGGTGAAAACCCGCATCAGAAGGCAGCCTTCTATGTGACCGGCGAGAAGCGCCCCGGCGTGTCGACGGCCACCCTTCTCCAGGGCAAGCAGCTCTCCTACAACAACATCAACGATACCGACGCGGCCTACGAGCTGGTCGCCGAGTTCCTGCCGGAGAAGGCGCCGGCCTGCGCCATCATCAAACACGCCAATCCCTGCGGCGTTGCGACCGGCGCGAGCTTGGTCGAAGCCTATCGGCGGGCGCTGGCCTGCGATTCCGTTTCGGCCTTCGGCGGTATCATCGCGCTCAACCAGACCTTGGATGCGGAAACGGCTGAAGAAATCGTCAAGCTCTTCACCGAAGTCATCATCGCGCCCGACGTGACCGAGGAGGCGAAGGCGATTGTCGCCCGCAAGCCGAACCTGCGGCTGCTGTTGGCGGGCGGCCTGCCCGATCCGCGCGCCGCGGGCCTGACGGCGAAGACGGTTTCCGGCGGCTTGCTCGTCCAGAGCCGCGACAACGGCATGGTCGAGGATCTGGAGCTCAAGGTCGTCACCAAGCGCGCGCCGACGGCACAGGAGCTTGAGGACATGAAATTCGCCTTCAAGGTCGGCAAGCATGTGAAATCGAATGCCGTGGTCTATGCCAAGGACGGCCAGACCGCCGGTATCGGCGCCGGACAGATGAGCCGGGTGGATTCCGCCCGCATCGCCGCGCTGAAGGCCGAAGAGGCCGCCAAGGCGCTCGGCCTCGCGGTTCCGATGACAAAGGGCTCGGCGGTCGCTTCCGAAGCCTTCCTGCCGTTTGCCGACGGTCTTCTGTCGATGATCGCTGCAGGGGCGACGGCCGTCATCCAGCCGGGCGGCTCGATGCGCGATCAGGAAGTTATCGATGCCGCGAACGAACACGGCGTCGCCATGGTCTTCACCGGCATGCGCCATTTCCGGCACTGAATGAGGACTGCCATCAGGTCCGACCGCGCGTCGTATTTCCTACGCGCGGTCGGCCGGATAGGGCGTGCGGACCAGCAGCGCCAGGCCGCCGGCGAGGAACAGGATCAGCGTTGCCATTCCGAGCCGCGGCGACCCGCTCATATAGGTCACCAGCGAGAAGAGCAGCGTCGCCATGAAGCTCGTGGCGCGCCCGGAAAGCGCGTAGATGCCGAAATAGCGGCCTGCCTCCTCAAGGCTGACGCTGCGGGCGAGATAAGAGCGCGATGAGGCCTGCACCGGCCCGAAAGCGAGCCCGATCAGCAGGCCGTAGAGAATATAGGCCTTTTCCGCGGCGGTGCCGAAGAGACCGCCGGAATCCACTGTCGGCAGCGGCATCAGGCCGAACAGGGTGTAGCCCGGTCCCGTCGAAATAATGCCGAGGGTGGCGAGAAGCAGCATGGTCAGGCTGATCACGACGGTCGCCTTCGAGCCGACAGCCTTGTCGATGCGGCCGGCGAGCAGGCAGCCGAGAATCGCCACGACATTCAGGATGATGCCGTAGATGCCAATCTCGATCGTCGCCCAGCCGAACATGCCGGCGGCGAAGACGCCGCCAAGGATCAGCAGGCCGTTCACGCCGTCCTGATAGATCATACGGGCGACCAGGAATTTGAGGATGCCGCGCCGCTCCTTGAGTTCCCCGAGCGTGTTTCTGAGTTCTTTCAGGCCGAAGCGGACGGCAGCGCCGAAGGGAAGGCCGCGGCGGACGTCGGGCGTGAACAGGAACATCGGCAGGATGAAGATCAGATACCAGACGGCCGAGATCGGCCCGGTGACGCGCGCATCCTCGCCGGCATGCGGATCGAGACCGAAAAGCGGGTCGAGGCCGAGGATGGTCTTGCCGCTTTCGGGGCTTGCCGCAAGCAGCGTCACGACGGCGATGAGGACGATCATGCCGCCGAGGTAACCAAGCCCCCAGGCGGTGTTGGAAAGCTTGCCGACTTCGGTTCTGTCGACGAGGCGCGGCATCATCGAATCGTTGAAGACGATCGAAAACTCGGCCGAGATCGAGGCGAGGATCATGAAGATCACGGGATAGAGGATCGGCGAGCCGGGGGCGGCGAACCACAGGCCGAAAAGGCTCGCGATCTTGATGACCGCGAAGAAGCCGATCCAGGGCTTGCGCGCGCCGGACTGATCGGCGATCGAGCCGAGAACGGGCGAGAGCACGGCGATGATCACCGAGGAGATCGTCGCCACGTTGCTCCACATCGCCTGGGCGGACACCGGATCATCGGTCAGGCGCGCAACGAAATAAGGCCCGAAGATGAAGGTGGTGACGACAGTGAAGAAGGGCTGTGCCGCCCAGTCGAAGAACATCCAACCCCAGATGCCCTTCTCCGTGGCCTTCGGCGGCTGCGTTCCTGTCCAGTCGATGCGATTCAACATCCGCTCCTTTTTGGCGGACTGTCTCACCTCACCCGGTCGCGCGCAAGGTCGGTCAGGATGCCCGCAGCAACGGTAATGCGCGCAAGATTGGGATCGCCGCCGTCGCTGAGGCTCGAAAGCTCCTCGACGATGCGGTTGATGCGAATGCGATCCTGCGCATGCCAGGCCTGAACGGGCAGCTTCTCCTTGCCGTGATCGGAAAGAGCCGAGATGACGATATCGCGTCTGGCGCTGGCGATCTGGTCGATGCTGCGGGCAAGCGCCAGGTTCTCGTAGTGGTCGGAGGTGAGGATACGTCCGCCGGCTGCCAGCAGCCGGCCGATGCGGAAGGTCTGCGATACCGCAAAATAGTTTTCGGCGGCGCGCACCAGAGGTTCGCCGGTGCGTTCGGCGATCTGCATGATCTCCGGCACCAGCGCGAAGCTCTGGAGATTGGCGATCTCGGCCGCGAGTTTTTCCGGCACGCCGGCCAGGACATAGTCCGCCTGGCGTGCGGCGGCATCGGCGGCCGACTGTTCGGCGAAGGCGGGCTTGAGTTTCTTCAGGGCTGCCTGCAGCCGGCTAATCACCTCCGCCATATCGGCCTTGGTCATGCCGGTCTTCAGGAGCAGGCGCGTCAGCACGATGAAACTGTGACTGATCTCCTCATAGATGCGGTTCTGCATCTCGCCGGAAACCTTGCCGTCGAGCGCGTCCGTTTCCGCCCAGAGCCGGGCCAGGTCGAAACCGTCGCGGGCGACGATGGCGGCGCGCACCACTTCCGGCGCAGACGCCGCCGTCGCATCCATCATCGCGACGGTGAAGCTTGGGCCACCGCGGTTGATCGCCTCGTTGGCAAGCACGGTCGCGATGATTTCGCGCCTCAGCCGATGGCCGGCGATGTCGCCGGCGTTCGACTTCTGCATCTTCACGGGGAAATAATTCGACAGCGTCGCAGCAAAATAGGTGTCGTCGGGCAGATCGCTGGCGGCGAGCGCATCGAAGAGCACGATTTTGGCATAGGACAGCAGCACGCCGATTTCCGGCCGCGTCAGCGGCCTGCCGGCTGCGTAGCGCTCGGCAAGCGTTGCGTCGTCGGGCAGCGTCTCGACCTTGCGGTTCAGCTGCTTGGCGGTTTCGAGCACGCTCATGAAGCGGGCGAGCTCCAGGCCGTTTGCCGTGCCCTTGCGCGATGTCAGCGAGATCGCCAGCGACTGCAGATAGTTGTTGCGCAGCACGAGGGCCGCCACTTCTTCGGTCATCGACGACAGAAGCTGATCGCGTTTTGCCCGTGTCAGGCGCCCGTCATGCATGGCCGCTGCCAGCGCGATCTTGATGTTGACCTCGACGTCCGAGGTGTTGACGCCGGCCGAATTGTCGATGGCGTCGGAGTTGCAACGCCCGCCGCTGAGGCCGTAAGCGATGCGGCCCTTCTGGGTGACGCCGAGGTTGGCGCCCTCGCCGATGACCTTGGCGCGAACCTCCGCCGCGGTGATGCGGATCGGATCGTTGGCACGGTCGCCGACTTCGGTATCGGTTTCGGACGGGGCCTTCACATAGGTGCCGATGCCGCCGAACCAGAGCAGATCGACCGGGCTCTTCAGGATCGCCGTCATGATCTCGAAGGGCGTGGCGACCGCCTTTTCGATGCCGATCGCGGCAACCGCTTCGGGTGTCAGCGTGACCGATTTCGCCGAGCGGGAAATGATCATCGCCCCTTTCGAAAGCACGCCCTTGTCGAAATCCTGCCAGCTCGAACGCGGCAGGTTGAAGAGACGCTGCCGCTCGGCAAGCGTCTTTTCCATGTCCGGATCGGGATCGATGACGATGTCACGGTGATCGAAGGCGGCAATGAGCCGGATCTTGGGAGAAAGCAGCATGCCGTTGCCGAAGACGTCGCCCGACATGTCGCCTACGCCGGCGACGGTGAAGGGCGTCGTCTGAATGTCGATGTCCATTTCGCGGAAATGGCGTTTGACGGTTTCCCAGGCGCCGCGGGCGGTGATGCCCATCTTCTTGTGGTCGTAGCCGGCAGAGCCGCCGGAGGCGAAGGCATCGTCCAGCCAGAAGCCGGCTTCCTGGGCCAGCGCATTGGCGGTGTCGGAGAAGGTTGCCGTGCCCTTGTCGGCGGCCACGACGAAATAGGGATCGTCGCCGTCGAGCCTCACCGTATCCTTCGGCGGCACGATATCGGCGCCGGAGATATTGTCGGTGATCGAAAGCAGCGTGCGGATATAGGTCTTGTAGGCCTCGCGGCCGGCATTGAAGATTTCGTCGCGGCTGCCGCCAATGGGGAGCTTTTTCGGATAGAAGCCGCCCTTGGCGCCGACCGGCACGATGACGGCATTCTTCACCTGCTGCGCCTTGACGAGGCCGAGCACTTCGGTGCGGTAGTCCTCGGCGCGATCGGACCAGCGCAGACCGCCGCGCGCCACCTTGCCGAAGCGCAGGTGCACGCCTTCGACCTCGACGCCGTAGACGAACATTTCGCGGAAGGGTTTCGGCTCCGGCAACCCATCGACGAGGTGCGGATCGAGCTTGAAGGCCAGCATCGCCTTGGGCGAACCGTCCGGGTTCCGCTGGAAATAATTGGTACGCAGCGTCGCATCGACGATATTGACGTAACGGCGCAGGATGCGGTCGTCGTCCAGGCTCGGCACGTCGGCGAGTTCGGCCTCGATCGCCTGATGCAGCTCGGCAAGCCTCTTCACGCGGGCCTTTTCCGAAAGCTTGGTGTCGAGCGTGTCGTGGAAGAGGCGGAAGATGGCTGCGGCAATCGTCGGATATTTATCGAGTGTCGTTGCGATATAATCCTGCGAATAGGCGATGCCGGCCTGGCGCAGATAACGCGCATAGGCGCGCAATATGTTGACCTCGCGGGCCGAAAGCCCGGCCGACAGGATCAGCCTGTTGAAGCTGTCATTGTCGATCGTGCCGGCAAAGGCGGCGACGAAGGCTTCCTCCAGGGCGGCGCCGTGACGCTGCAGATCGATTTCGCGGCCGGTGCGGGTTTCGAGTTCCATGTCGTGCAGCACGACGAGCTTCGTTTTCCCATCGGCGGCCAGCACGCCGATGTCGAAGGTGCGTTCGCTGACGACGTTGAAGCCGAGATTTTCCAGAAGCGGCACGCGGCGCGACAGCGCCAGCTGGCCGGCGGCGTGGAAGATCTTCAGCGACAGGATGCGGCCATCATCTTCCTGGCGATGGTAAAACTGGATGCGGAGCGGTTCGCCGGCGGCACAGGCGCCGATATCGGTGAGGTCGGCCACGGTTTCTTCAGGGGTGAAGGAATCCTGGAAGGCCTGGTCGACCGATAGTTTCGGTGCCTTGGGTCCGGCGAGCGCCTCGAAACGGTCGTCCCAGCGGGCGGTGATTTCGCGGATCGTCTGCTCCAGCTTCGCCTGCGGAATGCGCGGCGTCTTGCCGCCGGAGCGGCCGATGATGAAATGGACACGCGCCACGCCGCCTTCCGGGAACGCCGGGTAATAGGCAGAGACACGGCCGTCATAGACGGTCTTGAGATAGGTGCCGATCCGCTCGCGCACGATCGAATCATATTCCTCGCGCGGCACGTAGACGATCACCGAGACGAAACGGTCGAAATGGTCGATGCGCGGCAGGGCGCGCACGCGCGGCCGGTCGGCGAGATCGTTGATCTGTTCGGCAAAGCTTGCCAGCAGCGTCGTGTCGATCTGGAAAAGATCGTCGCGCGGATAGGATTCCAGCGTGTTGTCGAGCATGCGGCCCGAATGGCTCATCGGGTCGAAGCCGAAATGCTCCTTCACCTTCTCGATCTTTGAGCGCAGCAGAGGAATTTCGGAGGCGAGCGAGGTATAGGCCGTCGAGGTAAAGAGGCCGACGATGCGCAGTTCGCCCGTGACATTGCCCTTGGCGTCGAAGCGCTTGACGCCGACATAATCCATATAGGCGCGGCGATGGACGATCGATTTCACATTCGCCTTGGTGACGATCAGGAATTCGGGGCCGTCGAGGAAGGCGAGGATTTCGGGCGTGGTCGTCACGGCGTCCTTGCCGGTGCGCAACACGAGAACGTCGGGATTGGAGAGGATGCCGAGACCCGCCCCCTTGTCGCGCTCGACCTTGGCATCGGCGCCCTTGCCGGAATAGACATATTCGCGCATGCCGAGGAAGGTGAAATTCTCGTCGCGCAGCCAGGTCAGAAAGGCGACTGCCTCGGCGTGTTCGGCCTTCCTGCGGCCGGCGCCATTGGCCGAAAGCTCGGTGATCACGCCGTCGAGCTTGGCAAGCATCGGCTTCCAGTCGGAAACAGACAGGCGGACCTGCTCGAGCACGGTCTGGATGCGTTTGACGAGATCGGCGGCCTGGGCGGAATTGAGCGGCGCGATATGAAGCTGGATATGGCTGACGCGGGCGGCGGGATCGCTCGGGTGATCGGCGGAATAGAGCGTGGGCGCCTTGCCCTTTTCCATCACCAGGATGGGATGCACGGCCATGAAGAGATCGCGGTGCGTGCTCGTCACTTCACCCATGACAGATTCATAGAGGAAAGGCATGTTCCGGTCAGTCACCGAGAGCACCGAGACGGCGGTGCCGGCAGGCGTCACATCGGCAATGGTGTCGATGCTGACGCGCGGTGTCTTGCCGTTCCAGGCGGCGAGTTCCTTGGCCGAGTGTACGGCGGAAAGCGCCAGCATCTCGGGCGTATAGAGTTCGAGATCGTCATTGCTGGCCCTGCCGAAGAGAATATCGGGATCGAGATGCGCCTCGCCCGTCGCCTTGGCGATCTTGCGCGCATTTTCGATCTGCTTTTCCCGTTTCGGATTGTTTCTGGCAGCCATGAATCGCCTCCCGCAATGGACTTATTTCTGCAAGCTAGCAGAAGATTCCCCGAAAAAATCTCTAAAATAGAGGTCTGAAGGGTCGCTTTGATGCTTTTTTGACGCTCAAAATGGGAATTTGTTAGAGATTTTTCCGCTTTCGTGGCCAAAACGAACGGGAAGGCCCCTTTTCCGTTTTTTCGTTCCGCCGCACATTTCCATGCTCGCGTGAAGAATGGTTGACAGCGCGGCGTCAAAAAGATCATCAAACGCCATCATCATTCGGACCTTGATATCATGTCGGAAAATGCAGCAGGCGCGGTCATCGTCATCTCCAGCCATGTGGTGCGCGGCTCGGTCGGAAACCGCGCCGCCGTCTTCGCGCTGGAGACGCTCGGTCACCCGGTCTGGGCATTGCCGACGATCGTGCTGCCCTGGCACCCGGGCCACGGCCGCGCGACGCGGCTGACATTTGCGGAAGCGGATTTTGACGCGGCGATCGATGATCTGATCCGCGCGCCGTGGATCGGTGAGGTCAAGGCGGTGCTGTCAGGCTATTTCGGCAATGCCGCCCAGGCGCGTTCCGTCGCCCGGCTGATCGGTGCGCTCAGGCAAGACAATCCCGAGCTCATTTATGTCTGCGATCCCGTCATGGGCGATCTCGGGGGCCTTTATGTGCCGGAGGCGACGGCAGAGGCCATTCGCGACCATCTGATCCCGCTTGCCTCGCTCGCCACGCCGAACCGCTACGAGCTCGCATGGCTTTCGGGGGCGGCCCTCGAAGACAACAGCGCGATCATGGAGGCGGCGCTGGCGCTCGGACCGTCGCGCATGCTCGTCACGTCGGCCGTGCCGATGATGTCCGGCGGCACCGGCAATCTCTATCTCTCGGGCCGCCACGCGCTTCTCGCCGAGCATCGCGTCGTCGAAAACCCGCCGAACGGTCTCGGCGATCTGCTTGCCGCCGTCTTCCTGTCGCGCCTGCTGTCCGGTCTGGAAGACGAAAAGGCGCTGCAGCTTGCCACCGCCAGCGTCTTCGAGGTGCTTGCGCGTGCCGTCAAGCGCGGCAGCAACGAGTTGATGCTGGCAAGCGATGCATCCAGTCTTTCGACGCCGATGGCGATGGTGCAGATGCGCCGGCTCGTGCACCCGGCGCAGCGGCGGAAAAAATGACGCATTTGCCGATGCACTCATTTTGCGGTGCAGCAGTTGATCTTGTCTTCGGCGCGCGCTAATCCAGAAGACATGCAGCGTTTTCCAACACCCCTTCTGGACGGCTATCGCAACTTTATGAACGGGCGTTATGCCGATGCCCGCGACAGGTATCGGCAGCTTGCCGAAAACGGCCAGAGTCCGAGTACCCTGGTCATTGCCTGTTCGGACTCGCGAGCGGCGCCGGAGCTGATCTTCGATGCCGGCCCGGGCGAACTCTTCGTCATCCGCAACGTCGCCAACATGGTGCCGCCTTACGAGCCGGATGGTCATTTCCACTCGACGTCGGCTGCGCTTGAATTCGCCGTGCAGGCGCTGAAGGTCTCGGACATCGTGGTCATGGGCCACGGACGCTGCGGCGGCATCCGCGCAGCCCTGGATCCGAATGCCGAGCCGCTGTCGCCCGGCGATTTCATCGGCCGCTGGATGTCGCTGGTCAAACCTGCCGCCGAGCAGATCCAGAGCAACGACGTGATGACGGCTGCCGAGCGGCAGACCGCGCTCGAGCGTGTCTCCATCCGCAACTCCATCAACAATCTCAGGACTTTCCCTGAAATCAAGGCGCTCGAGGAAGCAGGACAAATGCATCTTCACGGCGCCTGGTTCGATATTTCGACCGGGGAACTCTGGGTCATGGACGCCGAAACGCGCGACTTCATTCGTCCCGAAATCTAGGGACGCGCCGCTTTATCAGTTTTTTAAGAATTATTGATAAGATCGCCGTCGATTGGTCGCGCACGACCGACATTTTGATCACCGTGGCGATTGGCAATGAAGTTCGAAACCATCAAAAAGGTTATTCTGGCCGCGATCATGCTGCCTTTCGTCTTCATGGTCATTGAAGGCGTCATCCTCCTGCGGTCTTCGATCAAGGAATATTGGGATCTCGAGAAGGATCGGCAGTTCGCCGATGTGCTTGCCCGCGGCGGGTCTATCGCGGCCACGGAGATCCTGACTGAAATCGGCGCCACCCGCCGCTACATCGCGCACCCCAGCGAACCGGCGGCGGCGGATATGCAGCGGAGCCGGGCGATGCTCGATCACGAACGCCGCGCCTTCTACGCCAGCCTGCCCTCCCGCGATATGCTGGACGAGGGGCTCGTGGACGAACTGTCGGCTCTCAACCTTGCCTACAGCCGCATCGTGGCGGCGCGAAGCGCCGTCGACCAAGGCCGTTATATCAATAGCGATCCCGGCTATATCTATTGGTATGCGGCCCAGAAGCAGCTTGCCGTCGTCGATGCGCTCTCGCCGCTGATCAGTGATCCGGTGCTATTGGAGAAATCCAATCAGCTGATGGGCATCCTGCTGACCTATTACGGCGAAAGGCTGATCACCGTCGTCGGCACCCGCTATCTCGACCAGAGCTCCTCCGCCAGATTTCCGATTGAACTTTTCGTGCAGGGCAAGGTCATGCTCGGCGACGGAATGGACCATATGGTCTTCCATTCCTCGAACTCGACCGTACGCGACATCGTTGCCTATCTCGGCCGCAGCAGCCAGGTGAAGGCCAACGCGATCACCGATTCCATTCTCGCCGGATCGCGGCCGACGCGCGAGGTGCGCGACATCTGGACCGCGGCGCAGAACGAGCGCATGGCCTTCCTGCAGCAGAAGATCGTCGAGGCCGCCAACGATATCCACGAGACCGGCGAAGGCCTTTCGACGCGAGCTCACATTCACCTGACGCTGATCCTGTCGCTGTGCGCCGGCCTGCTCATTCTCGCCACCCTGGTGATGGTATTGGCGGCAAGGGGCTTGCGGCTGATCGACCGGCTGACGCGCGATCGTGAGACGCTGGTGGGCGAGCTGCGCAACGCCGCCCAGACCGACCTTCTGACCGGGCTTTACAACAGGCGCGGTTTCGAGGTCGCCGCATCGGCGCTTCTCACCCAGGCGGAACATGGGTCGCGCTGGATCTCGGTCGTGCTCTTCGACCTCGATCATTTCAAGAAGATCAACGACGTTCACGGCCATGACGCCGGCGATGCCGTCTTGCGGCATGTCGCGAGTGTGGCGCGAGAGAATTTCCGTTCCTTCGATCTCCTGGTGCGCCATGGCGGCGAGGAGTTCCTGGCTTTGCTGCCGGATTCGACACCCGATGATGCGGCAAGGGTTGCCGAACGCGTGCGGCTGGCGATCGAAGCGGCGGAAATCCCTCTGGCGAACGGCGATCGTCTGAAGGTCACGGCGAGTTTCGGCTGCGTCGGCCGGGCAAACGAAGGCTTCAACCGGAACTTCGAGGATCTGGTCAAACGTGCCGACCTGGCGCTTTACGCCGCCAAGGCTTCCGGCCGCAACTGCGTCGTTTCGGGGCCGACCATGCCGGCGCCGGAAGAGCGGCGCAAGGCGGCATCCGCCGGCGGCTTCGATTCCCGCATATGAAAAACGCCGCTGTTGCAGCGGCGTTTCAGATTGTCGTTATCGGTGAAGGCTTATCTGCCGGCGTCGATCTGCTCGCCGATATAGGCGATCGCCTGCTGGTAGACGCTGGCTGCGTTCCAGCCCTGGATGGCAGCGAAGTTCGGTTCTCCCGGCTGATAGCCGGCGCCGGGGCGCCAGCCATGGCCCTTCAGGAAATTCGCCGTCGAGGCGAGCGCATCGGCGCGGGAACCGACCATGTCGACGCGGCCGTCGCCATCGCCGTCGGCGCCGAAGCGGACGACGTTGCGCGGCAGGAACTGCGTCTGGCCGATTTCACCATGGGCAGCGCCTCTCGCCTGCGGGCTCAGATAACCCTCGGAGACGAGCTGGAGCGCAGCATAGAGCTGATCGGTGAAATATTCCGACCGGCGGCAGTCGTAAGCGAGCGTCGAAACAGCCGACAGCGTATGCTGATTGCCCATATAGCTGCCAAAGCCGGTTTCCATGCCCCAGATCGCAATCAGGGGGCCGGCCGGAACGCCGAAACGGCGCTCGATGGAGGCGAACAGGGCCTGGTTGGCGGCCCGCATGCTGCGGCCGCGGGAGATGATGGCGGCACCTCCGCGCTTCTTCATGAAGGCGTCGAAGGACAGCTTGAAGCTTTTCTGGCCACGGTCGGCGGCGATCGTCGGCTTGTTGTAATTGACATTGGCGAAGGCGCGATTGAGGACCGACTGGCTGACGCCATTGGCCGCCGCCGTCTGCTTGAAATCGCTGACCCAGGCATCGAAGCCGGCGCCGGTATTGCCACATTGCGCGCCCTGCGCGAACGCAGGTATCGCGTGGAGGACGCCCATTGCCGTGGCGGCCGCCAGAAAGAATTTTGTCATGCGCATTGAGAACCCCGCTCTCGATCTGCATAGCTTTTGGCCGGCAAGAGAATGCCAGCCATCAGCGATTTTGTCACGATCACCTTTTGGCGAGCGCTTTGCATGGCCGTATCTGCCGGAAAGCCCCGCTCCTGGAGCAGGGCTTTAGCACGTTATGGTTTACAATTGGTATCAGGCGGCTTGCTTGCGCGGCTTGACGAGGCCGCGATTGACGAGCAGCTCGGCGATCTGAATGGCGTTCAGCGCCGCGCCCTTGCGCAGGTTGTCGGAGACCACCCACATATTGAGGCCGTTTTCGACCGTCGCATCCTCGCGGATGCGCGAGATGTAGGTCGCGTCTTCGCCGGCGGATTCATAAGGCGTGATGTAGCCGCCGTTCTCGCGCTTGTCGATGACGAGGCAGCCGGGTGCGTCGCGCAGGATATCGCGGGCCTGGTCGGCGGTGATCTCGTTTTCGAACTCGATGTTGACCGATTCCGAATGGCCGATGAAGACGGGCACGCGCACGGCCGTGCAGGTCACCTTGATCTTCGGGTCGAGCATCTTCTTCGTCTCGGCCAGCACCTTCCACTCTTCCTTGGTGTAGCCGTCTTCCATGAAGCTATCGATGTGCGGAATGACGTTGAAGGCGATACGCTTGGTGAACTTCTTGTTCTCGATCGGATCGGCGACGAAAACGGCGCGCGTCTGGTTGAAGAGCTCGTCCATGCCGTCCTTGCCGGCGCCGGAGACCGACTGGTAGGTCGAAACGACGACGCGCTTGATCTTGGCGAAGTCGTGCAGCGGCTTCAGAGCCACCACCAGCTGGGCGGTCGAGCAATTCGGATTGGCGATGATGTTGCGCTTGGTGAACTGCGTGACGGCGTCCGGGTTCACTTCCGGCACGATCAGCGGCACGTCGGCGTCGTAGCGCCAGGCCGAGGAGTTGTCGATGACGACGCAGCCCTGCTGACCGATCTTCGGCGAAAACTTCTTGGAGACTTCACCGCCGGCCGACATCAGGCAGATGTCGGTATCGGAGAAATCGTAATTCTCCAGGTTGGAGACCTTCAGCGTCCGGTCTCCATAGGAAACTTCGGTGCCCTGCGAACGCGCCGAGGCGAGCGCCACGACCTCATCGGCGGGGAAGCCTCTTTCGGAGAGGATGTTGAGCATCTCCCGGCCGACATTTCCGGTCGCTCCCGCAATTGCTACTTTGAAACCCATTTCTCAAGCTCTCTTTCTCTTCTCTCCTCTGTCCGGTGAGGGGAAAGGCGCGAATAATCGCGTCTTCCTGATCCCCAGCCGAGCCGGGGAGAGAGCGGCAGGCCAGAGACGTCAGACGGTTTTCGTCGTCGTTTTGGCCTTGGTTTTGGAAGAAACCGGAACGGCAATTTCCACCCCGGCAACCCGTGCCCGGTCATTGCATTCGGCAATGGCGTGTTCGTCGTGAACCATGGAGATTCCTTTTCCGCTGTTGCTCTTAGAAGGTTTTCCACAGGAGTCAAGGTTTTTGCGGCGACAGCTTCCAAGCGGAAGGGGTGGTGCCGTCCTGCGGCGCCTTTGTCATGCCGCTGTCATCACCCGGGGGTAATCCCGACCCGGTTGTTAATATCTGCAACGAAAACGGGGGTTTTCCATGCGTATGCTTCTCGCCGCCTTTGCGGCCACCACCATTCTCGCTGGCGCCGCTCAGGCGACGACGGTCTACCCGCTTGATCGCGCGACGATTCTTGTCGGTTCGCCGTTCGACTTCAAGGTCGAGCTCAACAAGCAGGTCAAGCCCGAAGACGTGAAGATTACGGTCAACGGCCAGGACTACAAGACCATTCTCGGAAGCGAGGCGCAGTTCGTCGAGCTCGAAAAGGGCAAGGAAGACAAGGCTCTCGGCTCCGCCCTTCTGTTGCGCGGCCTGAAGATTTCGGCTCCCGGCGCCTACAAGGTCGAGGTCGCTGCCGGTGACGAAACGAAATCCGTTACCTGGAACGTCTACGAGACCGCCAGCCAGCCGAAGGCCAAGAACATCATCTTCCTGCTCGGCGACGGGCTTTCCGTTGCGCACCGCACCGCTGCCCGCATCATGTCCAAGGGCATGACCGAAGGGAAGGCGAATGGCCGCCTGAACATGGACGATCTCGACCATATGGCTTTCGTCGGCACGTCTTCGACGAATGCCGTCGCCACGGATTCGGCCAACACCATGTCGGCCTACATGACCGGCCACAAGACGGCCGTCAACGCGCTCGGCGTTTACGCGGACCGCACGCCGTCCTCGCTCGATGACCCGCGTGTCGAAACCATCGCGGAAGCCCTTCGCCGCACGACCAAGAAGTCGATCGGCATCGTCGCAACGTCCGAAGTCGAGGACGCCACCCCGGCTGCGGTCGTTTCCCACACCCGCAACCGCAACGACAAGGCCGACATCGTCGGCATGCTGCTCGAGGTCAAGCCCGAAGTTCTCCTTGGCGGCGGCTCGGCCTATTTCCTCGGCCAGGAGGTCGCCGGTTCCAAGCGCAAGGACAATCAGGATTACATCAAGCTGTTCCAGGAGGCCGGCTACAAGCTTGCGACCGACAAGAACGAGCTCGCAGCCAATGCATCGGCTGAAGGCAATCTGCTCGGCCTATTCCACACCGGCAATATGGACGTCATGCTCGACCGCGAATTCCTGAAGAAGGGCACGGTCGAGAAGTTCCCGAACCAGCCGGGTCTCGTCGAGATGACCAAGGTCGCGCTCGATCGCCTCTCGAAGAATCCCGAAGGTTTCTTCCTGATGGTCGAAGCCTCCTCGATCGACAAGATGTCCCATCCGCTCGATTGGGACCGCGCGGTCGTCGATACCATCGAATTCGACAAGGCCATCGGCGTCGCCCGCGAATTCCAGAAGGCCCATCCCGATACGCTGATCGTCGTCACCGGCGACCACACGCACGGCGTTTCCATCATCGGCACTGTCGACGATGAGAAACCCGGCACGGAAATGCGCGAAAAGGTTGGGATCTATGCCGAAGCCGGCTTCCCGAACTACAAGGACGAGAACGGCGACGGCTATCCCGACAAGATCGACGTCAGCCGCCGCCTGTTCCTGAACGCCAATAACGGCCCCGATCACTACGAGACCTTCCGTCCGAAGCTCGAAGGCCCGTTCGTTCCGGCTGTTCAGAACGAAAAGAAGGAATATGTCGCCAACGAGCAGTACAAGGATGTGCCCGGCGCCGTCTTCGTCCAGGGCAATATTCCGAAGTCCGGCGATTCCGGCGTTCACGCCGTCGACGACGTCGTCCTGCAGTCGGCCGGTCCGGGCGCCGAAGGCTTCCGCGGCTACATGGAACAGAGCGACATCTATCATGTGCTCGCCGACACCTTTGCTCTCGGCGCGAAGCAGACGAACTGATCCGAATTGATCCTGCAACGCCGCTTGCCGGCCTTGCTCTTTCACCGATCATGGTCCCGGCCGTTCACGGCCGGGACCTGCTTCTTGGAGTTCGCCATGGAAACAGTTTCTTCGTTGCATCTCAGCCGCCGCCGGCTGATCGGCGCCGCCATTGTGCTTCCCTTCACCGCTTCCCTCGTTCGCGCGGCCGATTCTTCGCTCGCCTTCGGTGAGCTCTATGGCAAGTTCGGCGTGCTCGGCCTCGAATTCTCCGACAAGGTGAAGCGTCTCGCCGGTCAGGAAATCAGCATGAAGGGCTTCATGGCGCCGCCATTGAAGGCCGAAGCCCAATTCTTCGTGCTGACCGAAGTGCCCATGTCGCTCTGCCCCTTCTGTTCCTCGGATGCGGACTGGCCCGACAATATCGTCGTCGTCTATCTCTTGGAGAAACAGACCTTCGTGCAGCCGCGCCAGACGATCGAAGTGCGCGGCACGCTGGAATACGGCTCCTGGACGGATCCCGAAACCGGCTTCGTCAGCCTCCTGCGCATCCGTCAAGCCGAATATTCCGCCGTCTGAACCGACATGCTCGCTCTCGATATCGAAAACCTGACCATCACTTTCCCAGGCCTGTCTTCGCCGGCGCTGGCGATCGGCCGCCTGTCGATCGAAGCCGGCAGCAGGGTCGCCATCACAGGGGCATCCGGTTCCGGCAAGAGCACCTTCGTCAATATCGTCACCGGGCTGGAGCGGACACGGCAGGGCCGCATTCGCTGGAACGGCGAGGATATTGCAGGTTTTTCCGAAAGCCGGCGGGACCGGTTCCGCGCCGCCAATATCGGCCTCGTCATGCAGGAGTTTCATCTCTTCCCAGGCCTGTCGGCACTGGAAAACGTCCTTCTGCCCGCGCGCCTTGCCGGCACTGCCACGGCCGCCATTATCGAGCGGGCGCATGCGCTTTTGAGCACGGTCGGCCTTTCCCGTCCCGGCCAGAAGATCGAGACCATGTCGCGCGGCGAGATGCAGCGCGTGGCGATCGCCCGGGCGCTGTTGCGCAAGCCGGGCGTCATCATCGCCGACGAGCCGACCGCGAGCCTCGATGCCGAGAGCGGCGAGGCCGTCGGCGATCTCATCCTCGATCTTGCCATGGCCGAAGGCAGCACGTTGATCGTCGTTTCGCACGACCAGCGCCTGGCCGGCCGGCTCGACCGGCGCATTACCTTCGGTTCAGGCCGGATCAGCGATGATTCCGCTGTTGCGGCAGGGGAGGCTGCATGATCCGCTTCATCCTCGCCGATCTTCGCCGCCTCTGGGCGGGGGCGCTCGTGGTCGTGCTGCTGGTGACGCTTGCGACCGCACTCGGCGTCTGCGTCGTGCTGCAGGAGCGGGCGCTTCGTCTCGGCAGCGCCCGCGCCGCCGACAAGTTCGACCTCGTCATCGGCGCCGGCGGCAGCGAGACGCAGCTCGTGCTGTCTTCCGTCTTCCTGCAGCCCTCGCCTTTGCCGCTGATGCCGGGCGACGTGTTGGCCAGGCTCGCCGCCGACCCCCGTGTCGACTGGGCCGCTCCGGTCGGCTTCGGCGATTCCTTCTCCGGCTATCCCATCGTCGGCACGACGGTGGCGCTGGCGGACAAGCTCTCCGGCGGCTTTGCCGAGGGCAAGGTTTTCGCGCGCGAGGGAGAGGCGGTGATCGGCTCTGCCGTCAAGCTGCCGCTCGGCGGCGAGATCAAGCCGATGCACGGCTCGGCGGAAGAGGGAGGAGAGACCCACACCGAACTCGTCTATCATATCGCCGGCCGCCTGCAGCCGACGGGAACAGCCTGGGACCGGGCCATTCTCGTTCCGATCCAGGCCGTCTGGCACATTCATGGGCTGGGGGCAGCAGAGGCGGATGCGGAAGGTGCCGAGGAGGCAGAGCACGATCATGAGGAGGCCGGTGCTGGTCACGATGCTCACGGGCATGGGCATGAACATCATGGCGAAGCCCACCCGGATGCCGCGCTTGACGAAAGCTGGACTGCCAATGCTCCCGGCCTTCCCGCCATCCTCGTCAAGCCGAAGTCGATCGCCGACGCCTATAAGCTGCGGCAGGACTATCGCAGCGGCAATACCATCGCCGTCTTCCCGGGCGAGGTGCTGACCAATCTCTACGCCACGCTCGGCGACGCCAAGCAGATCCTGGTCGCGGTTGCTTCCGGCGCGCAGGCACTCGTGGCGGCCTCGCTCGTCCTGGTCACCGTCATCCATATCGGCCAGCGCCGCCGGCAGATCGGCGCGTTGAGAGCCTTCGGCGCGCCGCGCGGCGCGATCTTCGGCATCGTCTGGCTGGAATTCTTCACCCTCGTCGCAGCCGGCATCGGGTTCGGATTCGCGCTCGGCTTTGCCGCAGCACTGACCTTATCGGGCCTGTTCTCGCAGACGAGCGGCATCGCCATGCCGGTCGGCTTTGCCCGTGAAGATCTCGCGCTTGCCGCGGTGCTGCTCGGCTTTGCCGCGATTCTTGCCGCGCTGCCGGCGGTGCTCGCCTACAGGCAATCGCCGGCGCAGGCGCTGAGGGCATAGCCGCCTCCGCCTTCATCAATGCCGCTTGCCGGTAAAAAAGCGTTCCGGCAGCCGGATCCTTGAGCGCGGCCTATGGCTGGATGTGGATAACGCCGCGCTGTCATTAGACTAAAGTCATAATCCCAAAGCATCTCTCTTTGCGGCCTGTCTTTTCTGGCACACTCTCGTCAGGCGTGTCGCGGCCGGGGATTTGCTTTTGAGGAGAGAGTAGGTCGCGCGCGTTGCTCATCACTCTGTGGAGGACAGACAATGGCAAATGTCGCAAGCATCGACGGCGCGAAGGCCCGTCCGATGACGGGCGAGGAGAAGAAGGTCATCTTCGCTTCTTCGCTCGGCACTGTTTTCGAATGGTATGATTTCTATCTTTACGGTTCACTCGCCACCTATATCGGTGCGACCTATTTCACCCAATATCCTGAGGCAACGCGCAACATCTTCACGCTGCTCGCCTTTGCCGCCGGCTTCCTGGTGCGTCCTTTCGGCGCGCTGGTGTTCGGACGTCTCGGCGATCTCGTCGGCCGCAAATACACCTTCCTCGTGACGATCATGATCATGGGTCTGTCGACCTTCCTCGTCGGCATCCTGCCGGGCGCGGCCACGATCGGCATTGCAGCTCCGATCATCCTGATCGGCCTGCGCCTGCTCCAGGGCCTGGCGCTCGGCGGCGAATATGGCGGTGCGGCAACCTATGTCGCCGAACATGCGCCGAACGGGCGCCGCGGCTACTTCACCTCATGGATCCAGACGACGGCGACGCTCGGCCTGTTCCTGTCGCTGATCGTCATCATCCTCGTTCAGTCCCTCATGGGCCCGGTTCAATTCGCCGCCTGGGGCTGGCGCATTCCGTTCCTGGTTTCGGTCGTCCTGCTCGGCATTTCCGTCTGGATCCGCCTGAAGATGAACGAATCGCCCGCATTCCAGCGTATGAAGGCGGAAGGAAAGGGCTCCAAGGCGCCGCTGACCGAAGCCTTCGGCCAATGGCGCAACGCCAAGATCGCGATCATCGCGCTTCTCGGCGCGACGATGGGCCAGGCGGTCGTCTGGTACGGCGGCCAGTTCTACGCGCTGTTCTTCCTGCAGAACGTGCTGAAGGTGGATCTGCAATCGGCCAACATCATGGTCGCCATCGCGCTCCTGCTCGGAACGCCGTTCTTCGTCATCTTCGGCGCGCTCTCCGACAAGATCGGCCGCAAGCCGATCATCATGGCCGGCCTGCTCATCGCCGCGGTGACCTACAATCCGCTGTTCAAGGCGATGACCTGGGCGGCAAACCCGGCGCTTGCCGAAGCGCAGGCTTCGATCCGCGCGACGGTTACGGCCGATCCGGCGGACTGCAAGTTCCAGTTCAATCCGACGGGCACGGCGAAATTCACCAGCTCCTGCGACGTGGCGACGGCGTTCCTGACGAAGAACTCGGTGCCTTATGACGTCGTGGCCGGCCCTGCCGGACAGCCGGCGACCGTGAAGATCGGCAACGCGACGGTGACGAGCTTCGACGCCGCTGCCGCCGGCGACAAGGCCAAGGGCATGACTGCCGCCTTCGAAAAGAGCGTCAACATCGCGCTTCACGATGCCGGCTATCCGCTGAAGCGCGGCGTCGCCAAGGTGCCGGATGCCAAGCTCGATGCCTTCATCGCCGCCAATCCGGAACTGGCGCTCAATGCCGATGCGGTGCGCGCCGGCGAGAAGGAAACCATGCCGGCAGCCAAGCTGGTCGAAGGCAAGCTGCTGACGGCCGATGAGGCCAATGGCGTCACCGACATGGCGGTCTACAACATCGCCAATGGCGGCACCTTCGCCATGACCGCCGATCCCGCCCGCGTCAACTGGATCGGCACGATCGCCATCCTGTTTGTCCTCGTCCTCTATGTGACGATGGTCTACGGCCCGATCGCAGCCCTTCTGGTCGAGCTCTTCCCGACCCGCATCCGCTATACCGGCATGTCGCTGCCCTATCACATCGGCAACGGCTGGTTCGGTGGCCTGCTGCCGGCAACGGCCTTCGCGATGAGCGCTGCGGCGGGCGATATCTACTACGGTCTCTGGTACCCGATCGTCTTTGCGGCGATCACGCTGGTGATCGGCCTGATCTTCCTGCCGGAAACGAAGAACAGGGACATCCACGCAATGGATTGATGGCGCGCTCGCGTCTCAGAGGCTTGAGAAACCGGCCCGGCGCTCACAAGGCGCCGGGCTTTTCCATGTCAGGAAAGAGGCGCTTGGCGAGCGGCCAGCCGTCCGGCGCCAGTTTGAAGAGCAAGCCGCAGCGGGCAAAGACGATCGCCGTCAGCAGCGAGAACCAGGCGCCGAAGGCAAGGCCGGCGATGACATCGCTCGGATAATGGGCGCCGACCATGACACGCGTCATGCCGAGCCAGATGGCGCAGGCGATGAAGGCAACGCGGTAGCGCGGAAACAGAAGCGCGAAGGCGGCGAAGAAGGCGCCGACCGTGGTGGAATGGCCGGAGGGAAAGCTTTCGAAAGCGGAATGGCCCGAAAACGGCGTGAAAGAAAACATGCCGTAATCGTGGAAGTGATCGGGACGGGCCCTTCCGATCGCCCGCTTCAGGAGATTGGCGAGAAGCCCGGAGAAAACGACCGTAGTGAAGAGATAGGCGCCGATCCAGCTGACATAGAGTGCCTGCGCCCTGGAGCGCGCCGTCTTCACGAGCTTGTAGCCCGCCCTGCCTTGAAAGAAGAGCAGGATGCTTGTCAGGATCAGCCAGGCGGAATCGCCGAAACCGGTCAGGAGCTCGCCAAGCTGCTTCACCGATGCGGGGGGCTTGCTGGCGCCGATCGGCGCATCGAAGAGCAGCATGGAAAGGATCACGGCATTGATCGTGATGAAGAGGCAGGCCTGCCAGCGCAAAGGCGGCATGGCCGCGCCGCTCCGGCGCCAGCGCCTGTCCAGGGAAGCCCAAAATGCCCGCATTCCGTCGTCCGTTCGATTGGTCTTCGAGCGCCCGCGCATCCGACAGGCGTTCTCACTTTTGAATTGGCGCGCAAGCCGGAAATCGTTTCCGGCCACTGAATGCGCCCGTTAAATCGGCGCAAAAATACACGAGATTATGGCCGAGGATAGTCCGTTTCGGATAAATCGGCCAAGCCGCCGGCTTGTCCGTTCCCGATAAAAAGCCCTCCGCATGGGTGATGCGAAGGGCTGAAGCTGTTTCACGTGAAATATATCAGGCAGAAAGCGCCTTGAACTCCGCGAGGATCGCATCGCCCATCTCGACGGTGCCGACCTGTTTGCAACCATCGGCCATGATGTCGCCGGTGCGGATGCCCTTGTCGAGCACGTTGGCGATCGCCTTTTCCAGGTCGTCGGCTTCCTTCACCATGTTGAAGGAGTAGCGCAGGCACATGGCGAAGGAGGCGATCATGGCGATCGGATTGGCAACGCCCTTGCCGGCGATATCGGGGGCGGAGCCGTGTACCGGTTCGTAGAGCGCCTTGCGCTTGCCGGTCTTGCCGTCGGGCGCGCCGAGCGAGGCCGAGGGCAGCATGCCGAGAGAGCCGGTCAGCATGGCGGCGACGTCGGAGAGCATGTCGCCGAAGAGATTGTCGGTGACGATGACGTCGAACTGCTTGGGCTGGCGCACGAGCTGCATGCCGCCAGCATCGGCGAGCATATGTTCGAGCTGCACGTCGGAATATTTCGCCTTGTGCGTCTCAGTCACCACCTGGTTCCAGAGCACGCCCGACTTCATGACGTTGCGCTTTTCCATGGAGCAGACGCGGTTCTGGCGCGTGCGGGCCATTTCGAAGGCGACGCCGGCGATGCGTTCGATCTCGTAGGTATCGTAGACCTGCGTGTCGATGCCGCGCTTCTGGCCGTTGCCGAGATCGATGATCTCCTTCGGCTCGCCGAAATAGACGCCGCCCGTCAGCTCGCGGATGATCAGGATGTCGAGGCCTTCGACCAGTTCCGGCTTCAGCGACGAGGCCGAGGCAAGTGCCGGATAGCAGATGGCGGGACGCAGGTTGGCGAAAAGTTGCAGATCCTTGCGCAGGCGAAGCAGGCCGGCTTCCGGACGGACTTCGTAAGGCACGCTATCCCATTTCGGGCCGCCGACGGCGCCGAAGAGAACGGCATCGGCAGCAAGCGCCTTCTGCATGTCGGCTTCCGAGATCGCCGCGCCATGGGCGTCATAGGCAGAACCGCCGACAAGGCCTTCGTCGGTGACGAAACCGGCGTTCATCGCCTCGTTCATATAGGCGATGATCTTGCGGACCTCGCCCATGGCCTCGGGACCGATGCCGTCACCCGGCAGCAGGAAAAGATTGCGCGCTGTCATGAAACCCTCCTGGAAAAACAAGTTGCGGCTTCTTAGACCCCGGAAATGGGCATTTCAAGCGAGAGAAGCCGTGAATCGGTACGCTTCGCCCTCAGCGGCGATGATTGCCCCTGCGCCTACAAACGGGCTAGAACGGCTGCATCGCCTTTTATTCTCCTGGATGTTCCCATGGCTCTGACACCTCTCCATCTCGACACGCCCCTGGTCCGTACGGCAGCCGGCTACAGCGCCAGCGGCAAACCGCTCTGGCTGAAGCTCGACGCGCTGCAGCCTTCCGGCAGCTTCAAGCTGCGCGGCGTCGGCCGGCTCTGCCAGCACGAGGTGGAAAATGGCGCGCGGGAGATCTTCTGCGCTTCCGGCGGCAATGCCGGCATTGCCGCGGCCTATGCCGGCCGGGCGCTTGGCGTGCCGGTGACGATCGTCGTGCCGGAGACGACGGCGGCCGATGTCCGGCAGACGATTGCCGCGACAGGCGCTAACGTTCTCGTTCACGGCTCGGTTTTCGATGAAGCCAATGCCCATGCGGTCGCCCTCGCCCGCAGCCGCGAGGCGACCTATGTGCATCCCTTCGACCATCCGCTTCTGTGGGATGGCCATGCCACGCTGGTCGACGAGGTGGTGGCGAAGGGAGCGGCATTCGATTGCGTCGTCACTAGCGTCGGCGGCGGCGGGCTGCTTGCCGGCATCGTCGAGGGGCTGAAGCGGAACGGGCTTTCAGACGTGCCCGTCATCGCCGTCGAGACCGAAGGGGCGGCCTCGCTCCATGAAAGCCTCAAGGCAAACGAGCGCATTACGCTCCCCGCCATCACTTCGATCGCCGCGTCGCTCGGCGCGCGGCAGGTGGCGCAGCATGTCTTCGACCTGCCGAAACAGCACCCGATCGAAAGCGTTCTCGTCAGCGATGCCGATGCCGTTGCCGCCTGCCTGAAATTTGCCGATGCGCAGCGCATTCTGGTCGAGCCGGCCTGCGGGGCGGCGCTTGCTGTTGCCGATGTGCATGCCGGGCTGCTGGCGCGCTTCGACAATCCGCTCATCGAAGTCTGTGGCGGCATCGGCGTGTCGCTCGAAAAGCTGAGGCTCTGGAAAGAGAAATTTCTCTGATCCCTAAAGCGCGTCGCGTTTTTTCAGATTCGCTCCTTGCGCTTTAGGCTCTTTGTTGAAGCATGTCGTTGCCGCAAAATCGCTGCACAGTTTTGCGCGACATGCTTTAAACCAAAGAAAAAGCCGGGCGAAAGCCCGGCTCGATCGATCGGCAATTCGTCAGGGCTTAAGCGGCCCAGGGGTGCGAAGAGGCGTTCTTCTTTTCGAATTCGTCGATCGCCTTGCCCTTTTCCAGGGTCAGGCCGATATCGTCGAGGCCGTTCAGCAGGCAGTGGCGCTTGAACTCGTCGAGATCGAACTTGATCGAGCCGCCATCGGGACCGGTGATTTCGAGATTCTCCAGGTCAACCGTCAGGATGGCGTTGGAGCCGCGCGAGGCGTCGTCCATCAGCTTGTCGAGATCTTCCTGGCTGACCTTGATCGGCAGGATGCCGTTCTTGAAGCAGTTGTTGTAGAAAATATCGGCGAAGCTGGTGGAGATCACGCAGCGGATGCCGAAATCGAGCAGCGCCCAAGGCGCGTGTTCGCGCGAGGAACCGCAGCCGAAATTGTCGCCGGCAACGAGGATCTTGGCATCGCGATAGGCCGGCTTGTTCAGCACGAAACCAGCGTTTTCGGAGCCATCTTCATTGTAGCGGGCTTCGGCGAAAAGACCCTTGCCGAGGCCGGTGCGCTTGATGGTCTTCAGATAGTCCTTCGGAATGATCATGTCGGTGTCGATGTTGACGACCGGCAGGGGCGCCGCAACGCCCGTGAGCTTCACGAATTTATCCATGACCCATGCTCCACTTCAGCAAATGTACTTTCCTGAATGTGCATCTAGTCCAGTTTTCCGCCGAAATGAAGGAGAATCTTTCTAAAATGGTGGCCGCGCGACGTTTCGCGCGGCCACAAGAGTGCACGCGTTCTTACTTGGTCGGGGCGTTCAGGCCCCAGAGGACGCCGAAAGGATCGCGAAGCTGGCCGTAGCGGTCGCCCCAGAACATCAATTCGACAGGCATGACGACTTCGGCGCCGGCGGCAACCGCGCGCTCCCACCAGAAATCGATATCGTCGATGACAAGCTGGATGGCGAAGCCTTCATGGCCTTTGAAGGGATGGCCGTATTCGGGATAGGAATCCGCCAGCATGAGGGAGCTGCCGTTGATATAGAGATGCACATGCATCGTCCGGCCGCTCTCGTCGACCGGCACCCTGTGCGCTTCTTCGGCGCCGAAAGCCTTCTTGTAGAATTCCGCAGCCTTCACCGCGCCTTCGACCGTCAGATAGGGCAGCAAGCCATTCTTGACCGGCGGCATTTTAACCGGATTGTTTTCCGTCGTATCCATGCTCGTCCTCCATCGTTTTCAAGCGCCGGCGGAATGCCTGGCTGCTTCAAAGACGTATCATGGAAGCATGATCCGACAGTGTCGGTCAGTTTTTAATGCAAAAGCGGCTTAGAGATCGATGATCGTGCCGCGGCCGTCGTTCCAGATGCGCATCTCCGGCTTACGGTTGTTCGCCTTGGCGCGGACCGGAGCGGGCTTCATCTTCATCGAAAGCGCGCGGCCGACCATGAGCACGGTCAGAATGCCGCCGACGGCGAGCGTCACCGAGAAGGTGAAAAGCAGCATGGCCACCAAAACCGTGGCGCCGGCAAGCATGATGAAGATGGAGCGAATGTTCTGCATGAGTTTGAGACCTTTCTTCGGAAAGGAATGTGGTCCTTCTTTTTCCTCTCTGCAAGGCAAGCATGGCTTTTTGTTGTCTTGCCGGGCTTTGCGAAGCTTGGCACTAATGTTCCATGAGCCGAACCGTACCTCTCCGTTCCTTCAACCTGCGCCGCTCGGTGCTGAGCGTGCCCGCCATCAATCTGCGCGCGCTCGAGAAGGTCCATTCCCTTGATTGCGATGGCGTTATTTTCGATCTGGAGGATTCCGTCGCGCCGGAGAAGAAGGCGGAGGCGCGGGAAAATCTGAGACGTTTTTTTGCCAGGCCGCCGCTTGAGGGCAAGGAAAAGATCATCCGCATCAATTCTTTGTCATCCGAATTCGGGCAGGCGGATCTCGACCTGGTCAAGGATGTCTTGCCCGATGCCGTTCTCTTGCCGAAGGTGGATGAGCCCCAGGACGTCATGGCAGCCGGCGATCTTCTCGCGGAAGCGGATGCGCCGGAGGAACTGCGGATCTGGGCGATGATCGAGACGCCGCGCGGCGTGCTGAATGTCGGGGCGATCGCCGAAGCCGGCCGCACGCCGGGATCGCGGCTCGATTGTCTCGTCGTCGGCCTCAACGACCTGCGCAAGGAAACGGGCGTGCTGCCGCAGCCGGGGCGGAACTATCTCGTGCCCTGGCTGATGCAGGTGATCCTGGCGGTCAAGGCTTACGGGCTCGATGCGCTCGACAGCGTCTTCAACGATTTCAAGGATGACGCGGGCTTCGATGCCGAATGCGGGCAGGGCCGCGCCATGGGCTTTGCCGGCAAGATGCTGATCCATCCCTCGCAGATTACGGCCGCCAACCGGCATTTCGGACCGAGCGCGGAGGAGATAATGGAAGCCGAAGCGATCATATCAGCCTTTGCCGATCCTGAGACCGAGGGCCTCAACGTCATCAATGCGGGCGGGCGGATGATCGAGCGGCTGCACCTTGTCCAGGCCGAAGCTCTGGTCCATAAAGCTCGCCTGATTTCTGCAAGAAAGCCCGCCTGATGAAACTCTACCGCTTCCTGACCGGTCCCGACGACGCTTCCTTCTGCCACAAGGTCACCGCCGCCCTCAACAAGGGCTGGTCGCTGGAGGGCTCGCCAACCTATGCCTTCAACGCCGCAACCGGTGCGATGCAGTGCGGTCAGGCCGTCGTCAAGAATGTCGAAGGCAAGGATTACGATCCTGAGATGAAGCTCTCGGAGCAGTAAGACTTACTTCCAGGATTGAGCCCCTAACGCTCGGCGGCTTCCTCGGCGCTGGCCTCGATCCGCTCCATGTCCTCGTCGCTCAGCCCGAAATGGTGGCCGATTTCGTGGATCAGGACATGGGTGATGATATCGCCGAGCGTTTCGTCGTTTTCGGCCCAGTAATCGAGGATGGGACGCCGGTAGAGGCGGATGCGGTTCGGCATCTCGCCGGTTTCGACCGTGAAGCGTTCGGAAATGCCTCTGCCCTCGAAAAGACCGAGCAGGTCGAAAGGGGTTTCCAGCGCCATGTCCTCGAAAACGTCGTCATCGGGGAAGTCCTCGATCTCGATCGTGAGGTTGGTGGTCAGCTGGCGGAATTCATCCGGCAAATGGCTATAGGCCTCCATGGCCAGCGACTCGAAAGTGCTGATCGTCGGCGCATGGCGGTCCCGCCAATCATCGCTCTGGTCTATGCGGGCCATGAATGTTCCTTCCTTTGCGGGCCCATATAGAACCTTTATCGCGGTTTTTCGAGTGTGGAATCAAAGGCAGGAATAAATTCATAGAAAATGGTTGTTGACTCTTCTCCGGCTCTCTGGAATCCATAAGAACATAACAGGAACAAGACGGACGGAGTGAACGCCATGGCGCAGAACGCCCTGGCGCGCGAGCGGCTTTTTGCGCTCCGCGAAACCATCGCTAAGCTGGAAGGAAAGCCTGCGCCGGCGCTTGCGGCGGCGGAGCGGGAAGCCCTGGCATCGGGACAGGCCGGCGGGCAGGCTGCGGAACGGAATGACCGCAGGCTTCGGCTGCCCTTGGGCGTGGCGCCGCTCGACGAGGCGATGGAAGGCGGCCTGCCGCTCGACGCGATCACGGAAATCCGTTCCACCCTTCTTCGCGATGCGGGAGCCTCATGCGGCTTCGCGCTCGCCGCTGCTTGCCTGCTGCAGCGGCTGGAGGAGGATGACGGCGACCATTCGCCGATCCTCTGGATCGGCGATACGATCTCGACGATGGAGGCGGGCCTTCCCTATGCGGTGGGCCTGCAAGATTTCGGCCTGCGGCCCGATCGCTTTCTGCATGCCTTGCCGCGCAAGCTCGAGGAGGCGCTCTGGCTTGCGGAATGTGCGGTGGAAAGCGGCGCCTTTTCGGTCGTCATCCTGGAGATGAGGGGCAATCCTGCCCATTTCGGCCTGACCGAGAGCCGGCGGCTCTGTCTTCGCGCCAAGGCGGCCGGCCGGCCGCTCCTTTTGCTTCGGCAGGCCGGAGAGGAGGAGGCGAGCAGCGCCGTCTTCCGCCTGCTTGCCGAACCCGCGCCATCCGGCACGCGGGCCCTGCCGGATGGATCGAGGTTTGCCGGCAGCATCGGCAATCCGGTTTTTCGTCTCAGCCTGGAGAAGAGCCGTAACCCGGCTCCGCTCTCCCTTCTTCTGGAGTGGAACCCCCATGAACGTCAGTTTTTCCTCGCCGGCGAACCAAGGCAAGCTCTCCCTCCAGACGAACGGTCAGCGTATCCTGGCGCTCAGTTTTCCGCATCTTCCGACGGACAGGGTCGCCCGCAGAAAATGGGGAGTTTCCTGGCGTTCGAAAGGGCGTCCTGAAGCGGCGCCGATCGTCTGTGCCGGAAAGCACGAGAATGCCATGCGGCTGACGGCGCTGGACGAGGTCGCGGAAGCCTTCGGGCTGAAGAAGGGCCAGGGGGTCGCGGAAGCGCGCGCCATGCACCCGAAGCTCGATATCGTCGAGGAGGATCCGGCCGCCGACGCGCGGCTGCTCGAAGCCGTTGCCGACTGGTGCGATCGCTATACGCCGCTGGTGGCGATCGACGGGCGGGACGGGCTGTTCCTCGACATCAGCGGCTGCGCCCATCTCTTCGGCGGCGAAAAGGCGCTGCTGAAGGATATTCTCCTCAGGCTTTTCCATATGGGGCTCGACGTGCGCGGCTCGATCTCCTCTTCGCCCGGCCTTTCCTCGGCCGTCGCCCGTTTCGGCAATGGCGGCGTCATCGAGGACGAGGAGATGGAGGATGTGCTGGCGCCGCTGCCGGTCGCGGCTCTTCGGTTGAGCGAGGAGACCGTGGGATCGCTGAGGAAGCTCGGGCTGAAATATATCGGCGATGTCATGAACGCGCCGCGGGCGCCGTTGACCCGCCGTTTCGGAGCAAGCCTGCTTCTGCGGCTCGATCAGGCGCTCGGACATGATGAGGAGCCGGTTTCGCCGCGGCTGCCCGTTGCGAGCCTGTCGGCCGAACGGCGCCTGGCCGAGCCGATCGGCACCGAGGAGGATATTCTCGCCCTTGCCGGCCAGGTGGCTTTATCGCTGAAACCGTCCCTGGAAGCCCGCGGCGCCGGGGGCCGCACTTTCGAACTCGTGCTGTTTCGGGTCGACGGCAGGGTTTTCAGGATTTCCGTCGGGGCTTCGCGGCCGCTGAGGGAGCCGAAGCGGATCGCGGATCTGTTTTCCCAGCGCCTGCAGGCCATTCATGACGATCTCGATGCCGGTTACGGTTTCGAAATCCTGCGGCTGAATGTCGTGCGCCATGAGCCCTTCGAAGCCACGCAGGGGGATTTCGACGGCGGCCGGCAAAGAGAGATTTCGCTGGCCGCTTTCATCGATCGCGTTTCGGCCCGCCTCGGTGCGGACTGCCTGCAGGGCTTTCAGTTTCGCGAAAGCCACGTGCCGGAGCGCGCGGTCATAACAATTCCTCTCATGGAGAGTTTTCCCGCGCAGCGCGGAAGCGGCAAAAGCCATATCGCTCCCTCTCGCAGCGAGCGGCCTTTGCGGCTTTTTGCCAAGCCGGAACCGGTGGAAGCTTCGCTTGCCGAAGTTCCGGAGGGGCCGCCGCAAAGCTTCCGCTGGCGGCGCATGCAGCATCGGATCCTTCGTAGCGAAGGTCCCGAACGCCTTGCCATGGAGTGGTGGATCGATGGCGCCGATGCCCGGACGCGCGACTATTTCCGTGTCGAAGACCAGGCCGGGCACCGCTTCTGGATCTATCGCGAAGGCTTTTACGGCGAGAAGGACCCGCCGCGCTGGTTCATGCACGGGGTTTTCGCATGAAGACGGCGCCGGCATTTTTCGAGATCGGGGCGCGCACCAATTTTTCCTTTCTGGAAGGTGCCTCCAAGCCCGAGGAAATGGTGGTGCAGGCCGCCATGCTGAAGCTTTCCGGTCTTGGGATTGCCGATCGGAACTCGGTTGCCGGCGTCGTCAGGGCCTATGCGCAGGCGCAGGAGATCGAAGAGAAATTCAACAGAAGGCACGAGAAGAACCTCGACGGAAAAGAGGAAGGGCCGATCCTCGATCCGATCCGCATTCAGCCGGGCGCCCGGCTCGTCTTTGCGGACGAAACGCCCGACATCCTTGCCTACCCCAAGAACCGACGGGGGTGGGCGCATCTCTGCCGTTTGCTGAGCGCGGGAAATCTGCGGGCGGAAAAAGGATCCTGCCTGCTTTACGAGGCGGATATCATGGAATGGGGAGACGAGATGATGCTCGCCCTCGTTCCCGATTCCTCGGTTGCCGGCAAGGCTGATGGTGAGCAGGAATTGCAGGCCTGTCTCGAACGCTTCCGGGAACGTTTCGGCAAGGCGTTCCACATGGCGCTGGCCCCTTCCTATGACGGCCGCGACCGTCAGGTTTTCGCCGTTCTTTCCATGATCGCCGCCCGCAGCCGCGTTCCTGTCATCGCGACCAATCAGCCGCTCTATCACCATACCGACCGCCGTCCCCTTTCCGATATCGTCATCTCGATCCGGGAGCATGTGCCGATTGCCGAGGCAGGTTTTCTTCTTGCGCCGAATGCCGAGCGTTATCTCAAGGATTCACGTGAAATGGCCCGCGTCTTCCGGGACTATCCGGAGGCGATTGCCAATACGGAAACGTTCTTCGGCGGGCTTTCGTTTTCGCTCGATGAACTCAAACACAATTATCCGCCTGAAAACGATCCCGGCGAGACGCCCTATGAGACCCTCGAACGTCTGACGCGGGCAGGGGCAGCGAAGCGTTATCCGGAGCGTGTTCCCGGTGAAATCCAGACCCAGATCGATTATGAGCTCAATCTCATCAGGGAGAAACAATACGAGCCTTATTTCCTGACGGTCCACAAGCTCATTCAGCATGCCCGCTATGAATTGAAGATCCTGTGCCAGGGCCGCGGTTCGGCGGCCAATTCGGTCATCTGTTATTGCCTCGAGATCACGGAAGTCGATCCGACCAAAAGCACCTTGCTCTTCGACCGCTTCATCTCGATGGATCGCGACGAGCCGCCTGATATCGACGTGGATTTCGAGCATGACCGGCGCGAAGAAGTCATCCAGCACATCTACGGGAAATATGGCAAGGAGCATGCCGGGCTGACGGCTGGCGTCACCACCTATCGCACCCGTTCCGCCGGCCGCGAGGTCTCCAAGGCCTTCGGGCTTTCGGAGGATGTGCAGTCGGCGATCAGCAGCCTGGTCTGGGGCTGGTCGGAGGATAATCTGTCTGAGCGCGATGCCAAGGCGGCCGGGCTCGACATTTCGGACCCTGTGACCCTGAATGTTTTGCGCTATGCCTCGGAACTCCTCGGTTTTCCGCGCCATCTGACCCAGCATGTCGGCGGCTTCGTCATCACACGGGACCGGCTCGACGAAGTCGTGCCGATCATGAAGACGGCGATGCCGGACCGCTTCATGATCGAGTGGGACAAGGACGATCTCGACAATGTCAGGATCCTGAAGGTCGATGTGCTGGCACTCGGAATGCTGACCTGCTTGAGAAAGGCTTTTTCACTGCTCGCGCTGCATTACGACGTGAAGAAAACCCTTGCCGATCTCGGCAACAGGGAACACGGGGACGAAGGTGTGCCGGTGTACGACATGATGTGCCGGGCCGATACGCTGGGCGTCTTTCAGATCGAAAGCAGGGCGCAGATGAGCATGCTGCCCCGCCTGAAGCCGCGGCGATTCTACGATCTCGTGATCGAAGTGGCGATCGTCCGTCCCGGCCCCATCCAGGGCAACATGGTTCATCCCTATCTCACACGGCGGGAGCAGTCGCATTCCCCCGATTTCAAGATCGAATATCCGAAAGACGAAATGATCCCGATCCTGAAACGGACGCTCGGTGTCCCGCTCTTTCAGGAGCAGGCCATGCAGATCGCGATCACCGCGGCCGGATTCTCGCCTGCCAAGGCCGACCGTCTGCGCCGCTCGATGGCGACCTTCAAGCGGTTGGGGAAGGTGAACGAGTTCAAGGACGACCTGATCAACGGCATGACGAGGAGAGGCTATCCGAAGGAGTTTGCCGAACGCTGCTTCAGCCAGATCGAGGGCTTCGGTGAATACGGCTTTCCGGAAAGCCATGCGGCTTCGTTCGCCCTGCTGGTCTATGCGTCGTCCTGGGTCAAGGCCTATTATCCCGACGTCTTCTGCGCGGCCATGCTCAATTCGCAGCCGATGGGTTTTTACGCGCCGGCGCAGCTCGTCCGCGACGCCAGGGAACACGGGGTCGAGATCCGGCCGGTCGACATCAACAGCTCCGATTGGGATTGCCGGCTCGAAGAGGCGGTGTTCGACAGGAATGCCGTCGACAGGCGGCATGCCGATATGCGTGGGATCATCAAGTCGAAGCGGGCCGTCCGCCTCGGCTTCCGGCAGATCAAGGGCCTGTCCGAGAAAGCGCTGGAGGGCCTTCTCGCCCACAGGGGCGCCGGCTACGGCTCGGTTCGCGACCTCTGGCTGCGGTCCGGCCTCGACAGGGGCGATATCGAGCGGCTTGCCGATGCCGACGCCTTCGGTTCGATCGGCCTGTCGAGACGCGAGGCGCTCTGGGCCGCAAGGGCGCTGGACACAAAATACGCGCCCGAGACATTGCCTCTGTTCGATCAGGTCAACCATATCGACCTTCAGGTCGAACCGAAGGCCCGCCTCCCGGAGATGCAGCCGGGCGAGCAGGTGATCGAGGATTATCGTTATCTCTCGCTGTCGCTGAAGGCGCATCCGGTTTCCTTCCTGCGCGAGGAGTTCCAGAAGATCGGCATCACGCGCAATGTCGATCTTCTGAGGGTGCCGAACGGAAAGAGGGTGACGATCGCCGGCCTCGTGCTGGTGCGCCAGCGGCCAGGCTCGGCCAAGGGCGTGATCTTCATGACGCTGGAGGATGAGACCGGGGTCGCCAATGCGATCGTCTGGAGCACGATATTCGACAAATACCAGGCGGTTGTGATGGGCGCCCGGCTCGTGAAAATCCGCGGCAGGCTGCAAAGTCATAGCGGCGTGATCCATACCGTCGTCGAGCATATCGAGGACATGACGCCGGCGCTCGGCATCCTGCAGCGCGAGGCCCGACGTTTCGGCGCCTGCGAACGTTCGGACGAGGTGCTGAGGCCGGGAATCGACCAGCGCCAGGCCGCGGATGCGCGCAAGAGGCCGGGGCAGGAAAGAGGAACGGCAGCCGCAAGCCGCCATTCGGGCGTGGCGGAAACCGCCGAAGTCATGCCGCGCGGGCGGAACTTCCATTGAAGCGCGCCGCGCCGGCCGGGATCATTCGGCGGGCTTTTGCGAGTTGAATTCATCGTCCCGGACGTGCCTCGTAATATTAGACAATCTGCAACAGTCCCCGCCTGACGTTGCTTTCCAGAGGATCGGACTCGAATTTTTTCTTGACAGCCACCATCTTCTTTAGCAGAAAACACGATAGTCAGTGTCATGTTTGGAAATGAAGACGTGCTTGTCTGCAGCTGCAATTATATAACCGACAAGGAAATCCGGGAGGTTATCACCAACCTTCTCGACGAAGACTGTTGGCAGCTTATCGTGCCTGCGAAGGTCTATCACGCCATGGAAAAACGCGGTCGCTGCTGCGGCTGTTTCCCCAACGTGGTCGACATCATTATCCAGACGACCGAGGAATATCACGCCCGTCGCCACTCGACGGAAGCCGAAATATTTGATTTCATGTCTCGCTTGAAACAATTCCATGAGGAAAACAGGAGAGCGGACATTGAAAGGCGACAAAAAGGTCATCGAGCGGCTTAACGAGGCATTGTTCCTCGAACTCGGTGCGGTCAACCAATATTGGGTTCACTATCGTCTTCTTGAAGATTGGGGCTACACCAAGCTCGCCAAGAAGGAGCGCGCCGAATCCATCGAAGAGATGCACCATGCCGACCGGCTTGTTGCGCGCATCATCTTCCTCGAAGGTCATCCCAATCTGCAGACGCTGGCGCCTCTGCGAATCGGCCAGAACGTCAAGGAAGTCCTGGAAGCCGATCTTGCCGGCGAATACGACGCCCGCACGGCCTACAAGAAGTCCCGCGATATCTGTCACGAGGCCGGCGACTACGTTTCGATGAAGCTCTTCGAAGAGCTGCTGATGGATGAGGAAGGCCATATCGACTTCCTCGAAACCCAGCTCGATCTGCTCGAGAAAATCGGCGAAAGCAAATACGGCCAGCTCAACGCCGATTCCGCCAACGAAGCCGAATAAATACGAGCGATGCCGGCCGTCCCCGACGGCCGGTATTCCCGATCCGGCATCACCGGGCGCCTTCTGCTGTGTCTTGCGAGCGTGAAAAGAGCGGCCGGTCCGCCCTTATCAATCTTCCGATTGAAGCGTTGCCAGGTGCTGGAATTCGGCGACCACCTGGTCATAGACGGCGCGCTTGAAGGGGACGATCAGTCCCGGCAATTCCTGCATCGGCTTCCACTCCCAGGCATCGAATTCCGGCTCGTGGTCGCCGGGCGGCGGATTGATGGCGATCTCGCTTTCGTCGCCGTCGAAGCGGAAGGCGAACCAGCGCTGCGTCTGGCCGCGGAACTTCCCCCTCAGTCCGATACCGATCAGCTGCGGCGGCAGATCGTAATTGATCCAATTCCGTGCCTCGGCAAGCAGCGTCACCGTCCTGATGCCGGTTTCCTCGTAAAGCTCGCGGTAAGCGGCGTCCAAAGGGTCCTCCCCCTTGTCGATGCCGCCCTGGGGCATCTGCCAGAGCTGCGGCGAGCCATCGAATTCGGAGTTTCCGTCAGCGATCCGCCGCCCGGCCCAGACCAGGCCGTCGCGATTGAGGATCATCACGCCGACGCAGGGGCGGTAAGGCAGATCCTCTGCTTTCACAGTCGCCTGGCTCATTTTTTTCTCCGTTCACGGATTCCTGGGATCATTGGCGAGGGCGGCGATGCCGACGATTTCGATGCCGCGCATCGCCGCCTCCTGGCTCCATCTGGCGATGGCGTCGACGCTTTCATCGAAAGCCGAGGCGACGCCGATGGCCTGGCCGTTCTTGCGGGCGACGCGCTCGAGTTCGTCAAGTTTCTGCAGGATGGCATTGATATCGAGCTGGCCGTCGAGCTGCAGGTCGGCGAAAGCATAGGGCAGCTCCGTTCCCTTGGCGACATCAGCCGTCTTCGACTGGGCGGAGCTGCCATCGTCGAGGAACAGCAGCCCGCGTTTGCCGATATCGCGCATGACAGGTTCCATGGCGGTGGGATCGGACAGGAAACGGCCGCCGAGATAGTTCATGAGGCCGGTATAGTTGGTGATCTCGCCCATCGCCTTGTGCAGGTTTTCGATGTTGCGGGCCACCGGCTTCGACGTCAGCAGCGTTTCCGGACCGGGATCATTCGCCGGGTAATCAAAAGGTTCGAGCGGCACCTGCAGAAGAATTTCGTGGCCGCCGCGGCGGGCCTCCTGCATCCAGCGCTGCAGGCTGTTGCCGCTTGTTGCGAAGGCAAGCGTGATCTCCTCGGGCAGTTCGGCGATGGCGCGCTGCGTTCCCGTCTGGCTCAGCCCGAGGCCGCTGACGACGATGGCGACCCGGACGCCGCGCGCGCCGGACGAGGGCCGCGCATATTGATCCATCGGCCGCCGGCCATCGGGGCCGACGATCGGCAGCCTGCCATAGGGAGATTCTTCCAGCAGCGTTTCGTTGGGCTGGGCCGCCATGCGCGGATCCTGGCCGATCTGCATCGCATCGACCAGGACAGGCCCGCTGCCGTCACGGGGGCGGGGGCTGTATTTGGTGACGACCGAGCCATCGCCGGTGACCATCTGCTCGACATTGGCGCCCGAACGGGGCTCGGCGCGGGGCATGCCGTTCGCTGGCTGGCCAGCCGGCGCCGCCGCCTGTTGAGATGCGCCGGAGGGGGGCGCCGCCTGCTCGGTTGCGGCGGTTTTTTTGCGTTCGAGCCCATCGCCGCGAAACGCCGTATAGAGGGAGAAGCCGCCGATGGCGAAAAGGCAAAGGCTGGCGGCGATGCGGCCGAGGCGCAGAACGCCCGGGCGCCGGCTGCCGGCTTTGCGGTTGCGGCCTAAAGGCGCATGCAGATCCGTTCCCAATTTTCTCGCCCGCTCCAAAACCGGGAAACAGCAGAAAGGCTCAAGGCCGGGCGAGGTGCCCGGCCTTGAGATGATCGATTACTTGGCGACGACGGCCTTGTCAGGATTCGGCGGGAAGGCCGGATCGGTCTTCTTGCCGCGCAGGAGATCGAGCGCGTAGTTCAGCTGAACGTCATCCTTCGGATCCGGCGGCACATAGGCGACGGAGCCAGAACCTTCGTCGGTCTCGCTCTGGCCCTTGATGTGGCCGCGCAGGCTGGATTCGCCTTCGGTCACCATCTTGCCCTGCAGCTCCTGCGGCAGCGGCTCTTCGACCTTGATGTCGGGGGTGATGCCGGTGCCCTGGATCGAGCGGCCCGACGGCGTGTAATAGAGCGCCGTGGTCAGGCGCAGCGCGCCGTTTTCGCCGAGCGGGATGATCGTCTGGACGGAACCCTTGCCGAAGGAGCGCGTGCCGAGAATGGTGGCGCGGCGCAGATCCTGAAGGGCGCCGGCGACGATTTCCGATGCGGAAGCCGAGCCGCCGTTGATCAGCACGATGACCGGCTTGCCATCCGTCAGGTCGCCTGGGCCGGCGTTGAAGCGGCGGGTTTCGTCAGGATTGCGGCCGCGGGTCGAAACGACCTCGCCGCGCTGCAGCAGGGCATCGGAGACGTTGATCGCCTGGTCGAGCAGGCCGCCCGGATTGAGGCGCAGATCGAGGACGTAACCCTTCAGCTTGTCGGCCGGAACGGCGTCCTTGATCTTCTTGATCGCCTTCTCCATGTCCGGATAGGTCTTTTCGGTGAAGGAGATGATGCGGAGATAACCGACATCGTCCTCGACGCGCGACTTGACCGCCTGGACGGCGACGACGTCACGGACGATCGTCAGCTCGATCGGCTTGTCAGCGCCCTTGCGGATCAGCGTCAGCTTGATCGGCGTGTTGACGGCGCCGCGCATCTTCTCGACGGCGTCTTCCAGCTTCAGGCCACGCACGGACTGGCCGTCGATCTCGGAGATATAGTCGCCGGCGAGAACACCGGCCTTGGCGGCGGGCGTGTCATCGATCGGGGTGATGACCTTGACGAGCTCGTCTTCCATCGTGACTTCGATACCGAGGCCGCCGAACTCACCCTTGGTCTGGGTGCGCATGTCCTCGGCGTCCTTCGCATTCATATAGCTCGAATGCGGGTCGAGCGAGGAGAGCATGCCGTTGATGGCATTCTCGATCAGCTTGTCCTCGGCCGGCGGCGTCACGTATTGGGCACGCACACGCTCGAAGACATCGCCGAAAATCGAGAGTTCCTTGTAGGTGGAGGATCCGGCCGCTTCTGCCGGCACACCCGCCGAGTAAATGACGCTCATGGCGGTCGCACCCATCAATGCGCCGACCAGAACAAGAGAAGCCCTACGAATCATTGCGTGCCTTTCCAGTGTCCTTGGCGGTCCACCACGGTCGGGAATCGACCGGTTTACCGTCTTTTCGAAATTCAATGTAAAGCGTTGGCCGGTCCGTTTCCAGCGCCAATGCAGTTGCGCTCGCCACTCTTTTCGCTCCCATCACGGCGAGCGGCTCGCCGGCGAAAACGAATTTTCCCTGACGGGTATTGATCGTATCCATTCCCGAGAGAACCAGGTGATATCCGTCGCCCGTGTCGAGGATGATCATCTGGCCGTAACTGCGGAAAGCGCCGGCGAAAACCACCAGGCCATCTGCAGGGGCGGTTACCACCGTCTCCGGGTTGGTGGCGACCGTCATGCCCATGGCCTCATGTCCCGTACCGTCGGCATCGCCGAACTGGCGCAGGATATCGCCCGCCACGGGCAGTTCCAATTTCGCCTTCAATTCCCCGAAGGGATATGCGGGCGCAATGCGGTTTTTATCGGGCACACCGCTCTCGGCCAGAGCCTTCGCCTGGGCGCGCTGCTCGTCCGTCAGCAGCCTGCGGTTCTCCTCTGCCTGGCGGGCGGCGGCGGCCGCTTCACGCACCGAGGCGATCTCGGATTCCATCGACGCGACGAGGCTTTCGAGGCTGGTAGCCTTGCCGGCCAATTCCTCCGAACGCTTCTTTTCTGCCTCGAGTTCGGCGGCATCGCTGCGGCTGAGCTTGTCGTTTTCGGCAAGCAGCAGGTCCATGCGCCGTTCTTCCTCGATATTGTCGGTCATCGTCGCCGTCAGGCTGGCCTTTTCGGCAGCGCTTGCGGTCTGCAAGGCGGCGAGACTGGCAAGGTCCGCGGCAAGCTTGTCGGTTTCCTTGCGGATGCCGGGCACGACGGCGCCGAGCAGGATGGCGCTACGCACGGATGCAAGCGCATCATCGGGGGTGACGAGCAAAGCGGGCGGCGGGTTGCGGCCCATGCGCTGGAGGGCCGCCAGCACCTCGGCCAGCAGGCCGCGGCGTTCGTGCAGGGAGCGGCGGATGCCATCTTCCTTGACGCCGAGATCGGCAAGCTTCTTTTCGCTTTCGAGGATCTGTTTTTCGAGCCCCTTGCGGCGGGCGGCGGAATCGATCAGCGCCTGGCGGATGCTTTGCGTGCTCTTTTCCAGGCTGGCGATGCTCTGCTGAAGCTCGCTCACCTTGTCGGAGGAAAGGCTGATCGATTTCGACAGGGTTTCGAGCTCGGCACGGGTCTGGTCGCGTTTGGCGGAGAGTTCGGCGGCCGGATCGGGCGGCGGCGGCACGGCTGCCGGCGAGGCTGGAGATTGCACCGCTTCAGGCGTGGCATCCTGTGCCTGGACGGTAAAGGGGTTTGCCGGAATAACGACCAGCGCCGCACCAAAACCGGCCGCAATAGCCGGCAGGATCATGCGGTGTTGCCTGGTTGCTGTTCTCGTCATGCGTGTCTGGGCACTCTTTCAAATCGCGCGGAGACTAAGCTGATTTGGCGCGCTTTGCCAGAAAGTTTGGCGCAGAACGAACAGCCAGGCAAAACAAGCCTGCGTGACAATCCGACGCATACGCGCCGCGGGTCTTTTCAGACGCGGTGATAGGGGTGGCCGGAGAGGATGGTGACGGCGCGATAGAGCTGTTCGGCGATCAGCGTGCGGACGATCTGGTGCGGCCAGGTCATTTTTCCCAGGCACAGCGTCGCATCGGCGCGGTCGTAAAGGGCGGGATCGAGGCCATCGGCGCCGCCGATCGCAATCGTCAGCTCGCGCTTGCCCTGGTCGCGATAACCGCCCAACAGGTTGGCGAAGGCTTCGCTGTCGAGCGCCTTGCCGCGCTCGTCGAGCAGGATGAGGATGCTGCCCTCGGCAAGCGATTTCAAAAGCATGGCCGCCTCTTCACGCTTGCGGGTTTCCGCATTGGAGGCGCGGCTTTCGGCAACTTCGGCGACGCGAGTGAATTCAAGGCCGACCGCGGAGCCGGCCTTGGCGAAACGGTCCAGGTAACGGGCCACAAGATCCTTTTCGGGGCCGGACTTCAGCCGTCCCACAGCAAAAAGACCAATTCGCATTCACCCGCTCCCGTTCATGGCGGCACTTCAGACGCACGATGCGCCACAGGCCGGCTTGCTGTGTTTCCCGGCCAGTCAATGCCACGTCTCAGGCGCCGAGCGAAGTGCCGGCCCGCCTGTCAGTGCCGTGTTTCTTCGTCCATATCCGGAGCCGCCCACATCTTTTCGATGTTGTAGAACTCGCGGGTTTCGGGACGGAACACATGCACGATGATGTCACCGGTGTCGATCAGGATCCAATCGCCGCCCTCCTGACCTTCGACGCGGGCTGATCCAAAGCCCTCGTCCTTAAGATCGGTGAGCAGATGATCCGAGATCGCCATGACATGCCTGTTCGAGCGGCCGGAGACGACGATCATGTAGTCTCCAAGCGCCGATTTGCCGGCAATGTCGATGGTGACGATATCTTCAGCTTTGGAGTCCTCGAGGCTGGCGAGGACGGCTTCTAAGGTACGGGCGGCGGCATCGGCGCCACGTTCCGCACTCTTCGGGACAACGGCGAGCGTTTTTCCCTTGGCGTGTACTGTTGTCAGTGCTTTCCCTTTCCTGGAATGACAAACCATGCACAACACGAGATCCGAAAACGACCGGATCATGGTTAAGATAGGCATCAAACCATTAATGTTTCAAGACGCGCTAACGTACCGAGCGGCGGAAAAGCCGATCTTACGTTAGAATTAAAGAATATTGCCGCTGGAGCTGCTTCTTGCGGGCGGTGTACAGTTTCCATGCCGCAGCGTAAAGTGCGGCAAATTTCACGATTTCTGGCTTCGATGACCGACACGGCTGCAAAATTAATCGTTCCCGTCCTGCGAATCAGCTTTCCGGATGAGGATCGTCTCGGTCACGGCAAGATGGAACTCTTGGAGCATATTCGCGAGACTGGCTCGATTTCGGCGGCGGGACGGGCGATGGACATGTCCTACCGGCGGGCATGGCTGCTCGTCAGCGAGATGAACCGGATGTTCTCAGAACAGGTGGTGGAATCGCAGCGCGGCGGGCAGAAGGGCGGTGGCGCGGCGCTGACGCCGTTCGGCGAGGAACTGCTCGACCGCTTCCGCCGGATGGAAAAGACGATGCGGGAGAGCCTCGCCGAGGACCTCGCCTGGCTCGAAGGCAAGCGCAGCCGGCAGCAGGGCAGCTGATCAGGCTTCAAGGGCGACCGTCTTGACGATGGCGAAGACGGTCTTGCCGGGCCGGAGATCGAGACGCTCCCGGGACAAGGCGGTGATGCGCGAGAGAATGGCATCGCCGCCGCAATCGATCCGGATTTCGACCGTTCCGTCGTGCTGCGGCGACATGTCCTCGATCCTACCTTCGAGAATGTTCAGCGCACTCAGCCCCTCGGGCCTTGCCGTCGCCAGCATGACATCGCGTGCGGGAATGCGGATGCGGACCGGCTTGCCGGGCGCAAGGGCGGCGCCGGGAATATGCAGCCGGCAGGATTTCAGGGCGACGATCGACAGGTGGTGACCGGCATCGAAGCTTTCGACGGTGCCCTGCAGCAGAGCGCCCGCTTCCTTCCTGTCGGAAGCCGCGGAGGGACGGCTCAATATGTCGAGGGCCGGACCTGTCGCTTCCACCCTGCCGTCGCGCATGAGGACGACCTGGTTTGCCAGGCGCGCCACCTCGGCGATCGCATGGCTGACATAGACGATCGGGATTTCCGTCTCATCGCGCAACCGCTCCAGATAGGGTAGGATCTCGGCCTTGCGCGCCTCGTCGAGGGCGGCGAGCGGCTCGTCCATCAACAGCAGGCGGGGGGAAGAGAGAAGGGCGCGGCCGATCGCAACGCGCTGTTTCTCGCCGCCGGAAAGCTTTGCGGGGCTGCGCTCGAGCAGCGCCTCGATGCCGAGCAGGTCGACGATGCGGTCGAAGCTCTCGCGGCCTGCCGCCTGCGGCGCGAACCAGCGACCATAGGAAAGATTGGCGCGGACGCTCAAATGCGGAAACAGCCGCGCCTCCTGGAAGACGTAGCCGAAACGGCGGCGGTGTTTCGGGACGAAGATGCCGCCGGCGGTCTCCGTCAGCGCCTCGCCGTCGAGCATGACGCGGCCTTCATCGGGGCGGGCAAGCCCGGCGATGATGCGGATCAGCGACGTCTTGCCGGAGCCGGAACGGCCGAACAGCGCGGTGACGCCGCGCTCGGAGGTGAAGGCAGCGTCGAGCGAAAAGGCGCCGAGCCTCTGTTTTGCCTCTACGATCAGCGTCATTCCGGATCGATCCTCCGGCCGGCGAGGCGGGCGAGGAATTCGGATGCGAGCAGGGCGGCCATGGAAATGACGATGGCGACCAGCGTCAGCCGCAGCGCGCCGGCATCGCCACCCGGTACCTGGGTGAAGGTGTAGATCGCAGCCGGCAGCGTCTGGGTTTCGCCCGGAATGTTGGAGACGAAGGTGATCGTGGCGCCGAACTCGCCCATCGCCTTGGCGAATGAAAGCACCATGCCGGCGATGATGCCCGGGAGTATCAGCGGCAGGGTGATCGTCAGGAAAACCCAGGCGGGACCGGCGCCGAGCGTGCCGGCTGCCTCTTCCAGCTTGCGGTCGACCACTTCGATTGACAGGCGGATGCTGCGCACCATCAGCGGAAAGGCCATGACGGCGCAGGCGAGTGCTGCACCCGTCCAGCGGAAGGAGAAGACGATGCCGAAATGCTGATCGAGCAGGCTGCCGATCGGGCCGCGGCGGCCGAAGAGGATCAGGAGAAGGAAACCGGTGACGACGGGGGGCAGGATCAGCGGCAGGTGAACCAAGCCGTTCAACACCGACTTGCCCCAGAAGCGGCCGCGGGCAAGCAGCAGCGCGACCAGAATGCCGAAGGGAAGGCTCGCCAGCATGGCGACCAGCGAGACGCGCAGGCTGAGCAGGATCGCCGTCCATTCTTCATTGCTCAGGCCCAGTATATCCAAATGCTGTTGTCTCCACGAAATCGAAGGCTCACTGAGGCTCAGTTCACCTTTTACTCCGCGTCATCCTCGGCCTTGTGCCGAGGATCTGCTGCCCTATCAAGCGGATGCAGATGCTCGGGACAAGCCCGAGCATGACGAAGGAGCAATAGCCGGTTCTGTCAGCCTTCACGCTAAGCGGTGGTTGTTGATTCCGCAATCATTTCGCCCCTCAGTCACTCGAGAACGATAAATCCCTGCGACGTGAAGAAGGTGGCCGCCTTGTCCGATTTCAGGAAATCGAGATAGGCTGCCGCATCCGGGTTCTTGCTTTCGGCAAGAATTGCGACCGGGTAGATGATCGGCGGATGGGACTCGGCCGGGAAGGTGCCGACGATGGCGACGCCCTTATCGGCTGCCGCATCCGTCTGGTAGACGATGCCACAGGGCGCTTCGCCGCGGGAGACGAGGGCGAGGGCGGCGCGCACGCTTTCGGCGCCGGCGACCTTGGTTTCGACCGATGTCCAGACGCCGAGTTTTTCGAGCGCGGCCATGGCGTATTTGCCGGCGGGCACCGATTTCGGCTCACCCATGGCGAGCTTGCCATCGCCCAGCAAACCGGCAAGATCGAAGCCCTGCTTGATCTCGACGGGTTTTGCCTTGTCCTTTTCGGCAACGAGCACGATCCTGTTTCCCAGCAGGTTCGTGCGGGTGTCGGCCTTGATCAGGTTTTTCTTGGCGAGGTAATCCATCCAGTCGAGATCGGCCGAGATGAAGATATCGGCGGGTGCGGCGTTTTCGATCTGTTTGGCCAGCGCTCCGCTTGCCGCATAGGAGGCGACGGCCTCCTTTCCGCTTTCCCTCGCCCAGGCGGCGTTGGCGGCGTCGAGAGCATTCTTGAGGCTTGCCGCGGCAAAGACGGTCAGTTTTTCGGCGGCTGCGGCCGGTACTGATAATGCGGCGGTCGACCAGAGCGCCGCGATCACGGCGGTTGCCAGTTTCATCCATTGGCGGCGGTTCTGCATGCTGTCACTCCCCAGGATTCGAAATATTTTGGCGAATATAACGATGCCGGCATTTTGGCTAGGGATATATCCATAGAAATATAACCGTATCTGCGGCCGCTGGAGTTACGTCTTCATGAGGCGCATAGCTTTATGAGACGGAGATATCTGTGCAGGCGCGACGAGCACGGGATGCCAGCCCTCAAACCATGCGAACTGCCGTGGGAAAGGGCCAATTTGCGGGGCCGTGCCGATAATATCGGCAGTAGTTCAAGCCTCCCGCCCTCAGTCTTGCATCGTTCGCATTGCTGCATTGCACAAATCGATATTCACCTTTCTCGGGAATATGATACAACACACTCATCGAAACGGCTTTCTCCTCCTCCCATAGCCGTTCGACAGGATCGGCAACACTCCTCCTCCCAGTTGTCGATCGAGTTTATAAGCCCGACGGATCTCCTCCCCCGTCGGGCTTTCTCGTTTCTGGCATCCCTGAAAAACAGTCTATTCGGCCTTGCCCGGCAGCGCGCCGTTGCGAATGGCCGTCGAGCTCAGGCCGGAGCGCGGCCCGTGGATGAAGGTCCAGGCCGGGGCCGGCTTCTTCCAGAGAACGCGTGCGTCGTCCTCGTCGATCCGGGCGAAATCGAAGGTTCTCGTCATTTTCGAGGAGAGGTAGGAGAGTGTGGCGCCCGGCCGGTCGATGACGGCGATCGGGAAGGTGCGGGCAATCTCCTGCCATTTCTGCCATTTGTCGAAGGTCTGCAGGCTGTCGGCACCCATGATCCAGATGAAATGCACATGCGGATTGCGGGCTTTGACGCGGGCAAGCGTATTGGCGGTATAGCTGACGCCGAGCGCCTGTTCGAAAGCGGTGACCTTGATGCGCGGATCGGCGGCGATCCGCTCGCTCTCCGCGATGCGCGCGGCAAGCGGCGCGAGAAGATTGCGGCTTTTCAGCGGGTTGCCCGGCGTTACCATCCACCAGAGCTGGTCGAGGCCGAGCCGCTTGATGGCGATCTCGGCGACCAGTGCATGGCCCTGATGCGGCGGATTGAACGAACCGCCGAACAGGCCGATGATCATGCCGCGCTCGCTGTGCGGCATGCGGAGATAGCGCCGGTCCAGATTTTCCGCCGTCACGTCAGGGTCGGGTCTGTCCGGCACCGCGCACCCGGTATTTGAAGGAGGTGAGCTGTTCGACGCCGACGGGGCCGCGGGCATGCATCTTGCCGGTGGCAATGCCGATTTCCGCGCCCATGCCGAACTCGCCGCCATCGGCAAACTGCGTCGAGGCATTGTGCAGCAGGATCGCCGAATCGACTTCCGTGAAGAAGCGCTCGACGACGGCGGGATCTTCGGCGATCACGGCCTCGGTGTGGTTCGAGGAGTATTTCTGGATATGGGCGATCGCGCCCGATATGCCGTCGACGACGGCGACCGAGATGATCGCGTCGAGATATTCGGTCGACCAGTCTTCCTCGGTCGCAGGTTTCATGCCGGGCGCGACCTTCAGCACCGCTGCCGACGCGCGGATCTCGCAGCCGGCATTCGTGAGAACCTCAAGCAATGGCGTCAGATGCGTGCCGATCGCCGCGCCATCGACGAGCAGCGTTTCGGCTGCGCCGCAGATGCCGGTGCGGCGCATCTTGGCGTTGACAACGATCTTCTTCGCCATATCGAGATCGGCCGATGCATCGACATAGATGTGGCAAAGGCCTTCCAGATGGGCAAAGACCGGCACCCGGGCCTCGTTCTGCACGCGGGCGACCAGGCTCTTGCCGCCGCGCGGCACGATGACGTCGATCGATCCGTCGAGGCCGCGCAGCATGGCACCAACGGCGGCGCGGTCGGTCACCGGAACGAGTTGGATAGTATGCTCTGGAAGTCCTGCCGCCTTCAGGCCTTCGACCATGCAGACATGGATAGCCTGCGATGAACGGCGCGAATCCGAGCCGCAGCGCAGGATGACCGCATTGCCCGCCTTGAGGCAAAGCGCGCCGGCATCGGCCGTCACGTTCGGCCGGCTTTCGAAGATCACGCCGATGACGCCGAGCGGCGTGCGAACGCGCTCGATCTTAAGGCCGTTCGGGCGGTCCCAGGCGGCGATGACTTCGCCGACCGGATCGGCAAGGGCGGCGATGGCGCGGATTCCCTCGGCCATTTCGGCGATGCGCTTGTCGTTCAGCGTCAGCCGGTCGACGAAGGAGGCCAGCGTCTCGCTGCCTTCGATATCCTTCAGGTCCTTGGCGTTCTCGGCCAGGATCTGCGCCTTGTTCGCCAGGATTGCATCGGCCATGGCATTCAGGGCGCGGTTCTTCGCCTCGGTGGACGCAAAGCCCAACGGTCGCGCGGCAGCCTTCGCCTTGCGGCCGATGTCGTTCATCAGCGCGTCAATGTCAGGGCTCGGCGCAACGGTATCAAGCATAGCTCGCGTCCTTCTTCTGCCTTTCCGATTTCTGTCTGATTTGCGCGGTCATCACCATGTCGTCACGATGGACCATGGCGGCGCGGCCGGCATAGCCGAGGATGGCCTCGATCTCCGCCGATTTGCGGCCGGCGATCCGGCGGGCGTCCTCGGCATCGTAGCTGGCAAGGCCACGGGCGATCTCGCGGCCTTCAGGGCCGACGATCGCCACGGTATCGCCGCGGCTGAAGAGACCGGTAACGTTACGCACGCCGGCCGGAAGCAGGCTCTTGCCGGCGCCGAGCGCCGTGACGGCGCCCTCATCGACATGCAGTTCGCCGGCCGGCTGCAGCTGCCCCGCGATCCAGGTCTTGCGGGCGGTGACGGGTGTGCCCGAAGGGGCGAACCAGGAGGAGCGGGCACCGGTTTCGATCGCCGACAGCGGGCTCTCGGTCTTGCCCGAAGCGATGATCATGGCGCAGCCCGATGTCGTGGCGATCTTGCCGGCATCGATCTTGGTGCGCATGCCGCCGCGCGAAAGCTCGGAGGCCGCACCGCCGGCCATCGCCTCGATCTCGGGCGTGATTTCGCCGATCGTCTCGAGAAAGGCCGCATTCGGATCGAGATGCGGCGGCGCGGTGTAGAGGCCGTCGATATCGGAGAGAAGAATGAGCAGGTCGGCGCCGGTCATGGTCGCGACGCGGGCGGCGAGGCGGTCATTGTCGCCATAGCGGATTTCGCTGGTCGCGACCGTATCGTTCTCGTTGATGATCGGCACGGCGCCGATTTTCAAAAGCTGGTTGATGGTGGCGCGCGCATTGAGATAGCGGCGGCGCTCTTCGGTGTCGCCGAGCGTCAGCAGGATCTGGCCGGCGACGATCTCGTCGCGCGACAGGCTTTCCGACCAGGCGCGCGCCAGCGCGATCTGGCCGACGGCGGCAGCCGCTTGGCTTTCCTCAAGCTTCAGCGCGCCCGAGGGCAGGTCGAGCACCGAGCGGCCGAGCGCGATCGCCCCCGAGGAAACGACGAGCACATCGATGCCCTTGGCCTTCAGGCCCGCAATATCGGCGCACATGGCATCGAGCCAGGCCTTCTTCAATCCGGCCTTGCGGTCGACCAGGAGGGCGGAGCCGATCTTGATGACGATGCGGCGGTAGCGGCCGAGCGGTTTACGGCTGGTCATCGGCCTCGTCCTCTTCGGAGACGATCATGTCGCGATGCCTGAGCTTAGGCACCTTGGCCGGTTTTTCCTCCGTATTCGCCTCGACGATGATGTCGCGCAGCGCGCGCAGGACCTCGGTCATGCCCTTGCCGGTGGCCGCCGAAATCTGGAACGGCGTTCTGCCGCAGGCCTTGGCCAGCTCTTTCGTCTTCTTCTTCAGTTCGGCCTCATCGAGCACGTCGATCTGCGACAGTGCCACGATCTCGGGCTTGTCGGTCAGCTCGTTGCCATAGGCTTCGAGCTCATGTTTGACCGTCTTATAGGCTTTGCCGACCTTTTCCTCCTGGGCGGAGACGAGATGCAGCAGCACGCGGGTGCGCTCGACATGGCCGAGGAAACGGTCGCCGATGCCGACGCCCTCGTGGGCGCCTTCGATCAGGCCCGGAATATCGGCAAGGATGAATTCCCGCTCGTCGACCGTGGCGACGCCGAGATTGGGATGCAGCGTGGTGAAGGGATAATTGGCGATCTTCGGCCGGGCGCGGGTGACCGACGCAAGGAAGGTCGATTTGCCGGCATTCGGCAGGCCGACGAGGCCGGCATCGGCAATCAGCTTCAGCCGCAGCCAGATGGTCTTTTCCTCGCCGGGCAGGCCGGGATTGGCCCAGTCCGGCGCCTGATTGACCGAGGATTTGAAATGTGCGTTGCCGAAGCCGCCATTGCCGCCATGGGCGAGGCAGAAGCGCTGGCCTTCCTCGGTCAGGTCGCAGATCAGCGTTTCCCGGTCTTCCTCGAAGATCTGGGTGCCGACAGGGACCTTCAGCGTCACATCGCTGCCGTTGGCGCCGGTGCGGTTGCGGCCCATGCCATGGGTGCCGATCGTCGCCTTGAAATGCTGCTGATAACGGAAGTCGATCAGCGTGTTGAGACCGTTGACGGCCTCGACCCAGACGTCGCCGCCGCGCCCGCCGTCACCGCCGTCGGGGCCGCCGAACTCGATGAATTTCTCGCGCCGGAAGGAAACGCTGCCCGCGCCGCCATCGCCTGAGCGGATATAGACCTTTGCTTCGTCGAGAAATTTCATTTTACTTCCAGTATCCGGTGGCAGTTGGACGGCCCGTCTTGGCCCATTCGATATAGGCGGTTCCGACGGAGGTCAAAGATTATCGTGATTTTTGCGAGCTATAACATACAGTACGGCTTCGGTCTCGACGGCAGATACGATCTGGAACGAATTGCCCGGAGCCTTGAAGGCGCCGATGTCATCGCCCTGCAGGAGGTGACCCGCGGCTTCTCCCGCAACCGTTTCGCCGATATGCCGGGCGATATCGCAGCCTTCTTTCCCGACCATTTCTGGGTGTATGGGCCGGCCTGCGATCTGCATATCGAGGCCGCTGAAAGCGGGCTGCGGCCGGTGCGCGGCACGCGCTTCCAGTTCGGCAACATGGTGCTGTCGCGCTGGCCGATCCTTTCGACGCGGACGCTGCTTCTGCCGCGCAGCCGCACGATCGGCAAGATCAATCCGCAGCGCGGCGCCACCGAGGCGGTGATCGCCGCTCCCGGCGGAGCGCTCCGCGTCTATTCGGTCCATCTCGACCATGTCTCGCCCGACGAGCGCATCCGCCAGCTGCAATTCCTGAACATGCATATCAACGCCTTTGTCCAGGACGGCGGATCGCTGACCGGGGCAGCCGAGTTCGACCTGCCGGAGCCGCCTTTGCCGGAGCATTACGTCATCATGGGCGATTTCAACATGGTGCCGGAATCGCCGGAATATTGCGCGCTTGCGGGGGCTGCCGGCGGGTATTACGGCCGGGTTGCGAGGATCGGCACGCCGATCGACGCCTTTGCCGATCTCGGCGCCTATCGCCCGGGAAGCTACAGCTGGATGAATCCTGAGGATGACGGCGAACGCATGCATCTCGACTATTGCTTCGTCAGTTGCGGCCTGAAGGACCGGTTGAAATCCGCACGGATCGATACGCAATCCGTTGGGTCCGATCACTTCCCCCTATGGGTCGAGATCGATGATTGACGAAGACGCCGCCGGTCGGGCGGCGTCTCCTTTTCTCTATTGGTATGAGAGCATGATGTTATCCGAAAACCGCTCACACTTTTCGGCATCATGCTCTGTCAGGCAACCTTTCGCGGCGGCAGCATGCCAGGCTGCAGCACGGTTTCGATGTGCGACACCATGGTGTTGCGGGCGAAACAATAGATTTCGCCGCAACCCGTCATGCGGAAACCGAGCTTCTCCTGCAGTCTGAGCGAAGCCGGATTGTCGGCGAAGACGCCGGAATGGATCGGCGTCTCCGGCATGCGGCGCGAGAAGCGCTCGATGATCGCCGCCACCGCCTCGCTCATATAGCCGCGCCGCCAGTAGTAGCGGTTCAGCCAGTAGCCGAGGTGCCAGCGGCCGTGGCGCAGCTCGATCGAGACGTTGCCGATATGGACATCGTCCTTGCCTGTTATCGCCAGCGGCCAGTCCGGCAGCGTGCCCGAGGTGACCGGGACGAGCCAATCCAGCGCATCCTGCCTGTCGAAGGGCGCCGGTACGCGGGAGAGCATGCGCGTCACCGCGAAATCGGACAGCGATTCCGCGATGGCGGGCGCATCGCTCAGCCTGTGGGGGCGAAGCGTCAGCAGGGCTGTCGAGATGACCGGCGCGGGGCCGGGCATCATCGACTTCAACTCCGGCCTTTGCAGTGCCGTCGTGCTCATGCGATGTTCCCCCAGCTTCTGAGAGACATCCAGGTCTTGCGGTCGAGCCTGTACCATTCCACAGGCACGTTGCTGCCGAGCGCCAGCGAGGCTGCGAGCCCCGATCCCTGGAACTGGAAGCCGCACTTCTGAATGACGCGCCGCGAGGCGACGTTCATGACCCGGCAGCGGGCGTCGATCTGATCGACGTCCTGACGCGTCCTGAACACCATATCGACCAGGGCATGGCAGGCCTCGGTCGTATAACCCTGGTTCCAGTAGGGCTCACCCAGCCAGTAACCGATCTCGACGGTCCTGCCGTCAGTATGCGGTTCCACGCCGCAGCACCCCATGAAGGCGCCGTTTTCGGCTTTGGTGATGGCATAGACGCACTTGCCCATCTCGCCATTTCGCGTACGCCAAACAAAGTCGGCGGCATCATCGGCGGTATAGGGGTGCGGCATACGCGATACCATGGTGGCGACTTTGGCGTTGTTGGCGAGATGGGCAAGGGCGTCGATGTCTTCCTCGTGCGGCGCGCGCATGACGAGCCGTTCCGATAACAAGACAGGGCAATCGGTCCTTAACCGCTCCGGCCTCAGCCGTTCCTTGGGAGACCGCTGGTCTTCCCTGGGCGACCGTGATTGGTCGACCCTTATCAATTCGCCTTGCATGTTCAGTCCTCCTGTTTGGACAAAGAAAAAGGGGAGATGGCGCCCCATCTCCCCTGTTTTCTGGACTGAACCTGGTACGGCCAGCCGGGTCGATGAGACGCCGGCTGTTTTTGAGCGCTACCGGCTTATTCCGCTGCTTCCGCTTTCGGCATGACAGACACGTAGACGCGACCGTTGGCCTTCGTTCGGTAGTTCACATTGCCGGCGGTAAGCGCAAAAATCGTGTGATCCTTGCCGAGGCCGACGTTGGAACCGGGATGCCACTGCGTACCGCGCTGACGCACGATGATGTTGCCTGCGATGACGGCTTCGCCGCCGAACTTCTTCACGCCAAGGCGCTTGGATTCGGAATCGCGACCGTTGCGCGAGGAACCGCCAGCTTTTTTGTGTGCCATTGGAGTTCTCCTTTAAACCTTGTCCCGTTGATCTTACTTGGCAGCCACGATGTCCGTGATACGGACGACCGTGTGATGCTGACGATGGCCGCGCGAACGCTTCGAATTCTGACGGCGGCGCTTCTTGAAGGCGATGACCTTCTTGCCGCGGGTCTGGTCGACGACTTCCGCCTTGACGGAGGCGCCGGCTACGAAGGGCGCACCGATCGCCGCGTCGGCGCCTTCGCCGATCACGAGAACTTCGGTGAATTCAATGGAGTCGCCAGCGGATGCTTCAAGCTTCTCGATGGTCAGCACGTCGTTGGCTGCCACACGGTACTGCTTGCCGCCGGTCTTGATGACTGCGAACATTTTTTATCCTTTCATGTTCGTTCCAGCTCTCCCCGCTGATCAGCAGGGTGGCCGTCTTTTTATCAGTCGAAGTTAAGCAGGGATTTCAGAGGGCTGGCCTCGAGCTCTTCCTGCCGGTGAAAAGCCCCACGCGAGCGTGGGACTGGCAAGGCACGGATTACTCCGAACCTATTGCGCAGCCGAGATACGCGAGTGACAAAAAAGTGTCAAGGCAAAAGGATGGAATGCTTTGACTTTTCGGCTTGCCAACCTGTCATATGCCCGTTATGAGAACGCCCGCGCCGAACAAGCGCCGACCTGACCGCGGAGAGGTGGCAGAGTGGTCGAATGCACCGCACTCGAAATGCGGCATACCTGCAAGGGTATCGTGGGTTCAAATCCCACCCTCTCCGCCATAATTTTTTCTGGTGCCAGCGCTTGTGATTTTCGGACGCCGGCATAGCTGGCGTCAGTTACCCAGCACCTTCTTCACCCAGACCGCAATTTCATCGCCGCTGCTCATATCCGCCTGCACCAGACCGTCGATGATGAAGGTCGGGGAGACATGAATGCCGTTTTGCCGGGCATATTTGCAGTGCCATTTGATTTCCCGGTCGAGATCGGGAATCGCGAAGGCGTCCTTGAGCTTCACGCCGCTATAGCTTTCGAGGCGCTCAATGATCTGATTCGGCGTCACATCCATATTCGCGCCGCCAGCATGACGCTCGAATTCGAATTCCTCCCGATGCGCGGCGACGGCGGCTAGAACTTTCTTCGCCGTCTCCTTGCCGCCCTCCAGGGTCGAGGCTGCGATGACGCAGCGGACGATCACGCCGGAATACATATGCCAGGGCTGCGACTGCAGGCGGATCTTGATCGTGATCTTGTCTTTGCCGGCTTGATCGAGAAGCGCATCGAGCTTGCCGAACGCTCTGACGGAGTACGGGCAGGTGGGCTCCAGGAATACTTCGAAAATGCGCGGGCCATTGCCCCAGGCCAGCGGATCTGCATGCCACGAAGTTCCAGTCATGTGGTGTCCTTTCTGTTTGTGAAATCGGATATCGGGCCTAACGTATCAGGCTCCAGAAGCCATGCTTCTTTCCATGTTGGCGCTTCAGCTCGGTGACGTAGGTGTCGTGAGGTCGGGCGCTGCCGAAATCATCGATATGGGGCGCGAGCGACGCGCATTCGGCAAGATGGCGCGCGGCGTGCCTGTAACGGCTGGATCGGCCGTATTCGAGAGCGAAACCGATCATCGACCGCAGCACCGTGGTTGCCGCGAGCGGGTATTTTTCCCGCAACATCTCGGCGGCCGGTGTCATCAGTTCGTAAAGATTGCCGTCCAGTTCCGCCTGGCGCCTGGAGATGAGTTTCGCCGCCTCGGCAGGTGCGGGCCACGCAAGGAAAAAGGCAAGGGCTTGATGAACATCCGGAAAATCGTGGGCGAAGGCGAATGCCTTTTCCTCGGCCTCGATGTCGTCGAAGTCGGCGAGCTTTCGCAGGAAAGCGCGAAGATGCTCCCCGTTCAGCGATCGCTCGAAGCACTGCCATCGATAGGCCTGCGCCTCCTCTTCCCGTCCGAGCGCATCGAGTGTTTCGATGCGGGCGCGCTGCCACTCAAAAGGCACTTCGAACCGCCCCCTGTGATCGGCGCGGTCCAAAATCCTCAATGCCTCCTCGGCGCGTCCAGCCGAGAGCAAGCGGTTGGCAATCTCTGACGCGACCATCGGCGTCCTCAGCGTCTCTTTCGGCTGCTGGGCGATGAAGGCGTCGACATCATCCTGGGCATCGGCAATTTCCTGCAGAGCGATGCGTGCGGTCTGTCGCCGATGGCTGGCGTAGATTTCGTCCTTGTAGATCGGCCCACTGCCGCCCCAGCCGAGAATTTCCCGGTCGGCGTCGGCAGGCTTCTCCTCCGCTTCGTTCGACCATTGCACCAGAAGGCTCTTCAAACGCTCCAAGCCGTCCTTGCCCAACGCCGGAACCATCTCGGCGATCAGTGGATCATATTGCCCGTGGTCGTTGTTCTGCAGCGCAGCGAAGACCTTGTCGGCAAGGACATCGATGCCAATGCCTGCGGATCTGGCGATGATGCTGGCATCGGCACATGCCTGATGGAACGTCTCGATGAAGGGGATGTCGCTGCTGTTGGATCGATGGAATATCGAATCGGCAACGGCAAGGAATTGCCAGATGAGATCGAACGCTTCCTTCGGATCGTCGGCGGCCACGACGGTGACGATCGCGGATCGCTGCGTTTCAAGGTCCGCGTTGACGGTTTTTACTTTATGCCATTCGATGACGCTCTGCGCTCGCGCGATGCTGCCGAGGCGCTTGCGGATCTCGCGCGCGACCTCGGTACTGCCCTGATTGCCGGCCAGTTCCATGCGAAGCCGCCGTTTATGGGCGGCGCTGCCGGTGCTGATTTCGATCAGCAGTTCGGCGAGACGTTGCGCCCCGAGAGCTTCCAGGTTCTTCGCGTTGAGCGTCGTCTTTGCTGCCATGGATCCCTGCTGTCGTTTCGCGCCGAGCCTAACTCGGTAATCAAATCAGTCCAAGCTGCCGAGGGAGGAGTTGCCGGTATATCGTATCGTGAATTCGTATGACTTTATCGGCGGTTAGTCTCGCCGAATCATGGACGTTAGCCAAAAAATAACGCTGCCTCGTAACGACTCCTAAAGCCGGGTTTGGCACCTTGCTGCTATCGATATCTGCTTCCAAATTTTTCGGCTGGGGTTGGTAATGAGTCACAATAGGGACGCCTGGGTCAGCCAGCGCGCTTATTCGCTGTGGGAATCGGAAGGCCGGCCGGAGGGGCGTGGGGAAAGCCATTGGATGCAGGCGCTCAAGGAATTCGAGCAGCTGGAGCTGACCAAGGCCTCGCCCGATGGAAATGATCTCATCGAAAAGCTGAAGGCGGCCGGGCGGCTGATGCGGGTCTATGGCGAGCCGGTCCCCGAAATCGAAAACGAGGGGCAACGGAAAGCAGCCTTTTAAAGCAATTTCAGCAAAGACGCCGAGCGGATTCCTGTCCGGATTGGCACAGAAGAGACCTGCCCGACGCTACTGGCGGGCGGCCCAGCCCAGGCCGCGGCGCAGAATCAGCGGCATATAGGGATGGTCGAATTCGGCGGCGACGTGGCCGAGAGCCGAATAGAAGATGCGGCCGGCGCCGAAATGGCGCTTGAAGACGACGGGCATCACGACATTGCGCGCTGCTGGGTCATAAGCGCCGGTAAAAGTCGTCGTCGCGAGGATTTCGACGCTCGGGTCGTAATGCAGATAATATTGCTCCGAGTGATAGTCGAAGTCTGGAATGCCCTCCATGATGGGGTCGTCCTGGCGGGTGACGCCGACGTGGAAATCGATGATATTGCCGGGATGCGCGACCCAGGTGACGCCGGAGACGTAACGGAAGGCGGCGCTTTCCTTGAAGGAGGTGGCAAGCGCGCCGTGATGGCCGCCGAGCCCCAGCCCGCCGCGCACCGCCTCGACAAGGGCGCTGGCATGGGGCTTTTCCAGCGTTTCGCCGGTGATGATGGGCACGAGAAGATCGGTCTTGGCGAGCTGAGGCGATGCGAAGATGCCGAGATCTCCGGTCACGTCGACGGCGAAACCGTCCTCGCGCAGGAGCTCGGCGACGATCCAGGCGCATTGTTCGGGCTCATGGCCCTCCCAGCCGCCCCAGACGATGATCGCCTTCTTCATGTCATGCCCTCCGCGCAAATCATTCTTCGCCCACTAGAGCAGGCGGTTATGCAAATCACGCGAATAATGCGCGAAGGCCCACAGCAATGCTTCGCGGCGTACTCCAGTCGGTCGGGAGCTCTTCGGCATTCGACGTATTGCCCGTTCAAGCGGATTGAAGTTCCTTCTTTTTATTGACGTGTATCTCGTCTAGGTTCCGCCTATCTCTCATTGAATGACAAGGGTGGTGCATGGCAGGTGAAACGGTTCTTGTGGTCGGCGGCGCCGGCTATATCGGCTCGCATACGTGTCTCGACCTGGCGAACAAGGGCTATAAGCCTGTCGTCTTCGACAATTTTTCGAACGGTCACCGGGAGTTCGTCAAATGGGGGCCGGCCGAGGAAGGCGATATTCGCGACCGCGCCCGGCTGGACGAGGTGCTTGCCAAGCACAAGCCGGCGGCGATCCTGCATTTCGCAGCGCTGATCGAGGTCGGCGAATCGGTCAAGGATCCGTTTTCCTTCTACGAGAACAATGTGATCGGCACTCTGACGCTGCTTTCGGCGGCGCAGGCGGCCGGGATCAACGCCTTCGTCTTCTCCTCCACCTGCGCGACCTACGGTCTGCCGCAGAGCGTGCCGCTCGACGAGACGCACCGGCAGGTGCCGATCAATCCTTATGGGCGGACGAAATATATCGTCGAGCAGGCGCTCGCCGACTACGATCAGTATAAGAGCCTGCGCTCGGTGGTGCTGCGCTACTTCAATGCGGCCGGTGCCGATTTCGAAGGCCGGATCGGCGAGTGGCACCAGCCGGAAACCCATGCGATCCCGCTGGCGATCGATGCCGCGCTCGGCCGCCGCCAGGGTTTCAAGGTGTTCGGCAGCGATTACGAGACGCGCGACGGCACCTGCGTGCGCGACTATATCCATGTGCTCGACCTTGCCGATGCGCATGTGCGTGCCGTCGAATATCTGTTGAAGGGCGGAGAGTCCGTTGCGCTCAACCTCGGCACCGGCACCGGCACGACGGTGAAGGAATTGCTGGGCGCGATCGAGGACGTGTCGAACAGGCCTTTCCCGGTCGAATATATCGGCCGGCGCGAAGGCGATTCGCACACGCTGGTCGCCAACAACGACAAGGCGCGCGACGTGCTCGGCTGGGTGCCGCAGTATGATCTCAGTCAGATCATCCGCTCCGCCTGGGACTGGCATGCAAAATCCAACCAGCATTGAGCCAACCGGAATTGAAACGGGCCGCCGGCCGAACGTTCTGCTGATCACAGCGGACCAGTGGCGCGGCGACTGCCTGTCTTCCCTGGGCCATGCCTGCGTGAAAACGCCTGCCGTCGATGCTTTGGCGCGGGAAGGCACGCTGTTCCGGCGGCACTATGCCGGGGCCGCACCCTGCTCGCCGGCGCGGGCGACACTTTATACCGGCCTCTACCAGATGAACCATCGCGTCTGCCGCAATGGTTCGCCGCTCGATGCCCGCTTCGACAATCTGGCGCTGGCGGCCCGGCGGGCGGGATACGATCCGACGCTGTTCGGCTATACCGACACGGCGCCCGATCCGCGCGGCATGGATGCCAATGATCCGCACCTGACGACCTATGAAGGCGTGCTGCCGGGCTTCACCGCTCGCCAGCTTCTGCCCGAGCATGAGAGGCAGTGGCTCTCCTGGCTCAGGTCCTGCGGCCATGCCGATGCGGTCAGCCGTGACATCCATATTCCCGTCGGCGCAGAGCCGGGAGAAATCTCCGATGCGGCGCCGGCCTATTCGCGTGACGAGACGCAGACGGCTTTCCTGGCCGGCGAGTTCATCCGCTGGATGGGCGAACAGGACAGGCCGTGGTTTGCGCATGTCTCTTTCCTGCGTCCGCATCCGCCCTTTTCCGTGCCGGAACCGTTCAACCGGATGTTCAAGCCAGGTGACGGGCCGGCTTTTGCCCGCGCGGCAAACGCCCAGGCGGAAGAGGACAGTCATCCCTATCTCGCCTATGCCATGCCGCGCTCCGGCAAGAGCAGTTTCGTCCACGGCGCCAGCGGGCCGCTCAGCGGCTGGAACGGGGAGGATTTCGCGGCGATCCGGGCGATCTATTACGGCATGATAGCGGAGGTCGACGACCAGCTCGGCCGCATCTGGCAGGCCCTGAAGGACGCGGGCGCCTGGGAGAATACGCTTGTCGTCTTTACCTCCGACCACGCGGAGATGGCGGGCGATCACTGGACGCTCGGGAAGGGCGGCTTCTTCGACGGCAGCTATCATATTCCGCTTGTCATTCGCGATCCTGCAAGCGCTGCTGCCGGCGGGGTAGTCGACGATTTCACCAGTGCCGCCGATATTTTTCCGACCCTTTGCCAAAGGCTTGGCATCGACGCGAAGAACGGTCTCGATGGCCGGTCGCTCATGCCGTTCGTCCAAGGCGGGCGCGCGGAGGCCTGGCGGGACGCGGCATTCTGGGAATTCGATTTCCGCGACATTGCCGGGAGCGATGCTGAGCGCCATTTCGGCATCGGCTCCAACGAATGCAATCTCGCCGTGATCCGCGATTCTAGGTTCAAATATGTGCATTTCACCGCGCTGCCGCCGCTGCTCTTCGATCTCCGTGAGGATCCGATGGAGTTGAACAATATTGCGGCGGATCCGGCCCGTGCCGCGGTGCGACTTGCCTATGCCGAAAAGCTGCTTTCGCTCAGAGCGCGGCATTTGGACCAAACGCTCGCCTATACCGAGCTGACGGAAAAAGGGCCGGTGATCCGCCGGCCCTCATATAAGATGTCAGATCAGCCGAGATAATCGCGCTTGCCGATCGGCGCGCCCTGATTGCGCAGGATCGCATGGGCGGTGGCGACGTGGAAATAGAAGTTCGGCAAGGCGAAGATGGTGACATATTCGCTGCCCGGGAGCACGATTCCGCTCTTGCCCGGTAGGGTGATCTCACGGCTTTCCGTGCCCTCCAGTGCTTCCTCCGAGAAGCCGGCGAGATAGGCTTCGGTCTTTGCCAGGCGCTCGCGCAGTTCGTCGATCGTCTTCTCATTGTCCTCGAATTTCGGCGCTTCGGTCGCGCTCAGGCGGGCGACGGCGAATTTGGCGCTGTCGCTGGCGCGCTGGTACTGGCCGGAAAGCGGCAGCATGTCGGGCGCAAGGCGGGCGGAAACCAATATGGCAGGATCGATATTCTTTTCCCGCGCATAGGCTTCGGCCTTGTCGAGATAGGTTTTCAGGCTGGCAAGCCCGCGCTGGAACATGGGAACGGTAAGGCGATAGATCGAAATGGACATCAGTCCTGTCTCCAAAAATCTTCAAACGATCGGACCGCAGCAAGAGGCCGAAGGCCGTGTGCTGGCCGCGATCCCGCATAGATGGAGGCGGCCTTCGTTTTTCACAATGGAGGGAATGCGGATGCCGGTCGCGGCGTCGGGCTGCCATGCCGCCATCCTCGCCTCATCGCCGCTAAAGAGACTTGACGCCGTTCCCAGAAAATGGAATAAATATTCCGCATAACAAATTTTACGGTTTGTTTGTTCCGTTTTGCGGGGTGCCACGGGAGAGGTGGTGCATGCAGGGGATTGCAGCTCTCAGGGCAAATAGCCTGGAGCTCCGGCGTGAGGAGGGTGCAGCCGGGCACCATTTGTGGAGGAAGTGAAATGAAAAAGTTTATCCTGGGCACTGCGATGGCGCTCGTCATGTCGACGGCGGCCCACGCGGAAACGGTTGGCGTGTCGATGGCGAAGTTCGACGACAACTTCCTGACCGTTCTGCGCAACGGCATGACCGATTATGCAAAGACGCTGAATGGCGTGACGCTGCAGGTCGAAGACGCACAGAACGACGTTTCCAAGCAGCAGAGCCAGATCCAGAACTTCATCGCCTCCAAGGTCGATGCGATCATCGTCAACCCTGTCGATACCGATGCGACGACGGCGATGTCGAAGCTCGCGGCCGATGCCGGCATTCCGCTGGTTTACGTCAACCGCCAGCCGGTCAACGTCGACACGCTGCCGGAAAAGCAGGCTTTCGTGGCTTCCAACGAGCAGGAATCCGGCACGCTGGAGACCAAGGAAATTTGCCGCATTCTCGGTGGCAAGGGCAAGGCCGTCGTCATCATGGGCGAGCTTTCCAACCAGGCCGCGCGCATGCGCACCCAGGACATTCATGACGTCGTCAAGACCGACGAGTGCAAGGGCATCGAGATCGTCGAAGAGCAGACGGCCAACTGGGACCGCACCCAGGGCGCCGACCTGATGACCAACTGGCTCTCCAGCGGCATCGAATTCGACGCGGTGATCTCCAACAACGACGAAATGGCGATCGGCGCCATCCAGGCGCTGAAGGCTGCCGGCAAGGATATGACCAAGGTCGTCGTCGGCGGTGTCGACGCCACGCAGGACGCGCTTGCCGCCATGCAGGCAGGTGACCTCGACGTCACCGTGTTCCAGGACGCGGCCGGCCAGGGCAAGGGCGCGCTCGATACGGCGCTCAAGATCGCCAAGGGCGAAAAGGTCGAGAAGAAGGTCTACATCCCCTTCCAGCTCGTCACGCCTGAAAACGTCAAGGACTTCGTCGCCAAGAACTGAGGCGAACGCCAAGCAGGATGCGGGCTCGGCCCGCATCCTTTCAGCCTGTCCGTATCCGGAGGAGATGATATGGCCGTCAGCCCGACAACCATGGCAGCCGTGCGCGCAAGCGGCGCGGTTCCGAATGCGGAATATCTCTTGAGCGCCGAGGGCGTTCGCAAGGAATTTCCAGGCGTCATCGCACTCGACGACGTGCAGTTCCGGCTGAAGCGCGCCTCCGTGCATGCGCTGATGGGCGAAAACGGCGCCGGCAAATCGACGCTGATGAAGATCCTCGCCGGCATCTATACGCCCGACAAGGGCGATATCCGCCTCAAGGGCGCCGAAATCCGGCTGAAATCCCCGCTCGACGCGCTGGAGAACGGGATCGCCATGATCCATCAGGAACTGAACCTGATGCCGTTCATGACCGTCGCGGAAAACATCTGGATCCGCCGCGAGCCGAAGAACCGTTTCGGTTTCGTCGATCATGGCGCGATGCGCCGCATGACCGAGGAGCTGTTTGCCCGGCTGAACATCGCGCTCGATCCCGAAATCGAAGTCCGCCACCTCTCGGTCGCCAACCGGCAGATGGTCGAGATCGCCAAGGCGGTTTCCTATAATTCCGACGTCCTCATCATGGACGAGCCGACATCGGCGCTGACGGAGCGCGAGGTCGAGCATCTTTTCCGCATCATCCGCGATCTCAGGTCCCAGGGCATCGGCATCGTCTACATCACCCACAAGATGAACGAGCTTTTCGAGATCGCCGACGAGTTCTCCGTCTTCCGCGACGGCCGCTATATCGGCACGCATGCCTCGACCGAGGTGACCCGCGACGACATCATCCGCATGATGGTCGGGCGCGAGATCACCCAGATGTTTCCGAAGGAAGAAGTGCCGATCGGCGAGGTCGTGCTCTCCGTCAAGGATCTCTGTCTCAATGGCGTCTTCCGCGACGTTTCCTTCGAGGTGAGGGCTGGCGAGATCCTCGGCGTGGCCGGCCTCGTCGGCTCCGGGCGGTCGAATGTGGCAGAAACGCTTTTCGGCGTGACGCCGGCAAGCTCCGGTTCGGTCGAACTCTTCGGCAAGCCGGTGAACATTGCCTCGCCGACCGACGCCATCCGCCATCAGATGGCGTTCCTGACGGAGGACCGGAAGGATACCGGCTGCCTGCTGATCCTCGATATTCTTGAAAACATGCAGATCGCCGTTCTGCAGGACAGATACGTCAAGGGTGGCTTCGTGCAGCAGGGCGCGCTCGAGGCGACCTGCGAAGACATGGCGAAGAGGCTGCGCGTAAAAACGCCCAACCTGTACGAACGCGTGGAGAATCTTTCGGGCGGCAATCAGCAGAAGGTGCTGATCGGGCGCTGGCTGCTCACCCATCCGAAGATCCTGATCCTCGACGAGCCGACGCGCGGCATCGATGTCGGGGCCAAGGCCGAAATCCACCGCCTGGTCACCGAAATGGCGCGAAACGGCGTCGCGATCATCATGATCTCGTCCGAAATGCCCGAAGTGCTCGGGATGAGCGACCGCATCATGGTCATGCATGAAGGCCGCGTGACCGGTTTCCTCAATCGCGATGAAGCAACGCAGATCAAGGTGATGGAGCTGGCTGCGCGGTGACGCGCCGCCTGTGATCGCCCAAGGGAGGTTTGACATGAATAGCAAGGCAGCAGAGGGCACCGCCCCGCTCGCAACCCGGCCGAGACGGCGGCGCATGCCGCCGGAACTCAGCATCTTCCTCGTGCTCGTCGGCATCGCGCTGGTCTATGAAGTGCTCGGCTGGCTGTTCATCGGCCAGAGCTTCCTGATGAACTCGCAGCGCCTGACGATCATGATCCTGCAGGTCTCCGTCATCGGCATCATCGCCGTCGGCGTCACCCAGGTCATCATTACCGGCGGCATCGACCTTTCCTCGGGATCGGTCGTCGGCATGACGGCGATGATCGCGACGAGTTTTGCCCAATCCTCCACCTGGGGACGGGCCGTCTTCCCCTCGCTGACCGATCTGCCCGCCGTCGTGCCGATCATGATCGGCCTCCTGATCGGGGCGGCTGCCGGTCTCATAAACGGCGCGCTCATCGCCTATACGAAGATCCCGCCGTTCATCGCAACGCTCGGCATGTTCGTTTCGGCCAGAGGCATCGCGAAGTGGTATACGAAGGGACAGCCGGTTTCCGGCATCACCGAGCAGTTCCACTTCATCGGGACCAAGGCCTGGCCGGTCGTCGTCTTCCTGGTCGTGGCGCTGATCTTCCACATTGCGCTGCGCTACACCCGCTACGGCAAGTTCACCTATGCCATCGGCGCGAACCCGCAGGCCGCGCGCGTTTCGGGCATCAATATCGAGGCGCATCTCGTCAAGGTCTACGTGATTGCCGGATTGCTCGCCGGGCTTGCCGGTATCGTCACGGCGGCGCGTGCTGAAACCGCACAGGCGAGCATGGGCGTCGGATACGAACTCGACGCGATCGCCGCGACCGTCATCGGCGGCACTTCGCTGACCGGCGGCGTCGGACGCATCACCGGCACCGTCATCGGCACCATCATCCTCGGCGTCATGACGTCAGGCTTCACGTTCCTCAGGATCGACGCCTACTACCAGGAAATCGTCAAGGGCGTCATCATCGTCGCGGCCGTCGTCGTCGACGTCTACAGGCAGAAGAAAAGGCGCAAGCACTGATCTCGATCAGTGAGAACCGATCACCATGCGGGGGCTTCGGCCCCCGTTTCCATTTGCGGCGAAGCTCTTGAAGACGACGCAGATTTTTAAAAAAGAGATGGCGAATCCCGTCAGCTTTTCTATTCTGCCACGTCATACGCCCGCCTCGGCCAGTGCAGGAAGCCAAATGCAATTCGTATTCGACGGTCATAACGACGTTCTTCTTCGGCTCTGGACACACGCAAAAGACGGCAACGATCCGATCGCTGAATTCAAAGACGGCACGACGGCCGGCCATATCGATGCGCATCGAGCCAGGGAAGGCGGCCTCTCCGGCGGCCTCTGCGCCATCTATATTCCCTCCGGCGATCTCGTCTTTGCCGATCCGGATGCCGAAGGCCGCTATGTCACGCCGATGGCGGCTCCTCTCGACCCGCTGCCTTCTCTCGTCGTTGCCAACGAGATGGCGGCGATCGCGCTGCGGCTCCACCGGGCGGGCGCCTGGCGGCTCTGCCGGACGGTCAAGGATATCCGCGGCGCCATGGCGGACGGCGTCTTCGCCGCCGTCCTGCACATGGAAGGCTGCGAGGCGATCGGCGCCGATCTCTCGGCGCTCGAAGTGTTTCATGCGGCAGGGCTGCGGTCGCTCGGTCCCGTCTGGAGCAGGCACAATGTCTTCGGTTACGGCGTGCCCTTCGCCTTCCCGATGTCGCCGGATACCGCGCCCGGCCTGACCGACGCGGGCTTTGCGCTGGTGAAGGAATGCAATCGTCTCGGTATCCTGATCGACCTTGCCCATATCACCGAGAAGGGTTTCTGGGACGTGGCGAAAACAACTGACCAGCCGCTGGTCGCCAGCCATTCCAATGCCCACGCGCTGACGCCGGTGGCGCGCAACCTCACGGACAGGCAGCTCGATGCGATCCGTGAAAGCCGTGGTCTCGTCGGCGTCAATTATGCGACCGCCATGTTGCGTGCCGACGGCCGCTCGGACAGCGATACGCCGCTTGCCGATATGATCCGCCATATCGACTATCTCGTGAACCGCATCGGCATCGATTGCGTGGCGCTCGGATCGGACTTCGATGGCGCCACCATTCCTGAGGAAATCGGCGATGCGGCCGGCAATCAGAAGCTGATTGTCGCTCTCCGGGAGGTTGGATATGGTGAGGAGGATCTCACGAAACTTGCCCGTGAAAATTGGCTTCGTATTCTGGCGCAAGCTTGGCGGGAAGACCGCGCCTAAAGCGCCGCGCGCCTCTGGACGCGCTCGGAATGGACAATAGTTTAATGGGGAATGACCGACCTAACGCTTCGTAATCAATCAAGAACAGGGGAACAGACCATGATGATCACCAAGCTCAGCCGCAATATCCGCATTCTCTCCGCAGGAGCCGCCCTTTCGCTCCTGATGATGACGGCACCTTCCGCCTTCGCCGAAACGCCCAAGGACACGCTTGTCGAAGGTTTTGCCATCGACGACATCATCACGATGGATCCCGGCGAGGCTTTCGAGCTTTCGACGGCGGAGATCACCAGCAACAGCTACAGCCTGCTTGTCCGCCTCGATCTTGCCGATACATCCAAGGTGAAAGGCGATCTCGCCGAAAGCTGGAGCGTTTCGGATGACGGCCTCACCTATACGTTCAAGCTGAAACCCGGCCTGAAATTCGCCTCTGGCAATCCGATTACCGCCGAAGATGTCGCCTGGTCGTTCGAGCGCGCCGTCAAGCTGGACAAGAGCCCCGCCTTCATTCTCACGCAGTTCGGCCTGACCGGCGACAACGTCACCGAAAAGGCCAAGGCGGCCGACGCCAATACCTTCGTCTTCACGGTCGACAAGGCCTATGCGCCGAGCTTCGTGCTCAATTGCCTGACGGCGACCGTCGCTTCCGTCGTCGACAAGAAGCTGGTGCTGGAGCATGTGAAGGCCGTGACGCCGGATGCCGAGCACAAATACGACAATGATTTCGGCAATGAATGGTTGAAGACCGGCTATGCCGGCTCCGGCGCCTTCAAGCTGCGCGAATGGCGCGCCAACGAAGTCGTCGTGCTGGAGCGCAACGACAATTATTACGGCGACAAGCCGAAGCTCAACCGCGTCATCTATCGCTACATGAAGGAAAGCTCGGCGCAGCGGCTGGCGCTCGAAGCCGGTGACATCGATATCGCCCGCAACCTCGAGCCGGGCGACATCGACGCCGTTTCCAAGAATGCCGATCTGGCGACCACAAGTGCGCCGAAGGGCACGATCTATTACGTCAGCCTGAACAACAAGAACGAGAACCTGAAGAAGCCCGAGGTTCAGGAGGCCTTCAAATATCTGGTCGATTACGATGCGATCGGCGCGACGCTGATCAAGGGCATCGGCGAGATCCACCAGACCTTCCTGCCGGAGGGTCAGCTCGGCGCTCTCGACGAAAATCCCTACAAGCTCGATGTCGCCAAGGCCAAGGAGCTGCTGGCCAAGGCCGGCGTGCCCGACGGCTTCTCGGTGACCATGGACGTGCGCAACACGCAGCCGGTGACCGGCATTGCCGAATCCATGCAGCAGACGCTGGCGCAGGCCGGCGTGAAGCTGGAGATCATCCCCGGCGACGGCAAGCAGACGCTGACCAAATATCGCGCCCGCACCCACGATATGTATATCGGCAATTGGGGCTCCGATTACTTCGACCCGAATTCCAATGCCGACACCTTTACCAGCAACCCCGACAATTCCGACGCCGGCACGGTGAAGACGCTCGCCTGGCGCAACACCTGGGAAGCGCCGGAACTCGACAAGCAGACCAAGGCCGCATTGCTCGAGCGTGACGGCGCCAAGCGCGCGGCAATCTACGAGGATGTCCAGAAGAAGTTCCTCGCCAACAGCCCCTTCGTCATCATCTTCCAGCAGACCGAAGTGGCCGGCTATCGGAAGAGCCTGAAGGATTTCAAGCTGGGTCCGAGTTTCGACACCAACTTCGTCGGCCCGATCGCCAAGGAATGATCCGGCGGGGTTGAGTGGCTTGAGCACCGTCGAAACCAGGCAGGAGGCGCGGCCCCGCAAGGGCCGTGCCGGCGTCTTCGTGAAGGCGGCGGGACGTTTCCTGTTCGCCGCCGTCACCACCTATCTCGGCCTGCTGGCCGTCACCTTCTTCATCGGCCGCGTCGTGCCGATCGATCCCGTGCTCGCCATTCTCGGCGACCGCGCGCCCACCCATGTCGTCGAGCGTGTGCGCCAGGAAATGGGCTTCAATCTGCCGCTCTATCAGCAGTTCTACATCTATATCAAAGGGGTGCTGTCCGGTGATTTCGGCAATTCGGTGCTGACGACCAATCCGGTCATGGTCGATATCCGCCGCGTCATGCCGGCGACGATCGAGCTCGCGACGTTGGGAACACTGATCGGCGCCTGCGTCGGCGTGCCGCTCGGCGTTCTCGCCGCCGTGCGGCGCGGCAGCATCGCCGACCAGGTGGTGCGCGTCATCGGCCTGATCGGCTACTCGGTGCCGATCTTCTGGCTGGCGCTGATCTCGCTCGTCATCTTCTATGCGCAACTGCGCTGGGTGGCCTTTCCCGGCCGCATCGATATCGTCTTCGAATATACGTTCACGCCGATCACCGGCTTCTATCTGCTGGACAGCGCCTGGCAGGGGCAATGGGACGTCTTCTACGACGTCTTCCGTCACATCATCCTGCCCGCCTCGCTGCTCGGCTATTTCTCGCTCGCCTATATCAGCCGCATGACGCGCAGCTTCATGCTGAACGAGCTTTCGCAGGAATATATCGTTGCCGCGCGCGCCAAGGGGCTGTCGGAAACAAGGGTGATCTGGGGCCACGCGCTGCGCAATGCCGCAGTGCCGCTTGTGACCGTCATCGCCCTTTCCTATGCCGGCCTGCTCGAAGGCTCGGTTCTGACCGAAACCGTCTTCTCCTGGCCGGGCATCGGGCTTTACATCACCAATTCGCTGCAGAATGCCGATATGAATGCCGTGCTCGGCGGCACCATCGTCATCGGCACTGTCTTCATCGGCATCAACCTTCTGTCCGATCTTCTCTACCGGACGCTCGACCCGAGGACGCGAAGCCGATGACGGCGCCCGCCACCCCATCTCCAGCGATGAGCCGCCGCGAATGGCTGCTTTCCGACCGGCCGCAATCGCGCCTGCAGGCCCGCCTCGGCCGCGCCTACGTCACCTGGCGGCAGTTCACCGCAAACAGGCTCGCCGTCGTCGGCCTCATGATCATCGTCGCGCTGCTGCTGGTTGCCGCTTTCGCCGATCTCATCGCCACGCACAATCCTGTTGTCGGCGATCTGCGCAATGCCCGCTTGCTGCCGCCGGGAACGAGCGGATTCCTGCTCGGCACGGATGATCAGGGCCGCGATATCTTTTCGCGGCTGGTTCACGGATCGCGACTGACGCTGCTCGTCGTCGTGCTCGTTGCCATCATCTCCGCGCCGATCGGGCTGATCGTCGGCACGGTTTCGGGTTATGCCGGCGGCTGGGTGGATGCGACGCTGATGCGCATCACCGATATTTTCCTTGCGTTTCCGAAGCTGGTGCTGGCGCTCGCCTTCGTCGCCGCGCTCGGCCCGGGCATCCAAAATGCCATCATCGCCATCGCCATCACCTCCTGGCCGCCCTATGCCCGCATCGCGCGCGCCGAGACGCTGACGGTCCGGCGATCCGACTATATTTCGGCGGTGAAGCTGATGGGCGCCTCGCCGCTGCGCATCATCGTGCGCCATGTCATGCCGCTCTGCATTTCCTCGCTGATCGTGCGCGTGACGCTCGATATGGCGGGCATCATCCTGACGGCGGCCGGTCTCGGCTTCCTCGGTCTCGGCGCGCAGCCGCCGCTGCCGGAATGGGGCGCGATGATCGCCTCGGGCCGGCGCTTCATCCTGGATCAATGGTGGGTCGCAGCGATGCCGGGCATCGCCATCCTCATCGTCAGCCTTGGTTTCAACCTGCTCGGCGACGGACTGCGCGACGCGCTCGATCCGAAGGAGAGCGGCCAATGACGACACTTCTGACGGTCGACAAGCTCAAGGTCAGCTATCCCACCCGCACCGGCGTGATCGAGGCCGTTCGCGGCGTTTCCTTCACGCTTGGCAGGGAAAGGCTCGGCATCGTCGGTGAATCCGGTTCCGGCAAGTCGCAAACCGGCCGGGCCATCATGGGACTGACGCCGAAACACGGCGTCGTCACCGCCGACAGGCTGGATTTCAACGGCATCGACCTTCTCAAGGCTTCCGCCGGCGAAAGGCGCAGGCTGCGCGGCAAGCGCATCGCCATGATCCTGCAGGATCCGAAATATTCGCTCGACCCCGTCATGACGATCGGGCGGCAGATCTGCGAAACGCTGCGCACGCATGAGAGGGTCGGCAAGGCGGAGGCGCGCGAGCGGGCGCTGGCCATGCTGGAGGCGGTGCAGATCCGCGACCCCAAACGCGTCTTCGACCTGCATCCGCACGAGGTTTCGGGCGGGATGGGACAGCGCGCTATGATCGCCATGATGCTGATTGCCGGACCGGAACTGCTGATCGCCGACGAACCGACCTCGGCGCTCGACGTGACGGTCCAGCTCGACGTGCTGCGGATCATGGACAGGCTGGTGTCGGAGCGCGGCATGGGACTGATCTTCGTGTCCCACGATCTGAGGCTGGTTTCTTCCTTCTGCGACCGCGTCATCGTCATGTATGCAGGCAAGATCGTCGAAGAGCTCGCGGCCGCCGATCTCAAACAAGCGCAGCATCCCTATACCAGGGGGCTGCTGAACTGCATGCCTGAGATCGGCGCAAACCGCCATCCGCTGCCGGTGCTCGATCGCAAGCCGGAGTGGGCGGCATGAGCGCAGCGCTCCAGATCGACAATCTCAGCGTCGTCTATGACGAATTTCATGCATTGAAGGATGTCAGCGTCGCGGTCGAAAGCGGCGAGTCCTTCGGCCTTGTCGGCGAGTCCGGTTCGGGAAAATCGACCTTGCTGCGCGCCGTTGCCGGGCTTGCGCCGGTCAGCGGCGGGACGATCCAGATCGAGGGGGAAGCGCTTCGAGGCGCAAAACGCAGCAAGAGTTTCTATCGGCGCGTGCAGATGGTCTTTCAGGATCCCTATGGTTCGCTGCATCCGCGCCAGACGATCGACCGGCTTCTGCTCGAACCGCTTGCGATCCATGGCATCGGCGACAGCGACCGGCGTATCGCCCGGGCGCTCGACGAAGTCGGCCTCGGTAACGGCTTCCGTTTCCGCTATCCGCACCAGCTCTCCGGCGGCCAGCGGCAGCGTGTGGCAATCGCCCGGGCGCTGATCGTCGAACCGTCGATCCTGCTGCTCGACGAACCGACATCGGCCTTGGATGCCTCGGTGCAGGCCGAGGTCCTGAACCTGCTCGAACAGATCCGGCGCGACCGCAAGCTTACCTTCGTAATGGTGAGCCATGATCTCGGCGTCATCACCCATATGTGCGAAAGGCTCGCCGTGATGCGCAACGGTGCGGTCGTCGAACGCCTGAGCTCGGAAGAGCTGGCGAAGGGCGCCGTCCGCGAGGACTATACGAGAAATTTGATGATCGCCAGCAAGGGGTTCGTCAAAGCCTGAAGAGCAATCTTTTCAAACCCTTGAAAAGAAAAGCCCCGCGCGACCGTTAAGGCTAACGCTTCCCTAAAAGACGACCAACCAACTAGACTATTGACAGCTGCCCCGCTTCTGTCATGATCCTGTTAACGATTGTTAGCTTTCGTGATCGATGGAGGTTGAGGCATGTTCTTTTTCGGTGGCATGACCATGGGCTACCTCGATCCTCCCGTCAAAGCCGACCGCGGGGAACAGATCTCGGTATCCATTCCTGCCGAAAAGGACCGCAGGCTGATCGACACTCCCTCCAACCCGCCGCAGGACGAGAGCGCCGTCGAGCGCTCGTGGATCTGGGCATGGCGCACGCTCTGCTGATAGAGCTGGTTGAATTTTCTCTTCCGCTCGCTCTGGACGGAAATTTATCTCTACCTACCTGATAGAGAAAATATTTATAAACCGAGCCGCACAACCGGCCGCAGGAAAACAACGGAGGCAACATATGGCAGATCTGGGTATTTCGCATACTCACGTGAACCACTATGGTTCCGTCGCGGACAAGAAGCCGCTGACCGCGCGTAACAGGCTTCAGACCATGCTCCACGGAGCGATCTTCACCGCAGCATTCCTGTTCGTCGTCGCCATGGTTTGCGGCCTCGTCGGCTAATCCGGCGCATCATAAGATCGGCAGGTGCCGCGGCGGTTTCCGCGCCTTGCCGATGCTTGCAAGCCTCGGCACTCTCCTGACGGCAGCCTGTCCAGGGGAGTGGTCCCAATCCCCATTCTTCTCTATGTCAGTCACGCCAGCGCGCCTGCATCGACGTTCGTTCACGGGCGCGCTTCAGTCTTTACTTCTTTCCGCGCTGCCGCCAGGCCAGATGCCGGTATTTTCGCCCTCCCGCCGCCGAGACGAGCCTGACGGGCCGCATTCCCGCCTCTTGACTTGAATTGTCCCTTGTCCAAGTTTCGCCATGGCTTTCGCGGAGAGGATATCGATGATTTCCATCATCCGTCTGCCGCCCTGAACCGGGGCTCAGTGCGTTTGCGTCGCTTCGCCCAAGTGTCATTCATCCCGGCTCCATCGATCTTCGAAGAATCGGGCTCCGTTCATGTCGCAGTCATGATAAGCAGTGCAAAAGGCTGAGCAAAACAGCCATAACTTTGTTTGGATCCAGAACCGAACCCATGTCTATTGCCAATCTTTCTCCGAGCCTTCCGCGCGACCCCGATACGAAGCAGATCGATCACAATGATTCGATCCGCTCGACCTATCTTTCCATCGAGGACATCAAGGCGATGGGCGAGGCGGTCGCCCGCAACGGCGTCAGCAAGCTGCCGGCTTTCGCTCCCTTCGATTTCTTCGCACGCCATAAGGAAAACGAGAAGGAAATCCTGCGCGTCTATCGCACCACGGCAACGGACGTCGAGGCCGGAGAGACGATCACTCCGGCGGCGGAATGGCTGCTGGACAACCATTATATCGTCGAAGAGGCGATCCAGGAGGTGCGGCGCGACTTTCCCCGGCGTTTCTACCGCGAATTGCCGACTATTTCTGTCGGGGGTGTCGAGATACCGCGAACCCTGGTCCTTGCCTGGCTCTATGTCGCCCATACCCACAGCACGATCTCGCAGGAAAGCCTGACGGCGCTGGTCGACGGCTTCCAGACCAGCGAGACGCTCCGGATCGGCGAACTCTGGGCCCTGCCCTCGCTCGTGCGCTACGTGCTGGTGGAAAACCTTCGCCGCATTTCGAGCCGTGTCGAAGCCAGCCGCCGCCTGCGCCGGCGCGCCAACGAGGCGGCCGACGAACTGGTCCGCCTGACCGATCCGGCAAAGGCCGCCGCCTATCTGAAGACGCTGGAGCCGCTTGCCGAGGACAATACCTTCTCGACGCAGTTCCTCTACCGCATGCGCGACGGCTCGCAGACATCGAGCCTGGCGATCACCTGGCTCGACGAGCGGCTGGAAGAACTCGGCCGCAATACCGAAGAGGCCACGACGGCCGAACACAGCCGCCTGTCTTCCGGCAACGTGACGATGGGCAACATCATCCGCAGCCTTCGCGAGATCGACGATACGGAATGGTCGGTCTGGGTCGAGCAGGTCAGCCATGTCGACAAGCTGCTCTGGGAGCATTCGGACTACGGCATCCTCGATTCCGGCTCGCGCAACAAATACCGCAAGCAGATCGAGAAGCTGGCCAAGCGCTCGCCGCTGACGGAAATGGAAATCGCCCAGCTGGCGCTCGACATGACGGAAGAGGCCAAGGCCTCCGGCGAGCCGCAGCCGCACGAACCGAATGTCGGCGGCTTCCTGTCCGGCGCGCAGCGGCCGAAGCTCGAGGCGCGGGCGAATTACCGCCCGACGATCACCCAGCATTTCGTCCGCGCCGTGCGCCAGTTCAACTGGCTGGCGATCGCCGTTCCCGTCATGCTGCTGACCGTCATCGCCATGGCCGTCGTCGGCAAGTTCATGGCGAATGCCGGCATGGGTCCGCTCGAAATCGCCGTGCTGCTGATCATGTTCTCGCTGCCGGCCTCGGAAGGCGCGACAGGTCTCTTCAACACCCTGCTCTCCTTCTTCGTGACGCCGGCGCGACTCGTCGGCTACGAATTCAAGGAAGGCATTCCCGAGGATGCGCGCACGCTGCTCGTCGTGCCCTGCCTGATCTCCAACCGCGACAGCGTCGACGACCAGGTGCGCAATCTCGAGGTTCATTATCTCGCCAATCCGCGCGGCGAGATCTATTTCGCGATGCTCAGCGATTGGCCGGACAGCGATGTCGAGGAAACGGCCGCCGACCTCGAGGTTCTCGACTATGCAAGGCGCGAGATCGCCAATCTTTCCGCCCGTTATGCTTATGACGGCAAGACGCGCTTCTATCTCCTGCATCGCCGCCGCCTCTACAATTCCGCCGAAGGCGTGTGGATGGGCTGGGAGCGCAAGCGCGGCAAGCTGCACGAGCTGAACATGCTGCTGCGCGGCGACCGCGACACGACCTATCTGCCGGGCGCCAATGCGGTGCCGGCCAACGTGCAATATGTCATGACGCTCGATGCCGACACGCGCCTGATGCGCGATGCCGTCACCAAGCTCGTCGGCAAGCTCTACCACCCGATCAACCGCCCGGTCATCAATCCGAAAACCGGGCGCGTCGAGAGCGGCTACGGCGTGCTGCAGCCGCGCGTCACCCCGTCGCTGACGACGGGCAAGGACGCGTCGGTCTTCCAGCGCGTGTTTTCGATCAACCGCGGCCTCGACCCTTATGTCTTCACCGTTTCCGACGTCTATCAGGACCTCGCGGGCGAAGGCACCTTCACCGGTAAGGGCCTCTATCATGTCGATGCCTTCGAAGCGTCGCTGAAGGGCCGGATCGAGGAGAATTCGGTCCTCAGCCACGATCTTCTCGAGGGCTCGATGGCGCGCTGCGCGCTCGTCACCGATCTCGAGCTGGTCGAGGATTTCCCGATCCGCTACGAGGTGGAAACCTCGCGTCAGCATCGCTGGGCGCGCGGCGACTGGCAGCTCCTGCCTTACATGTTCAATCCGAAATACGGCGTCACGGCCCTCGGCCGCTGGAAGATGTTCGACAATCTGCGCCGTTCGCTAACGCCGATCGCCTGGTTCTTCGCCTCGGTGCTCGGCTGGTATTTCATGGGCCCGCTCGGCGCGCTGGTCTGGCAGATTCTGCTGATCTTCTGCCTCTTCGTCGCACCGACGCTGTCGCTGATCAACGGCATCATCCCGCGCACCAGCGATATCGTCGCCCGCGCCCATCTCTATACGGTCTGGTCCGATATCACCGCCGCCAATGCGCAGGTTGCGCTGCGCATCGTCTTCATCGCCGATTCCGCGGCGATGATGGCGGATGCGATCGGCCGTTCGCTCTACCGCCTGTTCGTCAGCCGCAAGCTGATGCTGCAGTGGCGCACTGCCGCCAGCGTTCAGGCCGGCCGCCAGGGCACTCTCGCCTCCTATTACAAGACGATGTGGCATGCGCCGGCGCTGGCGCTGCTGGCGCTCGCCTTCGCGGCGCTCCCTGGTGACAACGCCTTCCTCGTCGGCATTCCCTTCGCGCTGCTGTGGATCCTCTCGCCTGTCGTCGCCTGGTATGTCAGCCAGTCGGCCGAGACGGAAGACCGGCTCGAAGTCGCCGACTCGGTGTCGAGCGAACTGCGCAAGATCGCGCGGCGCACCTGGCGTTATTTCGAGACCTTCACGACTCCTGAGCAGAACTATCTGCCGCCGGACAATATCCAGGAAACGCCGCATGTCATCGTCGCGGCGCGCACCTCGCCGACCAATATCGGCGTCTACCTGCTTTCGGTTGTTTCCGGCCGGCATTTCGGCTGGTTCTCCTTCGAGGAGACGATCGAGCGGCTGGAACAGACGATCGCGACGATCGACAAGATGGAGAAATTCCGCGGCCATCTGTTCAACTGGTATCACACCGATACGCTGCAGACGCTCGGGCCGCGTTACGTCTCGGCGGTCGACAGCGGCAATCTCGCCGGCCATCTGATCGCCATTTCGTCGGCCTGCCGCAACTGGGCGGAGGCGCCCTCGGCCCATATGCAGGGCAATCTCGACGGTGTCGGCGACACGGCCGGCATTCTCGGAGAGGTGCTGGCCGATCTGCCCGACGACCGCAAGACCGTGCGCCCGCTGCGCCGGCGCCTGGAAGAGCGCATCGTCGGCTTCCAGAACGCGCTTGCCGCCGTCAAGCGCGAGCACGAATTCGCCTCGATCCGCATCATCAACCTTGCCGTTCTCGCACGCGACATCGAAAAGCTCGCCGCCAATCTCGACCATGAGGTCAAGTCTAAGCAGAGCGAAGAGGTCACCCAATGGGCGGCGTCGCTGGTGAAGGTCTGCGAGGCGCATATATCGGACAGCACCTTCGACCTTTCCAAGGTCGATGACCTCAGGCCGCGCCTAGTGGCGCTGCGCGACAAGGCCCGCGATCTCGCCTTCTCGATGGATTTCGGCTTCCTGTTCCGGCCGGAGCGCCGCCTGCTGTCGATCGGCTACCGCGTCGAGAGCGGCGAGCTCGATCAGGCCTGCTACGATCTTCTCGCCTCGGAATGCCGCCTGACCAGCCTCTTCGGCATTGCCAAGGGCGATCTGCCGACGGAACATTGGTACCGCCTCGGCCGCCAGGTCGTGCCTGTGGGATCGCGCGGCGCGCTGGTCTCCTGGTCCGGTTCGATGTTCGAATATCTGATGCCGCCGCTCGTCATGCAGGAGCGCGGCGGAGGCATTCTCAACCAGACCAACAATCTGGTTGTCGTCGAACAGATGAACTATGCCCGCAAGCTCGGCATTCCGTGGGGCATTTCGGAAGCGGCCTTCAATGCCCGCGACCATAACCTCAACTATCAGTACACGAATTTCGGCGTGCCGACGCTCGGTCTGAAACGCGGCCTCGGCCACAATGCCGTCATCGCGCCCTATGCCTCGCTGCTGGCCAGCCAGTACGATCCGCCGGGTGCGCTGGAAAACCTGCAGAAGCTGCGCAAGCTCGGCGCGCTCGGCAAGTTCGGCTTCCATGACGCCGTCGATTTTACGCCGACGCGGGTGCCGGAAGGCAAGAAATGCGCGGTGGTCTACAACTATTATGCCCACCATCACGGCATGTCGATCGCCGCCGTCGCCAACGTCGCCTTCAACGGCCATCTGCGCGAGCTCTTCCATTCCGACCCGGTCATCGAGGCGGCCGAGCTTCTGCTGCAGGAAAAGGCGCCGCGCGACATTCCCGTCATGAGCGGCAAGCATGAATCCGATACGCCAGCCAGCATCCAGGACGATCTGCTGCGGCCGGAGATCAGGAAGATCAGCGACCCGGCCTCGCGCGACCGCGAACTCGTCTTCCTGTCGAACGGCCACTACTCCATGATGCTGACGGCGACGGGCGCCGGCTATTCCCGCTGGAACGGTCTTTCCGTTTCCCGCTGGAAGGCCGATCCGACCGAAGACCGCTGGGGCACCTTCATCTTCCTGCGCGATACCGCCACCAACGAATGGTGGTCGGCGACAGCAGAGCCGAAGGGTGTCGAGGGCGAAAAGATCAAGGTCGAATTCGCCGACGAGAAGGCGCAGTTCACCAAGGCGGTCGGCGACCTGACGAGCGAAGTGGAATGCATCATCGCGACCGAGCATGATGCCGAGGCCCGCCGCGTCACCCTGCTCAACATGGGCACTGAAGACCGCTTCATCGAAGTCACCTCCTACCTCGAACCGGTCATTACCTCCGACGATACCGACAATGCGCATCCGGCATTCGCCCGGATGTTCATCAAGACCGAGATCGGCAAGCGCGGCGACGTCATTCGCGCGGAACGCAACAAGCGCGATCCGAACGAGCCGAATATCAGCATCGCCCATCTGATCGTCGACAATGCCGGCGATACCCGCCACACCGAATTCGAGACCGATCGGCGCAAGTTCATCGGCCGTGGCCGCAGCCTCGCCGATGCGGCGGCCTTCGATCCGGGTGCGACGCTTTCCGGCAGCGACGGCTTCATGCTCGACGCCGTCATGTCGCTGCGCCGCACCGTGCGCGTGCCGGCCGGCAAGAAGGTCAGCGTGTTCTTCTGGACGATCGCGGCGCCGAGCCGCGACGAGGTCGACAAGGCGGTCAACCGCTACCGTCACCCCGACGCCTTCAACCACGAACTGGTCCAGGCCTGGACGCGCACGCAGGTGCAGATGCGCCATGTCGGCGTCACCTCGCAGCAGGCGGCCGCCTTCCAGCATCTCGGACGCTACCTCGTCTATCCCGACATGCAACTGCGCAAGGACGAGGCGACCGTCGAGGCCGGCCTGCAGTCGCAATCGGCCCTCTGGCCGCTGGCGATCTCCGGCGACTTCCCGATCTTCACCCTGCGCGTCAATGACGACATGGATCTCGACATCGCCCGCGAGGCGCTGCTGGCGCAGGAATATCTGCGTTCGCGCGGCGTCACCGCCGATCTCGTCATCATGAACGAACGCGCCTCTTCCTATGCGCAGGACATGCAGCATGCGCTCGACGCCATGTGCGAGAACGTGCGCCGCATGGGCCAGGCCGATGGGCTGCGCCAGCACATCTTCGCTGTCCGCAAGGATCTGATGGAGGAGAGCACCTATCACGCGCTGATCGCGGCTTCCCGCGTCACCCTGCATGCCAAGAACGGCAAGGTAGTCGATCAGATCAGCCGCGCCGTCGCGCTCACCGCACCCTCCAAGGAAGAACAGCAGGAGATGGAGCGGGCCGAGCGCAACAAGGCTCCGGTCAAACGCGTCACCCCGGTGCCGCCGCCTGCCGTGCCCGCCGTCGTCATCGAAGAGGAAGGCGACCTCGACTTCTGGAACGGCATCGGCGGCTTTTCCCGCGACGGCCGCGAATATGTCGTTCGCCTTCCCGGCGGCCATGCGACGCCGCAGCCCTGGATCAACGTGATCTCCAACGACAAGTTCGGCTTCCACGTCTCGGCGGAAGGGGCGGGCTTCACCTGGAGCGTCAACTCGCGCGACTACCAGCTGACCTCCTGGTCGAACGATGCGGTGGTCAACCGTTCAGGCGAGGCCTTCTATCTCGCCGATCTCGACAGTAGTGCGGTCATGACGCCCTTCGCGGCGCTCTCCGGCCGGCCGGACATTCGTTTCGAGGCTCGCCACGGGCTCGGCTATTCGGTCTTCTCGAGCATCCAGCACGATATCGCGCTGGAGCTGACGCAGACGATCGCCCGCGACAAGCCGGTGAAGCTGCAGCGCCTGCGCCTGCGCAACACCGGTTCGAGCGGCCGCAGGCTGCGTCTCTACGGCTATGTCGAATGGATCCTCGGCAATAATCCGGGACGCACGGCGCCCTTCATCCTGTCGCGGCATGATGGGGAGACGGGAGCGCTGTTCGCCACCAATCCCTACAGCATCGACCATTCCAACCGCATCGCCTTCTTCGCGGCGAGCGAGACGCTTTCGAGCTTCTCGGCAAGCCGGCGGGAATTCATCGGCAAGGCGGGAACGATCCAGACCCCGCAGGCCGTCACGTCGGCCGCCGTGCTTTCCGGTGCGACGGAACTCGACGGCGATCCGGCCGCGGCTCTCGCGATCGACATCGAGCTTGGCGCCGGCGAGGAGCGTGATTTCACCTTCTTCCTCGGCGATACCAAGACCGAAGACGAGGCGCGCAGCCTCATCGCGGATATCCGCAAGGCTTCGTTCGACGATGCCGTCGAGGCGAACCGCGCCTTCTGGCGGGATTTCACCGGCCGGCTGCAGATCTCGACGCCGGATCGCGGGATGAACAATCTCGTCAATAGCTGGCTGCCCTATCAAAGCCTCGGCTGCCGCATCATGGCCCGCACCGCCTTCTACCAGGCAAGCGGCGCCTTCGGCTTCCGCGATCAGTTGCAGGACACGCTGGCCTTCCTGCTGCACGAGCCTTCGATTGCCCGCCGCCAGATCCTGAATGCCGCCTCGCGCCAGTTCCGCGAGGGCGACGTGCAGCATTGGTGGTTGCCGGGAACGGGTGCAGGCGTTCGCACCCTGATCTCGGACGATGTCGTCTGGCTGAGCTACGCGATCCATCACTATTGCAGCGTCACCGGCGACAAGAGCGTGCTCGACGAGGAGCTTGCCTTCCTCGAAGGTCCGGCTCTTCTCGAAGGTCAGCACGATTCCTTCTACAAGCCGGAGATTTCCGAGGATAAGGCGAGCGTCTACGAACATGCGGCGCTGGCGCTCGATCTCGCCATCGCCCGCAAGGGCGCAAACGGCCTGCCGCTGTTCCTCGGCGGCGACTGGAACGACGGCATGAACCGCGTCGGCATCGACGGGCGCGGCACCAGCGTCTGGCTCGGCTGGTTCCTGGCGGGGGCATTGCGCTCCTTCATTCCCTATGCCGAAGAGCGCGGCGACACGGCTCGCGTCGAGCGCTGGTCCGCACATCTGACCGGGTTGAAAAAGGCGCTCGAAACCGCGGCGTGGGACGGCGGTTACTATCGCCGCGGCACCTTCGACGACGGCGCGCTGCTCGGCTCCAAGGAAAGCCCGGAATGCCGGATCGACTCGATCGCGCAGTCCTGGAGCGTTCTGTCCGGCGAGGGCGACCCGGCCCGCGCGGTCAAGGCCATGGATGCCGTGCTCGATCAGCTGGTCGACGAGCAAGCCCGCATCATCCGCCTGTTCACGCCGCCTTTCGTCAACTCGGCGCGGGATCCCGGCTATATCAAGGCCTATCCGCCGGGCGTGCGTGAAAACGGCGGGCAATATACCCATGCCGCGACCTGGGTGGTGATGGCGCTGGCGGAGCTGAAGCGCGGCGACGATGCCTTCCGCTGCTTCCAGATCCTCAATCCGATCACTCATGCGCTCGACAAGGCTTCGGCGGAACAGTACCGCGTCGAACCCTATGTCGTGGCGGCCGACGTCTACGGACATGATCCCTACACGTCGCGCGGCGGCTGGACCTGGTACACCGGCTCCGCGGGCTGGCTCTACCGTGCTGCCGTCGAAGGCATCCTCGGTATTCGCCTGAAGGACGGCCGGCTCTACGTGCGTCCGGCGCTCCCGTCGGAATGGGACGGATTTGCGGCAGAGGTGGAGCAGGGCGGCGGCAAATACCGTATTTCGGTCTCAAAAGCGTCCAATGCCAGCGGCTACACTCTGTCGGTCAACGGCAGCGAAGTCACCGATCCCGAAGAGGGATATCCGCTCGGATAGCAGCGTTCTCCACGCTGATGAACACGGCGATTCGCGGCGGCCAAAGGGAACCCTTTTGGCCGTCGTCGCGTTTGCAAAATCGGATAACAGGAGAGACCTCTATGGCAAGCACGCTGACCGAAGCCATCGGCGCCGAGCGCAGTTCCCTATCCGGAGCTGCGGCAGGACGCGATACACGGCTCGATGTGCTGCGTGGCCTGGCCCTGATCATGATTTTCATCAATCATGTTCCCGGGCAGATTTTCGAATATGTGACGACGAAGAATTTCGGCTTCTCCGATGCCGCGGAAGCCTTCGTCCTGATCTCCGGCATCGCCGTCGGTCTTGCCTATGGCTCCCGCTTCAAGCCGGGTGCGCGCATCAAGACGGCGATCAAGGCGGCGCGGCGCGCCTTCACGCTGTACCTCGCCCATATGATCACCACCTTCATGACCCTGGCGCTGTTCATCTGCGGCGCCTGGCTGTTCCACCGGCCGGGATTGCTTGTCGAAATCAACATCCTGGCGGTTCTCATGAACCTGAAGGACGGCATTCCGGCGCTGCTGCTGCTCGGCCACCAGATCGGCTACAACAATATCCTGCCGATGTATGGCGCGCTGCTGCTGATGGTGCCGGTCATCCTGCTGCTCAATGCGCGCAGCCCGCTGCTGGCGCTCGCCGTCTCGGGCACGGTCTGGCTGCTTGCCGGCATCTATCAGGTGGCGCCGCACAACCTGCTGATCGAAGGCTACTGGTTCCTCAATCCGCTCTCCTGGCAGTTCCTGTTTACGATCGGCATCGTTTCGATCCTGCATATCAAGCGCGGCGGCACGATCCCGCGCCATCCGCTGCTGTTTGCGGCCGCTGCCGGTTACGTGCTTTTGTCTTTCGTCTGGGTGATGGGCCATCTCTGGGCCTTCGGCAACTCGCTCGCGGCCCTTGGCCTGCCGACCGTCATCACCGGCTTCGACAAGACTTTCCTGTCGCTGCCGCGACTGCTGCATGTGCTGGCGCTGACCTATCTCGTCATCAGCATTCCGGCACTTTCGCGTATCTTGCGCCGTCCCGCCGACCATCCGCTGACGATCCTCGGCCGCCATTCGTTGAACATCTTCGTTGCCGGCACGATCCTCGCCATGGTGGGACAGGTGGTGCTCTTCATCACCAACAAGGATCCGCTGGTCGGGCCGCTCTTCGTCATAGCGGGGATCGCGACGCAATTCGCCTATGCCTACTACCTCGAGCACAAGCGCCAGCAGGGCAAGGTCAAACTGCTCACCGAGCCGGCCACCATAGCCGTTCCGGTCCGTGTCCGCGGGGCGGCCAATGCCTATCACAGGGCCGATCGGAAATAGCGATCGGTCTATCGATCGACATGGAGGAGCCGGTGGCCGATGACCGCCGGCTCAATTTTTATGGACGAGGATGTTCACCAGCCTACCGAAAGGGTCGCGCACGTAAAAGCGCCTGACACCCCAGGGTTCGTCGGTCGGGCCATATTCGATCGGAAAACCGGCGGCCGTCATCGCCTCGAAAGCGGCATCAAGCTCGTCCACCTCGATCGAGAGGTCGGGCACCGGCGTTCCGGAACCGCCTTGGGTGGCAATGCTCACCTGAACGCTCATCGGCCTGGGGCCGCCGAAGGTCGTGATCCAGCCGTGATCCATCACCACGTCGAGACCGAGGATATCTTGATAGAAGCGCCTGGCCGGCGTGATGTCGGGCGCCTCGATATTGGCGACTATGCGCAGGACCTTCATGGGGTTTCCTTCCAATGCTTGGGGACAAGGCGGAAGGTAGGAAGATCGGTAGGAGCGTCAATTGGTTTGGGCTTGCAACGGGGACGTTGCAGAGTGTGACACTCCCTCTGCTGTGCCGGGCATCTCTCCACAAGGAGGGAGATTGGCCAGTGGTTGGCCCAGTCCCTTTCCGCCGCCGTGCGGAACACGGGTTCGTTGTTGGCTGGGGAACTATCGCGCCCAGCCAATCTCCTCACTTGTGGGGAAGAGCCTCGCAGGGGAGGGGTGGCCGCATGGTACACCGTTACTCTGTGTCGTCAGCACCGGTTTGGAAGGGAAAACGAGGTCCTGAAGTGTGTCGCAGGAATTGGGCTGGCTTAACGCAACCAAACAAAAAGGCCGGAGGGAACAATCCCTCCGGCCTTGATCTTTGAGAGCCGAATCCGATCAGGCGGCTTCGGTCGTATGGGCCTTGCGGACCTCTTCGTCCGTCAGGATGCCGCTGGCGCGCAGCAGGGCGGCGAAGCGGCCATTGCTGTGGCTGAGCTCGTCGAAGCTGCCCTGTTCGGCGACGCGGCCGTTGTCCAGGAAGAGCACCATATCGGCTTCGCGGACCGTCGACAGGCGGTGGGCGATGATGAAGGTGGTGCGGTTCTCACGCAGGTTGTCGATCGCCGCCTTGACGCGGGCTTCGGTCTCGACGTCGAGCGCCGAGGTCGCCTCGTCGAGCACCAGGATCGGTGCGTCCTTGAGGATGGCGCGGGCGATCGCGATGCGCTGGCGCTCGCCGCCGGAGAGCTTGTTGCCGCGTTCGCCGACATGCGTATCGTAACGGTCCTCGCGGGTTTCGATGAAGTCGGCAGCGGCGGCGGCTTCGGCCGCACGGCGCATTTCCTCTTCGCTGGCCCCCTCGCGGCCGAGGCGGATATTGTCGCTGATCGAGCGGTTCAGCAGGCCTGCATCCTGGAAGACAGTGGCGATGTGGCGGCGCAGCGACTTGCGGGTCACCTTGGTGATATCGGTGCCGTCGACGAGGATCTGGCCGCCCTGCGGGTCGTAGACGCGCTGCAGCAGGTTGACGAGCGTCGTCTTGCCGGCGCCGGTCGGGCCGACGATCGCAACCGTCTGGCCTGCCTTGACCGAGAAGGAGACATTGTGCAGCCCCTGCGAGCTGTTGCCGAAGCCGAAGGATACGTCGCGGAATTCGATCGCACCCTTGACGTCCTTGATCTCGCCGTTACCGGCCGGCTCTTCGCGTTCACGCACGGAGTCTTCCAGCGCGTAGAAATCTTCGAGCTTGGCGCGAGCCTCGAACGTCTGGGTCGCGAACTGGCGCATCAGATCGAGGCGGGCGATCAGCAGGTTGGCGAAGCCGATGAAGGCAATGACGTCGCCGACGCGCAGCTGGCCGGCCTGGACGAGCATCGTGCCGATGATCAAGACCACCATCATGGCGATGGTCGAGGCCATGCGGTTCAGGGCGCTGGCGATCGCCCACCAGTCGAGCACCGGATACTGCGCCTGAAGCAGGCGGTCGGCGAAGGATTTCAACGCCTTGGTTTCGGCCTCGATGCGGTTGTAACTATGCAGCACCGACACGTTGCTGATCGAGTCGCTGACATGCGAGAAGACGGTGTGATAGTGATCCTCGACCGAAGCCTGGCCGTCCTTGGTGCGGCTCATGACGACGCGGCCGATCAGCCAATAGGCGACGGCCAGCACCATGAGTACGGCGGAAAGGCGCAGATCCATCGACATGGCGGTCGGGATCAGAAGGGCGAGCGCGATGACCGTCGAGAGGTGGTTGCGCATGAATTCCAGCCAGAGGCCGAACAGCGTCTCGCAGGCGCGCAGCAGCGTATGCAGCGCGTTGGACGTTCCGCGCTGATGATGCCAGGCGAGCGGCATGGAAATGATGCGGCCGAAGGCTTCGGTCAGCAGCGTCGCGCGCCGCCCATGGGCGAGCCTGTCGGCCTCGCGGGCCACCAGCACGAAGGCGACGGTATTGAACACGGCAAAGCCTGCCCACATGAAGAGGATGGGCTTGACCTCACCCTTGCCCGAGATCGCATCGATGATGCGACCGAACAGGATCGGCTCTGCAATCGTGATGGTCGCCAAAACGATGTTTGCGAGAACGACCAGGGATACGCGGAGCTTATAGGCGCCAAGATAGCGCAGAGCTCTTGCATAGACCTTGAAAAGGGACACGTCTAACCTCTTGTGCATCTGCGAAAACGGGGATGATGCAATGCTACAAAAGGCTACCTGAACCGGCGATTAACGGCGCATTCAGGGTTTGCCGGCGTAGGTGATTAACACGAACGTACTATCGCAGGCTGCGACGAAAATGGTTGTGGCGCGAAAATTATCGCTGCGGTATAGGCGCGAACAATTTGCGCTTGCATTTTAATAAATATTTAGCGCAGCATTAAATTAGAGACTGCATTTTTTGAAGAAGACCGTTTCGCGACCAATCCGAAAGCCGCCGACGGCCTCGCAAGGGGCATTTTTGTGAATATTAATTCGTTAATTCAATTGCTTGTCGTCCTGGAGGAATGCTCGAAGGCTGAGGCGCTGGTCGGCGAACTCGAACAGGTCATCCGGGGCTGCGGCTTCGACTATTACGGCCTCGTGCGCCATTCGCAGCAGAAGCCGGAACCTTGGGCCGCGGCGCTTGCCGATCGCTGGCCGGAACAATGGCCACAGATCTATGCCGCGAAAAAATATGTCCTGATCGACCCGATGGTGCGCTATCTCAACCACGCCCAGCGGCCCTTCCGCTGGCGGGAGAGCATGAAGGCGTTCCGCAAGGATGCGCATGAGCGCCGCATGGAGCAGATGATGGTCGACGCCTTCGGCCATGGGCTGGAGGACGGCTATATTTTTCCGGTCCATGGGCGCAACGGCATTCTGGGCAGCCTCAGCATCAGCGGCAAGCCGGTCGAACTGTCGCCGGTGGAGCTTGCGCTGTTCGAGGCGGTGGCGCGCAAGGCTTTCTGGCGGCTGCTCGATCTGAAAGGCGAGGCGCAGGCGCTGGAGACGGTGCTGCCGGCCGAGACGCCGCTGACGCGGCGCGAGATGGAAATCCTGCGTTACCTCGCCGAAGGCATGACATCGATGGAGATCAGCAAACTGCTGAAGATCTCCAACCACACCGTCGATTGGTATATGAACGGTCTGCAGGACAAGCTCAAGGCGAAGAACAGGCAACAGGCGGTGGCGCTTGCCTTCCGTCACGGCCTGATCAGCTAAAGCTTCCTCTTCGCATATGTCGTATAAACGACGCTGCCTATTTTCTCGGCGGCGCGCATCGGCATGGCGAGAAAGTGCGTTTCGCAGTCGCAAGAGAAATTGAACTTCCTGTGACAAGAAGTTAAGAATTTTCTTCGCGGGTGCAGCATGCCCGCGTCTGAACGTGGAGGAAACCGTTTTGCCCATTTCCAAGATACTCGTTGCCAACCGCTCTGAAATAGCCATCCGCGTGTTCCGCGCGGCCAACGAGCTTGGAATAAAAACGGTGGCGATCTGGGCGGAGGAAGACAAGCTGGCGCTGCACCGCTTCAAGGCGGACGAGAGCTATCAGGTCGGCCGCGGCCCGCATCTTGCGCGCGATCTCGGGCCGATCGAAAGTTACCTGTCGATCGACGAGGTGATCCGCGTCGCCAAGCTTTCCGGCGCCGACGCGATCCATCCGGGCTACGGCCTCTTGTCGGAAAGCCCCGAATTCGTCGATGCCTGCAACAAGGCCGGCATCATCTTCATCGGCCCGAAGGGCGATACGATGCGCCAGCTCGGCAACAAGGTGGCGGCGCGCAATCTGGCGATATCGGTCGGCGTGCCCGTGGTGCCGGCGACCGAGCCGCTGCCGGACGATATGGCCGAAGTGGCGAAGATGGCGGCGGCGATCGGCTATCCCGTCATGCTAAAAGCCTCCTGGGGCGGCGGCGGGCGCGGCATGCGCGTCATCCGCGCCGAAGCCGATCTCGCCCGCGAGGTGACCGAGGCCAAGCGCGAGGCGATGGCCGCCTTCGGCAAGGATGAGGTCTATCTGGAAAAGCTGGTCGAGCGTGCCCGTCACGTCGAGAGCCAGATCCTCGGCGACACGCATGGCAATGTCGTGCATCTCTTCGAGCGTGACTGCTCCATCCAGCGCCGCAACCAGAAGGTCGTCGAGCGCGCCCCGGCGCCCTATCTCTCGGAGGCGCAGCGCCAGGAACTGGCCGGCTATTCGCTGAAGATTGCAGAGGCGACGAACTATATCGGCGCCGGCACCGTCGAATATCTAATGGATGCCGATACCGGCAAATTCTACTTCATCGAGGTCAATCCGCGCATCCAGGTCGAGCACACGGTGACCGAAGTCGTCACCGGCATCGACATCGTCAAGGCGCAGATCCATATCCTCGACGGGGCTGCGATCGGTACGCCGGAATCCGGCGTTCCCGCCCAGGCCGACATCCGCCTCAACGGCCATGCGCTGCAGTGCCGCATCACGACGGAAGATCCGGAGCACAACTTCATTCCGGATTACGGCCGCATCACCGCCTATCGCTCGGCTTCCGGCTTCGGCATCCGTCTCGACGGCGGCACCTCCTATTCCGGCGCCATCATCACCCGCTATTACGATCCGCTGCTCGTCAAGGTAACGGCCTGGGCGCCGAACCCGTCCGAAGCCATCAGCCGCATGGACCGCGCGCTGCGCGAATTCCGCATCCGCGGTGTTGCCACCAACCTGACCTTCCTCGAAGCGATCATCGGTCACCCGAAATTCCGCGACAACAGCTACACCACCCGCTTCATCGACACGACGCCGGAACTCTTCCAGCAGGTCAAGCGCCAGGACCGCGCGACGAAGCTCTTGACCTATCTCGCCGACGTCACCGTCAACGGCCACCCCGAGGCCAAGGACAGGCCGAAGCCTTTGGAAAACGCCGCCAAGCCGGTGGTGCCCTATGCCAACGGCAACGGGGTGAAGGACGGCACGAAGCAACTGCTCGACACACTCGGGCCGAAAAAATTCGGCGAATGGATGCGCAACGAGAAGCGCGTGCTTCTGACCGACACGACGATGCGCGACGGTCACCAGTCGCTGCTCGCCACCCGCATGCGCACCTATGACATCGCCCGCATCGCCGGCACCTATGCGCATGCGCTGCCGAACCTGCTCTCGCTCGAATGCTGGGGCGGCGCCACCTTCGACGTTTCGATGCGCTTCCTGACGGAAGATCCGTGGGAACGGCTGGCGCTGATTCGCGAAAGCGCGCCGAACCTGCTGCTGCAGATGCTGCTGCGCGGCGCCAACGGCGTCGGCTACACCAACTATCCCGACAATGTCGTCAAATATTTCGTCCGTCAGGCGGCCCGTGGCGGCATCGATCTCTTCCGCGTCTTCGACTGCCTGAACTGGGTCGAGAACATGCGGGTGTCGATGGATGCCATCGCCGAGGAGAACAAGCTCTGCGAGGCGGCGATCTGCTATACCGGCGATATCCTGAATTCGGCTCGCCCGAAATACGATCTCAAATACTACACCGACCTTGCCGTCGAACTCGAAAAGGCCGGCGCCCATATCATCGCTGTGAAAGACATGGCGGGTCTGCTCAAGCCTGCGGCGGCGAAGGTGCTGTTCAAGGCGCTGCGCGAGGCGACCGGCCTGCCGATCCATTTCCACACGCATGACACGTCGGGCATTGCGGCGGCGACGGTGCTTGCTGCGGTTGAAGCCGGTGTCGATGCCGTCGATGCGGCGATGGATGCGCTTTCCGGCAATACCTCTCAGCCCTGTCTCGGCTCGATCGTCGAGGCGCTCTCCGGCTCCGAGCGTGATCCCGGTCTCGATCCGGAATGGATCCGCCGCATCTCCTTCTATTGGGAAGCGGCGCGCAACCAGTATGCCGCCTTCGAAAGCGACCTCAAGGGTCCGGCCTCGGAAGTCTATCTCCACGAAATGCCGGGCGGCCAGTTCACCAACCTCAAGGAGCAGGCGCGCTCGCTCGGTCTCGAAACCCGCTGGCATCAGGTGGCGCAGGCCTATGCCGACGCCAACCAGATGTTCGGCGACATCGTCAAGGTGACGCCCTCCTCCAAGGTCGTCGGCGACATGGCGCTGATGATGGTGAGCCAGGACCTGACGGTTGCCGACGTCGTCAGCCCCGAGCGTGAAGTCTCCTTCCCGGAATCGGTGGTGTCGATGCTGAAGGGCGATCTCGGCCAGCCGCCGTCGGGATGGCCGGCAGCGCTGCAGAAGAAGGCGCTGAAGGGCGACAAGCCCTATACGGTGCGTCCCGGCTCGCTGCTGAAGGAGGCCGATCTCGATGCCGAGCGCAAGGTCATCGAGACCAAGCTCGAGCGCGAGGTCAGCGACTTCGAGTTCGCCTCCTATCTGATGTATCCGAAGGTGTTCACCGACTTTGCGCTCGCCTCCGATACCTACGGCCCGGTCTCGGTGCTGCCGACGCCGGCCTATTTCTACGGGCTTGCCGATGGCGAGGAGCTGTTTGCCGACATCGAAAAGGGCAAGACGCTCGTCATCGTCAATCAGGCGATGAGCGCCACCGACAGCCAGGGCATGGTGACCGTCTTCTTCGAGCTCAACGGCCAGCCGCGCCGCATCAAGGTGCCGGACCGGGCGCATGGGGCGACGGGTGCGGCCGTGCGCCGCAAGGCCGAGCCCGGCAATGCCGCCCATGTCGGCGCGCCGATGCCCGGCGTCATCAGCCGCGTCTTCGTCTCTTCAGGCCAGACCGTCAGTGCCGGCGACGTGCTCGTCTCCATCGAGGCGATGAAGATGGAAACCGCGATCCATGCGGAAAAGGACGGCACGATCTCGGAAGTTCTCGTCAAGGCCGGCGACCAGATCGATGCCAAGGATCTGCTCGTCGTCTACGGCGGGTAAAACAGTTCGGCTGCCGGAGCGATCGAGGTCGCTCCGGCAGTCATCGTCATCGGTCGCCGATCACTCGATTGTGTGCGATCGGCGGATCGGAATGATGGAACTTTCCTTCGTTTCCTAGCCTCGCCCGGCTTGCCCGGCATGCCGCTAATTTCCTAGAAATGGCTGGCGCATAAACCCAGGGTTATGCGCCCTTTCAAAGCGAGGAGCGTCCATATCGCGTCCGATCGGCCGCGGCGCTCCAGCGAACCCGCCATTCAACAGGAAAGAACCCCATGAGCCAGTTGAAAATCGCCGTCATCGTCGGAAGTACGCGTATCGGCCGCTTCGCCGAGCATCCCGCTCAATGGATCGCCGGCATTGCCAAGGAGCGTTCCGAGCTTGCCGTCGAGGTGCTCGATCTTCGCGATTATCCGCTGCCGTTCTTCGGCGACGCTCGCGCGACGGAGGCGGAAAACGAGACGGCCGAGCGCTGGAAGAAGAAACTGCGCGAATTCGACGGCTACATCTTCACCGCCGCCGAATATAATCATGCGCCGACCGCGGTTCTGAAGAACGCCATCGATCTCGGCGAATTCATCCACAAGCCGGTCGCCTTCGTCGGTTACGGCGGTGTCGGCGGCGCGCGTGCCGTCGAGCATCTCAGGCTGATCTTCGTGGAAATGGCTGCCGCTTCGGTGAAAACGGGCGTGCACATCGCTTTCAGCGAATATCTGAGTGTGCTCAAGGAGGGCAAAAGCCTCAGCGACTACCCGCACCTCAACGAGGCGGCCAAGAACCAGCTCGACCAGCTGATCTGGTGGGGCAATGCGCTCAAGGCGGCGCGCTCGGTCGTCACCGCGGCTTAAGGCAGGTCACAGGAAGCGTCTCACGTGAATCACGATTCACGTGAGACATTTCAGATATCGTAGGTATGGGCAGCGTTGATCGTCGAGATGAAGCGCTTGGTGCGTTCGCGTTGCGGCGCGCTGAAGATCGCTTTGGCGCTGCCGGTTTCCACCACGCTGCCGGCTTCCAGGAAGACGACGTCGTTGGCGATCTTCGAGGCGAGCCGGAGATCATGGGTCGCCATGACCATCGTCGTGCCTTCGCGGGCAAGCTGGCCGAGAACATCGACGACTTCGGCAGACAGTTCCGGATCGAGCGCCGAGGTCGGCTCGTCGCAGAGCAGCACGCGCGGCGACGGCGCCAACGCCCGGGCAATCGCCACGCGCTGCTGCTGGCCGCCCGAGAGCGTCGAGGGCCAGGCATCGGTCTTGTGCGCCATGCCGACCTTGGTCAAAAGCTCCAGGGCGCGGTCGCGCGCTTTCTCCTTCGGCCATTTCAGCACGGTGATGAGGCCTTCCATGACGTTTTCGATCGCGGTCTGATGCGGGAAAAGCTGGAAATTCTGGAAGACCATGCCGGTCTGACGGCGGATCTTCTGGATCGCCTGCCAGCCCGTTTTTTTGCCGGGCGCGAAGGAGAGCGTCTCCTCGCCGAGGCGAATCATGCCCGCGGTCGGGATTTCGAGCAGGTTGATGCAGCGCAGGAGCGTGCTCTTGCCGCCGCCGGACGGGCCGACGAGGGCGGTGACGCTGCCCTCGGGAATGCGGATGCTGATGTCCTTCAGGATGACGGCATCGCCGAAGCGCTTTTCGATGTTGGAAAGCTCGATCATGCATTTGCCTCCAGCATGCCACCGTAACGCGCGAAGCGGCGTTCCAGGCGCACCTGCAGCTGCGAGAGAATCGAGCTCAGGACGAGATAGATGAGCGCCGCCTCGATATAAAGGATCAGCGGTTCATAGGTGGTGGCGACGATGCGCTGCGCTGCCTGGAAGAGTTCCGGCACGGTGATGGCGGCGGCGAGCGAAGTATCCTTGACCAACGAGATGAAGGTGTTCGACAGCGGCGGCACGGCGACGCGGGCGGCCTGCGGCAGGATCGTGCGGCTCATCGCCTGACGCCAGCTCATGCCGATCGAATAGGCGGCTTCCCATTGGCCCTTCGGCACGGAGGAGATGACGGCGCGGATGATCTCGGAGCTGTAGGCGCCGATATTCAGGGTGAAGCCGATAAGGGCGGCGGGAAAGGCGTCGAGCAGGATGCCGGCGCTCGGCAGGCCGTAGAAGATTACAAAAAGCTGGACGAGCAGCGGGGTGCCGCGGATGACCCAGACATAGAAACGGGCGATAGCGGCGACGGGCGCAGGTCCGAAAAGGCGGGCAATCGCGGTGATCAGCCCGAGGATCAGGCCGAAGCCGAAGGAAAGCAGCGTGAGGGGGATGGTGAAGATCAATCCCGCCCAGAGGAGCGAGGGGAGCGATTCCGCCATCAGTTGGAGCCAGTGCGGCAAGGGGCATTCCCTCTCGTGGGTTTGGGCAGGGATATCTCGAAATACCCCTCCCCAACCCCTCCCCACAAGAGGGAGGGACTAAATCTCGTCCCTCGCTCGGCACAAAATAGCAGCCGGGTTGCAGGCCGAAACGGTTTTTTGAAATGAGGCGGCCGGCCTTTAAGCCCCTCCCCCTTGTGGGGAAGGGGACTTTTCCTGAGCTTACTTCGAAACGTCCTGGCCGAAATACTTGTCGGCGATCTTCTTGTAGGTGCCGTCGGCCTTGATGTCGGCGAGCGCCTTGTTGATCGCCTCGAGCAACTCCGGCTCGTTCTTGCGGATGATGATGCCGGAATAATCGGCATTCTCCTGCTCGGCGGCGATCTTCACCGGCGCGTCCGGCTTGTGCTTCTTGAAATCGAGGAAGGACAGGCTGTCATTGATCGTCGCGTCGGCGCGCTTCGTCAGCACGAGCTGGATCGACTGGTCGAAGCCGTCGGTGCCGACGAGTTCGGCGCCGGCTTCGGTTGCGAGCTTGCCGAAGTTGCTGGTCAGCGACTGGGCGGACTTCTTGCCCTTCAGGTCGGCGAAGGTCTTGATGCTGTCTTCGCCTTCGCGGACGATCAGCACGGCCTTCGAAGCGATGTAGGGTTCGGAGAAATCGTATTTCTGCTTGCGGGCTTCGGTGATACCGACCTGGTTGATGACCGTGTCGTAGCGCTTGGCGTCGAGGCCGGCGATCAGCCCGTCCCACTTGCCTTCGACAAATTCGGCCTTGACGCCGAGCTTGGCGGCAATGGCTTCGCCGATCTCGACATCGAAGCCGACGAGCTTGCCGCTTTCGTCGTGATAGGTGAAGGGCGCATAGGTGCCTTCGGTGCCGATCTTGAAGACGCCGGCCGATTTGATGGCGGCGAGGTTCTCGCCGGCATGGGCAGGCAGGAGGGCCGCAGCCTGAATGAGGGCAGCGGCGGCGACGGTTTTCAACCAGTTCATTGTTCTATCCATCCTTGGGAGGTTGTGATCGGATGAGGGATACTTTGCAGAAAACTAGGGCGGCGGAAGCGAAGAAAACTGCGAATAAAAGCAGCAACTGCAAATATTTTTCTCATGCCGCGCCCCATGCCATGAATCCTGCAGAAACAGGCATCATGCTGTGAGGCGGCGGCGCAATCTTTCGCTGACGATGATGATCAATCCGGCGCCGAGGATCATGGCCGCGCCGGCGACCACATTCAGCATCGGGATATCGGCCCAGATCAGATAGCCGAGCAGGAAGGCCCAGACGAGAGAGGTGTATTCGAACGGCGCAAGCACGGAGACGGGCGCCAGCCGCATGCCCTCGAAGAGAGCGAACTGCGCCGCGCCGGCGACGACGCCGATGGCGATGAGAAGCGCCAGCTGCGTCATATCAGGAGTTTTCCAGGTGTAAAGGACAGCAACGCCCGTCATCGCAAGGAAGAAGATATTGGAAACGGCAAGCTGGACGATGGTCTTCTCATGCAGTGAGGTCTTGCGCAGCAGCACCATGGCGGCAGCCCAGAGGACGGCTGCCTGCAGCGCCAGATAGACCGGCCAGGAAATCGCCAGGCCAACGGGATTGCAGGCGATCAGCACGCCGACGAAACCGACGCCGACGGCAAGCCAGCGCGCCGGCGTAACTTCCTCCTTCAGGATGAGCCAGGCAAGCACGGTGCCGACGACGGGCGCCGCATAATAAAGCGTGGTGACCTCGGCAAGCTGCAGGCGGCTTGCGGCGGAATAATAGGAAAGCCAGGCGCAGAGGAGAAGAAGGCTGCGCGCGATCATCGGCTTGATGATCGGTGATGTCATGACCTGATGGACCAGCCTGCCGCGGCCATAGGCCAGGCAGCCGAGAAGGATCGTGAGACTTCGGAAAAACAGGATCTGCCAGACCGGAATGCTTGAAGTCAGGATCTTGATGATCGCATCATGAAAGGTGAACGCCATGTAGGCGACGCTCGTGAGCAGAATGCCCAGGCTGACGGAGTTTTTCACGGGGAAAGCACCAGGTGGCGAATAGGCCGGCGGGAATCGGGGAATACCTTATCGGTATTCCCGGCCCTGTCCCTGGTCAATAGCCATAGTCGCGCCGGTGGCGAGCTTTGTTTCATAGCGTCAGAAAACGTGTAACTGTGCATATTGCCTGCACGATCGTAAGTGTTTATGCACGGTTTCATTATTTCACCTATTGACCCGGTAGAAACATGCAGGATTTTCTGTTGCGAGAGCGCCAAGGTGTGATTTCCGAGAGGCTGCGGCTGAATGGCCGCGTGCTGGCGGCGGAACTGGCGCTTGAATTCGGCGTCTCCGAAGACACGGTGCGGCGCGATCTGCGCGAGATGGCGGCGGCAGGGCTCTGCGAACGGGTCTATGGCGGCGCATTGCCGGTATCGCCGGCGCATGGAAACCTGACGCAGCGCATGGGATTTGCCGCCGACCGCAAACAGGCGCTGGCCCGCGCCGCGGCACAGCAGATCGCCGCCGGTTCGTGCGTGTTCTTCGATGCCGGCAGCACCAATCTGGCGATCGCCAATGCATTGCCGGGCGAACTGGAACTGACGGCCGCGACGAATGCGCCGGTGATCGCCGCAGCGCTGATCGACAAGCCTGCCGTCAACGTCATCCTGATCGGCGGCATGGTGGACCGGCAAACGGGCGGCGCGCTCGGCGCCAAGGCGTTGCGCGATATGGAGCAGCTTTCACCCGATCTCTGCATCCTCGGCGCCTGCGGTGTCGATCTGGAGGCCGGCATCACCGCTTTTGGCTTCGAGGATGCGGAGTTCAAGCGGTTTGCGGCATCCAGAAGCAGAAAAGTGCTGGCGGCGGTGACCTCGGAGAAATTCGGCACGGCTGCGCCACATAGCATCCTGCCGGTCGCACATTGCGAATGCCTCGTCGTCGAGCACGATGCGGATCCTGCCATTCTTGCGGGCTACCGCGAGCGTGGATGCAGGACCGTCATCGCCGAGCAAACGAACTGAGACCGCTGTCATAGAGTTTAGGGAAACCGGGCGCATACAGCCCGGCAAAGAGGAAAGACCGAGAAATGGACAGTCATGTGAGTGCATCGCGGGGAGCCAGGAGCGGCTTCATTACCAGAAGCAGGGCCGCGGTTTCCCTGCTGTTTCTCATGAACGGCTTCGTCGTCGGCTGCTGGGCGCCCAAGATCCCTGACTTCGCCGACCGTCTCGGGCTGACCAAGTTCGAGCTCGGGCTGATGATCCTGATCTTCGGCGTCGGCTCCCTGGTCATGATGCCGATCGCCGGTGCGCAGATCGCCAGACACGGCTCGCGCGTCGTTGTTCGCGTATTTTCCGCCTGCGTCCTGCCGCTGCTCCTGGCGTTGACACTGGCGCCGAACGTAATCACCGGCGCGATCGCGCTCTTCCTGTTCGGCGGCTTCATCGGCGCGATGGATGTGGCGATGAATGCCAATGCGGTGTCGGTCGAAAAATCCATGCGCCGCGCCATCATGTCGTCCTGCCACGCTTTCTGGAGCCTTGGCGGCCTGATCGGCTCGGGCCTCGGCGGCATCGTCATCGCCAAGCTCGGCATTCTCGGCCATGCGTACCTGGCAACGGTGCTGGCGGCGATCTTTCTTGCCATCGCCTGGCCGATGATCCTTGCCGATCCGCCGCATCCCGACGCCAAGAAGGAAAAGACCAAGCTGCCGATGGTGCCGCTGCCATGGCTGCTCGGCCTGATGGCCCTCTTTTCCATGGTGCCGGAAGGCGCGGTTCTGGATTGGGGCGCGCTCTATCTCCGCCAGGAAATGGATGCTTCGGTCGCGCTTTCCGGTCTCGGTTTTGCAGCCTTTTCGGCGACCATGGCGATCATGCGCTTTGCCGGCGACCTGGTGCGCGACCGTTTGGGCGGCGTCAAGACCTTGCGCATCTGCACGCTGTTTGCCATCGCGGGCATGTTGCTTGCTGGCCTTGCGCCGGACGCGGAGATTGCCATTCTAGGCTTTGCGCTTTGCGGCATCGGCATTTCCAATATGGTGCCGATCGCTTTCTCGGCGGCAGGCAATATTCCCGGCCTCAAACCCGGCATCGGCATCTCCGTCGTCACGACCATGGGTTATTCCGGCATGCTGGTTGCGCCGTCCGTCATCGGCTTCGTCGCCGAGCATATCGGCTTTGCTGTCGTCTTCATGGCGCTGCCGGTGCTGCTGCTCTTTGTACTCTTGTTCTCCAAGCTCGCTCACTATGCCGACGGGGTCTCCGGAGGCGGCCACTGAGCCGCCTCCAAACAAAAGTGATATGGGAAGCGGTTGACAAGAAAGCGGTCATGATCCACCTGAAAGGCACCATTTCTAAAGCGCGGCGCAATCTTTTCAGATTCGCTTGCCGCGCTTTAGATCTTTGTTTTACGCATGTCGTCATCGCAAAACCGCTGCGCACTTTTGCGCGACATGCTTAGGGGTGCAAGAGCTTTCCATGTTGTCAGCCGCCGATTTTGATCCGAAACCGCGCCGCGCTTCCGTCGCCGTCGATGTCGGCGGCGTCATCGTTGGCGGCGGTGCGCCGATCGTCGTGCAATCCATGACGAATACGGATACGGCCGATATCGATTCGACCGTCGCGCAGGTTGCGGCGCTCCACCGGGCGGGCTCGGAGCTGGTGCGCATCACCGTCGATCGCGACGAGAGTGCGGCCGCCGTGCCGAAGATCCGCGAGCGGCTGCTGCGGCTCGGCATGGATGTGCCGCTGATCGGCGACTTCCATTATATCGGCCACAAACTGCTTGCCGATCATCCCGCCTGCGCCGAAGCGCTGGCGAAATACCGCATCAATCCCGGCAATGTCGGCTTCAAGGACAAGAAGGACAAGCAGTTCGCCGAGATCATCGAGATGGCGATCCGCTACGACAAGCCGGTGCGCATCGGCGTCAACTGGGGTTCGCTCGATCAGGATCTTTTGACGGCGCTGATGGACCAGAACGCCGAAGCCGGCTCGCCGCTTTCGGCCCGGCAGGTGACGCGCGAGGCGATCGTGCAGTCGGCGCTGCTTTCGGCAGCCCTTGCCGAGGAGATCGGCCTGCCGCGCAACCGCATCATCCTGTCGGCCAAGGTCAGCCAGGTGCAGGATCTGATCGCCGTCAATTCCATGCTCGCCGAGCGTTCCAATCACGCGCTGCATCTCGGCCTGACGGAAGCCGGCATGGGCACCAAGGGCGTCGTCGCCTCGTCGGCGGCGATGGGCTTCGTGCTGCAGCACGGCATCGGCGATACGATCCGCGTCTCCCTGACCCCCGAGCCGGACGGCGACCGCACGCGTGAAGTCCAGGTGGCGCAGGAAATCCTGCAGGTCATGGGCTTCCGCCAGTTCGTGCCCGTCGTCGCCGCCTGTCCCGGCTGCGGGCGCACGACCTCGACGGTATTCCAGGAACTCGCCCAGAACATTCAGAACGATATCCGCAAGAACATGCCGGTCTGGCGCGAGAAATATCCCGGCGTCGAGGCGCTGAACGTCGCCGTCATGGGCTGCATCGTCAACGGACCGGGTGAAAGCAAGCACGCCGATATCGGCATTTCGCTTCCCGGCACCGGCGAGACGCCCGCAGCACCGGTTTTCATCGACGGCAAGAAGGCCCTGACGCTGCGCGGGCCGAACATCGCCGCTGATTTCGAAGCACTTGTCGTCGATTATATCGAGAAGCGCTTCGGCCAGCGGACTGCGGCGGAATGAAGACCGGCGGGGTTAGATGAGCCGGTACTGGTCGCCCATCGTCAGCACGCTTCGGCCCTATGTCGCGGGGGAGCAGCCCCGCATCCCGGGCCTCGTGAAGCTCAATACCAACGAGAATCCCTACGGGCCTTCGCCGAAGGCGCTGGAAGCGATCCAGCAAGCGGCGGACGAGCGCCTGCGCCTCTACCCCGATCCCGCGGCCACCGGATTGCGCGAAGCGATCGCGGCGCGTTTCGGGCTGTCGGCTGATGAAGTCTTCGTCGGCAACGGCTCGGACGAGGTTCTCGCTCTCACGTTTCAGGCGCTGCTGAAACATGAGCTGCCGCTCCTTTATCCTGATGTGAGCTACAGCTTCTATCCGACCTATAGCCTGCTATACGAGATCGAAGCAATCGAAGTGCCGGTCGATGATCAGTTCCGGATCCGGCTGTCGGACTACGACAGGCCGTGCGGCGCGATCATCCTCCCCAATCCGAATGCGCCGACCGGTACCGGCCTGCCGCTGACTGGGATAGAGGCGCTTCTTGCCGCCCATCCGGATGCGGTCGTCGTGATAGACGAGGCCTATGTCGATTTCGGCGGCGAAAGCGCCGTGCCGCTGATTTCCAAATATCCCAACCTGCTCGTGGTCCAGACCCTGTCGAAATCCCGCTCCTTCGCGGGTCTGCGCGTCGGCTTCGCGCTGGGGCAGCAGGATCTGATCGAGGCGCTGGTGCGCGTCAAGGACAGCTTCAATTCCTATCCGCTCGATCGGCTGGCGCAGGCCGCCGCCACGGCGGCGATCAAGGACGAAGCCTGGTTCGATACATGCCGGCGGAAAATCATCGCCAGCCGGGAAAGCCTCGTCCGGGAGCTCGAAGCGCTGGATTTCGAGGTTCTGCCGTCTCACGCGAATTTCGTTTTCGCAAGACACGAAAGCCGGTCCGGCGCGGCACTCAACGCCGCGCTGCGGGAGCGCGGCGTCCTCGTCCGGCATTTCGCCAAGCCGCGCATTTCGGAATTCCTGCGCATCAGCATCGGCACGGATGAAGAATGTGCTCGGCTGGTTTCGGCTCTCAAGGAAATATTGGCGGCCTGATCTTTGATCAGCTTTTCCGGTCGGCGACGAAATGCGCCGCGGCGGTGAGGATCGAGGCGCGGGCGCCGTAGGGGGCGAGCAGATCCTCGGCATCGCGGACATGCTGGCGGAGTTCGGTCTCGGCCCAATCCATGCCGTGGAGCGCGACCAGCGTTCCCTTGCCGCGGGCCGCATCCTTGCCGGTCGCCTTGCCCATGGTCGCGGTATCCGAGGTCAGGTCGAGAATGTCGTCGGCGAGCTGGAAGGCCAGGCCGATCTTTTCGCCGAAGGCACGCAGGCGGCGGCGATCTTCCGGCGGGCTTCCGGCGATGATGGCGCCGGCCTCGCAGGCGAAGCGGATCAGCGCGCCTGTCTTCATCGCCTGCAGTCGGATGATGCCCGCTTCGTCAGGCGCCTGTTTTTCCGCCGCCAGATCGAGCGCCTGGCCGCCGGCCATGCCGCCAAGACCGGCGGCGCGGGCAAGCGCCAGCACCAGCGCCGCCTTGCTCGTATCGGGAAGAGCCGTTTCCGGCGCTGCGATGATGTCGAAGGCGTAGGTCAGCAGGCTGTCGCCGGCAAGGATCGCAGTGGCTTCGTCGAACTTGATATGCACCGTCGGCTTGCCGCGGCGCAGGTCGTCATCGTCCATCGCCGGCAGGTCGTCATGCACGAGGGAATAGCAGTGAACGCATTCGAGTGCTGCGCCGATGCGAAGAGCGGCCTGCGCATCGCCGCCGAGGAGGGCGGCACTTTCGGTCACAAGGAAGGGGCGCAGCCGTTTGCCGCCGTTCAGCACGGCATAATGCATGGCGCTGCGCAGCGTATCGGGCCTGGCGATTTCATCGGAAAGGGGGCTCGGTGACAGCAATGCTTCGAGCAGCGCCTCGGTCTCGCGGGCGTTTTTGCTGAGCCTCGTCTCGAAAGTGTGCCGGTTCGCGTCCATGGGCGCTGTTTGGCATGGGGCACCGGGGCTTGCAACGGAATTGTCGATGACTGCAGCAAGATTTCCCATGTGCTCTGGCATAAGCGCCTCACAGGCGTTATGAGAACGACAGGGAGCGAAGTGGACTGGGGACATTGGATATAGCGCCGGAGACAGAGGATATCGCCGACATGCCGGCCCGTCGGCGATGGTTCGAGGATCGGCCTGTGCTCAAGCGCATCGTTCTTGCCTTGGTGGCCGTGCTGGTCCTTCCCTACGTCCTGATCTTCCTCTACCTGCTGCCCTTCATTCATCCCGTCTCGACCCTGATGCTGCGCGATCTCGTGCTGCTGCGCGGCTATGACCGCAGATGGGTCTCGCTGGACGAGGTTGCCCCGGTTCTGGTGCAGTCGGTCATGATGTCGGAAGACGGACAATACTGTTTCCATGGCGGCGTCGACTGGGCCGAGATGCGCATGCTGGTCGAGGATACGCTCAAAGGTCAGGCGACGCGCGGCGGCAGCACGATTCCGATGCAGACGGCAAAAAACCTCTTCCTCTGGAACAGCCGCTCCTTCGTGCGCAAGGCGATGGAGCTTCCGCTCGCCGTCACCACGGATTTCGTCCTGTCGAAACGGCGGCTGATGGAAATCTATCTCAACATTGCCGAATGGGGTCCGGGCATTTACGGCATCGAGGCGGCGGCCCAGCATCATTTCAAAGTGCCGGCCTCGAAGCTGACGCGGCGCCAGGCATCGCTGCTCGCCGTTTCGCTGCCGAACCCGATCGACCGCAATGCCGGCAAACCGGGACGCGGCCTTCGCCGGCTGGCCGGCGTCATCGAAAGGCGTGCGCAGGGCTCAGGCGATTACATCAAGTGTATCTATGAGTGAGATCAGAACTTGTCGTTAGAAGCGGCAAGCGTCATCTGACATTCTTGGTTCTGCCATATGGGCGAATACAGTCCAACCAGAACCCCCGAGTCGCCCATGATCGCCATGACCTTTTCGCCAGAGCTTCTTCTTTATTCGAAGAGGCACAATCCAAATCCGCCCGCCCATCTCGGCAGCCGTTATCGCAAGGCCGGCGGCTTCCTGCCGGAAGCCGGCAATACCATCGTCTGTCATGCCGAGAAGGCGTCGCGGACGCAGGCGGTGCTGATCGAGGCGCGCGAGAAATATCTGGCGATGCCCGAGGCGTCGCAGTTCCTCTTCACGCCGGTCTCAAGCCTTCATATGACGCTTTTCGAAGGCATCATCGAGACCAGGCGCCGGCAGGAGTGCTGGCCGCACGATCTTCCTCTCGATGCACCGATTGACGACATGACCGCGCTGCTGGCGGCCCGGCTCGAAGGTTTTTCGATGGCCGAGCCTTTCAAGGCCGCCGTCGTCGGAGCCCGCCCGTCGGGCCTGCTGGTCGACGGGGCGACGGAGAATGACCGCAAGATCATGCGCGCCTGGCGCGACGCCTTTGCCGATCTTCTCGGCTATCGCCAGCCGAACCATCTGGATTACAAATTCCACATCACCTTCGCCTATCCGATCGAATGGCTGGAGGACGACGCCCTGCCGCGCTGGCAGGAGATGCTCGACGCGGTGGCCGAGGATATCCGCCACAAGACACCCGTCCTGGAGCTGACGCCGCCGGCATTCTGCGTGTTTGAGGACATGAACCATTTCCATGAACTGCTGATCTTCGATATCGACACCTGAACGGGAGAAGCCCATGAACAGACCGACGCTTTACATCGGTAACAAGAACTATTCGTCCTGGTCGTTCCGGCCATGGATGGCGCTGACGGGCGCCGGCGTCGATTTCGATGAAATCCTGATCCCCTTCGACTATCCCGGCGGCAATCCCGATATCAAAGCCATCTCGCCGACCGGCCGCGTACCGCTTCTGCAGCATGGCGAATTGAAGATCTGGGAATCGTTGGCGATCATCGAATATGCCGCCGAGCTTCATCCGGATGCCGGCCTCCTGCCCGCAGATCGCGCCGACCGGGCGCTCGCCCGTTCGGTTTCGATGGAGATGCTCTCGAGCTTCCGGGCTCTGCGCAACGCTTGCCCGATGAATATCCGCAGGCCGCAGGGCAAGATCGCGCTGCCGGAAGGCGTCGAAGCCGATATCGGCCGTATCGAGACGATCTGGCGCGACCTTCTGCAGAAATCCGGCGGGCCGTTTCTCTTCGGCACGTTCAGCGGCGTGGATGCGATGTTCGCGCCTGTGGTCAACCGCTTCGATGTCTATGATCTCGTCAGCCGGGATGATACGCTGGCCTATATGAAGACGATGAAGGCGCATCCGGCCTGGCGGAAATGGGAAGAGGCGGCCCGCGCCGAGCCCTGGATCGTCGCGGAAGTCGAGGTCTGAGGCTGGAATCATCGGCTTCGCAAAAAATGCGCATGGGGACTGGTCAAGGCCGCCCCTTGCATGTATAAGCGCGCAAAATTTCCGAAATCGCGACATGTCCGTTTCGGCCGCCAGTCTGGCCGTGGGAATGTTTTGCCCGCAAGTGGAGTAAGAAAAATGGCTGTACCGAAGAGAAAAACGAGCCCGTCCAAGCGCGGCATGCGCCGTTCGGCAGATGCACTGAAGGCTCCGACCTACGTCGAAGACAAGAACTCCGGCGAACTGCGCCGCCCGCACCATATCGACCTGAAGACCGGTATGTATCGCGGCCGCCAGGTTCTGACGCCGAAGGAAAGCGCATAATTTTCCGATCCGGCTCGTCCGATCGTAAAGTTTCAAGGCCGGCGTCACGCCGGCCTTTTGCGTTCCGGCGATATAATCTTTGCGGTCACTTGCGGTGAGCCGACGGTTTGCGGCAGTATTCTTCCGGCCGCCAAGGAGATTGCCGATGATTGCCGCAATGCCGCTGATGATTATCCCGTTTATTCTCTACAATCTGGCGATGCTCGGCCTGATGGGCGACGGCGGTATTGCAGCGCTGCAGCATGACATTATCGTATTGTCGATGCTATCGGGCGCGATCTGGAGCATGGCGCTCGGCGATCTCTTCATCGTCATAGCGCTTGTGGTGCTGTTCTTCGAAATCCTGAAGGCAACCAGAACCGGCCCCGGCAACCTGCTCAACCACATCTTGTCGATGCTTGTGTTCATTGCCTTCCTGGTCGAGTTTCTGCTCGTCCAGGATGCTGCAACACAGGTATTCTTCATTTTGATGACGATCGCTTTGATCGATGTGATCGGCGGGTTTGCCGTTTCGATCCGAAGCGCCGGGCGGGATGTTTCTATCGGATTATAGGTTGTCGAGCTTGTTCTGAAGGGCGCGGAGCTGTTCCTTCAGTTCATCGATATCCTTGGCTTCGGCCTTGCGGCTTTCCTTGGCCGGCGGCGTCATGAAGGGCGAGAACATCTGCATCGCCTGCTGAAACAGCTCGGTGTTGCGGCGTACCTGATCCTCGACCATCTGCATCGGCAATTGCAGGTTCTTGCCGAGCGGCGTTTCGCCGAAGGCACGGTTCACCTGTTCGCGCATCTGGGCCTGCTGTTCGGTAAAGGCGCGCATCGAATGTTCGAGGAAGCTCGGCACGACCATCTGCATCTGATCGCCGTAATAGGTGATGAGCTGGCGCAGGAAGGAAATCGGGAGCAGTGTGTTGCCGGTCTTCGATTCCTGCTCGAAGATGATCTGGGTCAGCACCGAATGGGTGATATCATCTCCGCTTTTTGCATCCTGGACGATAAAATCTTCGCCCTTCTTCACCATTTCTGCCAGATCTTCCAGCGTCACATAAGTGCTGGTGCCTGTGTTATACAGGCGGCGATTGGCGTATTTCTTGATGACAATCTGACCCTCATTCTTCGCCATATCAGTCTCCTGAACCCCCGTCTGATTTATGGATGTTCCTCCACCTCAGACTGTAAACGTAAAAGAAGGCCGGTGACAATCTCTTTGTGCGTTGCGGCAAACCTTTAACAGACCAGATGAATCGGCTTCGGCGGGCGTGCCGCCGAAAAATGCCGGCGGCCGGTGTTCGCGTTTGACTTGCGCTCAAAGCTTTGCCAGTTTCCACTTATGTAAGTGGGACGAAAAAAGCGAGGAGCCTCCCCATGAGCAATTCATCCATCGTCATCGCCAGCGCAGGCCGGACCGCCGTCGGTTCGTTCAACGGCGCTTTCGCAACGGTCCCTGCACACGAACTCGGCGCGGCCGCGATCAAGGGTGCGCTCGAGCGCGCCGGCGTCGATGCCGGCGAAGTCGATGAGGTCATCCTCGGTCAGGTGCTTGCCGCCGGCGAGGGCCAGAACCCCGCCCGTCAAGCCGCGATGAAGGCCGGCATTCCGAAGGAAGCGACGGCCTGGGGCGTCAATCAGCTCTGCGGCTCGGGCCTGCGCGCCGTCGCGCTCGGCATGCAGCAGATCGCCACCGGCGACGCCAAGATCATCGTTGCCGGCGGCCAAGAATCCATGTCGATGGCGCCGCATGCCATGCACCTGCGCGGCGGCGTCAAGATGGGCGACGCGAAGATGGTCGACACGATGATCAAGGACGGCCTGACCGACGCTTTCCACGGCTATCACATGGGCATCACCGCCGAGAATATCGCGCGCCAGTGGCAGCTGTCGCGCGACGAGCAGGATCAGTTCGCCGTCGCCTCGCAGAACAAGGCGGAGGCGGCGCAGAAGGCCGGCCGCTTCAAGGGCGAAATCATTCCCTACATCATCCAGACGCGAAAGGGCGATGTGACGGTCGATGCCGACGAATATATCCGCCACGGCGCCACGCTGGAGGCGATGGGCAAGCTGCGTCCAGCCTTCGACAAGGAAGGCACGGTGACAGCCGCCAATGCCTCCGGTCTCAATGACGGTGCCGCCGCCGCAGTGCTGATGAGCGAAGCCGAAGCGGTGCGCCGCGGCATCCAGCCGCTCGCCCGCATCGTCTCCTGGGCGACGGCCGGCGTCGATCCTTCGATCATGGGGACCGGCCCGATCCCGGCTTCGCGCAAGGCGCTCGAAAAGGCCGGCTGGTCGGTCGGCGACCTCGATCTCGTCGAGGCCAACGAGGCCTTCGCGGCGCAGGCCTGCGCCGTCACCAAGGATCTCGGCTGGGATCCCTCGATCGTCAACGTCAACGGCGGAGCGATCGCGATCGGCCATCCGATCGGCGCTTCCGGCGCACGCGTTCTCAACACGCTGCTGTTCGAAATGAAGCGCCGCGGCGCGAAGAAGGGCCTTGCCACGCTTTGCATCGGTGGCGGCATGGGTGTCGCCATGTGCTTCGAAGCACTTTAAATAGCATACGATCCGTCATTGATTGAAAAGCCCTCCGGGAGGCGGGCATAGAACAAGGATAGGGAGCGGAACATGAGCAGAGTGGCAGTGGTCACCGGGGGTACACGCGGCATCGGTGCGGCAATATCCGTGGCGTTGAAAAACGCCGGATACAGGGTTGCCGCCAACTATGCCGGCAACGACGAGAAAGCCAGAGCCTTCCACGAGGCCACCGGCGTGCCGGTCTTCAAATGGGATGTTTCGGATTACGCCGCCTGCGGCGAGGGCATCGCCAAGGTCGAAAGCGAGATCGGCCCGGTCGAAATCCTCGTTAACAATGCCGGCATCACCCGTGATGCAATGTTCCACAAGATGACGCCGCAGCAGTGGCATGAGGTGATCAACACCAACCTCACCGGCCTGTTCAACATGACGCATCAGGTGTGGACCGGCATGCGCGACCGCAGTTTCGGCCGCATCATCAACATCTCGTCGATCAACGGCCAGAAGGGCCAGATGGGTCAGGCGAATTATTCCGCCGCCAAGGCTGGCGATCTCGGCTTCACCAAGGCGCTCGCCCAAGAAGGGGCGGCGAAGAACATCACCGTCAACGCCATTTGCCCGGGTTACATCGGGACCGAGATGGTGCTTGCCGTGCCGGAGAAGGTGCTGAACGAGCGCATCATCCCGCAGATTCCCGTCGGCCGTCTCGGCGAGCCTGAGGAAATCGCGCGCTGCGTCACCTTCCTCGCTTCCGACGATGCCGGCTTCATCACCGGCTCGACGCTGACGGCCAATGGCGGGCAGTTCTTCGTCTAACGCAAGATGGGCTTAGAAAGCCTCTCTTGTCATGCTCGGCCTGTGCCGAGCTTCGGCTAGGTTCGATATACAACAGGTCCTCGGCTTTACAATTAGGCCGAGGATGACGTTAGTTTTCTTTTGCATATTGCCGGCTTGGGACGCTGCCGTGCTCAAGCCGATCTGCCGAGCAGATGCCAGTGTCGGCGATGCTGTGGCCTCGGATCGCTGTTTTCACAAAACCTAGAGCATGATGCCGAAAAGTGTGAGAGGTTTTCGGACGACATCATGCTCTAACTCTTTAATTGAGAACAGAATTCAGATTTTAGGCCAACCGCCTAAAATCATCCTGTTCTAAGAGCGGCGGCCCGTCTGATGACGCTGCGCGCGCACTTTGACCGGCACTTTCCGCAACGAGCGATCTTCGCCGCGAAGAGCCGAGATCGCGGTTGTCAGGAAAGCCGATGCGATGAGAACGGCGACGGCGGAATTCAGAAAAATCTGGGCCATGGAAGCATTCCTTTCAAAGGCGTGGGCAGTTCGGCTGCCCCGGGCGGCCTTCTGCCTACCCTTGTGCTTATGAAGGAATATGTGCCCGCTTCGTGACCAGGGGTAGGTTTGACTTTTGCGACCGATCGTCAACGTCATGTTGACGGGGCGACCGGCAAAGAAAAACGGGCGCAGAAGCGCCCGTTGGGAGTCCGATATGCTTTTGCCGATCAGTAGCGGCAACGGGCCTCGTAGCGGCGGCCGTAGCGGTCGCGATAGATGCAGTAGCCGCGGCGTTCGACCGACTGGCCGATGAGGGCGCCGGTCAGACCGCCGGCAACGGCGCCGACTGCGGCACCACCCCAGCTGTTGGTGACGGCGCCACCGATGACCGCGCCGGTGCCGGCGCCGATCGCCGTGCCTTGCTCGGTCGCCGTGCAGGATGCCAAAGCGCCGACGAGTGCGCCAATAAGAACGATCTTCTTCATCATGTCGTAACTCCCCAGGTTAGGTGGGCCTTAGATGCGGCCCATTAGTACAAGGATAATGATAATCACGAGAACTAGCCCCAAACCGCCAGAAGGTCCATAGCCCCAGCCACGGCTGTAACCCCAATTCGGCAAGGCTCCGATCAGGAGCAGAATGAGGATAATAAGAAGTATCGTGCCAAGCATGGTGTGTTTCCTTCATTTCATCCGCAATTTGGATGGATTGAAAACACGTATTGGCGATTTTTGTTCCCGGTTAAGCCAGTAAATGTGGCGGGTTCCAGCTCCCGTTATCTCGAAAACCCATTCATATGGTTAAAAAGACGTTTAAATACAATATGTTGCGGTGAACAAAGGAAGAAAGTCCCGATGTCGCCGATTCGTCAGCGATTCGTTCCGTTTTTGATCAGTACGTCGATATCGGCCGGTTCGGCCTAACGCCTTCTGAATCCGGCCCTGAAAAGATTAATGCCGGTGCGCAGATGCGGGGCGAGACGATTTTCCCACGATCCGCATCTAGCGCTCCAGCCGGACCCGGCCACCAGATATGGCCGTGAACGAAAGGCGAAAACGGTGCGGTCGGCGATTCGTCTCCGATTCGTTCCGGCTTTGGTCGAGACGTTAATTTCGGGCGCAATTTCCGATTGCCGGCGTTTGCCCGGAAATCGTCGATCGCGGTGGCGAAAATGCCGATGAGCGCGAGTCTCGCGATTCAGCATCTAGTGGGAAAAAGTGATTCAAAATCAATACTTAGTCGTGAACAAAAGCTGAATCAGCGAGAGTCAGCGATTCGTCGCTGATTCGTTCTCAGGGTGTTCCGAATCATGACTTCGAACGTTCCGGATGACTCGCAAAGGTCGTAATTCCCATCGGCATTTTGAAATCTTCCCTTGCGTTTGCGGCGGCGGCTGTCCATGTGTTCTGTGCTTCCATCCGGGGAGCAAGATTTTCCTGGGGCTGCCCGCCTCGTTTTGCATGGACCGATGACTCTGACTTCGCAGCCGATGATTCTGAGCGGGCGCGGTGTGACCGCCGTGCTCGGACCGACCAATACCGGCAAGACCCATTATGCCATCGAGCGCATGGTTGCGCACGGAACCGGCGTGATCGGTCTGCCGCTCCGGCTGCTGGCGCGCGAGGTCTATACGCGGGTGGTGGAGAAGGTCGGCGTGCAGAACGTGGCGCTGGTCACCGGCGAAGAAAAAATTTCGCCGCCCAATGCGCGTTTTTCGGTCTGCACGGTCGAGGCGATGCCGCGGGAGACCAAAGCCGCCTTCGTCGCGATCGACGAGGTGCAGCTCGCCGGCGATCTCGAGCGCGGCCATATCTTCACCGATCGCATCCTGCATCTTCGCGGCCGTGATGAAACGCTGCTGCTCGGCGCGGCGACGATGCGGCCGATCCTACAACAGATCCTGCCCGGCATTACGATCGTCGAGCGGCCACGGCTTTCGCATCTGTTCTATGCCGGGCAGAAGAAGATCACCCGGCTACCGCAGCGCTCGGCCATCGTCGCCTTTTCCGCCGACGAGGTCTACGCCATCGCCGAGCTCATCCGCCGCCAGCGCGGCGGCGCGGCTGTCGTGCTGGGGGCGCTCAGCCCGCGCACCCGCAATGCGCAGGTGGCGCTCTACCAGGCGGGCGACGTCGAATATCTGGTGGCGACCGATGCGATCGGCATGGGCCTCAACCTCGATGTCGATCACGTCGCCTTCGCCCAGGACCGGAAATTCGACGGCTACCAGTTCCGCAATCTCAATCCGGCCGAACTCGGCCAGATCGCCGGGCGCGCCGGCCGGCATGTGCGGGACGGCACCTTCGGCGTCACCGGACAGGTCTCGCCCTTCGACGAGGAGCTGGTGCAGCGCATCGAGGGGCATGAATTCGACAACGTCAAGGTCTTGCAGTGGCGCACGACCGAGATGGACTTCTCCTCGATCCAGTCGCTGCGGGCGAGCCTCGAGGTCGGGCCGCGCGTGCCGGGGCTGACGCGGGCGCTGCCCGCGGTCGATCAGCAGGCGCTCGAGCAGCTTTCGCGCTATCCTGAAGTGATCGACCTCGCCGACAGGCCGGCGCGCGTCGAAAAACTCTGGGAGGCTTGCGCGCTGCCCGACTACCGGCGTATCACTCCGGCACAACATGCCGATCTTATTTCGACCCTCTTTTCCGATCTCGTGCGCTATGGCACGGTGAACGAGCAGTTTCTCGCGGAGCAGGTGCATCGCTCCGATCGGACTGATGGGGAAATTGACACGCTTTCGGCGCGAATCGCGCAGATAAGGACCTGGACCTACGTTTCGAATCGGCCCGGCTGGCTGGCCGATCCGACACATTGGCAGGAAAAGACGCGGGAAATCGAAGATCGATTGTCCGATGCGTTACATGAAAGGTTGACGAAACGCTTTGTTGATCGCAGGACATCTGTGCTCATGAAGCGCCTGAGAGAGAATGCGATGCTGGAAGCTGAAATCAGTGTGAATGGCGATGTCTTCGTTGAAGGACATCATGTAGGGCAGTTGAGCGGATTCCGTTTCACGCCGGTGGCGGGAACGGACGGACCGGATGCCAAGGCGGTTCAGGCTGCGTCGCAGAAGGCGCTCGCGCTCGAATTCGAAGCCCGTGCGGCCCGCTTGCATGCCGCAGGCAATAGCGATCTGGCGATCGGCTCGGATGGGCTGATCCGCTGGCTCGGCGATCCGGTGGCGCGGCTTTCGGGCAGCGATCACGTCATGCGCCCGCGGGTGATTCTGCTCGCCGACGAGCAGCTGACGGGCAATGCCCGCGATCACGTCGCCGCCCGGATCGAGCGCTTCGTCAATCATCATATAAGCACGGTGCTGAAGCCGCTCGACGATTTGTCGCGCGCCGAGGACCTCCAGGGTCTCGCCAAGGGGCTTGCTTTCCAGCTCGTCGAGAATCTCGGCGTGCTCTTCCGCCGCGATGTGACGGAAGAGGTGAAGTCGCTGGATCAGGAGGCCCGCGCCTCGATGCGCCGCTATGGCGTGCGGTTCGGCGCCTACCACATCTTCGTTCCGGCGCTTTTGAAGCCGGCCCCGGCCGAGCTCATCACGCTGCTCTGGGCGCTGAAGAACGATGGCCTGGACAAGCCGGGCTACGGCGATCTCATTCCGGTGCTTGCGGCCGGGCGCACGTCCGTCGTCACCGATCCGAGCTTCGAGCGGATGTTCTACAAGCTCGCTGGCTTCCGTTTCCTCGGCAAGCGCGCCGTGCGCATCGATATTCTCGAACGGCTGGCGGACATCATCCGTCCGCTGCTGCAATGGAAGCCCGGCCAGAGCAACCGTCCGGAGGGCGCCTATGACGGCCGCCGCTTCACGACAACGACGGCGATGCTGTCGATCCTCGGCGCGACGCTCGAGGATATGGAGGAAATCCTCAAGGGTCTCGGTTATCGCGCCGATGCCGTGAAGGCGGAAGAAGCGTCTGCCCATCTTGCGACGCAGGATGCGGCTTCCGCACCGGCCGCCTCCGCGGAAACGCCGGCGGACGAGACGGCCGAAAAGGCGGATCACGACGACGCCGACGGATCGGCGGAGGAAACCGCTGCCGAAGCGCCCGCAACCGACGCGGCGGCGGCTGCCGATGCGCCGGTCGCGGAGGCCAGCGAGACCCAGGCGTCCACCGAAGCAGCTGAGACGGCCGCTCCGGCGGAGGCATCCGCTGCTGAGGAAGCCGGCGAGCCGGTCGAACCGAAGCCTGTTCTTCTGTGGCGTCTCGGCGGCCGCAACGACAACCAGCGCCAGGCGCGCGGCGGCCATGGCGAACGCCGTGGCGGTCACGGCCAAGAGCGCGGCCAGAACCAGGAACGCGGCGACCGCAATCGCCGCCCGGGCGGCGGCGACGGCAATCGCGGCGGTGACGGCCGCGACAACAATCGCCACAACCGCGCCAAGGACGGCGACGGTCGCGACGGCGGCAGGCCGCAGCAGGCAAGGGGCGATCGCAACAACCAGTCACGGGGCGACCAGCCGCGCGGCGACCGGCAGGACCGTGGCGACCGCAAGGATCGCGGCGAGCGTAATGATCGCAACGATCGCAACAACAACCGCGGCTCGCAGCCGCTGCGCTTCGAGGCCAAGCCGCCGCGCAAGGAGAAGCCGATCGATCCGGATTCGCCTTTCGCCAAGCTCGCTGCCCTCAAGGAGCAGATGAAGAAGTAATCATGAGCGGGGAGACACAGCCGGCAAACGGTTCGCGTCAGCGTATCGACAAATGGCTGTTCTTCACGCGCATGGTGAAGTCGCGCTCGCTGGCGCAGAGCCATGTGCAGTCGGGCCATGTGCGCATCAACGGCGAGCGCTGCAGCCAGCCGAGCCAGATGGTCAAGCCAGGAGACCGCGTCGAGCTGACGCTGGAGCGGCGCGACGTCGTTCTCCTCGTACGCCTTGCCGGCGAGCGGCGCGGGCCTTACGAGGAGGCGCGGCTGCTCTATGAAGACCTGTCGCCGCCGCCGGGTGAGGCAAAACGCCTCACCCCCTATGAGCAGGCGATCAGAGCGACCGGCAGCGGCCGTCCCACCAAAAAGGAAAGACGCGCAATCGACAAGCTGATGTCGGATGAGGATTAGAAAACTCTGCCTGCGGCGGCGGCTTTTGCAGATCGTTTATCCTTGAAATCCGGCGCCAAAGCCGATACGTGACTGACAACCCGCCGGACGCGTGCTTGCCTCTCAGGCCTGCCTACGCTGTTCCTCCGGCACGGGGATAGGCGCGACGTTCCAGGTTGCCCGGCCCCATCTGCGTGGAAATCCTGGAGTTCTTCATGACCTATGTCGTGACCGACAATTGCATCAAGTGCAAATACACCGATTGCGTGGAAGTCTGCCCCGTCGACTGCTTCTATGAAGGCGAGAACTTCCTCGTCATCCATCCCGACGAATGCATCGATTGCGGCGTCTGCGAACCGGAATGTCCCGCCGAGGCGATCAAGCCGGATACCGAGCCAGGCCTCGACAAGTGGCTGAAGATCAACACGGAATATGCGAGCATCTGGCCGAATATCACGGTCAAGAAGGATCCGTTGCCCGAGGCCAAGGAAATGGACGGCGAGACCGGAAAGTTCGAGAAATATTTCTCGGAGAAGCCCGGCTCCGGCGACTGAGGAGCCGTCACATTCGGCGCCCGAATTCGGGCGGCCGTGCGGTGAAACGTTTTAAATCCTGCGCCTGGCATATGGGTGACTTGTGTTGCCCGCATGACTCAAGCGAAGCAAATTATTGATTTCCTCATATTTTTGTGATAGGTTTCGTGCACTGTTCCATTTGTGGCATGACGCATGCCCAAAACCATCACGAAAGCAAAACAAATCCGTCCCACGGTTTCCGTGACATATCAACGCCTTGAGCGTCGCATCCCAAGATGGCGCGCAAGACATATTTGCTTTTGCCTGATGGGACCAGAGTGAAGTCACCCGACGGATCTACCCGTCTCATCCGGGCCTGACTGACCCGGCTCCGGCCGCCGCCGGAAGCGTAACAGGGAGTTTTTGAATAGAATGACGACTCAGCAGAAAAAGCCTTCTACAGCACGTCACGGCTTCAAGACCGGTGAATCGATCGTCTACCCCGCTCATGGCGTCGGTACCATCACCGCTATCGAAGAGCAAGAAGTCGCCGGCATGAAGCTCGAACTTTTCGTTATCGATTTCGAAAAGGACAAGATGCGCCTCAAGGTGCCGGTCGCGAAGGCCATGAGCATCGGCATGCGCAAGCTTTCGGAAACGGATTTCGTCGAGCGTGCTTTGAAGGTCGTGCAGGGCAAGGCGCGCGTCAAGCGCACCATGTGGTCCCGCCGCGCCCAGGAATATGATGCCAAGATCAATTCCGGCGATCTGATTTCCATCGCTGAGGTCGTGCGCGATCTTTATCGTGCCGAGAACCAGCCCGAGCAGTCCTATTCCGAGCGCCAGCTCTATGAAGCTGCACTCGACCGCATGGCGCGCGAAATCGCCGCCGTCAACAAGATGTCGGAAACCGAAGCCGTCCGCCTCGTCGAGACCAATCTCAACAAGGGGCCGAAGCGCGGCAAGGCAATCGAAGAGGACGACTCGCAGGACGAAGCCGCATAAGGCGACCTGTCTGCTCCATCAAAAAACCCGGCCTTCGAGCCGGGTTTTTTATTGGAACTTTTTCCGCGCTGGCGCGTTAACACACGTAATTGCGGACTGCTCGCCAGGCAATGCCTCGACGGGCGAACCGCTGTTCCGTCAATGTTCGATGAGGAGCGGATCATGCCTTTTCAGTCTTGCCCATCCGGCAACGTGAAGAAACAGGTCCAACCCAGCCGTCTTACCGGCACATGATGAGACATAGGGCCTCCCCCTGAAAAGTCCAGGGGCGAGGCCTTTTATGCATTCAGAACCCATTCGGTCCGGACAGCGATGTTCCGGAAAGTGAGTTTTATTGTTCATTTTGGGCGAGAGGCCTGTTTCAGGAGATCGAAATGAAGAACATGTCTGCAGATCGGCGCATGATCAAAATCGCGATGGCCGCCCCCTATCTCGCCCGTCAGGAAGAACACGATCTCGCCACCCGGTGGAAGGATCACGACGACCGCGGCGCGCGCAACCAGATCGCCATGGCCCATATGCGCCTCGTCATTTCCATGGCCGGCAAGTTCCGCAATTTCGGCCTGCCGATGAGCGATCTCGTGCAGGAGGGCTATGTCGGCCTGCTGGAGGCAGCCGCTCGCTTTGAGCCCGAACGCGACGTGCGCTTTTCGACCTATGCCAGCTGGTGGATCCGGGCCTCGATCCAGGACTATATCCTGCGCAACTGGTCGATCGTGCGCGGCGGCACGAGCTCGGCGCAGAAGGCGCTGTTCTTCAATCTGCGCCGTCTGCGCGCCAAGCTTGCCAAGGGCGACACGCAGCTGACGCTGCAATCCATTCATCAGGAAATCGCCGCGGCGCTGGGCGTCAGCCTTGCCGATGTGCAGACGATGGATGCGCGGCTTTCCGGCAATGACGCGTCGCTGCAGGCGCCTTCGGTCTCCGGCGATGCGGAGAGCGCGGAGAAGATGGATTTCCTCGTCAGCGACGATCCCCTGCCGGACGAGCAGGTTTCCAACATGATCGACGGCGAGCGCCGCCGCGTCTGGCTTGCCTCGGCCCTGAAACATCTCAACGAGCGCGAGATGAAGATCATCAGCGCAAGGCGTCTGGCCGAAGACGGCGCCACGCTCGAAGAGCTCGGCGCCGATCTCGGCATTTCCAAGGAACGTGTGCGCCAGATCGAAAGCCGGGCAATGGAGAAGCTTCGCAGCGCGCTCGTCAGCGCCGACCCGCATATGGCGGCCTACGCCTGAACGTCTTTACTTTCCAGCAGCACTGACTGGCCCGGCGCGATCCGGGCCTCTTTTATTCGGCGATGATCTTGACGCGGTCGCCGGGCGAAACGGCTGCACCCGTCGGCAGGGCGTTGATGAGCTTGAAGAGATCGAGCTTCCGATCGGTGCCCATCATGCGGGCGGCAAGCGTCGAGATGTTCTCGCCCGGACGGACGGTGACGACGCGGATGCGCAGCGGCTTCAGCGAGGCGGTCTCGGCCGGCGTCATGCGCCGGAAGCTTGCGCGCAGGACGTTGGCGGTCGGTTCGAGGGCGTCGCTGCCTTTCGGGACGGCCGTCAGGAAGCGGAAGATCTGCGAATTGTTGCGGATGACGGTAACGTCGAAATCCCAGCGGTCGGCGCTTGCGCGGGCGGTCGCGGCTTCCATGCCGTTGATGGTGACCGGCTGGATGGTCGACGGATCGAGGCCGGTCACCCAGCCGCTGGAGATATAATTGGTCAGGCTCTGGTTCTGGTTGTCGGCAACGCCGTCGAAGCGGACGGCGATATCGTTCGGGCCGGTCGCCATGACCGCTTCGACCTTGTTGTCGATCTTGAAGTCCGGCGGCACGTCGAAGCGGATGCCGAGGCCGCCGTGCAGGAAGGTCTGGCCGCGGACATAGCCCTCTTCCGGGCTGTCGCCATAGAGCAGGCCGTCTATGCCGTCGAGATAATAGTCGCGCCCCTTGTCGCCGACCGAACCCTCCTGGCCGAAGGCGCGGGCGTGGGTGCGGGCGAGCTCGATGCGCTGGGCGGAATTCGGATGGCTCGACAGGAAGTCCAGGCTCTGGTCGGCCTCGGGGTCGACCGACATGAAGCGGCTGTAAGCCGCCATGGAATCGAGGAAGCGGGCGGCGGCATAGGGATCGTAGCCGGCTTCGCCGAGCATGCGCACGCCGATCACGTCGGCTTGCAGTTCCTGCTGGCGGGAGAAAGCGGCGAGCCGCAGCTTGCCGCGGGCAAGCGCCTGTTTGCCGGCAATATCGCTCGACAGGACCTCGGCGACGACGCGGCTGGCAATGACCTCGGCCTCTTCGCGCTTCTGCCGCTCGATGCCGTGGTTGGCGGTCACGTGGCCCATTTCGTGCGACAATACGGCCGCGACCTCGGAGGCGTCGTTGGCCAGCGCAAGCAGGCCGCGGGTGACGTAGAGATAGCCGCCCGGCAGCGCGAAGGCGTTGATCGCCGGCGAATTGAGGATGGTGATGCGATACGACTGGCTCGGATTTTCCGACACCGCCGTCAGCGCGCCGGCAATGCGGGCGACGAGCCGCTCGGTCTTGGCGTCCTTATATTCGCCGCCATAGCTTGCCACGATGCGCGGATGCTCGCGGGCGCCCATCGCGGCGCGCGGATCGTTCTTCTGCACTTCGTCGACGATCTGTGGATTGGAAGACGGCGACACGCTCGGCTGATAGGACTGTTCGATCAGCGACTGACAACCGTTCAGCGCGACTGCCATGGCCGAAACCAGCATCAGGCGACGCGCGAAGCGGCGCGGCGCGGAAACGGCATCACTGGAAAGCGCGGGCGATGTCCACGTCGTCAAGCAGTCCAGTCTGGTTCTCCGCATCATGTCGCTGTTTTGCCGGTTTGCCGCATGTTCGGACCGGCCGTGGCAAGGGGAATTCAACAGGTGCCTACCCCTGATCTCGCGCTGCACAAACGGCCGATACAATTCGTTGCTGTAGCTGATTTACGCATCGGTTGCATAGCGAGACTCTGTTTAAATGTGGCGGCGTTGCATTTTGGCAATGCCTCAGAGGTTGAAGTTCTCCTTCGCTCGGATGAAATTATGGCGAAAGTTCCATCACCAGGATGAGATTCGTCGGCGGCGCGGAAAAAGAACGGGCCGATTGAAGCAACCGGCCCGGAGAAGGCAATCTCGCGGGAATTTTACAACTGAGGATGGATACGGTGAATGCCGAACCTCTTCCGATGAAGCATTCCGGCGATTCGGTTATTCCGCAGCTTCCGCGGTCGGCGTTTGCGCCGTCGTCTTGCCGGCGCGAGGCAGCTGCACCGGCTTCAATAGGATTGCGACGACGAGACCGGTGACGGCGATGGCGCAGGAGGTCATGAAAAGCGGCGAGAAGGCGGCGGCATAGAGATCGGCGACGGCCTGGCGGCTGGCCTCGGGAAGGGAGGCCATCATCTTCGGCGTCAGCTGCTCGATGTCGGCGACGCCGGGAATGGAGACGCCGACCTTGCAGAGCCCGGAGGCGATGATGGCGCCATAGATGGAAATGGCGATCGAGGCGCCTCCCATGCGCGACAGCGTTACCGCGCTGGTCGCCGCACCGACGTCGCGGGCGGGTGCGGCATTCTGCACGCCGATGACGGGAACCTGCTGCGCAAGACCGATGCCGATGCCATGCAGCATCATGATGGCGCCGATCAAGGCGATCGGCGTTCCCGCGTGGACCTGCGACATCAGGGCGAAGGCAATGGCGCTGCAGGTGAGGCTTGCGATGGCGAAGGGCTTGTAGCGCCCGGTCGTCGAGATGATGCGGCCCGCGGACAGCGATCCGCAGACGAGGCCGCCGGTCAGCAGAATGAAGAGAAGGCCGGCGGCGGAGGGTGAAAGGCCGGTCGTGGTCTGCAGGAAGAGCGCGAGATAGTTGACCATGCCGATGGCGATGGCGCCGCCCATGACCGAGATCACCAGCAGCAGGCTGAAGGTCGAATTGCGAAAGAGTTGCAACGGGACGATCGGCTCCGGCGCGCGGCGCTCGACGAGTACCCAGGCGACGGCGCAGACGGCGCCGAAGGCGACGATGCCGATACTCTGCGGCGAGATCAACGCGCCGAACAATTCGCTGCTGTCGGTCGCGAGCACGATGCTCGTCGTGGTGAGCGCGAGCAGCAGCGCGCCGGCATAATCGATCTTGGGGCGGCGATGCGGCTTCCGGTAGGGCAGCATGAAGGCGAGGCCGGTGAGCACGATGAAGCCGATCGGCACGTTGACCAGGAAGATCGAGCGCCAGCCGAAGAGATCGCTCATCGTGCCGCCGAGCACCGGGCCGATCGCGCCCGACGCCATCAGCACGAGGCTGGAATAGCTTTGATAGCGCGCCCGCTCCCGCGGCTCGAAAAGGTCCGCGTTGACGGAGAAGATCGAGACCATGATGCCGCCGCCGCCAAGGCCCTGCAGCACGCGCGCGGCGATCAGCGTGTTCATCGAGACCGCAAGGCCGCAGACCGCCGAGCCGACCGTGAAGATCGCGATTGCCGTCATCATCACATATTTGCGGCCGAAGAGATCGCCGAGCTTGCCGTAGAGCGGCATGACGGCGCTGAGCGACAGGAGATAGGCCGAACCGATCCAGCCGAAGCGCTCGAGATGGCCGAATTCGCCGACAATGGTCGGCAGCGCCGTGGAAACGATCTGATTATCAAGCGTCGCCATGAACATGGCCGTCATCAGGAAGAAGAAGAGGATGAGCCGGCGACGGGGATCCGTCACGAGCGGCGCAGGCGCGAGTTGCATGTCCATGGGGATGACAATCCGGTTTGAGGTGTCTTTATGTGCTATTAGCATACAATTGTCAATGGCACATGAATGACACCAGCATATTCATTTTCCGAGTCCGCTCTGTTATGGTCCTATTGATGAATGAAGCGATGACGAAGAACCTGTCGAAAAGCCCGGCCGATCCGGACGGCGAAAACGTGCCGCGCATCGGCCGGAGCATGGCGCGCATGCGGCTGATGACCGGACGGCGGCTGATCGGACGGCTGGCGATCCAGAGTGCGGCGCCGGGCCTGGAGCTTTCGCATCTCGATGTGCTCGATGCCGTGCGCAGGGCGCAGCCGGCCGGTGAGGTCACGGTCGGCATGATCGCCGAGATGCTGCGCATCGATCCGTCACGGGCAAGCCGGGTGGTGGCCGAGATGGTCGGGCGCAACGTGCTGCGCCGCGAGGCCTCGCAGGCCGATGCGCGGCGGATCGTCGTGGTCATCACGCCGGCCGGCCAGGACCTGCTTGCCGCGATCCTCACGCAGAAACTGGCGATCATCTCCGAGATCGTCTCCGACTGGCCGGATGAGGATGTCGAACGTTTCGCGGCGCTTTTCGAGCGTTTCATCGGCGGTTACGAGGCGGTCTTCCTGTCGCGCGACAAGGATACGCCGGGCTGAGGCGAGCCTGCCGATCCTTCGGCCCCTTCCCCTCGACCCCCCGTTTGCGCTAAGGGCAATGCCCATGAGCCAATCCACCTTCACCATTCTGCTCGGCGGCGAACTCAGCCTGACGGAGCGCCTGCGCCATGTCGTCGGCGGCAGCCGTTTCATCGCTGCCGACGGCGGCATGCGGCATGCGGCGGCCCTCGGTGTCACGCCGGAGCTCTGGGTCGGCGATTTCGATTCGACGCCGCCCGATCTGGACAACGCATTTCCCCACGTGCCGAAACAGCCTTATCCCGCGGCAAAGGCGGCGACGGACGGCGAAATCGCGGTGTCGGAAGCGATTGCGCGGGGCGCCCGGCGTCTCGTCCTCGCCGGCGCGCTCGGCGGCGAACGCTCCGATCATGCGCTTCAGCACCTGCTGTCGGCCGTCAGCCTTGCCGAAGAAGGTTTCGACGTGCTGCTGACCTCCGGCAGGGAAGAGGCCGTGCCGCTGCTTGCCGGCACGATCGAACTGGACCTTCCCAAGGGCAGCCTGTTTTCAGTTCCCGGTTTCAGCGAGCTGAAGGGACTTTCCATCGAGAATGCGCGTTATCCGCTGACAGATTTTCATCTGCCTTTCGGCTCGTCGCGCACCATTTCCAATGTCGCGGAAGGCAAGGTTCGTTTTTCGCTTGGCAGCGGCCGGGCGATCGTGCTTGCCCGACCCTATGATCTTTCCGGAGTCTGATTTTTGGCCCCTCCCATTCTGAAACTCGACGATATTTTCCTGAGCTTCGGCGGTGCGCCGCTGCTGGCGGGCGCGTCCCTGCAGGTCGAGCCCGGCGACAAGATCTGCCTCGTCGGGCGCAACGGCTCGGGAAAATCGACGCTGCTGAAGATCGCCGCCAGCCTGGTCGAGGCGCAGTCCGGCGAGGTTTTCCGCCATCCGTCCTCGACGGTGCGTTATCTCGAACAAGCGCCGGATTTTGCCGGCTTCAGCACGGTTCAGGCCTATGCCGAAGCCGGGCTCGGGCCGGGGGACGATCCCTATCGCGTCACCTACCTTCTGTCCCATCTCGGACTGACCGGCGAGGAAGATCCGAAAAACCTTTCCGGCGGTGAATCGCGCCGGGCAGCCCTTGCCCGCGTGCTGGCGCCGGAACCCGACATTCTCCTGCTCGACGAGCCGACCAACCATCTCGATCTGCCGACCATCGAATGGCTGGAAGGCGAGCTGCAGAAAACCCGCAGCGCTCTGGTGCTGATCTCGCACGACCGGCGTTTCCTCGAAAAGGTCTCGACGGCGACCGTCTGGCTCGACCGCGGCACGTCGCGCCGGCTCGACAGGGGGTTTGGGCATTTCGAAGCCTGGCGCGATCAGGTGCTGGAGGCCGAGGAGCTGGAGCAGCACAAGCTCGGCAAGGCGATCGAGCGCGAGGAACACTGGCTGCGCTACGGCGTCACGGCGCGGCGCAAGCGCAATATGCGCCGCCTCGGCGAGCTGCAGACGATGCGTTCGCAGTATCGCGGCCACAAGGGGCCGCAGGGCACCGTGCAGGCGACGGCTTCGGACGCGCAGGAATCCGGCAAGCTGGTCATCGAGGCCGACAAGGTCACCAAGAGCTTCGGCGACCGCGCGATCGTTGCGCCCTTCTCGATCCGGGTGCATCGCGGCGATCGCATCGGCCTGGTCGGGCCGAACGGCGCCGGCAAGACGACCCTCCTGAAGATGCTGACTGCGCAGCTTTCTCCCGACAGCGGCACGGTGAAGCTCGGCACCAATCTGGAGATCGCTACTCTCGACCAGAAGCGCGAGGATCTCGATCCCGAGGATACGCTCGCCAATTACCTGACCGACGGGCGCGGCGAAAACCTGCTCGTCAACGGCGAGCAGCGCCATGTCACCGGCTACATGAAGGAATTCCTGTTCCAGCCGGAACAGGCGCGCACGCCGATCAGGAGCCTCTCAGGCGGCGAGCGCGCTCGGCTGATGCTGGCGCGCATTCTCTCGCGTCCGGCAAACCTGTTGATCCTCGACGAACCGACCAACGATCTCGACATCGAGACGCTCGACCTCCTGCAGGAAATCGTCGCCGGTTTTCCCGGCACCGTCATCCTCGTCAGCCACGACCGCGATTTCCTCGACCGCACCGTGACGTCGACGATCGCGCCGGCCGTGCCGGATGCGCCCGACGGCCGGTGGATCGAATATGCCGGCGGCTACACAGATATGCTGGCGCAGCGCAAGGGCGCGCTCGAAGAGCGCAGGAAGGCCGAGAAGGCGGCGGAGAAGCCGAAGGCGCAGGAGGCAGCGCCTTCCGGCGGCGGCTCGAAGGGCAAGCTTTCCTTTAAGCAGAAATTCGCGCTCGAAAACCTGCCCAAGGAGATGGCCAAGGCCGAAGCCGAGATCGCCAAGCGCGAACAGGTGATGGCCGATCCCAACCTCTTCACCCGCGATCCCGCAGCCTTCAACCGGCTGGCCGCCGAGATGGAGAAGCTGCGTGCCGGCCTCACGAAGATGGAAGAGGAATGGCTGGAGCTCGAAATGCTGCGGGAGGAGCTGGAGGGCTGAGCCCTTCCCAGCTTCGACGGCTCACCTTTCCTTGATTCGCCAGTGTATCGTCGTGCGGCATAAGGTGCCGTCCGGCAGCCGGGGATATGCCGATCGCAATGGCGACCAAGGAAGATCATATGTCTAGCAAGCCTCATTCCCATTTTTTCAAAACACTTGCCGCCGGCAGCTTCGCTGCGCTCGCCCTGTTGCAGGCGGCCGATGCGCAGGATGGTGAGCGCACTCGCGTTCGCGGCGCGATCGAAAGCCTCAGCGGCGATAGGCTCGTCGTCAGGACGCGCGAAGGCGGCGATGCGACCATCGCGCTGAAAGCCGGCTGGAAGGTCGCGGGCGTCAGGCGGGCCTCGGTCGAGGATATCAAGCCCGGCGATTTCGTCGGCGTGGCCTCGCTTCCGAAGGGCAGCGGCCCGGATGGGGCGATCGAAGTGCTGATCTTTCCGGCGTCGATGAAGGGGACCGGCGAGGGCAACCGTCCCTGGGATGCGCAGCCGAACAGCCAGATGACCAACGCAACCGTCAGCAATGCGGTCAAATCGGTCGACGGCCACACGATCACCCTGACCTATCAGGGCAAGGAAAAGATTATCACCATCGCTGACGCAACGCCGATCGTCACTCTGGCGCCCGCGACCAAGGATGATCTGAAGGCCGGCGCCGGCGTCATCGTCACCGGCGAGAAGGCGGCGGATGGCAGCATTTCAGCCAGCCAGGTCGCCGTCGGCCTCAACGGCATCACGCCGCCGATGTGACGGGCCGGCAAAGGCTCCTGCAGTTCTAGGCCAAAGGCTCCTGCAGTTCTAGGCGAAGAGGCTTTGCCAGTCTTCTCGCCCGTGCAGCACGCGAACAATCAGGATGTCTTCCTCGCGGATCAGGTAGGCGATTATATGCGCATGATGAGGATGAAGCCGCATCGGCGGGTTCAATTCACGGCGCTCACGAACCATGCGTGGATTGCGGGCGAGCAATTCAAAAGTGCTGAAGAGGTCTTCGATGTATCGTTCTGACTGCCGTACGCCGAACTGGTCGGCACCGCGAACATAAATTTCGGCGATGTCCTGATCCGCTTCGACGGTTTTGCGGTATTTCATACGCGGCGCTGAGCCAGCCGTTCACGTGCAATTTGAAGGATATCTTCCTTGGAGCGATCACTGACGCCGCTTTCCAACCCCTCCGTGATCAAGCGTTGCAATTCCGCCAGTTTATCCGAACGCTCTTGGTCGCGTCGTATGAGGTCGCGAACATAGTCGCTCGCATTGCTGTAACGACCAGTTTTGGTTTGAGAATCGACCCATTCCTTCATCGGATCGGGCAGGGAAACATTCATCGTCGCCATATCAATTACCTCGCCCAGCCATTATGGCATAGTTTGCCAAAATTTGCACCGTTTTTGCTATACTGGCGAAGCGCTGTTCTAGAGCGCCGGCGCGGGAACGGCGGCGGTGCCCGCACTGGCGCTGGCGCCGGTCTGGACCACGGGCGGTGCTTCGGATTTTGCCGCCAGGGCCTGCAGATGCAGGACGCGGGGCTGCAGGGTCTCGAGATAGGTTTCCGAGCGGCCGATATAGATCATGCTGGTATCAGGCATGGAGGTCAGCACACTGCACATGGTTTCCTGCCATTCCGGCTCCATGCCCTCAAGCACTTCATCGAAGACGATCCAGCGCGGGCGCACGAGAAGCAGCCGGGCAAAGCCGATCGCCTTCTGTTCGTCACCATCGAGCAGCTTGTCCCAGCGGGCGCGGGTATCGAGCCTTGCGATCAGCGAGTGCAGGCCGGCCTTTTCGAGAGCCGCCTCGACGGCTGCTTTCTCATAGGCATCGGGGCTTTCCGGGAAGGCCAGCGCTTCGCGCAGCGTTCCGCCGGGGACATAGGCGATCTGCGGAACGAACAGCATGTCGTCGGCCGGCGGCAGGCCCATCGTGCCGCTGCCGCATGGCCAGAGGCCGGCCATCGCTTGGAACAAGAGCTTGCGATTGACGCTGTGATCGCCGTTAATCATGATTTTTTCGCCGGCCTTGATCACGACATCGGTTTCGCGCAGGCGGAAGCCGCCGCATTCTTCGATGTCTTCGCCGATCTTGGCATTGATTACCACATCCTTCAGCGTCAGCGTGTCGGGCGCAGTGTTCTCATAGGCGATGCTGCCCTTCACATCGAAGTCCTCGTCCATGTCGAGCAGGGCCTGGCGGAAATCGGTGACGCGCATCAGCGTGGCGCGCCATTCGGCGATCGGGCCGAAATTGGCGACGTACCAGCGCAGCGCCGTGTTGACCTGGTTGAAGGCGCCGACCGACATCATCAGCTGGCCGAGAGTGAGGCCGCCGGAGAAATAGGCGGGCGCTGCGACGATGATCGGAATGACGATCACCAGCCAGCCGTAGCCGGCCGACACCCAGGTGAGGTTGGTATTGGCCATGGCGAGCCGCTTGACGACCCGCAGCACCGAACTGATGTCGGTGTTGATGCGCCGGCGCTCGTTCTCCTCGCCGCGGGCGACGGTGATCGCCGGCATGTTCTCGTTGGCATGCATCAGGGTGAAGCGAAGCTCGGCCTCTTTCGAGAAGCGGTCGGCATTGAGCTTCACCAGCTTGCGGCCGACGACCTGGCTCAGCACCGAGGCGGAGGCAGCGTAGAAAATCGCCGCCCAGACCATGTAGCCCGGAATGGAGAAGCTGTGGCCGCTGATGTGGAAGATGAAGCCGCTCGACAGCTCCCAGAGCACGCCGATGAAGCTCACCAGAAGAATGGTCGATTGCAGCAGGCCGAGCACGAGGCCCGTCGTGCTTTCGGCGAGGTTGCGGGAATCCTCATGCAGACGCTGGTCCGGATTGACGCCGATCAGGCCGCTGGAGGCGAGCCGCAGCGCCCGCTTGCGCTTCAGCCACTGATCGACGAGATCGCGCGACAGGCCCTCGCGCATATAGAGCGCGGTCATCTGGTTCAGCCAGGCCTGCAGCACGTTGAGCAGCAGCAGCGTGCCGGCGATCATCGCGAAGATTTCGAGCTGATGGAAGAATTCGCCGAGGTCGCGGCGTTCGAGCGAATCGTAGAACGGGGCGTTCCACTCGTTGAGAATCACCTGGCCATAGGCGGTCGCCAGGATGACGAGGATCAGCACGGTCGCCAGAAACAGCACCTTGCCACGCACTTCAGAATTCCAGAATGCTGAGAACATCACTCCGAGGCGATATGTCAGGCTGAAATCATACCCTACCCCATCCTGCCTTCGAATGCCCGGCCTCCCCTTGCTTTTATCTGCCATCACGCTTTTCCAACACCGCCCATACCCCTCATTATTAACATGGTGGCGTTACCGGTCTATCAACAGATTCTATCAGTCATTAAACTGTGATGATGCTTGCACGGGCCGCCTGCCCATGCATTCGGCAGTTGATTCGTCGCCCGACTGGGGCTAATTAGACACTCCGTGGTGATTTGGCCGGCCGGCTTGCAGCCACGTTAAAAAATTCGCTAAAGGGCCGCGTGCGGACCGGTAGCGATTTTTTGTCGCCGCCGGTTTTTTGTTTTTGATCGAGTGACCGCAATGCCCATCAAGATCCCCGATACGCTGCCCGCCTTCGAAACCCTGGTTCAAGAGGGTGTGCGGGTGATGACCGAGACGATGGCGATCCGTCAGGATATAAGACCGCTGCAGATCGGGCTGCTCAACCTGATGCCGAACAAGATCAAGACCGAAGTGCAGATGGCGCGTCTCGTCGGCGCCTCGCCGCTGCAGGTGGAACTGTCTCTCATCCGCATCGGCGGGCACAAGGCGAAGAACACCTCCGAAGATCACCTGCTTGCCTTCTACCAGACCTGGGAGGAAGTAAAGCAGCGCAAATTCGACGGCTTCATCATCACCGGCGCGCCGATCGAGCTCCTGCCCTATGAGGACGTCACCTATTGGTCAGAGATGCGGGAGATTCTCGACTGGACGGAAACCAACGTCCATTCGACGATGAACGTCTGCTGGGGCGCGATGGCGGCGATCTATCACTTCCACGGCGTTCCCAAGTACGAGCTCAAGGAGAAGGCCTTCGGCGTCTACCGCCACCGGAACCTCAAGCCCTCCTCGATCTATCTCAACGGTTTCTCCGACAATTTCGAGGTGCCGGTATCGCGCTGGACCGAGGTACGGCGCGCCGATATCGAGAAATCGGACAGCCTGGAGATCCTGATGGAATCCAGCGAGATGGGCGTCTGCCTCGTGCACGAGAAGCGAGGCCGGCGGCTCTATATGTTCAACCACGTCGAATATGATTCCACCTCGCTCTCCGACGAGTATTTCCGCGACGTCAATGCCGGCGTGCCGATCAAGATGCCGCACAATTACTTTCCGCATAACGATCCCGCACTTCCGCCGCAGAACCGCTGGCGCAGCCATGCGCATCTCCTGTTCGGCAACTGGATCAACGAGATCTATCAGACGACGCCCTACGACGTCGAAGAGATCGGCATGGACCTCTGAGCGGCGTTTCTTTCCGATCTGCCCGGTTGCGGTTTGGAGCAAATGCGGGCAGGTTCCGGTCCGAACCCTATAGCGCCGCGCGTCTTTATCGAACGCGCATAGAATGGACGGTCGATCATGTCGGATAAGTTGGAGCGGGAAGTTTTCGGGCAGACGAAGGCGGGCGAGACCGTCCACCGTGTCGTCATCAAGGGCGGCGGGCTGACGGCCAAGATCATCACCTGGGGCGCGGTCATTCAGGATCTGCGCCTCGAAGGACATGATGCGCCGCTGCAGCTCGGTTTCGAGGATTTCGACAGCTACCCGCTCTATTCGGCCTATTTCGGCGCGACCCCCGGCCGCTGCGCCAACCGCGTCGGCGGCGGCAGGTTCACGCTCGACGGCATGAATTATCAGCTCGAGCCGAATGAAAACGGCGTCACGCATCTGCACGGCGGCAGCGACAACATCGCCAAGCGCAACTGGACGATCGTCGAGCACGATGTCGACCGCCTGGTGATGAAGATCGTCGATCCCGACGGCCGCGCCGGCTACCCCGGCAATTGCACCATCCAGGCGACGTTCTGGGTGCACGGCAACGGCGAACTGTCGATCATTTATGAATCGACCAGCGATCAGCCGACGCTCGCCAATGTCTGCCAGCACGCCTATTTCAATCTCGACGGCCGCGAGGACGCGCTCGGCCATGACATCATGATCGCAGCCGATCACTATCTGCCGACCGACGAGAAGCAGGTGCCGACCGGCGAGATCCGTTCCGTCGCCGGCACGGAGTTCGATTTCCGCGAAATGGCGCCGATGAAGCGTTTCGTCGGCAGCGAGCAGGCGCTGTACGATCATAATTTCTGCCTGTCGGCCGAACGCACCGCCAAGCGCAGCGTCGTGCTTGCCCGCAGCCTCTATTCGGGCGTGTCGCTGGAGGTGCGCAGCACCGAGCCGGGCGTGCAGTTTTATGCCGGCTTCAAGCTCAACACAGGGGCTCCCGGCCTCGGCGGGCGCAAATACGGCCCGTTCGCCGGCTTTTGCCTGGAGACGCAGGTCTGGCCGGATGCCATCAATCATGAAGGTTTTCCGAATGCGATCCTGCGCCCGGGCGAGGTGCTGCGCCAGGAGACGGATTATATCTTCACCAAGAGCTGAGCGTCCTCGGGACGCACGGCTGTCGAATTTCACCGCTATGAACCCTCTCCGGTCCGGAGAGGGTTTTTTCTTGTCGGCAGCCGATTTGGCCTTGTCGATTGGTTCTAAATAGGTTCTATTGTGTCCCCATGGATAGAACCAGTCTGATAGCGGAACTGAGCAGGCGCGGGCTGCGCGACGAAGCTCTGACCGGCCCGCTCTACAAGCGGCTGGCGCAGGCGCTGACCAGCCTCATTCAGGAAGGCCTGCTGAAGCCCGGCACGGCGCTGCCGGGTGAGCGTGATCTCGCCGAGGCCCTGAAGCTCGGCCGCGTCACCGTGCGCACCGCCTATCGCGATCTGATGACTTCAGGCGCACTGGAATCGCGCCACGGAAGCGGTACTTTCGTATCGAGCAAGGTCGAGCGGATGGAACAGTCGCTCTGGCGACTCTCCTCCTTCTCCGCCGACATGCGCTCACGCGGGCGTCTGCCGGCCGCACGGATATTGTCGCGGGAGGTCAACACGCCGTCGCCGGAGGAATCCTTCCTGCTCGGTCTCGGCAGCGACGAGCCGGTTCTGAGGCTCGACCGGCTGCGCCTCGCGGACGGACTGCCGCTGGCGATCGAGCGGGCCGTGGTGCCGGTCAAGTTCCTCGGCGGCGATGCCGGCGGCGAAGGATCGCTCTACGACGCGCTGGCGGCGAACGGCCATCGGCCGGTGCGCGCGCTGCAACGGCTGACCGCCGTGACGCTCGATGCGTCCTACGCCGCGATGCTGAACGTCAAGGCTGGCGCGCCGGCGCTCCTGATCGAACGTGTTTCGCGCCTGGAAGATCAGCGCGTCGTCGAATACACCCGCTCGCATTATCGCGGCGATGCCTATGATTTCGTTGCAGAATTGAGAATTGGAGATGAACCATGAGTGAAAACCAGTCGCTGATGCTGCAGGAAGCCGGCCAATCGCCGGAGGTGGTGGCCACGCTTCTCGAGAAGGAAAAACCGGTCTTTGACGAGATCGCCCGGCTGTTTTCGTCGACCCGCCCGAGCGTGGTGACGACGGCGGCGCGCGGTTCCTCGGACCATGCCGCCACCTTCTTCAAATATCTCTTCGAAATCAGCTGCGGCGTTCCGGTCGCATCGGTCGGCCCGTCGATCGCTTCCGTCTATGGCGCTGCCCTTCACCTGAAGGGCGGCGTGCATTTCACCGTTTCGCAGTCGGGTGCGAGCCCCGATATCGTGGCGCTGCAGGAGGCGGCGAAGAAGGGCGGGGCGACGACGATCGCCGTCGTCAACGTCACCGACAGCCCGCTCGCCAAGCAGGCGGATATCGTTCTCGGCCTCAATGCCGGCGCGGAAAAGAGCGTCGCGGCGACGAAATCCTTCATCGCCTCCGTCGCCGCCCTTTCCGGCGTGACGGCTGCGATCGGCGGCGCGTCCGGGCTGCAGGCCGCGCTCGCCAAGCTGCCGGAGGCGCTTTCGGCGACCGCGGGAATCGATACGGCGGCGGCCGAGGAGGTGCTCTTCAACGCGACCTCGCTCTATACGGCCGGCCGTGGCCCGGCCTTCGCGATTGCGCTCGAAGCGGCGCTGAAGGCCAAGGAAACCTCCGGCGTGCATGCCGAGGCCTTTTCGCTGGCGGAATTGATGCATGGCCCGATGCGTCTGGTGCAGCCGGGCTTTCCGATCGTCGCCTTCGCGCCTGATGATGCGGCCTTCGACAATAACGGCAAGGCGCTGGAGCGGCTGCAGAAGCTCGGCGCCACCACCGTCGGCTTCTCGGCCCAGCCGCTTTCCGGCATCAATCTGCGCGTGCCGACGACGGGCAACGGCCTCCTCGATCCGCTGGTATCGCTGCTCGTCTATTACCGGCTGATCGAGTCGGTGACGCGCCGCAAGGGCTTCGATCCCGACCGGCCGGCCAACCTGCTCAAGGTGACGGAGACGGTCTGATGATCCGCAAGATCTTCATCGGCGCCCGCATCTTCGACGGCGAGCGCTTCCATGACGACAAAGCGCTCGTCGTTGCCGGCGGCCGCGTCGAAGCAATCGTTTCAGGCAACGATCTGCCAGCCGGCGAGACGGTGACGCTTGCGGGCGGCATCCTGTCGGCCGGCTTCATCGATGCGCAGGTCAATGGCGGCGGCGGCCGGATGCTGAACGACGAACCGTCAGCCGCCTCGATGGACATCATCGCCGGCGGGCACCGGCCCTATGGCACGACCTCGCTGCTGCCGACGCTGATTACCGATACGTCAGAGGCATCGGCTGCCGCCATCGAAGCGGCGAAGGAGGCCGTCAAGGCCAACCGCGGCGTCGCCGGTCTGCATCTCGAAGGCCCGCATCTCGCACCCGCGCGCAAAGGCGCCCACCTCGCCGAACTGATGCGGCCGGTCGAGGATCGCGACGTCAAGGCCTTCATTCAGGCGCGCGAAGCGATCGGCACGCTGCTCGTCACCATTGCCGCCGAGCAGGTGACGGTCGCCCAGGTGCGCGCGCTTGCCGAAGCCGGCGTCACCGTCAGCATCGGCCATTCCGATTGTTCGAGCAAGGCGGCGGAAGACCGTTTCGATGCAGGCGCGCGGGGCGTGACACATCTCTTCAACGCGATGAGCCAGATGGGGCATCGCGCCCCCGGCCTCGTCGGCGCGGCGATCGACCATCCCTCGACCTGGTGCGGCGTCATCGCCGACGGCCATCACGTCGATCCCAAGGCCTTGCGCACGGCGTTGCGGGCCAAGCGCGGGGAAGGCAAGCTGTTCTTCGTCACCGATGCGATGTCGCTCGTCGGCTCGGAAAAGGATTCGTTTACGCTGAACGGCCGCACCGTCCGGCGCGAAAGGGGCGGTTTCTGCTCGAAGCTGGTGCTTTCCGATGGCACGCTCGCCGGCTCCGATGTCGATATGATTTCGGCGATCCGCTACGGCGTCACCTATCTCGACCTGACGCTCGCCGAGGCTCTACGCATGGCGACCCTCTATCCCGCGCGCTTCCTGCGGCTTGCCGATCGCGGCCAGCTCTCGCCGGGCGCGCGCGCCGATCTCGTCCATCTCACCGATGCCCTGACCGTTACCGCCACCTGGCTTGCCGGCGAGGCGGCCTGACATCAAGAGCGGTTCCGCTTCCAACGAAGCACAGAACCGCTCTAACCTTTTGCTTTTACGCAATTCCGGATGGAAAACCGCTTCGCACTTTTCCGGGAATTGCTTTGGGAGACCTGGGATGACTGCGATCACGGATGCCTATTTCTCCAATCTGATCGGCCGGCTGGAGACGCTGAAGCAGGCACTTGCCGAACCGATGGCGCAGGCGGCGGCGGTGATCCTCGATGCTGCCCGCGGCGACAAGCGCGTCTATGTCTTCGGCACCGGCCATTCGCATATGCTGGCGGAGGAGGTGCATTATCGCGCCGGCGGGCTCGCCTTCACCGTGCCGGTACTGGTCGGATCGGCGATGCTGCACGAGGGCGCGGTCATCAGCTCGGTCTATGAGCGGACTCAGGGCCTCGTGCGGCCGATGCTGGAGCGATACGGCATGCAGCCGGGCGACGTCATCATCATTGCTTCGAATTCGGGCGTAAACGCCGCGCCGATCGAGGCCGCCGACTATGCGCATGAAATCGGTGCTAGGGTGATCGCCATCACCTCGATCGCCTATTCCACGGCGATCGCCAATGGCCGCCGGCGGCTTTCCGAGGTCGCCGATATCGTGCTCGACAACGGACTGCCGCCCGGCGACGCCGTCGTCGATCTCGAAGGCACCGGCCTTCGGGTCGGGCCGGTCTCGACGGCGGTCGGGGTGACGGTCATCAATGCGATCTTCGCCGAAGTCGCCTCCGAGCTTTCCAAGTCAGGCGATGCGCCTGTTTATCTCAGCGCCAACATGCCCGGGGCCGCCGAGATCAACCAGAAGCTCGTCAAGAAATACCGGCCGCGCAACCCGCATCTCTGAGCCGGATAAAAGGGCTGCCGCTGTCGCAAGCACGGTTCATGACGCGATCAAGCGGCCAGAATGGAGCTGACCATGCGGGCAGTCCGCGGTGCCAGCGTCAAACCGATATGCCCGTGTCCAAAAGCAAACACGACGTCCCTTCCTCCTTTTGAAGGCCGGATGACGGGAACGGAATCGGGCATGGAAGGACGGAAACCCATCCAGCTCCGACTTGGTTCACCAAGCGTTGGGAAAATCCTGCGCGCATTTGCAAGCAACACTTGGAGGCGCCTCGGGTTCGAAGGAGCGGTAATGCCGCCGAGCTCCACAGTCCCGGCCACGCGCAAGCGGCCACGCATCGGGCAAAAGTAAAATCCATGATGCGTCGGGCATACCGGCCGTTCCACCGGCAGCGTTTCCATATCGAACTCGAGATGATAACCCCGCTCAGTATCCAGCAGGACCCGCTCTCCAAGCTGCAGAGCCAGCCCGCGGGAATGTGCCCCGGCGGCGATCACCGCCGCTCGGGCATGAATGCTGTGGGCTGAAGCCAGCATCCTCACTCCATTCCGCTGACGCAAAATAGTCGTCACGGAGTCTCGGACGAACTCGACCCCCGCTTGTCTGGCGGCGGCTTCCATCACGCTCATGACCTGGCCGGGATCGGTGAAGTTTATCGCCTTTGGAAAGAAAAGCCCTCCGCCATGGACCTGCGGCAGCCGGGGCTCGAGGCTTTGCACTTCCTCGGGAGTGAGAAGCTGCTGCCCTATCCCGTAGTTTCGGCGAAGCTCGACATCCGAAGCGGCCGCCTTGAAGGCCTCGGGTGTTTGGTAGAGATAGAGGCATCCTTTCGCGCTCAAGAGATCGGATGCGCCGATTTCCGCTGCGAGTTCGAGCCATTCCGATGAAGCGTCGGACAGAAGATCGGCGATGCGGCTCGTATTGTCTCTGTATCTGTGAGGGAGGGATTCGTAGGCAAAACGCACCAGCCATGGAAATAACGTCGGCAAAGCGGCCTTGCGGATGGATAAAGGGCTGTCGGAATTCAGAAGCAGCGCGGCCAGGTTTTTAAGGACAGCGGGCGTGCCGACGGGAATGATCGCATAATCGGCGATCGTTCCGGCATTGCCGTAGGATGCGCCCGAACCGGGTTTGTTCGGTTCGATCAGCACGACATCGCGACCGTCGGCACGCAGCCGCAGAGCGGTTGCCACGCCGATCACACCGCCGCCGATGACGGCGATATCTGTTGTGAGCTTGTTCATCGGATACCTTGGAGGAACGAGGCCTGATGCCGACCGGACTCTCCGGCGGCGCCATGCGCCGCCGGAGCGTTCAGATCACGCAAGGCTAGCCTGGGGAAGCGTAACGCGCGACATAGGCAGCCGTGCGTGCTTCCGTTGGACGGTCAAGCACATCTGCGGCGGTTCCCTGCTCGATGATAAGACCGCCATCGATGAACACGACCCAGTCCGACACCTCTTTCGCAAAGGGCAGCTCGTGGGTGACCAGGATCATCGTCATGCCGTCGGCGGCGAGTTCCCGCATGACGCGGAGAACTTCGCCGGTCGATTCAGGATCGAGCGCCGACGTCGGCTCGTCGAAGAGTAACACCGTGGGTTCCAGCGCCAGGGCACGTGCAATCGCCACACGCTGCTGCTCGCCGCCCGACATCTGCTCCGGATAAGCCATAGCCCGTTTGGCAAGGCCCACTCTGGTCAGAAGTTTCACGGCCCGTTCCACAGCCTGTCTCTCCGCAATCCCGGCTGCTTGCATCTGAGCGAGAATGACGTTCTCCACGGCCGTCAGATGCGGGAACAGATTGAAACGCTGGAACACCATGCCGACGCGTTGCCGAAGTTTTGCAAGGCTGCGGCAGGTTATTTTGCCGTCAGCGAAGATCGTCTCATCGTCGACAGTGATCGTTCCCTGATCGGGACGCTCAAGCAAATTGACGCAGCGCATGAGGGTGGTCTTTCCTCCACCGCTCTGACCGATGATGCTGACGATTTTGCCTGTGGGAACATCGAGATCGACGCGGTCAAGCACCAGGCACCCGTCGAAAGACTTGCGCAATCCGCTTATTTTGACGGCGGGGCGACCGACCGGCTGCTTTGAAACGAAGGCAGTTTTGGCAGGAGTGCTGGTCATGGGTCAGACTTTCCCCTCGGCGAGATAGGCCTTGGCCAATTTCAGCCGGCGCCGTCTGGCCAATGACAACGGCACACCCGCATGGATCTTGCGCTCAAGCAGGAGCAGACATTGTGACACCGGATAGCAGATGACGAAATAGACGGCCGAGATCACGAGATACACTTCCAGCGCTCGGAACGTTTCCGAGGCTATCAATTGGGCCTGCGTCATCAGTTCGGCAGCGGAGATCGTCACAAGCAGCGAGGTCGACTTGATCAGGTCGACGAACATGGTGTTCGTACCGGGAAGCGCCAGCCGCACCGCCTGCGGCAGAACGACATGGCTGAAAGTTTTGCCGCGCCCTAATCCGAGCGCTTGAGACGCCTCCTGCTGTCCTCGATGTACACCGGCGATAGCTGCCCGAAAGATCTCGGACAGGTAGGCTGCGTAGAAGAGCACTAGGCTCAATACGCCAGCTTCGAAAACCTCCAGCCTGATGCCTATGGAAGGCAGGCCGAAGTAGGTGAGGAAAATGATCGCGAGGAGCGGTACGTTTTTAAAAAGCTCCGTATAGAGCGCCGCGGGGACGCGAACCAGCCGGCGCCGGTTGAGCCTCATCAATGCAAGTGCAAGACCAAGGATCGTCGCGCCGACGAAGCTCGCCATGGTGTAGCCGAGGGTCTTGAGCAGACCTCCGGCAATGTTTCCGACGTAGTCGTTCCAGGGAACCTGGAACATATCGGTGAAGGATGACAGCGCCGTCATGCTTCGACCTCACTTTGCGATGGAAGGCGGGTTCCAGTCGGCGGGACGGTCAACGCCGCGCCGCTGTGCCGCCATTTCGGGCGATGGGACCAAGAACTGCCGGGGATCGCCGCCCCATTTCGTGATCAAAGCCGCAAGCGATCCGTCCTTGTACATGCCGTCAATCTGATCGGAAACAGCCCTAGCCAGCTTCGGCGACTGCTTTGGAAGGTAGAATCCGGTCATATAGGCTTGGAAATATTTGTAATCGGGGTGCGCGGCGACCTGTTCGTTCGTCGGCGGCTTCAGATATTCGATGCGGACCTTCATGTCAGGGCGCTGCTGCTGTTGATAGGTGATCAGCAGCGGATCGAGAAAGCCGACGTCGAGGCGCCCGGCAGAAATATCCTGGAACACGCTGTCGGCGCTCGGGAACGTATGGGGTGATGCGTTCGGGACCTGCGCGATGGATTTCGCCCAGACATAGCCGGTGACGGTACCGAGATTCTTGCCTTCCAGGCTCGCAACATCCGGAAAGCTTGCCGTGCCGCTTATAGCCATGGCCGGTGGCGAATAATACGGCGGGTCCGTGAACAGGCCGACTTTCTGGCGGGCGTCGGACCATGCGATTCCGCCAATGGTTATGTCAGCCCGCTGCGTCTGGACGGAAGCCAGCATGCCTGGAAAGTCGGTGACGTTGATTTCGATCTTCAGGCCGAGCTTATCGGCGATGGCTGTCAGGATGTCGCTGTCAAGGCCGACGAGCTTCCCATCCTTAACCGCCGTGTAGGGCATGTAGGGCTGCACCGTGACGACGAGCGTGCCGGGCTTCATCAGTTCCAGATCGTCGGCGGCGGCTGCGGGTGGCACGGCCGTCCCGAACAGTTCCAAACTCAATATCGCCAGGGCAACGATCCCATTCGCCGGCGATTTTTTCTTCAATTCAGCATGTTTCATTTGAACCCCTCTTTGTGGTTATATATTGCTGATATATTGAAGATATGCCGACACTATACGAAGTCAAGCAGATTCGTTGAGCGCTTTTTTAGGCGGCGCAGTGTTTGGCTATGCGGAAATGGACAGAAAGAGGAACACGCTGAATATGTCGGTATTCGAAGCGGAGTACGAAGCGGCTGAATCAACGCTGGCGGAGCGGACATACATTCGGCTGCGCGATGATATCATTACGACACTGCTTCCTCCGGGCACGCTTCTGCGGGAGGCCGAGCTCATGAAACGCATGGAAGTCGGGCGCACGCCGGTCCGGGAGGCGCTTCAGCGCCTGCAATATGACGGTTTCGTCGTCGTCAGCGCGCGGCGCGGCACATTTGTCAGCAAGATCGATATCAATGATCTTACTGCCGTTTACGAGGCACGAGCACGGATCGAATCCTGGGCGACGCGACTGGCTGCGGAAAGGCTGCGCGAGTTCGAGCGGCAAGAAGCGCGGCAACTGATCGATGAGCTCAAGCAGACAACCGGTCCGATGGCGCTGGAAGACATCCTTGCCCTAGATCGCCGGGTTCATCGCTTCATTTACAAAGTGGCGAAGAACTCTTTCCTATTCGACACGCTGGATCACTACCACAATCTGTCGCTGAGAATCCTGTACGTCGCCATGAAACGGTTTCCGACGCTGGTGCCGCGTCTTGAGGACGTCTTGCATGATCAGGTCCTCATGCTTGAGGCCGTATGCAGAGGTGATGCAGATGAGGCTGAAAGGATCGCAATGGCTCATGTCATGAGCTTCGAGAGCGAGGTCCGAAAGGTAATCTGAATTCGAATCTTGGAATTCGACGCCTGCCTGAATTCAGCATGAGGCCGGCGCGGGCCGGCCTCCTGAACAGGCGAAAACCAGAGATCAGTCCTTGGCGCGCTCGACGTAGGAATTGTCTTCCGTTGCGATGACGACGCGGGTGCCGGCGTCGATATGCGGCGGGACCGATGTGCGGATGCCGTTGGAGAGCATGGCCGGCTTGTAGGACGAGGAGGCCGTCTGGCCCTTGACGACCGGTTCCGTCTCGACGATTTCGAGCGTGACGTGGCGCGGCAGTTCGAGCGCCAGCGGAATTCCTTCATGGATCGACAGGATGCAGGTCATGCCTTCCTGGAGATAGGCCTTCTGGTCGCCCATGGTTTCCTGGCTGACGACCACCTGGTCGTAGTTCGCCGGATTCATGAAGTGGAAGCCTTCGCCGTCTTCATAGAGGTACTGGAAGTTCACGTCTTCGACGAAGGCGCGCTCGACCTGCTCGGTGGTGCGCCAGCGCTCGGAAACCTTCACGCCGTCGACGATGCGGCGCATGTCGACCTGGGTGACCGGCGTGCCCTTGCCCGGATGAAAGTTCTGGGCTGTGAGAACGACGTAGAGCTTGCCGTCGACGTCGAGAACGTTGCCCTTGCGGACCGAAGAGGCGATGACCTTGACCATAAGACTTCCTTGTAACTCGGCTTTCGGCGTCGTAGAGGACTGACGAGACGCCCTGAAGACGCAAATGTTTTTCTTTGGGGGCGCAACTAACCTAAAATCCGGGAAATAGCCACCCCCCATACCGGCTTCTCCGGCGAAGAAAGCTTGGAATGAATTTTTCGGCCAAAGCGTCCCCCTGGTGGACCCCGTCCGTGCATGCCGATCGCCGCCCGTTCCTGATCGGGCGTAATGCGATCCAGGCTGCGCTGCGCGGGTTTTTCGCGCGCGAGGATTTCATCGAGGTCGATACGGCGGTGCTGCAGGTCTCGCCCGGCAACGAGGCGCATCTGCATGCCTTCGCGACGGAAGCGGTGACGACGGATGGGCAGAAGGCGCCATTCTACCTGCACACTTCACCGGAATTTGCCTGCAAGAAGCTGCTTGCGGCAGGCGAGAAACGCATTTCGTGTTTTGCCCATGTCTACCGCAACCGCGAGCGCGGGCCGCTGCACCATCCCGAATTCACCATGCTCGAATGGTATCGCGCCGGCGAAAGCTATGAGAGCCTGATGATGGATTGCGTGCGGATCCTGGTGCTGGCGGCCGAGACGGTGAAGACCAAGACGCTCGCCTATCGCGGCGCCGTCAGCGATCCTTTCGCCGGGCCGGAGCGGCTCAGTGTCGCCGAAGCCTTCGAACGCCATGCCGGCATCGATCTCCTCGCCTCCGTCAGCGCCGACGGCTCGACCGATCGCGATCATCTGGCAGCGGAGCTGAGACGTACCGGCATGCGCGTTGCCGATGACGACGGCTGGGCCGATCTCTTCAGCCGGGTGCTGGTCGAAAAGATCGAGCCGCATCTCGGCTTCGGCCGCATCACCATCCTCGACGAATATCCTGTTTCGGAGGCCGCGCTTGCGCGTCCCTCGGCGCGCGATCCCAGGGTTGCCGAACGTTTCGAGCTCTATGCTTGCGGCGTCGAGCTGGCCAACGGCTTCGGCGAGCTCACCAATGCCGCCGAACAGCGGCGCCGCTTCGAGATCGAGATGGCCGAAAAGGCGCGGATCTACGGCGAGACCTATCCGATCGACGAGGATTTCCTGGCGGCGCTTTCGCTGATGCCCGAGGCAAGCGGCATCGCGCTTGGCTTCGACCGGCTGGTGATGCTGGCGACGGGGGCCGCGCGCATCGACCATGTGCTCTGGGCGCCGGTTGCGGAGTACGGAAAATGAATGCCGTCAAACCGATCAAGAGCGTCGAGGATCTCGTCAAAGCGGGGCTCGCCGCGCCTGCCGGCCGCGCAGCGCTCGAGGCGGTTGCCGCACGCTATGCGATCGCGCTGACGCCTGCCGTCACCAGGCTGATCGATCGCGCCGATCCCGCTGATCCGATCGCGCGCCAATTCGTGCCCGACGCAGGCGAATTGACGGTCGCGCCGGAGGAACGCGCCGACCCGATCGGCGATCATGCCCATAGCCCGGTCGAAGGCATCGTTCACCGCTATCCCGACCGCGTGCTGCTGAAGGCCGTGCATGTCTGCCCGGTCTATTGCCGCTTCTGTTTCCGCCGGGAAATGGTGGGGCCGCAGGGCCTTGGCACGCTCGATGCGGCTGCGATGGAAGCAGCCTTCGATTACATCAGAAGCCACCAGGAAATCTGGGAGGTCATTCTGACCGGCGGCGATCCGCTGGTGCTTTCGCCGCGCCGGCTCCGCGAGATCATGGAGGCGCTCGCGGATATCGCGCATGTGAAGATCGTGCGTTTCCACACGCGCGTTCCCGTCGTCGATCCAGAGAAGATCGACGCGGCGATGATCGACGCGCTGAAGGCGAGCGGCAAGACGGTCTATGTGGCGCTGCATGCCAACCATGCCAGGGAACTGACGGCGGAAGCGCGCGCCGCCTGCGCCCGCCTCGTCGATGCCGGTATCGCCATGATCAGCCAATCGGTGCTGCTGAAAGGCGTCAACGACGATCCCGATGTGCTGGCGGAGCTGATGAAGGCTTTCGTCGAAATCCGCGTCAAACCCTATTACCTCCACCATCCGGATCTGGCGCCCGGCACCGGTCATTTCAGATTGACGATCGAGGAGGGGCAGCGGATCGTGGCGGCGCTGCGCGGGCGGATTTCCGGCCTTTGCCAGCCGGCCTACATCCTCGACATTCCGGGCGGCCACGGCAAGGCCGTCGTCAGCGCAAGCACAGTCCGGGCAACGGGCGAAGGCTGTTATTCGGTTTCGGATTATCGCGGCGGCGAGCATTCCTATCCGCCTGCTAATTAAGGCAAATCGCCGCTTTTCCGTGTCATTTCTGTACTCGTTTCACCGCAAGCCGTGAAGAACATTACGGCTGAAACGATGCCAGGGCATTGATATAGAACGAATATTCGCCGCTTGTCCGAGTGGATCGATAAAATTCTAACTATGAGCAACAATCATATTTAACCCAACACATTAGCGGAATGTTCTGTTTTCCGCACTAAAAGAACGCTCATGACAAGGCGATGAACGCCGGTTCGGGATCATGAGAATCTTGGAGTGATGGGATGAATAAGACAATCCGCGACCTCGTAGCCAAATTCGGCAAGCTTCCTGTCGCAATCGATCAGGTCGCCGACGACGCCGATCTTTATGCGGCGGGCCTGACGTCCTTTGCCTCGGTGCAGCTGATGCTGGGCATCGAAGAGGCGTTCGACATCGAATTTCCCGACAATCTCCTGAACCGCAAATCCTTCGCGAGCATCTCGGCGATCGCCAAGACGGTCGATATCATCCGGGACAGCCGGAAGGTCGCCTGATGAACTTCCCCGTCAAGATCATGCAGGACGGTCTTGTCGCAAGGGTCGCCCGTGTCGCCGAAATTGCGGCCAAACACGCCGATACCGTCGATATCGAGGGCCGCTTTCCCCGGGAGGCCGTGGATGCGATGAAGGCCGAAAGGCTTCTCGGCATCCAGATTCCCCGCCAGCTCGGCGGTGAATCGGCGTCGACCACCGAAATCGCCGAATTGTGCTCGATGCTCGGCCAGGCTTGCGCGGCAAGCGCCATGGTCTTCGCCATGCACCACATCAAGCTGTCGAGCCTCGTCGAACATGGCGCCGACAGCGAATGGCATCGCAGTTTCATGCATAGCATCGCTGCCGACCAGCTGCTGATCGCGTCGGCCACGACCGAGGGCGGCATCGGCGGAAACCTGCGCAACAGCATCTGCGCGATCGAGGTCGACGGCGACATCTGCCGGCTGGAAAAGGATGCCACCGTCATCTCCTACGGCTCGCATGCCGACGCCATTCTCATCACTTCGCGTGCCCACGCCCAGGCGGCTTCTTCCGATCAGGTGCTGACGGCCTTCCTCAAGGATCAGTACACGCTCGAAAAGACGCATGCCTGGAATACGCTCGGCATGCGCGGCACCTGTTCCGACGGCTTCCTCTTCAAAGGCGAAGCGCCGGCGCGACAAATCCTGCCGAAGCCTTTCGCGGAAATCGCCGCGCAATCCATGCTCGCTTCCTCGCACCTCCTGTGGAGCGGCGTCTGGTACGGGATCGCGGTCGATGCCGTCGCACGCGCCCAGGCCTTCGTGCGCGCCGCTGCCCGCAAGGCGCCGGATGCGCAGCCGCCGGGCGCGCTGCGCCTCGCCGAAGTCTCGAACCTGCTGCAGATGGTGAAATCCAACGTCGTCGCCGGGCTCAAGGCCTATGAGGACGCCAAGGCGGATTCCGACAGGCTGTCGTCGATGGGCTTTGCGGTTGCGATGAACAACGTCAAGATCGCCTCGTCCGAGACGATCCTGGAGATCGTCAATCACGCCATGCTGATCTGCGGCATCATGGGCTACAAGAACGGTACGCCCTTCAGCCTCGGACGCCATCTGCGCGATGCGCATTCCGCACAGCTGATGATTTCGAACGACCGCATCCTCGGCAACACGTCGAGCATGCTCCTCGTCCACAAGCAGGACACTAGCCTACTGGGGTGACAGTCATGGATATGCAGACCTCGTTTCTGGACCGGCTCTTCGAATCCGGCCTGCTGATCGATACCGGCGTTGACGGTCTCTATGGCCGCAGCGGCCAGTTCGAAGATGTCATCACCGCCTTCGAGCGGCTGATCGATACATTCGGCGGCGCCGATGGCGCCGAAGCGATGCGTTTTCCGCCCGGCATGAACCGCGCGCTCTTCGAAAAGAGCGGCTACATGAAGAGCTTCCCGCAGCTTGCCGGCACGGTGCACAGTTTCTGCGGCAGCGAGCTCGATCACATGAGCCTGCTGGAATGCATGGAAGTCGGCGAGGACTGGACCAAGGGCCAGCAGGCGACCGATATCGTGCTGACGCCGGCTGCCTGCTATCCGCTCTATCCGACGATTGCCAAGCGCGGCAACCTGCCGAAGACGGGCGGCCTATTCGACCTGCAGTCCTATTGCTTCCGCCACGAACCGTCGAAGGATCCGGCGCGCCAGCAGCTGTTCCGCATGCGCGAATATGTCTGCATGGGAACGGAACAGCACGTCACCGATTTCCGCCAGAAATGGATGGATCGCGGTGTCGAGATGATGAAGCAGCTCGGCCTCGATGTAACCATCGACGTCGCCAACGATCCGTTCTTCGGCCGTGCCGGCAAGATGATGGTCAACAACCAGCGTGACCAGAACCTGAAGTTCGAACTGCTGATCCCGATCACGTCGGCGGCGAAGCCGACGGCCTGCATGAGCTTCAACTACCATCAGGACTCCTTCGGCCTGAAGTGGGGCCTCAACCTCGAGGACGGCAGCGTCGCGCATACGGCCTGCGTCGGCTTCGGGCTGGAGCGCATCGCGCTCGCGCTCTTCCACCACCACGGGCTCGACGTGAAGGAGTGGCCGGCCGGCGTGCGGAAAACGCTGTGGGGCTGATGACATCAATGACATCGGTCTTCCCGGGGATCAGCCCGGAAACCTACCGGCAGCACGCGCTGCATTCCGGCGAGCGCGCATGGCCGGAAACCAATTGCTATGTCGACCTCTGGATCGAGGTGCTGGCGACGGCGGGCGCCGCCCCCGAGGCGATGCTGGGTTTCACCCTGGCGCAGGATTTCGAGGGCGACCAGTTCACCTTCTTCAAGGTGCCGCTCGATGATCTCGAAGCGCTCTACGGCATCCGCGCGACCGAGCTTGCGATCTACGACCGCGTCGAACGGCATGTCGACGTGCAGATTGCGCGCGGCCGCCTCTGCCTGATCGAGATGGATTCCTTCTACATGCCGGATACGCGGGGAACCGCCTACCGGCAGGAGCACGGCAAGACGACAGTGGCAATCAACCGGCTGGACGTGGCGGCAAAGCGGGTCGAGTATTTCCACAATGCCGGCTATTTCCAGCTGGAAGGCGAAGATTTCGACGGGCTGTTCCAGCAGCATCTGGCGGAGAGCGATCCGCCCTTCCTGCCCTATACGGAGTTTGCACGGTTTCCGGACAAGCCCGCCGATGAAGCGCATCTGAGGGCGACCGCGCGGCAACTCGCGGATTTTCATTTCGCCAGGCGTCCCCGCGAAAACCCGATCCGCGCCTTCGCTGCCGTCTTTCCGCAGCAGGTGGAGGCGGTGGCGGAGCGGCCGTTCGGCTTCTTCCACAAATATGCCTTCAACACGCTTCGCCAGGTCGGCGCCAATTTCGAGCTGGCATCCGATTATCTGGCCTGGCTCTCCTCGGAATTCGCGGCGGCGGCCGAAGATGCCCGGCGTATTTCCGACGCGGCGAAATCCGTGCAGTTCCAGCTTGCCCGCGCAGTCGCCCGCAGGAGGTTCGAGCCGCTGCAGGCGGCACTTGATCCGGCCGCCGATGCATGGGATTCCATGATGGCATCGCTTGCGGAGCGAGTCTGAGGCCGGAGATTTGACCATGCGGGGGCGTTTGGCAAGCATCGGAGCCGAGGAAAGTGTGCTTTCCGAAGGCTGGAACCTGATCCTGACGGAGCCGGGCGCCTGCGCCGTGCCGCACGACATTCACCTTTCCGCGCAGTTCATCCCCGCACCCGTCCCCGGCACCGTTGCCGCGGCGCTTGAGAAAGCCGGGCTGTTCGACCGGGAAAATCCCGAGCCGCTGAACACGAAAGACGCCTGGTATCTCTGCCGGCTTTTCGATGCCGAGCCCGGCGAGGCGATCCTGCGTTTCGGCGGTCTTGCGACGCTGTGCCATGTCTTCCTCAATGGCGAGGAAATCCTCTTTTCCGAGAGCATGTTCACGGCGCATGAGCTCCCGGTGACGCTTCTGGGCGGTGACGAGCTGGCGCTCTGCTTCCGCGCGCTCGGGCCGCGCCTGTCCGAGCCCGGCCCGCGCGCGCGCTGGCGGCCGCAGATGATCACGCCGGCGGGGCTGAAGAATTTCCGCACGACGCTGCTCGGCCATATGCCCGGCTGGTGCCCCGAGATCCATGCCGTCGGACCGTGGCGGCCGATTTCGCTGGTGCGGCGCAAATCCATCTCGATCGACAATGTCTCCATCCGGGCCGTGCTGGATGAGAGCGGCGCCGGCCGTCTCAGCGTTTCCCTGCACAGCAATGCCGAGAAGCCGGCGATGCTGTTGCACTGCGGCGGCATGGAACAGCCCTTCGAGAAGGTCGGCGACAATCACTATTCCGCCATCCTCAAGCTTTCCGACATCGAGCCCTGGTGGCCGCATACACATGGCGTTCCGCGTCTCTACGACCTGACGCTGGTGTCTGATGGGGCGGAATATCCGCTCGGCAGGACTGGTTTCCGGCGCATCGAGGTCGAGCGCGGCGCCGATGGCGATGATTTTGGGCTCCTGATCAACGGCGAGCGCGTCTTCTGCCGCGGCGCGGTATGGACGACGGCCGACATCGCGCGATTGCCGGGCGGTCGGGCGGATTACGAGCCGTTCCTGCGGCTTGCCGCGCAAGCCGGCATGAACATGATCCGCATCGGCGGCACCATGGCTTATGAGACGCCCGAATTCTTTGCCCTCTGCGATGAGCTCGGCCTGTTGGTGTGGCAGGATTTCATGTTCGCCAATTTCGACTATCCGCGCAACGACAAGGCCTTCCTCGGCCATGTCCAAGCCGAGGTCGAGGAATTCCTGCACGGCGTCCAGGGTTCGCCTTGCCTCGCCGTGCTCTGCGGCGGCAGCGAGATCCACCAGCAGGCGGCGATGCTCGGCCTGCCCATGGAATTCTGGAGCGGGCCCGTCACCGACGAAATCATCCCGGCGATCACCGCGCGCATGCGTCCTGACGTGCCCTATGTTCCGAACTCGCCCTATGGCGGAGCGATGCCGTTCTCGCCCAATTCAGGCATTGCGCATTATTACGGGGTCGGCGCCTATATGCGGCCGCTCGCGGATGCGCGCCGCGCCGACGTGCGGTTTGCCTCCGAGAGCCTCGCTTTCGCGCATGTGCCGCAGCAAAGGACGCTGCAGCGTCATCTCGACGTGCCCGCCGTGCACAGCCCGCTCTGGAAGGCGCGCGTGCCGCGCGACCGCAGCGCATCCTGGGATTTCGAGGATGTTCGCGACTTCTATCTCGAGCTTCTCTACGGTCTCGATCCGGCCCGGCTGCGCCGCGAAGACCCGGAGCGCTATCTCGATCTCTCCCGCGCCGTCACCGGCGAGGTGATCGAGGAGACTTTCGCCGAATGGCGGCGCAAGGGTTCGGCCTGCAACGGAGCGCTCGTCTGGACACTGCAGGACCTCATGCCCGGTCCCGGCTGGGGGGTCATCGATTCCACCGGCGAGCCGAAACCCGTCTGGTATGCGATGCGCCGCGCGTTCCGGCCGATCCAGGCAATCTTCACCGACGAGGGAACCAACGGCCTCGATGTGCATGTCGTCAACGAGACGGATGCCGATCTCGACGTCGAGCTCGAGGTCGCCTGCCTGCGCGATGGAAGGCAGCAGGTCGTCAGCGGCAGCTTGGCCTTCAAGCTGGCGGCAAGGGACACGCAGCGTTTCGCTGCGACCGCGCTCTTCGGCGCCTTTTTCGATACGACCTATGCCTTCCGTTTCGGGCCGCCGTCGCATGATGCAAGCGTGGCGCGCCTGCGCTCGCTTGCCGACAGCGCGGTTCTGGCGGAAAGCTTCCACTTCCCCTGCGGGCGCGGAAAAGCGCTGCATGATGCAGCCATCGAGGCGTCGCTCGGCAGAGACGGCGACGACTGGGTCGTCGACCTCAGAACCGACCGGCTGGCGCAATCGGTGCATATCGACGTCGAAGGCTATAGGGCCGACGACGACTGGTTCCACCTTGCTCCCGGCGCATTGCGGCGCGTGAGGCTCCACGCGCTGCCCGGTATCGAGAACGATGTTCCGCCGACGGGCGAAATCAGAAGTCTAGGCAGTTCGCATCGCGTCACGTTCGCGGGCTAAAGCTCCCGCTCGGGAGGCCTATCCATTGAGAAAGAGCTGTTTTGAGAACGACATACCGCTTTCTGCGTGCTCACGTCCTGCAGCGGCTGATTCCTCGGTCGCGCCTTGCCTTCAATCCCCGCAAGCCCATGGAAATCGTCGGCTATCTCTCAATGGCCGTCGGCGTCGGCGAATCGGCAAGGCTCTGCGCCGGCGCGCTTGCGGGGGCGGGGCAGGCAATCTCGCTGTCCGATGTCAGCACGCATCCGGATGAGAAGTCCTTTGCCGGCTGGGCGCCATCGCATCTCTCCACCGAACCGCCGGGGAGCCGGATCTGGCATCTCAATCCGCCGATGCTGCCGCGCGCCATCCTGAAGAAGGGGCTCGCGAACTTCACCCGCGCCTTCAACATCGGCTATTTCGCCTGGGAGCTCGAGGTCGTGCCGGCGGAGTGGCGCAATGGATTGCGTTACATGAATGCGATCTTCGTGCCGTCGGAATTCACCAGGCGGACGATTGCCCCTCTCACCAAGGCGCCCGTCATCGTGGTTCCGCATCCCGTCACCGAAAAGGCGGCGACGGAAGGCATGCGAGAGAAGTTCGGCATCGAAAAGGACGCTTTTCTGGTCAGCTTCATCTTCAGCGCCGGATCGTCGATCAACAGGAAGAACCCGCAGGCGGTCATCGACGCCTTCAGGATATTTGCCGCCGAATGCCCGAACGCCTTTCTGCTGATGAAGGCCAGCGGCAATGTCGATAAGGATGCGGACCTGCGCGAGCTGATCGCTTCGGTCGCGGGCGACATCAGGATCAGGATCGTCACCGACAGGCTGTCGGATGCCGATATCAACGGTCTCATCCGCTCTTCCGATGCCTATCTTTCGCTGCACCGCTCGGAAGGTTTCGGACTGACGGTTGCCGAGGCGATCATGCAGGGGACGCCCGTCATATCCACCGCCTGGTCGGGGACAGTGGACTTCTGCGACCCCGACAATAGCTGGCCGGTCGCCTCTCCCCTCATTCCCGTTGTCGATACGCATCCGGAATTTGCCGGGCTCAAGGACGCGGTCTGGGCAGATCCCTCTCCTGAAATCGCGGCCGCGCATCTGAGAGAGATTTTCCGCGTGCCCGCGCTTGCGCGGGAGAAGGCCGGCAAGGCGCGCGAATTCCTGCTGCGCTACCTCGCCGAGAACAGCTACGAGAAGGCGCTCCAGAAGCTGATAGCGATGCAAGCCAGCTAAGGTGAGATCGCCGCTCCGCTTTATTTTAACATTTTCGCATTAGAGATGGCGGGTATCCGGCCTTAGGCCGATCCTGGCGGATGGATAGATGTCGAAGGGTATTATCGCAAATTCGGTGATGAATGCGGCGGCGGGTATGCTGCTGCTGCTGACAGGCTTCGTCTCCTCGATCATAACCGCCCGGCTGCTCGGACCTGAGGCCAACGGCATCGTCGCCTTCTCGCTGTGGCTGGTGGTGACGGGCGCCTCGATCGCCGAGCTCGGCTCCAGCATCACGCTGTTGAAGACGCTGCCGCAGCTTTCGGCGGAGGGCTATGATGCCCGCCGCCGACGGGGCTTTGCCTCCATCCTCGTCAGCTTCATGATGTTCTCGACCGTCGTGCTGCTGGCGCTCTATGCCCTGTTTTTCCTCACGTCCGAGAAGATGCACTGGGCGGAAACCGCGCCTTCCGTCGCTCTGGTCACGGGCGCCCTGTTCTTCGTCCAGGCGATCGGATCCTTCGTCAAATTCTACCTGATCGGCGAAAAGAAGCTTGGCAGCTTCTTCAAGCTGACGGTCGCCGTCTCGATCATCCAGCTCGCCGGCGTCGCCGGCGGCGCTGTCCTCTATGGCGTCGAAGGCGTCCTCGTCGGCTATGCGCTTGGCCAGCTCGTGCTGTTTTTCGCCACGCTGCCGATCCTCCTTGCGCGGCGCGACTGGTGCGGGGTTTCGCTCAAATATCTCGCCTCTTCCTCCGTCATCCTGTCGATCCAGTTCATCATCGATTCGATTTTTCTCAACCGGCTCGAGCTGCTCTTCCTGCAGCAGTTCTGGTCGGTGGAAATGGTCGGCTACTATGCCGTCGGCCTGTCGATCGCCAATATCGCCCTTCAGCTGCCGATCCAGATGACCGGCAGCCTGCTGCCTTATTATTCCGAACGCCGGCACAGCAGTGACGATTCGACCCTGCCGGTCGAGGTCTTCGCCGCCGTCACCCGCAGCATGGCCTATATCGTGCTGCCGATGAGCCTCGGGCTTGCGGCGATCTCCAGCGAACTGGTGTACGTGGTGTTCGGCGAAGCGTTCCGCCGCAGCGGCACGGTGGTGGCGCTGCTCGCGCTCGTCGCGCCCGCCTATACTTTCATGCAGATCCTCAGCCTCTATCTTCTGTCGATGGACAAGGCCCGCTCCCGCCTGAACATCAGTGTGATAGGTGGCCTCCTGATGGTAGCCGGTTGTTTACTGATCGTACCTAGGCTTGCCGCCGAGGGGGCCGCACTGGTGCGCATTCTCGTGTTCGTTGCGATGTCGGTGATGATGATCAGACAGACCGGATTCGGATCCCAGCTTTCGGGTCTCTACGCAAGCCTGACGAAGGTGACGCTCGCCTCCGTATTGTGCGCCTGCGCGGCGATTTCCGTTCTCGAATTCGTCCATGGTCCGGTCGGCCTCGTCTTCGCGATCATCGCCGGCACCTTTGCTCATTTCGCCGCGCTTCGCGTGCTGCGCGCCGTGCCGCGCGAGGATGTGGAGGTGATGCGCTCCATTCTCGAAAAGATGCCGTCCGCGCTGCGGCGGCCGGTCGGCCATGTCATCAATTTCATTGCGCCGCGGCTTCCCGACGATCCCGATCGCGCCAAGGTCGCCCCCGGCGAATTCTCGCTGGAGCCTGCCGAGGGCGCAGGGCGCCGCGCTGCCCTGCCCGTCGTCTTCGATGGCACGGTCGGCCTGTTCATGCCGGAGAATGCCGACGTGAAGAAGCGTTCGGCCGCCGTGCTCTTCGTCAGCCCCTGGGGTTTCGAGGAGATGTGCAGCCGCAAATTCTTCCGTGTTGCGGCCGAGCATTTTGCCGATATCGGCGTGCCGAGCCTGCGCTTCGACTATCGCGGCACCGGCGATGCGCTCGATTTCGGCGCGCTGCCGGCAAGCCTGGAAACCTGGGAAAATTCGATCCGCGCGGCGGCGGCCAAGCTGAAGTCGCTCACCGGCTGCGATCGCGTCATCCTCATCGGGCAGGGCCTCGGCGGGACTCTCGCCCAGCGGATCGGCTCTTCGATCGATGGCGTCGACAGCCTCGTCATGCTGGCGCCGGTGCTGAGCGGGCGGGCCTATCTGCGCGAACTCAACATGTGGTCCAAGATCATTGACGCCGATCTCGGCCTCGGCAAGGAGCATGTGCAGGCCGCCAAGGTGCAGATCGCCGGGCTCGTCATGCCAGAGGAGATCGCCGCCGAGCTCGGCAAGCTCAACATCGCCTCGCCGCAGGGGATCGCAGCGTCCCGTTACCTGATCCTCGAACGCCCCATCCGGGCCGAGGATACGGGCTTTGCCGATGCGCTGAGGGCGCTCGGCGCCGATGTCGAGCAGAACGCCTTCGAAGGTTATGACGAGCTCGTCACCAATCCGCTTTTTGCCAAGACGCCCATGGCCGTTGTCGGGCAGCTGACGGCATGGCTGGATAGCGCGACGGCGGAAACATCTGCCGCGCATTCGCCGGCAACGATCGACAGCACGCCGCTTGCCGGCGAGGGTTTCGTGGAAATGCCGGTGCGTTTCGGGAGCCACGATCATCTGGTCGGCGTCGTCAGCCGGCCGCTCGGCGAGATCAAGGGCAATGGCGTGCTCTTCCTGTCGACCGCCTATGACCGGCATGCCGGCTGGGGACGGACGACGGTGGACATGGCGCGTGAACTCGCGCGCCAGGGCGTCGTTTCACTGCGCTTCGATTCCGCCAATGTCGGCGACAGCCCGCCGCGGCCGGACGCGCCGGAACAGGTGCTGTATTCCAAGACGCAGACCGACGATGCGATCGCCGCGCTCGATCTGCTCGAAAGCGTCGTCGCCGGCCCCGTCATGGTGGCCGGCCGGTGCAGCGGCGGCTACGTCGCCTTCCGCGCCGGCGTCGCCGACGAGCGGCTGAAGGCGGTCGTCTCGATCAATCCCTTCGTCTATTACTGGGATCCAGAAGTGCCGGTGCGCAGGGAGCATGTCGTTTCCGTCCCCCGGAGCCTCGACGATTACGGTCAGCGCCTGGCGCGGCTCGATACGTTGAAACGGCTTATCAGCGGCCAGGTGGACGTCGTGGCGGCGCTGCAGAATATCGTCATTGCCGGCGGCCGGCGGCTGTCGCCCTTTGTCGCGCCGCTGCTCGAGCTGCTTCCCGACCGGCGCCATATCGCCCGCGAGGTCCGGCATTCCTTCGCGCTATTCAGCAAGCGCAAGGTGCCGCTGACGCTGATCTACAGCGAGGGCGACGTCGGGCTCGACCACGTCTATTTCCATTTCGGGCCGCGCGGCGCCAAGCTTTCCCGCTATTCGAACGTGCGGCTCTTGATGCTGCCGGATGCCGACCACAATCTGACGCCGCCGCAGTCGCGCAAATTCGTGCTCGACGAGATCATCCGTCTCGCCAGAGCATGATCGGAATTTTGAACGAGTGGGTTCAGAGACTTTCGGCGGCGCCGATGTTCAACGATCTGTAGAGATCGATGTAGCGCCCGGCGACGATATCCCAGGAATAGCCGCGAGCGGCGTCGAGAAGTCTGGCGCGGACGATATCCGGTTCGCGCGAAAGACTTTCATAAGCTGATTCGATCGCCGTGGCGGCCGTTTCGGGGCTGGTGAAATCGGCGAGTTTGATGGCGGGATGGCGGGCGGCAAGCGTCGCAAAGGCATCGTTGGCGTTCAGCACCGGCTGGAGACCGGCGCTCATCGCCTCCAGCGCCACCAGCCCGAAACCTTCATATTCCGAGGCGGAGGCGAAGAGCGAAGCCTCGGTGATGATGCGGCGGATGCTATCGTTGTCGGGCGAGACATGCAGGGTGACACGGCCGGTCAGGTCCCGGCTTTCGATCTCGCTTTCGACATCCCTGCGGTTCAGGTCGGATTCGGCGCCGACGATGTCGAGATGCCATTCCGGGTCGCGGGCCTTCAGCACTGCCATCGCATCGAGCAAGTGGTCGAGCCGCTTGTTCACCGAGAAACGGCCGATCGTGACGATGCGGCGCCTTGCCCGGCGCGAAGCGGTATCGGCGAATTTGCCGATATCGGCGCCGTTTTCGATCAGCAGGCTATCTGCCACGATCTCGGAAAACTGCTTGAGATCGGAAGCGCTGCAGCAGACGACGCGGCGGTAGGCCATCGCCGAAGCGCGGGTCAGCGTGCGAAACCAGATCTTCTTGATCGCCGCATATTTCCTGGTGTGGAAGAAGCCGCCATGGGTGGTGACGATCATCGGCTTGCCGTGCAGCAGCCGGCCCCAGGCGAGCGCATCGAAGAAGAAGTCGATGGCATGGACATGCAGAAGATCGGCATCGGCGAGATGGCGGAAAACCTGCGGCGCCAGCGGATAGCGGCTGCTGCCGGACCAGGGAATGCGCACGACTTCGATGCCGTCGATATCTTCGCGAGGCGGCAGCTTTTTATCAGGGGCTGTGAAGAGCGAATCGAGGGTGACGACGCGCACGCGATAACCGCGGCGGAGGGTCTGGCGGCCGAGATTGGCGACGACGTCTTCCAGGCCGCCGCGATTGGGCAGGAACTGGCGCACGACATGGACGATCAGCGGAGCCGTTTCCGGCTGCGGATTCTCGCGCGCCCTGTCTGCCTCGATGATCGCCATTTTCCACCTGTCGCTGCGCGTGCCAAGCTCGTGTTGGCGCGGATTTTATAGCAGCGACCAGATATCTCGGGCGTTAAGGCGTGGTTTCGCTAACGTCCTGCGGAGGCGATTCTTCGCGACAGGGTTAACCGTCTCTGACGGGAGTCAGAACGCCTTGAAAGTGAGCGTCGTCAGCGAGCGGACGATGCCTGAAATATTGGCGATGTTGTCGTTGATGAATTTGCCGATATCCTGGCCTTCCTCGATGTAGACCTTCAACAGCAGATCGTAATCGCCGCTTGTGGAATAGAGCTCCGAGACCAGTTCGGTTTGGTAGATGGCGTCGGCGACCTCATAGGTCTTGCCGGGTGCGCATTGGAGCTGGACGAAGATCGGCTTCATGGGAATTTCCTGAAAGATTTGTTTGCGCGCATAATGGTCGAAAGCACCGTACGGATGCAAGCCGTTCGTCACGCCGCCGGGTTGGCGGCGGCTTCCGCGACGATCCAGTCGCGAAAGGCGGTAAGCGGCGCATAGTCGGCGCGCTCGGACGGGAAGGCGAGATAATAGCGCTCGCGGCTTTCCATCTCGCGGTCGACGGCGGCGACGAGATCGCCGCGCCTGAGTTCCTCCCGCATCAGAAAAGTCGGCAGCAGGGCGACGCCGAGGCCGGCGGCGGCGGCTTGTGCTGCCGTGGCGAACTGGTCGAAGAGCATGCCGTGCACGCTTTCGAAGGACACGCCGTTGCCGGCGAACCATTGCTCCCAGGCGTCGGGCCGCGTCGTCAGGTGCAGAAGCGGAACGGCAAGCAGGTCTTCCGGCCGCGAGATCGCGTATTGCTTGAGAAAATCTGGGCTGCAGGCCGGCACCGTGCGCTCCGACATCAGAAAGACCAGCTCGGCGCCCGGCCAATGCGGATGGCCGAAATGGATGGCGGCATCGATCGAATCGAGGCGGAAATCGAAGGGCGAAAGACGGGTCACCAGATTGATCGTGACGCCGGGATTGGCGGCGAGGAAGCGCCCGAGGCGCGGCGCCAGCCAGCGCGTGCCGAAGGTCGGCAGGATGGCGAGATTGAGCGTGCCGCCATGCGGATTGGCACGCAGGTTCAAGGAGGCGCTCGATATGCGCCGCAGCGCCTCGCGGATCTCGCGGGCATAGCCGTCACCGGCAAGCGTCAGCCGCATGGTCTGGCGTTCGCGCAGGAAGAGCTCGACGCCGAGCTGCTCTTCCAGCGCGCTCACCTGGCGGCTGACGGCGCTCTGCGTCAGGTCGAGCTCGCGCGCGGCGGCGGTGACGCTGCCGGTGCGGGCGACCGCTTCGAAGGCGGCGAGATGCGAGATCGATGGCAGAAAACGTCTTGAAGCGAGCATGGTCATTCCGGTTCAGAATGAGCTATTTCCGAAATTTCGATATTTCCGGCTTTCCGGAGCTTGTAAAGAGTCTCATCCTGCAAAAACGGAATGAGCCGGAGCTTCCAGATGCCGAGGGTCTTCGTGTCCCAGCTGTACCAGGCGGCCCTTCAAGTCCTCGTTTTATGCGGTAGAGTACCGTCATTCCATCCGATCGGACCGAGCCATGCTGAATGATCCGCGCTCCCACGGCCTCTGGGAAAAGACCGCCCCCGAAGCGCCGGCGACCTCGTCTCTCGAAGGCGCGGTTTCGGCCGATGTCGTCATCGTCGGCGGCGGCTACACCGGTCTTTCCTCCGCCCTGCATCTTGCCGAAGCCGGCTCGAAGGTGGTGCTGCTGGAGGGCAAGGAGATCGGTTTCGGCGGCGCGGGGCGCAATGTCGGGCTGATCAATGCCGGCATGTGGGTGATGCCCGACGATCTGCCCGGCGTGCTCGGCCCGGTGCATGGCGAACGCCTGCTCGACCTGCTCGGCAGCGCCCCGAAACTCGTCATGGAACTGATCGACAGGCATGGGATTGCCTGCGAGCTCGAACGGAACGGCACGCTGCATTGCGCTGTCGGGCCGGATGGGCTGAAGGAGATCGAGCAGCGCGCGGCGCAATGGTCCGCCCGCGGCGCGCCCGTGAGGCTACTTGACGCGGCGGAGACGGCCAAACGCATCGGCAGCGATGCCTATGCCGGTTCGCTGCTCGACCTGCGCGCCGGAACGCTGCAGCCGCTTGCCTATGCGCGCGGCCTCGCTCATGCCGTCGTCAAGGCAGGCGTCGCCATCCACATATCGAGCCCGGTCGTTGCGACCGAGCGCAGCGGCAGCCGCTGGCGCGTGAAGACGGAAAACGGCGAAGTCAGCGCGGATTGGATCATCGTCGCGACGGATGCCTACAGCACCGGCCCGTTCGAGCAGGTGCGCAACGAGCAGGTCTATCTGCCCTATTTCAATTTCGCCACGGTGCCGCTCGGCCATAATCTGCGCCAGTCGATCCTGCCGGGGCGGGAGGGTGTCTGGGACACCAAGGACATCCTTTCCTCCTTCCGCATGGACCAGGCCGGCCGCCTGGTTTTCGGCAGCGTCGGGGCGCTGCGCAATACCGGGCTCGCCGTACACAAGGGCTGGGCCAAGCGCGCCTTGAAGCGGCTCTTTCCGATCATCGGCGATGTCGAATTCGAATGCGAATGGTATGGCCAGATCGGCATGACCGACAATGCGCTGCCGCGCTTCCACAAATTTGCGCCGGGGGTCATCGGCTTTTCCGGTTATAATGGCCGCGGCATCGCGCCGGGAACGGTCTTCGGCCGCACCTTGGCGGAGCACATTCTGGGCCGGCTTTCAGAGGCCGATCTGCCGCTGCCGCTGACTGCGCCCACCGAACCGAGCTTCCGGGCGCTCAAGGAAATATGGTACGAAGCCGGCGCGCAGGTCGCCCATTTCGCCGATGCCCGCTTCTGACAAAATCAAGATTGGAACCACGACAATGACCATCGCCGTCCTCGATCTCGCCACCGAAACCGCCAAGCTGCTTGCCGAACTCGGCGTCGATGCGGGCCGCTATCAGGGCGGCACGCTATCCGTCACGTCGCCGGTCACAGGCAAGGAAATCGGCAAGCTCGGGGAACATTCCGTTTCCGAGACGAAGGCGGCGATCGAGGAAGCGCACAAGGCCTTCCTGGAATGGCGCTCCGTCCCGGCGCCGAAGCGCGGCGAACTGGTCCGTCTGCTCGGCGAGGAGCTGCGCGCCGCAAAGACGGCGCTCGGCCGTCTCGTCTCGATCGAGGTCGGCAAGATCACCTCGGAAGGCCTTGGCGAAGTCCAGGAGATGATCGACATCTGCGATTTCGCCGTCGGCCTTTCCCGTCAGCTCTACGGCTTGACGATCGCCACCGAGCGCTCCGAGCACCGGATGATGGAAAGCTGGCATCCGCTCGGCGTGGTCGGCATCATCTCCGCCTTCAATTTCCCCGTCGCCGTCTGGTCCTGGAATGCGGCGCTGGCGATCGTCTGCGGTAATTCCACCGTCTGGAAGCCCTCGGAAAAGACGCCGCTGACGGCGCTCGCCGTCCAGGCGCTGTTCGAAAAGGCGCTGAAGCGCTTCGTCGCCGAAGGCGGCAAGGCGCCGGCCAATCTGTCGACGCTGATCATCGGCGGCCGCGACGTCGGCGAGGTCCTGGTCGACCATCCCAAGATCCCGCTCGTTTCGGCCACCGGCTCGACGGCCATGGGCCGCGCCGTCGGCCCGCGCCTGTCGCAGCGTTTTGCCCGCGCCATTCTCGAACTCGGCGGCAACAATGCCGCGATCGTCTGCCCGAGCGCCGATCTCGACCTGACGCTGCGCGGCGTCGCCTTCTCCGCCATGGGCACCGCCGGTCAGCGCTGCACGACGCTGCGCCGTCTCTTCGTGCATGAAAGCGTCTACGACCAGCTGGTGCCGCGCCTGCAGAAGGCCTATGGCTCCGTCACCATCGGCAATCCCTTGGAAGCCGGCACGCTTGTGGGACCGCTGATCGACGGCCAGGCTTTCGAGAAGATGCAGGCAGCGCTCGGCGAGGCAAAATCGGCCGGCGGCAAGGTGATCGGCGGCGAGCGCATCGACAATGGTTCGGCCGATGGAGCCTTCTACGTTCGCCCGGCGCTCGTCGAAATGCCCGAGCAGACGGGGCCGGTCGAGCACGAGACCTTCGCGCCGATCCTCTATGTGATGAAATACAGCGATTTCGACGACGTGGTGGCGCTGCACAATGCCGTGCCGCAGGGGCTGTCGTCGTCGATCTTCACCAATGACATGCGCGAGGCCGAGACCTTCGTCTCCGCAAGCGGGTCGGATTGCGGTATCGCCAACGTCAACCTCGGTCCCTCGGGCGCGGAGATCGGCGGTGCCTTCGGCGGCGAGAAGGAAACCGGCGGCGGGCGCGAATCCGGCTCGGATGCCTGGAAGGCCTATATGCGGCGCGCCACCAACACGATCAATTACGGCAGAACCCTGCCGCTGGCCCAGGGCGTCAAGTTCGACGTGGAATGAGCCGGGTTTCGAAGGCGGCGCTCGCGAGGCGCGTCGCCCTTTTTGGCTAAATTGAGATTATTCCGCTGTAATATGAAATATTTAGTCAAGATTTTGTGATGATTTTTCTGTGGCGACCAAACTTGAAATGGGTAGTCAAGAAAAATATACGCCTCTTACCACCCTTCGAGAGCCTGGGTGACATTGCCATGGAGGCCATCATGACTATTGCTCTTAACCGATTTTCCCGCGTGCTGGCGCTGGCCGCTTCGCTTCTCTCCGCATCCGCACTCGCCGGCGGCGCCCAGGCGCAGGACGACGGCATCGTCGTCTACAATGCCCAGCACGAAAGCCTGGGCCGCGAATGGATCGATGCCTTCACCAAGGAGACCGGCATCAAGGTCACCATGCGCCAGGGCAGCGACATGCAGTTCGCCAACCAGATCATTCAGGAAGGCGACGCCTCTCCGGCAGACGTGTTCCTCACCGAGAACTCGCCGGCGATGACGCTGGTCGACGGCGCGGGCCTCTTCGCCCCGGTCGACAAGGAAACGCTGGATCAGGTTCCGGAGCAGTACCGCCCGGCCGACGGCATGTGGACCGGCATCGCCGCCCGCACCACAGTCTTTGCCTATGACAAGACCAAGCTCACGGAAGACAAGCTGCCGAAGTCGCTGCTCGACCTTGCAGACCCGGCCTGGAAGGGCCGCTGGGGCGCGGCACCCGCCGGCGCCGACTTCCAGGCTATCGTCGCGGCCCTGCTGCAACTGAAGGGCGAAGACGCCACCAAGGCATGGCTGAAGGGCCTCAAGGACAACGCCACGCCCTACAAGGGCAACAGCGTCGCCATGAAGGCGGTCAATGCAGGCGAAGTCGAAGGCGCGGTCATCTACCATTACTACTGGTTCGGCGATCAGGCGAAGACCGGCGAAAACAGCAAGAATGTCGGCCTGCATTATTTCAAGAACCAGGATCCGGGCGCTTTCGTCAGCGTTTCGGGCGGCGGTATCCTGAAATCCACGCAGCACATGAAGGAAGCCCAGGCCTTCCTGAAGTTCATCACCGGCAAGGCGGGCCAGGCGGTTCTGAAGGACGGCACTTCCTATGAATATGCCGTCGGCAAGGATGCGGCCTCCAACGACAAGCTGGTGCCGCTTTCCGATCTCAACGCTCCCAAGGTCGAGGCTTCGACGCTGGACAGCAAGAAGGTCGTGGAACTGATGACGGCCGCCGGCCTGATCTGACTTTTCTGCCGCAGGCTTCATCCGGCCAAAACTATTGCTTTTGGCTCAAGAAAACCTTAGGGCATGACGATATCCGGCAACCGCTTTCCAAAGGCGGTTGCCTTCCTTTTTCAGCGTGTGAAGGCATCGGCCTTGCTGCAGGACAACAGATTGCTCGCATCCGGCACCGAGGCGCCGGTCGCGCCGGCGGCCGTGCGAATGGTGTTGCCGCGCGGGCGCATGCCGCACGCTTCCGTGGTTCTGCTTGCAACCATCGTGGCGATCTTCAGCCTCGTGCCGCTCGGCTTCATCGGCTGGATCACCTATGATGTCGGCTGGGAAACGGTGAAGGCGCTGGTCTTCCGGCCGCGCGTCGGCGAACTCCTCGTCAATACCGTCCTGCTGGAATCGATCACCATTCCGCTCTCGATCGCGCTTGCCGTGACGCTCGCCTGGCTGACCGAGCGGACCGACATTCCCTTCGCGCGGCTCTGGGCCTGGCTGGCGATCGCTCCGCTCGCCGTGCCCGCCTTCGTGCACAGCTATGCCTGGGTCAGCGTCATTCCTGGGATGCGGGGGCTGCAGAGCGGCGTCTTCGTCTCCGTGATCGCCTATTATCCGTTCCTGTACCTGCCGGTCGCTGCCGCGTTGCGCCGCCTCGATCCGGCGATCGAGGATGCCGCGGCCTCGCTCGGCCTCGATCCCTGGCGCGTCTTCTTCCGCGCGGTGCTGCCGCAGCTGAGGTTTGCCATCTGCGGCGGCTCGCTGTTGATCGCGCTGCATCTGCTGTCGGAATACGGCCTGTTCGTCATGATCCGCTTCGATACTTTCGCAACGGCGATCGTCGACCAGTTCCAGTCCTCCTATAACAGCCCGGCCTCCAACATGCTCGGCGGCGTGCTTGTCGCCTGCTGTCTCTTCCTGCTCGGGCTCGAAGTGCTGCTGCGCGGCAATGAACGCTATGCCCGCGTCGGCTCCGGCGCGCCGCGTCCGGCGGATCGCCGCCGGCTTGGCTGGTTTGCGGTGCCGGCTCTGCTGCTGCCTGTGTCGCTCGCGGTGCTGACGCTCGGCGTGCCGCTGGTGACGCTCGGGCGCTGGCTCTATCTCGGTGGTGTCGAAATCTGGCGCATCGAAGTCGGCAGCGCCTTTCTGCAGACGATCGTGCTCGCCATTGCCGGCGGCGTGCTGGCGACGATTGCCGCCGCGCCCATGGCCTGGCTTTCCGTGCGTGCGCCCGGCCGCTTCCAGCGCCTGCTCGAGGCCTGCCACTATTATGTCGGCTCGCTGCCCGGCGTCGTCGTAGCGTTGGCGCTGGTGACGATCACCGTGCGTCTCGTGCTGCCGCTCTATCAGACCTTCGCGACGCTGCTCGTCGCCTATGTAATGCTCTTCCTGCCGCGCGCCATGGTGGGGCTGCGCGCCAGCATCGCCCAGGCGCCGGTGGAGCTAGAGCGCGCCGCCATGGGCCTCGGCCGCACGCCCGGCCAGGCGGTGCGGCAGATCACCATGCGCCTTGCGGCCCCCGGAGCCGCCGCCAGCGTCGCGCTCGCCGCCCTCGGCATCACCAACGAACTGACGGCGACGCTGATGCTGTCGCCCAACGGCGTCGATACGCTGGCGACGAAATTCTGGTCGCTGACCAGCGAGATCGATTATGTCTCGGCCGCCCCTTACGCCTTCATGATGATCGTGCTGTCGCTGCCGCTCACCTTGACGCTCTATACCCAATCGAAACGGACCGCCGGCCAATGACGCTGCTTACGATCGACAATATCAGCAAGCGATACGGCCCGGTGCAGGCGCTGAAGGATATTTCGCTCGAAGTGCAGGCGGGCAGCCGCACGGCTGTCGTCGGCCCCTCCGGCTCGGGCAAGACGACGCTGCTGCGCATCGTTGCCGGCTTCGAACAGCCCGATGCGGGCAAGGTGACGCTGGATGGCGAAGTGCTGGCGGATGGCCCGGCAGCGGTGCCGGCCCACAAGCGCGGCATCGGCATCGTCTCGCAGGACGGCGCCCTGTTCCCGCATCTCAGCGTTGCCGACAATATCGGCTTCGGTTTCGAGAAAGGGGCTGCGGACCGCGAGAAGCGCATCATTGAGCTGCTCGATATGGTCGAGCTCGACCGTGGCATGCTGGTCAGGCGCCCGCATCAGCTTTCCGGCGGCCAGCAGCAGCGCGTGGCGCTTGCCCGCGCGCTCGGCCGCAAGCCGCGGCTGATGCTGCTCGACGAACCGTTTTCAGCGCTCGATACAGGCTTGCGCGAAAACATGCGCAAGGCGGTCGCGCGCGTGCTGCAGGCGGCCGGCATCACCGCCATTCTGGTGACGCATGATCAGGAAGAGGCGTTGAGCTTTGCCGATCAGGTCGCAGTGCTGAGGGAAGGACGGCTGATCCAGGCCGGCTCGCCGCAATCATTGTATCTGCACCCCCGGGATCGCGAGACGGCGCTGTTCCTCGGTGATGCCGTGCTGCTTCCCGCTATCATCCGAAACGGGCTTGCGGATTGCGCGCTGGGCCATGTCGCCGTCGAGGGCAGCCGTCAAGGCAAGGCCGAGATCATGCTGCGGCCCGAGCAGATCCGCGTCGTTGCCGATGACAGCGACCGCAATCATGCCGGACGGGTCGTGGAGGTGGAATTCGGCGGTGCGGTCTGCACCGTTGCCGTCTCGCTCGACGGCGTCGCCCTGCCGCCGATCAGGATCAAGACCTCGAGCGTCGCGCTTCCGGCGCGAGGCGATCTCGTTCGCCTCGACATATCAGGCAAGGCGCATGTCTTCGAAGGCTGAGGCGCCTGGACCTATATCCTGGAACCGCTGCGCGCTTCCGGGCGGCATGCGTTCCTCAGGCGAATTTGCGCACCAGCTCTTCCGGCTCGATGCCTTCGAGCCAGCCGCCGGTAAAGCCGGCGCGTTCGAGCCCGAGGCGGATCACCGGCGATTGCCGCATCAGCTTCCAGATGAAATCCGAGCGCTCGTTCTCGACGGTCATGACGACGAGGCCCTGGTCGATGCCGACCGTGCGGTCGTCGACCCAGCCTTCCGGCCGCTTCGTCTGGACGGTCGGATTGAAGCCGCCGGGGAAACCGCCTTCCAAGAGCAGGTTCGGATAGGTGGTGAGAAGCGCCTTGGTGCCGTCGAGCGCCGCCTGACGGTCGTAGGGCAGGCAGGCGAGCGCCGCCCAGGGTGCAATCGTGCCGTCATCCGGCCCGAGCGGGGCGCCGCGCGCGGCATAACCCAGAACCTTCGGCTGGCGGCCGCCGCGCATGCGCCGCGTCGGCGGCGGGCCGTCGCAGGCGGTGAAGCCCCAGATATTCCGGTTGTAGCCGACGAAACGGCCGGGATTGCGCTCGGCATAGTCGCGCTGCATGTTGATGACGACCTGCGTGTTGCGGAAATAATCCCAGTTGCGCTCGGCCATCGGCTTGTCCTGGATGCTGCGGAAATCGATCCAGGCGTGGGAGAAGAGATGGATGAAGAGCGGCCCGGCATAGAGATAGGGCTGCTCGTTGAATATCATCCAGGAATAGCTTGATGTAAAGGCGTCGTAGCAGGATTGCGGGATCGGATGCGTCGGCGAGGCGAGCGCCAGCGCATAGAGGATGATCGCCTCGTCGAAGCCGTGATAGCGCCAGCGCAGAAAGCCGGAAGAGGGCTTCCAGCCCATGGAGATGGTGTCGCCCTTGTTCAGCGCCCAGCGCCAGTCGACGCGCTCGTAGATGAAGGTCGCGAGCTCGCGGATCTCGGTCTCCGTCTCGTCCTCACGATCGAAATATTGCGCCGCAGTCAGCACGCCGGCGAGAAGCAGCGCCGTGTCGATGGTCGAAAGCTCGCTGTTCCAGGCGCGATTGCCGGTATCCATGTGCAGGAAATGGTAGAAGAAGCCGCGATGGCCGGTCGCGTGGCGCTCTTCGCCCTGACGGGCTTCGGCGAAGAAGCGCAGCGTATTGACCGTGCGCTCGGCCGCTTCGCTGCGGCTGATCCAGGAACGCTCGACGCCGACGGGATAGGAGGAAAGCGCAAAACCGACCGCCGCGATGCTTGCCGGCACGCCGCCGATCGAAGTATCGGCCACGAGGCCATTTTCGGGATTGGAATATTTCAGGAAATACTTGAACGCTGAATGCTGCAACCTATCGATTAGCGCGGCATCAATGTCTTCAATCCGTTGCAGCATAGGCTCCTACCCAACTGTTGCATCGCCCCATGCTTCAACATGAAAGGCGTCCCCCGGCAAATCAACCCTTTTTGATTCGCAGGGATAAGAGAACACAAAAGCGGGAGGGTTGGCGTTAACAATTATCAGTGAAATAGTATCTAGGATAAGTAATATAAGCAGTGCAGCAAAAAGACCGCACTTCACCGGCCTATTTGCGCTGTTTTCTGCAATAATTTCCTACCTCAGCAGCATGTAAAAGCTATCGGCCGACGGCATAGGCCTGCATCAGGCGCGGCGTCGCCGCGGCGCGCATCAAACCGTCGGCATCGCGCCGGGCGGCGGTCAGCCGGCCGATGGTCCAGGGATCGGCGACGGTCAGCTTATGGCCCTTGCGGGCGAGCGCATCGAGCACATCGGCGCCGAAATTCGCCTCCACCATCAGGCTGCCGGGCTCGCGAGTGCGCGGATAGAAGGAGCTCGGGAAATGCGCGGTGTGGAACAGCGGCTGATCGATCGCTGCCTGCAGATTCAGCTTATGATGCACATGCCGAAGGAAGAAAGAGAGCTGCCATTGGTCCTGCTGATCGCCGCCCGGCGTGCCGAAGGCCAGGGTCGGGCGGCCCTCATAGAGGCCGAGCGAAGGCGTCAGCGTCGTGCGCGGCCGTTTGCCCGGCGCCAGCGAGGTCGGCAGGCCAGGTTTCAGCCAGAACATCTGCGCGCGGGAATTGAGGCAGAAGCCGAGGCCCGGTATGGTGGGCGAAGATTGCAGCCAGCCGCCGGAGGGCGTGACGGAGACCATGTTGCCGTCGCGGTCGATCACGTCGATATGCACGGTGTCGCCGCGTTTTTCCGAGAGATGCGCCATGGTCGGCTCATAGACGATGCCGGTCTTCGAGTCCGCGCCGAGCATCTTCATCGTCAGATCGTGCTGCGCCTCGAAGCCGGCAACGACACCCGGACGAAGATCGAGGGAAGCCTCCGCGCCGATGAGCTTGCGGCGCTCCGCCGCATAGGCCTCCGACAGCAGATGGGCGATGGGGATTTCGGAGAAATCCGGATCGCCGTAATAGACTTCCCGGTCGGCGAAGGCGAGCTTCATCGCCTCGGCGACGGTATGGACGAAGTCGGCGCCGGCGGGGTTCGTCGCGGCCAGATCGAAACCCTTCAAGATCGACAAAGCCTGCAGGAAGACCGGGCCCTGGCCCCAAGGCCTCGTCTTGGCGATCGTCCAGCCGTGGTAATCATAGGTCAGCGGTTCCTCGATCGTCGCCGACCAGCCTGCCATGTCATCTGGTGTGAGCATGCCCTTGTGACGATTGCCGCTCGCATCCATCACCTCGGCGGTCTTCAGATAATCGTCGATCGTCTCGGCGACAAAGCCGCGATAGAAAGCATCGCGCGCCGCTTCCACCTGCGCCTCCCGGCCGCTTTTCGTCTCGGCTTCGGCGATGATGCGTTTCCAGGTTTCGGCCAGCACCGGATTTCTGAAGTTCGAGTGCGCTTCAGGGACGCTGCCGCCCGGCAGCCAGGTTTCATAGGAGGTCGGCCACTCCTTCTCGAAGAAAGCCGCCAGCCCCTTGATGGTGGCTGAAACGCGCGGCAGCAGCGGATGGCCGTGCTCGGCATAAAAGATTGCCGGTTCCAGCACGTCGCGCACGCTCATCGTGCCGTAGTCGCGCAGCATCAGCATCCAGCCGTCGAAGGCACCGGGGATGACCGTCGCCAGCAACCCGTCGCCGGGGATCAGCGACAGGCCTTCCCTCGTATAGCGCTCGATCGTCGCGCCGGCGGGGGCAGGCCCCTGCGCTGAGATGACTTCGACCTTGTCCTTCTTCTTCGAATAGATCAGCGCCGGCAGGTCGCCGCCCGGGCCGCAGAGGTGCGGTTCGACGATCTGCAGCACGAAACCCGTGGCTATTGCCGCGTCGAAGGCGTTGCCGCCCTTTTCAAGGATGCTCATGCCCACCGCCGAGCCGATCCAGTGCGTCGAGGTGACGACGCCGAAGGTGCCGAGGATTTCGGGACGGGTCGTGAATGCGGTCATGTCGGCGTTCCTTTCCGGGGGAGCGTTCCTTGAGGGATCGGCCTAGGCCGCGCGTGCGGAGAGGAAGACCTGCGGCTCGAAGGCAAAATCCTTGTCGAAGGGGTAGGTCGGGCGCTGCTTGCGCAACCGCGGCAGGCGCTCGACGAACTGGTCGACCACGCCGAGCGAGAGCGCCATCAGGTTCGGATTGGCGATCGGCGCCAGCTCCGGCGAGAGGTAGCCTGATTTGACGACGATGATCTTCGCCCGGTGCGGATCGAGGCCGAGCCGGGTGAAATCGACGATATTGTGATAGGGCCGGCGCTTGGCCGAAAGCACGAGGTCGATGTCGCCGGTCGAGACGACGGCCTGCCGGTCGGAGGGATCGGCGGTCTCATGCAGGAATTTGACGATGAAGCGGGCGCTGACCGGCTGGCTGCCCTTGCTGTCGAGCGAGCCGCCGACGCTGAGATCGAGCCTGGCGCCGATGCCCGCGGCATAGCAGGCCTCGGTCGCCGCCTTGTCGGCAATGCCGGCGAAGACGACGCCTGTCGCGCCCTTGGCGATCAGTTCGGCCAGCACATCGGCCCGGTCTCCGACGCCGCCGCCGGTCGGGTTGTCGCCGGATTCGGCGAGCACGACCGGTGCGGTCGGGCTTGCGACGGCTCTCGCCACGCATTCCTCGATCGAGCCGGTCTCGCAGCCGAAGACGAAGTCTCCGCGTACATCCCAATAGGCTTTGGCGAGGCGCTTTGCCTCTCGCTCCAGCACCGCGCGGTCGGTGCCGGTCATGATGGCGGCGGCCGTGGCGCGCGGTTCGTCGGCCCAGACATAACCGACCATCAGCGACGCATCCCAGACGCCGTCCATCGCGTCGATATCAGGCAGCAAGGCATAGAGGCTGTTAGCCGGCTCATCGACGGTGCTGGTGCGCTCGCCGGGCAGGACGACCGGGATCGGTGCCCAGAGAACGATCGGCCGCACGCCGGTTTTCAGGCTCTTCACCAGCATGGAGACCGAGCGGCGCATCGTTTCCTCGACATCGATATGCGGCGCGGTGCGATAGGTGGAATAGATGTCGAGCGCGTCGATGATGCGCTGCGTGACGTTGCCGTGCAGGTCGTAGCTTGCCGAAACCGTGCATTGCTCCCCGACGAGGGCGCGGGCGGCGCTGATCCAGTCGCCCTCGGCATCCTCCATGCCCTCGACATACATGGCGCCATGCATGGCGAGATAGAGTCCGTCGAGCGGCAGCATCGGTTTCAGCCGCTCGAGGAATTCTCTCTTGAAGGCCTCGTAGGTGGCGCGTGAAACCGGGCCGCCGGCAATGGCGCGGGCATGGATCGTCGGCAGGAATTCGGCGCCATAATCCCTGAGGAAAGCGAAATAGGGCGACTCCAGCAGTGAGGCGCCGCGCAGCACGCGAAAATCCTTCTCCTCGTTCAGGACGGGATTGTAAGTGCTGCACTCGATATGAATGCCACCGACGGCGATGCGCATGATGAACCTCTGCTGACGTTGGGACCAATCAGGAAATTAAGGGCGGCGATGGAGGGTTTCGATTCGAAGAGGCGCCGAATTGTCTGATCTCGATGATAGTTCGCCAAGCGAACCAATCAACCGCAATAAAGTACAAAATTGAAGCTGCTCACCAGGCGCAAAGCGACCGCGACGTCGGCGTCAGGCGCGCGACCTCGATCTTCCGCCAGCACTGGCCGTCCATCCGCGGGTAGATCTCATCCGTCCAAACGGGATTCTGCCGCAACCGGTGCTGATAGGCGGTTCGGCTGTCCTGATCCGCGTGGCATTCAAGCCAGACGAACACAGTCTCGCCCTCGCGAACCGGCAGCCTGGGAAAGCCGTTCCTGCTTCGCTCGGTCACGAACAAGCCACCGATGCGCGCACCGGCCTCTTGAATGAGCGGGAGCGCATGGTCGCGGAAGAGCCTGGAAAAATCCTCTTCCGTTCCAGGCGCGAGCGAGCAGATATTGACGATGATCAGGCCCTTCGCCCGGGATCGGCCTGCCTCCGCATCCCTTGGCAGATTATGCGCGAACGGATCGACGCCGGCGGTCGGCTTCAGGAGCAGGACATTGTCCGAATTGAGCATCGTCGCATTGGCGGCGGGTCCATGTTCTTTCCAGACCGGGCCTGAATAAAAGGATGCGAGCGCCTCCGTTCGGGCTTCCATGTCCTTGAAGGACCGAACCCACACGAAGGAATCGGGATCGTCGAGATCGCGGAATTCCGCTTCGACGCGCATGCCCAGCGCCTCCTGAGGCTCGACGAATTCCCGGTCGAACAGACGGATCAATGCTTCTCTGCCCTCGGGCAGAAGCCGGTAGCGGCGAAGCTCGAAGATGGTGTGCGGATTCATGGTTTCCTTAACAGGTCGATCATCCTGTTTTAAGAACAGGGCAATTGACCTGTTTTGTCAAGATGCTATTCTGCGCGCCGACCCGGTTGAGACATCATGAGCGAAAACAGAAGAACCAATGACCCCGAGGGCGTCCGCCGCCGGATCGTCGATGCCGCCTATGATGCCTTCGTCACCCAGGGTTATCTCGCAACCGGCATGCTGGAGCTGCGCGAAAGGGCCTCCGTTTCCGGCGGCGCAATGGCCCACCATTTCCCCGTCAAACGCGACCTCGGACTTGCGGTCATTCGCGATCGCGTATCCGAAGCCGTTCGGCAAACATGGATCGAACCATTCCACACCGGCATGGATACGCCGGCCACGATCGATTCGGTCTTCGAAAGCATCATCGGCGAGCTGACGCAGAACGGCCGAGTCGCCGGGTGCCCGCTCAACAACATGGCGATGGAAGTTTCCCAGCATGACGTGGAAATGCGCGGGGCGGTCAGCGTCGTATTCGGCGCCTGGCACGAAGCCCTATCCGCCAGTTTCGAGACGGATGTTCGGGAAAACCGGGCGCGGGAACTCAATCCGCAGAGCCTCGCAACGTTGGTGATCGCCAGCTATTCCGGCGCCATGGCGATGGCTAAGGCGCGCCAGGACGTCGGCCCGCTTATCGACTGCCGTGTGGAATTGGCGGCGCTGCTGGCGGCGAAATATCGCTGACGGGCGCGGAGGAAAAGCCAATCGACAATCCGCTCGGCACGGGCTTGTTATCTATGTATTCGGTATGGACGTTGGGAAAACTGGAGCGGGCGAAGGGATTCGAACCCTCGACCCCAACCTTGGCAAGGTTGTGCTCTACCCCTGAGCTACACCCGCTCAATCCGCATCGGTCCGGGGTAGTCGTTGGACCGTGGGCGCCGCCTCGTGGCGACGGGCGCTATATGGCCTAACGGATTTTCAAATGCAACAGGGAAATGACGAAGAGCCGAAGAAAAATTATCGAGCTCGTGCGAGACGGGCGGAAAGGCCGCAAATGTGGGGGTAGAGCGTCGGTGGCGAAGATTGCCAAATGCTGTGGACGGACTTAATCAGGACACCTCGACCTTTTCCTATCTCATCCAATGGATTGCCCGATGTCCGAAAATGCCCCGAAGACAAGAGAAGAACTGTTCGCCTTCCTCGACGGACTCGGCATCGCCCATAAGACGATGGATCATGCGCCTGTCTTCACCGTGGCCGAATCGGTCGCGCTGCGCGACGAGATCCCCGGCGGCCACACCAAGAACCTCTTCATCAAGGACAAGAAGGACAGGTATTTCCTGCTGACCGTGGAGGAAAATGCCGATGTCGACCTCAAGCAGGTGCACAATCTGATCGGCGGGTCCGGCCGCGTCTCCTTCGGCAGGGCGGAGAAGCTGATGGAATATCTCGGCGTCATCCCGGGCGCGGTCACCGCTTTCGGCGCGATCAACGATACCGCCCAAAGCGTGACCTTCGTGCTCGATGCCGATCTGATGCGCGAGGAGATCATCAATTGCCATCCGTTGACCAACGATGCGACGACATCGATTGCGAGCGGCGACCTCATCCGTTTCATGGAAGCGACCGGACATAAGCCGCTTGTCTTGAAAGTGACGTCCTGACATACGATTTTAGCGCTGAAGCGCGTGGCGGTCTTTCCGATCTGCCGGCCGCGTTTTAGTCTTTGGTTTTGCGCATGTCCTTATCGCAAAACCGCTACATATTTTTACGCGACATGCTTTAGCAGAGATGCCGGCAGGATCGGCGCGGCGGGAGAGACCTATGAGCGGCAGCGACAACCCCTATAACAGTTCCTTCGGCAATCAGATGTCGGCGACGGCGAGCTTCGGCGCCCAGCCTGCTCCCGCAGCCGCTGCGGCCGGCAGCCACATCAAGGACACGACGACCGCCAATTTTTCCAAGGATGTCATCGAAGATTCGCGCAACCAGCCGGTGCTGGTCGATTTCTGGGCGCCCTGGTGCGGTCCGTGCAAGCAGCTGACGCCCGTTCTGGAAAAGGTGGTCAATGAAGCACAGGGCCGCGTCAAGCTGGTCAAGATGAATATCGACGAGCATCCCTCGATCGCCGGACAGCTCGGCATCCAGTCCATTCCCGCCGTCATCGCCTTCGTCAACGGCCGTCCTGCCGACGGCTTCATGGGCGCGGTGCCGGAGAGCCAGGTGCGGCAATTCATCGACCGCGTCGGCGGCCCCGCCGGCGCCGACGAGGCGGCCGAGATCGAGGCCGTGCTTGCGGAAGCGGCGGAGCTGCTTGCCGCCGGCAATATCAACGAGGCCGCCCAGCTTTATGCCGCCGTGATGCAGGCCGCCCCCGAAAATGCCAAGGCGCTTGCGGGGATGGCCGAATGCATGATCGCCGCAAACCAGCATCAGCGGGCGCGCGAAACGCTGACCGATCTGCCGGAGGAGATCGCCAAGGATGCCGGTATCCAGGCCGTCCTGAAGAAGCTCGATCAGATCGAGGAAGCCCGCAAGCTCGGCGATCCGGTCGCGCTCGAAGGTGAGCTGGCGGCGAACCCCGATAATCACGAGGCGCGGCTGAAGCTCGCCAAGATCCTCAATGTCGAAGGCCGGCGCGACGAGGCGGCCGAGCACCTGCTGCAGATCATGCGCAAGGACCGGGCCTTCGATGATGACGGCGCGCGGCGCCAGCTGCTGCAGTTCTTCGAGGTCTGGGGATTCAAGGATCCGGCGACGGTTGCTGCCCGGCGCAAGCTTTCGGCGATGCTGTTTTCCTAAGTTTACAATATCAGGCCCTTGCGTTTTTGGGCGGGGGCACCACATTCTCGTCAGACGGGCATGCCCGTTACAAGAATGCGGGACGGTTTCATGCAAGTCGGGAATGCCAGATACCTGAAGCCGGGCGATCTGCCTGATGCTATCGCCGTCTTCCCCCTGACCGGTGCTCTTCTCCTGCCGGCCGGGCAACTTCCTCTCAACATCTTCGAGCCGCGCTATCTGACGATGCTGGATTCGGCCCTTGCCGGAAACCGGCTGATCGGCATGGTGCAGCCGGCGCTCGGCGAGCACGAGGACAAGGGCGGCGAGCACAGTCTCGCCAGCGTCGGCTGCCTTGGCCGCATCACCTCCTTCGCCGAGACCGGCGACGGGCGCTATATCGTCTCGCTGACGGGGGTTTGCCGCTTCCGGCTGCTGGAGGAGAAAGTGACGGGCGATCCTTTCCGGACCTTCCGCATCGCCCCCTTCATCGCCGACCTCTCGGCCGAGAACGAGGAGGAGGCCGTCGATCGCACGGCGCTTCTGACGGCCTTCAAGGCCTATCTCGATGCCAACAAGCTGGAGGCCGATTGGGAGAGCGTCGAGCGGGCGAGCAATCTGACGCTCGTCAATTCGCTCGCCATGATGTCGCCCTTCGGGCCGGCGGAAAAGCAGGCGCTGCTCGAGGCGCCCGATCTGAAGACGCGGGCGGAGACGCTGATCGCCATTACCGAGATCGTGCTGGCGCGGGTCTTCGGTGACTCCGACACGGTTCTGCAGTAAACTTCGGCCATGGACGAAAAACTCAGCCGCGTCGATCCGAAACTGCTCGAACTTTTGGTGTGCCCGCTCTCGAAGGGGCGGCTTTCCTATGATCGCGAGCACAATGAACTCGTTTCGGAAAAGGCGCAGCTTGCCTATCCGATCCGTGACGGCATTCCGATCATGCTGGTGTCTGAGGCCCGGCGCCTCGACGAATAGCTTCCTTAAATCGTCTGGCCGGCCAGCAGGCGCGGATTGTCCTTCGCCGTCGTTCCCGCCGCCTGGCCGATAAAGAAGGATTTGAGGCGCGGCAGGCGGTCGACGATGCCGAGGCCGACGTCGCGGGCGATGCGGATCGGCGTCGCGTCGTTGGAGAAGAGCCGGTTGAGCACGTCGGTCGTCACCCCCATGCGGAAGGTATCGAAGCGCCGCCAGGTCTGGTAGCGCTCCAGAATGTTGATCGAGCCGATATCGAGGCCGAGGCGGTCGGCCTCCACGATGGTTTCGGCAAGGGCCGCCACATCCTTGAAGCCGAGATTGAGGCCCTGCCCCGAGATCGGGTGGATGCCGTGGGCGGCGTCGCCGGCGAGCGCAAAGCGCGGCGCGACGAAGGAGCGGGCGAGCGTCAGCCCGAGCGGGAAGGCGCGTTTGTCGCCGACGAGTTTCAGCGCTCCGAGCTTGTGGCCGAAGCGGCGTTCCAGTTCTTCTTCGAAAATCAGATCGTCGGCGGTAACCAGCCGGTCGGCATCATGCGTCCGTTCCGTCCAGACGAGCGAGGAGCGGTTGTTGCGGAGCGGCAGGATGGCGAAGGGGCCGGCCGGCAGGAAATGCTCCTCGGCGCAGCCTTCGTGCGGCCGCTCGTGCTCGACGGTGGCGACGATGCCGGACTGGCCGTAGTCCCAGGTGACGGTCTTGATGCCGGCGAGGTCGCGCAGCGTCGAGCGCACGCCGTCGCAGGCGACCAGCAACCGGGTCTCCAGCTGGCTGCCGTCGGAAAGCGTGACGGTGACATGGGTGTCGTGCGTCTTCAGTTCGGTGGCGCTCAGCCCGTGACGGATCTCGATGCCGAGGCGCTCGCAGAGGCCGCGCAGCGCCGCGACCATGGCGACGTTCGGGATCATGTGGGCGAAGGGCCTTCCTTCCTCCACTTCGCCGTCGAAGGTCAGGAACACCGGGCGCATCGGGTCGGAGGTCCTGGAATCGGTGACGATCATCTTGGTGATCGGCTGGGCCTCCGGCTCGATCTCGTTCCAGATGCCGAAGACTTCGAGCATCTTCGAGGCCGCGGCGATGATGGCGGAGGCGCGCGTATCGCCTTTCCAGACATGCTCAGGGGCCGCTTCGACGACGGCGACATTGAGATGGGGAGCTGCCTGTTTGACCGCGACGGCGGCGGAAAGGCCGACATAACCCCCGCCCACAACCAGCATATCCAGCATCGCGCCGCTCCCGTACCTTGTGCCTCAGATGTGATCTATATAGATCATCGCAACCTCACTTCCTACCGCCGGGAGGCATACAAAATGACGCGTGAGACCACCGGGCCTTCGGCGATGGAGACGCTGCTTTCGACGCTCGATCTGGAGCCGATCGAGGTCGATATCTTCCGCGGCCGCAGCCCGCAGGTCGGCTGGCAGCGTGTCTTCGGCGGCCAGGTGATCGGCCAGGCGCTGATGGCGGCGCAGCGCACCATCGAGGCCGCGCGTTTCGTCCATTCACTGCATGCCTATTTCATGCGTCCCGGCGATCCCTCGGTGCCGATCATCTATCAGGTCGAGCGCATCCGCGACGGATCGAGCTTCAATACCCGGCGTGTCGTGGCGATCCAGCACGGCAAGGCGATCTTCGCGCTGTCGGCCTCCTTCCAGGGGGAGGAGCCGGGTTTCGAGCACCAGATCGTCATGCCCGAGGTGGCGATGCCGGAGACGCTGCTCGGCGAACAGCAGATCAAGGAGCAGTATCTTGCGCATGCGCCGGAGGCGATCCGCAAATACTGGCAGCGCGAGCGGCCGATCGAGATCCGCCCCGTTTCGCTGACACATTATTTTTCCGACAAGAAGCTCGACCCGAGGCAGGACGTCTGGGTGCGCGCCACAGGCCCGGTCCCCGACGACCGGCTCTATCAGGCGGCGGTGCTCGCCTATCTCTCCGACATGACGCTGCTCGATACCTCGCTCTACGCGCACGGCACCTCCATTTTCGATCAGAGCCTGCAGGTGGCGAGCCTCGATCATTCCATGTGGTTCCACAGGCCCTGCAAACTCGACGACTGGCTGCTCTATACGCAGGACAGCCCATCGGCCTCGGGCGCCAGGGGCCTGACCCGCGGCAGCCTTTTTACCCGATCGGGCGTGCTGATCGCTTCCGTCGCCCAGGAGGGTCTGATTCGGAAAAAGGCAAATGATTAAATAGAGTGCATATTTGGAAATTTGCGCATTATTTGTGCGCTTATTGGCCAATCATTTGCCTGTTTATTGGCATTCCTTTATAAATTCTTTATATTTCAATAAGTTACAGCAAGCCTCGAATCTGGCACGCCCTTTGAATGTCTATCGCCGGTCGCTGTTCAGGAACGTCAGCGGCAAGGAGAGTCGGCTCCGCGCCGAGGATAACGAAGGATGGGAAACCAGATGAAAATTGTGATGGCTATTATCAAGCCGTTCAAGCTCGATGAGGTCCGCGAAGCGCTTACGGCGATCGGCATTCAGGGCCTGACCGTGACCGAAGTGAAGGGCTACGGGCGCCAGAAGGGGCATACCGAAATTTACCGCGGCACCGAATACGCGGTCAGCTTCCTGCCGAAGCTCAAGATCGAAATCGCCGTTGCATCCGAACTCGTCGACAGGGCCGTCGAAGCCATCGCGGCGTCGGCCAAGACCGGCCAGATCGGTGACGGCAAGATTTTCGTCTATTCGATCGACCATGCCGTGCGCATCCGTACGGGCGAAACCGATTCAGAAGCGCTGTAACGAACGGCAGACCAAGGAGCTTTTTTCAATGTCGATCTCGAAGTTTTCCTCCACCTTTGCGCGGGTTTGCGCAGCAACGGCTGCGCTTCTCGCGCCGGCCGTCGCCTTTGCCCAGGAGGCTGCGCCTGCCGCTGCTGCCGCCGCCGCGCCTGCTCTGACGATGGAGAAGGGTGACAATACCTGGATGCTCGTCTCCTCGGCGCTCGTCCTTCTGATGACCATCCCGGGCCTCGCGCTCTTCTACGGCGGCCTCGTGCGCGCCAAGAACATGCTTTCCGTGCTGATGCAGGTCTTCATGATCACCGCCGTCGTGGCGCTGATCTGGGTGACCTACGGCTATTCGCTCGCCTTCACCGACGGCGGCTCGCTGAACAGCTTCGTCGGCGGCTTCTCCAAGGCGTTCCTCGCCGGCGTGAACCCGTCGTCGCTCGTCGAGACCTTCTCGAAGGGCGTTGCCATCCCTGAATACACTTTCATCGTATTCCAGATGACCTTCGCCTGCATCACGCCCGGCCTCATCGTCGGCGCGTTCGCCGAGCGGGTGAAGTTCTCGGCCGTCATGCTCTTCGTCGTGCTGTGGGTGACCTTCATCTACTTCCCGATGGCGCACATGGTCTGGTTCTGGGGCGGTCCGAGCTCCTACACCTCGCCGGCCGGCCTGATCTTCTCCTACGGCGCAATCGACTTCGCCGGCGGTACGGTCGTCCACATCAATGCCGGTATTGCAGGCCTCGTCGGCGCCATCATGCTCGGCAAGCGCACCGGCTACAAGAAGGAGATCATGGCTCCGCATTCGATGACGCTCACCATGGTCGGCGCATCGCTGCTGTGGGTCGGCTGGTTCGGCTTCAATGCCGGCTCCAACCTCGAGGCCAACGGCTACGCATCGCTCGCCATGATCAACACCTTCGTCGCGACGGCTGCCGCCGCCGTTTCCTGGTGCATCGTTGAAAGCCTCGCCCGCGGCAAGGCTTCCATGCTCGGCGGTGCCTCGGGCGCTGTCGCCGGTCTCGTCGCCGTTACCCCGGCGGCAGGCTTTGCCGGCCCGATGGGTTCGATCGTTCTCGGCCTCGTCGTCTCGCCGGTCTGCTACTTCTTCGTCGACGTCGTGAAGAACAAGGTCAACTACGACGACAGCCTCGACGTCTTCGGCGTCCATTGCGTCGGCGGCATCATCGGCGCTCTCGGCACCGGCATCCTCGTCAATCCGGCGCTCGGCGGCGCAGGCATCGTCGACTATTCGACGCCCGATTTCGCAGCCACCTATGCCGGCACGGCAACCCAGGTCTGGAACCAGGCCAAGGGCGTGCTGACGACGCTGCTGTGGTCGGGCATCGGTTCGGCGATCCTCTACAAGATCGTCGACGTTGTCGTCGGCCTGCGCGTGAGCGTAGAAGCCGAGCGCGAAGGTCTCGACCTTTCGACCCACGGCGAAGCCGCTTACCACTCCTGATACGAGCTTCGGGCGCCCGGCCGGGCGCCCTCCACAGCCCGTCGCGGCCTATCTAGAGCTTTTCCGGGTTAGACCCGGAAAAGCTGTCATAGACCGCATTTGGCCCGGACCCTCCAAGGTTCGGGCTTTTTTCTTTTTGTCGGCGGGAATGCGCTTCCGGCCGTGCATGGTTAACATCGCTTTAACCGGGCTCTGATTAGGTGGAGCGGACGCATTTTGGCATGGCGAGCTTCGTGATTCGCGTGCCCAGGCATTGGACGGGTTAGACATATGGCAAGAAGCACGTCGCCGGTAATGGATGGCCGTCCGGATCGGTTCTCCTTCTCGGCATTCATGCTGCGGCAGATCCAGGCGCTGATCGGCTTTGCGATCTTTCTGCTCCTGGCGCTCGGCGTCGCGGCGCTGGCGACATGGAACGTCGCCGATCCCAGCTATTCCTATGCCACCGCCAACCTGCCGACGAATATCCTCGGTTACAGCGGCGCAGCCTTCGCCGATATCGTCATGCAGTTCCTGGGGCTCGCCAGCGTCGTTTCGATGCTGCCGATCGTCGCCTGGGCGCTGGCGCTGATCTCGGGCCGCCGCTTCAGCCGCATTCCCGCCCGCGCCGGCGCCTGGCTTGCCGGTTCCGTGCTTTCCTCCGCCGTCATCGGCTGTTTTCCGCCGCCGCTCACCTGGCCGATTCCGAACGGCATCGGCGGCGTCGTCGGCGACATGATCCTGCGCTTTCCCGCGCTCTTCGTCGGAGCTTATCCCACAGGCACCTTCGCCATGGTCGTCGGCTGCATCTTCGCCTTGCCGACTGCGTGGATGATGCTGTTCGCATCAGGCCTCGTCGGCCGCAGCGATGCCGAGGACGATGAGATCGAAGAAGACTACGCCGATACGACAAGCAAGGCCCGCGTCGTCGGCGACGAGGACGAGGAGGACGAAGCCCGCTGGGTCGCTTTCAGCGGCGCCCTGACGCATGCCTGGTATATGAGCCAGGGCCGCCTGCGCCGGATCTTCGGCATGGGACCGCGCAAGCGCCGCCAGGGCGACTTCGAATCGCCTTATGACTTCAACGATGACGAGTTCGGCACGCTCAACGAGCCGGTCCGCGCCAAGGCGCCGGCCGTCCGCGGCGAACGAATGGAGCCGTCGATGGAGCCATCAATGAGGGAAAAGGCGGCCGTTTCGCCGCGGCGCATCGTCTCCGCGCCGTCGCTTTCCGTCGACGACGATGACGACGACGATCTGCCCTTCGATGCCGACATGCCGCCGCGCCCGGCCGATATCCTGCCCGACGACGATGACGACGACTGGATGATCCGCGCCCCGGCAAAGGCCGCCGGTAAGCCTGAACCGCGCGTTGTCCCAGCTATCGCGCGTCCGAAGCCCAGTGCCCGTATCGAGCGGGAGGCGCAGGGCTCGTTCATCCGTCCCGAAGGTTTCCAGCTTCCGTCGATGCACCTGCTCGCCGAGCCGAAGAACGTGGTGCGCGATTCGACGCTTTCGGCCGATGCGCTGGAGCAGAATGCCCGCATGCTCGAAGGCGTGCTCGAGGATTTCGGCGTCAAGGGCGAGATCATCCATGTTCGCCCTGGTCCCGTCGTCACCCTTTATGAACTGGAGCCGGCGCCCGGCATCAAATCGTCGCGCGTCATCGGCCTTGCCGACGATATCGCCCGCTCGATGAGCGCGATCGCCGCCCGTGTCGCCGTCGTGCCCGGCCGCAACGCGATCGGCATCGAACTGCCGAACCAGACGCGCGAGACCGTCTACCTGCGTGAACTCATCGCATCGCGCGATTTCGAGGGCAGCAAGGCGAAGCTCGCCATGGCGCTCGGCAAGACGATCGGCGGCGAAGCCGTCATCGCCGATCTCGCCAAGATGCCGCACCTGCTCGTCGCCGGCACCACCGGCTCGGGCAAATCGGTCGCCATCAACACGATGATCCTGTCGCTGCTCTACCGGATGACGCCGGAGCAGTGCCGCTTGATCATGATCGATCCGAAGATGCTCGAACTTTCCGTCTATGACGGCATCCCGCATCTGCTCTCGCCTGTCGTTACCGATCCGAAGAAAGCCGTCGTCGCGCTGAAATGGACGGTGCGCGAGATGGAAGAGCGCTACAAGAAAATGTCGAAGATTGGGGTGCGCAACATCGACGGCTTCAATACCCGCGTCGAACAGGCTCTGTCGAAGGGCGAAGTGATTTCGCGCACGGTGCAGACCGGTTTCGATCGCCACACCGGCGAGGCAATGTACGAGACCGAAGAATTCGACCTCAAGCCGATGCCCTATATCGTCGTCATCATCGACGAAATGGCCGACCTGATGATGGTCGCCGGCAAGGATATCGAAGGCGCGGTCCAGCGTCTGGCGCAGATGGCGCGCGCCGCCGGCATTCACGTGATCATGGCGACGCAGCGCCCGTCGGTCGACGTCATCACCGGCACGATCAAGGCGAACTTCCCGACCCGCATTTCCTTCCAGGTCACCTCGAAGATCGACAGCCGCACCATTCTCGGCGAACAGGGGGCCGAGCAGCTGCTCGGCATGGGCGACATGCTCTACATGGCGGGCGGCGGGCGTATCCAGCGCGTGCACGGTCCCTTCGTCTCGGATGTCGAGGTGGAAGAGATCGTCTCCTATCTGAAGACGCAGGGCTCGCCGCAATATCTCGACGCGATCACCGCCGACGAGGATGAGGATGGCGATTACGGTGGCGGCGGCCCGGCCGGCACGTCGAACCTTTCGGATTCGGAAGATCCTTACGATCAGGCCGTCGCCATCGTGCTGCGCGACGGCAAGGCTTCGACCTCCTATGTCCAGCGCCGTCTCGGCATCGGCTACAACCGCGCCGCTTCGCTGATCGAGCGGATGGAGAAGGAAGGCATCATCGGGCCGGCCAACCATGCCGGCAAGCGAGAAATTCTCGTTCCGACCGAGGCCGACATCCTCGACCGCTGAAAGATCAGCCATATATTTCCCATGCGGGTGTTTTCGCGGGAAGCTGATAGCATGAAGCCATTGCTTCTCGCGAGGATGATCGCGGCGCCTTGAAGACGCCGCCATTCGGCGGCATGCAGATCGCATAAAGGAGATTTAGATGAGTAACTCCGATTCCTTCCTCTCCGGCCTGACGACGCGCCGCGAACTTCTGGGCGCCTTTGCCGTAACTGCCGTGGCGAGCACCCTTCCCTTAGGCGCGCTTGCTCAGGCTGCGGCCCCGGCTTCCGGCACCGCGCAGGCAATCGCCGACCATTTCTCCGGCGTCACGACGATGCAGGGGGAATTCGTGCAGTTCGGCCCGCGCGGCGAGCAGACCGGCGGCAAGTTCTTCATCCAGCGTCCCGGCAAGCTGCGCTTCAACTATGACGACCCGTCGCCGATGCGGGTGATTGCCGACGGCAAGAATGTCGCGATCGGCAATATGAAGCTCAAGACCTGGGATCTCTATCCGCTCTCCAAGACGCCGCTCAGCCTGCTCCTGGCGCAGCGGATCGACCTGTCGGCCGGCATGGTGAAGGGCGTGAAGGAGGAGTCGGACCTGACGACGATCGCGCTCGGCAACAATACGGTGTTCGGAAACTCGACCATCACGATGATGTTCGACCCGAAGACCTATGACCTGCGGCAGTGGACGATCACCGACAACCAGGGCAAGGACACGTCGGTGATGATCTTCAACGTCAAGACAGGCGTGCAGTTCGACGACCGCGTCTTCCGGGTGCCTTACGAAAGCATTCCGGGCACGGCAGCCTCACGCGACTGACGGTTTTCGGTTGATCGCCCGAGGCTTTTGCACGCGGCCGGTTCCCTCCCGTCCGCCTTTGTTCTAAAGCCCTTTCATGAGAGCACGCCGCCTCGAAACCCGGCGTGCGGGAAAGGGCGTGGGCATGGGCTTTTCGATCACCACCTGGAACATCAATTCGGTGCGGCTGCGCATGCCGATCGTCGAGCAGTTCGTTCTCAAGCACAGGCCTGACATTCTCTGCCTGCAGGAAACCAAGGTGCCGAACGAGCTCTTTCCGGCAGCACCCTTGCGGGCGATGGGTTACGACCACATCATCATCCACGGGCAGAAGGGTTATCACGGCGTGGCGATCGCCTCGCGCATTCCGCTGACGGAGGATCACCGGCAGGATTATTGCGGGGTCGGCGATGCCCGCCACATATCGGCGATCTTCGAGCGCGGCAATCGCCGCGTCCGGCTGCACAATTTCTATGTACCCGCCGGCGGCGACGAGCCGGACCGCACGATCAATCCGAAATTCGGCCACAAGCTCGATTTCATCGAGGAGATGAAGCAGCTGAAAGCCAATGGCGAGGCCAACACCTCCGCCATTCTCGTCGGCGACCTCAATATCGCGCCGCTGGAGCACGACGTCTGGTCGCACAAGCAGCTCTTGAAGATCGTGAGCCATACGCCCGTCGAAACGGACGGGCTGCTGGAGGTGATGAAGCGCGGCGGCTGGGTCGATCTCATGCGCCATCACGTGCCGGCCAGCGAAAAGCTCTACACCTGGTGGAGCTACCGCGCCAAGGACTGGGAAGCAGCCGACCGCGGCCGCCGTCTCGACCACATCTGGTCGTCCTCCGATCTCGGACCGCATCTCAAGCGGATCGAGATTCTGAAGGAAGCGCGCGGCTGGGACCGGCCCTCGGATCATGTGCCGGTGACGGCGCGTTTCGATTTCTGATGCAGTGGCTCCTCCAGGAATTCGAAGACACCCATAAGCTGGCCGAGGCACTCGACCGGCTCGGTATCGCGTACACCTGGCATAAGGTCGTCCCGTTCGTCGGCGAGCTTATCCCCGCGCCGATCGTTACCGACCCGGGTTCGGTGATCATGTTCGGCTCCTACACTCTATGGAGAAACGCCGAGGCGAACGGTTACTGGCCGGGCGTGTTCAAGCTGCGTCCTTTCGTCCAGGAAAAGGCGTGGCATCCCTATCTCCTGAACGGAGCCGACGCGCTGTTCCTCACTCTCCGAGACATTCCGACCGAGCTGACCGACGATGGGAGGGAATGGTTTCTGCGTCCCGTCGACGACAGCAAGGAAGAGCCCGGCAATGTCAAATCGGCCGGTGAGATCATCCGCATGGCGGAGAGGGTTCTTACGCTTGACGAAGACGAAATCCCGGGCGGATCGCTTCGCCATGACACGCTTCTGATGCTCACCAAGCCTGTTCGCATCTTGCGCGAATGGCGTCTGTGGGCCGTCAACGGGCGGATAGTCACCTATTCGCTCTATAAGGACGGATCGCGTGTCGTCCACCGCCATGAGATCGACGAGGATGCACTGGCGTTCGGACAGCGCATGGTCGATATCAATCCCGGGTACTCTCCGGCCTATGTCATCGATCTCTGCCGCACCGAAGAGGGGCTGAAGCTGCTCGAGACCAACTGTCTCAACGCTGCCGGCTTCTATGCCGCCGACTTGGTGAAGCTCGCAGCAGCAATCGACGGCCTCGTCCGCGACTGACGCCTTCCTTAACGCCGCGTACCGATGTGGATCAGCTGAAGCGGTGGAACTGGCTTGCGGCCTTGGCGGCAAGCTCGGCGAGGTTGTCGCGGATGCGGTTTTCGATCAGGCGGGCCGCATCGGGATATTCTTCCAGAAGCCGATGGAAGAGGGCGCGGGTGATGCGGATGATGCTGGTGTCCTCGCGCGCGATCGCGGTGAATTTGCGCTCCACCAGCGTGACCAGTGCAAGCTCCGAAATCAGCGTTCCCGGGCCGGCGATGGCCTCGGCCCGCTGCATGCCGTCGCTGCTCGTCGTGCTCAGTTCCAGGCTGCCGCTGATAACGACATAGGCACTCTCGGCCGGCGAGCCCTGGCGGAACAGCATCTGGCCGGCGGCGATCATGCGCCGGTCGGCGCCGAAGGCGATCAGCCGCAGCTGGTCCTCGCTCATATCCTTGAACAGCGGAAGCTGTGAGAGCAGATGAATGTCGTCGGTCAGCGCCATCGGGGCTTTTCGCCTTAGAGCAATTCCAGCAAAAGCGCGGAACAGTTTCGCGTGAAAACAAAGAGATAGAGCATTTCCGTCATTCGGGAAACCGGTAACGCTCTAAGAGCATGATGCCGAAAAGTGTGAGCGGTTTTCGGACGACATCATGCTCTAACTCTTGAGTTTAAAACAGGATTCAGATTTTAGGCCGAACGGGCCTAAAATCATCCTGTTCTAGGGTATGATCTTGTAGCCGCCGTTTTCCGTCACCAGGATTTCGGCATTGGAGGGATCGCGCTCGATCTTCTGGCGCAGCCGGTAGACGTGGGTTTCCAGCGTGTGCGTGGTCACGCCCGAGTTATAGCCCCAGACCTCTTCGAGAAGCACGTCGCGGGTGACGACCTTCTGCTCGGCGCGGTAGAGATAACGGATGATCGCCGCTTCCTTTTCCGTCAGGCGGATCTTCTGGCCGTTGTCGGTGGTGAGCAGCTTCTGGCTCGGCTTGAAGAGATAGGGGCCGACGGTGAAGGTGGCGTCTTCGCTCTGCTCGTGCTGGCGCAGCTGCACGCGGATGCGCGCGAGCAGCACGGCGAAGCGGAAAGGCTTGGTGACGTAATCGTTGGCGCCGGCTTCGAGGCCGAGGATCGTGTCCGAATCGGTATCGTGACCGGTCAGCATGATGATCGGCGCCTTGAAGCCGCCCTTGCGCAGCAGCTTCACCGCTTCGCGGCCGTCCATGTCAGGCAGGCCGACATCCATGATCAAGAGGTCGACCGGCGTCGAGCGGGCGGTCGCAACACCCTTGCCGGCGTTGGCTTCCTGCAGAACCGTGAATTCCTCATAAAGCGACAATTGCTCCGTCAGCGTCTGCCGAAGATCCTCGTCGTCATCCACCAGAAGAATGGTGCGTGCGGTCATGCCGTTGCGTCCTCATGTTAGGTCCCCTAGTCCTACGCCAAATTGCGGGTTTGGCAAGGATCGGCCGGCGGAGCTGTTGCCGGCCCGGTTTTCATATGATTTCAATGAAAGCCTCAAGCAATGCAAGACATGCGAGAAAAATGGAAAAAGCAAGGCGGAGCCGAGGGATGAAGCCGCCCACGGTCGTGGTGCGTCCGGCGCCGGGAAAGAAGAGCCGCGCGATCGTCAGCATCGGCGCAATCACCGTTCCGGCTGCCATCGGGCGCTCCGGCCGCACCGTGATGAAACGCGAGGGCGACGGTGCCACCCCGATCACGTCGATGAAGCTGATATCGGGCTTCCGGCGCGGCGAGCGGAACGGCCGGCTCGTGACTTCGCTCTCGCTTCGCCGGATCCGCGCCGATATGCTGTGGTGCGATCAGCCCGGCAATGCCAATTACAACCGCCTCGTCAGGGCGCCGTTCGGCGCCGGCCATGAGGAGATGCGGCGTAGCGACGGGCTCTACGATATCTGTCTGGTGATGGACTGGAACATCTCCTCGCGGGCGCGCAACCGCGGCTCGGCGATCTTCTTCCATCTTATCCGGCCAGGCTACGAGCCAACGGCCGGCTGCGTGGCGGTCAGTCTCGGCGATATGCGCCGCCTGCTGCCGCACCTTCGCAAGGGGACGATTGTCCGCGTGCTCTGATTGTTTTGTGAGGGCGGGCGCCTATATGCTTTCGGTGACCGGACGCGCGGGCTGAGATGCGTTCAGGGACGCTCGCGGAATGCGAGCGCAAATCCATGCCTCGTCCAATTCTTCAAACTTCCGGAGACATATTGTGACCGCTCAACCCATCATCACTTTCCATGACGGACATTCCATTCCGCAGGTCGGCCTCGGTGTCTGGCAGACGCCGCAGGAGATCGCCGCTCCGACGGTGCGCACGGCCATTGCTGCCGGCTATCGCCATATCGATACGGCGTCCGGTTACGACAACGAAGAGGGTGTGGGTGAAGGCATCCGCTCCTCCGGCCTCGACCGCAAGGATATTTTCGTCACGACCAAACTCAGGAACACCGACCAGGGCTACGACAATACGCTGCGTGCCTTCGACGGCAGCCTGAGGAAGCTCGGTTCCGACTATGTCGATCTCTACCTGGTTCACTGGCCGTCGCCGCATCGCGGCCTCTACACCGAGACCTGGAAGGCATTCGTGCGCATTCGGGAAGAGGGCCGGGCACGCTCGATCGGCGTCTCCAATTTCTATCCCGAACATCTGGAGCGGATCATCGGCGAAACCGGCGTGGTTCCCGTCATCAACCAGATCGAGCTGCATCCCGACTTCCAGCAGCACGCGGCGCAGGAGGTGCACGGCAAGCTTGGTATCGTGACCGAATCCTGGAGCCCGCTCGGCCAGGGCAAGTTCATCTCGAACAAGGTCATCGGCGAGATCGCCCGGAAACACGGCAAGACGCCGGCCCAGGTCATCATCCGCTGGCATATCGACACCGGCCTCGTCGTCATCCCGAAGTCGGTCACGCCGTCGCGCATCGAGGAAAACTTCCAGGTGTTCGATTTCAAGCTCAATGCCGATGACATGGCTGCGATCGCCAAGCTCGACAGCGCCGGCGCCCGCATGGGGCCCGACCCGATGACGGCGTCATTCTGATCATCAATCAGCGACCGCCGCGGAAGAGAGATCGCCCGCGGCGGCTCGACGAAGGCATGCCGCTAAAACCGCGGCGCACTTTGTCAATAATTGCAATTGGACGATCCGTTGGTCGGGGCAAAGCCGTAATTGCAGCCATTCCCCTGATTCTCAGGCCGCGCAATCGAGCCGGTATAATCATCGAAGGCGCGCGAGGGATACCAGTAGCCGTTGGAGCTCTTGATATAGCCGGCCCGGGCGCTGCTGGAACCGCGATAGCCGTTGAGCATCGGTATCTTGGTCTGCGCGACCAGTTGCAGCTGGGCCGAAGGGGCCGTGACCGGCGTGATGGTCGGATGCATCGGCGCGGCGCCGGCTGTGCTGATCGATGCCAGCGATGCGAATACGGTCAGGATGGCTTGCGCAATACTCTTTGCCATTTTCTGCCTCATAGCGACATTCTCCCATGGCGCGGTGTTAGCCGAAGCCGCCTGCAGAAGCCAGAACGGCATCCGTGTCGCGCCCGGTATCGATGAGGCCATAGGAGAATATCGATGTCGATTGCCCGAATGGATGAAATCCGGAATGCGGGCCATGCACAAACGGGCTCGCCACCGCGTAATCAAATCGGAGGCGATTGAAGGAATTCGTATAGAAATTCAAAGGACTACGACATCGTTGCTTGTCGCGGAAGGCGCGCAGCTACGGGTCGCGGCCGCGGAGGGGCGAAGCGGTAGGAGCCATGAAATGCGAAGCCGCCCGATGCGGGCTGAGCGCATCGGGCGGCTTTCATTCTCTTACGAGCCGTGACGGATCAGTTCCACTCGCGGATATCTACGAAGTGGCCGGCGATCGCGGCGGCGGCCGCCATGGCCGGCGAAACGAGGTGCGTGCGGCCCTTGAAGCCCTGACGGCCTTCGAAGTTGCGGTTCGAGGTCGAGGCGCAACGTTCGCCCGGCTTCAGGCGGTCGTCGTTCATGGCGAGGCACATCGAGCAGCCCGGCTCGCGCCAGTCGAAACCGGCGGCCTTGAAGATCTTGTCGAGGCCTTCGGCTTCCGCCTGTTCCTTCACGAGACCGGAACCGGGAACGATCATGGCGTTGACGGTCGAGGCAACGGTCTTGCCCTCGACCACCTTGGCGACGGCGCGCAGGTCTTCGATGCGGCCGTTGGTGCAGGAGCCGATGAAGACGCGGTCGATGCTGATGTCGGTCATCGGCGTGCCCGGCTTGAGGCCCATGTACTCGAGCGCACGCCACTTGGAGGCACGCTTCGTCTCGTCCTGGATTTCGTCCGGGTTCGGCACGATGCCCTGAACGGAAACGACGTCCTCAGGCGACGAACCCCAGGAGACGATCGGCGGCAATTCGGCAGCGTTCAGTTTGACGACGCGGTCGAAATGAGCGCCTTCATCCGATTTCAGCGTCTTCCAGTAGGCGATTGCCTGTTCGAGCGCTTCGCCCTTCGGCGCGCGCGGCTTGCCCTTGATATATTCGAAGGTGATCTCGTCAGGCGCGATCAGGCCGGCGCGGGCGCCGCCTTCGATCGACATGTTGCAGATCGTCATGCGGCCTTCCATCGACAGCGCGCGGATCGCTTCGCCGGCATATTCGATGACGTAGCCGGTGCCGCCCGCCGTGCCGATCTCGCCGATGATGGCAAGAACGATATCCTTGGCGGTGACGCCTGCCGGCAGCTGGCCGTCGACCTGCACCAGCATGTTCTTGGCCTTCTTCTGGATCAGCGTCTGGGTGGCGAGCACGTGCTCGACCTCAGACGTGCCGATACCATGGGCGAGCGAGCCGAACGCGCCGTGGGTGGAGGTGTGGCTGTCGCCGCAGACGATCGTCATGCCCGGCAGGGTGAAGCCCTGTTCCGGCCCGATGATGTGCACGATGCCCTGGCGCTTGTCGTTCTCGGAATAATATTCGACCTTGAATTCGGCGGCATTCTTGGCGAGCTGCTCGACCTGGATGCGGCTTTCCTCGTTCTTGATGCCGAGATGGCGGTCGGCAGACGTCGGAACGTTGTGGTCGACGACGGCGAGCGTCTTTTCCGGCGCGCGGACCTTGCGGCCGCTCATGCGCAGGCCTTCGAAAGCCTGCGGCGAGGTGACTTCGTGGACCAGGTGGCGGTCGATGTAGAGAAGACAGGTTCCGTCGGCCTGTTCGTCGACCAGATGATCGTCCCAGATCTTGTCGTAGAGGGTACGCGGTGCGCTCATGGCGTTAAGTCCGTTTTTGGAAGCTTTGGAAAATCGGAAAAAGCGGATCAGGCTCCGCCGGCCGTCATTCGATCAACGAAGTCGGCTGTTGAGCGCACCGGATACGCATGCAAAGAACCGTGCCGGCAGGCGATAATGATCCTGCAGCACGAAAACATGCGCGCCAGTGCATCTGAACTTGGATTCCATGGCGCTGGATATAGCGATTTTTGATCGAAACGGCAATTCGAATCGTAAGGCGGCTCAACGCGGCTTCTGCTTCATCTTCTTTTCAATCCGCCGCAGCGCCAACGACAGGCCGATCGTCAGGATCAGGTAGATGTAGGTGACGATCGAATAGGTCTCGAAGAAGCGGAAGGAGCCGGAAGCATAGACCTTGCCCATCTGCGTGATGTCGGCGACCCCGAGCACCGAGACGAGCGATGAGTCCTTCACCATCGAGACGAAGTCGTTGGAGAGCGGCGGGAAGATGACCCGGATCGCCTGCGGGAAGACGACGAGCCGGAAGCGGCGGTAGCGCGACAGGCCGAGCGATTTGGCCGCCTCGATCTGGCCGAGATCGACCGACTGGAAGCCGGCGCGGAAGATCTCGGCAATGAAGGAGGAATAGCCGATCATCAGCGCGAAGATCGCGCGCCACATCAGCGACAGGTCGCGCACGAGGATCGGCTCGGCAATGCCCGCCTTTACCAAGGGCGTGATCATGAAGTTATAGGCGGCCACAAGACCGGGGGCACCGACGAAGGCGATGTAGAAGAGCAGCACCAGGATCGGGATGCCGCGGATGATCTCGATGTAGAAGCGGGCGATCTGGCGCAGCACGATGCTGTCGGAGAGGCCGAGCAGCGCGATGCCGAGACCGAGCACCGTCGCCAGCACGAAGGCGACGAGCGTCACGAAGACGGTAATGCCAGCGCCATTCACCACGGTCCGGAAGACCTGCGCATAAATGTCGTTGGTGACGATGACGACGGCGAGAATGATGCCGATCAGGATAAGGACAGCCAGCCACCAGGGGCGGTCGTCCTTCTCGTGTCGCGGGGATGGTTGTGGCGCCATCTGCGATCGCTCGGGGAATTATTCGCCCATCTTGTAGTCGAGGAACCACTTCTTGTTCAGCGCATCGAAGGTGCCGTCCGCCTTTAGCGCTGCGATGGCGGCATTGACCGGGGCGACGAGGTCGGAACCCTTCGGGAAGATGAAGCCGAAATCCTCCGTGCCGAGCGGTTCGCCGACCACCTTCAGGGCGCCGTTCGAGGAATCGACATAGCCCTTGGCGGCGACGCTGTCGGTCAAGACGAGATCGACGTCGCCTGTTTTCAGGGCCTGAACGGTTGCGCCGAAGGTTTCGAAAAGCTTGATGCGCGGGTTCTGTTCGTTGCCATCGAGAATTTCATAGACGGCGGTGTAGAAAGGCGAAGTACCCGGCTGAGCGCCGATCAGGCCGTCGTTGAAGGCGCCGAAGCTCTTGGCGTCGGTGAAGCGCTTCTCGTCGCCGCGCACCAGCATGAACTGCTGCGAGCGCAGATAGGGGTCGGAGAAATCCACCTTCTGCTTGCGGTCGTCCTTGATGGTGATGCCGGTCATGCCGATGTTGTACTGGCCGTCGGAAACCGCCTGGATCATCGCGTCCCAGCTGGTGTTCTGGTATTCGACCTTGAAGTTCAGCCGCTTGGCGATCTCGTTCATCGCATCATATTCCCAGCCGATCGCTTTGCCGGATTTCGGATCGACGAACTGCAGCGGCGGATAGGCATTTTCCGTCACGACGACGACGCTCTTGCCGCCGAGATCGGGGAGCTCGGCAGCCGTTGCGGCAAAGGGCAGAAGAGAAAGGGCGGCAAAGCTCGCAAGAACGGTACGGCGAAACAGCATGGAACGGCTCCAGAATTGAAAGCGAAAATTGTCACGGAAAATAGGCTTGAGGCAAGGCCGCCGGCTGCATGCGCCCCGAAAAAATAGAAAAGGCGATCCGAAGACCGCCTTTCCAAGAAACAGAATTTTCTGCAGATCTTATTCTGCTGCCTTCTCGGCTGCAGCGGCGGCTTCGGCAGCGGCCTTGGCTTCCGCAGCTTCTGCTGCTGCCTTCTCGGCGGCGAGCGCCTGAGCGGCTGCAACCTTTTCAGCTTCGATGCGTGCCTTTTCCTCGGCGATGGCGGCGCGCTCGGCGTCGTTGAGCTTGCGGGCGCGGACGCCGGTATCTTCAACGATACGGGCGGACTTGCCGCGACGGTCGCGGAGGTAATAGAGCTTGGCGCGGCGGACCTTACCGCGGCGGACGACGTCGACGCTTTCGATCAGCGGCGAGTAGACCGGGAATACGCGCTCGACGCCTTCGCCGTAGGAGATCTTGCGGACCGTGAAGTTTTCCTGCAGGCCGCCGCCGGAGCGGGCGATGCAGACGCCTTCATAGGCCTGAACGCGGGTACGGTTGCCTTCCGTGACCTTCACGTTGACGCGGACGGTGTCGCCCGGGGAGAATTCGGGAAGCGTGCGCTTGGCTTCGATCTTGGCGGCCTGTTCGGCCTCGAGCTGCTGAATGATGTTCATCGTCTTAACCTTTGGTTCTTCTGAAACAGCCAGAGCGCTCGACACTGGTCCTTTGGGGTAGCCTCAGGATTTTGCCCTTGCGGACGGGAGCGGATTCGCCATTCTTTGTTTGCTGGCAGACGGGGCTAACCCCATTTCCGCGTGCGCCAATACACGAAAGGCCGGGGCTTGTCATCCCTCGCAAGACATTTTTGTGAAAAGGCCGGCGGAATCAGCCGTTTTTCTCGTTTTTTGCCTTTTCGAGCAGATCCGGCCGGCGCTCCTCGGTCAGCTGCACGGCCTGCTGACGGCGCCATTTCTCGATGGCGCCGTGGTTGCCTGACGTGAGGACCGATGGAATTTCGTGGCCCTCCCACTCCTGCGGCCTCGTATAATGCGGATGCTCCAGCAGCCCGCCTTCGAAGCTTTCGTGCAGGCCGGAAAGATCGTTGCCCATCACGCCGGGCAGGATGCGGATGATCGCATCGAGCAGGATCAGTGCGGCCGGCTCGCCGCCCGACAGCACGTAGTCGCCGATCGACACCTCTTCCAGTCCGCGCGCCTCGATCACCCGCTGATCGACGCCTTCGAAGCGGCCGCAGACGATGATGACGCCTTCGCCTGCCGCAAGCGCGCGCACGCGCTCCTGCGTCAGCGGCCGGCCGCGCGGGCTCATCAGCAGGCGCGGGCGGGCATCGTTTTCAGAGATGCTGTCGATCGCGCGGCCGAGAACGTCCGGTTTCAGCACCATGCCGGCGCCGCCGCCGGCGGGGGTGTCGTCGACGGTGCGGTGTTTATCGGTGGCGAAATCGCGGATCTGCACGGCATCGAGCGACCACTGGCCGCGCTCCATCGCCTTGCCGGCAAGGGAATAGCCCAGATGCCCCGGAAACATTTCCGGATAGAGTGTCAGCACGCTCGCGCGGAAAGCCATCACTTCTTCTTTTTCGGCTTGTCGGGCGTGAATTTCGGAAGGTCTTCCGGGTCGTCGACCAGTCCTGCTGCCAGCGGATCGATCAGCAGCGTGCCGGCCTCCAGGTCGATTTCCAGCACCGAGGCTTCCGAGAAGGGGATCAGTACCGGACGCTTGCCCGGACCTTTCAGTTCGAGCAGATCGCCGGCGCCGAAATCGAAGACGCCGGTGACCGTGCCGTAGCTGACGCCCTTGTCGTCGCGTGCCTCTAGCCCTTCGAGATCGGCATAAAAGAACTCGTCGTCCTCCAGCTCCTCGTCGGGCAGGTTGTCACGCTCGATATAGAGTTCCAGCCCGTTCAGCGCCTCGGCGGCGTTGCGGTCGTTGATGCCGCGGAAGCGGACGACGACCATGTTCTTCGTCTCGCGGATTTCGAGGACTTCGAAGCTGCGTCCGTCCATGCTGTGCAGATGGCCGTAATCGCCGAGCGCGGCCGGGTCGGCCGTATAGGCCTTGGCGCGCACTTCGCCGCGCAGCCCCTGTGCGCCGCCGACCGTCGCCATCAGAACGGGGTTTTCAAGCTTTGTCATGGGTTCCTTCATGTGAAGCCGGAAAGACAGGCTTCTCATAAACGAAGTATGGGCGATTGGAAACGAAAACGGGCGGCATGTCGCCATGCCGCCCGCTCGATAGGGAAAGGTCCCGATTATTCCGCGGCGTCGGCAGCAGCAGCGGCGGCGTCAGCGGCCTTCTGAGCCTTTTCGGCGGCGCGTTCCTGGGCGCGCTTGCCCGGCTTCGCCTTGATCGGGTTGTTCTTGGCTTCGCGCTTGGCGACGCCGGCTTCATTGAGGAAGCGCAGAACGCGGTCGGTCGGCTGGGCGCCGTTGTCGATCCAGTGCTTGATGCGCTCGGCGTTCAGCTGAACGCGCTTCTCGTCGTCCTTGGCGAGCATCGGGTTCCAGGAACCGAGGTTTTCGAGGAAGCGGCCATCACGCGGGCTGCGCGCATCGGCGAGAACGACGTGGTAGTACGGACGCTTCTTGGAGCCACCGCGGGCGAGACGAATTTTCAGTGCCATGTTCTTTACTCCTTAGGCTTTTCTTGACCGCTTCGTGAGGCGGCAATGGTTATCGGGCTGGGGCGCTCTGTTCAGCGTGATCCGCAGCGATCTGCTCATGATGCCGGATGACTTCCTTGATGACGAAGTTCAGGAACTTCTCGGCGAAATCCGGGTCCAGATTGGCGGCTTTCGCCAGCTGGCGAAGGCGTTCGATCTGGTATTCCTCGCGCGCCGGGTCGGCCGGCGGCAGATTGTATTTGGCCTTCAGCACGCCGACCTCTTTGGTGCAGCGGAAGCGTTCGGCCAGCATGTGCACGAGAGCGGCATCGATATTGTCGATCGACTGGCGATAGCTCGCGAGCTGGGCTTTGACGTCTGGATCAATCATGGGGCAAGCGATCCTTTCACTTCTTCTTCGGCAAACCGGGCAATCCCGGGAAACCACCGCCAAGACCCGGCAGCTTCGCGCCGCCGAGGCCAGGCAAACCACCCGGCAGGCCGCCGAGACCGGGCATACCCCCACCCGGTTTTCCCAAACCCGCGGCTTCCGCCTGCTTCTGCAGGGCTTCGAGCTGCTTCGGGTCGATATTCGAGAGATCGGGCATGCCGCCCATGCCGCCGAGGCCCCCAAGCCCCATCTTGCCGGCGAGGCCGCCCATCATCTGCTTCATCAGGCCGCCTTTGCCCTTGCCGCCCATCATCTTCATCATGTCCGCCATCTGGCGGTGCATCTTCAGAAGCTTGTTGATGGCGGCGGCATCGGTGCCGGAGCCCGAAGCGATGCGCTTCTTGCGCGAATGTTTGAGAAGGTCGGGGTTGGCGCGCTCGGCCTTGGTCATCGACTGGATGATGGCGATCTGGCGGCCGAAAAGCTTGTCGTCGAGGCCGGCGGCGGCCATCTTGTCCTTCATGCCCGCCATGCCGGGCATCATGCCCATGATGCCGCCCATGCCGCCCATCTTCTGCATCTGGCGCAGCTGATCGGCGAGATCGTTGAGATCGAACTTACCCTTGGCCATCTTGGCGGCCATGGCGGCCGCCTTCTCGGCGTCGATGTTTTCGGCGGCGCGCTCGACGAGCGAGACGATGTCGCCCATGCCGAGAATTCGGTCGGCGATGCGGCGGGGATGGAACTCCTCGAGCTCGCTCATCTTTTCGCCGACACCGATCAGCTTGATCGGCTTGCCGGTGACGGCGCGCATCGAAAGGGCGGCACCGCCGCGGCCGTCGCCGTCCATGCGGGTCAGCACGAGGCCGGTGATGCCGACGCGTTCGTCGAAGTTGCGGGCGAGGTTGACGGCGTCCTGACCGGTCAAGCTGTCGGCGACCAGCAGGATTTCGTGCGGGTTCGACTTCTTCTTGATGTCGGCCATTTCGACCATCAAGGGCTCGTCGATATGGGTGCGGCCGGCGGTATCGAGAATGACGACATCATGGCCGCCGAGCTTGGCCGCCTGTACGGCGCGGGCGGCGATATCGGTCGGCGACTGGCCTGATATAACAGGCAGCGTATCGATATTGGCCTGGGCGCCGAGCTGGCGAAGCTGCTCCTGGGCTGCCGGACGGCGCGTATCGAGCGACGCCATCAGCACTTTCTTCTTCTCGCGCGTCGACAGGCGATTGGCGATCTTCGCCGTCGTCGTGGTCTTGCCGGAGCCCTGCAGGCCGACCATCATGACGACGACGGGGGCGGGCGCATGCAGGTCGATGCCGACGCCTTCGCCGCCCAGCATCTCGATCAACTCGTCATGGACGATCTTGACGACCATCTGGCCGGGCTTGATCGACTTTAGGATCTCGGCGCCGACGGCTTTTTCACGCACGCGGTCGGTGAAGGAGCGCACGACGTCGAGGGCGACGTCAGCCTCCAGCAGCGCACGGCGAACCTCGCGCAGCGCTGCGGAAACATCGGCTTCCGAAAGCGCGCCACGGCCTGTCAGTCCATTCAGAATGGATCCAAGACGGTCCTGGAGGTTTTCAAACATCGGCTCTTCCTTGATACGTTTCGGGCGGGTTCGATCTGCCCGGGAACGTCGTGCTTTTCCTTGACGAAAACAAGACGCAAAGCCAAAAAGCACCCGAGGGCGCATCGCGCTGTCGGGTGTTGACCTCCGGGATCTCAAAGTCCCGGTCGGCGGCTCGGAGTCATGCGGCTCGTCGCGGATTGGGCGCGATAAACAGGAAAGCGCCGGGAAAGTCAAGGCGAATACGCGGAATGACCGCATGGCGGGCTTTTCAGACGCCGTGCGACGCGGGCGCGCGGCAGTAAAAATTCCGGCCCGCAGTCCAAATTCGCTATAGCGGCCAGTTGCAAAATATTCTGCTTGTGATTCTACTTTCTACTTAAGTGCATCCTGTAAAATGATTCGTGAATATCCTTGATGCCGGATGATCCGGCGGAGATATCGATGATCAATCCTGATATTGAAAGCTGGGCGCTGGCACGGGCCCATCATATTGTCCTGAACGAAGGCCTGAATCTGGCAAAGGCGGCACAGGATCTGGATCGCAAACGGTCCCGTTCAATGGTCTACGAGCTGAGAAAGGTCATCACCGCCGCGATCGTCGAGGCGCATGCGGCGTCTTTCGAGCCCGACGGCAGACAGCGGTAGAGGCCGGCCGCTCGAAGGCTCGGCCGGTTCAACGCCTGCGCGGCACTCACCCACTGGTAATTCCCTCGCATTTCCGCCATATACAGCGGAAAGACGGACGGAATGATACCATGAGCGCAACGGTCGAATTCGCAAGGATGAACGGGCTTGGCAACAAGATCCTGGTCGTCGACATGCGTGGGCGGCCGGACAAGGTGACGCCCGCGGCGGCGGTCGCGCTCAATGCGGATTCCGAGACCGAGTTCGACCAGATCATGGCGATCCATGATCCGAAGGCCGAAGGCACCGATGCCTTCATCGACATCCTGAATTCCGACGGCTCGAAGGCGCAGGCCTGCGGCAACGGCACGCGCTGCGTCGTGCAGGCGCTTGCCGCCGAGACCGGCCGGAAGGCCTTCACCTTCCAGACGGTCGCCGGCATCCTCAATGCCGTCGAGCACGAGGACGGGACGATTTCCGTCGATATGGGCCGGCCGGTCTTCGACTGGGACAAGATCCCGCTCTCGGAAGAATTCCATGATACCAGCCGCATCGAGCTGCAGATCGGCCCGATCGACAATCCGGTGCTGCATTCGCCCTCGGTCATGTCGATGGGCAACCCGCATGCGATCTTCTGGGTGGACAAGGACGTGATGTCCTACGATCTCGCCCGTTTCGGGCCGCTGCTGGAAAACCATCCGATGTTTCCCGAGCGCGCCAACATCACTCTGGCGCAGGTCACCTCGCCGACGTCGATGACGACGCGCACCTGGGAGCGCGGCGCGGGCCTGACGCTTGCCTGCGGCTCGGCCGCCTGTTCGGCCGCCGTCAGCGCCGCGCGCACCGGCCGCACCGGCCGCAAGGTGACGATCAATGTGGCGAGCGCCAAGCCGCCGGCCACGCTTTCGATCGAATGGCGCGAGCGCGACGATCACGTCATCATGACCGGCCCGGCCGAATGGGAATGGTCGGGCAGGCTCGATCCTTCGACCGGTCTCTGGTCGCGCGACGACACCCGAGAGGTCGAGGCGCAGTGAGCGGCATCGAGGTCATTACTTTCGGCTGCCGCCTCAACACATATGAATCCGAAGTGATGAAGGCGCAGGCCGAGAAGGCCGGGCTCAACAATGCCGTCCTGGTCAATACTTGTGCGGTGACCGGCGAGGCCGTGCGTCAGGCCCGCCAGGCGATCCGCCGGGCGCGGCGCGACAATCCGCATGCCCGCATCATCGTCACCGGCTGCGCCGCGCAGACGGAAAAAGAGACCTTCGCCGCCATGTCGGAGGTCGATGCCGTGCTCGGCAACGAAGAGAAGCTTTCGAGCGCCTCCTATCGCAGCCTGCCGGATTTCGGCGTTTCGGCCGAGGAAAAGCTGCGCGTCAACGACATCATGAGCGTGAAGGCGACGGCGCCGCAGATGGTCAGGCACATCGACGGCCACGTGCGCGCCTTCATCCAGGTGCAGAACGGCTGCGACCACCGCTGCACCTTCTGCATCATCCCCTATGGCCGCGGCAATTCCCGCTCGGTGCCGATGGGAGCCGTCGTCGATCAGGCCCGCAAGCTCGTCGACAGTGGTTATCGCGAGATCGTTCTGACCGGCGTCGACGCCACCAGCTATGGCGGCGATCTGCCGGGTGCGCCGACGCTCGGGTTTCTGGCGAAGACTCTGCTGAAACAGCTTCCGGATATAAACCGTCTCAGGCTTTCGTCGATCGACAGCATCGAGGCCGATGCCCATTTGATGGATCTCATCGCCGACGAGCCGCGCTTCATGCCGCATCTGCATCTGTCGCTGCAGCATGGCGACGACATGATCTTGAAGCGCATGAAGCGCCGGCATTCGCGCGCCGACGCGCTGCGTTTCATCGAAGACGCCCGTCGCCTGCGCCCCGGGATGAGCTTTGGCGCCGATATGATCGCCGGTTTCCCCACGGAGACGGAAGAGATGTTCGGCAATGCCGTGCGGCTCGCCGAAGAGGCCGGCATCGCGCATCTGCATGTTTTCCCCTATAGCCCGCGTCCCGGCACGCCTGCCGCCCGCATGCCGCAGCTCGACCGGTCGCTCGTCAAGGATCGCGCCGCACGGCTGCGCGCCACTGGACATGGGCTGCATCAATCCCATCTCGATGGCATGGTCGGAACCCGGCAATGGCTGCTTGTCGAAAACAACGGCCTGGCGCATACGGAGAACTTCACGCTGGTCGCAGCCGCCGGCCTTCGCCCCGGCGAACTTGTGCCGGCCACGATCACCGGCCACAATGGCAAGCATCTCGACATGCAATTGACGGCCGCAGCGGCCTGACTTTCACGGAATCCTCATGGCGCTCAGTTTCATCAAAAAGGTCTTCACCTTCGGCAAGCTGGCTGAAGAGCCCGTGCCTGATGCCGTGGAAAGGGAGCTCGAGCCGCGCTCGCGCGACGAAGATCTGCCGGTCGCGGACGATCCCGTTCTTCCCGAGGAAATGGATACGGCGGGCGGACCGGCGGGGGATATTGATGAAGCGTCAGTAGAGCCGGAACCTGTCGCGGCTGAAACCGAAGTGCTGCCGCCGGCCGATCATCTGGGCGACATGGGCGTCGTGCCGTTGTCGCTGCTGGAGACCGAGGCGGAAGCGGAGGAAGATACCCTCCCTACCTTGCTGGGCGTCCCCCCCACAGGTGGGGGGACTGAGCAACTGGATGCCGCTCGCCAGACGATGGATGCGCAGAGCGAGCCCGCCGCTGCGGATGATGCAGTCAATGTGGCGGAAAACATTGCCGCGAGTTTCCCCCCACCTGTGGGGGGGATGCCCGGCAGGGTAGGGGGGGAGGCTGCGGACGCCGACATCTCAGCCGAAGCGCCTCTGCCACCATCGGAACCTATGGAGCCGGTACCAGCCGTTGAACCGATCCTGCCCAAAGGCTTCGCCACCGGCCCAAAGATCGTCGAACCGCAACCCATCATCCCGCAGCCGAAACTCAGCTGGTTCCAGCGGCTGCGCAACGGCCTTGCGCGTACCTCCTCGCAGCTCACCAACCAGATCACCGCGCTCTTTACCAAGCGCAAGCTCGATGACGAGACGCTGCAGGATCTCGAAGACCTGCTGATCCAGGCTGACCTCGGCGTCGAAACCGCGCTGCGCGTCACCGATACGCTAGCTTCCGAGCGCTACGGCAAGGACGTCACCGGCGAGGATGTCAGCCGCATCATGGCGTCCGAAATCGCCAAGGTTTTGAAGCCGGTCGCCAAGCCGCTGCAGCTCGACCTCTCGCACAAGCCGCATGTCATCCTCGTCGTCGGCGTCAACGGCACCGGCAAGACGACGACGATCGGCAAGCTGGCGGCGAAGCTTTCGGGCGCCGGGTTGAAGGTGATGGTGGCTGCCGGCGATACGTTCCGCGCGGCGGCGATCGAGCAGCTGAAGATCTGGGCCGAGCGGACCAATTCCGAATTCGTCGGCACCAAGCTCGGCGCTGACGCCGCCGGCCTTGCCTATGATGCCTTCGAGCAGGCGAAGGCCAAGAAGTGCGACGTGCTGATCGTCGACACCGCCGGCCGCCTGCAGAACAAGGCCGAGCTGATGGCCGAGCTCGAGAAGATCGTGCGCGTGCTCGGCAAGCTCGATCCCGATGCGCCGCATACGGTGCTGCAGACGCTCGACGCCACGACGGGCCAGAATGCGCTGAGCCAGGTCGAGATCTTCCGCAATGTCGCCGGCGTCAACGGGCTGATCATGACCAAGCTCGACGGCACGGCGCGCGGCGGCATTCTCGTCGCCATCTCCGCCAAGCACAAGCTGCCGGTCTATTTCATCGGCGTCGGCGAGGGCGTCGACGATCTCGAGCCGTTCGAGGCCGAGGATTTCGCCCATGCCATTGCCGGGCTTCCCCAATGATGCCACAGATAAGCCGCCGAAGACCTGCAAGGGACGGTCGGGAAACGAATTTTCAGAAATAGCAGGTTTGAAGAACGCATGACCACCGAAAGCGATATCACGCCGAGCGCGGCCGACCGCCATCATCCGATGCTGAAACTGGCGCTGGAACTCGGGCCGCTGATGATCTTCTTCTTCGCCAATCTGCGCGGCCAGTGGCTGGTGGAGAAATTTCCCGCCCTTTCCGAACTGGGCGGCCCGCTCTTCGTGGCAACGGCGCTCTTCATGGGGGCGACGGTCATTTCGCTGTTCGTTTCCAAGGTCGTTCTCGGCCATCTGCCGATCATGCCCTTCGTATCAGGCATCGTCGTCGTCATCTTCGGCTCGCTGTCGATCTGGCTGCAGAACGAGACCTTCATCAAGATGAAGCCGACCATCGTCAACGCGCTCTTCGGGGTCGTCCTGCTTGGCGGCCTCGCCTTCGGCAGGTCGCTGCTCGGCTATGTCTTCAACGCCGCCTTTCAGCTCGATGCCGAGGGCTGGCGCAAGCTGACCATCCGCTGGGGCATCTTCTTCCTGTTCCTTGCGGTGCTGAACGAAGTCGTCTGGCGCAATTTCTCGGACGATACCTGGGTCGCCTTCAAGGTCTGGGGTACGATGCCGATCACCATCATCTTCACGCTGGCGCAGATGCCGCTGGTGCTGAAGCACAGTCTTGCTCCCGAACCGGGCGGTGAAAAGTGAGCGCTGCAGACGCCGATTATCGGATAAGGCACCAGACCTTCTGGCTGGTCGCCTGCTTCACCGTCCTCCTCGCCCAGATCGTCGCCGAACATCTGATGGGCCGCGTGCCGATCTGCGCCTGCGGCTATGTCAAACTGTGGGAAGGCGGGGTCAATGCCAGCGGCAATTCGCAGCATCTGTCGGACTGGTACACGCCGTCGCACATCATCCACGGCTTCCTGTTCTACGGGCTCGCCCACCTGGTCCTGCGCCGCAAGCCGCTGGCGGCAAAGCTGCTCATGGCGCTGTTCATCGAATCCGCCTGGGAACTCCTGGAAAATTCGCCTCTCATCATCGACCGCTACCGCACGGCGACGATCGCGCTCGATTATTACGGCGACAGCATCCTGAATTCGGCGATGGACACCGTCTTCATGTGCCTCGGCTTCTTCTTCGCCTGGCGCGCGCCGGTGGCGCTGACGGTGGCGATCGCCATCTTCTTCGAGATTTTCACCGGCTATGTGATCCGGGACAATCTGACGCTTAACGTGGTGATGCTGATCTGGCCGGTGGAGGCGATCAAGGTCTGGCAGGGTGGGCTTTAGGTGATATTTACGAAGCCGGCTTCCCCAGCGCTTTTTCCATCGCCGGAAACAGCCCTTCCTTCAGGCTGATATCGTCGAAGGGGCCGACGCGCTTATAGAGGATGGTCCCGTCGGGGCCGACGAGGTAGCTTTCCGGAATGCCGTAAACGCCCCAGTCGATCGCCGCCTTGCCATTGGGATCGACGCCGATCGCCTGGTAGGGATTGCCGAGTTCGCCGAGGAAGCGCAGGGCGTTCTCGTTCTTGTCCTTGTAATTGACGGCGACGATGTTCAGCCGTCCGTCTTTCGCCAGATCCTTCAGAATAGGATGTTCGTCGCGGCAGGGAACGCACCATGAGGCGAAGACATTGACGAGCGTCAGCTTGCCTTTGACCGCGGCGTCGGTCAGCGCCGGCAGGTTCGAGCCGTCGAGCGGCGGAAGGTTCAGCGACGGCGCCTTGGTGCCGATCAGGGCGGAAGGGATTTCGGCGATGTTCTTGCCGTGGAAATCCTGGTCGTAGAGCATCTTGGCGGCCGTCGCCGCAATGCCGCCGAAGACGAGAAGCGGCAGAAGCGCCAGCGCATAGCTGGCAAATCCACGCGGCTTGATCTTGGTTTCAGGCGTCTCGCTCATTCGCCATTCCTTGGGCGCGCCGAGCGGCGGCGGATGCCGGCGGCTTCGAGGGCTGCGAGTTCCCGGCGGCGTGCCCGGCCGTCTGCCCAGGTCCACAGGATGACGGCGATCACTATGAGTGCGGCAAAGCCATAGGATGCGTAGACATAGAAGGCATGCGTCACGGCCTATTCCTCCCGGCTGGCCATGCGGGCGGCGAGACGGCGCTGGGCGGCGATGCGGCGGCGCCAGATCTCGTTTCTCATCGCCATGATGTGCATCGTGAAGAAGAGCAGGGTGAAGGCGATCGCCATGACGAAGAGCGGGCGCAGAAATTCCGGATCGATCGCCGGTCCGTCGAGACGCATCACGCTTGCCGGCTGATGCAGCGTGTTCCACCAATCGACCGAGAATTTGATGATCGGGATATTGACGAAGCCGACGAGGATGAGCACGGCGGAGACGCGCGCGGCTTTCGACGGATCGTCGATGGCGCGGCCGAGCGCAATCAGGCCGAGATACATCAGGAAGAGAATGAAGACGGAGGTCAGCCTGGCATCCCAGACCCACCAGGTGCCCCACATCGGCTTGCCCCAGAGCGAGCCGGTGACGAGCGCGAGCAGAGTGAAGGCGGCGCCGAGCGGTGCTGCGGCCTTGGCGGAAACATCGGCGAGCGGGTGGCGCCAGACGAGCGTGCCGATCGCGGAGAGGCTCATCACCGTGTAGCACATCATCGAAAGCCAGGCGGCGGGAACGTGGACATACATGATGCGCACGGTCTCGCCCTGCTGATAATCGCCTTCAGTGGCGAAGCTCAGATAAAGACCGGCCGCAAAACAGAGGGCGGTGATGCCGGCCATCCAGGGAATGACGCGCGCCGCCAGGGCCAGAAACCGCGTCGGGTTGGCGAGGTCGCTGAATTTGCTGATGGCAAGGCTCGTTTCGCTCATGACCGCTTCCTTATCTTGATCCGGCTGTTCCCGCAATCGAAAGGCCAATCAATCCGCCGTGTTTCGCAGCGCGAGCGCGGCGGCGGCCGGTCCGATGACGGCGAAGAACAGCGTCAGCGCGATCAGGATGAGGAAGGGCGGAAGGAAGGGCGCGGGCTCCTCGACGGCGGCATATGTCGCGCTGACACCGAAGATCAGCACGGGGATCGTCAGCGGCAGCACGAGGATCGAGACCAGAAGGCCGCCGCGGGGCAGGGCGACGGCGACGGCAGCGCCGACGGCGCCGATGAAGGTGATGGCAGGCGAGCCGACGAAGAGGGTCAGCATGGTGGCGCCGATCGCCGTCTCGTCCATGTTCATGAACAGGCCGAGCAGCGGCGAGGCGATGACCAGCGGCAGGCTGGTGGCCGTCCAATGGGCAAAGCATTTGACGAGTACGGTAAGGACCAGCGGCGTTTCCTGCATCAGCATCAGATCGAGCGATCCGTCGTCGCGCTCGGCCTGGAACAGACGGTCGAGCCCGAGAAGGGCGGCCAGCAGCGCCCCGATCCAGACGATAGCGGGGCCGATGCGGGAAAGCAGCTTGAGATCGGGGCCGACGCCGAAGGGGATGACGGCGACGATCGTCAGGAAGAACAGCACGCCGATCAGCGCGCCGCCGCCGGCGCGGATCGAGAGCTTGAGATCGCGGAGGAAGAGGGCGGTCATGCGGAGTGCTTTTCCCTGATGGGTGAGGAAAACCTGTCCCAGGAGGCCGAGGAAAACCCCTCCCCAACCCCTCCCCACAAGGGGGAGGGGTTAAGCTGCGGTTTCCGACGGCGGCCAAAAGCAAACGGCGCATGCTCTGTTGCCGTTCTGCAGATTACGACGATGCGGTGGGCATGGGGCGGTGCGACACGATAGCCCCTCCCCCTTGTGGGGAGGGGTCGGGGAGGGGTTTTGGGCTCGTATCCCCGCAAGTTTCCACAAACCATCATCCCCACACCCCCTGATCCACACCCGCAAAGCCCGTCATCTTCAATTCCCGCGCATTTTTCAGTCCCAGTGGCTGATGTGTCGCCGCCAGCACGATGCCGCCCTTTGCCAGATGCGCTTCGATCAATCCTGCAAATAGCCGGTCGGCGCTGGCATCCAATGCCGCTGTCGGTTCGTCGAGGATCCAGACGGGGCGGTGGGCGACGAGTAGCTTGGCGAAGGCGAATCGGCGCTGCTGGCCGGCGGAGAGATAGGCGAAGGGGAGATGGGTTATTCCGGAGAGGCCGACGGCCTCGGCGGCGTCCTCCGTGGAGAGGCTGGCATTGCCGAGAAAGCTCCGCCAGAAGTCCAGATTCTCCACAACTGTAAGTTCATTCTTCATCGCATTTCGATGGCCGAGGTAGTGGCTGACCTCGCCGGGATGACGGCCCTGCGGGCTCTCTTCGTCGCGGAAGATCACCGTGCCCTTTTCCGGCCTGAGGAGACCGGCGGCAACGCGCAGCAAAGTGGACTTTCCCGATCCATTTTTGCCGGTCAGGACCAGCGCTTCTCCCGCCTCCAAGTGAAAGGAAACGTTAACGAAAATGAGATCCTCACCACGCCTTGCAGCCAGATTTTCGGCGGTGAGATGCATGCGTCGGCTCTTTCTTCGTAGCGGCTTCAGGCGGGGTCAAAAAATGTCCGATTTTGATCGTTCTCGGGTATGGCAAGTTTTTAGGAAATTATCTATAAGACCGGCAACCACGCCAGCGGTCGGCGTGAATTTCATCCTTGCGCCGAACTTGGAGCGTTTGCTCCACGTGCGGACAGCGGAAATGGCCGTACCCGCATCCTGATGTGCATTAAGTGCATAGGCGTTCGCACGACTGTGTTGGCTATCAGAACGGGGTTTCTCGTGTCTAAATCTCTTGACAGTTTCAATTGTCGTTCCACGCTTTCCGTGAACGGGAAGGACTATGTCTATTACAGCCTGCCCAAGGCTGAGGCAAACGGTCTGGCCGGCGTATCGAAGCTCCCCTATTCGATGAAGGTGCTGCTCGAAAACCTGCTGCGCTTCGAAGATGGCCAGTCGGTCACCAAGGAGCACATCGTGGCCGTTGCCGAGTGGCTGAACAACAAGGGTGCGGTCGAAAACGAAATCGCCTATCGCCCGGCGCGCGTGCTGATGCAGGACTTCACCGGCGTTCCCGCCGTCGTCGACCTTGCCGCGATGCGCGACGCGATGGTGTCGCTCGGCGGCGATCCCGAGAAGATCAACCCGCTCGTTCCTGTCGACCTCGTCATCGACCATTCCGTCATCGTCGATGAATTCGGCACGCCGCAGGCTTTCGCCAAGAACGTCGAGCTGGAATATCAGCGCAACGGCGAGCGCTACCGCTTCCTGAAGTGGGGCCAGCAGGCATTCAAGAATTTCCGCGTCGTTCCTCCCGGCACCGGCATCTGTCACCAGGTCAACCTCGAATATCTCGGCCAGACCGTCTGGACCAAGGAAGAGGACGGCGAGACGATCGCCTATCCCGACACCTGCGTCGGCACCGACAGCCACACGACGATGATCAACGGTCTCGGCGTTCTCGGCTGGGGCGTCGGCGGTATCGAAGCGGAGGCGGCTATGCTCGGCCAACCGGTTTCGATGCTTCTGCCTGAAGTCATCGGCTTCAAGCTGACCGGCAAGCTCAAGGAAGGCGTCACCGCGACCGACCTCGTTTTGACCGTCGTGCAGATGCTGCGCAAGAAGGGCGTCGTTTCCAAGTTCGTCGAATTCTTCGGCCCCGGCATGGACAACATGCCGCTCGCCGACCGCGCGACGATCGGCAACATGGGTCCGGAATACGGCGCCACCTGCGGCTTCTTCCCCGTCGACGGCGAGACCATCAACTACCTCACCATGTCCGGCCGCACGCATGACCGGATCGCGCTGGTCGAAGCCTATTCGAAGGCCCAGGGCATGTGGCGCGAAGGCGATGGCTCCGATCTCGTCTTCACCGACACGCTGGAACTCGACCTCGGCGACGTCGTGCCGTCGATGGCCGGCCCGAAGCGCCCGGAAGGCCGCATCGCGCTCGAAAACATCGCTTCCGGTTTCGCCGGCTCGATGGATGCCGACTACAAGAAGCCCGGCCAGCTTGCCAACCGCTATGCGGTCGAAGGCACGGATTTCGATCTCGGCCATGGTGACGTCGCGATTGCCGCCATCACCTCCTGCACCAACACCTCCAACCCGTCGGTGCTGATCGCCGCCGGCCTTCTTGCCCGCAACGCCGTTGCCAAGGGCCTGAAGACCAAGCCGTGGGTCAAGACCTCGCTCGCTCCGGGATCGCAGGTCGTCGGCGAATATCTCGCCAAGTCCGGCCTGCAGGCCGATCTCGATAAGCTCGGCTTCAACCTCGTCGGCTTCGGCTGCACGACCTGCATCGGCAATTCCGGCCCGCTGCCGGCGCCGATCTCGAAGACGATCAACGACAAGGGCCTGATCGTATCCGGCGTGCTCTCCGGCAACCGTAACTTCGAAGGCCGTATCTCGCCTGACGTCCAGGCGAACTACCTCGCTTCGCCGCCGCTCGTCGTCGCCTATGCGCTCGCCGGCACGGTGCAGAAGGACCTGACAAAGGAGCCGATCGGCGAGGATCAGAACGGCAAGCCGGTCTATCTCAAGGATATCTGGCCGACCTCGCACGAAGTGCAGGAGTTCATCCAGAAGTACGTCACCCGCGAGCTCTATGAATCCAAGTACGCCGACGTCTTCAAGGGCGACGTCAACTGGCAGGCAGTTCAGGTTCCGCCGGGCCAGACCTATGCCTGGGACGACAACTCGACCTATGTCCAGAACCCGCCCTATTTCGTCGGCATGGGCAAGAAGGGCACCGGCGTCGCAGACATCAAGGGCGCACGCGTCCTCGGCCTGTTCGGCGACAAGATCACCACCGACCACATCTCGCCGGCCGGTTCGATCAAGGCGGCTTCGCCGGCAGGCGCCTACCTCATCGGCCATGACGTCGCAGTTGCCGACTTCAACCAGTACGGTACGCGCCGCGGCAACCATGAAGTGATGATGCGCGGCACCTTCGCCAATATCCGCATCCGCAACCACATGCTCGGCCCGAACGGCAAGGAAGGTGGCTACACCATCCATTACCCGTCGAAGGAAGAGACCTCGATCTACGACGCAGCCATGCAGTACAAGTCCGAAGGCGTGCCGCTCGTCATCTTCGCCGGTGTCGAATACGGCAACGGCTCGTCGCGCGACTGGGCTGCCAAGGGCACCAACCTGCTCGGCGTCAAGGCGGTGATCGCCCAGTCCTTCGAGCGTATCCATCGCTCGAACCTGGTCGGCATGGGCGTCATCCCCTTCGTCTTCGAAGAGGGCACGACCTGGCAGAGCCTCGGCCTCAAGGGCGACGAACTCGTCACCATCGAGGGCCTGGACAAGATCAAGCCGCGCGAGCGGAAGATCGCCAAGATCACCTATGGCGACGGCTCCGTGAAGGAAGTTCCGCTGCTGTCGCGCGTCGATACGCTCGACGAGGTGATCTACCTCAACAATGGCGGCATCCTGCAGACGGTTCTGCGCGACCTCGCTGCCTGATTGTTAACAGCTTGCTATGATAATGGCCGCCGGAGAGCAATTTCCGGCGGCTTTTCTTTGCGGCGACAGTATTCGGGCGGGCTCACGATGATTTGTTTCGAGCGCGTTCCCGCCGAGCTACGTCTCACCCGTTCGTGACTTTTCGTTTGGACCCGGAAGGATTATTCGTACGTTCATATGTCAGGGCCTCCGGTTTCCAACACGCCGGCGACGCTGAAAAAGAGGTGCAGGTGAATGTCCCCCCGTTTTTTGATTCCGCTGATCGCCGGCGTTGTTCTCGCAGGCTCGTTGCATGCCGAAGACGGCACGCCGAAAGGCGTCGTCGAACTTTTCACCTCGCAGGGCTGCTCCTCCTGTCCTCCCGCTGACGCCGCCTTCCGCAAGCTGGTGGACCAGGGCGACGTCATCGCGCTCGCCTACCACATAGACTATTGGAACTACCTCGGCTGGGCCGACACGCTGAGTTCGAAGGAAAATACCGAGCGGCAATATGGCTATGCCAGGGCCATGGGCCGCAGCAACGTCTATACGCCGCAGGCCATCGTCAACGGACGCGGCCATCTCGCCGGCGCCGATCTCAACGGCATAAACAGCAAGATCGCCAGCTACAGCAGCGAAGGCAATGGGCTGACCATTCCGATCAGCGCTGCGATGCGCGGCGACGAGCTGGAGATCAAGATTGGCGCAGGGCAGGGCAAGGCCAATGTCGTGATGGTCTATTTCGACAAGGAAAAGACCATCGACGTCGAAAAGGGCGAGAACAGCGGCAAGAAAATCTCCTACCTGCACAGCGTCACCAATGTCGAAACCGTCGGCATGTGGGACGGCAAGGCGACCAATCTGACGCTGCCGGCGAGCGTGCTGCAACGGCCGCAGCTCGAGGGCTGCGCGATCCTGCTGCAATCGGCGACCGCGGACGGCGATCCGGCCGAGATCCTTGGCGCGACAGTGGTGATGGCGGGAAAAAACATCTGAGATTTCATCCCGATAGGGATGAAATGCCGGGCGGCCCGGCCGAGCGTATTCGGGGCTGGGGTTAAGGTCGATACGCTCCGCCGGGCCCTTTGGCGCGCTGGCGCCAAACCGGGATGCATAAATCCCCTGCAAATGAGGCGCTGTTTTGACTGAAATGCGGCGCTGCCGAGAAAGCGTCGGCTCTCCCCAGGACATTGTGCTCGCATGCGCGGCGCTGCGGTGCGGCCGAATGTGACGGGCAGCGGTCTTGCAATTTGTGACGGCTCGGGCAAACTGTCACTCTCCTGTCACAAGCGGAGGCCTCGGGAGACTGATGACAGATCAGCCGGATTTGCGACACGGCGAAAGCCGCTCCGTCGACAATAGTTCCTCAGTCGTCGTCGATCTCAGGGAATACAAACAAAGCAAGGACCCGCTTCCGGTGACTTTCCACCGGCGCGAGCTGGATGCGATCCTCCGGATCTACGGCCGCATGGTCGGCGAGGGTGAATGGCGCGATTACGCCATCGATCACCTGAAAGACAGGGCGGTGTTTTCCGTCTTCAAGCGCTCCGGCGAGATGCCGCTGTTCCGGATCGAAAAGAACCCGAAGCTCGCCGCCAAGCAAGGCGCCTATTCGGTCATCAACGTCAACGGCATGATCCTGAAGCGCGGGCACGAGCTGAACCAGGTGCTCAAGGTGTTCGACAAGGCCTTGAAGCTGGTCGACAAGTAAGCCCTCAGCCTCCGAACAGCGTGCCGGGATAGATGGACGGATCCGGATCGGTCGTCATGCCCTCGCCGAGGCTGCGCTGCATGAGCATCGTGTCGAGCCAGCGGCCGTGCTTGTAGCCGGTGCCCTTCATCAGACCGACCTCGACAAAACCCGCCTTGAGATGAAGCGCGATCGAGGCAGGGCTTGCGCCGCCGATGACGGCCACCATCTGACGGAAACCGAGAGCGGTGCAACGGTCGATCAGCTCGGTCATCAGTGCCTTTCCAATGCCGCGGCCGCGGGCTTCAGGCGCAAGGTAAATCGAATCCTCCACCATCCAGCGATAGGCAGGGCGGGTGCGGAAGGCCGAGGCATAGGCGTAGCCGAGAAGGTTTCCGTCCGTATCTGCTGCGGCGATGTAGGGATAGTGCTGGCCGACGATCGCTGCGAAACGCTGCATCATCTCGGTCCCGGAGGGCGCTGCGATCTCGTAGCTCGACGTGCCGTTCAGGACGGATTCACGATAGATATCGGTAATGGCGGGGATATCGGCTTGCGAGGCGTCGCGCAGAAAGAAAGACATCGGGCGGCTGGTCCAGCGGCGGGGCAGGCTTCTCTAAAACCATTCCTGCGAAATCAGTGCAACAAAAAAGCCGACGCAAATCGAGGTGCGATATGCTCATGCTGCGGCTATTCGAGAATCTGGATCCTCAAACTTTCGGCTTGCTTGCGCGCCTTGCGCCTCACATACATGATCAGCAATGGCGACAAGACGAAAGCCATGACGACGTGCACCACACCAAAGAGCACCAGGTCATTTCCCGTATGCGGGTCGATCGGTACCAGCTGCCAATAGTCGATTGCCAGAACCCCTAAAATTGCGCCGGCCAAGGCGGCAATGACGGCGCTGAGCCAAGCAACGACCGAATAGATCAGGCTATCCGGCAACCCTTTCGCCAACAGTACGGCAACGACAAAGCACGGGATGAAAACAAATCCTTGAAGCAGCATGCCTAACCCCTTCGACATTCGTCACGACAAAAAAGGCGGCCGAAGCCGCCTTTTCGATCTCGATCTGCCCCTGCTTATTTGCGGTTGCCCATGAACTGCAGCAGGAACATGAAGAGGTTGATGAAGTCGAGATAGAGCGTCAGCGCACCCATGATCGCCTTGCGGCCGGCCACAGCGACATCATCGGCTTCGTAGTAGAGTTCCTTGATCCGCTGCGTGTCGTAGGCGGTAAGGCCTGCGAAAATCAGCACGCCGATCACCGAGATGGCGAACTGCAGGGCGGACGAACCCAGGAAGATGTTGACGATCGAAGCGATGATCAGGCCGAAGAGGCCCATGATCAGGAACGAGCCCATCGCCGACAGGTCACGCTTCGTCGTGTAGCCGTATAGCGACAGCGCGCCGAAGGAGGCGGCGGTGACGAAGAAGGTCTGGACGACGCTTTCACCCGTATAGACCAGGAAGACCGACGACAGCGACAGACCGACCAGGGCTGCATAGATCCAGAAGGTCGTCTGCGCCGCGGACACGCTCATGCGGTGGATGCGGAAGCTCAGGAAGAAGACTACCGCAAGAGGCGCAAGGATCACGACCCAGCGCAGCTGCGACCGGAACAACAGCTCGCCGAACTGGGTGAGCTGACCGTCCTGAACAGCGAAGTTGAATCCGAGATATGCGGCCACACCGGTGATCGCCAGACCCAGCGCCATCAGGTTGTAGACCTTGAGCATATATGCGCGCAGGCCTTGATCAATCATCTCGCCGGTCTGAGCGCGGCTTTGATAGTTACGAAGATCAGCCATAGTTTCCTCTTACAAGCTCCGATGAAGATACGGTGTCGGGTTTTCGACCCGGGCGCCGCTGCGGAGCTCCAGCATGCCTGCAGACAATATGAGGCCTTCGCCCATTGTAAACAAGGGGCTTGCAAAGGGCCGGCCGGGTTAAATCGCCGTAAGGTGAAGGGCTTCTGGAGGCCGCTGCCTCGTCAAAGTTCGCGCAAGACGGGCGCTGCCTTCTGCCCCAGGATGCGCCAGGTGCCGATGAGGCCGATGCCGACGGTCAGGACGAGCGCGGTGACGAGCGTCAGCCCCGCCACATCGGGCAGGAAGGTGGAAGGCAGGCGCATGATGCGGGCGACGATGAACCAGGCGGCGGCCGCGCCGGCGATCAGCGAGAAGATCGCGGTCGCCAGCCCGAGGATCAGATACTCGTAGCTGAAGGCGCGGATCAGCATGGCGCGGGTGGCGCCGAGCGTCTTCAGCACCACCGCGTCGTGGGTGCGCGCCCGGTTGCCGGCGGCGAGCGCGCCGGCAAGGACGAGGATCGAGGCGACGAGGGCGACGGAGGCTGCGGCGCGAATCGCGGTCGCCAGCTGGGCCACCAGCCGGTTGACGATATCGATCGCGTCCTTGACGCGGACGCTGGTGATCGTCGGGTAGGTGTTGGTGACGGATTTCAGGATCGCCGCATCCTCGGCCGGCGTCGAGGAGGGATCGGTCAGCGTCGCAAGCCAGGCATGCGGGGCGCCTCGGAAGGTATTGGGCGAGAAGACCATGACGAAATTGATCGACAGCGATTCCCACTCGACACGGCGCAGATTGGCGATCTTTGCGGTGATATTGCGCCCGAGCACGTTGACGGTGACGGTATCGCCGATCTTCAGGCCGAGCTCGTGCGCCTCTTCGGAGGAGAAGGAGACGAGCGGTTCGCCGCTGTAGTCCTTGTCCCACCAGCTGCCTTCGGTCAGCGCCGCATTTTCCGGCAAGGTGTCGGCATAGGTGATGCCGCGGTCGCCGTTCAGCACCCAGCGACCGGCGGCCGGCACGTTCATCCTGCTCACGTCTTCCCCGTTGAAGGCGACGATCCGGCCGCGCAGCATCGGCACTTCCATCAGCTTGCCGTTCGGCGCCTGCGCCTGGACGAGATTCCGGAAGGCGGCGACCTCGGCGCTCTGGATATCGACGAAGAAGAAATTCGGCGCGCCTTCGTTCATGCGGCCGGTCAATTGCCGGCGCAGATTGCCGTCGATCAGGGTCAGCGTCACCAGCAATGCCAGGCCGAGGCCGAGCGAAAGCACGACCGATGGCGTCAGTGCGCCAGGCCGATGGATGTTGCCGATCGCAAGCCTGAGCGCCGGCGAGTTGACGCGCGGACTGCGGCGCGCAAGCCAGGCGATCAACGCGGCGACGAGGCGCAGGACGACAAAAGCGAAGACGATCGCGCCGACGAAGACGACGGCGATGAAGCGGTCATAGGCGGTGAGGATGGCGAGGCCGGCAAGGGCCGCCATGAAGAGGGCTGCCAGCAGGACATAGGGCCAGGACGGTAGGTGGCGGGCCTCGAAGCCCTGCTCGCGGAAGAGTGCCGTCGCCGGCACTTCGCGGGCATGGCCGAGCGGCAGGATGGCGAAGGCGAGCGTCGTCAGGATGCCGAAGAGGGTCGCGAGCAGCAGCGCGCCGGGGTAAAGGGCCGGTGCGGTCGAGACCGGCAGGAACTGGGCGAGGAACTGCGCCGCAAATATCGGCGACAGGGCACCGATGACGAGACCGGCCATGATGCCGCCAAAAGCGATGATGGCGATCTGGAAGAGATAGATCAGAACGACGGTGGCAGCGGGCGCACCGAGACATTTGAAGGTGGCGATGGTGGTGCGCTTGGAATCCAGGAAGGCGCGCACGGCATTGGCGACGCCGACGCCGCCGACGATCAGCGCGGTCAAGCCCACCAGGGTCAGGAATTGCGAGAAGCGGGTGATGTTTTCCGTGAGCGAGGGCGCTGCACGGTCGCTGGTGCGGATCGCCCATCCGGCGGAGGGGAATTCCCGGGAGGCGCGCGCCTGGATGCCCGACATCGCACCCCTGTCTTCCAGCCGGACCTTATAGGCGTGTTCAACTAGGCTTCCGGTCTGGATCAGCCCCGAGGCTTCGAGCGCTCGGCGGCTGACGAGCAGGCGCGGCGCAAAGCCGAAACCTTCCGACAGCGCATCCGGCTCAGTTTTAACGGTGCCGGTGATGCTGAGCTTGACGTTGCCGAGCAGCAGCTCGTCGCCGACCGAAATGCCGAGCCGGTCGAGAAGCAGCGGTGCTGCCACAGCGCCGTAAGTGCCGCCTTCGCCGGACAAAAGCGCTGAGAGGGGATAGTTCGGCTCTGCCTCGAACCGGCCGTAAAGCGGATAGGCGTCGTCGACCGCCTTGACCTCGACCAGCGCCTGGTCCGAACCGTCGGGCTTGCGGGCCATCGAACGCAGGCCTGTGGAAACCGAGACCTTGCCGAGACCTTCGAGGAAATTCATTTCCTCAGGCGTGGCTTCGCGGTTGTTGAGTTCGAAGCGGACATCGCCGGCCAGCAGTTCCTGGCCCTGCGAAGCGATCGTATCGGTGATCGACTGCGAAACGGAATTGACGGCTGCGATCGCCCCCGTGCCGAGCGCGATGCAGGCAAGGAAGATGTAGAAGCCGCGAACGCCGCCGCGCAGCTCGCGGAGCGCCAGGCGAAAAGCGAGCGAAACACGCGGCGTCATGATCCTCATGCGAATGCCGCCTCGCTGTGGCGGGCGGCGCTGTCGCCTTCGATCCTGCCGGAGCGGACGCGGATCTGGCGCGAGCAGCGGTTTGCCAGCGACACGTCATGGGTGACGAGAAGCAGGGTCATGCCACGTTCGGCCTGCTTGGCAAACAGCAGGTCGGCGATCTGGCGGCCGGTCTCGGTGTCGAGATTTCCTGTGGGTTCGTCGGCGATCAGCAGAGCGGGCGAGGGGGCGAGCGCCCTGGCGATCGCCACGCGCTGCTGTTCGCCGCCGGAAAGCTGGCCGGGATAATGGTTCAGCCGCTGCCCGAGGCCGACCGAATTCAGCTCGCGATGGGCGATGTCGAAGGCGTTGGGAACATTGGCAAGTTCCAGCGGCACGGCGACGTTTTCCAGCGCCGTCATGTTGGCGATCAGGTGGAAGGACTGGAAGACGATGCCGATATTGCGGCCGCGGAAATCGGCGACCTGATCCTCGCTCAGGCTGTGGAGCGGCGTGTCGTTGATGTTGATTTCGCCGCTGTCGAGCTTCTCCAGCCCGGCGAGCACCATCAGCAGGGTCGACTTGCCGGACCCGGAAGGGCCGACGATGCCGACGGATTCGCCTGCTGAAATATCGAGATCGATACCCTTCAGCACATGGACGGAGGCTGCGGCGCTGCCAAGGGTCAGATCGGCGCTCTTCAACTCGATGATGGTTTTTGCCAAGGGAAATCGCCCTATATAAGCCCGTAATCAAATTGCCGCATAACGGCACCCCGCCAATCTAGGGAAAGCAGGATGAGATTTAAAGTTGCCGCCCTTCAATTCACCGTCATTGCCGTCTCGCTGATCTTTACTGCCGGCGCAAATGCGCGGACGATCAATCTCGTCGGATTCGGCGACAGCCTGATGGCGGGCTATCAGCTGCCGCCCGGTGACGGATTTCCCGAAAAGCTGCAGGCGGCCTTGAAGGCGAAGGGGCTCGACGTCGCCATCGCCAATGCCGGCGTCTCGGGCGATACGACTACAGGGGGGCTGGCCCGGATCGACTGGTCGGTGCCTGACGGCACCGACGGCGTCATCCTGGAACTCGGCGCCAACGATGCGCTGCGCGGCATTCCGCCCGAAGAGAGCGAAAAGAATCTCGACCAGATGATAACGCGGCTCAAGGAACGCGGCATCGCCGTGCTCCTCGTCGGCATGATGGCGCCGCCCAATATGGGTGCGGATTATGCCGCACGCTTCAATCCGATTTATCGGAAACTTTCGGAGAAACACGGAGTTCGGCTTTATGCCTTCTTCCTTGACGGCGTGGTGCTCGATGCGGGGCTCAAACTCGGCGACGGCATGCATCCGAATGCGAAGGGCGTGGATGTCATGGTTCAGAAGATGGAAGCCGATGTCACAAATTTCGTCGGGACGATTTCTTCTGTGAAGAAATAGGGGCTTGCGCGGTCATTGATTGCGTGATTCCGTGTAAGCACCTGCAAAAGATTCGGGGAGTGCTCGTTATGCCGAGACTGTTTACCGCCCTCGAAATTCCGCGCAATGCGGCAATGAGCCTTTCATTGCTGCGCGGTGGCCTCCCCGGAGCACGATGGATCGATGTGGAAAATTACCACATCACGCTGCGCTTCATCGGTGATGTCGACGGCCGCACGGCCGATGAAATCGTCGAACGTCTCGACCGGATCGACCGGCCGGAATTCCAGTTCCGCCTCGAAGGCATCGGTTCCTTCGGCTCGAAGAAACCGCATTCGGTCTGGGCCGGCGTTTCGCAATCGCCCGAGATGTACGCCCTGCAGGCTGAGATCGAGCGCATCTGCCAGCGCATCGGGCTGCCGCCGGACCCCCGCAAATTTACCCCGCATGTGACGCTGGCAAGGCTGAAATCGTCACGGCTCGACGATGTCGTGCAATATCTGGCCGGACGCGGCAATTTCCACACTGCGACCTTCACGGCGCCGCGCTTCGTGCTGCTGTCGTCGCGCGAATCGGTCGGCGGCGGTCCTTACCTCACCGAGGAAGTGTTCCCGCTGCACGAGGCGCGCTCGACGCCCAGCGTCTCGAGCAGGCTGCTGCAGCCGGTCAAGAGCCTGGTATAGACCAGCTCGAAACCATCAGGGCCGCCATAATAGGGATCGGGAATATCCTCTCCCGTTGTAAGTGCGGCATCACCGAAGAGCCGGATATTGGCCTCGGGCGGCGCGACCTTGCCAAGCGCCGCCAGATTGTCGCGGTCCATGGCGAGGATCAGATCGAAACTGCCGAAATCTGTTGGCCGGATGCGCCGCGCGCGCTGGCCCGCTATGTCGATGCCGTGGCCCTGCGCGGTGGCGATCGAGCGCCGGTCGGGCGGCTCGCCCTCATGCCAGCCGCCGGTACCGGCGGAATCGATCATGAAATGGCCGGTCAGGCCTGCCTCAGCGACCAGATGGCGAAAAATTCCCTCCGCGAGCGGAGAACGGCATATATTGCCCATGCAAACGAAGAGGATGCTGATGCGTTTCATCGGTAGGCCTGTCGGATAGATAAGAGGACCATGGCATGAAACGGGAAAGACTGGAACGGGCGGCGGCCGAGGCAGAACTGAGGGGGCTTCCGGGCTGGACGCTCAATGACGCCGCCTCCTCCATATCGAAGACGTTCAAGTTTTCGAATTTCATCGAAGCCTTCGGTTTCATGACGGAGGCTGCGATCACGGCGGAGAAACTCAACCACCATCCCGAATGGTTCAACGTCTATTCCAGGGTGGATGTGACGCTGAACACGCATGACGCCGGCGGACTGACGGAACTGGATTTCAAGCTCGCCACAGCGATGGAAAAGGCGGCGGCGCGACGCGCCGGCTGAAGGCGTGCCGATTGAAAGCGGAACCGCCATCACCATATGTTCGCTGGGACGGAAAAGGAATCAGGGATGGACGACGTCAAATTCGGGGAAATCCTGCTGCCGGGCGATGAAGATACGCAGAGCCGACGGGAGAAGACGGTGCGCCAGAAGTTCTGGCCGACCTTCCGGCGGGCGGTGCGGCAGATTCCGTTTTCGCGCGATGTCGTCGCCGGTTTTTACTGCGCGCTCGATCCGCAGACGCCGACCAAGGTGCGCGGCGTGCTGCTCGCAGCTCTCGCCTACTTCGTCATGCCGGTCGATATCGTCCCGGATATTTTCGCCGTCATCGGCTTTTCGGATGACATCGCCGTGCTCTCGGCCGCCTTCGCCATGGTGCGCGGCAATATCCGGCCGCGCCACTATGAGTCGGCCGACCGCGTTCTCGCCGATGGGCCCGATGAAGCGATGAAGACCATCTAAAGCGTTGCGATCCTTCCGATTCGCTCGCCGTGCTTCGTTTTTGCGCGACGCGCTTTAGACGTTCTCCTGTTCCAGCACCTTGCGAAGCTTGGCGAAAGCAAGCCGGATACGCGATTTCACCGTGCCGAGCGGCAGCCCGGTCGCCTCGGCGATCTCGGAATGCGATTGGCCGAGGAAGAAGGCGGCACGCAGCATGTCGCGCTGCTCTTCCGGCAGTTGGCCGACGGCGGCGCGTATCTTGGCGTCACGGTCGTCATTGGCGATCATCTCGTCCGCGCCGATCCCGGCCGGCGGCTGCAATGTCGGGTCGGTCTCGTCGAAGACGCGGATGCTGGTGCGGCGCTGCAGGTCGATCCGGCGGTTGCGGGCGATGCGGAAAAGCCAGGTCGAAAGCGACGATCGCGTCGCGTCGTAGAGGTGAGCCTTGTGCCAGAGCACGATCATGATTTCCTGGACCAGTTCCTCGGCCTCGCCTGCCGTCATCTTCTGGCGCATCAGCCAGGCCTTCAGGCGGGGCGCGAAATAGTCGAACAGGACGGAAAAGGCCTGCTGGTCGCGATTGTCCGCGACGGCCTTCGCGAGGGCAGCGAAACGCTGTCTTTCCTCGGCATCCATGTCCTCTCACGAGCCCCCTGCGGCGAAAATTTTGTCCCGAATTTCCAAGTGTTAATGAGGTACAACGGAATTGAGAAAGGTCAAACTCTTGCCTGAATCTTTGTGTCTTAAATTCAGCCGAACGCACGGCGGGTGTCATCAGGACATGGTGTCACGAACGAGACCGTCAAAGGGGCGAAAGTTGATACCCGAGCTGAAATGACACAGGCCAATACAAATTGCAGCTATTGTTGACCATTTGGTAACCTGAATTAAGTCAAAATAAAGCAGATCGTGATTATGCGGCGCCCGCTATGATCGCTTCGGGCCTTGAATCGCAAGAACCGGCAGGAATCCATGTTTGTAAAAAGTATCGTATCCGCCCTCGCACTCACCCTTGGTATGGCCGGAGTGGCGGCAGCGCAGCAGGCCGCGCCGAACCGCATCCAGCAGTTCCAGGCCTGGGGTGCTTATTCCTACAAGTCAGGCAACAGCACCGTCTGCTACGTGCTGTCCGTTCCGACGGCAAAGCAGCCGGCAAGCGTCGATCACGGCGACAATTTCTTCATCGTCTCGCAGCGGCCGGGCCAGAACATCTCCTACGAGCCGCAGGCGATGATGGGCTATACGGTGAAGGAAAATTCGAAGATCAACGTCGTCATCGACAACAAGACCTTCGTGATGTTCACCAAGGACAAGGCTGGCTGGGTCGAGAACGCGGCACAGGAGCCGGCGCTCGTCGCCGCGATGAAGACCGGTCACTCGATGACGGTGAACGCCACTTCGCGCAAGGGCACGGGCACCTCCTACAGCTATTCGCTCTCGGGCATTTCGGCTGCGCTGAAGCAGATCGAAACCTGCAAGTAAGCGACATCTCGTCTGAGAAGTTTCAGAGGGCCGGCCTTGCGCCGGCCCTCATCATTTCTATCTCTAGTGACGCGCGGGCAAAATGATGCTAAAGCCCGCGCCAACAGCGGACAGATCGCGATATCAGTCGCCGTTCCGCCATTCAATTTCTGCCAATGTGCCGTCATGCGCCCCACGTCTTCCGGCTTAGCCCTGAGGTCCGCGGCTTGCGGAACGGTTACGTGTTCGAATTCGGGATGAATGCCTATGTCCGTCATGGATGCGATCGTTGTCACCAAGCCTGAGACGCCGCGCGCCTCTTCCGGCGTCGAGAAGCCGTCCCTGATCGGTCTCTCCCGCGAGGAGATGGCGGCAGCGCTGCGGGAAAAGGGCGTGGCCGAGAAGCAGATCAAGATGCGCGTCTCGCAGCTCTGGAACTGGATCTATGTGCGCGGGGTCTCCGATTTCGACCATATGACGAATGTCGCCAAGGACATGCGTGAAATGCTGAAGCAGCATTTCACCATTGCGCGTCCTGAGATCGTCGAGGAGCAGGTTTCCAACGACGGCACCCGCAAATGGCTGCTGCGCTTTCCCGCGCGCGGTGCAGGCCGCCCGGTCGAGATCGAAGCCGTCTATATTCCGGAAGAGGGTCGCGGCACGCTGTGCATTTCCAGCCAGGTCGGCTGCACGCTGACCTGTTCCTTCTGTCACACCGGCACGCAGCGGCTGGTGCGCAACCTGACGGCGGAGGAAATCCTGTCGCAGCTGCTGCTCGCCCGCGACCGGCTCGGCGACTTCCCCGATCGCGAAGCGCCGCAGGGCACGATCATGCCGGCCGAAGGCCGCAAGGTCAGCAATATCGTGATGATGGGCATGGGCGAGCCGCTCTATAATTTCGATGCGGTCAAGCAGGCGCTGCTGATTGCCACGGATGGCGATGGCCTGTCGCTGTCCAAGCGCCGCGTCACGCTGTCCACCTCGGGCGTCGTGCCTGAGATCTTCCGCACCGGCGAGGAGATCGGCGTCATGCTGGCGATCTCGCTGCATGCGGTGCGCGACGACCTGCGCGACATTCTGGTGCCGATCAACAAGAAGTATCCGCTGAAGGAACTGATCGATGCCTGCAAGGCCTATCCCGGCCTTTCCAATGCGCGGCGCATCACCTTCGAATATGTGATGCTGAAGGACGTCAACGACAGCCTGGAGGATGCCAAGGGGCTGATCAAGCTGCTGAAGGGCGTGCCGGCGAAGATCAACCTCATTCCGTTCAACCCCTGGCCCGGCACCAACTACCAGTGTTCGGACTGGGAGCAGATCGAGAAGTTCGCCGATTTCATCAATTCGGCGGGCTACGCTTCGCCGATCCGCACGCCGCGCGGCCGCGATATTCTTGCCGCCTGCGGCCAGCTGAAATCGGAATCCGAACGCATGCGCAAGACCGAGCGCCTGGCCTTCGAGGCGATGATGATCGCCAATCACGGCGCCGACGACTGATCAGCAAGTTTGATCCTCGCTACAATTCTCCTGCATTGATTTAAGCATGCGCTTTTCCTAATAGTGCCGCCAAAATCAATCAGGAGGACACCCATGCGCCCGATTCTGCTCGCTCTTGCCGCCACTTTGGCGCTTTCCCTGCCCGCCAAGGCCGATAATGTGACTGTTGCCGTAACGGCCATCGTCGAGCATCCGGCGCTGGATGCGGCCCGCAAGGGCGTTCTCGATGTGCTGACGGCGGCCGGCTACAAGGAAGGCGAGAACCTCAAATTCGTCTTCGAGTCGGCGCAGGGCAACCCGGCGACGGCAGCTCAGATCGCCCGCCAGTTCGCTGGCGACGAGCCCAATGTCATCGTGCCGATCTCCACGCCGTCGGCCCAGGCCGTGGTCTCCGCAACGCGCGACATTCCTGTCGTCTTCACGGCCGTCTCTGACCCGCTCGGCGCCCAGCTCGTCAAGAACATGGACAAGCCCGGCGGCAACGTCACCGGCCTTTCCGACATGTCGCCGGTCGGCGAGCACCTGGCGCTGATCAAGGAAATCCTGCCTGACGTGAAGACGATCGGCTATCTCTACAACTCAGGTGAGGCGAATTCGGTTTCGCTGCTCGCCGTCTTGAAGGCCGAAGCCGAAAAGGCCGGCCTGACGGTTGTGGAATCGGCCGCCACCAAGTCGGCCGAAGTTCAGGGTGCCGCCCGTGCCCTCGTCGGCCGCGCCGATGCGATCTATATTCCGACCGACAATACGATCATCTCCGCGCTGGAAGGCGCCGTTGCGGTCGCCGAGGAGAGCAAGCTGCCGCTCTTCACCGCCGATACCGATTCGGTTTCGCGCGGTTCGGTCGCCGCCCTCGGTTTCAATTACTATGACGTCGGCAAGCAGACGGGCGAAATCGTCGTGCGTGTGCTGAAGGGTGAAAACCCGGGCGATATCGCGGTCAAGACCGCCGCCGGCAGCGATCTCGTCGTCAACAAGGCGGCTGCGGCCAAGATGGGCGTCACCCTGCCGGAGAGCGTGCTTTCGCGCGCCAACAAGGTCATCGAATAATCGGCCGCAGGTCCATCGGCCATTCGCATTCAGCCGCTCCCGTTTGCACGGGGGCGGCTGAAGTATTACAAGGCTGCGGTTTCGCGACGGGCGGAACGGTAACAAAAAGGGGCTGAAAGCCTTGAGCCAAATCGCATTCTGGGGGGCCGTCGAGCTCGGCCTGGTCTATTCCTTCGTCGCCCTCGGCGTCTATCTCGCCTTCCGCGTGCTTGATTTTCCCGACTTGACGGTCGACGGTTCCTTTCCGCTCGGCGCGGCGGTGACCGCGGTGCTGATCATCGCCGGCGTCAATGCCTGGCTTGCGGCGCTGATTGCGATGGCGGCGGGTGCGGGCGCGGGCATGGTGACGGCGCTGCTCAACGTGCGCTTCAAGATCCTCAACCTGCTTGCCTCGATCCTGACGATGATCGCGCTGTTTTCCGTCAATCTGAGGGTGATGGGCAAACCCAATGTCGCCCTCATCAATGCCGATACGATGATCAGCCCGTTCTTCGGCCACGGCCTTCGCGATTTCTATGTGCGGCCGCTCTTCGTCGGCGTTCTCGTCATCGTCGCGCTCGTCCTGGTCTGGCGCTTCCTGGAAAGCGACGCCGGGCTTGCCATGCGCGCGACCGGCGCCAATGCGCGGATGGCCCGCGCCCAGGGCGTCGATACCAGCCGGCAGATCTATCTCGGCATGGCGATCTCGAATGCGCTGGTGGCCTTCGGCGGCGCCTTGTTTGCCCAGACGAACGGCTTTGCCGACGTCACCTCGGGCGTCGGCACGATCGTCGTCGGTCTCGCCGCCGTCATCATCGGCGAGACCTTGCTCGGGCGTCGCGGCCTGCTGATCGCGCTCATCGGCTGCGTGCTCGGCTCGATCCTCTATCGCATCGCGATCCAGCTGGCGCTGTCGAGCGACGTCATCGGCCTGCAGGCCTCCGACCTCAATTTCGTGACCGCAGTGCTGGTGACCTTCGCGCTCATTCTTCCCCGCCTTCGCAGAGGTGCCGCATCATGATCAGCGTCAAGGACATCAAGGTCGTCTTCGGACGCGGTACGCCGCTGCAGAAGCAGGCGTTGAACGGCGTCAGCCTGACCATCGAGCAGGGCTCCTTCGTCACCGTCATCGGCTCCAACGGCGCCGGCAAATCGACGCTTCTCGGCGTGCTCGCCGGTGACGTCCTGCCGAGCGAAGGGCAGGTGCTGATCGGCAAGAGCGATGTGACGCGCAAATCGACGGCGGCGCGCGCCGGCCTGGTGGCCCGCGTCTTCCAGGATCCTCTGACGGGAAGCTGCGGCTCGCTGTCGATCGAGGAGAACCTTGCTCTGGCCGCCCGGCGCGGCGAGAAGCGCGGGCTCGTGCCGGCACTCGGTGGCAAGCGGCGCGACTATTTCAGGGAGCGGATCGCCGAACTCAACCTCGGGCTGGAAAACCGGCTGAAGGACCGGATGGATCTTCTCTCTGGCGGTCAGCGGCAGGCGGTTTCGCTCGTTATGGCCACGCTTGCCGGCTCGGAAGTGCTGCTCCTCGACGAACATACGGCGGCCCTCGATCCGGGGATGGCCGAGTTCGTGATGAACCTCACGCAGAAGATCGTTGCCGAGCGCAAGCTGACGACGATGATGGTGACCCACTCCATGCGCCAGGCGCTGGATTACGGCCATCGCACGATCATGCTGCACGGCGGCGAGATCGTTCTCGACGTGGCCGGCGACAACCGAAAGAACCTGCAGGTCGAGGACCTGATCGCAATGTTCCGCAAGATGCGCGGACAGACGCTCGACGACGATGCTTTGCTGATTGGCTAGCCCGCGGCCGGTTTTGCCGGTCCGCCCGCATGCGGATCGACTATGCCGACCGCGACTTATTTCGCCTGGGTGAGCAGGATCTTGGCTGCGAAGAGCGAGAAGACGCCGGCAAAGGCATAGTCGATGCCGCGCAGCACCTTCTTGTTGTTCTGGAGCCAGGAGGAAAGCCAGTCGGCGGCGAGGATCACGCCGGCATTGACGGGCATGCCGATCACGATGAAGCAAAACCCCAGGAAAAGCAGCTTCTGCGTCACGGCGGGATCGCCGGCGCTGACGAATTGCGGCAGGAAGGTCATGAAGAAGATGATGACCTTCGGGTTCAGAAGATTGACCCAGAAGCCCGACGAGATGTTCGCAAGCGCCGTGCCTTTCTGCGCCTCGACCTTGGCGACGGTGAGCTTCGAGCCGAAGCGGATCGCCTGCACCGCGAGCCAGAACAAATAGGCGGCGCCGCCGGTTTTTAGGATCAGGAAGGCGGTCGGCGAGGCAGTGATCAGCGCTGAAATACCGAAGGCGACCAGCATGGTGTGGACGACGATGCCGAGGCTGGTGCCGACGACGACGAAGAGAGCGGCATTCTTGCCCTGGGCGAGTGCGCGGCTGATCGACAGCGTCATGTCGGGGCCGGGGGTCGCCGCGAGCAGCAGCGTGGCGGCGGCAAAGCCGAGAAGCGTCGGCAGGCTGGGCAGGAAATCCATGGCACACTCCGAAAGCCGGAAAGACCTGACGATCTCTTATCCGGCTTTCGGAAAATTACCAATCAAAGCTTCTGATGCCAGCGATTACTTCTGTTCAAGGAAATCCTTGAACTTGTCGGCATAGTCCTTGTGCCAGCGCGACAGCGGCGGACGATTCTCGATGATGTCGCCGGCAGCCCAGGCCATACGGCGTTCGTCGACCGGCCGGGCAACGTCGTTGTCGGGGCAGAGGATATAGAAATCGCCGCGTTCGAGACTTTCGACCATGAAATCGACCGTCTGCTCCGGCGTCCAGGCGCCGGCGGGCTTTTCCGCGCGGTCGCCCTTGGTCAGGCCGGTGAAGACGAAGCCGGGGATGAGCAGATGCGCCGAGATTTTCCCGCCTTCGATGTTGCGAAGCTCATGTTCCAGGGCTTCGGTAAAGACCTTCACGCCCGATTTGGAGATATTGTAGGCGGGGTTGCCGGGCGGGGTGGTGATGCCCTGCTTGGAGCCGGTGTTGATGATGAGGCCGGGCTCGCCATGCGACAGCATCTTCGGGCCGAAGGTGCGCGTGCCGTTGATGACGCCCATCAGGTTGACGGCGAAGATATGGTCCCAGTTCGCCTGCGGGCTGAAGATCGAGGTTTCCGGGCCGATGCCGGCATTGTTCATCAGCACGTGCACGCGGCCGAAACGCTGCAGCACGGCGCGTTCGAGCGCTTCCAGGGAATCCCGGCTGGCGACGTCGGTCTCGACAGCCATCACCTCCTCTTCGCCGGCAATGGCCTTGAGTTCGTCTGCGGCATTTGCCAGCCGGTCGCCGCCGAGATCGGCGATGACGACGCTCATGCCGCGCCCGGCGAAATATTTTGCCGCGGCCAAGCCGATGCCGGAGGCGCCGCCGGTGATGACGGCGACATTGGACTTCTTGAAGATGTCTTGAATATTCGTCACGGGCAGCCCCTCCTCGGACATGGTGCGGACGCAGCCGAATATGGGTTGCGCATTCGCGCTGTCAAACGCTATCGCCGCCGTCAGCCGCTGCACTTGCCCTTGCGTCACGCGCCAATCTCGCTAAAAGTGCCGCGACACCGGGTTTTCGCCGGGTTTATGTAACGGACCTCATCACCATGGCATCATACAAAGACGTGAAGAAAGTCGTGCTCGCCTATTCCGGCGGCCTCGACACCTCGATCATCCTGAAGTGGCTGCAGACGGAACTCGGCGCCGAAGTCGTCACCTTCACCGCCGATCTCGGCCAGGGCGAAGAGCTGGAGCCGGCGCGCAAGAAGGCCGAAATGCTCGGCATCAAGGAGATCTACATCGAGGATGTGCGCGAGGAATTCGTGCGCGATTTCGTCTTCCCGATGTTCCGCGCCAATGCCGTCTACGAAGGCGTCTATCTCCTCGGCACCTCGATCGCCCGTCCTCTGATTTCCAAGCATCTGATCGACATCGCCCGCAAGACCGGCGCCGATGCAATCGCCCATGGCGCGACCGGCAAGGGCAACGACCAGGTCCGTTTCGAACTTTCCGCCTATGCTTTGAATCCCGACATCAAGATCATTGCGCCGTGGCGTGACTGGTCCTTCAAGAGCCGCACCGATCTGCTCGCCTTCGCCGAGCAGCATCAGATCCCGGTCGCCAAGGACAAGAAGGGTGAAGCGCCCTTCTCCGTCGATGCCAACCTGCTGCACTCCTCTTCCGAGGGCAAGGTTCTGGAAGACCCCGCGCAGGAAGCTCCCGAATATGTGCATATGCGCACGATCTCGCCCGAGGCCGCGCCCGACAAGGCGACGGTGATCAAGGTCGGCTTCCGCAAGGGCGACGCTGTGTCGATCAACGGTGTCGAGATGTCGCCGGCCACGCTGCTGGCCACGCTCAACACCTATGGCCGCGACAACGGCATCGGCCGTCTCGATCTCGTCGAGAACCGCTTCGTCGGCATGAAGTCGCGCGGCGTCTATGAAACGCCCGGCGGCACGATCCTGCTCTCGGCACACCGCGCCATCGAATCGATCACGCTCGACCGGGGTGCCGCCCACCTCAAGGACGAGATCATGCCGCGTTACGCCGAGCTGATCTACTACGGCTTCTGGTTCTCGCCGGAGCGCGAGATGCTGCAGGCGCTGATCGACAAGAGCCAGGAACATGTCGAAGGCGAAGTGACGCTGAAGCTCTACAAGGGCAACGTCATGGTCATCGGCCGCGAAAGCGAAAAGTCGCTCTATTCCGACAAGCTCGTCACCTTCGAGGACGACCAGGGCGCCTACGACCAGAAGGACGCGGCCGGCTTCATCAAGCTCAACGCGCTGCGCCTGCGCACGCTCGGCAAGCGGAACATTGTGAAGTAATCACAGGTTCGCTTTCGAATTGAAATGGGCCCGCCGGCATCGCCGCGCGGGCTTTTTCGTGTCTTTTGAGAACATTCGAGATGACCGCAAAGGTCACTCCTGCGCAAGCGATGTCCTGCCGAATGCAAATTGGCGATCGTAGAAAATTCGCACCGACAGAACGACGCCGGCGATCAGGACAGCCACCCCAGCGATTTCGATCGGGGTCGGCCATCGAGCATGCACGACAAGTCCTCCAATGACGCCGAAGGCCGTTTCCGAAACGATCAATTGCGCGGCCAAGGCAACGGGCAGGCTGCGTGACGCGATGTTCCAGGCCCAGACGCCGCCTACTGTCGCCAGCAGCGCCAAAGATGTACCCCAGACATACAAGCTGCCGGCGGCACTCCAGCCGAATCCCAATGCCGGGAGCTTGAAGAGGTCCATCGCGGCACCGACGGGATAGAAGGCCAGCATCAAGACGCCGCCGCCCACCAATATCAGCGCCGACCACACACCGGAGGGCATTTCCGGTCGGGCGGTAAGTGCAGCCTGATTGGCAAGAGCGAACCAGACCCAAAGTCCCACGGCCGCGAGCGCCAGCGGCACGCCGACCCACAACGATCTGACGACGTTCAATCCTTCAGCGGTGAATGCCGTGCCATTGACCAGAACAAGTCCGATCAGCACCAGCGCCAAAGGCGGCATAAGGGACCGCCACGGCAAGGATCCCTGACGCTGATTGCCAATGACCATCAAGACGATCGGCACCAGACCGAGAAAGGCCGGCGCAATGACGGCACCGGCAAAGATGGCCGCTCCCGTTACCGTCAGGAAATAACCGACATATCCGACGAAGGCGAGCCACAGGGCCGGCAGAATGTTCCGGAGCGTGAGATGGCGTGCGACGTGCTTCTCCGAAAACAGGATGAACAGGCCGACGAGGGCCGAGACGAGATGGCGGATGAGAGCGAAATCGAAGGTGGAATAGTCGCCGATAATGAAGGGCACGACAAAATTGAGCGAAAAGGCAAAGGCCGCAAAGAGAGCGGCCGACACGCCGACATAGAAGGATCTGTCCATAATCTTCACCCCTTTGACGTTGCGCGCCCCGAGCTTTCGCCTCCGTGACGCCGAACGCTTTGATCGAACAGCCGAAATTTACCGGCCGAGAGCCTTGGCCGGTACTCGGTGAAAATGAGAGCCACCCTCTCGATGCTCATCGATTTCTCGGGCGAGTGCCGCGCCCCGAGCGGCAATCGGGCTATCAACGGGATACGGTTCAATCGGACAGCTGCACCGCCTATCCAGCAGAACCGATTTTTCATATCCTCCAACATCGCGGCTTCTAATCGTCGGGGCGTTATGGATCGGCTTGATGCAATGCGGGTTCTGCTTGCGGTGGTGGACGCCGGTAGCTTGTCGGCGGGCAGCCGGAAGCTGAACGCACCGCTGCCGAGCGTCAGCCGCAAGGTCGCCGATCTGGAGCGATACCTCGGCACGAACCTCATCATCCGAACGAGCCGCAACCTGCAGCTCACGGATGCCGGGCGCGACTATGTCGAGGCGGCGCGAAAGATTATCGCCGATCTGGAGGAGGTCGAACGCAGGGCGTCGGGCGAATATCAGATGCCGCGGGGACTGCTGACCATCACGATGCCGATGGAGTTCGGCCACCGCTATGTTCTGCCGATCGCACTTGACTTCATGAACAAGCATCCGGAGGTGACGCTGAACGTTCTTTCACTCGACCGCTCGGTTCATCTGGTCAATGAGCAGGTCGATGTCGCCATCCGGCTTGGTGAGTTGGTCGACAGCTCGCTCTACGCCGTCAAGGCCGGCGAGTTCCGTCTGCTGACCTGCGCAAGCCCGGCCTATCTGGAACGGCATGGCGTTCCCCAACATCCCACCGAGCTCGCCGATCACGATGGGATCATGTTTCACAAGCGGTCGTTCTTTTGGAGTTTCGTAATCGGGGGGAAGCCTGTCGAGGTCATGCCACGGAGCCGGATCGAGGTGAACACGGCCGCCAATTGCGTTGCCGCCGCGCTGAATGGGGTCGGGATCGCCCGCCTCTTCGACTACCAAGTTCCCGAAGAGGTCTCCTCGGGCGCGCTCGTGCAGATCTTGAAGGACTACGACGGCGAGCCCAAGCCGATCCACATCGTCTATTCGCGTCAGGGCTTGCTCGCGCTGAAGGTGCGCGCCTTCATCGATTGGGCGCTCCCCCGGCTTCGCGCGGCTTGCGGCAGCTATGGCGATACGCCGTCACCGGAATGAAGCGCCCACTTCTTTGATTACCGCCGCGGCGAAGCGCGGCCATTGTCATATAGATGGTTCCTCTTGCGCGTCACGGATGACGCGATCGATCTGCGCCTGAAGGCGAGGACCGATCAGCAGGATGGCGGGGATGACGATGAGATAGGCGATGCTCCACGAGCGGAGCCATGTCAGGACGAACCCCTTCGAGAAGCTCAGATTAAACGCGAGCAGCGTGAAAGAGATCAGCCCTGTCGTCACGACGCCCATCGACAGAGCGAAGACGATCTTGCGTTTGAAATGCGTGTTCATGTCGGTCTCCCAGACGGATGTGAAAAGCGGGATCGCCACAGCGGTCGCGATTTCGGTTGGTGCCATGAAGATCGCGCCGCTTCGGCGCCGGCGGTAGCGAGAGAAAACGAGAGGCTCACTCTCGCTTCTGCTCGCTACCGGATCGGTCTTGCGAAGCTCATCTTCCCGTCATCGCAGTCCAAGACCCCATCGATCCTGGGCGGTGCGAGTCAGCCGCCGCTATCTCGCCGGCTGAAATCCAACAAGGAGATATGTGAATGCCGACAGTCATCTATACAGGCAAAACCAGTACCACCGGCGGGCGTGACGGCGCGTCTCGCAGTTCCGACGGGCGCCTCGACGTGAAATTGTCCCCGCCCGGTTCCTCGGGTACAGGCACTAATCCCGAGCAGCTCTTCGCTGCCGGCTGGTCCGCCTGTTTCCTCGGCGCGATCGGAAGAGCGGCCGCGGAGCGCCAGCTTCGCGTGCCCGCCGACGCTGCCATCAATGCCGAGATCGACCTGGTCTCGAATGACGACGGCTATGTGCTGCAGGCACGGCTGAACGCAACGCTGCCGGGCATCGAGGCGGATCTCGCCAGGTCCTTGGTCGAGCGTGCCCACCAGCTCTGCCCCTATTCCAAGGCCACCCGCGGCAATATCGCCGTCGAACTCAACGTCGCTTGATCGGTCTCCGATCGGCCTTCCAACCCGATATCGCGCCGGCGCCGGAGGAAATGCCGGCCAGGACCGGCGCGACGACCAGAGGATTCTGTCATGAGCATAATCGCAAAACCGCTCGCAACGGCAGCTTTACTGCTTGCTGCGGTCACACCCGTCCACGCGCAAACGGCGACGCAGTTCCTTCCCATCAAGAATGAGCCCGCACCCAAACTCGTCGTGGATCAGCCCCTTGCGGGACCGCTCGCGAGCCGAGCGGTGGCCATCATTCCCTATCGAACCGAGAATTTCCGCATCCTGCCGATCTTCGGCGCGAGCGCCAGCGACGTCTCGCCGAGGGCCGGTCACCTACATGTCAGTATTGACGACCTGCCCTGGCGGTGGGCCGATGCGGGCGGCACCGGCGCTATCGTCCTCACCGCCCTGCCGCCAGGCGAGCACAAGGTGCTCATCGAAATGGCAACGCCGGAACATGAAGTGCTGGGCGGAAAGGTCGTGACGTTTACCGTACCGGCAATCGATAGCGCGCACCACTAAAGCACGTCGGGAAGCCGCCGCCATGCCCTTGACGGATGCCGGGGATGACATACTCTGCCGCAATCATCCTCGGAGCATTTCCATGACGCAGTCCCTGCTCTTCGGCGCCTTCCTGGCGGCGCTCTTCTATGTGCTCATCCCCGGACCGGCCTTCCTGCAGCTTCTCGGCATCGGCGCCGGGCAGGGGCGCAAGGCCGGCGCTCTCTTCATGATGGGGCATCTCGTGGGGGACATCATCTGGTCGTCGCTGGCGCTGATCGCGATCGTCGGGGCGAAGACGATCGGAACCTTCGTCTTCGATCTGCTCGGCCTGGCCTGCGGCTTCTATCTCGCCTGGATCGGGTGGAGCGCCGTCAATGCCAAGCCGAAAGCGGATGGGCAGGCGCTCGTCATGGTCGAGCGGCCGTTTCGCCGCGGCCTGATTTTCGGCGTCACCAATCCGAAGGGTTATCCGGTCGCTCTCGCCACCTTCACCGCGCTGGTCGCAGGCTCTGCCGGCGCGCTCGATTTCGAGGCGCTGCCAGTGCTTCTCGCCGTGTCCTTCCTAGGTTTCGTCACCGCCGACATCATCCTGATCGGCATCATCGGCGCCGGGGCGGTGCGCCGCTTCTATCGCGCCCATGAGCGGTTGATCGTGCGCACATCCGGCGTGCTCTTCATGGGTTTTGCCGTCCAGGCGCTATGGCATGCGACGCCGGGCCTGCTCGGCTGGCGAAAGGCTTAATTCAGCCATCCAGGAAATTGACGATCGATTTCAGCGTCTGAACTTCATCCGGATCGCCGATCGACATGGCGATCTGCAGCTGGTTTCGGTAGTAATCGAGGAAATTGAAGCTCGTGCCGTCGGTGACGCTGGAGAGATCGATGAGATTGCCGAGCGGATCGATCGCGTGCATCGGCAGCGGTTCGGAAATCGCGGCATAGGTGTTCTGGTCGATCAGGCCGCTGTCGAAGCCTTGGCGCGCGTAATTGCGCAGTTCACCGGGGCTGACCGCGGTGAAATCGGGGCCCTCGTCGACGTCGTCTTCAATCTGGAACGAGGCCGGCGCCGGAGCTCTGGTCTCGATTTGAATATCCGTGGTCTTCGAATTTTTTGCGTTATTAGGATTGTTTTTAAAAAGCAAACTCTGAGAAGACCGCACAGAAAAAATTTCCATGGCGCATGTCCCCTGAACAAGAAGATCACCGGGAAACTAGCGCTTGCCCGTGATTCGCGTCAATCGTTAACAAATGGTTAATTTCCGGGCGTCAAATTTTGTCCACCACATTTATCTGATGTCCACCGCTTTTGCCGGTGAGGCAAAAGGCCCCGCCGGCGACATACCAATTCTGCGGTCGCTCTCCTATATTGACGATCCATTCGCATGCCAAAAAGGATTCTCCGATGCCTTCTCCACATGATTTCAATCCGGCGCTGGTCAACTGGGACGGCCTTCACGGCCTGCCGCGTTTCGACGCCTTGAACGACGGCGATTTTGCCGCTGCCTTCGAGGCCGCGCTTGCCGAGCATGAAAGGGAGATCGACGAGATCGCCGGACACGGCGATGCGCCGACATTCGAGAATACGATCGTCGCGCTCGAGATCGCCGGCGATGCGCTGTCGCGCGTCTCGTCGCTGTTCTGGAACAGGGCGGGAGCCCATACCAACGACGTGATCCAGGCGCTGGAGCGGGAGATCTCGCCGAAAATGTCGCGCCATTATTCGAAGATCGGGATGAACGCAGCGCTGTTTGCCCGTATCGATGCGCTCTGGGAGAACCGCGAGAACCTTGGGCTGACGCTCGAACAGACGCGCGTGCTGGAACGCCATTGGAAAGGTTTCGTCAAGTCGGGCGCCAAGCTTGAGAAGGCCGAGCAGGAGCAGCTTGCCGCGATCAACGAGAAGCTCGCCGGTCTCGGCACGCAGTTCGGTCAGAACGTGCTGGCCGACGAGAAGGCTTGGGCGCTCGTGCTCTCCGCAGGCGCCGAGCTCGACGGCCTTCCCGAATTCCTGCGCGATGCGATGGCGGCGGCGGCGCGCGAACGAGGTGAGGAGGGCAAATATGCCGTGACGCTGTCGCGCTCGATCATCGAGCCGTTCCTAACTTTCTCGGAGCGCCGGGACCTGCGCGAACAGGCTTTCAAGGCCTGGGTGGCGCGCGGCGCAAACGGCGGGGAGACGGACAATCGAAGCGTCATCAAGGAGACGCTCGCCCTGCGCCATCAGGTGGCGAAGCTGCTCGGCCACGGGAATTTCGCCGAACTGAAGCTCGACAATACGATGGCCAAAACGGCCGATGCGGTGAACGACCTGTTGAGGGCTGTATGGGCGCGAGCGGTGAATCGCGCCAGCGAAGAAGAGATCGACATCGCGGCGCTGATCGCCGAAGAGGGGCGGAACCATGAGGTGATGCCCTGGGACTGGCGCCACTACGCCGAAAAGATCCGGGCGCGGAAGTTCGATTTCTCCGAGGCGGAACTGAAGCCCTATCTGCAGCTCGAGAAGATCATCGACGCCTGCTTCGACGTGGCGGGAAGGCTGTTCGGCATTCGCGCGGTCGAGAAGAAGGGCGTGCCGGCCTATCATCCCGATGTCAGGGTCTTCGAAATCAGGGACCGCGACGACAGGCTGGTCGCCCTGTTCCTCGGCGATTATTTCGCCCGCAGTTCGAAACGATCCGGCGCCTGGATGAGCTCGCTGCAATCGCAGCACCGGCTGGAGCTGAAGAACGGGCGCCATGGCGAATTGCCGATCATCTACAATGTCTGCAATTTCGCCAAGCCCGCCGAAGGCAAGCCGGCGCTGCTGTCGCTCGACGATGCGCGCACGCTGTTCCACGAATTCGGCCATGCGCTGCATGGCATGCTTTCTGATGTCACCTATCCCTCGGTTTCCGGCACCGGCGTCTCGCGCGATTTCGTCGAACTGCCCTCGCAGCTCTACGAACATTGGCTGACGGTGCCCGCCATCCTCAAGGAATATGCCGTCCACTTCGAAACCGGCGAGCCGATGCCTGAGGCCCTGCTCGACAAGGTGCTGGCGGCGCGCACCTTCAATGCCGGCTTCAACACCGTCGAGTTCACCTCGTCGGCATTGGTCGATATGGCGTTTCACACACGCGAGGCCGTCGAAGACCCGATGGCGGTGCAGGCCGAGGTGCTGGCCGAGATCGGCATGCCGAAATCGATCGTCATGCGCCATGCCACGCCGCACTTCCAGCACATCTTCTCCGGCGGCTATTCGGCCGGCTACTATTCCTACATGTGGTCTGAGGTGCTCGATGCCGACGCCTTCGCCGCCTTCGAGGAGACGGGTGACGCCTTCAACGGCGAGATGGCGAAAAAGCTTAGGGAAAACATCTATTCGACCGGCGGCTCGGTCGATCCGGAGGATGCCTACAAGGGTTTCCGCGGCAAGCTGCCGAGCCCGAATGCGATGCTCGTCAAAAAGGGGCTCGCGACCTTCGAGGAATTGACAGGCAGCGACGCTTAAGACAATTTGATGACAAGCTGTGATGCGGCGAGGCGGTGGCCTTGCCGCAGCTTTTGCGCGTTCCCCTCTTTCGCAAACGCAAAAAAAACTGTATGGACGCCCCAAACCAATAGGCGCGTCCTCAAGAGCGTGCGCCGCAGCCTCAGAGATTTCACATATGGCACTTCGCAATATCGCGATCATCGCGCACGTTGACCATGGCAAGACGACCCTGGTGGATGAGCTTCTCAAGCAGTCCGGCTCGTTCCGCGAAAATCAGCGCGTTGCCGAACGCGTGATGGACTCGAACGATCTCGAAAAAGAACGCGGCATCACCATTCTCGCCAAGGCGACTTCGGTCGAGTGGAAGGGTGTCCGCATCAATATCGTCGACACCCCCGGCCACGCCGACTTCGGCGGCGAAGTCGAGCGCATTCTCTCGATGGTGGACGGCGCGATCGTTCTCGTCGACTCCTCCGAAGGCCCGATGCCGCAGACCAAATTCGTCGTCTCCAAGGCGCTGAAGGTTGGCCTTCGCCCGATCGTCGCGATTAACAAGATCGACCGTCCCGATGGCCGCCACGAAGAGGTCATCAACGAAGTCTTCGACCTTTTCGCCAATCTCGACGCGACCGATGAGCAGCTCGACTTCCCGATCCTTTACGGTTCGGGCCGCGACGGCTGGATGAACGTCAATCCGGAAGGTCCGAAGGATGAGGGTCTTGCGCCGCTTCTCGACCTAGTGCTCAAGCATGTTCCGGAGCCGACCGTCGAGGAAGGCCCGTTCCGCATGATCGGCACGATCCTCGAAGCCAACCCCTTCCTCGGCCGTATCATCACCGGCCGTATCGCCTCGGGCTCGATCAAGCCGAACCAGGCCGTCAAGGTTCTCGGCCAGGATGGCAAGCTGATCGAAACCGGCCGAATCTCCAAGATCCTCGCCTTCCGCGGCATCGAGCGCACGGCGATCGACGAAGCGCATGCGGGTGACATCGTCGCGATCGCCGGCCTCTCCAAGGGTACTGTTGCCGATACTTTCTGCGATCCGGCCGTCTCGGAAGCCATGAAGGCGCAGCCGATCGATCCGCCGACGGTCACCATGTCCTTTATCGTCAACGACAGCCCGCTGGCAGGCACCGAAGGCGACAAGGTGACGAGCCGCGTCATCCGCGACCGCCTCTTCAAGGAAGCCGAAGGCAACGTCGCCCTGAAGATCGAAGAAGCCGAAGGCAAGGATTCGTTCTACGTGTCCGGCCGCGGCGAACTTCAGCTCGCCGTTCTCATCGAAACCATGCGTCGCGAAGGCTTCGAGCTTGCCGTATCGCGTCCGCGCGTCGTGATGCATAAGGATGAAAGCGGCCAGCTTCTGGAGCCGATCGAGGAAGTCGTCGTCGACGTGGACGAAGAACATTCCGGTGTCGTCGTGCAGAAGATGTCGGAGCGCAAGGCCGAAATGGTCGAGCTGCGCCCGTCGGGCGGCAATCGTCTTCGCCTGCGTTTCTACGCGCCGACCCGTGGCCTGATCGGCTACCAGTCGGAGCTGCTGACGGATACGCGCGGCACGGCGATCATGAACCGCCTGTTCCACGACTACCAGCCCTACAAGGGTGTGATCGGCGGCCGCGTCAACGGCGTGCTGCTCGCTAACGCTTCCGGCGAAGCCGTCGCCTATGCGATGTTCAACCTGGAGGATCGCGGCCCGATGATCATCGAGCCAGGCGAAAAGGTCTATGCCGGCATGATCATCGGCATCCACTCGCGCGATAACGATCTTGAGGTCAACGTCCTGAAGGGCAAGCAGCTCACCAACATCCGCGCCGCCGGCAAGGATGAAGCGGTGAAGCTGACGCCGCCGATCCGCATGACACTTGATCGCGCGCTGTCCTGGATCCAGGACGACGAGCTGATGGAAGTGACGCCGAAGAATATTCGTCTGCGTAAGATGTATCTCGACGCAAACGATCGTAAGCGTTTCGAAAAGTCCAAAGCGGCTCTCTGAGGGCCTAGAAAAACGCTTTGAAACCCCGGCCTTCGCGCCGGGGTTTTTTTGTGCGCTGCGTCGATTCCGGCTTGTGACAATCGTTAAAAAAGCGTTAAAATTTGACCATCGTCCACATGTTAAGTCTGTGGGCAATCGACCGGAATGCGTCATCGCATATGGTTAATTGTCCCCGGCAGGACCAAAGTAAACGTTATGAAGACGTTGTCGATCGATGTCCGGCGGGCCGAGCCGCATGATGCCCGAGCCATTTCGGAGACCCACAGGCTTGCCTGGCAGCACACTTATGCGGGGATCATTCCGCATCGTGCGCTGACGCAAATGATCGAGCGGCGCGGTGAAAACTGGTGGCGTAAGGCCACCCGCGGTCCCGCGACGCTGCTGGTTCTCGATGTCGCCGGAACGGTCGCCGGCTACGCCACGCTCGGCCTCAACCGCGCCCGGGCGCTGCCGCAGGAAGGCGAAATCTACGAGCTTTATCTCAGACCGGAATATCAGGGCATCGGCCTCGGCAGGATGCTGTTCGGCGAGGCGCGCCGGCTGCTGAAGTCGCTCGGCTGCAACGGTCTGGTCGTCTGGTGCCTCGAGGACAACGAGAATGCCAGCCGGTTTTATCGCAGCCACGGCGGCATGGATTTCTGCGAAGGCATGGAAAATTTCGACCACAAGCAGTTGAAGAAAATCGGCTTCATCTGGAACTGAACCGCTCCCGGGTGGTTCGCTCATCTCCTGCTGGAATTTTGATGTGGCTGCGCGCCGGTGCCATCACGCATTGGTGATGTCAAATGTTGCGTTGCCGCATGAAACTGATTATCTGGCTGCGAGCAATTCAACCTCGCAGGAGTTTCGTATGCGCATCGACGCCGTTTCAATCGGTAACAATCCCCCTGAAGACGTCAACGTTATCGTCGAGGTTCCGGTCGGCGGTCATCCGATCAAGTATGAAATGGATAAGGACGCCGGCACGCTCGTCGTCGACCGCTTCCTCTATACGCCGATGACCTATCCGGGCAATTACGGCTTCGTGCCGCATACGCTGTCCGAAGACGGCGACCCGATCGACGTTCTGATCGCCAGCACCCGTCCGCTGGTTCCTGGCTGCGTCATCAACGTGCGCCCGATCGGCGTCCTGAAGATGGAAGACAATTCCGGCAAGGACGAGAAGATCATCGCCGTACCGTCGCCGAAGCTGACGCTGCGCTACGAGAAGGTGAAGGATTACACCGACCTTCCCGAAATCACGCTGAAGCAGATCGAGCACTTCTTCGAGCACTATAAGGATCTGGAGCCCGGCAAGTGGGTGAAGATCTACGGCTGGGGCAGCGCCCAGGAAGCGGGCGCCCTCATCCTCGAAGCCATCGAGCGTGCGAAGACGACGAAGGGCTGATCATTCAGCCGGAAAAGAGGCCTCGAGCTTTCTTGCCAAATCCTCTGGATCGCCGTCGATCCGGAGGATTTTTTTACGCGCGGTTTCGCCGGAGACGAGGCTGACGGACGATTTGGGAATACGCAGGGAGCCTGCGACGAGAAGGATGAGGGCCTTGTTGGCCTTGCCTTTCTCCGGCACCGCCGTGACGCGCGCCTTCAGAAGCGTTCCGCCTTCGCCATCGGCCTCGATGCCGTCGAGCGAGTCTCGCCCGGCATTCGGCGTCAGCCGAATGGCCAGGCGCAGGTGATCGGCGAACAGCCTCCAGGGAGGACTCAAGAGACCAGCGGGTAAAGCGTGGTCCAAAGGAAGGTGCGCAGGAAGAAAATGATCACCAGCAGGATGATCGGGGAAATGTCGATGCCGCCGAGATTGGGCAGCAGGCGACGGATCGGCTTCAGCGCGGGTTCGGTGACATTATAGAGGAACATGCCGACCGAATTGACGAACTGGTTGCTGGAATTGATGACGTTGAACGCATAGAGCCAGGAGAAAACGGCACTGGCAATCAGTATCCAGGTGTAAATATTCAAAACCAAATCAATGGTTTGAAACAAGGCAAACATCGTCGTCTCCAATTGGTTGTTGACAGACATGTAGACATTGGCGACTAAACGGGCAAGTGCCGTGTCGAAACGCATGGCAGATCATGTTTAACGGGCGGCTTCGCAGTCATTCCGGCGCCCGCTTCCTCGGACAAGGCTCATGTCGTTTTCGCCCACCGGAGACCGTTTTGCCGCGTTCCGGCATTCGTCCTACACCCGCTTCTTCTTTGCCCGCTTTCTGCTCTCCTTCTCGCAGCAGATCGTCAGCGTCGCGGTCGGCTGGCAGATGTACGACCAGACGGGCAAGGCGATCTATCTCGGTCTGATCGGCCTCGTGCAGTTCCTGCCGTCGCTGCTGCTCATCCTTGTCACCGGCTCGGTGGCCGACCGGCACAATCGCCGGGCCATCGCCGCGCTGTGCTCGCTGGTGAGCGCGCTCTGCACGCTGGCGCTGCTCGTCATGACGGCGACGGATACCTTTGCGCCCTGGCCGGTCTTTGCGGTGCTGCTGATCTTCGGCATCGAACGCGCCTTCATGTCGCCGGCGGTGCAGTCTCTCGCGCCCAATCTCGTGCCGGAGCATGCGCTTTCCAACGCGATCGCCTGGAATTCCTCGTCCTGGCAACTGGCGGCGATCACCGGACCGGTGCTCGGCGGTCTGCTCTATGGCATCAGCGCCACGACCGCCTATACGGTGGCGGTGGTCTTTTCCATTCTTGGCGCTGCTCTTCTCTACATGATCCCGAAGCCGGAACAGAAGACGACGGGCGAGGCGAAGAGCTGGGCGATGATCCTCGGCGGCTTCAGTTTCATCCGCGCCGAGAAGGTTGTGTTCGGCGCGATCTCGCTTGATCTTTTCGCCGTGCTGCTTGGCGGCGCCACCGCCCTGATGCCGATATTCGCCCGCGATATCCTGACGCTTGGGCCCTGGGGCCTCGGATTGCTGCGCGCCGCACCCGGGCTCGGCGCCATCGTCATGGCGGTCTTCCTGGCCGCCTATCCGCTGAAGCACCGCGCCGGCCTCTATATGTTCATCGGCGTCGCCCTGTTCGGTGTCGGAACCATCATCTTCGGCGTTTCGACCAACACCGAAGTCTCCATCGCCGCACTCGCCCTGATGGGGGCGGCCGACATGATATCGGTCTATGTGCGTGAGAGCCTGATCGCGCTCTGGACGCCGGATCACCTGCGCGGCCGGGTCAATGCGGTCAACATGGTCTTCGTCGGCGCCTCGAACGAGCTCGGTGAATTCAGGGCAGGCACGATGGCATCGATCTTCGGCGCGGTGCCGGCAGTCGTCATCGGCGGGATCGGAACGCTTGTTGTCGCGGCGATCTGGGCTTCGAGTTTCCCGAAATTACGCCGGATCGATACGCTCGACGCGCCCAGCGCGTCGGCATAGGGCGCAGCTGCCTGTCCGCGGCGATCTATGCGGAAAGCGTGGTCGGCGAGACCGCTTTCGCCGTCTTGCCTTCGAAGACGATATCGAGAAATTCGGTCAGCCAGGCTCTCAGCGGCGCGTCGAACAGCATGCGGCCTTCGAGATGTTCGCGGCCCTGCTGGGCGTTCGGCAGGATGAAGCGGTGCGCGCCGTGCACGACCCAGCGATGCATCATCACCCGGGTGAGTTCGGCATGGAACTGCAAGCCCCAGGCATTGCCGTCGTAGCGGAAGGCCTGGTTCGGATAGGCATCGCCTTCGGCCAGGAGATCGGCGCCGTGCGGCAGCGCGAAGCCTTCGCGATGGAAATGATAGACCATCTTCGGCCAGTGCATCAGCAGCCGGCCTCTCTCCGTCGGCCTCAGCGGATACCAGCCGATCTCCGTCGAGCCGTCGGCATTCGGCTGCACCTTGCCGCCGAGCTGATGGACCAGCATCTGCGCGCCGAGGCAGATGCCGAGATAGGGCCGTTTTTCCCGCAGCGGAATTTGGATCCAGTCGATTTCTTTCTTGATGAAGTCATCGGGATCATTGGCGCTCATCGGCCCGCCGAAGACGACGACGCCGGCATGATCGGCAAGCGTCGCCGGAAGCGGTTCGCCGAGGACCGGGCGTCTTATATCGAGGCGATAGCCCTTTTCGACGAGCAGCTGGCCGACGCGGCCGGGGCTCGACCGCTCCTGATGCAGGACGATGAGGATGGGTCGCCGGTCGCGGTCCGGATTTCGCTCAGTCGCTGTCATCTTGCAGAACCTGGACATCGGTCACCCTGGCGGCGGCCTCCTGCCGCTTCTGGATGCGCTCGCGCGAGGAGACGCCGAGCAGGTCGGCGATCCGCCAGATCACATGGTCTTCCATCTCGCTGCGCTCGCCATCGGCATAGACGATGTCCCAGAGGACGCCGATCAGCTCCAGCCGCTGCTCCGTGTTGAGGTGGCGCTTGAGATCGGAGGTGAAGCGATAATAATCGACCGCGGTGCTTTCGGCCTCCAGGCCGGCGGCCATCAGGGCGTCGAGCTGCTTGCCGTCGAGCGCATATTGCTCCTTCAACAGCTTGCGCAGCCGTTTCTTCTCGCTGGCCTTGATCTGGCCGTCGGCTTCCATGACCTGCATGCAAAGCGCGGCCACCGCGATGCGCGGATCGTCAGGGGCAAAGCCCTTCCTGGCGTGATCGGAGGTCAGATTGTGGAAGAAGGCCTGGAAGCGTTCGAACATGCGGTTGTCGTTCCATTTCAGAAAAGGCGGAGCCGTGTCCTGGATTCCGGTTCCACCCTGGGATCGCGAACGCCCGGATCGTCGGGCAATCCACCGAAGAAGGGCTTGCCCTCGCTCAGTGAAGGCGCCCTATCGCCGGCGGCCGGCTCGGGTTTTGGCTTGGCGGGCGCCGGAGCCGGCCGGACGGCCTCGGCAATGGTTGCCGCGCGTTCGAGCTCGATGATGCGATGGTCGTTGACCGGGCTTTCCGGCTTGACGTCACGCAGCGGCGGCAGCGTCTTCAGCGCGGTTTCGATCGAAGCCGGAGCCGAGCCATCTTCGAGCGGACCTTCGATCTGGCCGAAGGGTGCTTTCCATTCGAAGGCGTCGATGCGACCGGTCACCGGCGATACCGGCAGCCATTTGTCCGATACGAAGCCGTCGGCCACCCAGGCCGGATCGCGCGGGGCTTTCAGCGCCTGGGCGAGCCAGTGGCGCACGCGGCCCTGGTCGCCGGTTTCGGCTTCCTCGATATCGGCCAGCAGCAGGAAGGCGGCTTCGCGCGGCTCCATGCGCGCGGCCGCTTCCGCCTTGGCGCGGGCCTTGGCGAATTCCTGCGCGTCGAGAGCGGCCTGCGCGACGACGAGAAGGGATTCGACATTGTTCGGACGCATTCCTTCCAGCCGCTCGGCCCGCTTCAGCCGGTCGAGGGTGGAGTCGCCGCTGCGCGCCTTGACATAGGTGCGGCCGATCTCGGGATGAGGCGCCGATTTCCAGGCCTGTTCGAGGATCGAGGCGGCCTTGCGCAAGCCGCCTTCGCGGAAGAGAGCCTTGGCGGCGATGAGGGCGGCCGGAATGAAGTCGGCGGCGAGCTTCAGCGCCTGCAGGGCGTCGTCGCGGGCGCCGGCCGGGTTGCCTTCCAGCTTCTCGTCGGCGCGCGCCGTCAGGAGGACGGCATGCAGGCGGTTGGCTTCGGTCTTTTCGACGACGCGGGCGGCCTTCTGCTGTTCGAGCAGGCGGATCGCATCGTCCCAGCGGCCGGCCTGGCTGCGATATTCGAGCGTCGCCTGCGCGGCCCAGGGCAGGTAAGGCGCGTTGTCGGCGGCCTTCTCGGCATATTGGCGGGCGGCCTCGTTGGCGCCGAGGCGGCGGGCTTCCAGATAGAGGCCGCGCAGGCCGAGCTCGCGCGTCTCGGGATCGTTGGCCATGGCCTCGAACTTGGCGCGCGCCTCGTCATGGCGGCCTTCGATGAGCGCAGCCTGGGCCTCCAACAAATTGATCAGCGGCTCCTGGTCGGCGCGGATGAGGCCGCGCGAGCGGGCGGCCATCTTGCGCGCGAGGAGTGCGTTGCCGGCGCCGGCGGCAATCAGGCCGGTCGACAGCGCCTGATAGCCGCGGTCGCGCTTGCGGGCGCGGAAATAGCGGGTCACGGAATGCGGCGAGGTCCAGATCAGGCGAACGAACCACCAGACGATCATCACGGCGGCGATGAGAGCGATGATCGCGCTGACGGCGACGATCAGCTTCGTCTGATAGATCTGGCCTTCCCAGATCAGCGAGATGTCGCCGGGACGATCGGCGAACCAGGAGAAGCCATAGGCGAGAAGCAGCACCAGGACGGCGAAAACGACGAGTCTGATCATGGTCTCAGCCCTCCTTGCCGGTGCCGGTGACGGCCTTCGACAGTGCCCCGCCGACCAGTTCCTCGACGCGGATACGCGCTTCCAGCGACTGCTTGAAGGCGGCGGAGGCCTGCTTGGCGGGAGCGGGCAGGTTGTTCCATTCGGAAGACGCGCCGGGCAGGTCGCCGTTCTTCACCTTGTCCTCCATGCGGGCGGCGATCGCTTCCACGCTCTCGCCCTCGATATTGCCGACGGGACGAACGGTCACCAGCGATTTCGCGCTGGCCATCAGGCGGTCCGACCAGCTCTGGTTCGGATCCGGCTGGTTGACGGCTTCGACGATCGCGGTCGCAACGTCGGGGGCCTGACGCATCAGCTCGGCGCGCGAGGGAATGCCTGTCTCGGCAAAGGCGCGCAGGTCGGCGACGGCAGGATCGTCGGGCGCGACGCCGGCGAAAGTATCGAGCTCGGCAAGGAAGGGGCCGCCGCGATCGATCGCCGCCTTGAGGGCGGCGGCCGCGATAGCCCGGGCGACGGCGACATCCTCGCGCGGCTCGTTGAGCTTCTTCTCGGCCTCGGCAAGGCGCTTGGCGATATCGGCGTCGCTGCTCGTCTGCTGTTCGGAGGACTGGGCGAGCATCGAACGCAGCTGATCGACCTGACCGCTGAGCTCCGCAATCTTCTGGTTGAGCGCATCGACATTGGCCGAATCGGCCGACGCACCGGCCGCGGGAGCCTTGGCCGCCGTTTCCAGCGCGGCGATGCGCTGTTCAAGCGCCGCGTCATCCGTGCTCGCCGGGTTGGCGGCGAGATTGGCGACGGCCTGCTTCAGCCCGTCGATCTCGCCGGAAAGATTGGCAGTTTCCGCCGAGGAGGCCTGTTGCGAGGAAGAGCCCGGGAAGTAGCCGGCATATTGAATGGCGCCTGCACCGAGCAGAGCGACAAGGCCGCCGAAGATGCCGGCGGCGATGAGGCCCGAGGTGCCGCCCCGCGGTGCCGGCTGTTCAGGAGGGGGCGTGAAGGCAGGCTCCGGTGCTGCCGGCTCTTCCTCCCGCGCATCCATTACGGGCTCGTCTTCATGTTCGGCCGGCGGTGGGGGATCCGTTTCGGGCGGCGCAGCCAGATCTGCGGTGGTGCTGTCCGCGTCGCCGGCATCCTTCTCCACCGACTTTTCGGTATCGTCAGCAGAGGCGAAATCCTGAGAATCGAGGTCGATCGTGACCGGCTCGTCGGGGCTCTTGGAATGGCGTGGCGGATTTCCCGATACCATGAGGTCCTCTTTATCCTGCATTGCAACGAAACTAGACAGTGATGCCAGTTAAGGGAAGAGGTTAGATCAAATTTGGGCGGCTAAAGCATTCAAAGCAGCGACAAAAGACTTTTCTCATCCGGCATCGGCGCAATCGTCACCTTGTCTTTCAGAGCCACCGGAATGGCCTGCGCCACCGCCTCGCTGAGGCAGAGAAGGCGGATTTCTCCGGCTTCCGGCAAGGCCGCCCGGAGATCGGGCAGATGAAAGAAATCGTCGGCCGTCTGCCGGGAATAGAACAGAATGGCTTCGGGCCGGCCGCCCGAAAAAAGCGCTTCGATCGCGGCGGGGCCGGGGGCGGCCGGCTGCATGCGATAACATTCGGCGACGGAAAAGCGGATGCCGAGATCGCGCAATCCCTGCTCGAAGGTTTCCGCCCGCGGCAGGCCGGCAAGGTAGAGCAAGCCGTCCGCACCTTGCGCCGCGATCAGATCGGCGAGATCGCGGCCGTTGCCGGAGGAGGAGGAGACCGATCGGAAACCGAGGCTTTCGGCTTCTTTCGCCGTCGCCTCGCCGACCGCAAAAAGCGGGCGGGCAAGATGAGGGCGAAGCGTCTCGCCGAGAGCGGAAACGACCCTGAGCGCTTCGGCGCTGGTCACGGCGATCGGGCCGCTGCCGGCTGCAAGTGCGCGCGCGGCGGCGAGGCTGTCATGCAATGGCTGGCGCAATGGCAGCAGCAGCGGCTCGTGGCCCATATCGCGCAGACGTCGAGCGGTTTTCTCGGCCGAATGCGCGGGGCGGGTGACGAGCACGCGCATGGTCGCTTCAGTGCCAGTCGTCGAAGAAGGCGCTGCCGGCCCTGGCGCGCACGTCCTGGCCGGCGCGGGTGCCGAGGGCGGCCGCATCGCGGCGGTGGCCGTCGATCGTCACGGCATGCTGGCTGCGGCCGTCTGGCGTGATGATGAGGCCGGAAAAGCGGATGAGGTCGCCTTCGCAGACGGCGTAACCGCCGATCGGCGTGCGGCAGGAGCCGTCGAGAGCGGCGAGAAAGGCGCGTTCGCAGGAGACGGTGTCGAAGGTCGGCGCATCGTTGACAGCCGCCAGCAGATCGTCGGTCCTGGTGTCGCCGATGCGGCTTTCGATGCAGATCGCTCCCTGCGCCGGCGCCGGCGGGAAGGTGTCTGGGTCGAGAATATCGGTCAGCACCTCGACCTTCCCCAGCCGTTTCAGGCCGGCAAGCGCCAGCAGCGTCGCATCCACCTGACCCTCTTCCAGCTTGCGCAGGCGCGTTTCGACCAGACCGCGAAAGGTGATAACCTTGATGTCGGGCCGCATGCGGCGGATCAGCGCCTGGCGGCGCAGCGACGAGGAGCCGACGGTTGCGCCATGCGGCAGGTCGATCAGCTTGGGCGCGGTGCGGCCGATGACGGCGTCGCGGATATCTTCGCGCGGAAGGTAGGCGGAGAGATGAAGGCCGTCGGGCAGCTTCGTCGGCATGTCCTTGGCGGAGTGCACGGCGAAATCCAGCTCGCCCGCGGCAAGCTTCTGTTCGAGCTCTTCGGTGAACAGGCCCTTGCCGCCGATCTCGGCGAGCGACCGGTCGGTGATGCGGTCGCCCCTGGTCGTCAGCACGACGATCTCGAACATCTCCTCGGGCAGGTGGTGCGCCGCCATCAGCCTGTCGCGGGCCTCATGCGCCTGGGCAAGCGCCAGCGGGCTGCCTCGCGTGCCGATCCGGAAAGGTTTTGTTTGCATCCGCTCTGTTCCGTTGTTACCGGAGTTCTCGTAAACGGGTTTCGGCCCCATCGCAATCAACGAACAGGCCTTATGGTTCCCTTTCTGCGCATCCTTGGCATCGAAACGAGCTGCGACGAGACCGCCGCGGCGGTCGTCGAGCGCGATGCGGAGGGGCATTCCAGGATACTCTCCGACGTCGTGCTTTCCCAGCTCGATGAGCACAGCGCCTATGGCGGCGTGGTGCCAGAGATCGCCGCGCGCGCCCATGTCGAGGCGCTGGACGAGCTGATCGAGCAGGCCCTGGCGCGCGCCAATGTGTCGCTTGGTGATGTCGACGCCATCGCCGCCACATCAGGGCCAGGGTTGATTGGCGGGCTGCTTGTGGGGTTGATGACCGGCAAGGCGATCGCGAGAGCCGCCGGCAAGCCGCTCTATGCGGTCAACCATCTCGAAGGTCATGCGCTGACGGCGCGGCTGACGGATGGTCTCACCTTTCCCTATCTGATGCTGCTCGTTTCCGGCGGCCATACGCAATTGATCCTCGTGCGCGACGTCGGGCAGTATGAGCGCTGGGGCACGACGATCGACGATGCGCTCGGCGAAGCCTTCGACAAGACGGCAAAGCTGCTCGGCCTGCCCTATCCCGGCGGCCCGGCGGTGGAGCGGATGGCGCGGGACGGCAATCCTGATCGTTTCGCTTTTCCGCGCCCGCTCGTCGGCGAGGCACGGCTCGATTTCTCCTTCTCCGGCCTGAAGACGGCGGTGCGGCAGGCGGCACAGGAGATCGCGCCGCTCAGCGATCAGGACGTCGCGGATATCTGCGCCTCGTTCCAGAAGGCGATTTCACGCACGCTGAAGGACCGCATCGGCCGCGGCCTGCAGCGGTTCAAGACGGAATTTCCTGTTGCCGGCGAGAAGCCGGCGCTCGTCGTTGCCGGCGGTGTCGCCGCCAATCTCGAACTGCGCGGCACGCTGCAGGCGCTCTGCGACAAGAACGGCTTCCGCTTCATCGCGCCGCCGCTCAGCCTCTGCACCGATAATGCCGTGATGATCGCCTGGGCGGGACTGGAGCGCATGGCGACAGGTGCAGCGCCTGATGCGCTCGACGTGCAGCCGCGTTCGCGCTGGCCGCTCGATTCCAAGGCGGAGACGCTGATCGGTTTCGGAAAAAGAGGGGCCAAGGCATGAGCGAAAAGATCGCCGTCGTCGGATCAGGGGCTTTCGGCACGGCGCTCGCCGCCGTTATCGCTCTTACCGGGCGAAGCGCGGTGACGCTCGTCGGGCGCGATCCGTCGCTGATCGCCGACCTGAAGGCCGAACGGCTGCATGACGCGGTGCTGCCCGGTATCCCGCTGCCCGAGTCGCTGGAATTTTCGGCCGAGGCGGATGCGATCACCGGGGCCTCCATCGTGCTCTTTGCCATGCCCTCGCAAGCCCAGGCCGACGCCGCGCGGCAATATGGCCCTTATCTCTCCAAGGATGCCGTCGTCGTCAGCTGCGCCAAGGGCATCGAGCGGGCAACCGGCAATCTTCTGACCGACATGCTGGAACGGGAACTGCCCGACCATCCGGTCGCCGTGCTTTCCGGCCCGGGCTTCGCCGCTGACATCGCCAAAGGCCTGCCGACGGCGATGGCGATCGCGGCTGCCGACATGGAGACCGCGGAGCGGCTGGCGCAGGCGATCTCCGGTCGGACCTTCCGGCTCTATGCTTCCGATGACCGGATCGGCGTACAGCTCGGCGGCGCTCTCAAGAATGTGCTGGCGATCGCCTGCGGCATCGTCGAAGGCGGCGGTATCGGCGATTCGGCGCGTGCGGCGCTGATTGCGCGCGGGCTTGCGGAAATGTCACGCTTCGTCGTTGCTAAGGGCGGGAAGGCGGATACGGTGCGCGGGCTTTCCGGCCTCGGCGATCTGGTGCTGACGGGAACGAGCCATCAATCGCGCAACCTGCGCTTCGGCATCGCGCTCGGGCGCGGCGAAAAGGTCGATCCCCTGCAAGGGGTACTGGTGGAAGGCGCGCTTGCCGCCTCCGTCGCCTCCCGGCTTGCCGCGGAGCTTTCGATCAGCATGCCGATCACCGACGCCATTTCCGCCATCATCGACGGCAAGCTCGATATATCGGACGCCATCGAGCAGTTGATGACGCGTCCCATCACCACCGAATAGGAGAACAGACATGCTTTTCGCCCTGCTCTGCAAGGACAAGCCGGGACATTTGGACGTGCGCATGGACACGCGGCCGACGCATCTCGAATATCTAAACAGGCTGAATGCCAAGGGCACGCTGAAGATCGCCGGTCCGTTTCTCGATGACGAGGGTAAGCCCTGCGGCAGCCTGATCATCGTGGAAGCGGAATCGAAAGAGGCGGCGCGTGCGCTCGCCGATGCCGACCCTTACGCTCAGGCCGGGCTGTTCGAAAGCGTCGAGGTCAAGGCCTATAACTGGGTCTTCAACAAGCCGGAGGCGTAAGCATGGCGCACTGGCTCTATAAATCCGAACCCGCCTCCTGGTCCTGGGAGCAGCAGAAGGCTGCCGGCGAAAAGGGTACGGAATGGACCGGCGTTCGCAACTATCTGGCGCGCAACAACATGCGGGCGATGCAGATCGGCGACAAGGGTTTCTTCTACCACTCCAATGATGGGTTGGAGATCGTCGGCATCGTCGAGGTCTGCGCTTTGTCGCATCCCGATTCCACCGCCAAGGGCGATCCGAAGTGGGATTGCGTCGATATCCGCGCCGTCATGGACATGCCGAAGCCGGTGACGCTGAAGGATGTGAAGGCGAGCGAGAAACTCGCCAAGATGTCGCTCGTCACCTCCATGCGTCTTTCCGTGCAGCCGGTGACCGATGACGAATGGGCCGAAGTCTGCCGGATGGGCGGGCTGGATAATCCGCCGCGTTGAAAACCGATCCCGAAGCCTTCATCCGCGCCAATACCAGCGTGATGGCGCCGCCGCACGTGCCGGAGATTTCACTCCATCTCGCGAGCGAGGCGCATGAACTCTGGCTGAAGACGGAGGAGGAGTTGGAGGCGATCGGCCTGCCGCCGCCCTTCTGGGCTTTCGCCTGGGCGGGCGGGCAGGGATTGGCGCGCTACATCCTCGATCATCCGGAAACGGTGCGGGGCGAGCGCGTGCTTGATTTTGCCAGCGGTTCCGGCCTTGTCGGCGTCGCGGCGATGATGGCAGGTGCCCGGGAGGTCATGGCCAGCGATATCGATCCCTGGGCGGAGACGGCGATCCGGCTGAACGCGGAGGTCAATCGCGTTCCCCTCGGATTCACCGGCGTCGATCTGATCGGAGAGGCCGTCGAGGTGGATATCCTGCTTGCCGGCGATGTCTTTTACGACCGCACTTTCGCCGACGCGCTCATCCCCTGGTTCTCCCGGCTGGCGCAGCAGGGCACATTGGTTCTGGTCGGTGACCCAGGCCGAAGCTACCTGCCGCGGGAGCGGCTGGAATTCCGCGCGGTCTATCAGGTGCCGGTGACGCGGGCGCTGGAGGACAGCGAAATCAAGAAGACGACGGTCTGGCGTTTCACTTGAGCTCTACGGGCGGATGACGCAGACATTCGCCTCGTAGCTGCAGGGGTCGTCCTGCACGGCGACGTCGATGACCTTCGCCTTCGGCATCAGCGGCTCCGGCCGCGCCGCCGGATAGAACCCGTAGCCATTGCCGCCGACATAGGTTCCGCCATCGACCTGATAGACATAGGTGGAGCCGGAATAGGTGCCGCCGCCATCCCAACCCGGCGCTTGCGGTGCGAAAATGACGAGACTGCGCGCCGTGCGATGTGTCGTCCCCGACGAGAAACGCGTCAGTGTCGGCATCCTGTTCCTGCCGGGCCGATGGCCGTAAGCATGGCGGAAATGGATGCCGCGATCGCGCCAGCTCGCCCGTTCGCCGAGAAACAGCCCGTTGTGAAGCGTATGGCGATGGCCGGTAAAGCGATAGTCATGACGGCGCTCGCCTGCTGTGGCGGGGAGCGCGGTAAGCGCGGCTAGCGCAAGCAGGGTGACTGCGGACAGACTGCGGAACATGGGCGCCGGACTCCGAAAATCCAACCGTTAACAAATCGTTAACGCCAGATTGCGCCAAAAGCCGCGGCTTGTCCATTCATCCGGGAGGAGCGGCTTAAATATTGAGCGCGAAAGCCCAGTTTCGGTAGCCCGCAAACTTCCCGGTAACCCGAATCGATTAAATTAAAAGCAGACAGCGATTGTGCTTGTCGTCGGGCTTTCCGGTGAGTAAACGTCGCAATTGATGCAACGCACACAGAGAATTTTGTCATTCGTGTGGTTGACTGAGCATGCTCCGAAATCCGGGAGCGCAGAGAAGCCGCCGCGAGGTTCTGATGGCGAACGTGACAAATAACCGGCCCCTGTCGCCGCATTTGCAAGTCTACAAGCTTATTCCCACCATGGTCATGTCCATCGTCCACCGCATTACCGGCGGTGCGCTCTATGTCGGCACGCTGCTCGTCGCCTGGTGGCTGATCGCGGCGGCAAGCGGCCAAGCGTCGTATGATTGGGCCAACTGGGTGCTCGGCAGCCTTCTCGGCAAGCTCGTGCTGCTCGGCTACACCTGGGCATTGCTGCACCACATGCTCGGCGGTTTCCGCCATCTCATGTGGGACCTCGGCTATGGTTTCGAGAAGGAAGTCTCGACCAAGCTCGCCATCGCCAACGTCATCGGGTCGCTCTGTCTGACCGTACTGGTCTGGGTGATCGGCATCCTCATTCGTTTCTGAAGGTCCTCTCATGGATATGCGCACCCCCCTCGGCAAGGTTCGCGGGCTCGGCTCCGCCAAGGAAGGCACGAGCCATTTCTGGCGTCAGCGGCTGACCGCAGTCGCCAACATTCCGCTGATCCTCTTCTTCGTCATCTTCATGATCGCCTATGCCGGTGCGCCCTATGCGGATGTGGTTCGCGCCCTGTCGAACCCCTTCGTCGCCGTCGTCATGGGCTTGATGGTAATCTCCGGCGTCATCCATATGAAGCTCGGCATGCAGGTCATCATCGAGGATTACGTGCATGGCGAGTTCGGCAAGATCGCACTCTTGATGCTGAACACGTTCTTCGCGATCGTGATCGCCGGCCTCTGTCTCTTCGCCATTCTGAAAATCGCATTCGTAGGATAAGCTCGCTATGGCACCGACTTCACCCGCCCAGAATGGCAAGGCCTACCAATATGTCGATCACTCCTATGACGTGATCGTCGTCGGCGCCGGCGGCGCCGGTCTGCGCGCCACGCTCGGCATGGCCGAGCAGGGTTTCCGCACCGCCTGCATCACCAAGGTTTTCCCGACCCGCTCGCACACGGTCGCAGCACAGGGCGGCATCGCCGCCTCGCTGCGCAACATGACGCCCGACAGCTGGCAGTGGCACCTTTACGACACCGTCAAGGGCTCCGACTGGCTCGGCGACGTCGACGCCATGCAGTATCTGACCATGGAAGCGCCGAAGGCGGTCTATGAGCTGGAACATTACGGCGTGCCGTTCTCGCGCAACGAGGAAGGCAAGATCTACCAGCGCCCGTTCGGCGGCCACATGCAGAATTACGGCGAAGGCCCGCCGGTGCAGCGCACCTGCGCCGTCGCCGACCGCACCGGCCACGCCATCCTGCACACGCTCTACGGCCAGTCGCTGCGTCACAACGCCGAATTCTTCATCGAGTATTTCGCGCTCGACCTGATCATGTCGGAAGACGGCAGCCGCTGCACCGGCGTCGTCGCCTGGTGCCTCGATGACGGCACGATCCATCGCTTCGCCGCCAAGATGGTGGTGCTGGCGACCGGCGGCTACGGCCGCGCCTATTTCTCGGCGACCTCGGCCCATACCTGCACCGGCGACGGCGGCGGCATGGTGGCGCGCGCCGGCCTGCCGCTGCAGGACATGGAATTCGTGCAGTTCCATCCGACCGGCATCTACGGATCGGGCTGTCTGATCACCGAAGGCGCGCGCGGCGAAGGCGGTTACCTCGTCAACTCCGAGGGCGAACGCTTCATGGAGCGCTACGCGCCTTCGGCCAAGGACCTTGCCTCGCGCGACGTCGTTTCGCGCTGCATGACGCTGGAAATTCGCGAAGGCCGCGGCGTCGGCAAGAACAAGGACCACATCTTCCTGCATCTCGACCATCTCGATCCGGCCGTTCTGCATGAACGGCTGCCGGGCATTTCCGAGAGCGCCAAGATCTTCGCCGGCGTCGACGTCACGCGCGAGCCGATCCCTGTTCTGCCGACCGTTCACTACAATATGGGCGGCATTCCCACGAACTACTGGGGCGAAGTGCTGAACGCCGACGGCGCCAATCCGGAGCGGATCATCCCCGGCCTGATGGCGGTGGGCGAGGCAGGCTGCGCCTCGGTGCACGGCGCCAACCGCCTCGGCTCCAACTCGCTGATCGACCTCGTGGTCTTCGGCCGCGCCGCCGCGATCCGCGCCGGCGAGGTCATCGACCGTGCGGCGCCGGTCCCGCATCTCAACGTCGCGGCCTGCGACAAGATCATGGAGCGCTTCGACGGCCTACGCTACGCCAGCGGCGGTACGCCGACGGCTGACCTGCGCGAGAAGATGCAGCGCGCCATGCAGGAAGACGCCGCCGTGTTCCGCACGCAGGAATCGCTGGAATCCGGCTGCCGCCGCATCTCGGCGATCTGGCAGGAAATGCGCGACATCAAGGTCACCGACCGTTCGATGGTCTGGAACTCGGACCTCGTGGAAACGCTCGAGCTGCAGAACCTGATGGCAAACGCCATCACCACGATCTACGGCGCCGAGGCCCGCAAGGAGAGCCGCGGTTCGCATGCCCGCGAGGATTATACCGAGGGCGCATTCGCTGGCCGCGACGATGTCAACTGGCGCAAGCATACGCTTGCCTGGGTGAACGAGGCGGGCGACGTGAAACTCGATTACCGGCCAGTTCACACCGAGCTGATCGCGGAAGGCATCGATCCGCACAAGATCGAGCCAAAAGCTCGCGTATACTGATTTCAAGAGGAACCTATCATGGTTGAACTCGCTCTCCCCAAGAACTCTCAGATGCGCGAAGGCAAGGTGTGGCCGAAGCCGGCGGGTGCGACGAACACCCGCGAATTCCGCGTCTACCGCTGGAGCCCGGACGATGGCCAGAACCCGTCGATCGACACTTTCTACATCGATGTCGACGATTGCGGCCCGATGGTGCTCGACGGTCTGCTCTACATCAAGAACAAGATCGATCCGACGCTGACCTTGCGCCGCTCCTGTCGCGAGGGCATCTGCGGTTCCTGCGCGATGAATATCGACGGCACGAACACGCTGGCCTGCACCAAAGGTCTCGACGATATCAAGGGCGCGGTGAAGGTCTATCCGCTGCCGCATATGCCCGTCGTCAAGGACCTGGTGCCCGATCTCAGCAACTTCTACGCCCAGCATCGCTCGATCGAGCCCTGGCTGAAGACGGTGTCGCCGACGCCGGCCAAGGAATGGAAGCAGAGCCACGAGGACCGGCAGAAGCTCGACGGCCTCTATGAATGCATTCTCTGCGCCTGCTGCTCGACATCCTGTCCGAGCTACTGGTGGAACGGCGACCGTTACCTCGGCCCGGCCGTTCTGCTGCAGGCCTATCGCTGGCTCATCGACAGCCGAGACGAGGCGACCGGCGAGCGGCTCGACAATCTCGAGGATCCGTTCCGCCTCTATCGCTGCCACACGATCATGAACTGCGCGCAGACCTGCCCGAAGGGCCTCAACCCGGCCAAGGCGATCGCCGAAATCAAGAAGATGATGGTCGAGCGCCGGGTTTGATCCGCGTGGCTGCCGATGGCGCAATAGACGGTTTCGATCCGGAAGCCGTCAGAGAGATCCGGTCGCGGCTCACCGCGGTGCGCGAGCAGGGCATTCGCATCGGGTTTGCGATTGAAAGCGGCAGCCGCGCCTGGGGTTTTCCCTCTCCCGACAGCGATTATGACTGCCGCTTCGTCTATATCCGCCCCGTCGAGCATCATCTCGCGCTTGTTGCGGCGCGCGATGTCATCGAGTTTCCGATCGTTGGCGACATCGATACGGGCGGTTGGGATCTGCGAAAGGCGTTGCGGCTTGCGCTCAAGGGAAACGCGGTCATGGTCGAATGGCTGAAATCGCCGATCGCTTACGAAGAGGAAGTCGGCTTTCGTTCGCGCCTCGGTGGGCTGCTCGATCTCATCATGGTGCCGGAAAAGGTCGCGGCCCACTATGTCGGGCTCCTGCGGCAGCATTTTCAGAGTCAGGGGGAGGGAGCGATCAGGCTGAAGAAGCTCCTTTATGCCGTGCGCCCGGCCATCGCGCTCGAATGGATGCGGCAACGTTCGTTTCAGGCGCTGCCGCCAATGAATATGCTGGAATGCCTCGAGACGATCTCGATCTCTCCCGACCTTCGCACGGCGATACTCGATCTCGTACAGGTCAAGAAGCAGACGCGGGAAATGGGAGAGGGGCTGCCGCCGATGCTGGTGCAATCTTTTCTCAGCAACGCGTTCCAGCGTTATTCGGAGATATCGCGGGAGTTCAGCCGGGACCCCGACGGAGATCGGCTCGCACAACACCTTGCTGACAAATTCTATGTGCAGGAAGTTTTGCAGCGGGACAGTTGAACTGTATCGTTTTTCGATTAGGTGTTGTTACGGGCAATTTATGCTGTGCGACTTGATTAACCAAAGCGAATTACGGTAATCGAACTAGTCTCACGCCCGTTTCTCTGCGGCGGCGGCCGAAATCAGGAGTATGATGATGCAGTTGCGATATGCGATGACAGGTCTGGTGGTGGCTCTCGCGCTAGCCGGTTGTGATCGGACGGCATATAATTACAACTCCAACTCAAGCTCGGTGCCGACGCCATTGACGGCGCAGCCGGTTCCTTCGGTGCAGGGCGGGCAGCTTCCGCCGCCGAGCGGCAGCTCGCAGTTTCCGGCCGCGCCGGCGTCCGCTTCGCCGATGCCGGGTGCGCAGCCGGGCGCGGTCGCCGCGAATGCGCTTGATGTCACCAAGGAATCGATGGTCGGGAGCTGGCGCGTCAACGGCAGTTGCGACATGTTCCTGACGCTGACCAATCTCGGCAGCGGTTCGCGCGGCGGCACGCGCGGCTGCGTCGGCGAACTGACGGCGATGGGTTCCTGGGAAGTTGCCGGCAAGCAGGTGCTGCTCAAGGACCGGTCCGGCAACCAGATCGGCAGCGTCTACAAGACGGCCGACAACCGCTTCGAGGGACAGACCAGCACAGGCCAGCAGATCAGCCTCAGCCGGTAATTAACCGGCGCGCGGTAGACGATCCGGCGGATCGCCGCCGATGACTTACAGGCGGATATGCCCTCATGCAGCCAATGCCAGATTATGCGATCAGCGTCTGCGAACAGCTCAAGTCGCTGACGCTTGCTGGTGCGCTGCAGGTCGATGCCGCGCAGATGGACGTCGCGAGAAGCCTGGACCGGGTGCTGGCCGGGCTGAAGCAGCAACGGCCGGCGGCGAAATCGAGCGCTCTCGGCTGGCTTTTCGCCTCGAAGAAGAAGGCCGCGGGCGGCATCAAGGGGCTCTATATCCACGGCAGCGTCGGGCGCGGCAAGACCATGCTGATGGACATGTTCTTCTCGATGGCGCCGTGCAGGAAAAAGCGTCGGGCGCATTTCCACGAATTCATGGCCGACGTGCACAACCGTATCGCGGCGCACCGGCTGAAGCTCAAGAACGGCGAGACGAAACAGGCCGACCCGATGCCGCCGGTCGCCGCAGCGCTTTACGAGGAAGCGGAACTGCTCTGCTTCGACGAGTTCACGGTCACCGACATTGCCGACGCGATGATCCTGTCGCGGCTGTTCTCCGAACTCTTCGCGCGGGGATGCGTGCTGGTCGCGACCTCGAACGTCGAGCCCGACAATCTCTACAAGGACGGCCTCAATCGTGGCCTCTTCCTGCCTTTCGTCGCCCTGCTCAAGCAGCATGTCGATATCGTCACGCTGGATTCGCCGACCGACTACCGGATGGAGAAGCTGAACAGCCAGCCCGTCTATCTCGTGCCGATCAACGAACATAACGACATGGCGATGGAGGCATCCTGGACGCAGGCGCTGCACGGGCGCAAGGCGCATCCGCTTGACATTCCGATGAAGGGGCGCTCGATCCACGTGCCGCTCGCCGCCGACCGCATGGCCCGGTTTTCCTTTGCCGACCTTTGCGACAAGCCGCTCGGGGCGGCCGATTTCCTCGCCATCGCCGAACGGTTCGATACGGTCTTTGTCGATCACGTTCCCTTGCTCGGGCCGGAGAAACGGAACCAGATCAAGCGTTTCATCATTCTGGTCGATACGTTCTACGATCATGCGGTGCGGCTTTACATATCCGCGGCGGCCATGCCCGAGGAACTGCTCGTTAACCGCCGGGGCACGGAAGGCTTCGAATTCGACCGCACGGCGTCGCGCCTCTTCGAGATGCGGAGCGCGGAATATCTTGCGCTGCACCATGAAAAACGGGCTGCGGAGTAACAATCCGGTGACAAAATAAACTTACGTTTACGTAAGAATTTTAGTATCTAAACGATTGAAAACGCTGCATCAAAATTAATGGATTGCCATTTTTGGGCTTTGGGTCTATGCGATTGCGTCATTGAGCGGTGCCTAAGCGTCGTTCGACGAATTTGATCGCAAAGGAAACAGCGAAATGGCGCGTAACAAGATCGCACTCATTGGTTCTGGCATGATTGGTGGCACGCTGGCGCATCTCGCCGGCCTGAAGGAGCTGGGCGACATCGTCCTCTTCGACATTGCCGACGGCATTCCCCAGGGCAAGGGCCTCGATATCGCACAGTCCTCTCCGGTCGAAGGCTTCGACGCCAATCTGACCGGCGCCAGCGACTATTCCGCAATCGAAGGCGCCGATGTCTGCATCGTCACCGCCGGCGTTCCGCGCAAGCCCGGCATGAGCCGCGACGATCTTCTCGGCATCAACCTCAAGGTCATGGAGCAGGTCGGCGCCGGCATCAAGAAGTATGCGCCGAACGCCTTCGTGATCTGCATCACCAACCCGCTCGACGCCATGGTCTGGGCGCTGCAGAAGTTTTCGGGCCTTCCGGCCAACAAGGTCGTCGGCATGGCCGGCGTTCTCGACTCCTCGCGCTTCCGCCTCTTCCTCGCCAAGGAATTCAACGTCTCCGTTCAGGACGTGACGGCCTTCGTTCTCGGCGGTCATGGCGACACGATGGTGCCGCTCGCCCGCTACTCGACGGTCGGCGGCATTCCGCTCACCGATCTCGTCACCATGGGCTGGGTCACCAAGGAGCGCCTCGAAGAGATCATCCAGCGCACCCGTGACGGCGGCGCCGAAATCGTCGGCCTGCTGAAGACCGGCTCGGCCTATTACGCGCCGGCTGCCTCGGCGATCGAAATGGCAGAATCCTACCTCAAGGACAAGAAGCGCGTCCTGCCTTGCGCTGCCCATCTCACCGGCCAGTACGGCGTCAAGGACATGTATGTCGGTGTTCCCACCGTCATCGGCGCCGGCGGCGTCGAGCGCGTCATCGAGATCGACCTTAACAAGACCGAGAAGGAGGCCTTCGACAAGTCGGTGGCCGCCGTTGCCGGTCTCTGCGAGGCCTGCATCAACATCGCGCCTGCCCTCAAGTAATCGGCGCTGAACTAATCCAAACAGGAATAGACCCATGAACATTCATGAATATCAGGCCAAGGCTCTGCTGAAGGGCTATGGCGCGCCGGTCGCCGAAGGTGTGGCTATTCTCAAGGCCGAAGAGGCCGAGGCTGCCGCCAAGTCGCTTCCCGGCCCGCTTTACGTGGTCAAGAGCCAGATCCATGCGGGCGGCCGCGGCAAGGGCAAGTTCAAGGAACTGTCGCCCGAAGCCAAGGGCGGCGTGCGCCTTGCCAAGTCGATCGAGGATGTCGTTGCCAACGTCAAGGAAATGCTCGGCAACACGCTGGTGACCGCGCAGACCGGCGAAGCCGGCAAGCAGGTCAACCGCCTCTACATCGAGGACGGCGCCGACATCGACCGCGAACTCTATTGCTCGCTGCTGGTCGACCGCTCGGTCGGCAAGGTCGCCTTCGTCGTCTCCACGGAAGGCGGCATGGACATCGAGGCCGTCGCCCACGACACGCCCGAGAAGATCCAGACGATCGCCATCGATCCTGAGACCGGCGTGACGGCTGCCGACGTCGCCAAGATCTCGTCGGCCCTCAAGCTCGAAGGCGCTGCCGCAGAAGACGCCAAGTCGCTCTTCCCGCTGCTCTACAAGGCCTTCAACGAGAAGGACATGTCCCTTCTCGAAATCAATCCGCTGATCGTCATGAAGAATGGCCACCTGCGCGTTCTCGACGCGAAGATGTCCTTCGACGGCAACGCGCTCTTCCGTCACGACGACATCCGGGCGCTGCGCGACGAGACCGAAGAGGACGCCAAGGAAATCGAAGCTTCCAAGTGGGACCTCGCCTATGTCGCGCTGGACGGCAATATCGGCTGCATGGTCAACGGCGCAGGCCTTGCCATGGCGACGATGGATATCATCAAGCTCTACGGCAAGGAGCCGGCCAACTTCTGTGACGTCGGCGGCGGCGCCGGCAAGGAGAAGGTCGCTGCGGCCTTCAAGATCATCACCGCAGACCCCAAGGTCGAAGGCATTCTCGTCAACATCTTCGGCGGCATCATGAAGTGCGACGTCATCGCCGAGGGCGTCATTGCCGCGGTCAAGGAAGTCGGCCTCAAGGTTCCGCTCGTCGTGCGCCTTGAAGGCACCAATGTCGAGCTCGGCAAGAAGATCCTGAACGAGTCGGGTCTCGCGATCACGGCGGCTGACGACTTGGACGATGCGGCCAAGAAGATCGTCGCGGCGATCAACGGCTAATTTGAAGGATCGGAAAGAATGTCTATTCTCGTCAATAAAGACACCAAGGTCCTCGTTCAGGGTCTGACCGGCAAGACCGGCACGTTCCACACCGAACAGGCGCTCGCTTATTACGGCACCCTGATGGTCGGCGGTATCCACCCGAAGAAGGGCGGCGAAACCTGGACCGGCGCAAAGGGCGAAAGCCTGCCGATCTTCGCGACCGTCGCCGAGGGCAAGGAAAAGACCGGCGCCGACGCGACCGTCATCTACGTTCCGCCGGCCGGCGCCGCCGACGCGATCATCGAGGCGATCGACGCCGAGATCCCGTTCATCACCTGCATCACCGAAGGCATCCCCGTCATGGACATGGTCCGCGTCAAGGCTCGCCTCGACCGCTCCAAGTCGCGCCTGCTTGGGCCCAACTGCCCCGGCATCCTGACGCCGGAAGAATGCAAGATCGGCATCATGCCGGGCTCGATCTTCCGCAAGGGTTCGGTCGGCATCGTTTCCCGCTCGGGCACGCTGACCTATGAGGCTGTCTTCCAGACCTCCAACGAAGGCCTCGGCCAGACGACGGCCGTCGGCATCGGCGGCGACCCGGTCAAGGGCACGGAGTTCATCGACGTGCTCGAGATGTTCCTGGCCGACGAAGCGACGCAGTCGATCATCATGATCGGCGAAATCGGCGGCTCGGCCGAAGAAGACGCCGCGCAGTTCCTGAAGGACGAAGCCAAGAAGGGCCGCAAGAAGCCGATGGCCGGCTTCATCGCGGGCCGTACGGCGCCGAAGGGCCGCACCATGGGCCATGCCGGCGCCGTTGTGTCCGGCGGCAAGGGCGACGCGGAATCGAAGATCGCGGCAATGGAATCGGCCGGCATCAAGGTGTCGCCGTCTCCGGCCCGCCTCGGCAAGACGCTGGTTGAAGTCCTCAAGGGCTGAAACCACCTATAACCGGGCGGAGGAACGGCATCTGCGCCTTCCGCCCGGCCTAGTACACGAGACCAGCAGATGCGCCGCGGACAGGCGGCAATCGGAATGCGGCAGCCGGTGATCAAGCCGGCAAATTCATCAAAGTCAGGAGGCGGACGGAAGCGTTCGCATATCACCATGGCACGGCAAGAAGCCAACGAGCAGTTTCAGATCACCTCGTTTCTGGATGGCGCCAACGCGGCCTATATCGAGCAGCTCTATGCGCGCTACGAAGAGGATCCGGCGTCGGTGGACGATCAGTGGCGCACCTTCTTCAAGGCGCTGGAAGAAGATCCTGCCGATGTGAAGAAGGCGGCCAAGGGTGCTTCCTGGCGCAAGAAGAACTGGCCTCTGGCAGCCGCCGGCGATCTGGTATCGGCTCTCGACGGCGACTGGGGCATCGTCGAGAAGGTGATCGAGACCAAGGTGAAGGCGAAGGCCGTAGCCGAAGGCAAGCCCGCCGACACTACCGACGTGCTGCAGGCGACGCGCGATTCCGTCCGCGCCATCATGATGATCCGCGCCTACCGCATGCGCGGCCACCTGCATGCCAAGCTGGACCCGCTCGGCATCGCCGCTGCCGTCGACGACTATCGCGAGCTGTCGCCGGAAAATTACGGCTTCACATCAGCCGATTACGACCGCAAGATCTTCATCGACAACGTTCTCGGCCTCGAATACGCGACGATCCGCGAGATGATCGAGATCCTCGAGCGCACCTACTGCTCGACGCTCGGCGTCGAATTCATGCATATCTCCAATCCTGAGGAGAAGGCATGGATCCAGGAACGCATCGAAGGCCCCGATAAGGGCGTTGCCTTCTCTGCTGAAGGCAAGAAGGCGATCCTCTCCAAGCTGGTCGAAGCCGAAGGTTACGAGCAGTTCCTCGACGTCAAGTTCAAGGGCACCAAGCGCTTCGGCCTCGACGGCGGTGAATCGCTGATCCCCGCGCTCGAACAGATCCTGAAGCGCGGCGGCCATCTTGGCCTCAAGGAAGCCGTCTTCGGCATGGCCCATCGCGGCCGCCTGAACGTGCTGTCCCAGGTCATGGGCAAGCCGCACCGCGCCATCTTCCACGAGTTCAAGGGCGGCTCCTACGCGCCTGACGAGGTCGAAGGCTCCGGCGACGTCAAGTACCATCTCGGCGCCTCCTCGGACCGCGAATTCGACGGCAACAAGGTGCACGTCTCGCTGACGGCGAACCCGTCGCATCTCGAAATCGTCGATCCGGTCGTCATGGGCAAGGCCCGCGCCAAGCAGGACATGAGCGCGACGGTATGGGATGGCGACATCATTCCGCTGTCCGAACGTGCAAAGGTGCTGCCGCTGCTGATCCATGGTGACGCAGCTTTTGCCGGCCAAGGCGTCATCGCCGAAATCCTCGGCCTTTCCGGTCTGCGCGGTCACCGCGTCGCCGGCACGATGCACGTCATCATCAACAACCAGATCGGCTTCACCACGAACCCCGCCTTCTCCCGCTCGTCGCCCTATCCGTCCGACGTCGCCAAGATGATCGAGGCGCCGATCCTGCACGTCAACGGCGACGATCCGGAAGCGGTCGTCTACGCGGCCAAGATCGCGACCGAATTCCGCATGAAGTTCCACAAGCCCGTGGTGCTCGACATGTTCTGCTACCGCCGCTACGGCCACAACGAAGGCGACGAACCATCCTTCACGCAGCCGAAGATGTACAAGGTCATCCGTGGCCACAAGACGGTCCTGCAGCTCTACGCGGAACGTCTGGTTCGCGAAGGCCTGCTGACGGACGGCGAAGTCGAGAAGATGAAGGCCGACTGGCGCGCCCATCTCGAACAGGAATTCGACGCCGGCCAGCACTACAAGCCGAACAAGGCCGACTGGCTGGACGGCGAGTGGTCCGGCCTGCGCACGGCCGACAATCAGGACGAACAGCGCCGCGGCAAGACCGCCGTGCCGATGAAGACGCTGAAGGAGATCGGCCGCAAGCTCTCCGAGATCCCGGCGGGCTTCAACGCCCATCGCACGATCCAGCGCTTCATGGAAAACCGCTCCAACATGATCCAGAGCGGCGAAGGCCTCGACTGGGCGATGGCGGAAGCGCTTGCGTTCGGCTCGCTCGTCGTCGAAGGCCACAAGATCCGTCTGTCCGGACAGGATTGCGAACGCGGCACCTTCTCGCAGCGTCACTCGGTTCTCTACGATCAGGAGACCGAAGAACGCTACATCCCGCTCGCCAACCTGGCGCCGACGCAGGCCCGTTACGAAGTCATCAATTCGATGCTTTCGGAAGAGGCTGTCCTCGGTTTCGAATATGGCTATTCGCTCGCCCGTCCGAATGCGCTGACGCTCTGGGAAGCCCAGTTCGGCGACTTTGCCAACGGCGCGCAGGTGGTCTTCGACCAGTTCATCTCGTCGGGCGAACGCAAGTGGCTGCGCATGTCGGGCCTCGTCTGCCTGCTGCCGCACGGCTATGAGGGCCAGGGTCCGGAGCACTCTTCGGCCCGCCTGGAACGCTTCCTGCAGCTCTGTGCGGAAGACAACATGCAGGTTGCCAACGTCACGACGCCGGCGAACTACTTCCACATCCTGCGCCGGCAGCTGAAGCGCGACTTCCGCAAGCCGCTGATCCTGATGACGCCGAAGTCGCTGCTGCGCCACAAGCGGGCAGTCTCGACGCTTGCCGAACTGGCCGGCGAATCCGCCTTCCATCGCCTTCTCTGGGACGACGCCGAGGTGATCAAGGACGGTCCGATCAAGCTGCAGAAGGACAGCAAGATCCGCCGCGTCGTCATGTGCTCCGGCAAGGTCTACTACGATCTGCTGGAAGAGCGTGAAAAGCGCGGCATCGACGACATCTATCTGCTGCGCGTCGAGCAGCTCTATCCGTTCCCGGCAAAGGCGCTCATCAACGAGCTGTCGCGCTTCCGCCACGCCGAGATGGTCTGGTGCCAGGAAGAGCCGAAGAACATGGGCGCATGGTCGTTCATCGACCCGTTCCTCGAATGGGTGCTCGCCCATATCGATGCGAAGTACCAGCGCGTCCGCTACACCGGCCGTCCGGCCGCCGCCTCGCCGGCAACAGGCCTGATGTCCAAGCATCTGTCGCAGCTTTCGGCATTCCTCGAGGATGCGTTGGGCGGCTAAAACAAGGGAGGGCGTGATGGCTTACTTCTTTCTGCGACTGCAGCCGCCGCGCCCCACTTTCCCGCATGACGGGACCGGAGAGGAAATGGCAGCGATGAAACGCCATGTCGAATACTGGCATCGCAACGCCCTTGCGGGATCGGCCGTGACGGTCGGCCCCGTCTTCGAGGGGGAAGGCGCCTGGGGCATGGCAGTCGTCGAGGTCGAGGATCAGGCGGCGGCGCAGGCTCTTGCCGATAACGATCCGATCATCGCTTCCGGCTTCGGCTTCCACTTCGATATCCTGCCGATGCCCTCGATCATCTTGCGGCCGCCCGCCGTCTGAAACGTTTAAACGAAAACACACGAAATCAGGATTTGAACAATGGCCACAGAAATCCGCGTTCCAACTCTCGGTGAATCCGTCAGCGAGGCAACCGTCGGCACCTGGTTCAAGAAGGTCGGCGACGCCATCAAGGCCGACGAGCCGATTCTCGAGCTTGAAACCGATAAGGTGACCATCGAAGTTCCCGCGCCCACGTCCGGCACGCTTTCCGAAATCGTCGCCGCCGCCGGCGAAACCGTCGGCCTCGGGGCGCTGCTCGGCCAGATCGCCGAAGGCGCAGCTGCTGCCGCCGCGCCGGCTGCTGCCGCACCGGCCGCCGCTCCTGCTGCTCCGGCACCTGCCGCGCCCGCCGCTGCGGCTGCGGCATCGTCGTCGAGCGCCTCCGTCTCCACCATGCCGCCGGCTCCGGCGGCTTCGAAGATGCTGGCTGAAAACAACCTTTCCGCCGATCAGGTCGACGGCAGCGGCAAACGCGGCCAGGTTCTGAAGGGTGATGTCATCGCCGCCGTCGCCAAGGGCATTTCCGCTCCGGCGGCAGCACCCGCAGCAGCGCCTGTCGCTGCGCGCGGTCCGTCGACGGTCGAGGATGCCTCGCGCGAAGAGCGGGTGAAGATGACGCGCCTGCGCCAGACGATCGCCAAGCGCCTCAAGGATGCGCAGAACACTGCCGCCATGCTGACCACCTATAACGAGGTGGACATGAAGGCGGTCATGGACCTGCGCAACAGGTACAAGGACATCTTCGAGAAGAAGCACGGCGTCAAGCTCGGCTTCATGGGCTTCTTCACCAAGGCCGTGACGCATGCGCTGAAGGAACTGCCGGCTGTGAACGCCGAGATCGACGGCACCGACATCATCTACAAGAACTACTGCCACATCGGCGTTGCCGTCGGCACCGACAAGGGTCTCGTGGTTCCGATCGTGCGCGATGCCGACCAGATGTCGATCGCCGAGATCGAAAAGGAAATCGGCCGCCTCGGCAAGGCAGCTCGCGACGGCCAGCTTTCGATGGCCGACATGCAGGGCGGCACCTTCACCATCTCGAACGGCGGCGTCTACGGCTCGCTGATGTCCTCGCCGATCCTCAATGCACCGCAGTCCGGCATTCTCGGCATGCACAAGATCCAGGAGCGGCCGGTCGCGATCGGCGGCCAGGTCGTCATCCGCCCGATGATGTATCTGGCGCTGTCCTACGATCACCGCATCGTCGACGGTAAGGAAGCGGTTACCTTCCTCGTGCGCGTCAAGGAGAGCCTCGAAGATCCGGAACGTCTGGTTCTCGATCTCTAAGGAGCGCTTCGATGCGGAACGGGATCTTGCGAGCGGCGCGCTTTCTTTTTTGCGCTGCCGCCGCGCATGCTCCGGTCTCCGCATCGGCCGCTGGCTGGGATGTCGGCAAGGCCATCAGCAATTTCGATCTGGTGGCGCTTGGCGACGCAGAGCTTTCCGCACGCTCGATCGGCGTGATCCACATGGGCAATGTCGAGCTGACCTCGGGGCGCATCGTCGCGGCCGATCCACTCGCCCAACCCGATCGGCCGGCGCTCGCAAGAACGGTTGCACCGGGCGATTATCCGGTGACGCTCTATCAGGCCTTCGGGCGCATTGCCGCCGCCAGCATGCGGTTTGCCGAGGGCAAGCCGGATCATTGGGAGCTTGCCGTTTTGCCCGGACAAGATCCGGCAACGCTGAAGGACGACGAGATCTTCGGCTATCCCGTCGACGCCGGTGTCGGCTGCTACATGGATGCGCAGACGCTCGATCTGATCGATGAGCGTCAAGCGCAGGTTCAGGCGCAAAAGCCGGATGCAGACATCAATTATTATGACGACGTGCTGGCTGCCGATCTCGACGCCAACAAGAGCATCTATGCGCTGCACCGGCCGGTCGCCGGCAAGAAGGGCAATGTCGCGGTGTTCTGGAGCGGCTGGGGCGACGGCATCTATCCGGTTTTCTGGGGGCTCGACAGGGACGGCCGCGCGCTGATGCTGCTGACGGATTTCGCTGTGATCGAGAATGCCGACGGGCGAAGGGAGCCGAAGCTGCAATGAGCGGTTGGATCGGTATCTCCGCGGGCCGGAAAGGTGTGGCGGCAATCGCCGCGGCTGCGGTTTTCGGCATTCCCGTGAGCGCCTTCGGCGCCGACTGCAAGCAGGAGCGGGCCGTCTATATCGATCGCGACGGCGCCTATGAACTGCGTTTTGCACCGCTGAATTCTTCGTCGGCTGCCGCCAGCAACCAGTTCAAGGTCAGTGCGTTGAAGACATCGGTGGTGATGGAAGGCTATGTCATGCCGTCGGAAGATCCGGTGCGCGCCATCGGCATCCTGATGTTCAACTGCCCCGAGGGCGACGTGACCGGCGCCGATCTCGATGCCTGCACAGTCTGGCAGGGCGCGGTCTACGGCATGGATGCGAAGGGCGAGATGGACAATCTGCAGCCCGAGGGCGCTGCCGCCGCCGAAAGGCTGGTGCTGCCCGGCCTTGGTCCTGCCATTCGCGAATCCAGCGCCTGGGGGGAAGGCAAGGCTTCCGTGGCGCCATGGGACGTGCTGACATTCAAGGAATGCGCGACATGAGCGGTGCACCTGTCGTTCTCGTGACCGGCGGCAGCCGGGGCATCGGCGCTGCCGCCTCGCGCCTTGCCGCGCGCCGGGGCTGGCGTGTCGCGGTGAACTACGCCTCCAACCGCGCGGCTGCCGATGCCGTCGTCGCGGCGATCGCCGCAAGCGGCGGCGAGGCGATGGCGATCGAGGGCAATGTCGGCAAGGCCGGCGATATCGTCTCGATGTTTGCTGCCGTCGATCGCCATTTCGGCCGGCTCGACGGGCTCGTCAACAATGCCGGCATCGTCGATTATCCGCAGCGGGTCGACGAGATGTCTGTGGAACGCATCGAACGCATGCTGCGCGTCAATGTGACCGGCTCCATCCTCTGCGCGGCGGAAGCGGTTCGTCGCATGTCGAGCCGGCATGGCGGACAGGGCGGGGCGATCGTCAATATCTCGTCGATGGCGGCGGTCCTCGGTTCGCCGGCGCAATATGTCGATTATGCCGCCTCGAAGGCCGCCATCGATACATTCACCGTCGGGCTGGCGCGCGAAGTGGCGGCGGAAGGCATTCGTGTGAACGCCGTCAGGCCGGGCATCATCGAAACCGACATCCATGCATCGGGCGGGCTGCCGGACCGGCCGCGCGACATGGCGCCGTCGATCCCGATGCAGCGCACGGGTTCGGCCGAAGAGGTGGCGGACGCGATCCTCTATCTTCTCTCTCCATCGGCTTCCTATATAACCGGCGCGATCCTCAACGTCAGCGGCGGCCGCTAGAAGGCAGGGCGAAAACAGCATGCAATATATTCTCGAATTCATGGGCCTGATGGCCGTTTTCTCGATCTTCATAGTCGTGCCGGGCGCCGATTTCGCCGTCATCCTGCGCCAGAGCATCGTGCATGGGCGCCGCGCCGCCATCATGACCGGGCTCGGCATGGGCTTTTCCCTGCTCTTCCATATCAGCTACACCATCCTCGGTCTCGGCCTCATCGTGTCGAAATCGCTGATGCTGTTTTCGATGATCAAATGGGCGGGCGTCGCCTATCTGGTCTATCTCGGCATCAAGTCGTTCCGCGAGCCTGGCTTCAGCGTGCGGGAGATCGAGGTGACGGCCGAAGACCGCAAGCCGGTCTCGATGCTGAAATGCCTCGGCATGGGCTTCATCACCAATGCGCTGAACCCGAAGCCGGTGCTGTTCTTCCTGTCGCTGTTTTCGACGCTGGTGCATCACGATACGCCCGCGCTCATTCAGTTCTCCTACGGCCTCGGCATGGCGGCGGCGCTGGTCGCCTGGTTTGCCGGCGTCTCCTACTTCTTCACGGTCAAGGCGATCCGTGACCGCTTCATCGCCAGCGGCAAATGGTTCAACCGCATCACCGGAGCGGCACTCGTCGGCTTCGGCTTCCGCCTCGCATTGTCGCGCGCGGCCGACTAAACGAAAAATCCAAAGGGAAAAAGCAAATGTCCTACGATGTGATCATTATCGGAACCGGCCCGGGCGGCTATGTCTGCGCCGTCAAGGCAGCCCAGCTCGGCCTCAAGGTCGCCGTCGTCGAAAAGCGCGCGACCTATGGCGGCACCTGCCTGAACGTCGGCTGCATTCCGTCGAAGGCGCTGCTGCATGCTTCCGAGATGTTCCACCAGGCCGGCCACGGACTGAGCGCCCTCGGCATCGACGTGCCGGCGCCGACGCTCAATCTCGCCAATATGATGGCGCACAAGGATGCGACGGTGAAGTCGAATGTCGACGGCGTCGCCTTCCTGTTCAAGAAGAACAAGATCGACGCCTTCCAGGGCACCGGCAAGGTCGTCTCGGCCGGCAAGGTTTCCGTCACCGCCGAGGACGGCAAGGTGCAGGAGATCGAGGGTAAGAACATCGTCATCGCCACCGGCTCCGACGTCGCGGGCATTCCGGGCGTGCAGGTCGAGATCGATGAGAAGACCATCATCTCGTCCACCGGCGGCATCGCGCTGGAGAAGGTTCCGGAAACGCTGATCGTCGTCGGCGGCGGCGTCATCGGCCTCGAGCTTGGCTCGGTCTGGTCGCGGCTCGGCGCCAAGGTCACCGTCGTCGAATATCTCGACACCATCCTCGGCGGCATGGACGGCGAAGTCTCCAAGCAGTTCCAGCGCATGCTCGCCAAGCAGGGCATCGATTTCAATCTCGGCGCCAAGGTCACCGGTGTCGAAAAGGGCGGCAAGGGCGCCAAGGTTACCTTCGAGCCGGTCAAGGGCGGTGATACGGTCACGCTCGACGCCGAAGTCGTGCTGATCGCCACCGGCCGCAAGCCTTATACGGCAGGCCTCGGCCTTGAAGAGGCAGGTGTTGCGCTCGACAATCGCGGCCGCGTCGAGATCGACGGCCACTTCAGGACCAATGTCGCCGGCATCTATGCGATCGGCGACGTGGTCAAGGGTCCGATGCTGGCGCACAAGGCGGAAGACGAAGGCGTGGCGCTTGCCGAAATCCTCGCCGGGCAGCATGGCCACGTCAATTACGAGGTCATTCCGAGCGTCGTCTATACTCAGCCGGAAGTCGCCTCGGTCGGCAAGACCGAGGAAGAGCTGAAGGCGGCGGGTGTGGCCTACAAGGTCGGCAAGTTCCCGTTCACGGCGAACGGCCGCGCCCGCGCGATGCTGGCGACCGACGGCTTCGTCAAGATCCTCGCCGACAAGGAAACCGACCGCGTGCTTGGCGGCCATATCGTCGGTTTCGGCGCCGGCGAGATGATCCACGAGATCGCCGTACTGATGGAATTCGGTGGTTCGTCGGAAGATCTCGGCCGGACCTGCCATGCGCATCCGACGATGTCCGAAGCCGTGAAGGAAGCGGCGCTCGCGACCTTCTTCAAGCCAATCCATATGTAATCTTACATATTCGTAATGAAGCGTTCAGCCGCTTGCCGCGAGGCAGGCGGCTGTTTTAATTTTGGCGCATCGTAGGTCGCAGCGACGATTTAACTATTTGAGCCAGATTGCGATAGCAGCGAGTTTGACGAAGCCCATGAAGTTGGCGAGGAGCTTGTCGTATCTGGTTGCAACGCGCCGGAACTGCTTGAGCTTGTTGAAGAAGCGTTCGATCTTGTTGCGCTCCTTATAGAGATCGACGTCGTAAGGGCGCAGGACTGTCCGGTTGCGCTTGGATGGGATGACGACGTCAATTCCGGCCTTGTCGATCCTGTCGACGAGATGATCTGCGTCATATCCCTTGTCAGCGATGGTGGCGTCGGCGTCGAAGCCCTCAACGAGTTCATGGGCAAAGGCGATGTCGTTGCGCTGCCCCGGGCTGGCGATCAAACGGACTGGAAGCCCAAGCGCCTCGGTCGCGGCGTGGATTTTGGTGCTCAACCCGCCCCGAGACCGCCCCAGGCCCTGGGCATCCGCCCCCCTTTGACTTTGCGAGCGCCTGCCGCATGCTGATGCGCCCGCACGACGGTACTGTCGATCATCAGCCATTCGAGGTCGGCTTCGCGGGCCAAAACCGAAAGCATCTCGTCAAGG